>JADJGF010000001.1:3195380-4503071 GCA_016708125.1 Ignavibacteriota bacterium | reverse complement strand
ATCTCAATTTCAAAAATGCATGAAATTCTTAAATCAAGTAAAAAAGTATTTCAAATTCTTTTAACATTACCCGTTCCAAATTCTATGTATTGGTGTGCAGGGCATTTATTTACTTTGAGTAAAACATGTGAGGTAAAAGTCAGATTGGATCCGTTTTTGGTTTTTGATAAAGATAGCTTTAGTCAATGAACTATAGAATGTTCATTTATGGAAAACCTCCAGAGTTAAATTCATTTAATTCTTTAAAAGAGATAACCCATGTTAGATGGATGGATGATCGTTATGATTTTTCTCAAACACAATTTACAGATGCTGTGTGGATTCCAAAAGAAAATGAAGTACATATTATTTTTGAAGAAGTTCCCAAAACTAATTTTTATGATTGTCGTGCAAGCAGATATTTTCATACAATTTTTAATAAAGAAACTAATAAAATTGAACATTTTGATGGTGCAATAAGAATTTATAATAAGTCTGAGATTGAAAAAAGAATAAATTGTCACGTAAAAGACGTTGGAAAAATTGGTAAACGAGTTAAGGTTTTCCAGGTTGATTCTGAAGTTGATGTCGAAAAATGGAGTAATGTCGCATCATCGTTTTTTGTGTGGAATGAGGATTTGAAAAATTATTTTAGTAATTAAAAGGTGTATAACCAGCAAATCAACCCGACCGCTTCGCTCAATTCTGGTTTGGTTTGTAAACAAAAAGTTGGGAAGTTAATTTAAGTTTTTAGTTAAAGTTTAGTACAATTTTGTAGAGTTAGTCGCAGTTTTTTTGTTGACAAAATTAAAAACTGCTCTTTAAAATAAACCATTCGTTATTTAATAAAATTGTTGTTTTCGGCGGACGGGTTATTTGCCACGCCGTTAGCAAGATAAGAACATGGAGATGAAGTTGAACAAATATTTTATAGTCCCGGGTTTAGGTAATTCTGGATCAAATCATTGGCAAACATTTTTTGAAAAATCAGAACTGAATTGCAAAAGAATTAATCAATTAGAGTGGAATTCGCCAATATGTGAAGATTGGATACAAACAATTGATAAAGAAATTATGCAACATAATTTAAATGATTGTGTAATTATTGGACATAGTTTAGGTTGTGCAACAATAGTACATTGGGCAATCAAATATAAGCGAATTATAAAAGGTGCACTACTTGTGGCACCAAGTGATTTGGAAGCGGAAAATTATACTTTCCCTGCAAAAGGATTTTCCCCAATACCAAGAGAAAAAATGAATTTTAAAACTATAATTGTAGCAAGCAATAACGATAAGTGGATAAAAATTGAAAGAGCAAAATATTTTGCGGAATGTTGGGGGAGTGAGTTTATTAATATTGGAAATGCTGGACATATAAATGTTGATTCTGGTTATGGCAACTGGTATGAGGGAATCGAAATATTAAAGAAAATTTAATTAATATCTTGCTAACCAACAAATCAACCCGACCGCTTCGCTCGTTTGGGTTTTGGGTAAAAATATAAATTGAAAGTTGTTTTGGCATTTTTGTTAAAAGTGAACAAAGTTCATAATGTTAAGTCGCAGTTTTTGCTGATGAAAATTAAAAACTGCTCTTTAAAATAAATCATTCGTTATTTAATAAAATTGTTCCGTCAGCTGACGGATTTAGGCGGACGGGTTATTTGCCACGCCGTTATATTGCTAATAAAATAATAGTTTATATGAACATTTTAAGAAATCAAATATTATTAATTCTTTTGCTGATTTTTGGAAATTCATTAGTTGTATTATCTCAAATAAAACAAGAAAATAGATATCCAAAACAAGCTTATATTGAAGATTCATCAAAAGTTTATTGGGCTATTTATCCCAATCCTTTTTCTCCTCCAACAATTAATGAATATACAAAAGGATTATTTTGTGGTTCATCTTCATTTTATTGTGAATTATCAGATTCTGTATTAGTTGCAATTAAAAACGAAAAAGATTCAATAATATATAGTCAATTTGTTTACACATTACATTTCCCTCATTTTAGTTATTGTACTTGGGTAGCTGGATCACAAATTGATAAATCTGAATTACCAAAATCTTTTTATCATTTTGAAAATAAACAAAAAATTAAAGTTGCCTTAATTGTTGAAGGTAAAGAGAAATGTTATAGAGAAGGTACAATTAATGATAAAAGATATTATTGGATACAAAATAATAAAAGGAATATATCGTTAAAGTAATTAAAAAAATAAAAGCAATATAACAAACAAATCAACTTGACCGCCGTTCTGGTTCGGTGGAAATTTGTAAAAAGTGGCATTAGAAGCTTAATTTAAGTTTTTTGTTAAAAGGGAACGTAATTCTGAAAAGTGAGTCGCAGTTTTTACTAAAGATAAATTAAAAACTGCTTTGGTAATTTTACTATTCGTTATTAAATAAAATTGTTGTTTTGGGCGGCAAGTTATTTGCGCCGCCGTTATATAGCAAATATGAATTGAAAGATTAAATAAATATATATTTATAAAAAGAGGTGATCAAATGATCGGTAACTCTAAATCTATCCATTTCTCATTGGATGATAATCATTCAAATTCAGTAATTTCAAGAATATTTTCAATGTTAACATTAGCAACATTTTTAACATTTGTTGGATTCATTCTTTTCGTAGTTTTTATTATTTACTTTATTCCGATTTATTTAGATTACAAAAAATTATCAATGTTATCTGAATTTCATACATTTGCTTCTGAAAATTTATCATCAATTCGTTTTTTTACTTATTTGATTTTAGGAATAGGAATTTCAACTGCAATAAATTTATTAATCGGATTTACCCATAAAAAGAAATATTTAATGTTAATTAGCTCATTAACATTTATATTCTCAATCATATTGTTTATAAAAACTCTCGTAATGTTAATGCCGGATTAATATTATGAGAAAGAGCAATTACTAAAAATGCTATATAACCAACAAATCAACCCGACCGCTTCGCTCAATTCTGGTTTGGTTTGTAAACAAAAAGTTTGGAAATCTATTTTAGTTTTTTGTTAAAGTGAAGTGCAATTCAGAAAAGTAAGTCGCAGTTTTTGCAAAAGATAAATTAAAAACTGCTCCTAAAAATAAATCATTCGTTATTTAATAAAATTATTGTTATTGGCGGACGGGTTATTTGCCACGCCGTTAGCTGTAAATTTAGGAGTTCCCTTGAAATCAATATTAAACATGATAGCATTTATCACTTTACTAGTTAGCAGTATCACTTATTCTCAAACTGGGAAAGATGGTCTAAAGGTTTCAAATCAAGGAGTAATTGAATATCTTGTTGAGGATGTTTCAACTGATGGAAAAGCTATTGGACTAACAAAAGAAAGAATTATTTCTAAACTTGAATTATCAATAAGACTTGCAAAAATTAGGCCTATCAAAAGTAAGGAAGCTCTTGATGGTTATTTATATGTTAACATAAATGTCGTCGGTAACGCCTTTACTATTGAATTAAATTATAATCGGTATGTGGCTTATTTTTATGGAAGCGGAAAGAAAACTCAACATCAGACTGTTATTGCAACGACATGGTCAAATAGCATAACTGGGTCTCTTGGAGGAGGTTCATCAGAGTTTATTGTAAATACATTACAATCTTCTCTAGATGAATTTTTAAATGATTTTTTAGCGGCGAATAATTAAATAATAGGATATCATAATGATTTATTTCGCATACGGTTCAAATATGTCATTAAAACGATTATCTTCCCGTGTCTCAATAAAAAAAACTATTGGAATTGGTCAATTGTTTAAGTATAAACTTATGTTTCATAAAATTAGCTCTGATGGTTGTTCTGGTAAATGTGATGCATATTATACTGGTGAAGTGTCAGATATCATGTTTGGTGTCATTTATGAAATTGAAGATAGTGAGCTAAATAAACTTGACAAATACGAAGGTGTTGGTGATGGATACAAAAGAAAATCTATTTTACTTAAGACTTATCCAGATAATACAGAGTGTAGTGCAATTACTTATTGCACAGAAAAAATTAATTCTGAATTAAAACCATTTTCTTGGTATACGAAACATGTTATTGTTGGAGCTATAGAAAATAAACTTCCCGAGTATTATATAGATAAAATCAAGGCTGTAGAAACTATAAAGGATAAAAATAAAGAGCGAGAAGAAGAGCAGTTAAGTATATACAGCTAACAAACAAATCAACCCGACCGCCGTACCGGGTTGGGTTTTGTATAAAAATATAAATTGAAAGTTGTTTTAGCATTTTTGTTAAAAGTGAACAATGTTCAAAAAGTTAAGTCGCAGTTTTTGCTAAAGGCAAAATAAAAACTGCTTTGTAAAATTAACCAATCGTTATTTTGTAAAATTTAAGTTTTAGGCAGCGGGTTATTTGCCACGCCGTTATATTGCAAGGAAAGAAATGAAAAGATTAACTGTATTATTATTATTGATTTTACTTAATTGTACCTTCGGTCAAGAACAAAAATTTATTTCTGATAGCTTATTCTTTTCAATAAGTAATCAAAGTTATGAAATCCCGAATGTAGATATTATCATTATTGTAAATGGTGATACATTATTTAATAAAATTATGAATGTAGATGACCAACATAATTATGAATATGTATCCACAAATATATTAACTTATTTAACTGAAATATCTATTGAATCAATCAAAGGGAAAGCCAGAACTGATTTTCGATATGAACATTATGAGAATGAAAATTTTGTTATTGAATTTTATGATATAAATGGAGTAGGCTATTTTGGATTATCAAAATTCAAAATAATGCCATTAGTAGACTAAATAATATTTTTAAAAAAATATGCAATATAACCAGCAAATCAACTTGACCGCCGTTCCGGTTCGGCGAAATTTAGTAAATAGAAAATTTAGAAATCCAATTTAAGTTTTTTGTTAAAGTGGAATTCAATTCAAGAAAAAGGTGAGTCGCAGTTTTTGCTAAAGATAAATTAAAAACTGCTTTGGTAATTTTACCAATCGTTATTTTGTAAAATTGTAATTTAGGGCGGACAAGTTATTTGCAACGCCGTTATAAGCAAACATCATATGGAAGAAAATTCAGAGTATTATTGTTCTGATTGTGGAAACCCAGTTAAAGAAAGTGATACAAAATGTTCAAATTGTGGGGCAGAGCTCAACGATGAAGAAGTAGAAAAATTATCTGGTTTTGAAGGTTGGCTTTTAGTCCCTTTATTATGGTTAATTGTTGGACCAATTGTTTCCATAATTAGTTTAGTCACATTTATTAGACAAATTCCACTTGCATTGGAATTCGGATTTGGGATTGAGTTTGGGTTGGAGATTTTCATACAAATAATTTTATTAATATTAATGCTGTATGCTGGTTTTTATTTTTTCCAAAAAAGAAAAAATGCTCCACGCATTGTAATTTTTTGGTTGAAAGTGAGCATTCTGCTTAGTTTTATTCTCTTAGTAGTTGAACTTTTAACTGGCGCTAATGGTCTAGCTATTGAGAATGGAAAGCAGTTTTCTAAAGATATTATAAGTGCAATCATCTGGATACCATATTTTAGAAAATCTAAACGTGTTAAAGCCACATTCACTAAATAATTATTGCTTATAACCAGCGCCTCAACCCGACCGCCATTTTAGTTCGGCGGATTTGTGATTTTTGAAATTGTGTTTTAGTTATAGTTTGTTGTTCTAAGTGTTCGGTCTAATTAATTAACTTACAAACTGCACTTTTGCTGACGCAAGTTAAGTGCAGTTTGTTAAATATTTATCAATTATGTTTTACTCGGCTTCCTTGTTATGGGCGGCGGGTTAAGCGCAACGTCGTTAGGCATTATAAATATAGAATAAAAAAAATGAACAAAAATTAATTTATATAAAGGAGTCTGATAATCATGAGGAAACTGTCATTATTTATTTTATTAATATCAACGACTGTTATACTTAATGCTCAAATTCAAATAACATTTTCTGATTTATTAAATATTTTAGAACCAGGAAGACAATGGTTACAAGTAAGCAACGGCAATGTACAAACAACTATGAATGTCGGAAGTGCTAGCGGATCATCTCAGAATTGGACTACACCTATTATTGACTTTTCTGATACAATTACAGCAGTTAATATTTCTCTAACAAATTCGTGGTATTCATCTGATTTTCCCGAAGCTACTCATTGTCAAGATTTAAATAATCGTACCCTATCCGAAAATTATTACAAATTAGATAACACTGGACTCTATTATTTAGGATTTGTTCATGATACAACGTTGTATAAACATATTAATAATAGGTATTTAATTATTGACACAATAATTACAATAAAAAATAATACAAATATCTTTCCATTACCGCTAATTTATGGTGCATCAAAACATGAAGCCGATACAACGGATGATGGATTTGGAAAAATATCTATTGCAACTTCAACTCAATCTGTAGATGCTTTTGGGAATTTTACATTTCCTTTCGGAACTTATTCAGCATTAAGAATATTGGAAAACACGAAAACCCAAAACTATGTGAATGGTATATTTCAAAATGAAGATGATCAATTAAGTATTTCATGGATAACAACTGCGGGAATATTTCAAGTAGATGTTGACTCTTCTTCTAGCACTTCAGGAACAATAAATATAACCAGTGCAAGACTTACAAAATTTAATGATGCTCCAACGGCCATAAATGATGGAAAATCTAATATCTTTTCCTCCTTTACATTGTATCAGAATTTCCCGAATCCTTTTAATCCCTCAACTAAAATTGAATTTACAGTTCTCAAAAGAAGTAGAATTAGTATTAAGATATATAATATAAATGGCCAATTAGTAAAAGAATTACTCAATGAAGAAAAAAACTCTGGGGATTATATAATTATGTGGGACGGTCAAAATGAAATCGGAACAAAAGTGGCTTCTGGTACTTATTTTTACCAAATTAAAGCCGGTGATTTTACTCAGATAAAGAAAATGTTATTATTAAAATAGTGCCAAATTATACTAACTACAAATAATGCCTAACAAACAAATCAACCCGACCGCTTCGCTCAATACTGGTTTGGTTTGTAAACAAATAGTTTGAAAGTTCATTTTTGTTTTATGTTAAAGTGAAGTACAATTTAGTAAATTAAGTCGCAGTTTTTGCCAAAGGAAAATTAAAAACTGCTCTTTAAATAAACCATTTGTTATTTAATAAAATTGTTGTTTTGGGCGGACGGGTTATTTGCGCCGCCGTTATACACGGTTTAAAAACTATTTAAAATTGTCTTTATAGTTTTGTAAAGTTTTAAGTTTTCAAACTTTTGTAAAATCAAAATTAAGTTTTGTTGCAAAGTTTTTAAAAAGTTATTTCTTCCAAAATTAAAGTTTTCGTTCTTTCAAATATTTTGTTAAAGATTTTTCCAAGTTTTACATTTTTGTAAAATATAAAATTGCTGTTTTGGTTTTTCTATACAAAAAATGTATTTAAAATTTAGAGCTGTTTAAATTTCCAATAAATAAATATTTTCAAAAAGATATGCAAAAAATCTGTCAAATAAATATTCAAAAAATAGTTAAAACAAAAAATTTGTATAAAAGTGTATAACACGCAAATCAACCCGACCGCTTCGCTTAATTTCAGTTTGGTTTGTAAACAAAATTAAAAACTGCTTTTAAAATAAACAATTCGTTATTTAATAAAATTGTTGTTATTGGCGGACGGGTTATTTGCCACGCCGTTATACACGGTTTAAAATCTATTTTAAATTGTCTTAAAAGTTTTGTAAAGTTTTAAGTTTTCTAACTTTTATAAAATCAAATTATGGTTTTTTCAAAAATTATAAATTGTAAATCATTTCTAAAAATTAGTTTTCGTTCTATTAATTATTTTTGTTTAACATTTTTCAAAGTTTTCGTTTATCTAAAATGTAAAATTGCTGTTCAAGTTTTTCTATTCAAAAAATGTATTAAAAATTAGAGCTGTTTAATATTTTCAAATAAATTATTATTTCGTAAAAGATTAAAAAAAATCTATTAAATTAAATTTTCTAAGAAAGTTAAAACAAAAAATTTCAATAAAAGTGTATAACACGCAAATCAACCCGACCGCTTCGCTCGTTTGGGTTTGGTTTGTAAATAGAAATTTTGAAAGTCAATTTTAGCTTTATGCTAAAGTGAAGTACAATTCAGAAAGTTTAAAAACAATGTTTGTGAAAAAAGTTAAACATTGTTTTGTAAAATTCTAAATTCGTTATTAATAAAATTAAATGTTTAGGGCGGACGGGTTATTTGCCACGCCGTTATGCTTGTAAAAACAATTTGACAAATGTAACACAATGTGATATATTTACTCATGCTAAATCTTAAAACTAAATGGTTTAATAAATGGGCAAAGAAGAACTCTATTTCTGATAAATATTTATTAAATGCTGTTGAAAATTTATCAAACAATCTTGGAGTAAGTAATTTAGCTAATGGACTTTACAAAGTTCGAATATCAAAAGAAGGACGTGGTAAAAGTGGAAGTTTTAGAACTATTTTAGTTTATAAAAAATCTGATATTGCAATATTTGTCTATGGATTTTCAAAAAATGAAAAAGATAATTTAGATGAAAATGAATTAAGATATTTTAAAAAATTAGCTAAAGATTTATTAGAAATTGAAAGACATAATTATTCAGAACTCGTTAAGTTAGGCACATTTGTTAGTATAAAGGAATAAAATTAAATGAGAGCAAAAATAAAAGAAGCGATTGGGAAAACAGTCCAAGATTTAATTTCAAATAATTTAAAAATATCATTTACAGAAAAAGAATTGAAAGCACTTGAAGTAAAAATTCCGAAAGTCAAAATAAATGCAAAAGATATTCAAAAAATTAGAGAACGGACAAAATTAAGTCAAAATGTATTTGCAAAAGTATTAAATGTAAGCTCCTCTTCAGTAAAACAGTGGGAACAAGGGAAAAGAATTCCAACTGGCTCAACAAAAGTTCTATTAGAACTTCTCAAAGAAAATCCAAATATTCTTAATTATAGAATTGAATCATATAAACTTATAGAACAAGCATAACCAGCAAATCAACCCGACTGCCGTACTGGTTTGGGTTTTGAGTAAAAATATAGTTTGAAAGTTCTTTTAGCGTTTTTGTTAAAGTTTGAAAGTACATTTAATTAACCAAAAACTGTTGTTGCTAAAACAAAATTAACAACAGTTTTTATAAAATTCGGCGGAAACAAATTAACTTAAGTTTGTTGTTTTTGGCAGCGGGTTATTTGCCACGCCGTTATACACGGTTTAAAATCTATTTAAAATTGTCTTTTAAGTTTTGTAAAGTTTTAAGTTTTCAAACTTTCGCAAAATCATATTTTTGTTTTTCGTAAAAATATAAATTCGTAAAATATTTCTTAAAATTAGTTTTCGTTCTTTTAATAATTTTTGTTAAACATTTTTCTAAGTTTTAGTTTTTCTAAAATGTAAAATTACTGTTCAAGTTTTTCTAATCAAAAAATGTATTTAATATTTAGAGCTTTTTAAATATTTCAATAAATAAAAGTTTTTATAAGATTTAAGAAAAATCTGTTAAATAAATATTTCAAAAAAGTTAAAAAAAAAATTATCAATAAAAGTGTATAACACGCAAATCAACCCGACCGCTTCGCTCAATTCTGGTTTGGTTTGTAAACAGAAAGCTTAGTTTTCAATTTTAGTTTTTTGTAAAAGTGAAGTGCAATTCAAAAAAGTAAGTTGCAAAGTTTGCTAAATAAAAATTAAACTTTGCTCTTTAAAATAAACCAATCGTTATTTAATAAAATTGTTGTTTTGTGTGGACGGGTTATTTGCCACGCCGTTAGCCAACTAAATATTCAATCATATGTTAAAAGAAAATTTAAAATATCACCCAAATCGTTTTATTTATTGTCGTCCTTTTTTGAAGGATATAATTAAAAAATATAAAAACGTCGATTCAGATGATGGACTTACTGAAGATTATAATGAAAGAATAGATTTTTATGAATCTTATCCATCAGTTAAAACTTCAAATGACTTAGATGAGATAATAGAAAACGAAGACAAATTATATTTTTATTATATAGAATATTTAAAGAATGGACAGAATATTTTCCATTTTCCAAATGCTTTATTAAATCTTTTTAACAAAACAGATGTTGATAATGTTTATTTAAAATATCTTCACTTCCCATTTAAGCAATTTTATATTTATCTCGGCACTCAAAAAGATTTATTAATCTTCGATAAAGACTATTTTGTTGATGGAGCCTATATAAGATATGAACCTGAAATAGAACCATATTTAAAAATATTGCTGACAACTGTTCAACCAAATCTTGAATATAATCCCGAATTAAATATTATTGAGAACCCAGACAAATCTTATGAATTCGATTTATTGATTGATGAGAATGCAACTGTAGGCTCTTCAATTGAAAATGAGTTTAAAATTTATGAGGAAGCTGATTTAGATAATGTCATCGAGAAGAAGTTTATCCCTGGTTTCCCAATTTTTAAAGAATCGCTTAGACTTATTATTAATGCATTATGCTATCTATCATCGGAACATAAAGAAGTTGATAGTCGTTATCCTTCAAATCCACCCGATAGTTTGATTGATAAATTAAGTAAATCAAAATCCATAAAAGATATACAAAGGAATCAGTCAAAACTTGAAAGTCAAGGTTATACAAAAATATTGTTTTGTGGTGACTCAATAAAAAAAGAGTGTGAAAGCATTCCTTCCGGAAAAGAACTTTCAACTCATTGGCGTAGAGGTCATTGGCGAAATCAAGTTTATGGTGAAAACTTTTTACAGCATAAACTTATTTGGATAAAACCAACAATTGTTCGTAAAGATAAAGGAGAATCTTCGCACGGTCATATTTATGATATTTAGTTTATTCTTCAAAAAGTTGGCTAACAAGCAACTCAAGCCGACCGCTTTTTTCGCATTCGGCATTTTACAAATTTTAATGTTGGTCGTTCCGTCTTTAGTTTCTTGTTCAAGTTTCTACTGCTATGAAAATTTTTTTATAATTATTTAATTAGTCGTTCTAACTTAACCATCAGTTTTGGGCGGCGGCTTATTTGCCACGCCGTTAGCTTGTAAATAACAATAATTGAGGTAATAATAATATGAAAAAATTAATTTTTATCTTGCTTTTAGTTATGTTATCGCTATTTGGCTGCAAGGGAAATGATGATAATCCTACTGAAAGCAATACCGAAAAAGAGGTTTTGTTTCCACTTAATGTAGGAAATCAGTGGGAGTATCAAAGAACATCTTTTGACTCAATCGGCAATATTAGAAATGTTAGTACTATTGTTTGTAGAGTTGAATCTGATACTACTATTCTTAATGAAAAATGGTATAAAACATTTTGGGGATTTGAAATGAACAAAGATGATGGGTTATGGCAATACTACGATAGTTCATCAAATGTCAATGGGATAGGATATTCTACACTCCAATATGTTTATCCTTCATCAGCTAATTATAGTTATCGTCCCATGGGTGCAAATGGGACAATCACAGTTGTCTCTATAAATGAAAGCTTTACTACTCCTTCACAAACATTTCAATGTTACCATTATCGCTTAAAATATGACAATACTAATGGATATCAACAAGATTATTATTTTAGTCCGAATATCGGTTATATAAAATGGGAAGAAGGCATAAAAAGTTTGTCTGGTAAATGGTATACTTCCTCTAAGTATGAACTTATATCTTATGAAGTAGAGTAGATAATTTTCACAAGCTAACCAACAAATCAACCCGACCGCTTCGCTCGTTTGGGTTTTGTGCAAAAAAAAAATTTGAAAGTAAATTTTAGTTTTTTGTAAAAGTGTAGCACAATTTAGAGAAGTGAGTCGCAAAGTTTGCTAAAGAAAGTTAAACTTTGCTCTTTAAATAAATTATTCGTTATTTAACAAAATTGTTGCTTTTGGCGGACGGGTTATTTGCCACGCCGTTATGTGTCATAGAAAAGGAACGAAATATGAATAATTCTGATATTAAAGATTTCGAGGGAAAAGCAATTGAGTTTATCAAAACTGAATTAATCAAAACTTCTCCTAAAAATTGGCAAAGAATGGTAGAAAAATTTGTATTAGCTGCACTTGGCAGTATTCCTTGGGTTGGTGGTTTTATTAGCGCCGCAGTAAGTTACAAAACTGAAGAAAGTGGCATTAAAACAAATAATCTACAAAGTCAATGGCTCGAGGAGCATGCAAAAAAGATTAGCATATTAATGAAAGATTTGGAAGAAGTTGTTAATAGGTTTGAAGGTATCGGAGAACAAATTGAAGAACGAATACAAAGCGAACAATATCTCTCACTTGTCAGAAAAGCATTTCGTATTTGGGATGAATCTGACACAGAAGAAAAGAGAAAATATGTAAAAAATATTGTATCAAATTCGGCTGGGACAAAACTAACCTCAGATGATGTTATTAGACTTTTTATGGATTGGTTAAATTTATATCATGAAGCTCATTTCGCTATAATAAGAGAAATTTATAAAAATCCTGGAATAACACGTTTTGAGATTTGGGATTCTATCAATGGTGAATTACCAAGAGAAGATTCTGCTGAAGCTGACTTATACAGAATGTTATTTAGAGATTTAAGCATGGGAGGTGTAATTCGTCAAGAAAGAGCAACGAATCAATATGGTCAATTTTTAAAGAAAAAAGTTCCAAGAAGAAAAGGAGTTATTTCACCAACGATGGAATCTGCTTTTGAAGAAACAAAACCATATGTATTAACTGGTCTTGGTGAACAATTTGTTCATTATACAATGAATGAAGTTGTAAAAAGAATTGAAAACTAAAATATTTTAAAATGCCACATAACAAACAAATCAACCCGACCGCTTCGCTCAATTCTGGTTTGGTTTGTAAACAAAAAGTCAGAAAGTAAATTCAAGTTTTTTATTAAAGTGTAGTACAATTTAGAGAAGTAAGTCGCAGTTTTTGCTGATGAAAATTAAAAACTGCTCTTTAAAATAAATCATTCGTTATTTAATAAAATTGTTTTTTGGGCGGACGGGTTATTTGCCACGCCGTTATATAGCTAAAAATAATGTATAAATATTTGAAAATAATAATTGTACTCAAACTATTCATTATTATAGTAATTGATTATACTTTTGCCCAAGTAGAAAAAAATAATAATTTTATTTTATGTCAAGCTTATGAAGAAGATTCGAATAAATTACTTGAAGAATATTTTATTAAATGGTCAAATGAAATAAAACCAATTTCAGTAAATGTTCTAAATGAATTAGATATTAATAAAAAAACAGTTTACAGTATTTTTACAGATTTTCAAAACTTTCATATATCAGAATATTATAGTGATTTTTTGAAAAAACCTTATACAATGATTCAGAATGAAATTATATATATTATTACTAATTCTGATACACTATATCCAATTTACTCTAAAAACAAGAATGATATTGTTGATACATTATTAAATTTTAGACCAATGCCTGATTTAGTTAAAAACCAAGTGGTTTATGTAAATAATAAAAAGAAAAAGCAGATTGATGAATTTATAAAAAGTGATTGTTGTTCTAAAAATGAAAACAAATATTTAAACCTAAAATGGCGAGGATGGCCACGTGCAAATTTTATTGAAACAAAAACGACACTAAAAGCTAGTTTATGGGGTTTCAAATATTATTCAATACCTTACGTTGAATTTAGAATTAATAAAAGCTTAAATAAAGTTTTAATTTCAGCAAACAATGGTTCAACTTTTACTGAATATTTATTTGAATTGAAAGAAAATAAGTGGACTTACATTGAGACAGTGGACTTTCTAATTGAATAAAAGCTATATAACCAACATATCAACCCGACCGCTTCGCTCAATACTGGTTTGGTTTGTAAACAGATAGTTTGGAAAGTTCAGTTAAGTTATTAGCTAAAGTTAAGTCAATTCAGAAAAGTTAGTCGCAGTTTTTAGTAAAATAAAATTAAAAACTGCTCTTTAAATAAATCATTCGTTATTTAATAAAATTGTTGTTTAGGGCGGCGTGTTATTTGCGTCGCCGTTATAAAGCATAAAAAGAGAAAAAATAATTATGAATTTTGAACCTAAAAAAGATTTGCTCTACACAATTGTAATTTGGAGTATTCCAATTTTCATATTACCATTTTTAGTTTTCCTATATTCAAAAACTATGTTAATTATTTTTATTTGTGCAATTGGACTTTCAGTTTGGATTTGGAACAGCACAAATTATAAAATTGAAAAAGGAGAATTATTTATAAAAAGTTGGATTTTAAGAAAGTATGTAAAAATTGAAAATATATTAAAAGTTAGAAAAACAAATAATATTTTATCTTCTTATGCGCTATCATCAGAAAGATTAGAAATTACTGAAAAATCTAAAAACAGATTTTATATAGCTCCAAAAGATTTCAATACTTTTATTTCTGAATTATTAAAAATTAATCCAAACATAGAAATTAAATAATGCTTTATAACAAGCAAATCAACCCGACTGCGTGCGCAGTCTGGCATTTATTGTAAAAATTAAATTTGAAAGTTCGTATAAACTTGTTGTTTAATATTGAAAGTAAATTTTAATAACCAAAAAACAGTTTTTGCAAAACGAAGTTAAAAACTGTTTTTATAAATTTTGGCGGAAACAATAAACTTAAAATTGCTGTTTAGGGCAGCGTGTTATTTGCCACGCCGTTATGCAATTAAAAAAAAAGGAGTATTAAAATGAAGAACGAAATATTAATTATAGTAGTTATTCTTTTTGTTATTACTTCTACGGTTTATTCACAAAGTAATATGAATTTAAATGGGACTAATTCAATTAATGTAAGTTTTGGATTTAAGATGAATTCTACCACTTCAGCAAGTACAACTTTATCTGAGGTAAATACTGAGACAAATATTTTAATTGATTTAAATTATCAATATTGGTTTGATAACCAATGGTCTGTTGATGCTTCAGTAGGAACATTTGGAGCATCTGCAAATGTAAATTATTCCAATATATCAACAGTAACAATCATTCCATTATTATTTGGGTTCAGTTACTATCCGGAAAAATTAGCAATAGGAGATGTTGGAAGAATACATTTTGGATTAAATACTGGTATTTATATTGGCAGTGGAACACAAACAAAAACAAGTTTAGATAATTTATTTAGTATTGGAAGCGATGTAGTTAATGAAACAGTTTTCGGAGTTGAGCCAAATTTAGGAATAGATTTCTTTATTTCTAGTTGGTTAAAAATAGGGCCAAAAATATCATATCATTTTATTAGTAATTTTAAAGAATTGGGGAACAAAGGTTACAGTGGTGGGGTCTTTGCAATAAATTTGGGAATTCTATTATAAAACTTTATTTGTGGAATTCTTCAGTTTGATTAATATTATAAAATAAATTGCATAACCAACAAATCAACCCGACCGCCGGTTTCACTTGGCGGAATTTTGTAAACAGAAATATTGGAAGTTCATTTAAATATTTTGTTAAAGTGAAGTACAATTTAGAAAAGCGAGTCGCAGTTTTTGCCAAGGAAAATTAAAAACTGCTCTTTAAAATAAATCGATCGTTATTTAGTAAAATTGTTGTTTAAGGCGTCGGGTTATTTGCCACGCCGTTATGTTGCAATAGCAATAATAAATGGGATCTTATAAATTATGGTAATTCGTAAAACTTTAATGATTTTAGGATTTATTCTAATTGTTGTAAATTTAAATAAGGCACAGAGTATGAATGAAAAACTTGATCAAGTTGAATTGATGAAACAATTTATTGGAACTTGGAAATGTGAATTTGATGATGAAACAAAATTTATTTCTGAAAATGAGAAGTTTGGAAATGGTTTAGTATGTAATAGCAAAGTAATAAAGAACGGAAAAATAGTTGACAGAGTAATTCAACTTTATGGCTATGATAAAAAAGCTGATAAATTTATTATAGCAGAATTAAAAGAATCTTCACCAAATATGGAACTTTGCCAAGCTTGGTTCACATCAGAAAATAAAGGCGAAATTATAATTACTAATCCAGAGAATTCCCCATTAAAATTTAGATTTGAATTTAAAACACCAGATATGATTGTACAAAAAGCAATACAAGATGGGAATGTAACTAATGAAATTATGTTAATTCGTGAGTAAAAAATAAAAAAGCAACATAACCAACAAATCAACCCGACCGCTTCGCTAATTTGGGCTGAATTTGTAAATCAAATTTTGGAAAGTAAATTTTAGTTTTTTGTTAAAGTGAAGTACAATTCAAAAAAGTAAGTCGCAGTTTTTTGTAAAACCAAATTAAAAACTGCTCTTTAAAATAAATCATTCGTTATTTTGTAAAATTGTTGTTTAGGGAGTCGGGTTATTTGCCACGCCGTTATGTGCATAAAAATATTATTTAATTTTGAGGAAATATTATGAATATTGAAACAATTTATGATTACATTAAAACTTTTAACAATGAAATAATTGATTTGGGCTTTAAGCGAGATGTTCAAGATTATTTAAATAGTTTACCTAACAATCAAAATAATATTGTAACACTTAGAGACATTGCTAGTAAAGTTTCAAGTAAATTAAATTCAATTTACGAAGGCGATTTACCTAATATGTTAAATAGTTTATTTCCCAAATCTACAGTAAGACCATTTACAGAAACAAATTTTGATGAAAAAATTGCAAATTTAATTACTGACAGTGAAATTGAACTAAATCAATTTTATAGTCAATTAAATCAAATTTTAAATCAATTAAATCAAAAGCTTCAAGAAAATATTAACGAAATCGATAATATTGAGGAATTTATAGATCCATATATAAAAATTAGTAATTCCGATTTATCCCAAGAAAAAGAAGCAATTTTATCTATTATTTTTATTGATCAAAAAACTATTACAAATCTAAATGAATTTGTTAAAAATATTTCTGCATGGAATAGAACAATCCCAATTTATCATCAAATCATAAATAGTAGTTCACCAAAAGATATTAAAATTGTTGAAGTTCAAAATGGTTCTGTTGACTTCGTAATTAACCTTAATGTCGATGTCGCTATAAATTTAATTGAACTATTTACTGTTGGTTTTAAATGTTATGCAGCATATCTTTCTTATAAAAAAATTATTGCCCCAATAACAGAGGCTTATTTTGGTAATCAAAAACTATTAAAAAGTGAAAAGGCTAGAGAAGAAGAATTGTTAAATAATATTTCAATTGCTATTTCTAGTAAAGCTGAAGAACAACATAAAATTGCAATAAAAAAAGATAAAAACATTGACAAAAATATTGACAAAAAAGTTGAACAAATTACAAACCTGATTACTTCGCATATTATTAAAGGTAATGATATTAAATTATTAGCTTTACCAAAAAGTGATGAAGATAATGAAGAAGAAAAAGAAAAAAAAGAAGAACGAAAAATTGAATTAGCAAATATTTCAAGAGATGTTCGTTCTTCAATTAAAAAATTACCCCCATCAGAATTACAAAAACTTCTAAGAGAATATGGTGAACTTAAAGAAGAATAAAAATGCACATAACCAACAAATCAACCCGACCGCTTCGCTCAGTTTGGGTTTGGTTTGTAAACAAAAAGTTAGGAAGTAAATATTTGTTTTTTGTTAAAGTGTTGTGCAATTCAGAAAGTTTAAAAACAATGTTTGTGGAAAAAAGTTAAACATTGTTTTGTAAAAATATAAATTCGTTAATTAATAAAATTGTTGTGTTGGGCGGACGGGTTATTTGCCACGCCGTTATATGGCAAATAAGAAAATTGGTATTGCAAAATTAAGTATGTTTTTATAATATACAGCTGTATGAAAAATACTTTTGATAATATTGAAGGATTTCAATGGGATAATGGAAACATTGAGAAAAATTGGTTAAAACATCAAGTTTTACATATTGAATGTGAACAAATATTTTTCAATGAACCATTAATTGTTGCAGATGATGTTAATCATTCAGAAAAAGAAAATCGTTGGTTCGCTTTAGGAAGAACAGATTCAGATAGAAAAATATTTACTGTTTTTACAATAAGAAAAAACTTAATTAGAATAATTTCAGCAAGAGATATGAATAAAAAAGAGAAAAGAAAATACAATGAAGAAATTAAAAAATATTCCAAAATTTAAAACAGAAGAAGAAGAAAGAGAGTTTTGGTCAAAAATGACTCTACAGAATATATTAATTGGGAGAAATCCAAATCGACATCTTTTCCAAATCTTAAACCATCCACAAGAACAATTTCATTAAGACTACCAGAATTTTTATTAAATGACTTAAAAATAATTGCAAATAAAAGAGATGTACCATATCAATCTTTAATAAAAATAATCTTAAAAGAAAAAATAGATTTTGAATTAAGAAATTCTGCTTAATATAAAAATGCCATATAACAAACAAATCAACCCGACCGCTTCGCTCAATTCCAGTTTGGTTTGTAAACAGAAAGTTTAGAAGTCAATTTTAGTTTTTGTAAAAGTGAAGTGCAATTTAGAAAAGTTAGTCGCAGTTTTTTGTAAAACTAAATTAAAAACTGCTCTTTAAAATAAATCAATCGATATTTAATAAAATTGTTGTTATGGGCGGACGGGTTATTTGCGCCGCCGTTATACATTTGGAGGAAATATGGAAATATTATTTCTAATTTCTGGCTTTGTTGGAATTTTAATGATTGCATTATCAATTCCATTAATATTGCAAAAAGTAAAAATTAATCATTGGTACGGAATAAGATTACCAGAAACGATGAAAGATGAAAAGTTTGGTTTGAAACTAACAGATTAGGTGGAAAATACTTATTTAATAATGGCGTTATCATTGTAATTATAAGTATGGTTTTATATTTCCAAAAAATAATTCCAAATATTTATGCTTTCATATTTATTACAATATTTATATACGTAAGTGTAATTGGCGTCACAATAAAATCGAGTAAATTGGCAACAACAATATCAAAAAAGAAAATTCAAACTGTTTTAAAGTAAAAATGTATAACAAACAAATCAACCCGACCGCTTCGCTAATTTGGCGGGAATTTGTAAATCAAAAATTGGGAAGTAAATTTAAGTTTTTTGTAAAAGTGAAGTACAATTCAGAAAAGTGAGTCGCAGATTTTTGTAAAACTAAATTAAAAACTGCTTTGGTAATTTTACCAATCGTTATTAAATAAAATTGTTGTGTTGGGCGGACGGGTTATTTGCCACGCCGTTATGCATTTGGAAAAATAGAAAATGAAAAGTATAAAAATTATTATTTGTATTCTATTATTCGGGATTAATCTATCTGCCCAAAAACCAATCAAGGTAATAAAATTGTCAAAAAATAATTTTACAAAATCAGACAGTCTTAATCTTATTGACTTTGCGCAAAAATATTCATTCCAAAATATTGATTCCATTCAAATTGGAATAGACTATTATGCTGGAGATTTTGAACCAAATGAAATTATAGTATATGAATCTCCTATCATTAATGGTGTTTCTAAAACATCAAGATATTTGCACGCATATTCAAATTATTGGAATTCGTCGGATTCTAATCAAACTGAATATAAAACACAATATTTACTTACTTCTTTAGATACTTCAAATACATGGATTGTAAATTCATCAAAAGGTAAACTTGATATTCTACAAGATAGAAGTATAAAAATTGACGAAGTAAATAGAATTATTGATTTAATAGATAATCAGAATATAAAATATTCATTGGACTCCACAATCTCTATAAATTTTTCAGAACCAAAATCTTTAAAGAATAATCTTCGCAATTTATTTCGTATTAAAAAGAATAATGAGCGATACTTTTTAGATTATGGATTTGATGGAAATGGGGAAGAAATTGAATGTATTTTGAAGAAGAATAATTTGATTGTGAAAGAGTTTATGTATTGGATTAATTAAAAATGCATAACCAACAAATCAACCCGACCGCTTCGCTCAATTCTGGTTTGGTTTGTAAACAGATAATTTGGAAGTTCATTTAAGTTATTTGTAAAAGTGAAGTACAATTCAGAAAAGTAAGTCGCAGTTTTTACCAAGGAAAATTAAAAACTGCTCTTTAAAATAAATCATTCGTTATTTAATAAAATTATTGTTTATGGCGTCGGGTTATTTGCGCCGCCGTTATGTTACTTAAAAAATGGAAACATTAGAAAAGACAAATCAATTAACAAGAAAAGCTTACAATAAAGCCGCTCAAAAATATTATGATTTATTTTATGACGAATTGGGGAAAAAAGAATTTGACAAAAATATAATTGATGAATATTTGAGTTTATTTAACGAAAAATCAATATTGTGTAGTGTTGGTTGTGGACCTTGTGGGCATATTGAAAATTATATCTATCAAAAAGGAATCAACATTGTTGGAATTGACATTTCAGAAAAATGTATAAAAATAGCAAAGAATAAAAACCCTAAAATACATTTTGAAATTGGAGATTTTTCAAAATTAAAATTCAAACAAAATTATTTTGACGGAATAATATCATATTATTCAATAATAGATACACCTAAAAAATATTTGCAAAATGTATTTAAAGAATTTAATAGAGTATTAAAAAAAAATGGTTATTTATTAATCGTTACAAAAGAAGGTAATTCTGAAGGATACGAAGAAGAATTATTAGACATAAAATCAAAAATCTATTATTCACTTTTTTCAATGGAAGAAATTCAATCGGCCTTGGAAAGTTCTGGTTTCAAAAATGAAAGAATCTTAAATAGAAAACCATATATAGATGAAATTCAAATTAATCGAATTTACTCAATAAGTAAAAAAGTAACATAACCAACAAATCAACCCGACCGCTTCGCTAAATTGGGTTTGGTTTGTAAACAGAAAGTTTAGTTTTCAATTTTAGTTTTTTGTTAAAATGAAGTACAATTTAGAAAAGTAAGTCGCAAAGTTTGCTAAAGAAAATTAAACTTTGCTCCGGTAATTTTACTAATCGTTATTTAATAAAATTGTTCCGTCAGCTGACGGATTTGGGCGGACGGGTTATTTGCCACGCCGTTATATAGAATTTATTTGACCAATTAATAGGAGTAAATATGCCTAAAGCATTTCTATCTCATGCAAGTAAACAAAAATTTTATGTTGAAAAAGTTGCAAGTATTCTTGGTCAAGATAAAATTATTTATGATGTATTTACGTTTGAAGAAGGTAATAAAACTATCGATGAAATATTTATTGGATTGGAGCAATCAGATGTATTTGTTTTATTTATTTCAAATGAAGCATTGGAAAGTGAGTGGGTAAAAAAAGAAATATTTAATGCTGAAATATTAATAAAAGAAAATCAAATAAAAGGTTTTTATCCTATTATTATTGATAATACAAAACACTCAGATACTAGAATTCCTGAATGGATTAAAGAATATAATCTAAGAAATGTTTCTAAACCTACAAAAGCAGCAGAACGAATTTTGCAAAAACTTCGAATTGTTGCATGGGAAATGTTCCCACAAACAAAAGCAAAACAACAACTGTTTATTGGTCGTGATAAATTTAAAAAGGAGTTTGATGAAAGAATTTTTAATTATGATATTCCAACTCCAATTTCCATTATTGTTTCTGGTTTACCACAGGTTGGTCGTAGAAGATTTCTTCAACATTCCTTAATTAATGCTAATAAAATAAGAGATTACTATTTCCCTCCAACTATTAATATGCATTCAAGTGCAAGTATAGAAGATTTTATACTATTTCTATTTGATCTTGGTTATGTAGCGAGTATTGATAGAAAAGATTTAGTTGATTTTTTAAATATCCCGATGGAAGAAAAAATTGAATTAGCTAAGATTATTCTACTAGAAATTTATGCTTCAGATAATATTGTTTATGTAGTTGACAATTTTAGCATTGTTTATAAAGATGGTCAAATCGTTGACTGGTATATAGAACTAATTGATCGATTAAGCAAAGAAATAAGGAAAATATTTATTCTTATAATTTCTCGTGTTGTTCCTAATTATACTAGCCTTAAAAATAAAGATTATATTTATTCTATATCACTACCAGGATTAGATAAAAATGAATGTAAAAATTTATTTCAAGCACACTTAGATATTGAGAATTTAGATATTTCTTTGGTTGATAAAAAAAATTTTTCAGAATTATTTACAGGATTTCCAACACAGATAATATTTACAGTTGATTACCTAAAAAAAGTTGGTATTGATGAATTAAGAAATAATTTACATGTAATTGCCGAATACAATTCTGAACATATAAGTTCGACAATACGAGAATATAAGGATAATGTTGCTGCAATGAGTTTACTAAGAATTTTAGCAGAATATGACATTATTAGTTTAAAACTTTTAAGAAAAATATTTGAAACTGAGGAGGAAATAAATTTACGTGAACTAATTGTTGAATTTTCTAAGAGATCAATAATTGAATATGTCGGAGCTATTAAAGAATATATGAAATTAAATGACGGTGTAAGAGATTATATTTTACGTCTTAATCTAAGAATGGAAGATAAATATATCAAATCGATTAAAGATTACTCCTTATTAATCTTAAAAGATTATACTGATAAAGATGATACAGATATGTCAGAATTATCAATCGCTTTTCAAACTGCAATAAAAAATGGTAATATTAATGAAATTCCAAAAGAATTACTTATTCCATCGTATTATCTTAATGCAATTACTGATCTATATAGAAATGGATTATATGATTCAGCAATTGATATAGCTGACAATTTGTTTCAAAATAAAAAAAATATTGATCGTCGAATAATTAGTGAAATAAGATATTGGTTATGTTCAGCATTAGCTAAAAATAGGGACAAAAGATTTACAACAGAAGTGCAATTTATTGGGCAACCTGATCATAATTTTTTGTTTGGATTTTATTATAGACTTACTAGACGTTATGACGTAGCATTAGAAAGACTTTTTAGTCTATTACATGAATATCCAAATTATATAAAAGCAAAGAGAGAGTTAGTACTTGTTTATATAAATTTAGAAGATTATGATTCTGCATATGAATTAGCAAAAGAAAGTTACTATCAGCGAAAATCAAATCCTTATTATATTCATGCTTATTTTCGTTGTCTTATTAAGCAAAAAAATAATATTTCTGATCAAAAAAAAGAACTTAAATTTTTACTAGATCAATTGGAGACAATTCCGAGTAGAAAGGCACATGAAATGTTTTATTCATTAAAATCAGAATATTTTGCATATATTGATCATAATGAGGAAATGGCTTATAGAATAATTGATGAGGGGATTAAAGAGTTTCCAGAAAACATTTATACATATTTAACAAAAATGGAAATAAGTAGATACTATTATAATACTGATGTTCTGACAACCGTACTTGATACGATAAATTCAAATTTTAAAATGTCAGAATTAGAGTATAGACTAAACTATCTAAGTGCACAAGTAATCAGTCATGGTCTAAATAAAGATTTCCAAGCCGCTGAAAAGTTTATTAGAGATAAAATTAAAACAAAATATTCTGTAAAAACAGTAGACGGATTAGAGAATGAATTAAATCGTTTACCAAAATAATTTCTATATAACAAGCAAATCAACTTGACCGCCGAACTCAGTCGGGTGAATTTGTAAAAAGTTAGTTTGTAAGTTTTATTTAAGTTTTTTGTTAAAGTGAGTGCAATTCAAGGAAAAGGTAAGTCGCAAAGTTTGCTAAAGAAAAATTAAACTTTGCTCTGGTAATTTTACCAATCGTTATTAAAATAAATTGTAGTTATTGGCGGACGGGTTATTTGCCACGCCGTTAGGCATCTATTCAAATGAATATTGAAGAAACGTTTAATTTATATAAATCTAAAAATTCCATTTCATTTTTTAATAAAGTAGTCTTATTCATATCTGAGTTGTACTTTATTCTTATTATAATATTTGAGTTCATACTTGATTTTCGTGTTCATTATGTATTCTATATTTTACTTGCAGTTTTATTTTTATACATAATTTTTAGTAGATTAAAAATAATTATAGCCAAACCTTATGATGATAGACTTGCGGGAATTTCTTATATAAACAGTATGAAGTTTAGATACTGGAATTCAGCTTTAACTAAAGAAGAAAAGTCAATCCATCCATTTTTTAATTTATTTTATACTCCTATTAATTCTATATTATTTTTTGTTGGTTCTTTGTTACCTGTTTTATTCTTGTTAATTGTTTTACTCGCTTTACTAATTAAAATATTCTAATGCCTAACCAGCGCCTCAACCCGACCGCCGTTTTGGTTCGGCGAATTTGTGATTTTTGAAATTGTGTTTTAGTTATAGTTTGTTGTTCTAAGTGTTCGTTCTAATTAATTAACTTGCCTTCGGTTTGTACTGAACAAGTTACAAACCTACGGCTTAATATTTATCAGTTGTGTTTTACTCGGCTTCCTTGTTATGGGCGGCGGGTTAGGCGCAACGTCGTTAGGCATCAAAATATATTTATTATGTATATCATTTTTATTAGGCAAATGTATGAAAAATTATTTTCTATTGATTATAGCTTTAGTCGTATTTTTTATAGTTTCATGTTCTTCTTCGCAACTTGCTTTTTATAAACCAACTGAAGAAGCATCTCCTTGGAAAATTTCTGTTGTAAAAATGCCTATTACAAATTCTTTTATCTGTAAGATAAATGATATTGAAGTAGTAGAGGAGTCTTTTGGATTATTCAGTAAAAGTTTTGAGAAAAGTGCTGTATTTCAAGAAAGAAAAATAGTTATGAGTGGATATAAAAAAAATTATGAAGTTTATACGGGCAATAATGCAACAAGCACAGAGACAGATTATCGAATTAGTATCTTTATTAATGGGGAAAAGTTGAAGAGTTTGAATTTTAGTTAGTAATTAATATCCATAATTACTATTTACAAATAGATTTAAGATAATGAATAATAACTCAAATAAAGTAAAATGCTGCCTAACCAGCAAATCAACTTGACCGCCGTTCCGGTTCGGTGGAAATTTGTAAATAGAGAATTTAGTAATCCAATTTAAGTTTTTTGTTAAAGTGAAGTGTAATTAAAGAAAAGTTAAGTCGCAATGTTTGCAAGGAAAATTAAACATTGCTCCCGTAATTTTGCCACTCGTTATTTTGTAAAATTATAATTAAGGGCGGACAAGTTATTTGCAACGCCGTTATACATTGAAAATAATGAATTGAAAGTAAACTATGTTTGACTTATATTTTAGCACATCTAAATTGAAATATTGAGGGAAATGTGATCACCAAAGAAAAAGTTAAAAGAAAAATTGATCGTGTACCAGAAAAACTATTAAATAAAGTTGACAAATACATTGACACTGTAATTTCTGAAATTACTGAGAAAAAGAAAATTCATACTTTTAAGCTTAAGGGGCAATTCGACGATATTGATATTAGAGAAAGTGCATATGAATGAAATATTTTTTGATACTAATTTATTAATATATGCAATTGATGAAGAATCAAAATATTATATTTCAGTGCAACAAATATTAAATAATAAAGAAAATAAATTATTCACTTCTTCTAAAAACATTTCAGAATTTTTATCTGTAGTTACTAGAAATCCTAAATCAAGTATTTCAATAAAAGAAGCGTTAGTTGTAGTAAAAGACTTTCAAAAAATATTCACAATATTATATCCAACCGAAAAATCCAATTCAATATTCATAGATTTATTAAAGAAGTATTCACCAATTGGACTCAGAATTCATGATTTTGAAATTATAAGCATTTCACTTTCAAATAATATTAAAACAATAGCTACTGTAAATAAAAAAGATTTTATTGATGTTAGTGAAATAGAATTAGTTTTAATTTAGCAAAATCAAACAAGGTATAACAAGCAAATCAACCCGACTGCATGTCGCAGTCTGACATTTGTTGTAAAAATTAAATTAGAAAGTTTGTTTAAAATTGTTGTTTAATATTGAAAGTAAATTTAAATAACCAAAAAACAGTTTTTGTAAAAACAATTTAAAACTGTTTTTATAAAATTTGGCGGAAACAAATTAACTTAAGTTTGCAGTTATTGGCGGCGTGTTATTTGCGTCGCCGTTATACCGCTAAAAAAATATGAAACTATTGTTAGAACATAAAGATAGAATTAATAATCCTTCTGAAAATGATATTCGTAATTCATTGGAACAAATAGATCAATTAAAATTAGATTTTATAATTCTTCAAAAATCAAAAAAAGAATTTTTACAATGTGCAAAAACTATTGATGGAAAATTAATTGAATATCATAATAGTGAACAAAATGAACATTTGAGATTTAATACAAATTATTCTGAGAATGAATTAATATTTTTAATTTTCAATGATTTTTTAACAAGCAAAAAGATTAACAAAAATATCGTAAAATTTGAAAATTTTAATTTAGGAACTAAGAAAGATTTTACAACTTATATATCTAGAGTAGCTTCTATCCTTGCATCAATTATACTTGTAAAAATATTTTGGGATACAAAAATTAGTAATAATAGTAGCGACAATATTTGGGGAATTGACGTTATTTATGTTATTACAATTATGTTCATTTTAATGGCAATTGGTTTTAGCTCAGATTTAGATAAATGGGATGAACTTAGAATGAATTCTAAATCTTATGTAATTGGGAGTATTTTTTTGGCAATTTTTTTCAGTATAATTTCAATAATAAAGTTAATAAGTTAACACATTAAAATATCGGTATAACAAACAAATCAACCCGACCGCTTCGCTCAATTCCGGTTTGGTTTGTAAACAGAAAGTTTGAAAGTAAGTTTAAGTATTTTGTTAAAGTGAAGTACAATTCAGAAAAGTAAGTCGCAGTTTTTACTAAAGTTAAATTAAAAACTGCTCTTTAAATAAATTATTCGTTATTAAATAAAATTGTTCCGTCAGCTGACGGATTTGGGCGGACGGGTTATTTGCCACGCCGTTATAAACTTTTAGCTCATATAAGATAAAAAATTATGCACAAAAATATTGAAAATCTAGAACGTATTAAAAAAATTAACAAATTAATAAAAAATCAACAAACAGGTAATTCTAATGATTTTGCTTTGAAATTAAATATTTGTAGAAGACAATTATTCAATATTATAGAATATTTACGTGCAATTGGTGCCCCCATCAAGTATAATAAAAAGATGGAAACTTTTTATTATGACAACGATTTTAATTTAGAAATAAAATACTCTGTAAAAATTATTACTAATGAAAAAGTAAAAAATATATATGGAGGGGAAGTATTTTATGATTATTTGCTAAAGTGCAATGATATTGCACTTAAAAAAATTAAGTTAGAATTGCCTAATACTTAGGCTATTATAATTTAATAAAAAATGGAGGTTTTATGAATGACAAATTATTTGCTATTGATGGAACTCAAAATCTTTCAAAAAAAGAACTTTTAGAGATTGAAGGTGGATCATTAGAAGAATTTTTATGGGGTGTAGCCATCGGAGCTTTAGCTGCTGGTTTATATGCACTTGGTGATTGGTTATTTGGTTAAAAAAAATATTAAAAAGACGGAGAAAAAAATGAAACATAATATGAATGAAATTAACGGAGTAGTAGAATTAAACGCAACTGAAATAAGTGAAATTAATGGAGGTGAATTTACAACTTTTATGATAGGTGTATATCTTGGTTATAAAGGAATGGAAGCGTTAATTGATTGGTTATTTGGGTAATATTTTATATTTGACCTATCATGAATTGAATAATGAAGTGAATAAATTATTTATTTAGGGTAGGTCAAGTAATTTCATGATCGTTAACAACGCATTACTTCAAACATAAAAAATAAAACAATGAAAATATTTCTTTTTTTCTTCTTTTTATCTATTCAAATATTTTGTCAAGATTCCTTAACAAATAATATATATAAATATGATTTTATCATTAAAGATTCTCCCGCTCTTTTATTTACAATGAAACAAACTAACCAAAATTATCTAAGTTCTCTGAGAATACTCAATAAAGAATTAGATGAATTGGTTGAAAACAAAAAGATGTTAAGTTTTCTTCAAATAGTGTTGTCGCTATTTACTATTCCATTAACACATGAAGAAGGGCACAGGTCAATTCTAACAGCAAAAAATTTGGGGTCAATATCAAAACCCTTTATAAATTCATACGGTGCTGCTACTGTAATTGGAGTTAGAGATATTGATCTTAAAATTTTACGTGATACAGATTTGCCAAATTACATTCGGCTTCATTCCGCTGGGTTAGAATCTGATTATATGCTTACAAGAAGAATTGAAACGATAATGGCATTTGAGGAAGATGTTTATAAAAATATTGAGTGGGAATATTCATATAGAAAGCTCGCCATTTTACAATATTATTTGATGGGCTTATTCAAATATAAAGGTGAGAGTAAAGAGGAAATTGATGAACTGGAAAGAGATATTGTAGGTCATGATATCTACGGTTTCGCAAGACATATTTATAGACCAAATATGGAGTTTCACCGATATACTGATTATAATTCTCTTTCTGAAAAAGAACGAAATTTAGTAAAAAGATTTGGGTGGCGTTCATTATTAAACTTACTGAATTCAAATATAATTGGGAAAAGAAATTTTTATTTATCTGAGAATATAAAAGGTAATTTTGGTATAGGTTTCACAATGGCACCATTTGGAGATTTTATCGATGAAAATATTTGGTTAAAAATTGATGAAAAGTACAATATCCATTTTTATTG
Source organism: Ignavibacteriota bacterium (assembly GCA_016708125.1). Classification (NCBI taxonomy): domain Bacteria; kingdom Pseudomonadati; phylum Ignavibacteriota; species Ignavibacteriota bacterium. Next base: position 4,474,397 of record JADJGF010000001.1, on the reverse strand, counting down.
CAGGCAATTTCAAAATGAGTCTAATTGGTTTTATGGTTATGGTTTAAGTTTACATGATTATAATATTACTAATAGATTTTCTACCACAATCGCTACACACTTTTGGACACAACCTAAATCTTTTGATTTTTTTACTAATAAATCATTTACTGGAGGAGCTATAGATTTAACATTGAATTACAATCTATTTAGGGAAAAAGAAAAATGGTTAAAAGGTTTTGGTGTAAAATTAGGTTTATTGTACAAAAGCAAAGGTTTTTTACCGGAAGAAATTATGCTTGATGAGCATTTTGGTTTTAGCATTGGGACTGTTTTAGAATTTTAATTTTTCATGAAAATCTTTCCAGCTATATTTTTTGAAAAAGGTAAAGAATTTTACTTAGAAGAAATATCTTTTAAAAGCCAAATCATATATTCTTCAATTTTGTTATTTCTAATTTTCAGTTTTAGTTCCCTCCCTTTTATTTATGTGGATACATTTACTCAAGCAAGGGGTATTATAAAAACAAAAAATGAAAATTTCCAGATTGTTGCTCCAATTACTGGAAAGTTAATCTCTCTTAAATTAAATGATAATCAAAAAGTATTAAAAGGAGATACTTTGCTAGTTTTTGATGTCTCAACAATTGAAGCAGAAATTGAAGTGAAAAAAATTGATATAAACAGAAATAAAAACTACATCTCAGATTTAATTACTTTGATTGAGGCAAATGATTTCAATATTTCTAATCAAATTAAATTTAGGTCTACAATGTTTTTAAAAGATTATAGCCTTTTTCTAGAACGCATTAATGAGTTAACTTTTCTTTTAGAACGTGCACAAAAACAAAAAGAAAGAGATAAAGTACTATATCAAAAAGATCTTATTTCAAGTAAAGAATTTGAAAATAGTGAATATGAGTTTGATAGAGCAGTATCCCAAAAAGAACAATTATTTAAAACTTCAAAATCTGAATGGGAAGGAAAACTTATCAACTATGAGCAAGAGAACAGAGTATTAGCTATCGAATTAGAAAAGTTATTTGAGTTAAAAAGAAAATACTTTGTCCTTGCACCAATAGATGGCACAATTCAAGAATTGGAAGGTATTCAACCAAATAGTTATTTAGTTCAAAATCAACTAATAGCCAACATTTCTCCAAATGATAGTTTGGTTGCTGAAATCTATATTTCTCCTAAAGATATTGGATTTGTTAGGCAAGGACAAGATATTAATATCCAAATGGATGCTTATAATTATAGAGAATGGGGTTTGTTAAAAGGTAAAGTTATCGTTGTTAGCGATGATGTAGTCATTTTAAATAATTCATATTTCTTTAAAGTTATATGTAAAACAAGTCAAAATTTCTTAGAATTAAATTATAATTTAAAGGGTAATTTAAAAAAAGGGATGACTTTTACAGCAAATTTTCTACATAATAAACGAAGCCTTTATAATTTACTTTTTGATAAAATTGACGATTTTGTAAATCCACAACTTAATAATCAAAACTAAATTATGGCTTCAGTAAATATAAAACAACATGATATAACTGATTGTGGAGCTGCTTGTCTTGCATCAATATCTGCACATTACAAATTGTTTGTCCCTATTTCGAAAATTAGACAATTTGCCTCTACAGATAAAAAAGGAACAAACGTACTAGGTTTAATAGAAGCAGCTGAAAAGCTAAAATACCAAGCAAAAGGAGTTAAAGGTAATTTAGAAAGTTTATCTAAAATCCCATTACCTGCCATTGCACATGTTATTGTAAAAGAGGTATTGCAGCATTATGTAGTAATTTACAAAGTGCGGAAAGATTCAGTTTGGATAATGGACCCAGCAGAAGGAAAAACATGTAAGCGAAACATTGAAAGCTTTGAAAAAGAGTGGACAGGTGTTCTTGTTTTGCTTTTACCTAGTGATAATTTTATTGAGAAAGATGAAAAAGTTTCCATATATAAAAGATTTTGGTTCTTAATTAAACCACACAAAAAAGTTTGGATACAAGCATTATTAGGTGCATTATTCTATACAATAATTGGTTTATTTACATCAATTTATATTGAAAAGATTACGGATTATGTTATTCCAAACGGAAACAAAAATTTACTTAACTTATTAAGTGTCATTTTTCTAATTCTAATAGTATTTCAAATTTTTCTTGGCACAGTAAAGAATTTATTTATACTAAAAACCGGACAACACATTGATGCAAGGCTGATACTCGGATATTATAAACATCTTTTAACCTTACCTCAAAGATTCTTTGATACAATGCGAGTTGGAGAAATTATCTCCAGAATAAATGATGCTATAAAAATTAGGAATTTTATTAATGATGCATCAATAGATTTTATGCTAAATATTTTTATTGTTTTCTTCTCTTTCTCATTAATGTTCATATATAGTTACAAATTAGCATTAGTCATTTTATTGGCAATTCCAATTTATTCGTTTCTATATTTTATTATAAACAAATTGAATAAAAAGACTGAAAGAAAAATGATGGAGAATGCAGCTCTTCTAGAATCAAATTTTGTTGAATCGCTTAGTTCAATAAATACAATTAAATCAATGGGTGTTGAAGAGTATACGAATTTCAAAACAGAAATGAGTTTCATTCAATTATTAAAAACTATTTATAAATCTGGAAAAAACTCAATCTTTTCAAATTATTCATCTGAGACAATATCTAAATTATTTGTATTAATACTATTTTGGATTGGTTCATATTATGTAATAGAAAATGAAATTACACTTGGAACTCTTTTTTTGTTTTATGCGTTATTAGGCTATTTTAATCAACCAATAAGTAGTTTAATAAAAATGAATTCTACGATTCAAAATGCTTTAATAGCAGCTGATCGTCTTTTTGAAATTATGGATTTGGAACATGAAAAAAATGACCAATTTAAAAAAGAACAATTTAGTACAGAAATTGAAGATATAATATTAAAAGATATTTCATTTAGCTATGGTTCACGAAAAGAGATATTTTCTAACTTAGATTTTATTATTAAAAAGGGAAAACTAAATGTACTTGCTGGTGAAAGTGGAACTGGTAAAAGTACTATTTTAAATATTCTGCAAAATATTTATTCAATTAAAAATGGTCAAATATTATTTGGACAAATTGATATAAATCATATTCAAACAAAAAGTTTACGCAAAAATGTTGTTGCGGTTCCACAACAAATAGATTTATTTAAAGGTTCATTAATTGAAAACATTGCTTTTGGTGATTATGAACCAAACATTAATAAAATAAGTGAAGATATAAATGTTTTTGGATTTAATAAATTTATTTATGGACTTCCCAATGGTATTGAATCGTATGTAGAAGAAAAAGGTGTTAATTTTTCTGGTGGTGAAAAACAAAAAATAGGAATACTTCGTGCATTTTATAAAAATCCAAAGATAATTTTATTAGATGAAACTACATCCGCAATGGATGGTAATTCAGAAATAAAAGTAATATCAGCTCTAAAAGAGTTTTCTAAAACAGGTATTACCATCCTATTTGTTACTCATAGGGTAAGTGTAATGAAATTAGCCGATAATGTTTCTTTTTTGAAAAATGGAAAAATAGTGGAACAAGGCGATTATAAAACATTAATAAGTAGGAAAGGAGAGTTTTACAGTTTTCTCCAAAATTAGTAAATAAAGTTTATAACCAGCAAATCAACTTGACCGCTTCGCTCGTTTGGGTTTTATGCAAATTAAAAGTTTAAAAGTTTATTTTAGTTTTTTGTTAAAGTAAAGTGCAATTCAGAAAAGTAAGTCGCAGTTTTTTGTAAAACAAAATTAAAAACTGCTCTTTAAAATAAATCAATCGTTATTAAATAAAATTGTAGTTTTTGGCGGACGGGTTATTTGCCACGCCGTTATACCACTTAAAAGATAAATTCTTCTCTTGTAAATATGTGCAGTATATTGTACTTTAAGATGTACAATAAAAGTTTTGGAGAAAATATGCACAAAATACAATTTGATCAAGATATTCAACCACTTTCAAAGTTTAGATCAAAAGTTGCTTTTTATTTCGATCAAGTAAAAAAAACAAGAAGACCTTTAGTAATTACACAAAATGGGAAAAGCTCTGCAATTTTATTAGATGTTTCTGAATATCAGCAAATGCTTGATAAAATAGAAGTATTGGAAGATGTAAGATTAGCTGAATCACAAATCAATCAAGGTTTAGCAATTTCGCATAAAGATGTAAGAAAAAGATTTACTTCGAGAGCATAAATATGAAAATATTTTGGTCTCCATTAGCTGTCGAACGATTAGAAAGTATTTATGATTTTATCGCAAAAGAAAATATTTCTGCTGCACAAAATTTGATGGAAAATATTTTAAATAAAATTGAAACTTTATTGGAAAATTCAGAACGAGGAAGAAAAGTTCCAGAAGTAAGCAGAGAAAATATTCGAGAATTATTTGAAGGTGAGTATAGAATAATTTATCGAATAGAAGAAAAAAATATTTTCATTTTAACAATTAGAAATTTCAAACAACTTCTACCAGAAAAAGACATAGAATAAAAAGTGGTATAACAAGCAAATCAACCCGACCGCTTCGCTCAATACTGGTTTGATTTGTAAGCAAAAAGTTTAGTTTTCAATTTTAGTCATTTGTTAAAGTGAAGTGCAATTTAGAAAAGTGAGTCGCAAAGTTTGCTAAAGATAAGTTAAACTTTGCTTTGTAAAATTAATCATTCGTTATTAAATAAAATTGTTCCGTCAGCTGACGGATTTGGGCGGACGGGTTATTTGTGCCGCCGTTATGTAATTTAAAAGGAGGTAAATATGAAAAAGTATTTTCAGATATTAGTTTTTATAATAACTGTAACATTAATAAATTCTTGTTCAGAATCAATAAATGAATCCCAAAATAAAATTGCTCCAGTTCAAGAAATACAAATATTTTATAAATATTCATTTAAAAATGAACTTGATACATATAAACTCAAATATACAAAAGATTTAGTTTTAGATGGAACAATCACAACAGACTTTTGGCTTACTAAGGAAGAACAAGAAAAAATAATTCAAAAAGTAGAAGAAATAAATTTTTTTAATTTGCCAGATTCATTAACATGGACTGAATCAGATTCAACAAAACTAGAATTTGATCCAGATCCTGGAAAACAAATATTAAAAATAAATTATGAAAACAAAGAGAAAAATATATATTGGTATTTAGTAAATAGTTATCCAGAAGAACATAATAAAATAATTGAGTTAACAAATACCATTGAAGAAATAATATATAAAAAACCAGAATACAAATCATTACCGGCAGCTAACGGATTATATAATTAAAAATTGCATAACCAACAAATCAACCCGACCGCTTCGCTAATTTGGGCTGAATTTGTAAAAATTAAGTTTGAAAGTAATTATAAGTTTTTTGTTAAAGTGAAGTGCAATTCAGTAAAGTTAAAAACAATGTTTGTAAAAAAAAAAGTTAAACATTGTTTTTTAAAATTAGAAATTCATTATTTAATAAAATTGTAGTTTTAGGCGGACGGGTTATTTGCCACGCCGTTAGGCAACAAAGAAATATTATTATGAAATACTTAAAAATAATTTTATCATTCACCATTTTATTATTTGTCTTTAAATGTCAAGATACCATAAATGGACCGAATGAACCTATTGAAAAAATTGTATTTGTATCAGTTGACAATTTAAATAATATTGGCTCGACTTCTAATATATTTGTAATAAATGGTGATGGAAGCAATTTGAAACAATTAACAAATAGTGATAGCTATTATTCAACAAATCCAATCATAACTTTTGATAACAAATATATAATTTATGAAAGCAATCGTGAAAATTATCCAAATATATTTTCAATGACTTTAGATGGTTCTGAAATAAAAAATTTAACGAATAGTTATTCATTTGATTTTGAACCGCAAATATCATCTAATAATTTAATAGTTTTTGAAAGATTTGATTTTAATAATGGAATTATGCAAAATCCGCAAATTTATAAAATGACAATTGATGGAGGAAGTCAAGTTAATTTAACAAATGACATTTATCCCAATGAAAATCCAAAAATTGACTTCAAAGGTGAATATATATATTACATTTCACGTATTTCTGGTTCCAACCATTTAAATAGGATTGATGTTTATGGAAAAAATAAAAAATTGTTAACTGATAGCACATTGGACGTTACTATTTTTGAAGATGACTTTACAATTTCTGAAGATGGGAAAAAAATAGCTTTTATTGCATATGATAATTATTCATCAATAATGGATTTGTATATTATGAATTCTGATGGGTCAGAAATAAAAAATTTGACAAATGATATTTACTATCAAAGTAATCCTAAATTTTCTAGAGATAATTCTAAGATTGTATATGACTTATCCGGGCATACAAATTTGCCTGGTAAAAGAATAATCAAAATTATCACCATAGATGGAAATACTTCAATAAATTTAGTAGAGCTTGAAAAAGCAGCTAATCCTATTTTTAATTCAACTGGTGAAAAAATAATATTTACAGCTGAAAGTAAAGGTTCTTCAAATATATTTTCTATAAATATTGATGGTACAAATTTGAAGAATATTTCAAATAGAGATTGTGATGATTTCTCACCAAGAGTTTTAAGATAGTTGCATAACCAACAAATCAACCCGACCGCTTCGCTAATTTGGGCTGAATTTGTAAAAATTAAGTTTGAAAGTAATTATAAGTTTTTTGTTAAAGTGAAGTTCAATTTAGAAAAGTAAGTCGCAAAGTTTGCTAAAGAAAAATTAAACTTTGCTCTTTAAAATAATTCATTTGTTTTTTAATAAAATTGTAGTTTTTGGCGGACGGGTTATTTGCCACGCCGTTAGCTGTATACAACATTATAAATAAATATATAAAATAATATAATATAAGGTGTTAGTATGGACTTAATAAGTATAATAATGACTTCTTTAAATTTAGTATTAATAGTGATTACTGTTTATTTTTTAAACAAAAGCATCAAACAAGTAAATAAACAAATAACGCTAATGAGAGAAGAAAGAAATATTAAAACAAAAAATGACTTCGCAATGATTTGGTTAAAAATTGATGAGTATATGTTGCAACATCCTGAAATGAGTGAATTATGGATTGAACCAGAAACTTTTTCATATATTAAAAAACAATTCTCAGAAAAGAATACATTAATAGATTTTCTAAAAAGAAGGGCATTTTCAGCTATAATAATTGGTACATATTTCAGAAGTTTTAAATTGGAAGAAAATATTCAAAATGAAGTTGGAGGTATAGAACTTAGTGAAGTAACTACAGATAATAAGGGTTTATGGGAATTTTGGGATAAATGGGGCATACGCGAAGATTATCTTACATTTCCAGAATTTGTAGATTTCATGGAAAAAACTTTCTTTAAAGAGTTTTATAAATAATATTTTAAATATACAGCTAACCAACAAATCAACCCGACCGCTTCGCTCGTTTGGGGTTTGTGCAAAATTAAAGTCTGAAAGTTTAATTTAGTTTTTTATAAAAGTGTAGTGGAATTAAGTAAAGTGAGTCGCAGTTTTTTGTAGAACAAAATTAAAAACTGCTTTTAAAATAAACCATTCGTTATTTAATAAAATTGTAGTTTTTGGCGGACGGGTTATTTGCCACGCCGTTATATAGCAAAACATTTTAAAAATGATTTTATATTATTTTGGGATTAAATGAGTTTATTAGATTTTTGAGTTTAAATTCTAGACATAAATTTTTGTTCCACTTTAAACTTTGGAGAGCTTATGAAAATTTTTACTATAATAGCACTTTGGATATTGATTCCAATCAATATTTTATTTGGACAAGGAAACAATAATTCTAGGGTTAATGATATACTTAACAAAGAAGATCCTAACATTGAAATTTTTGTTGAATTAAAAACCCCTCCATTAGCATTACAAAACAAGTTAAATAAAGAGAATAACTTAGTCCCAAACAGTATTTCTAATTTCAATTATCAAGATATTAATACAGAGCATTCTATTTTTATTGAAAGTGTTAATAAAATTATGGAGACTTTAATTAATGAAAAATTTGATAATTCAATTTCAATATTAGGTGTAAACAAAATAATAATAAACGGTGTTGCCTTAACAATTCCTAAATCCCAAATAAACCAAATTAGAAATTTACCAGCCGTAAAAAGTATCTACTATCTCAGTAAAAATAGAATAAATGAAATTAACAGAGGGGCTAAACTTGAGAATTCTGATATTAACCAAACTGCTTATTCAAAAACTGGTATAACAAAAATTAAAAATTTATATGGTTTAAGTGGTAAAAAAGTAAAAGTGGCAGTTTTAGATACTGGAATTGATTATAATCTGGATTGTTTAGGAGGTGGATTTGGTAATAAAGTTATAGGAGGTTACGATTTTAATGACAATGATGATGATCCAATGGATAAAGAAGGGCATGGTACTGCTGTGGCCAGTATTTTAGCAGGTAATTCAGCAGATTATCAAGGTGTTGCTCCTGATGCATTACTTTTAGCATATAATATTTATGTTGGTGGATTTGTTGAGGAATACATAGAATTACAAGCAATGGAAAAAGCATACAATGACAGTGCAAAAATAATTGTTGTAACATCAGCCGCTACTATTCATCCTTTTATGTCAGTTTTAAGTAAAGCAGTTGAGAATCTAGCTAAACTTGGGGTAATTACAATTGCTTCAGCTGGCAATAAAGGAGACAATGAAAAAATGAATATTGTTAGTCCAGCAGCTTTCAATGATGCAATTGCAGTTGGTGCCTCAACAGTAGATGACGAAATTGCTAGTTATAGTTCTCGTGGTCCAAATTATTATTCTAAATTTATTAAACCTGATATTGTTGCACCTGCGGGAGTTTATGTAGCATCCCCTGATAGTAGTTTTTATATAGCTGACGGAACCTCAATTTCTGCACCATTTCTTGCAGGAATTATTGCTTTAATGATTGAACACAACCCCAATATGAGTGTAAATGAAATTAGAAGTCGGCTATTAAATTCAGCAAAAGATATTGGTTATGATATTTGGTCACAAGGATGTGGGCGTGTGGACGCCTATAAAGCTTTAAAAGCAGACTTGTACTTAGAAAAAGCAAGTTATTGTATTGGTTATGATGATGCATCAAAACAAGAATGGATTTATAGAGACACCTTAATAATTTATAACAAAAAAAATCTAAATGTTTCAGTAAAAATTAAACCAACTTCGATAAATGGTATTACTTCAACATTTGAAAGCTCTAGTACAAACATAAATGCAAATTCGTATATAACAATACCCTTTAGCATTAAAGTAGACAATAATCTTATTCCATACCCAAGTACAAAAATACCATCTTATGATTGGGAAGCTAATATTACTAGTTACTCAGATACTGTTAATATTCCTTTTGCATTTTTTAAGGATAGACTCTTAATAATAAATTTTAGTGAAACACCAGGAAGTTATCTTATCACAAACATGAAAGATAAGGCATGGAGCGAAACATGGACGGTTAATAATCCAACGCAATTGCCATTAGAAAATGGTAATTATGATTTAATCACTCAATTTAATGATGGTTCAGTTATCTATAATAATTTTTCCTTTTCTGATTTTGCAAAAATTGAGGTCAACAAAAATGTAACGTTGTTTCCAGTTAATTTAACTTGTTATGATGAAACTCAAAGTAACATTATTGACAATAGTTCAATAAATGCTGGGATTATTATTAAGAATAAATCTACTGACTTTGGACTAGAATATGAGACTTTAGCAAACAGTATTAACCTAAGTTCATTTCCGGATGGATATGAAATTATTGTATCAGCGTCAACACAATTAAGCAAAAACAACAAACTTAATTACTATTGTTATAAATTCAATTCAGATATTCCTATAAATGATAAATTAAATTTTACAAGTACTGCAAATAATTTAAAGACGATACATCATATAATTAAATCTAATAGTTTATTAGAACCTGTTTTCGCTAATTTAAGGTTGCAGTGGGTGTCAGATCAACCATCAAACAGTGTATTTATGGAATTAAAACAATTTAATAATGAATGGTATTCTTATTTATTCAATGAAACAGATAAATATAGAATTAATGAATATGGGTATCTTAGAAGTATAAACGGATGGCTTACTTATCTGTCTGGAGGTGATTCATATAAAGATTCTATTTATATCCGCAATCCTTTCGATACATACCGTACGTATAAAACAGATAAAACAAACATTGATGTAATACATAATGGCCAAGCCTATATTTGGCTTGGAAACTTTTTTAATGAATCGAACAAAATTTATCTTACTGCTTATAATCCTACTCCTGGCATTGGTTTCGACGGATTCTTTTTTAAATCACAATATGGCGATGGTTGTCTAGAAAGTTATAATTATTCACTTTATAAAGATAATATTTTAGTGAAAAATGGTTCCTATAATAATTCTGATCTTTACCATGATCCAATTAATATCTCACCAGGAAAACATATGATAAATTTTGAAAATACTGACTATCAGATTGATAATATTCAAGGAAATGTTTCAGTTAATAGCATTTTTGACACTCAAAAAGAAGATAAAAATCCACCGTATTTTTTGACATTTGGTTTATATAGTGATGGTCAAATAAATGCACATTTGCAAAGAGGTATTGAAAATAAAATTATAATGAATATAAATGATGATTATGAAATAGATAGTATTAATATAGAACTTATTTCAGACTCTTCATTTTATTCAGTTAAAAAGAATGTAAATAGTCAAAATTTTGTGGGTAGTTTTGTTATTCCAGATACTTTAAAAGAGGGTATATATAATTTAAAACTATTTGCGATAGATAAAACTGGTAATACAGTCGAATACAATGCAACGCCATTTTTTATTTTTGGCAATGTTGTTACCTCTGTGGATTATACTACAACTTTTACGGTAAATCAGCAGAATAAAATAATAAAACTTAATTGGTATACTAAGGTAGGAAATAACATTAAGGAATTTGAAATTGAAAGGATGCTAAATGCAGGAGCATGGCAGAAAATAAATAACATTTTAAACAACAGAAATCAATATGAATATACTGATGATATTAGCAAAATAATGTCAAACACAATTTCATACCGTTTAAAAGAAATTAATATTGACGGCACTATAACATATAGCTCTGTTGTTGAAGTTACGGGAGTAATTCCATTAACTTATAGACTTGACCAGAATTATCCAAATCCGTTCAATCCAACAACAAAAATAAGTTATACTATTCCTAAACAATCAAAAGTTACTTTAACAATTTATGATATTTTAGGAAATAAAATTAAAACACTTGTTGATAAAATTGAAATGCCTGGTATTTATAATGTAATATGGGATGGGAATGGATATTCAAGTGGTATTTATTTTTATAGAATTCAATGTGATAAATATTTAGAGACAAAAAAAATGTTGTTGTTAAGATAAAAGTAAATGCTATATAACAAACAAATCAACCCGACTGCTTCGCTCATTTCCGGTTTGGTTTGTAAACAGAAAGTTTGGAAAGTTCATTTAAGTTTTTTGTTAAAGTGAAGTGCAATTTAGAAATCCGTTAGCTAACGGAGAGTCGCTGTTTTTGTTATGGAAAATTAAAAACTGCTCTTTAAAATAAATCATTCATTATTATATAAAATTGTTGTGTTTGGCGTCGGGTTATTTGCTACGCCGTTATACTGTTAAATAAATGTTGAATTATTGAGATAATTAATACATTTTTCTAACTATGAAAAAAGACATTCAATATATACTTAGTATTTTAAAAAATGTTGAACCAATTATAAAAGAAAAATTCAATGTTAATAAAATTGAAGTTTTTGGTTCTTATATAAGAAATAAACAAAATCAAAAAAGCGACGTTGATATTTTGGTGACATTTTTAAAGACGCCAAGTTTATTAAAATTTATTGAACTTGAAAATTATCTTTCAGATGAATTAGAAATCAAAGTCGATTTGGTTATGAAAAATTCTTTGAAACCAAGACTTAGACATTCAATTCTTAATAATTCAATCCCAATATGAGTATCGATAGAGATTTCATACAATATCTAAATGATATGCTTGAATCAACAAGTAAAGGAATTCTATTTATAAAAGGATTAACAATAAACGAATTTAGGAAAGATGAAAAAACACAATTTGCAGTAATTCGCGCAATTGAAATTGTTGGGGAAGCAAGCAAAAAAGTACCGAAAGAAATAAAGAATAATTTTTCAGAAATTCCATGGCGAGAAATAAGTGGAATGCGAGATAAACTTATTCACGATTATTTTGGTGTAAACGTTGATGTTGTTTGGAAAACTGCTAAAAAAGATTTACCTACCTTAAAAAAATTACTTGCAAAAATTGTCAAAGAATTAGATAAATAAATTTAAGTTTAAAACAGTATAACAAACAAATCAACCCGACTGCTTCGCTCAATTCCGGTTTGGTTTGTAAACAGAAAGTTTGAAAGTAAATTTAAGTTTTTTTTAAAGTGAAGTGCAATTTAGAAAAGTTAGTCGCAGTTTTTGCTAAAGAAAAATAAAAACTGCTCATTAAAATAAACCAATCGTTATTTAGTAAAATTGTAGTTTTGGGCGGACGGGTTATTTGCCACGCCGTTATACCGTTCAAAAAAATCAAACATAATATTGACAAATTAATCACACTTTTGTAAATTGTATACCTATAAGGCACACATTTCGGATATTTATGAAATACTTTGATTGGGACGAAGATAAAAATAATATCTTAAAAGAGAAAAGAAATATTTCGTTTGAAGAAATTGTTTTTGCTATCTCAAATGAAAAATATTAGATATTTTTTAACATCCTAATAAAGAGAAATATCCAAATCAAAAAATCTTTATTGTTGAAATTAATAATTATGCCTATATCGTTCCATTTGTTGAAGATGATGAAAAATATTTTCTAAAAACAATTTATCCAAGCAGAGAGGCAACAAAAATTTACTTAAGTAATGAGGAATAAAATGAAATATTTAGATAAAGAAGAAAAAGAATTGGTTGAATCTTTTGAAAAAGGTGAATGGAAATCAATTAAAAAGAAAGATCAAAAAGCTTATGTTGAATCAGCCAAAGCAAGTTTAGCAAAAAATAAACGTATTAATATTCGTTTAACAACTAAAGATTATAACGATATTCAGATTAAAGCCATTGAAGAAGGTATTCCATATCAAACATTAATCTCAAGTTTAATTCATAAATACAATAAAGGTGAATTAAAATCTACTTAAGAAAAAAACGGTATAACACGCAAATCAACCCGACCGCTTCGCTCGTTTGGGTTTTGTGCAAAATAAAAGTTAGAAAGTAAATTTTAGTTTTTGTAACAGTGAAGTACAATTTATAAAAGTAAGTCGCAGTTTTTGCTAAAGGCAAATTAAAAACTGCTCTTTAAAATGAATTAATCGTTATTAAATAAAATTGTTCCGTCAGCTGACGGATTTGGGCGGACAAGTTATTTGCGCCGCCGTTATATGCTAACAATAAATCCTGAGGGTTTTGATGATATCGGAAAGGCTAATTAAACAAGCTAAATTTATTAATGAAATAGAAAAGTTAAAGTTAGTCTTACGCTCTAATGGAACTTTGGATCCAGAAAGACCTGAAAACTCTGCTGAACATTCTTGGCATATTTCACTTATGGCAATTCTTTTTATTGAGCATTCCTCATCTAATTTTTTAGATATACTTAAAGTTATAAAAATGCTTTTAATTCATGACCTTGTTGAAATAGATGTAGGCGATACTTTTCTTTATTTAGAGAATCAAAAAACAAAATTTAGAGATGAACAATTATGTGCTCAACGCCTTTTTAATATGTTACCAGAAGATCAAGCAAATGAGTTCATGAGTTTATGGTATGAATTTGAAGCTAGAGAAACAGAAGAAGCAAAATATGCAGCTGCTATTGATGGGCTTCACCCGTTATTAAATCATTTATTAACGGGAGATACGAAATCGGAAAAATTAAAGATTCCGGTTGAAAAGGTAATAGCTAAGAAAATCTATATAAAAGAATTCGCTCCAGCTTTATGGGAATTAGCTGATACTGTTATAAAAGAGAGTGTTGATATTGGCTTATATGAATAAACGCATATAACCAGCAAATCAACCCGACCGCGAGGTCGAACGGGTTATGTATTGTTCTGAAGTTTTGTGTTTTATAAAAGTTGCTCTTTAAATTAGTATATGTTGTAAAGTTAGTACCGCCTTGTTTATTACGAAAGTTAAACAAGGCTACAGTTCTAAACATTTTTATAAATAAAAAAATATTGTTGTTCTGGTCGGACGGGTAATTTGCACCGCCGTTATCCACAGCCTCTGCCGTTATCGTTACGCATTGGCAGAGCAAAGCAATGAAAATATTTTTATTTATAAACATTATTGGAACATTTTTATGAATGAATATTACGAACATTTAATTGCCAAAGAAATAACTGCTATTGCATTTGAATCATTATTAAAAGAATTCTCGTTTTCTGAAATTAAGGATCAGAATAATTCTGCCCTTTTAAATGAACGAGTTGATTTTATTTATAATCTTTATTTTCAAATTCTGTCTCGAGTGGAGAAACGATATAATCCACACTGACTTTTATTTTTCCCAACATGGCATCTTCAATTTTCACTGAAGATATTTTTATATTTTGGTTTTCCGGTTTAATCGGGGACAATATTTCTTCCAATTGTTTCAAAGATTGATTGATTTTCATTGCTTTGCTCCTATGGTTTTTAAATAACGCTTAGGCATAAAGCTGACCGTGTCTGAGCCTGTGGATAACGGCGCACGCTGCTAAAAAATTTAAATGCTTTTTGCCTAAATTGATTTGTTGAAAGTTTTTTAATATCCACTATTCTGTTTCCACTTAAATAATCTATTTTATAAAATTTATATGAAGCTAAATAATTAACGACTTTACGCATTCAAATTTTCGATACTTTTGCTAACCGTACAGCAGTTATAAACTATCCATCGCCAGAGGCTTATGGATAACTAACTGCTCAAGCAGAATTAAGCAGCCAATCTGCTTAGCAGCGTGCGCCGTTATATGCTTTATCTTTAGCCCTATACATTGTTACAATAGTGATTGCTAAAATGCAAGTTAATATCTGAGGAAAACCAAATGAAAACAGTGAAAAAGATTTTGTCAGATCATATATTATTGATAACATTGAGTACAATAACATTATTAACGGGAATCTTATATACCAGCTTAACAAATCTATTGTTGTCTCTTGGAGAGCAGCTAAAAATTTCTCCGCCAGAGGTTGCACAAGTAATACTTGCGTTGCTATGGTTAATTCTAATATTGATGGCATTGTTCTTCCTTGAAAAATATAAACATCGCTTGAAAGTTTTTTATAATTTGTATTGGGACAAGAAAAAGAATCCATATTGTAATTCTTGTAAATCTCCAGTAACGTTTTATTCTGAATATAAGGGTTATAAAAGCCCACTTTTTTATTGCACAAAATGTGAGAAAGAAATTGAGGCAACCGATGAAAATGGCAAGGCGCTTAGTTTGGTAGAAATTAGGAAACGCATATAACCCGTGCCTCAAGCTGACTGCGTTTTCGCATTCGGCATTTTGGGCTTTTCGGGTTTGTCGTCCCGTGTTTAGTTTTTTATTTGTCATTGTTCTATTAATAAAATGTTTCTAAAATTTTTAGTTAATCGTTTTTATAAATCATTGTTGTGCTTGGCAGCAGCTTAGGCACACCGCCGTTAGGCAACATAAAAATGAAAACATTTAAATATCTTTTTCTCTTTTTCGTAGTAGGCAATATTTTAAATATTTCTTATGGGCAAACACAAGATTCATTAGATTTTTTTTGCGAAAAAGAACTAATTAAAATAGCTAAAAATGTTAGTGAAGCTGTGTTCATTCGAGAAAATTTAGAATGGGCAAAGATAAATATTTCAAGGTATGCTGAAGAAGAAATTGAGAAAGATTTACACAAAGAGTTAGTTATTAATAAATTGCAGTACATTGGGTATTCAAATTCAAAAATAGAAGTAAATATTCACATAAATCAAGAACTGAATCCATTAAAAAATAAATTTGTTCTTTTTCATTGTTTTGAAGGAAATATCGTAATTCCACCTGATTCAACAAATGAATTTAAAGAACAAAGATTATTATCCTCTAATTCTCCTAATTTCTATCTCGCAGTAGATTATATTGGAAGATTTTATATCCTTGATGATGAAAACAATTTTAATGAATTAATTAAAAATTATATTGGGATACCAATAAAGGATTCTCAAATAGAGATTTTAACTCAGTTTTATTTAAATACTGTTCATAGATTTAATTATTATAGTAAGGAGATACTTAATATTGATATGAATAGTACGGAAGCGGGATACAAAGTAAAAGTCAATTATTTTTATAAAACATATAATGTAAAAGAAATACTACGTTTGAAAATAACGAAAAATGGGCAGATAGAATACTTTGAGTAATAAAGTTGCCTAACAAACAAATCAACCCGACCGCTTCGCTCAATTCCGGTTTGGTTTGTAAACAGAAAATTTAGTTTTCAATTTTAGTTATTTGTAAAAGTGAAGTGCAATTCAGAAAAGTGAGTCGCAGTTTTTGTAAATAAAAAATAAAAACTGCTCTTTAAAATAAACCATTCGTTATTTAATAAAATTGTTGTTATTGGCGTCGGGTTATTTGTCATAACCAGTTGCCTCAAAATAAAAGGTAACTATGGTAAAGAAAAAATGTTGAAAAAAGAGTTCATAAAAATTCCAAATAGATAATAAAAAGTAATAATAATTGTTTCTTTCTTTTTTGCTACTTTTTTCTTTCTTTGTTAATATGTTGATAACGTCAAATCAACTTCAAGATTTCATTTATTTTACGAGAGATTGAGTTTTGTAGCAAAAAGGGATTTAATTTTGTGTGTTTATTTGTCAAGAGGATTTTAGTTTTCTTAGAGACAACCGTAGAGTCTAAAATTCTTTGAAAAGGGGTTTTAGGCTGATCGTGTTTTTTGATAACTTGAGAGCCATCGCGAACTTTGGAAATAATTTTAGAAGAAGGAATAAAGAAGTTAAAAACAAAGACCATTCATTAGTAAAAATATCATTCATCAGCTCAACAATTTTAATATTATCGAAGCGATGATAACCAAAATATTGCCTGATGTGAGTCCAATTTTTACCTTCAATATGTACATTATCGTTTTTCATATAAGCTCGTGAACGAGTATAGTCAACCGGTTGTTTACGTTTCGTGAAGTAAGCCAATAGATGCCAGTTAAGAAATTCACCACCGTTATCAGAATCAAAACCAAGAACTTTGAAAGGGAGAGAATTCTCAATAGATTCAATAGCCTTAAAAGTTCCTTGTTGTCCTTTGCCCCATATAGCACGTGCTTCAGTCCATCCGGAGGCAATATCAACAGTGTTAACTGTATAGACAAAACTACCAGTAATCGAGTCTCCACAATGAGCTACGGTATCTGCTTCAATAAATCCCGGGGAACTCTCATCCCACTGGTTTGTTTTTATTGGAATTTGTTTTTGATTAAAGAACCCGGTTTGGTTGTTGATAATCCTTTTTCTTAAATTTATTCCTAATCGGTTTTAAGAGTCGGTCTATTGTTGCTGGTGAAATTCTGAGAAGAAGTTTTCTATTTTCTTCTGTTAGTTCTCCCTCATAAAATGGAAGCCATAGTGGTATTGCATATTTTAATCTTTTTGAGCAAATAAGATTAGTTGATTTCCAAATATTCTTTAATGCTGCTATTATCTCATTGTGAGCAAATTTTTTCTTTCTGCCGGCTTTTTTCTTTGGGGTTCCTTTTATTTCTTTTTTATTCAATACCCTTATTATATATTTTCTATTATATCCACAAGTAGTGCATATTTCATAAAGAAGTTTCTGTTTTTCTGCCTTATTTGAACTTAAATATCTTGCTCGTATAGCTGCAATATACTCTTGTTTCGACTTTTTGCTCATAATATTTCCGCTTTTTTCGGTTACTTATATTATGAGGCAACGTATTGTTTTCCTAATTAACTTCGGTTACTTTAATTGTGAGTCAATTCGACATAACTGTGCAAGGCATATAATTTTAGCATGAATTAAAAATATTTACTATATTGAACCCTATAAAAAAAGTCTGAGTATTGATCTTCATAATGATGCATTAACAGAGGATGAATCTGAACTTTCAAAAATTAGAATAATGCTATATGATGGTGTTGCACCTAGAAGATTTTTGGATTTCTATTCTGTAAATAATTTAAAAAGAAAAAATAAAGAAGGAATTATGATCGATTATGAGTTAGACAAAATTTATCCCAAAACACGTTTATCACTACAAGCAATACCAAAACTTGAAGAACAAGCAGTTCATTCATTAGAAGAACATGGGTTAATCTAAATGGAAAAAAAACAAAATAAAGTCCAACAAGAAAATAAAAAAAATCAATTCAATTTTAAATTTACTTCTGAAAATGTTGAGAAAAATAAAAGTAGAAATGGAGTTATAATTTTTCAATTTGAAAAACCAAAAATACGAACTGAATTAACAGAAAGAATTTTAAGGGAAACCAAATCTTTTTAATTTCTTGTTTGCACACTTTATAATAATTTTATCTCCTTAAAAAATTGATTCAATATAGATTTATTTAAACAACCATTTGTTTTTAATTGTATAGAGTTTTATTTGATATAATTTATTATATCGTAGAATAGTAGTTAATATTTAATTTGCTAACTTACGAACCTGATTCTCATTTTTACTCTAATCATTAGCACTTAATATTCCTTACTCTAGTTATTTTGAAAATCCATTGTTGAGTTAAACAAATCTAATAAAGAATTGAAAGTTAATAGCGTTGCATGAAATTAAAATAATTTATTTATTACATACCGCTATTAAATCTTGATTTATTGATTAGAGAATTTTATTTTGAATGTACAAAAACAACTAAATCACCATATATAAAATAAGTTTTTTTAATAATGATTAAGCCTATTTGGTTTATTGGTTTGTGGTGAACCAGTTGTTCCAGATGGGCTTTTTCATTTAATAAAACACTTAGATTATTTTAAAAAAAGTAGTGACTAAATTGGTGACTATTAGCTCAAATTTATTGATTTTTCAAAATCCTTTAAAACAAAAAAGTGTAATTACAAACAATAATCACACTTTTTAGAGGCGGCGATCGGATTCGAACCGATGAATAAAGGTTTTGCAGACCTTCGCCTTAGCCACTTGGCCACGCCGCCAGCAATAATTTTTTATCAAAATAACTAAAAAAAAGAACATCTACAAAAAAGAAAATCCACCTAAGTGGATTGGAGCGGGAGACGAGACTCGAACTCGCGACATCAACCTTGGCAAGGTTGCGCTCTACCAACTGAGCTACTCCCGCAAATTATATCAAAAAACTGAGGTCAAAATATAATATTGTTTACTTTCTTAATCAATAGAAAAATCACTTTCTTGAACCATGAATAAATCCGCGATATGGTCTTGAAGGTTGAACCGAAATAAAACAATTTTTATCAATTTCTTCAACAATTTTTCTAGCCTTTGTTAAATCACGTCTTCTGATTAAAATTATTAGTAAAGACATTCCACCGGAACCGCCTTCAGCCGGAAGAATCGTAACTCCAAATTTTGCTTTTCTCAATTCGTTAGCAATATTTTCTGCAAAATGCATTGAAATAATATTAACTTGAACATAACCCATTGCAACTTTTTCTTCAAGTGTAATTCCTATAACATTTCCAAAAGCAAATCCTAATGCGTAACCCAGCATATTATAAGTATTATCCAAATGCTGAAAAATATATCGCATTCCAAAAATCCAAATTAACACTTCGCAAAATCCCACTAATCCAGCTAAATATTTTTTCCCTTGAACAACTGTAATTGTCCTAAAAGTTCCAAAAGATACATCCATCATTCGTAAAACCATGATAAAAAGTGCGCCAAGAATATTTTCCAGCATATTTCAATCCATTTTTAAAAAGTAAGTTTTTGTGTTCTGAAATGTATAGATTTAATTTGAAAAAACATTAATGCAACTTATTTTTTTGTAATTTTGAACTCAAAAATTTAGGAAGTTATGTTCGAAATTGAGCGAAATGAACTTGTTGAAAATTTAAGGCGAAAAGGTGTAAAGGATGAAAATGTTCTTTCAGCAATTTTAAATGTGCAGAGACATGAATTTGTTCAACAGCTTATGCTTTCACATTCATATAAAGATGTTGCTTTACCAATTGGTTATGGTCAAACAATTTCTCAACCATACACAGTTGCCGTAATGACCGAAGCTTTAAAATTAAAACCTAACGATAAAGTCTTGGAAATTGGAACCGGTTCCGGATATCAAGCTGCAATTTTAAAACAAATGAGTATGCAAGTTTTCAGTATTGAACGAAATGAACAAATTTATAAAAGAGTTCAGAAATTATTTGATGAAAAATCAATCCGTGTTCATTGCAAATGCGGAGATGGAACAATCGGCTGGAATGAACATTCGCCGTTTAACGGAATTATTGTTACCGCCGGAAGTCCGATAATTCCCGAAAATCTTAAAAAACAATTAGCAATTGGCGGAAGATTAGTAATTCCGATTGGTGATAAAACTTCTCAATCATTAAAAATTCTACAAAAAATTTCAGATGAAAATTTTATAACTGATGAAATTCCTAATTTTGCTTTTGTTCCTTTAATTGGAAGAGAAGGTTGGAACTAAAAGTTTTAGTTATTGTTGGTCCAACTTGCAGCGGAAAAACTGATTTGGGAATTGATCTTGCTCAAAAATTAAAGAGTGAAATTATTTCTGCGGACAGCAGACAAATTTTTAAATTATTAAATATCGGAACAGCAAAGCCAACAGAGACTGAATTAAATTTGATTAAACATCATTTAATAAATAAGTTAAATCCGGATGAAATTTATAACGTTAGCAAATTTGAAAAAGACAGTTTTGAAGTAATTAATAATTTGCACAAACAAAATAAAATTCCAATTGTAGTTGGAGGAAGCGGATTATACATTAAAGCAATTATTGATGGAATCTTTGATGAAGTTGATATTGATGAAAATTATAGGTTGGAGTTATTAGAAAAACGCAAAATTTTTGGGAATGAATATCTTTATAATTTACTACAAAAAATTGATCCAAAAACATCTTCAACTTTGTTGCCTCAAAATTGGAAAAGAATAATACGCGCGCTGGAAGTTTTTCATCTAACCGGAAAACCAATTTGGGAATTTCACGAAAATCAGAATAGAGTAAAAAATATAAATTTTCTACAATTTGGATTGGATTGGGAAAGAGAAATTCTATACAAAAATATTGAAGCAAGAGTTGATTCAATGATCGAAAACGGTTTAGTAAATGAAGTAAAATCAATTTTAAATTTGGGATTTGGAAAAAGTCTCAATTCCTTAAATACAGTTGGATATAAAGAAATTATTGATTATTTAGAAAACAAACAATCTTTAGAAAGAGCAATTGAATTGATAAAAAGAAATACTCGAAGATATGCAAAACGTCAGCTTACTTGGTTTAGAAAAGATGAAAGAATAAATTGGGTTAAGATTAATTCAGAAAATGAAATTGAAGATTTAAGTGAAAAAATTATTAAATCACTAAACTAATTTGTAGAATTAATTTAGTTTGAATATATTCAAAACTATCTAATTGAAATAAAGAATAAAATGAATGAGAAAATAAGAATTGCTTCCGGTCAAGGTTTTTGGGGCGATTTAATTGAAGCTCCGTTTAATCAAGTTACAAAAGGCGAAATTGATTATTTAGTTATGGATTATCTTGCCGAAGTTACAATGTCAATTTTGCAAAAACAAAAAAATAAAAATCCCAATTTTGGTTATGCAAAAGATATTCCGGAATTAATGAAAAGAATTCTCCCAATTTGTAAATCGAAAGGAATTAAAGTTATTACAAACGGCGGCGGAGTTAATCCGGAAAGCTGTGCTGAAGCTGTATTAATTGTCGCAAAAGAATTAGGAATTAATAATTTAAAAGTTGCAATCGTAATTGGTGATAATATTATTGATAAAATGGATGAAATAATTTCGAGTGGTGAAGATTTAAAAAATATGGAAACCGGAGAAAATATTCATCTGGTGAAAGATAAATTGTTAAGTGCAAACGTTTATCTTGGTGCATTCCCAATTGTAGAAGCTTTGCAGAAAGGTGCAGATATTGTAATTACCGGGAGAACAACAGATACCGGATTAACTTTAGCTCCAATGATTTACGAATTTGGATGGGAAAAAGAAAATTATAATTTGATGGCTGCCGGAACTGTTGCCGGACATATTTTAGAATGCGGCGGTCAAGCATCCGGGGGAAATTTTTTAGGTGATTGGCAGTCAATTCCAGATTTGGCTAATATTGGATTTCCAATTGCCGAAGCGTATCCGAATGGTGAAGTAATAATCACAAAACATAAAAATACCGGAGGGAAAGTTTCCTTTGAAACAGTTGCTGAACAATTAGTTTATGAAATTGGTGATCCAAAAAAATATATTACTCCGGATTGCATAGCTGATTTTACATCTATTAAATTAGCAGATTTAGGAAATGATCAAGTAAAAGTTTATGATGTAAAAGGAGAAAAAGAAACTGATACTTATAAGGTTTCATGTTCTTACGCCGATGGATTTTCATCAAACGCAACATTAACTTATTCTTGGCCTCAAGCATTAACCAAAGCTAAAGCAGCCGATAAAATCTTAAGAGAAAGACTTCAAAATCTTGGTTTGCAATTTGAAGAAATCAATACGGAATTTTTAGGTTATAATGCTTGTCACGGACCTTTAGCGAAAATTCTAGATGAAGATGATATAAATGAAATTGTTTTAAAAGTTTCGGTTCGTTCAAAAGATTATAATTCAGTTGATAGATTTGGAAAAGAAATTGCACCGCTAATTTTAACCGGACCTCCAAGTGTTACCGGTTTTGCCGGTGGAAGACCAAAGCCAAGCGAAGTAGTTGCCTATTGGCCTGCATTAATTTCAAAAAAAAATATAAAACCAGAAGTAAAAATATTTGAGATATAAATGAAAGTAAAATTAATTGATATTGCACACGGAAGAAGCGGTGATAAAGGTGATGCCGCAAATATTGGAATTATTGCTTTTGATGAAAATGGATTTGAAATTATTAAAAAATATTTAACAAAAGAAAAAGTAAAAGAACATTTTAGAGGAATTTGTCTTGGAGAAGTTGAAAGATTCGAGTTGCCGAATATTCTTGCATTAAATTTTTTACTACATAATACACTTGGCGGCGGCGGAACTGTTTCATTAAAACATGATGCTCAAGGAAAGACTCTTGCTGCAGCTTTATTAAAAATCGAATTAGAAATTGAATAATTTATAAATATTATTTTGAGGAAATTATGTACGAAGAACAATTGAAATTAGTTAATGAACAAAAACAAAAATTGGAAAAACTACGAGGTTATCTTTGACATTTCCAACAAAGAAAATAGAATTCTTGAATTAAAACAAGAATCAGAGAAAGACGGATTTTGGAACGATCAAAAGAATGCCCAAAATATTTTACAGGAAATTAAAAAATTAGAAATTTGGATTGATCAATTTGATGAACTTGTTGAAAAGCAAAAAAATATTTTCGAATTTATTGAACTTGCTGAGTTAGAAAGTGATGAATCTTTATTTGATGAAGTTCAAAAAGACATTTCGGAATTGGATGAAAATATTTCCAGCTTAGAATTTAAAAGTATGTTAAGTGGAAAAGATGATGATAAAAATTGCATTATGACGATTCACTCCGGAGCCGGCGGCACTGAATCTCAAGATTGGGCGGAGATGTTATTTAGAATGTATTTACGTTGGGCAGAGCAAAATAATTTTCAAACTAAACTAATTGATATTCTTGAAGGTGAAGGTGCCGGAATAAAAAGTGCAACCTTAGAAATTACCGGAGAATTTGCTTACGGTTATGCAAAAGCAGAAAATGGAGTTCATCGTTTAGTAAGAATTTCTCCGTTTGATTCAAATAAAAGAAGACACACATCTTTTGCCTCCGTTTTTGTAATCCCCGAAGTTGATGATTCTATAGAAATTGAAATAAATCCAGCTGATTTAAGAATTGATACTTATCGTTCCGGTGGCAAAGGTGGACAAAATGTTAACAAAGTTGAAACGGCAGTAAGAATTACTCATATTCCAACTAATACAGTTGCGGCATGCCAATCGGAAAGATCTCAATCGAGTAATAAAATCAATGCTTTTAAATTATTGAAAGCAAAACTTTATCAATTGGAGTTGGCAAAACAGGAAGCCGCTAATGACGAAACAGAAAAAACAAAAATGAAAATTGAGTGGGGAAGTCAAATTAGATCTTATGTTTTTCATCCTTATAATATGGTTAAAGATCATCGCACAAATGTTGAAACTTCAAATACGCAAGCTGTAATGGATGGTGATATCAATATGTTTATGAAAGCATTTTTATTGGAATTTTCCCAGAATATTTAATAAAAATTTCTTAATCTTAATCATACTCTTAAACTTACTCTGCTTATAAATTATCTATATTGTTATGAAACTGATTAAAAGATAGATTAAGAATAAGATTAAGAATAAGAGTAAGAAAAAGATAAAAAAAGAAAAAAAATGGCTGAGAAAACAAAATTAGATAAACAAAAAAGAAGTAAAAGAAAATTAGATTTTTTTGATAGAGTGTATAAAGTTGTAGCAAAAATACCTTTTGGAAAAGTTACAACTTATGGTACAATTGCAGAAGTTTGCGGAATTAAATCCTCGGCAAGAACAGTTGGCTGGGCAATAAATGGGGCAAAAGATTCCGGATTGCCATGTCATAGAGTTGTAAATAGAAACGGTGAGTTAACCGGTAAACTTCATTTTGGTGATCCGAATTTAATGGAAGAGTTGTTACAATTTGAGGGAATTGAATTTACCAAATCCGGAAATGTGAATATGGAAAAGCATTTGTGGAAACCAAAAAAGTGAAAAGTGAAAAATCAAAAGTGAAAAATCAAAAGTGAAAACACTGCTAAAAAAAAATCCTAATATTTACTAACTTCTAATGATGCTAATCCTCCGTTCACATTTATGAAAATCTTTTCCGAAGCAGTTTGAAAATTATCAGTTTCATATTCTGAACCGTTAACAATAAATCCATCTAAATTTTTTGATACTAATGCCATTTCGCCGGTAATTCTACATCCGGAAGTTTGCGGAATATAAATTACTAGCGAAGCAGCACCCATCTCAACGTTAAGATCAACTAATGGCGATTTATTTCCCAATTTTATTTTTGTTTCAGTTGCACCGGTTTTAAGGGAAATATTATTTAGTTTAAAAGGAATTAAATTAAAATAGGATTTTGCCGCACCAATTTGTATATCCAGATTATAAATTGGATTTTCATTCAAACTAATCTGAAAATCATTAGTATATTTTCCGCTGAAAAATTTTGTCCCAACCTCATTCATTGAAACATTTACATTAACAACACTATCACTTTGACTTTTATCAAAAATATATTTCCCGACATTTCCGGCTGAAGTACCTTTTATCAAATCTTCGGTAGTCCGTTCAATATTGAACTTTCCGGCACCGGCGGCAATTTTTAAATTTACTTGAGAAATGCTGTCATTATAATCTAATCGATAAGTATTTTCGGAATATTCTCTAAAATGGTTTCTGTGAAAATCTCTATCATCAATAAAATCAAATGCATCATTCACCATTCCGAAAACAAAAACCGCTAAAATGATTCCCATAATTAAACTAATTATTGGCTTAACAAATGTTCCTTTTAGAATTATTGAAATTCCAATAAGAATAATAACTACCGGCCACAAATCCCAAATAACGTACCAATCAATGTCTATTGATGTGTATCTGCCCAATAAATAAAGTGAGCCGAATGTTATAAAAAAGAAGCCCCAAAATAAATTTGATGATTTCATAATTTTTTCTCTGTTTTATTTGTAGAGTTAAATATTAAAAATAGTCCCAACAAAATTATTGCTGTCATAAACAAAACTTCAAAATCAAAAGATGGAATAAATCTATCTGATAAAAACATTAATCCAACGCCAATTAAAATTGCGCCAAAAATAACTCTGCCTTTGTTGGAAGATTCCGGAATAATTTTATTCTGCTGATTTGCATTATTTTCTTGCGAAATTCCGGTTGAATTAATTTCCGGATTATTTGAAGAAATATTTTGTGAATTATTTTGTGTGCCGTTTATTATTGAATTATCATAAGGTTCTTCTTGAATTACAACCCACAAAATGATATAAACTAAAATTCCAAATCCGCTTAAAATTGTAAATAGAATAAGAAGAATTCTAATTATTACTGGATCAACGCCAATATAATCTCCTAATCCGCCGCCAATTCCGGCAATTACTTTTTTTGTTCGGGAACGATATAATTTCTTTTCCATATTAGTCTCTCTGAATTTCTAAAATTTTAGACGGAAATATTTAATCAAAAGTTTTATAAAATACTTTAAATCTTAAGTCGTTCACCGATTAAAATTGTATGTTCACCGAAATTTATCAATTTTACCGAATGAAAATTTATAAAACGTAATTTTGGATTGTGTGAAATTTCCGAAACATTCCTAAAATACTTTCTTTTGAAAATCAAAACTTATTATAAAACCGATTGTATAAAAAAACTTTGTTGCATATTTTTCAACTTCACAAATTAGGAAATGCGATTTTATGAAAATTGGTTTGTGCCAAATAAATTCTATTATAGGAAAAATTGATTATAACAAATCCAAAATTTTAGATGGATACAAAAAAGGAATTGAAGCCGGCGTTGATTTGGTAATTTGTCCCGAATTATCTTTGTGCGGTTATCCTCCGCAAGATTTGATTGAAAAAGTTGAATTTAGAAATGCAGTTATGAAAGCCGCAAATGAAATTGCCGAACAGACAAATGAAGTTGGATTAATTTTTGGAGCAATTACAGAAGAATTTGATTTTGTGGGAACCGGTTTGTATAACTCAGCGGTTTTATGTTTTGATGGAAAAATTCAATTTGTGCAGAATAAAACTCTTCTTCCTAATTATGATGTTTTTGACGAAGTTAGATATTTTGAATCTGCCAAAGATGTTCACGTTTTCAAATTTAAAGAAGAAAAGTTAGGAATCTCAATCTGCGAGGATATTTGGAATGATGCGGATTATTGGAAACACAGACTTTATGAAAAAGATCCGGTTCAAAGGTTGGTTGATAAAGGTTCAACAATTTTGGTTAATATTTCTGCAAGTCCTTATCATTACGGAAGAAGAGAAGAACGCCGCGAAATGCTTTCCGTATTAACAAAAACAAATAAGCTTCCGTTGGCTTATGTTTCTTGTGTTGGAGCCCAAACTGATTTAATATTTGACGGCGCAAGTTTATGTTTGGATAAAGATGGAAGTTTAGTAAAAATCGGTAAAACTTTTGAAGAGGATTTTATTGTTTTTGATACGAATGAAAATTATTCCGAAATAAAAAATATTGAAGGAACTTACGGAGAAGAAGTTATTAACGCTTTGGTTTTGGGATTAAAAGATTATGCATCAAAATCCGGATTTAAAAAAGCTTTAGTTGGATTAAGCGGCGGAATCGATTCAGCAGTTGTAACATATTTGGCTGTTCAAGCTTTTGGCAAAGAAAATGTTCATGTTGTTATGATGCCTTCTGAATTTTCCAGTGAAGGAAGTGTTAAAGATTCAGAGAAACTTATTCAAAATCTTGGCATCACATCAGAAAAAATTTCTATCAGTTCTTTATTTAATGAGTTTAAAAAAGTTCTTGAACCATCGTTTCAAAATAAAAAGCCGGATGTTACCGAAGAAAATCTTCAATCAAGAATTCGCGGAATTTTATTAATGGCTTTATCAAATAAATTTGGTTATTTGTTATGCACAACCGGAAATAAATCGGAAATGGCAGTTGGTTACGCAACTCTCTACGGAGATATGAACGGAGCAGTTGGTGTAATTGCAGATATTTACAAAACCGAAGTTTATGAAATTGCAAATTTTATAAATAGAAATGAAGAAATAATTCCGCAAGAAATAATTCAAAAAGCTCCTTCTGCAGAATTGAGTCCCAATCAAAAAGACGTTGATTCACTTCCACCGTATGATTTATTGGATAAAATTTTGGAATTATATTTGGAAGAATACAAAGAGTACAAAGAAATTTCAGAAATTATCGGCGATGAAAAATTGGTAAAGAAAATTTTAAACTTAGTTGATAGAAATGAATTTAAGCGAAATCAATCGGCTCCGGCTTTGCGTGTTACAAAAAAATCTTTTGGTTACGGAAGAAGATTCCCGATTGTTCAAGGCTGGCGAATTTAGTTTAAAAGGAAATTTATGAAACAAATAAAATTATTTACAATTCTACTTTTTCTAACTTTTACAATTAATACTTTTTCACAATTTGGATTTGAGAAAGTTGAAATTCTTAAATCAGAAGTTTATACATCATTCAATAAAATTCAGCAAGGCGGCGAAGTAAAACTTGCCGTAAAAATAAATGTTGATAAAGAATGGCATATAAATTCAGATAAACCAAAAGAAGATTTTTTAATTCCTACCGAATTGAAAATTACAAATTCCGATAATTTTGAAATTGGAAAAATTGTTTATCCTAAATCCAAAGAAATTAAATTTGATTTTTCTGATAATCCAGTTTCAGTTTTTGAAGGAGAAATTTTTATCGGAACAATTTTAAAAGTTCCTCAAAACATTCATTTGGGTGAAAAACAAATTGTTGTTGAGCTTTCATATCAAGGATGTAACAACGCAACTTGTATGGCGCCAAGTTCAATAATTGATACAATAAATTTAAGTGTTGTTGATAAATCAGAACAGATTCAAGAAATTAATTCAGAAATTTTTAGCAATCTAAATTTGCAATATTCTTCTTCAGAAAAAAGTGATGATGATTCCTTAACTAATCAGCTTGAAAAAAGCGGATTATTTCTAACTCTACTAATTGTATTTTTAGGCGGATTGGCATTAAATCTAACACCTTGCGTTTATCCATTAATTCCTATTACGATTGGTTATTTCGGCGGACAAAGTGAAGGAAAAAGTTCTAAATTATTTTTAATGGGACTTTTTTATGTTTTAGGAATGGCGCTAACTTATTCTGTTGTTGGTGTTGTTACCGCACTTAGCGGAGCAGTCTTTGGAACACTTCTGCAAAATCCAATTATAATTTTATTTATTGTGCTAATTTTTATTGCACTTTCGTTGAGCATGTTTGGAGTTTATGAATTTAAATTGCCGGATTCGCTTGTGGCAAAAGCCGGAGGTTCAAAATCGGGAATGTTCGGTGCATTTTTTATGGGATTAACAATGGGCATTGTCGCTGCTCCTTGTATTGGTCCTTTTGTAATTGGATTGGTAACTTATGTTGCGGCAAAGGGAGATCCCTTTTATGGGTTTTTACTTTTCTTTGTGATGGCAATTGGTTTAGGTTTGCCGTATTTGGTTTTAGCTTTATTTTCCGGGAAAATTAAAAATCTCCCGCGTGCCGGTTTTTGGATGGATGCAGTTAAACATATTTTCGGATTTATACTGCTTGGAATGGCAATTTATTTTGCGGAACCGCTTTTACCAAAATCAATTTCAAAATATATTCTTCCAATTTTTATGATAATTTCCGGAATTCTTTTATTCATTATGGATAAAGAGGCAAATAAAATTTTCGGATTCAAAATATTTAAAATAGTTTTTAGCTCATTACTTATCATCGGTGCAGTATATTTGCTTTATCCAACAGAAAAGAAATCTTTGGATTGGGAATATTATTCTGAACAAAATTATGAATCAGCTTTATCAAACAAAGAAAAAATGATTATTGATTTTTACGCTGATTGGTGTATTCCATGTAAAGAATTAGATGCGCTAACTTTTTCTAATGAAGAAGTAATTAAAGCATCGCAAAACTTCAAAAGTTTCAAAGTTGATATGACCAAAACACTTTCTGAAGAAACGGAAATTATAAGAAAGAAATTTGAAATTAGAGGTATGCCCACGGTTTTAATTATTGATTCCAAAGGCAATGAAGTGGAAAGAATTACCGGCTTTCTAAATGCAAAAGAATTTCTTAAAATAATTGAGACCGTAAAATAATAATAATTCCCTTGGTTAATCTTAAGAGCTTTCATATTTTTTAATTTATAAAATATTATAAATAAATTGATTGGTAATCAAATGTCAGAAGTAAGAGAAAAAGTAGAAAAGCATATTGATGAAGTTACAGTTCGTTTTGCCGGAGATTCCGGTGATGGAATGCAGTTGACCGGAACTCAATTTAGTGATACAACAGCAGTTCTTGGAAATGATTTAAGTACTTTACCGGATTATCCAGCAGAAATTAGAGCTCCTGCCGGAACTTTATACGGTGTTAGCGGATTTCAATTACATTTTAGCAGCGAAGATATTCACACTCCCGGTGATGTTCCGGATGTTTTAGTTGCAATGAATCCGGCAGCATTAAAGAAAAATTTACCCGAACTTAAAAGAAATGGTTTAATAATTGTAAACTCAGATGCGTTTGATAAAAAAAATCTGAAATTAGCTGAATACGAAAGCAATCCTTTGGAAGACGGAACTTTAGATGGTTATGAAATTATGGATATTCCAATAACGTCTTTAACTTTTACTGCATTGGAAGAAAGTCCGCTAAGTCAAAAGGAAAAATCAAGATGTAAAAACTTTTTTGCTTTAGGCTTAATGTATTGGTTATATAATAGACCAATTGATCAAACAGTAAATTGGATTGAATCAAAATTTAAAAATAAACCTGATATTATTGATGCAAATGAAAAAGCATTGAAAGCCGGTTATAATTTTGGCGATATTACGGAAAGATTTACGACTCGATATACTATTGATCCTGCAAAATTAAAATCCGGAGTTTATAGAAATATTTCCGGAAACGAAGCCACTGCTTTGGGATTTGTAGTTGCCGCCGAAAAAGCTGGCTTACAATTATTCTTAGGTTCTTATCCCATTACTCCAGCTTCGGATATTTTACAATATTTAAGTAAATATAAAGAGTTTGGAGTTAAAACATTTCAAGCTGAAGATGAAATCTCCGGAATTGCATCTGCAATTGGTGCTGCTTTTGGCGGAAGTTTAGCAATTACAACTACAAGCGGTCCCGGTTTAGCTTTAAAAACAGAAGCAACCGGTTTAGCTGTTATGACTGAATTGCCTTTAGTAATTGTAAATGTTCAACGCGGCGGACCAAGTACCGGTTTACCAACAAAAACTGAACAAGCTGATTTACTTCAAGCTTTATATGGAAGAAATGGTGAATCTCCTGTTGCAGTAGTTGCTGCAGCTACACCAAGTGATTGTTTCGATATGTCAATTGAAGCATCAAGATTAGCGTTAACTTATATGAGTCCGGTTATTTTATTAACCGATGGATATCTAGCAAACGGAACAGAACCGTGGCAAATTCCAAGTGTGGATTCAATACCTGAAATTCCGGTTAAATTTCATACAGATATAGATTCTTATCAACCATACTCAAGAGATGAAAATTTGGTAAGACCTTGGGCTATTCCCGGAACTCCCGGATTAGAACATAGAATCGGCGGACTTGAAAAAGCAAATATTTCCGGAAATGTTAGTTATGATTCGGATAATCATTTTGAAATGATAAAAATTAGGGACCAAAAAATAAGAAATATGGCCAATTCTATTCCAAATTTGGAAATAGAAGGTGATAATGATGCCGATATTTTAGTAATTGGCTGGGGTGGAACTTATGGCGCTATTAAAGAAGCAGTAATGCATTCGCGCAAAAAAGGTTATAAAGTTGCTCAAGCTCATTTTAGGTATATTAATCCGATGCCTAAAAACACGGAAGAAGTTTTACGAAGTTTTAAATATGTTTTTTTACCAGAAATTAATATGGGGCAAATGGCAAAAGTTTTAAAAAGTGAATTTCTTATTCCTATAATACAATTTAATGTTGTACGCGGATTGCCTTTTAGGGTTGGAGATATTGAAGCAAAGATAGTAGAAGTTTTAGGAGGAAAAAATGAGTAACACAGAAATAAAGACACAAAAATATACATCAAAAGATTTTTCAAGCGGGCAAGATGTAAGATGGTGTCCGGGCTGCGGAGATTATTCAATACTTGCGCAAGTTCAAAGAACTTTACCAAATATAGAAAATATCGAAAAGGAAAAAGTTGTTTGGGTTTCTGGAATTGGATGTTCAAGTAGATTTCCATACTATATGGGAACTTATGGATTTCATGGAATTCACGGAAGAGCTCCTGCAATTGCAACCGGATTAAAAATTGCACGACCCGATTTAACTGTTTGGGTTGCAACCGGTGATGGAGATTTATTAAGTATCGGCGGAAATCATTTTATTCACGCATGCAGAAAAAATATTGATTTGAAAATGATTCTGTTTAATAATAGAATTTACGGATTAACCAAAGGTCAATACTCTCCAACATCAGAAAAAGGGAAAGTTACAAAAACTTCTCCCTACGGAAGTGTTGATTATCCTTTTAATGCACTGTCACTTGCATTGGGTTCAAACGCAACATTTGTTGCAAGATCTATTGATCGCGAACCAAAACATCTTGCCGAAATGGTTGATAGAGCAGCTGCTCATAAAGGTTTGGCATTTGTTGAAGTTTATCAAAACTGTAATATTTTTAATGACGGCGCATTTGAACTTCTTACCGAGAAAGAAACCAAAGATGATCATGTTGTTGTATTAGAACATGGCAAACCAATGCTATTTGGTAAAAATAAAGATAAGGGAATTAAGCTTGAAGGATTTACTCCGGTTATTGTTGATCTAAACGACGGAAAGCATTCAATTAATGATGTAATTGTACACGATGAAAAAGATCATGGAATGGTCAGAGCTTTTATTCTTTCTCACTTAACTGATGATCCTAATTTACCAACTCCAATTGGTGTATTTAGACAAGTATTCAAACCGACTTACGATGAAGCTATGGTTGAACAAATTGAACAAGTACAGAAGAAAAAAGGAAAAGGTGATTTGGAAAAATTACTTTTTGCTACTAACACTTGGGAAGTTTCTGAAAACTAAAATATTCTTGGCGGGAATTTTTCCCGCCAGTTTTTCTTTGCAAAAATACAATTCTTTGGCAGCTTAAATATGTTAAATAATTCGTACTTATTTGAGTTACTCAACAAATTTTCTTCATTTATAATTTCAACTCATGTTAATCCGGATCCGGACGCTATTGGTTCTGAGATTGCCTTTGCAGAAATTCTTAAACAATTAAATAAAAAATTTCGAATTATAAATAAATCTGAAACACCTTACAATATTAAATTTTTGGATGAAGAAAATTCTGTTGAAGTTTTCGATGAAACAAAACATAAATCAGTATTTGAAGAATTTGAAGCCGCAATTATTTTGGATTTAAATCATCTCGATAGAACTTCCATAATGGAAAATTCATTTAGAAATTTTAAAGGAAAAATTATTTGTATTGATCATCATACAAATCCGGAAAATTTTACGGAATATAATTTTATTGATGAATTTAAATCTTCAACCGGAGAAATAATTTTTGATTTTATTCAGTCAAATGATAAACTAAAATTGAATCAAAAAATTTCACTTGCACTTTATTCAGCAATAATGACGGATACCGGATCATTCAGATATTCCAAAACAAGTTCAGAACTTCATCGCAAAATCGCTAAGCTTTTAGACTTTGGAATTAGTACAGAAGAAGTTTACGATAAAATTTATTCGCAATATGATTTCAGCAGAAATAAAATGTTGGGTTATTCTTTATCAACAATTAAAATTTCCGATTCCGGAAAAGTTTCGTATATGATTATCACACAGAAAATACTTAAAGAAGTAAATGGAATTGAAGCTGATGTTGATGGATTTGTAAACTTTGCGTTAAATACAAAAGGTGTTAAAATTGGAATTTTATTTTTTGAATTGGGAAATGGAATTAAAATTAGCTATAGGTCGAAAGAAAAAATTCCGGTTAATATTTTGGCGGAAAAGTTTAAAGGCGGCGGACACTTAAATGCGGCGGGCTCCAGACTTCATAATGTAAATTTAGATGAAATAATTCCTCAAGTAATTTATGAAGCAGAAGAAATAATTAAGATTTATGAAAAAAATATTTGGCAGCAAAATGATATTTGATTTAAAAATACAAGCTCTTGATAGAATTAAAAATTATAAATATAATTCCGCAAAAATTTTCTTTATCCGCGAAAATGAAAATCTTGATAAAATTTTAACAAATCAAAAAATTGAAATTAGTGAAGCTCAAAAGCTGCAACTGCTTGACCATAAAATTTCTGAAATAAAAATTTGGAATTCATGCAGTCCGGAATTAACATTCATAAAAAGAATTAAAATTGATAAAAAATTTAATAATGATTTTTTTAGAAATTATTTTGCCGGATTGATTCAATTTTTAGAAAATCAAAATTTGGAAAATTTATTTATTCCGAATATAGAATTTGAGAATTACAAAGAATTTTTCAAATCCGAACAATATTTTTATCAATCAATTTTAGAGGGAATTTATTTAGGCAATTATAATTTTAGAAAATATTTTTCTAAAACCGAGAAGCTTAAAAAGTTAAATGTTTTTATAGAAATTAAAGAAAAAATATTCGCAAAAAATATTATTGAGTTATCATCAAACATTTCGCAATCGGTTTACTTTACCAGAGATTTAGTTAACGAACCCGCTAATATTCTTACCCCAATTGAGTTTGCAGAAAGAGTTAAAAATGAGTTTAAGAAAACTTTGGTGAAAGTTAAAATTCTTACCGAAGCTCAACTCAAAAAACAAAAGATGAATGCAATTCTATCCGTTGGAAAAGGAAGTGCAAATAAACCGGTAATGATAATTGCTGAGTATAAACCAAAAGTAAAATCAAAGTATAAAATTTGTCTAGTCGGTAAAGGTGTAACTTACGATACCGGCGGATTATCAATAAAACCAACAGCCGGAATGCTTCAAATGAAAGCAGATATGGCTGGCGGTGCGACTGTATTTGGTATTATTAAAGCCGCTGAAAAAAATAATTTACCGATTGAAATTATTGGAATAGTTCCAGCAGTTGAAAATTCGATTTCGGGAAATTCATACAAACCCGGAGATATAATTTCTACATCTTCTGGTAAAACTATTGAAGTGAAAGACACAGATGCGGAAGGAAGAATAATTCTTGCTGATGCTTTAGAATATGCTTCAAAATTAAATCCAGATGAAATAATTGATTTTGCGACATTAACCGGAGCAGTTGCTGTTGCACTTGGATTATTTACCGCCGGTGTGTTTACAAAAAATGATGAAATTGCAAATCGCATTCAAATTGCATCCAAAGAAACTTATGAACAAACTTGGCGTTTACCATTTTGGGATGAATTTAACAATTTGATAGAAAGTAAAATTGCGGATGTAAGCAATCTTGGTCCGCGTTGGGGCGGAGCAATTACAGCCGGAAAATTTTTAGAAAAATTTGTAGATGAAAAAATTCCTTATGCCCACATTGATATTGCCGGACCGGCATTAAGTAATGATTTGACAAACTACACAAAAGATTACTGCACCGGATTTGGTGTTCGGTTGATTTATGAATATATAAAAGATATTACAAAAAAGTAATTTTTATACATTCATTTATTTTTTGTTCAATACTTTCTGTTTATGTTTTTGATTTAGTATAATTCTTTTTATAACTTCTACAATAATTCTAAAAAGTTTCATTTATAAATTTGGTGAACTAATTTTAACAATTTAACAAAGTGAGGAATCATGAAAAAATATTTTTCCCTTTTTATAATTTTATTCGCTGCAACTTTGAGCGCTCAAAACAATTGGGATGTTGCTTGGTCGCTTGCGGAAAAACCATTTTTAGGTTCCGGTGCAGCTTCGGAAATCTCTATTATCAAAGCTGGGTTTGATACTGATCAAGACGGTTGGGGAGAATTTATGTGCGGCTGGACAGATCTTGAACGAAACTTTGTTTTAATGTATGAAGCTTCAGCTGATAATACTTATGATTTAGTTTGGTATTGGGAATTTCCGGTTTCCGTAAATACTTTTCCGGGAATTGCGGTAGGTGATTTGGATAATACCGGCAAGGTTGATATCGTTATTACGTTGCCTACCGTTGCCGCTGATGACAGTCCGCCCAGACTTTGGTTTTTTGAATGGAGCGGAGTTGTAGGTGAAAATAAATATGGAAAAGGTGATTTGGGTTCTGTTACTGCGCATAAAACTTGGAATTTTAATTTAGATAATGGATTGGATTTTCGTCCTTTTGGATTAACGATTGAAGATATTGATAAAGATGGAAAGAATGAATTAATTTGCGGTGTAAGAATGGGCGATAGAGGAAGAGAAATTTTTGTTGTTTCTGCAACCGGAGCTTTATCGGGATTCGGAAGTTTTAAAATCGAATTTAATCATCAAGAATTTTTCGATGGCTCACTTTACAGTGTTACAACCGGTGATTTAGATAACGATGGAAAAAATGAAATTTATGCTTCGGTTTGGGCAAACATGACTTTGAGATTTTTTGAATGTAACGGTGATAGCCAATACGATTTAGTAACTTCATTGGATAGTATATCAACAACTGATTACGGTGCTGTTGATGGATTACGCGTTGCCGATGTAAATAGTGACGGTGTAAACGAATTATATTGGGCTGGTTCTGAACCAACAAACACAATGTTTATCATTACTGGAATTACCGATGTTAGTCAAATTACTCCGGAAGATATTAAACCATTTTACCGTATTCCGGTAACTGCGGAAGGCGGATTAAAATCAATGTATATTGCTGATCCCGACAATGATAATAATTTGGACTTAATGATTGGCGGCGAAAGAAACGGACAAATTTTTGATTTGGAATATAATGGAACTGGTGATCCCGCAGATTCATCAAGCTGGAGTTTAAATATACTCTTTGATATTTGGGAAGAAAGTGGACTTTCTCCAACAGACACAGCAGTTTTAACGCCAAGAATGTTTTATGGAATGCCGGCAAATGATATGGATAAAGATGGAAAACATGAATATGTATTTACAAATTATAGTGCAGATTTTTCAGTTTGGGCTGAAGATAAATATTTGTGGATAATTGAAAGTGATGTTGTAGTAGGAGTTGAAAATCCTAAAAATGTTATTTCTGATAATTATGTTTTAGAACAAAATTATCCAAATCCATTTAATCCGAATACAAAAATAAATTATTCAATTCCGGTAAATGCAAAAGGCGAAATGTCAATTGTTAAAATTTCGGTTTATGATATTTTAGGAAAAGAAATTTCAACATTGGTAAACGAACAAAAATCAGCCGGAAATTATGAAGTTAATTTTAATGCAGCAAATCTTCCAAGCGGAATTTATTTTTACAAATTACAAGTTGGTGAATTTTCTGAAATTAAGAAAATGACTTTACTTAAATAAAATTTAAAATTAGAATTTTAAGAAACCTAACTTTTCTGAAAAGTTGGGTTTCTTTTAAAAAATTACCCAATTACATTTCCGTCTTTCATTTCCAAAACTCGATCGGCAAGTTTAACTAATTCCGGATTATGAGTTACAATCAGCAAAGTGATATTTAGTTTATTTTTTAATTCAAGAAAAAGTTGGTGAATCATCTCGCTATTTTTTGAATCAAGATTTCCGGTTGGTTCATCTGCAAAAATTATTTTTGGATTATTTACCAAAGCTCGTGCAATTGCAACTCTTTGCTGTTCGCCGCCGCTTAATTCTGCCGGCTGATGATTACTTCTATTTTCTAATCCGACTAATTTTAAGAATTCTAAACTTTTTTCTAAAGCTTCTTTTTTTGATGTTCCGTTTATCATTTGTGCAATTGCAACATTTTCAGCAGCTGTAAATTCCGGTAAAAGATGATGAAATTGATAAATAAATCCGATTGATTTATTTCTAAAATTCGAAACTTCATTTTCGGAAAATTTAAAAATATTTTTTGAATCAATAATTACTTCACCGCTATCCGGATTATCCAAGCCGCTTAAAATATGAAGCAAAGTACTTTTGCCGGCTCCGGAAGCGCCAACAATCATTGTAATTTCATTTTGATTTATTGCTAATGTAACATCATTCAACACAGTAATTTTTTCATTACCTTTTTGAAAAACTTTAAAAAGATTTGAAGCTTTTAAAATTTCCATTAAATTTTATTCCCATTTTAACGCATCGATAATTTTAGTTTTCAATGCTTTATTTGCCGGATATTTTGACGCGAAAAATGTAAGTACAAGAGACATAATAGAAACAGCAATAAAATCACTTATTCTAACTTCAACCGGTAAAGTATCAATTATAAATTTGCTTGCATCAAGTGAATAAAGATTAAAATTTATTTGAAGATAGCAAACTAATATTCCTAAAAATAATCCAAGTGTTGTTCCTAAAACGCCGATTAAAATTCCCTCGAACATAAATATTTTTTTTATTGAATTGCTTGTAACTCCCATTGAGCGCAAAACTCCGATATCTTTTTTCTTTTCGTAAACAGACATTGTAAGTGTACTTAAAATATTAAAAACTGCAACCGCAATTATTAATGAAAGTAAAATATACGCCGCCCATCTTTCCAAAAGCATTACACGATACAAATCTTTGTGCAAATCATACCAAGTGGAAATATCTATTTTATCATTTTTAAATTTTGTTAGAATTTCTTCTTTCAGATTTTCCGATTTATCCAAATCATGAAGAAGAATTTCAACTCCGGAAATATTTTTTTTCATATTTAAAATTTGTTGTGCAAATTCCAAATTTGTAAAAGCATATTCCAGAGCATATTGCTTATTATTGATTTCATAAATTCCGCTTACAATTAATCTTTTTGTCTGTGGAATTGTCATTCGCGTAATTGTTTTTTTTATTTGGTTTGCCGAAGTTACAAAAATTGTATCGCCAATTTGCGCCGATAATCTAAGTGCAATCGGTAGGCTAATAATAATTTTATCAAAATTATTTTCTTTGGATAAATCGAATTGCCCGAGTGAAAGCTGCTGATTTATTCTTTCAATGCTTCCGGAATCTGAAGTTTCAATTCCTTTTAAATTTAAAATCTCCATGGATTTTTTTTTCATCAAAATAACTTTGCCTTCTGCATAAGGCGCAAATGATTTAACAATTTCTGAATTTGAAAGAAAAGTTTGTACTTCATTTAAATTATTTTGATTTTCCGAAAGGGAAGTAATTCGTAAATGAGGATCAAAGTTTACGAGCATTTTTGTAACGAGTGAACCAAATCCGTTAAATACGGAAAGCACGATTATTAAAGCCGCAACGCCGATTGTAACTCCGATTGTAGAAATTAATGATATAACCGAAATAAAATTTAAGTTGTGTTTCGATCGCAAATATTTTTTTGCTATAAAATATTCAATCATGTTAATTAAATTTAATTGCTGTAATTGGTTGAATTCTTGATGCTATAAAACTTGGTATAAGCGAAGCAAAAAATGCTAAAATTATTCCAAGAACAGAAATCAAAATGTAAATTTTAAAATCTATAAAAATTGGTACGCTTGATAAATAATAAATCTGTTCTGGCAGAGAAATTATTTTATAATTATTCTGCAGCCAGCTTAAAACAAAAGCAAATAAATTTCCCAAAATAATTCCAACTCCGGCTAAAAATAATCCTTGAAAAACAAAAATTTGAATTATTTGTTTTCTCTTTGCGCCCATTGATTTTAACACGCCGATTGCTTCGGTTTTTTGAATTATCAGCATTAGCAAAGCTCCAACAATATTAAAAACAGCAACAATAATTATCAATCCAAGCACAATTGGAATTGGTTTTTGCTGAAGCTCAAGCCAAGTAAAAATATGTTTATTAATATCTCTGTAAGTTCTAACATAATGCGGATAAGGCAAAACACTTTGCAGTTTTTCCTTTACGGAATCAATTTCGGAAATGTTTTTGAGATTAATATTGTAGCCGCTGATTTCATCTTTAATCTCAAACAAAGATTTTGAAGTACTGAAATTTATATAAGCGTAAATATCATCATATTCTGCCATTCCGCTTTCGTAAATTCCGGAAATTTTAAATTGCTCAATTGTTGGCATATTTGTTAAAGAAGGAATTTCATCATTTTTTAAAGCAATAATGTTGATGAAATCTCCGACTTTTAATTTAAAATTTGAGGCAAGTTTTTTTCCAATAATTATGTTGAAATCATTTTCGGATAAATTCAAATTTCCGTTTATCAGAATTTTTCTTAAGGATTGCTCGGCAAAAATTGAATCAATTCCGGTTAAAATAATTCCATCCGTAAATTCTTTTTTTGAGATCAAAACTTTTTGTGAGATATAAGGAGAAAATGTGGAATATTTTTTCCCCAATTCTGATTTTATTTTATCAGAAATTGCTGAGAAATTCTCAAGATTTTTTGAACCAAATCCGCTGATATTTATATGTGAGTTAAATTTTATAATATTTTCGCTAACGGTTTTATCAAATCCGTTTAAAATTGAAATTGCCATAATTAAAACAGTAATTCCAAGAGCAATTCCGGCAATTGTAATTACAGAAATTAATGATAGAAATTTTGCTCCCTTTTTGGATTTAATATATCTGTTTGCAATTTGAAGTGAAAATTTCATTAAATTTATCTGAAAAATTGTTCGATTTTAATTTTAGATTATAGAGTTTAGTAAAAATCTAAAAAAAGTTACAGAATAATTAGTAAATCAAAGATATGAAGATAAAATTATAATTGTAAAAATTTATTTCTTGAATTGACATTAAAGTTATAAACATATAAATTTAGCTTCTTAATTTTTTGGTGTTCTTTAAATATTGCAAAAAATTTTTATGGGCAATAATCGGGGCGTAGCGTAGTCCGGTTAGCGCGCCTGCTTTGGGAGCAGGAGGTCGCAGGTTCGAATCCCGCCGCCCCGACAATCGAGCAACATGCTTAG
The DNA here is from genome assembly GCA_016708125.1 of Ignavibacteriota bacterium. Taxonomy (NCBI): domain Bacteria; kingdom Pseudomonadati; phylum Ignavibacteriota; species Ignavibacteriota bacterium. The sequence goes on along the minus strand of JADJGF010000001.1, from coordinate 4,433,337 downwards.
TTTACTGTATGCGCCCGTAGCTCAATCGGATAGAGCAACAGCCTTCTAAGCTGTAGGTTAGTGGTTCGATTCCACTCGGGCGTACATGAAAAAATTAGAATTCAAAATTTAATTTTGTATTTTGGTTCTAATTAAATGAGCATTTTCATGGTGGGCGTAGCTCAGCTGGTTAGAGCGTCTGGTTGTGGCCCAGAAGGTCATGGGTTCAAATCCCATCGTTCACCCAAAAAAAGTTTTTTGGCCCCATCGTCTAATGGTTAGGACCTCGCCCTTTCACGGCGGTAATAGGGGTTCGAATCCCCTTGGGGTCACTTAAAAGCCTTGAATTTTTCAAGGCTTTTTTATTTTCTACAAATCCAAAATTCTTACTGTCAGAAACTTCTAAAAAATTAAATTAAAGGTACTTGTCATTCCCACGAAAGTAGGAATCCAGAGAGAATTCAATAAATTCCCGTCCGTTAGCTAACGGATCACGAGAATGATATTTTGAATATTTCAGAAGTCTCTAACATTTATTCTTTTCATTTTCAAAATTTTTTATAAAATTACACTTCAATTTTTAGATGGAATAAAAAATGAAAAACTATTCATATTATCCGGAAATTCTTCCAAATTCAGATATATATCAAACTGATCCCCAAATCAAGATTCCGTTGTTTTCATCATTATTGTTTTATTTCCGACTTATAAAAGTTGTAAAATTTTCAAACGGGCAGACAAAAAAGAAAATTTACGATAGATATAATTGGGTTGCATCTTCTATAGCAGTTTTGCGCGCCGCAGAAAGTGTCGGAATAAAAGTAAGTGTAAAAGGGATGAAAAATATAACAAGTTTTGATGGTCCGGCTGTAATTATTGGAAATCATATGAGCACGCTGGAAACTTTACTTTTGCCTTCATTTATTCAGCCGGTAAAAAGTGTTGTTTACGTAATAAAAAAAGAACTTGTAGATTTTCCATTATTCGGACCGGTTGCAGCTGCGCGACATCCAATAATTGTTGGAAGAACAAATCCGCGTGAAGATTTAAAAATTGTAATGGATGAAGGCTCGGAAAATCTTCAAAAGGGAAGATCAGTAATTATTTTCCCTCAAAAAACAAGAACTTCATATTTTGATAAATCTTCGTTCAACTCGCTCGGAGTAAAATTGGCTAAGAAAAATAATGTTCCCGTTATTCCCTTGGCTTTAATTACGGATGCTTGGGGAAATGGAAAATTGGTTAAAGAATTCGGTAAAATTGATCCCGCCAAAAAAGTACATTTTGAGTTTGGAAAACCAATTAATGTTGAAGGAAACGGAAACGAACAGCATGAATTTGTTCTGAATTTTATTACTCAGAAATTTACGGATTGGGGAAGAACAGATTTAATTTTGTGAAAAACCAAAATTTAGACATCACTAAAATCTCAAACAACAAGTTCCAAATAACAAATAAATTCTAAAAATCAAAAACCAAATTCTATGAAAATTCATGTATTTTCTTTGAATTTTGTTATTTAAGGTTTATTTAAAATTTGTTTTTTGCCATTTGGAATTTTAGAGGTTTTCATATTTTTTAATTTGATAACTGAAATCAAATTTTGCAAAAAGGTTTAAGTTTTTATATATTCAACAAATTTTTTAAAAGAAATGTATGAAAACTATAAAACCAAAAAAATTACAGAAAAACGACTTAATCGGAATAATTTCTCCCGCATCAACTCCAAATGATCTTGAAGCAATAAATCGAGGAATAAATTATTTAGAAAAAATTGGTTACAGAACTAAAATCGGTAAAAATGTTGGTAAAAAACACGGATATTTAGCCGGAACCGATGAAGAAAGATTGAGTGATTTTCATGAAATGTTTGAAGATAAAGAAGTAAAGGCAATTTTTTCCGTTCGTGGAGGTTATGGTTCCGGAAGATTACTTAACAAAATCAATTTTGATATTATTAAAAAAAATCCCAAAATATTTGTTGGTTACAGCGATATTACAGCTTTGCAATTATCAATTTTTAAGAAAACCGGACTTGTAACTTTTGCCGGACCAATGGTTGCAAGTGATTTTTCCGGTGAAATAAATGAATTTGCCGAAGAAAATTTTTGGAAAGTTTTAACATCGACAAAAAAAATTGGTAAACTTCACAATCCAAGGGATGAAAAATTCTTTGTTCTAAATTCCGGAAGAGGCGAAGGAAAAATTATCGGCGGAAATTTATCTCTTTTAATTTCGTTAATGGGAACCGAATATTTACCAAGTTTTAAAGATTCAATTTTGCTGATTGAAGAAATCGGCGAAGAACCTTACAGAGTTGATAGAATGTTAAATCAGCTCAAATTGGCAAATATTTTTAAAGAAGTTAAAGGAATTATTTTAGGCAGATTTGTTGATTGTTATGAAAAAAAATCCGAAGAAAACGCAATTTCTTTAAACGAAGTTATTGAAAATTATTTTGCAAAATTAAAAATTCCGGTAATTTATAGTTTTAATCACGGACATATTAAAGAAAATTTAACAATTCCGTTTGGCGTAAATTGCAATTTAAATGCAACAAAATGTTTTGTTGAATTAACCGAAAACGCAGTTATTTAAAAAATGTTTTAGTATAAGTTTGTCCTAATTTTCTTAATTAAAAAAGATTAACTATCTAAAATTCTCTCTTTTAGGAAATAAACAAATAATTTTCACAAGCCAAATCTCAAATTTCACACAAAAATTATTTTCATTTCAATTAATAAAAATTTTGTAAAACTTTAGAGTAATATTTTCAATTCATTAATCCACAGAAAAAGAATATTATTTTTAGCCGAAAACGAAATATTCTTATCGAAAAACAGAAATCAATTAAATTTTTAATTTTTAAAAACGTTTCTGGAAATATTTTCATCGGAAAAATAATTTGCACAAAATTCATAATCTAAAAAGTTTGATAAACTAAATCAGACAAATCAATTATGTGGTATATTTCTTGATGTTTTTACTAAGCATAAAATTTGCTAAATAAAAATGAATTTATTAGAAATCTTAAATAAAAATGAAATTTCGCAAGAAGAAATTTTCTTTCTCCTAAATTTGGAAGAAAAAGAAGATTTTTCCATTCTTTTTGAAAAATCTCGCGCAGTAAAAGAACTTTATTTAGGAAGATTCAAAAATAAAATTGCATCAATTCAGTTTTCAAACAATTGCGAAAATAATTGTCTTTATTGCGAGTTAAGGGAAGACAATATTTCAACTCCGCGATTTAGACTTTCTCCAGATGAAATTCTTGTAAAAATAAAAGAAATAATAAGCAAAGATGTAACAAATATAATTTTACAATCCGGTTCTGATAGTTATTACGATTCGGATATGATTTCGTATTTAATTTATAAGATTAAAAAAGATCACGATGTTCAAATTACGCTGCATTTATTGCAAAGATGTTTTGATGAATACAGAGCTTGGAAATTTGCCGGAGCCGATTTTTATTTGCTCAAATTTAATTCATCAAACACAAATAGTTTTTCTTTCTTTAACAAAAACAACAAGCTTGAAGATAGATTAAATCATTTAAAATATTTGAAAAGATTAGGCTACAAAATTTGCACGGGAAATATTGTCGGGCTTCCAAATCAAACAAAAGCAGATTTGGTAAACGATTTACTTTTGCTTAAATCTATTGAGCCGGAATTGGTTTTTAACACTCCTTTTGTTCCGCAATATTATTCAAAATTTCAAAATATTTCTAAAGTTGAAATTTCTTTGATGTTAAAATTTATTGCAATTACCAGAATTATTCTAAGAAAATCAGAAATTATAATTTCAGATTCAATCGATTTTTTTGATAGAAATGAAAAAAAACAATTATTTGAAGTCGGCGCAAATATGCTGTTAATAGAATTTGCCGGAAATTCTGATGAAAAATTGAAAAATAATTTAAATCATAATTCTAAAAACACTTCAGCAAAAGATAAAATTGCAAATTGATTTTCCTTTTATAAAATTCAAAACTTTAATAACATTCAATCCATAATTTTTTTTTGGTTAACAAATTCATTTAGGGAAATATTTATGAAATCTATAAAAAGTGTAATTATTTTATTTTTATTATTTGCATTTACATTTTGCAGCAGTGAAAATGAAAAACAAATTTTTAACGAAGCGAAAAGTTTAATTGCTTCCGCAAAGTATGATGAAGCGGTTGTTAAATTTGAAGAAGTTGTAAATAAATTTCCGGAAAGCGGAGTTGCAGATTCTTCATTATTTGAAATTGCAAAACTTTACCAAGGTCAAGTTATAAAAAATGTAAAACCTATGGAATCGTTAAATAAAGCGGTTGACACGTATCAAATAATTTTTGAAAAGTATCCCAATTCACCTTTAGCGGAAAGTTCAATTTTTATGTCGGCGTTTATTCTTGCCAACGAAATTAAAAATTTTCCCAAAGCAGAAAAAAATTACAAAATGTATTTGGAAAAATATCCAAATGGTGATTTAGCAGATGATGCACAAATGGAATTAAAAAATTTAGGCAAATCGCCGGAAGATGTTTTAAGAAATAATAATGTTTTGTAAAAATTAATGAAAAAGCAGAATGATTTTTCTAAACTTTTAAATCCTTCCGTAATTGCAAAATTAAAAACTCTTGAACTAAAAGCACGAACTGTGGTGGAAGGTTTTATGGTTGGTTATCATAAAAGTCCCTACCACGGTTTTAGTGTTGAGTTTAGTCAGCACCGACCTTATATGCAAGGCGATTCAATCAAAAATTTAGATTGGAAAGTTTTTGCAAAAAGTGAAAAATATTTTATCAAACAATATGAAGAAGAAACAAATCTTTTAGCTCATGTAATTCTTGATACAAGTAAATCAATGGATTACAAAAATGAAAGTGAGATTTCCAAATTTGAATATGCAAAAGTTTTAGCCGCAAGTTTTATTTATCTTCTTCTTAAACAGCAAGATGCAGTTGGATTGGCTTTATATTCAAGCGAGTTGAAAAGTTATTTATCTCCAAAATCTAAAAGAACTTATTTAACACAACTTTTAACTGAGATTGAAAAATTTTCTCCGAATAGTGAAACTAAAACTTCCGATTCAATAAATTCTATTGCGGAAAAAATTACAAAACGGGGATTAGTAATTTTAATTTCGGATTTTTTAGATGATCCGAAAGAAATATTAAATTCGCTGAAGAAATTTTATTTCAAAAAAAATGAAGTTATAATTTTTCACGTTTTAGATCCGACTGAAATAAATTTTAATTTTAGGAATGATTCAATATTTGTTGATATTGAAACGAAAGAAGAACTTACAACTCAGCCTATTCAAATTCAAAAATCTTATTATGATTCAATGCAGAATTATTTGAATGAAATAAAAAACGGTTGTACAAAACTTGGTTATGATTATAATTTGATTGATACAACTTCTTCGTATGATAATTCATTAATGAGTTTTTTTAAGAAGCGGCAAAGATTAAATTAGTTTTGTGTCCTCTGTGTATTTACTTAGTGTTCTTTGTGGTTAAAGGAAAATTTACCACAAAGATCACAGAGAAATTCTTCACAAAAAACACAAAGTTTTATTTCATCAATTCTTTAATTTCACTAAAATATTTATCGATAAATAAATTAGCTTCTTCCTCAGTTTTTGCTTCCGCAATACATCTAATAATCGGTTCCGTATTTGATTTTCTAAAATGAACCCAGTGACTTTCAAAATCAATTCTCAAACCGTCATCCGTATTTATTTTTTCGTTTTTATATTTTTCTTTTATCTGCTCAACAACTTTATCCGGATTAACATTTCCCAATTCTATTTTTTTCTTCGCAATAAAATATTTTGGTAATTCATCTTTTATTTGAGAAAGTTTTTTGTTTTGTTCCGCCAAATGTTCAAGAGTTAAAACAGTTCCAACCAAAGCATCTCTTCCATAATGAAGTTCGGGATAAATTACTCCGCCGCTTCCTTCACCGCCGATTACTGCATTAACTTCTTTCATAAGTTTTACAACATTAGCTTCGCCGACCGGAGATCTAAAAACTTTGCAACCTTGCACAGAAGCAACGTCATCAATTGCTCTAGTTGTTGATAAATTTACTACAACATTTCCTTTTGTTTTTGATAGAACGTGTTTTGCAGAAAGTGTAATTGTATTTTCCTCAATAAACGGTTCGCCTTTATCTGTAATTAAAACTAATCTATCAACATCCGGATCAACAACAATTGCCAAATCCGCATTTTGTTCTTTTACAAATTCCATTGTTTCAGTTAAATTTTCTGGAATTGGTTCCGGCAAACGAGGGAAAATTCCGGTTTGCTCACAATTTATATTTATTACTTCACATCCCAAATCTTTTAAAAATTTTGGCATAATAAAACTTCCGGCACCATTTACACAATCCAAAACAACTTTAAACTTTTTGGATTTTATTAAATCAACATCAACTAATTTTAAAACATTTTCATAATGATTTTTTAATCCTTCATCATATTGAGTTAATATCCCAAGTTCATTCCATCTCTTAAACTTGTTTGAAGATTCCAAATTTTCCAACATAATTTTATTTTCTTCGGGAGTCATAAATTCTCCTTTAGAATTCAACAATTTTAAAGCATTCCATTCATTTGGATTGTGACTTGCGGAAATTTGAATTCCGCCGACTGCGCCAAGTTTTGTAACATTATATAAAACTGTTGGTGTTGGACAAATTCCAATATCTATAACATCATTGCCTTTTGCAATTAAAGTTCCAATTAATGTATGTTTAACCATATTACCGGAAATTCTTCCATCTGAACCAATTACTATTTTTCCGGCACCGCAAAAATCGGCATATGCTGATGCATATTTTACAATTGTGTTCGGATCCAAACCATCACCAACTAATCCGCGAATTCCGGAAACACTTACCATCAATGTTGACATTCTTTCTCCACAAATTTTATTTAAGTTGAATAATAATTAAGAGAATATCGAATAAAATTCAAAATGTTTTATGTTGTAAATCAATTCTGGTTTTTAATATTGCAAAAGAAAATAAATGATTGTATTTTCTTATTTTATAAAAATAATAATAAACAAAGTCATTTTGGGGGCTTTATGAAGAAATTTTTTCTACTTAACATTATTTTGTTGACCGCTACAATAACTTATCAAGCACAAACAACTCCGATAGCTACAAAAAATATGGCAGTTTTTACAGTTCCAGGTACGGGAGATCCGGCAGATTCACTATTCCCATATGCAGCAGATTTGGGTGTAAGAAGAGTTATCGTAGCTGATATAAATGGCGATGATGATCAAGAAATTTTGGCAACTGATTATTCTAATGGTGGGAGAGTACATGTATTAAAGGTTGTTCAAGATTCTTTATTAGAGATAATTTGGTCATCTCCTGTAATTACAAAAGATAAAATGGCAGAACCTGCAGATGTTGGGCATACAAGATTTCAATCAACACCTCGGTTTATTCAAGTTGGTGATTGTGACGGAGATGGTAAAAAGGAAATAATTTTTGAACAAGCTTACTATAAAAATGATGATGGTTCAATTGGAAGAATTGTTATTTTTGAATGGGATGGAACTAGTTGGGGAACCCAACCAGCATTTGGTATTACACCAGCCAAAATTGCTGGTGCTGGAGGACGTGAAGGTTTTAGATCTTATAGAGAAGTATTAACTGTTTATGATTTTGATGGTGATGGAAAAACTGAGATTATTCCTCACGGTGAAGATCCAAGACAAGATGTTCTTATTTTATCTGTTACTGGTACTTATGCACCAGGAAACCCCGGATTTGCGACTATTAAGATTGAAGGTGGAAAGCCAGGGGAACAAACTAATGGCGGTGATTGGGGTGCAGGAGGTTCTTTTTGGAATGCAGAACCATGTGATATAAACGGAGACGGAAAATTAGAAATTTTAAATCATACCTGGAGTAATTATGGTTTTTGGTCAATAGGAGTAAATGGACCAAATTCATATTCTTATCCAACTGCAACAGATAATGCTGATGCTAAAGCTAAAGGCGTATATCATGAATATTGTGCAGTTGATGGCGTTAGTTATTTTGGTGCTCGCGCTGCCGATGTGGATGGCGATGGTAAAGATGAAATTTATGGTACTCAATACGGAAATGCTCACGCAGTTGCAGTTTTAAGTTTTCCAAGTACAGCTTCCGGTGAAAACATTTGGACAAATGATTCTCAAACTCAAAATTATGCAGAAATTATAAAAAGTTCAGAAATTGCCGCTTTAGCGGAAAAAACTGCAGTTGAACTTTGGCCTATTGTTAAAGGTGATTTAAATAAAGATGGGAAAGATGAACTTTATACTGGCGGCGGAACAGGATTAAATTTAGTTGCAATTCAATATAAAGGTGAAGGAAGTTTGTTAGAACGCAATTCTTATGATTTGAATTTGGTTTATAATGGTGAAGGTGGAGATGTTTTTGCAACTTGGGATATTCATAACGGAAAAGTAACTTATAGACTTGATACGTTATATGCGGGAACAGACTCAATGGAAGTTGTTGAAACTCCTATTGGATTTGATCCAACCGTTATTGATACAATAAAAAAAGAAACACCTTTTACATCCTATATTTTTGCGGATAACGTTGATCTTGATAAAGACGGAAATTTAGAAATAGTTTTAGCAGAACAAAGTGTCTATGATTCAATAGAAATAAATATTTATGATTGGATTGATACTACAGGTATTGGACAGTGGATTCTAAATAATGATGAAAGTTATAAAATTTTTAATAATTATAGACAAACAATTAGAGTTTTGGAATATGACGGAACGGCAGTTGGATTGAAAGAAAATCTTTATGGAATAGTTACTCCGGATGATTACAAATTGCAGCAAAATTATCCAAATCCGTTTAATCCATCTACGACAATTAATTTTTCATTGCCAATTGACAAACAAATTTCGTTAAAAATATATAATATGCTTGGTCAAGAAATTAAATCTTTAATTGATTTTCAAAATTACAAAAACGGAAATCATCAAATTATTTGGGATGGAACTAATAACAACGGAAGCAAAGTTACAAGCGGAAATTATTTAGCAGAATTGAAGTTTGGTAATTTTTCCAAATCAATTAAAATGACGGTTTTAAAATAAATTTCAATTTTCACAACCGGGAAATAATTCTTGGTTGTGAAATATTTTAGAGTATATGTTTCTTCAAGACTCAAACTTCAATTCAACTACAGTTGAGCCGGAGATTTTATGAAAAACAAATTTTTACTTTTTTTAATTTCACTTTTCACTTTAACTTATTCGGTAAATTTTGCGCAATCCACCGGAAAAATAATGGGCAAAGTTCTTGATGCCGCAACCGGTGAAGGAATTCCGTTTGCAAATGTCTTTATCGAGGATGCTTCAATTGGATCCGCAACAGATATTGACGGAAATTTTGTAATTCTAAATGTTCCGCCGGCAGTTTACACAGTTACGGCATCTTATATAGGTTATCAAAAAGTAACAAGAACCAATGTAAGAGTTAATGTTGGATTTACAACCGCAATTGATTTTTCGCTTCCTTCCGGTGCAATTGAAATGGATGCAGTAATTGTTCAAGGTGAGCGAAATCCTTTAATTCGCCAGGATTTAACAAATCCTACTGTTGCAATAAATTCCGAAACTTTGGATATTCTACCGGTTGATAATATTGCAGACGTAATTAAACTTCAAGCCGGTGTTGTTCAAAATGATGATGGAACTTTACACGTTAGAGGCGGAAGAGATAATGAAGTTGCTTATCAAATTAATGGACTTTCAATAAATGATCCGTACGGAAATTCTAAAGCCGTTGGCGTTGCAACAAATGCTGTTCAAGAAGTTTCTGTTTCAACCGGAACTTTTGGTGCTGAATTTGGCAATGCACTAAGCGGTGTTGTTAATTATGTAACAAAAGAAGGCGGAGATAAATATAGTTTTAGTTTAAGAGGTTATACTGGTGAATATCTTTCATCAAATAAAGAATTATTTAAAAACATAGAAGATTTTGATCCGTTAAATAGAAAACGTGTTGAATTTACATTTGGCGGAAAAATTCCTTATTCAAATGATACAAAATTTTTTATATCCGGAATTTTTGAAGATGATAAAGGAGTTTATTACGGACAGAGATTATATAATACAACAGATTCTTATTTAACTGCAGAAGCTTTTGAAAGCACAGATCCAAGAAACGGCGATGCAAGTCAGCCGTATTATTTTAATCCCTATTCAAAAACAAGTAATGGTTTACCGACCGGAGATAATTCTTTAGTTGCAATGGATCCTTCTCAAGATTGGAATATTCAAGCAAATATTAGTCATAATTTTGGATCTTTAATTAAATTGAAATATGAATTTGTTTATGATAAGTCTCAGTCAAGTGCATTTGGACCCGGATATGATTTAACAAGAGGAAGACAATATTTATTTAATCCGGATGGTTTAGGTACAGATTACAGTACTGGTATTGTTCAATCACTTGATCTAACTCATACGATAAGTAACTCAACATTCTATACAATTAAAGGCTCGTTTTCATGGAATAATGCAAAATATTATTTGTATGAAGATTATAATGATAAAAGATATTTACCAAACTTTTTCAGCCAGACAATTGGTACAACACTTTATTATTCCGGCGGAACGGATAATTATAGATCAGATAGAACAACAAAAACTTACAGTTTAAAAGGCGATATTGTTTCACAGCTTTTTAATATTCATGAAGTTAAAGCCGGATTTGAGTTTAGAAAACATGATTTAGTTAGAGAAGCTTATACTTTGGATTTTGTTAAAGCTGATAACAGTGTGTTAAGTCCAAGTGATTTATTATACGGCGATAATGTTCAATATAAAAATGTTTTAGATCCGGAAGTTGATAATTTTGAAGTAAGTCCAACTCAATTTGCTGCTTATATTCAAGATAAAATTGAATTAGCAAAAACACTTATTCTTAATGCCGGATTGAGATATGAATATTTTGATCCCGCAGAAAAATATAATTACAATTTATCACAAGAAATTGACGATGAAAAAAGTGGGAACTTAACACAATACGTAACCGATGCAGAAGTTAAACATATGTTTTCACCGCGATTGAGTGTTTCTTATCCAATAACCGATAGAGGAGTAATTAGATTTTCATATGGACACTTTTATCAAATCGGTTCATTATCAAGTTTGTACAGAAATTTAATTTGGGAAGTTGAAAATGTTTCTACAGTTGCAAGATTTGGAAATGCAAATGTAAATCCGGAAAGATCAATTCAATATGAAGTAGGTTTGCAGCAGCAATTAACTGATGATTTCAAATTTGATTTAACGGGTTTCTACAAAGACGTAAGGGACTATATTTATACTCAAACAGTTTATTCACAAAATGCAAGAGAGTATCAAGTTTTAACAAATCTTTCTTATGCAAACGTAAAGGGTTTAACTTTATCCTTTATAAAAAGACAAGCCCCGGGAAGTTTATTTTCAGCTACACTTGACTATACATATCAAGTTGCCGAAGGAAATAGAACTGAGCCAACGGAAGATCTTTTCTTCAGTGAATCTGCCGGAAAACAAACCGAAACTTTTTTAGTTCCATTAAGTTTTGATCGTTCACATTTAATAAACGGAACTGTTACAATTTCGGAACCAAGAGATTGGTCGGCTGGAATTGTTTATACTTTGCAAACCGGAACTCCATATACACCTGCGCTTCCGCCGACTTTATCAACAATAACTTATGAGCAAACATCGGCAAACAAACCATTTCAATGGAATGTGGATTTTAAATTGGAGAAATTTTTCACAATTGAACCAATTGATCTTTCTGTTTTTATTCAAGTTAAAAATGTATTTGATGTTCAGAATCAAAGATATGTTTGGGCAAGTTCCGGCGAAGCTTTGGAAAGTGCCGAAGAAAAAATTAATGCAAGTCAGTTTGCTGATTTAAGAAGAAGACTTTTGGAAGATCCGGGTTTATTTAATGTTTCATATTTAGATAATTATTACAGCAGAGAAGAAAGAGTTAGTTTGCCGAGAGAAATTAGATTAGGATTTTCAATAATATTTAATTAGAAATAAATTGAATTACTCAACAAAAGAATTTAATTAGGAACAATGATGAAAGTAAGAATTTCAGTTATCATTTTTACACTTTTAATGGTGAGCATTTCATTTGCGCAGTCTGATGAAAAAATAAAAGAAAAAAGAACTAAAATAACTTCACCGGAAGAATTTGAAAGATTGTATGGAAATTTGTTTGGTCCAAGGTTAAATAAAATTACCGGCGAAGAAGTAGATATAAAATCAATAATTATAAAAGGGAATAAAATACAGACGCAACTTTTTAATTATGGATCAGTTTGTCGTCCCGGTGGACTTGCCGATATTGAAGATTTAGTTTGGAACGGACTTGGTTACGGATATGAATTTGGATTAATTGCCGGAGCAAGAGTTCCAACAATTCAAGGTGATTCTGTAAGCATTATCAGCGATTCACATGTATCACCTTCAGAAGGTGATTATGATGAATCCGGTAAAGAAAAATGGGGATATCTTCCGAAATCTGGATACAGTGATCCAAATCAAAATTCCGTTGCTTCGTTAAATGCATCAGATTTGGATGGTGACGGAAAACCAGATTCTTGGCCAGAAAGTTGGTATTCTGCCGGAGCCGGTAAATATTTATGGCCAGCGTTTTTAGGTGATGCATCTACTTCTCCCGATGAAGAAGTTTATTTTGCTATTGACGATTATTCGAATCATGAATTTATTTCTAGATATCATCCCTTTGAAGCCGATGTTACAAAAGGTGGATTGGGAATTGACGCCGATGTAAGAATCCTTCAATTTAATAATCCACTTGCTGAAGATTTGATTTTTAGTGTATATCAAGTAACAAATGCGAGTGATAAAGATCTTGGCAATTTTTATATGGGAATGTTTGGTGACCCGCATATTGGAGGTGTTGGAGATACTGGTGATGATATGGCATTTTTTATTCCTCCTAAAGGTGAATTAGCAGAGAAATTTGAACAAAGACAAAGAAGCATGGTTTATGGCTGGGATCAGGATTTCAAAGGAAGAGGGGGAAAACGTCCCGGTTATTTTGGATGGAAATTTCTTGAATCTCCATCTTTAGATGATGACCAAAATGATAATGATGACGATGGTATTGCTGATGAATCACCTTTTCTAAATAAAGGCGAATATATCGATGGAACAATTGTGCCGCTTAATACTGGAATTTTAGATGTTGTACAATATACAAGAACTTACGGTGCACCAAAAGCTAGATGGTCAGGTGATGAAGACGGAGACTGGGATCCGGAAAAAAATGATGTTGGTATTGATGGAATTGGACCGGAATCTACAAATTATCCCGGAAAAGATTACGGCGAAGGAGACGGAGCTCCATCTCAAGCTTGGTATAATGATTTAAATAATAATGGTTTATTCGATGACGATGAAATTGGAACTTTAACAGATGATTGGAGTGTTGGAAAAAAATGGGCTGGTTCGGAACCCAATTTCGGATTTAGAGATATTTCGGAATCTGACCAATTAGGTTTAACCGGATTTACGGTAAACGGATGGGGACTTGTTGATCCAAAAGATGATGAAATAATTTGGAGCTGGTTAACAAAGCCGGAAATTGATCCCAATCAAGAATTTTTACAATCTGCTGGGGATAATATTTTCGCATTTTCTACGGGACCAATGATTTTAGAAAAAGGAGAATCGCAAAGATTTTCCATGGTAATTTTACTTGGTGAAGATTTAAATGATCTTTTATTAAATGCAACAACTTCGGTTAGAATTCTTGAAGCTGATTATCAATTTGCACAACCGCCGGATAAGCCGATTGTTACTGCAGTTCCCGGTGATGGAAAAGTAACTCTATATTGGGACGCAAAATCAGAAGTTTCAATTGATCCTTTAACCGGCGAACAAGATTTTGAAGGTTACAAAATTTATAGAAGCCGCGATTTTAATTTTTCTGATGTTTACACAATTACAGATGCAAATGGAATTCCATTTTTAGGACAAGCATTATTTGATGTAAATTCCGGACTTCCTGCACAATTTGATTTAGTAAATGAATATTCCGGTCTTGCCGGAATTGAATACGTTGGAAGAGGAATTAGATACAATTTAGGAAGCAACACAGGCTTAGTTCATGAATATGTTGATTCAACTGTACAAAACGGAGTTCAATATTATTATGCCGTTGTTGCTTACGATAGAGGTTCTATTGATCTTCCGCCGACGGAAACACAATCTGTAATTCAGCAGGATCCAACAACCGGAGAATTAATTTTTGACGTAAATACTTTATCAGTAATTCCGGGTCCGATTGCTAGTGGAGTGAAAACTTCGGAAGTTGGAATCGGCGGAAAACCAACTCAATTAGTTGGAAACGCTACAGGTGAAATTAGTATTGAAACTTTAGATAATTTATCAGTTTTAGATAAAACTTATAAAATTAATTTTGATTCAACAAATATTTATAATGTTTTGGATGAAACTGGAGTAGCTTATTCGTTTACATCAAAAGGTACGGTTTTAGTTGCGCTTAGACATAAAAATATTGTTGGCGAATCAATTGTTGTAAAAGATCAAAGTGGAACTGTTATTCCAGCTTCAAATTATGCAGTAAATACGGAGCGCGGACAAATTGCGGGAAACACCGCCGAAAGTTTACCCGAAGGAAACGTTTATAATATTAGTTACAAATATTATCCGATTTTTCAAAGCAAGTATATTGATAGTGAAGATGGAAATGATGTTTTTGATGGAATGCGTGTTTTTGTTCAGGAAGATGAGTTAAATGCAAATAGTGTTGAATCAAGGTTTACAACAAATTCTGCAATTACAGTAAATGATAGAATAATTTATCCTCCTTTAATTGGCGGTGATAAAGTTAAAATAAAAGCTGATTGGGAAATTAGATGGAATAATACGGATACAACAGAGACCGGTGCTTGGGCAAATGCAGATACAATTCAAACTTTATTAGGACCAGTTTTAGCTCCATTTAAAATATTCTACATAATTGATAAAGCTCCAAATTATCATTTTGAAGAACCGGCAACTTTTGTAACAGATCAAGAAAACTTTAATGGCAGATGGGATTGGGGAGAAGCAATAACTTTGCAGCCTCAAGGTGCGACTGATGCTACAACCTCATATCAAATTGACTTAAGATTAGATCCCGAGGTTTCAGAACAAATTCTTCCGAAAGCTGGGGATATTTATAAACTCGTAACGGATAAACCATTTGAAACCGGAGATGAATATACTTTCAATACAAAGAAAGCTGAATTTGTAGCTTCAACATCTGATAAATTATTGAATGAAGTTTATGTAGTTCCAAATCCGTATGTGGCTTTCAGTGATTCTGAAAATCCCGGAAGAACACAAACCAAACGCGGAGAAAGAGAATTACAATTCCGTAATTTGCCGCCGGTTTGCACAATTAGAATATATACTTTAACCGGTGAATTAGTTGATACAATAGAAAAGAATGATAATGGCAGCATTGCATATTGGGATTTGTTAAGCTCGGAAGGAATGAGAATATCTTACGGAGTATATATTTTCCATGTTGATGCACCTGGTGTTGGCGAAAAAATTGGAAGATTTGGAGTTATTAAATAAAATTATTACTTAAAATTTAAGTTGGTTAAATTGATAAATATTGGTGAATTGTTGGAGAAAACAATGACAATAAATAAAAAATTTTTAATTCTTGTAATATTACTTATGAGCGCAAATTTAATATTTTCTCAAGTTGATCAGGAAATTACAAGAGTTGGAACTACTGCTGCGGCTGTACTTAAAATTGCTCCCGGTGCACGCTCGCTTGGTATGGGCAACGCTTATGTAGGCGTTAGCGATGATATTTATTCTGTTTATTTTAATCCTGCCGGAATTACAAGAGCAAAAGGAAATAGCCAAGTCGCATTTAATCATTCGGAATGGCTTGCTGATGTTAATTATGATTTTGCCGCCGGATCAATAAATGTTGATGGACTCGGAACAATCTTTGCAACTTTTTCATCGTTACAAGTTCCTAAAGATGAAGTTAGAACAATTGAATATCCCGAAGGCGATGGTAGAACTTGGGATGCAAATTCTTTAGTTCTTGGAGTAGGATTTGCAAAAAGTTTAACCGATAGATTTTCAATCGGGTTTCAACTTAAATATGTTCAAGAATCAATTTGGAATTCTTCTGCAACTGCCGTTGCTATTGACGTTGGCACTTATTATGTAACTCCGTTTAATGATTTGGTAATTGGCGCAAGCTTCTCAAACTTTGGATCTAAAATGCAGTTAGCTGGTAGAGATTTGCAAATTAATATTGATCCGAATGAAACTTCAGAATCTGGACCAAATAATATTCCCGGAAATTATGCGGCGGAAAAAAATGATTTGCCATTGAATTTTAGAGTCGGCTTAGCAATGAATGTTTTGGACACAAGATTTTTTAGAGTAAAAGCCGCAGTTGATGCAGTTCATCCAAATGATAATAAAGAATATCTAAATACCGGTTTGGAATTTTCGTATAACAGTATGGTGTTTTTGCGTGGCGGATATAAATCATTATTTTTACCAAATAGCGAGCAAGGTCTTACATTAGGTTTTGGCGTAAACTATAGTCTAACGCCCGAATTAGAATTTACTTTTAATTATGCCTACGCAGATTATAATCGATTAAAAAATATTCAATATTTTGATATTGGATTAATTTTCTAAAATAAATTTTTTCGGAAAAATTTTCCTCATTACATTTTTATGTAGTGGGGATTTTTTTTATCAACGCAAATAGTATGAATAAAATTATTGTAATAAATAAAAATTTAATTAAAAGATTTGGAATTCCAGCAAGAGCCGATAAGCTTCCTAAGCCAATTGATTTATTGATTGCAACAATTCTTTCACAAAATACAAATGATAAAAATTCATATAAAGCATTTCAAAATCTAAAATTTAATTTTGAAAACTGGGATGATGTAAGAAAATCTGATATTTCAAAAATTGAAAATGAAATAAAAATTGCGGGCTTAGGATTTCAGAAAGCAACAGCAATAAAAAATTTACTTGAAGAACTTTTTAATCACACCGGAAATTTTAATTTGGAAGTTTTGGAAAATTTGGATGAAAATGAATCAATAAAATATTTAACAAATTTTAAGGGAGTTGGAGTTAAAACCGCAAGCTGCGTAATGCTTTTTTCACTTGATAAAAATATTTGTCCGGTTGATACTCATGTTCACAGAACTATAAATAGAATTGGAATTGTAAAAACTACTTCGCCGGATAAAACATTTTTTGAGATAAATAGAAATTTACCGCAAGGCATCGCACATTCACTTCACACAAATTTAATAAGATTGGGAAGGGAAATTTGTAAGCCGAAAAATTATAAGTGTTCTATTTGTCCTATAGAAAAATTTTGTGAATTTAATCAGAAGGATTTTAGCAAAAATGAAAATTCAACACAAAAAGATTTCATGCTTTTAGACAATATTTAAGGGATTAAAACGTCTTTTCATCTAATTTGTTTTGAAGATATTCTTCATTATATTTATTGATATTTTGATTACAACTATCTTAAACCGCTGTAAATGTTAATGGAAAATCAACACACAAAAAGAAAATTATTGGTTTGTGATTTAGGTAAAATAAAATATCAGCAAGCTTGGGATATTCAAAAAAAATATTTTAATCAAAGAACTTTAGGAAATGTAAATGATATTCTATTTTTTTGTGAACATACTCATACTTATACTTTAGGAAAAGTTGCTGATAAATCTAATTTATTATTTGACCAAAATAAACTTGATGAAAATGGTATTGAAGTTTTTGAAATAGATAGAGGCGGTGATATTACTTATCACGGACCGGGACAAATAGTTGGTTATGCAGTTTTAAATTTATCTGATTGGAAAAAAGATACACATTTGTATTTAAGATCGTTGGAAGAAGTTATAATTGATACTTGTGCTGATTACGGAATAACTTCGAAACGTATTGATAAATATACCGGTGTTTGGATCGACAATAGGAAAATATGTGCGATTGGCGTTAAAGTAAGCAGATGGATTACAATGCATGGCTTTGCGTTTAATGTTAACACAGATTTAAAAATGTTTGATGGAATTATTCCATGCGGAATTACAGATAAAGAAGTAACATCCTTAAGTAAAGAATTAAGTAGAGAAATAAATTTTTATGATGCAAAAATGAATATTGTAAATAATTTTAAGGAAGTATTTTCTTATTCTACTGTTGAAGAAAAATCATTTAGTGAATTGGAAATTTCAATTAAAAATTGAAAGGTACAAAATGCAAAATGGGGCAAAAGTAAAAAATCTTGTAAGCGATCATTCAAATGATAATGGAAATGGAACCGGTAAAAATAAATTTAATAATTTGAAAAAAGATGAATTGCTTCAAGTTTTAAGATTAATGATTACATCGCGCACAATGGATGTAAAAATTATGAATATGCTGAAGCAAGGTAAATCTTATTTTCATTTACCCTCTGCCGGACATGAAGCAACTCAATTAGCATTTGGTTTACAAATGAACAAAGGTGTTGATTGGGCTTATCCATATTACAGAGATATGGGTTTTATGCTTGGACTTGGAACCAAAATTGAAGATATATTTTTGCATCAATTAGCAAAAGAAGATGACCCAATGACCGGCGGAAGACAAATGTCTTGCCACTGGGCTTCGAAAGAATTTAATGTCCCAACACAATCAAGTCCAACTGGAACGCAATTTTTACAAGCTGTTGGAACCGCACTTGCAAGTAAAAAATCGGGAGAAAAATCTGTAACTTATGTAAGCGGTGGCGAAGGAACAACTAGCGAAGGTGAATTTCATGAAGCTGTAAATTGGGCGAGCAGAGAAAAAATTCCGGTAATTTTTGTTATACAAAATAATAAGTGGGCAATTTCCGTTCCGGTTGAAAATCAAACTGCCGGAAAAAATGCATCCGTTTCTGAAATGATGAGCGGATATGAAAATTTGTTAAGATTTTCTGTCGATGGTACTGATTTTTTTACAATGCAACAAACTGCGCAAGACGCTTTTGAATATGCGAGAAAAGGTAACGGACCAGTTTTAGTTGAAGCAAAAACAATAAGATTATTCTCGCATTCCACTTCCGATGATCAAGCAAAATATAGATCAAAAATTTCACTTGAAGAAGATTTGAAGAAAGATCCGCTAAATATATTTTCTGAGTATTTAATCAAAGAAGAAATTATAACACAAAATTCTTTCGTTCAATTGAAAAAAGAAATTAATGATCAAGTAAATTCAGCGGCAGATTGGGCATATTCAAGACCGGAACCGGATGTTAAAAATGTAAAAAAATATGTTTTGGATGAAAGCGGAAAAAAGAACATACTTAAATATAATGAATGCAAATCCGAGGGAATTCCAATTGTAATGGTTGATGCAATCAATCATGCATTGCGTGAAGAGATGGAACGTAACAATAAAATTTATGTTTTTGGTGAAGATGTTGCCGATGGCAAAGGCGGAGTTTTTACAGCAACAAAAGGTTTATCAACTAAATTTGGAAATGAAAGAGTATTTAATTCGCCGTTAGCAGAAGCAAGTATTTTAGGTGTTGCAATCGGAATGGCAATTTATGGAAAAAAGCCTTGTGTCGAAATTCAATTTGGTGATTATATTTGGCCCGCGTTTATGCAGATTAGAGATGAACTTGTTATGCTTAGATATCGATCAAATAATACTTTTGAAGCACCCGTTGTAATTAGAGTTGCAATTGGCGGATATATAAATGGCGGATTATATCACAGCCAAAATATTGAAGCGTTTTTTGCACACATGCCCGGCTTGCTAATTGCTTATCCATCAAATGCGGCTGATGCGAAAGGTTTACTAAAAACTGCGCTTCGTTTAAATGATCCGGTTTTATTTCTTGAACATAAAGGTTTGTACAGACAAAGTTATGCAACACGTCCGGAGCCCGATGCTGATTATCTTGTTCCATTCGGTAAAGCAAATATTGTGAAAGAAGGAAATGATATAACTGTTGTAACTTACGGAGCGATGGTTCATGAAACTGAATTTGCTTCACGAATTTTAGCCGATGAAGGATATTCTGTGGAAATAATTGACATAAGAACTATTTTCCCTTTGGATAATGAAACAATTTTTAACTCGGTAAAGAAAACCGGAAAAGTAATGGTAATTCATGAAGATACTTTAACCGGTGGATTTGGAGCCGAAATTGCTTCTCGAATTTCTGATGAATGTTTTGAACATTTGGATGGTCCGGTTAAACGTTATGCAGCATTGGATACGCCGATTGCTTTTCATCCAAAATTGGAAAGAGAAATTCTTCCATCCAGAAATAAAATTTATAATGAGTTAAAAAAACTTTTAGAATATTAATTTATAATATTTAATTATTCTGAGGAGTCCGTTTTGGGAGACATAAGAATCAATTAATTATTTTTAGAAATTTAAAGTCACAAAATTAAGATTAAAATTTTTTCAAAGTAATTTGAATTAACAATTGCAGATTTTGGAGAAAAAATGAAAGTAAATATTATTATGCCGAAAATGGGTGAAAGTATAAATGAAGGTACAATTATAAAATGGCATAAAAAAATTGGCGATGCTGTTAAGAAAGATGAAATAATTTATGAAATTACAACTGATAAAGTTGATACCGAAATTCCTTCGCCGGCAGATGGAATTTTAATTGAAATTAAAGCTTACGAAAATGAAACAATTCCAATAAATGAAGTTGTTGCAATTATTGAAACCAACGGTGAAAATGAAACTCATGTTGAAGAAAAGAATGAAGAAATTCCTTCAACAAATCAATTAGGCTCAATTGTTGAATTGCCAA
Source organism: Ignavibacteriota bacterium (assembly GCA_016708125.1). NCBI lineage: Bacteria > Pseudomonadati > Ignavibacteriota > Ignavibacteriota bacterium. The sequence goes on along the minus strand of JADJGF010000001.1, from coordinate 4,412,455 downwards.
TGCCTAAAATGGGAGAATCAATTACAGAAGGTACAATTATTAAATGGCATAAAAATGTCGGTGATTCTGTAAAGGTTGATGAAATAATTTATGAAATTAGTACAGATAAAGTTGACACGGAAGTTCCATCACCGGTTGATGGAATTATTTCCGAAATTTTATTTAACGTAAATGATGTTGTTGAAGTTGGGAAAATTGTTGCGCGAATTTCTACAAAAACCGGAATAACAAAAGTAAAAGAAAATGATCCGGCAAATGAAATAGAAATTATAGATAAGCAAAAAATTGAACCGATAAAAAAAACTAATCTTCCAAAAATTCATTCAAACAAATTTTATTCGCCATTGGTTATGAATATTGCAAGCAAGGAAGGAATTTCACAATCTGAATTGGAATTTATTGAAGGTACCGGAATTAATGGAAGAGTTACAAAAAGTGATATTCAGAATTATATTAAAACTAAAGGTGCAGCTAAATCAAGTTTAACAAAAGCCACAGAAAAGGAATTTAAATTTTCGGAAGGAAAAGATGAAGTAATTCCAATGGATAATATCCGTAAAAAAATAATGGGTCATATGATTAAAAGTCGTGATACTTCCGTTCATGTATCCGAAATTATGGAAGTTGATATGACAAAAATTTACAACTTCATTGAAAAAAATAGAGACCGTTTTCTTAAAGAAGAAAATATAAAACTAACATATATGGCTTTTATATCTTATGCATCAATTAGAGCGTTAAAAGAATTTCCTTTGGTTAATGCTTCAATTGAAGGAGAAAATATTGTTGTTAAGAAAAATATTAATTTGGGAATTGCCGTTGCACTTGAGCCAAATGGATTAATTGTACCCAATATTAAAAATTCGGAAGAAAAAAATATTATTGGTTTAGCAAAAGCAATTTCTGAAATCAGTACAAAAGCAAGAAATAAAGGGCTTTCAGCGGATGATGTTATTGACGGAACTTTTTCAATTACGAATTACGGAGTTTTTGGTGCGTTGTTTGGCACGCCGATTATAAATCAGCCGGAAGTTGCAATTCTTGGTGTTGGTGCGGTTGTTAAAAAACCGGTAATAATTGATATTGATGGAAATGATACAATAGGAATAAGACCAATGATGTATTTAACTTTAAGTCATGATCATAGATTAGTCGATGGAATGTTGGGCGGAAAGTTTTTAAAATTTGTTAAAGATACATTAGAAAATTTTGATGTGAGCAGTGTTTAGTTAAATCCAGTTTTTAACTTTTAGATTTTGTACTCTTTTAAACTCTCTTTCATTATTCGTGATTAAAATTGCTTTGTTTGCGAGAACGGTTGATGCTATTATCAAATCGTTTGGACCTATAACATTTCCAGAACTCTCAAGTTGATATCTTATTTGTGAATAAAATTCAGCAGCTTCTGAATCAAATGGCACAATTTCAAAAGGGAATAAGAATTTATTTACTATTTCCAAATTTTCCTTCTTCTTTTTACTTTTATTAACACCATAAAGAAGTTCAGCTTTTAAAATTGAAGGAATTTTAATATCACTTGGATTTATCTTTTGAAAATTTTCATGCAACTTACTTGATGTTCCTTTTAAAAATTAATACAGATATTCGTATCTATAAAATACTTCATAAGAATTCTCTTTCAGAATCATTTTTGAATTCTAATTTTATGATAGAACCAAATGATTCATCATATATTGATCCGAATAAACTAAACCAATCTTCTGGCCAAGAATTACTAAGAGAAGATTTTATTTTTGATGAAACCCACTTTGAAATAGATTTATTTTCAAGCTTTGCTGCTTTCGCAACTTTTTTTAATGTATCATCATCAACGTATAAAGATAATTGAGGCATATCGAAACTCTTTTTATGGCAATATGATAAAAAACAAGTATAGTAGCAATTATAAAATTTTATATTCAATTCCAGTTTGGATACGTAAATACGTAGAAATAAAACAAATAATTTGACTAAACCCTGCTCATGATTTTCTATAAGCTAATTACATAGTCAGCAGAATATTTTTGAAGATATTTTAGAAAATTTTGACGTGAACTTAGTTTAATTTGTAATATTAACTTCCCCGCATCTTGGACATTTTACAGAATTTCCTTTAAAAGTTGGGGGAACTTTAATTGTAACTCCGCATTTGCAATTGTAAAAATTATATCCATTTACATTCATTACAATATCACCAAGTTTTCTTTGTTCTTCTTTCTTCCCAATATTTGTAACATTTTTTATTTGCGATAATATTGGAATATCTACTTTTGTTTTAAGTCCGGAAGCTGGAATTATTTGTTCTGAATTATTTTTAATTTTATTGTAAACCGTTTGATAGTCAGCAAAATCAGCACCATGCATCATTCCGCGTAATATTTTTATTCGTTCAGAAATCGGCGGATGTGTGGAAGACAAATCTTCAATCTGCATTCCAGTTTTTTTAAGTGGATTTACAATATACATTCCCGCTGTTGCCTTATTAGCAGAATTTAAATTAAATCTGTTTAGAGATAATTTTTCCAATGCATTTGCCAATCCTTCCGGATAACGAGTTAACCTTACTGCGCTTGCGTCTGCAAGGTATTCACGTTTTCTTGAAATTGCAAAATATAAAAGTTGAGCTAAGAACGGAGCGGTTATCATAAATATTATAGAAAATAGTAAAAGAATAATTTGCTCGTTTCCACCATTGGATGATTTATTTTTGTATCTATTTAATGAGCCGCCGCCGAAAAAATAACCACGAGTAAAAACTTCTGAAATAATAACAATTATGCCCAGCATAATTCCGGCAAATGTCATAAATAAAACATCTCTATTTATAATGTGCGAAATTTCATGAGCAATTACTCCTTGAAGTTCGTTTCTATTTAATTGGCTTAGCAATCCCGCAGTTACTGCAACAACGCTGTCTTCGGGTTTTCTTCCCGTCGCAAAAGCGTTAGGGGCTTGCTCATTTACAATAAATATTTTAGGAATTTTTGGAAGATTTGCGGCTATAGACATTTCTTCCACAATATTAAATAGTTGCGGATGTACTTCCTTTGTAACTTCTTTTGCATTGCTAATTGAAAGAATTATTGAACTCCCCGCAAAATAACTTATTGCCGAAAGTACTACCCAAATTACAAATGCAATTAAAATTCCAAATGAACCTCTTCCATAACCAAGAAAAGTTTCTCCAACAAAATATCCTAGAAGCAGAAGGATAATTCCCATTGCAAAAAAAAGTATAATTGACTTTCGTCTATTTGCTTGGATTAATTCCCACATAAAATAAGTTAAAAGTTATTAGTCAAAAAGTGAAAAGTCAAAAAATATAAAATCTCAAAATTCAAATAATAAAAAAAACAAATAGCAAAATTCAAATTAAAATATCAAAAAGAAATTTATTGATATCATTCTTTATAAAATGTACTAAACTAAAATTTCAATTTAGAATTTGCACTTTGTTATTTATTTGTAATATGTTTTTTATTATTTGAGATTTATTTTCTTAAAATTGTACTTTCGGTACTTCGCGTTCTGCTGCAACTTCAATTTCAAAAAATTCTTCTTTAATAAATTTGAACATTCCGGCAACAATATTAGATGGAAACATTTCAATTTTATTATTATAGAATAAAACTTGATCGTTATAATTTTGTCGTGAAAAAGAAATTTTATTTTCCGTTGCTGTCAATTCTTCTTGTAGTGCAAGAAAATTCTGGTTTGCTTTTAAATCGGGATAATTTTCAACAACTAAATTAAATTTCTGCAAAGCTCCGCTTAATTCAGATTCTGCTTTGGATTTATCTGCAACTGAAGTTGCGTCAACTGCGGCACTTCTGGCTTTGGTAATATTTTCTAAAGTTGCTCTTTCATGATTCATATATCCTTTAACAGTTTCTATCAAATTAGGAATTAAATCATGTCTTCTTTTTAACTGCACATCAATCTGCGACCAAGCATTTTTTACTTGATTTCGCAAGCGAACTAATGCATTATAAATTGAAACTGCATACATTGCAATTACAGCAATTGCTATTACAAAAATTAAAAATGCACTCATTTATCCTCCATTTTTTTTATTCTAAATTCTAACTACTAACTACTTTTTCAATTTTCATTTTATACATATCTTCTAAAACATTAATGATTTTATTGTTTTTATTTATCGAACCTTCTTTGATTACTTCAAGGATTTCACCCTTATCAAACCATAATCCGTGACCATTTTTACATTCATCGAGAACAATATCTTTATCATCGCTAACTCTTGTTTTACCCATTTTTCTGTTGCAGATCGGGCATCTTCGTTTATTTTCTTTTTCTTCTTTCGCTGGTTTAAAAGAATTTAACAGTTCTTGTTTATCTTTTGAATCTTCAAGAAATAATTCAAGTTCGCCGGAATCTAACCAAATGCCTTCACAGTTTGGGCAATAATCGGTTTCAATTCCTTCAAATTCTAAAACAATCATTGGATTTTTACAGCTTGGGCAAAACATAATTTTCTCAATTCAACTATTAGTAAATATAATAAATAATTAAAAGAAAGTGCCTAAAGTTCATAAAGATTTAAAGTAAGTTAAGATAAAAAGTAATTATGTAATTTTCGTAAATATGAATATAAAAGAAATGTTTTGATTATTTTATACATCATAAAATTAGAAAGTTTAGATAATGAAATTAAATAAGCATCAAAGAGAATACAAAGATAATGTTGAACATGAAAAAGCTGAATTGGGAAGAAGGCCGGATTGGTTAAAAGTGAGATTGCCTTCCGGTGATAATTATCGTGAAGTTCTTTCAATGATGCGAAGATCAAAACTCAACACTGTTTGCGAAGAAGCGAAATGTCCGAATTTAGCTGAATGTTGGAACAGTCGAACCGCAACATATATGATTTTGGGAGATACGTGTACAAGAACTTGCGGATTTTGTGATGTAAAATCTGGAAGACCAACTTTTTTAGATTGGGATGAACCAAACCGTGTTGTGCAATCTGTAATAGATTTAGGTTTAAAACACGTTGTAATTACTTCCGTAAATCGTGATGAATTAAAAGACGGCGGCGCAGCAATATTTTCTAAAACAGTTGAATTAATTAGAGAGAAAGCTTCTCAATGTACGGTTGAAATTTTAATTCCGGATTTTCAAGGCGATGAAGAAGCGTTTGAAATTATTATGCAAAATCCACCGGATATTTTAAATCATAATTTAGAAACTGTGCAGAGATTATATCACGCCGTAAGACCTCAAGCAAATTACCAGCGAAGTTTAAATTTGATAAAATGGTTTAAATCAAAAGGGTTAAAAACCAAAAGCGGAATTATGGTTGGAATTGGTGAAAAAACCGAAGAAGTTTTAGAAATAATGAAGGATTTGAAGAATCATAATTGTGATATAATGACAATTGGACAATATTTACAACCGACAAAAAATCATTTACCGGTTGATAGATATGTTACATTAGAAGAATTTGCAATGTATAAAGAAGAAGGTAAAAAATTAGGTTTTCAAGCAGTTGAATCCGGTCCGTTAGTTAGAAGCTCTTATCACGCAGAAAAACATGTAAAATAAATTATTACAGTTCTTACCTAAAAAAAAATAATTCATTCAAAAAAAAAATCAAAGAATTTCCTCACAATTCAGAACCTTTTTTTGAAATAATTATTAAAAAATTTAAAAAATTACTTGCCTATTATTAAAATATTTTAGAAATTAACTTTAGAAAAAGTTTTCATAAAACCGAATTGTTAAAAATGATTAAAATTTCTAAAATATTTTTAAAACTAATTTTGCCGCTTTTTGTTTTATCTTTTTTTATAAATATGCCAATTTTGCATTCTGAAGATAATTCCTCAAAGTTAGTTCAACTGCCAATTGATAGTTCCACAGATTATTTATGTTATTACGGAAGCTGGAATGATGAAAAAATAATTCGTGCAAAGGATTTTAATTTGGTAATTCTTGAACCATCGAATATAACTACTGAACAGATTACCGAATTGAAAAAAGGTCACGATAAAATTTATGGAACAAGTGATGATGTTGTTGTAATAGGTTATTTATCAATCGGCGAAGATCATACAAATTCTGTTATTGGCGATGGACGAGGTCCTTGTTATTACGATTGGGGAACTCAATCTTTAGTTTATACAAATAAAGGTGTTGCTTCTTGGTATTTAGACGATGCCGACAAAAATGGTGAGCCGGATCAAAATTCCAATTGGGGAAGTTACTATGTTAATGCCGGAGATACTTTATGGTGGAATTATATTAAATCAAATCCTTCCGGGGCTGATAATACTTTAGTAATAAAAAATTGTGATGGACTTTTTCTTGATACGGTTGATTCAGCTTCTCCATGGTCGCCTTGGCCATATCGATGGATGGTTAGCGGAATGTCAAATTTAATTGAGTGGTTGAGAAATCAATATCCGGAAAAATATTTAATTGTAAACAGAGGTCTATTTTATTTCGATCCGGAAATTCCATCTGCATATTCACATAATATTCGTCCTTACATTGATGGAATTATGTTTGAATCATATTTTATTGAGGGAGATAGAGCATACTGGGCTGATAAATTAAACACGGAAGGTTCTAAACCGGATGGTTTTAAAATTATTGCTCTTGATTATTTTGATTCTTCTGAAAGTACTAAAATTCAACAACAATTAAATGAAACTGCTGCATACAATTGGGCAAGTTATATAACAAGAAGAGAATTAGATCAAATTAGATATGATGTTTTTCACAAACATACAAATGATTTAAATCCTCCGACTTGGAATTCCGGTATTGGTTTAGCTAATGCAATTGCTGGAAATCAAAAAGTTGAATTACAATGGGGAATTGCTTCTGATCAGACTTTACCAATAAATTATAATGTCTACTACACGAAAAATTCAGAATTTAATTTTAACAATTCAGTTAAAATAAGTAATGTAAACACAGTATTTAATCAAGAGCAAAATTATCATTCATTTTCTGTAGAAAATTTAGAAAACTATCAAGATTATTATTTTCTACTTAGAGCTGTTGATAATATTGGAAATGAAGATCAAAATTTTAAAATTATTAAGGCAACACCGCCAAATCTTTCAACATCATCAATTACTATTGATGGAAATTTCAGTGATTGGAATAATATTTCAAAATTAGATACAAATTCAAATCCAATAGAAAATATTCTCGATATCGATTTTCCCAATGCAGACATTGAAGATTTATGGGCGACTGTTGACGAAGAAAATTTTTATTTGAGTTATAAAATTTTGGGAGAATGGTCAAATTATTTCTATCATATTTTTATTGATATTGATGATAATGAAAACACTGGTTACAGATACCAAGATTCATCTCTAACCGGCGCTGAATACATGATTGAAAATGAAACATTATGGAAATATACTGGTCAAGGTGGTTCTGCTTGGAGCTGGAGTGCAGCTTTGGGAATGATAAAAAAAAATAATCCAAATCAATTAGAGTTAAGTATTCCTTTAAATTTAATTGATCCGGAAAATGTTAAAAACAATATTCGCATATTGCTTCAAAATAATGAAAGTGTTGAGCCGTATTCTTTATTAGATATTTCACCAAATAATTTTGCAAGCGAGTATTTCAAATTTGATTTGTCCGGAATTACAAAAATTGAAAAACAATTTTCGGAAATTCCCAAATTAATTCAGTTATTTCAAAACTATCCTAATCCTTTTAACTCAAGCACACAAATAACTTTTTCAATTCCACAAAATGGAAATGTTGAATTACGACTATTTAACAATCTTGGAGAATTAGTTAAAGTTATAGAGAAAGGATTTTTTGCGAAAGGTATTTATTCCAAATTTCTAAATTCCGAAAACTTAACATCCGGAGTTTATTTCTGTAAACTTGATTTTGAGAATAACTCAATTTCTAAAAAAATTATTCATCTTAAGTAGATAAAAATAATTATCAAAAACCAAAAGAGAGGTAATATGAAAAAAATATTTTTTACTTTTGTGATACTTTTATTCTTAGCATTTAGTGCTACAACAAATGCACAAATAAAAATTGATGGGGTTTTCTTTGATTGGGATACTGCTCATCAATTGGATATTGATACAACTGCAGAATTAACATTTGAAAATGGTGATCCCGATACTCCGAATCCATCTAATCCTTCATACTTTGCTGATTTAGATGTTGATGACTTATATGCAACTGATGATGCGGATTTTGTTTACATCAGAATTAAAATGAATTCCATTTCGAATATTATGAATATTGCGAATGATACATCATATCATGGAGGTGCCGCAATAGCAGCTTACATTTCCGTTGATCCCGGAGATGCGGATACAACGGGATTGACTTGGGGATGGTGGGGAAGCGGATATGATTATTTTGTTCAAGTTTATCCCGTTGATACTGTTGCAGAAGCAAATACTCGCTATGAACAATTTATTTGGGAACATAAACAAACTGGCACTTCTTGGGATTTTGAAGTAAAAGATTCTCTTGTTGGAGTTAAGGCAGCTTGGAATGGTTCAAACAATGATGTTGAAATGGCAATTCCCAAATCACTACTTTTAAATCCTAAACATTTGGCTAATTTTACTACTCCGGAAAAAATTGAAATTATGATTTATGCTGGTGAAAATTTAGGACCTTGGCGTGCAGATTATGCTTCTATGCCGGGCGTTGCTGGTTATGAATTTACTCTTACTGAACCTGGACCGATTACTGTTGACGGTGTATTCTTCGATTGGGAAACGACAACACAATTAGATGTTGCTCCAAATGTTGAAGAAATGACTTTTGAAAACGGTGATCCGGATACTCCAAATCCATCAAATACTTCATACTTTGCAGATTTAGATGTTGAGGATGTTTTTGCAACTTCTGATGATAACAATGTATATGTTAGAGTAAAAATGAATTCAATTGCAAATGTAATGAATATAGCAAGCGATACTTCATATCATGGCGGAGCAGCAATTGCTGCTTACATTTCAGTTGATCCGGGTGAAGGAGATACAACTGGTTTAACTTGGGGATGGTGGGGAAATGGTTATGATTATTTTGTTCAAGTTTATCCCGCTGATACAACATTTCAAGATAGTACAGGTTTTGCTCAGGCAATTTGGGAACATAAACAAACCGGAAATTCTTGGGATTATGAAGTTGCAAGTAATACGCAAGGTTCAAATGTTGCTTGGAATTTTTCAAATAATGATGTTGAATTTTCTATTCCAAAATCAATTTTGCTAAATCCAAAATATTTAACAAATTTTGTTACACCTACGGAAATTGCCGTAATGATTTATGCTGGCGAAAATTTAGGTCCATGGCGTGCAGATTATGCTTCAGAAACCGGAGTTGCCGGTTATAAAGTCAAAATTGATAATACTACAGATGTTAAAGAAAATGAGGCAACTCAAATTCCAACTGAATATACTTTGATGCAAAATTATCCGAATCCATTTAATCCAACTACGAATATTCAATTTTCTATTCCATCTTCAAATTTTGTAAAAATAAAAGTTTATAATTTGTTAGGACAAGAAATTGCAACATTAGTAAATCAAAATCTTTCAGCAGGAAATTATACAACAAATTTCTCAGCCGAAAATTTGGCAAGCGGAATTTATGTTTATTCATTAGAAGTTGGATCAAATGTTATTTCTAAAAAAATGCTTGTAATGAAGTAATAGTTTTATAAATCCCTCAATAATTTATTGGGGGATTTTTTATAACCGAAAAAGAGGAAAAAACGGTGAAATCATTAATAATTTTTTCAATGATTTTATTTTCAGCTACAATAACATTTTCGCAAAATACCGGAAAAATTTCTGGTAAAATTTTAGATGAAAATTCCGAACCGGTTATTGGAGCTAATGTTCTTGTGTTAGGCACAAATAACGGAGCCGTAGTTGGTGCTGATGGTTTTTATTACATAATAAATCTCAACTCGGGAAAATATAAAATTAGAGCTAGTTCCGTTGGTTACACATCAAGAACTATTGAAAATGTTGAGGTAATTGCCGGATTAACTACGGAGTTAAATTTTAAGTTAACTACTTCATCTGTTGAACTTGAAGAAGTTGTTGTTAGTCAAGGTAGAACTGGAGTTCAAAAAGATTTAACTGCAAAAGTACAAAGTATTGATGCAAGTCAAATAGAAAATTTACCGGTTAAAGGAACTATAAAAAGTTTAATTACAACTCAAGCCGGAATTACCGCGGATATTCAAACTATTCCAATAAACTCGCAGCCGGTGTTTGGGCAATTTGCTACAATTCCAAATGATGGTTTCCACTTTAGGGGCGGAAGAACAAACGAAACTCTTTATTTGTTCGACGGAATAAATGTAAATGATGCTTTGTGGGGCGGTTATAATTTAGATGTAATTGGTGAATTTACGCTTCAATCAATTCAAACTTTAACCGGAACTTTTGTTCCGCAGTTTGGTGAAGCAATGTCCGGTGTAATTCAAATGAATACATTTGATAATGTTGCGCAAGATTATAAAATTAGATTGACCGGATACTCCGATGATTTAGGTAAGAAAAGCGGAAGTCAAAATGTTTACAATGGTGAAATATCATTAATGGGTCCGGTTCCCGGATTAAACAATTTATCATTTTTTGCAAATTATAGAAATTACACTTCCGATGGTTATATCAATGGCTATATTCCGCCGAATTGGGTTGACTCAAGAGGTGCAGACAAAACCGGAGATCCGGAAGTTGTTCCATTAAATTATCGTGATAATGAATTTCTTTTTGGAAAACTTATTTGGCAAATTTCAAACGATGTGAAATTAAGATTTGGTTATTATAATTCGAAAACTGATTATGGAGTTTATGATCATTTCTTTAAGTATAATCCATACGGAACTCCGCATGTAAATTTAGATGATAATTTATTTTATACAAAATTTACTCATGTTCTCAGCAATAATACATTTTATGATTTAACAATTTCGAAATATTCGAGAAAATTTTTATCAAGAGTTTTTGAAGATCCGGCATTTTACGAAATTAGACCGGAACTTTTAATTGCAGAATTTTCTGTTGCCGGAGAGAATTTTGTTTACTTCGATAGTTTTTTTGATAAGTACGAATTTCAAGGAAGTTTTTCAAGTCAGCTTACAAATCAACACTATTTAAATACCGGTTTTTCATTTTCGTTATTGCAGACAAAGCTTCAAAGGCTTAATCCAAACGGCTGGCAAATATTAGAAGATTATGATTACAAACCACGAAAATTTCATTTTTATGTAAACGATAAAATGGAATTCAATGACATCGGCATGGTGATAAATTTAGGATTGCGTTATGATTATACAGATCCAAATAGAGAATTTGTTGTAGATATTAATTCTCCCGATGGTGAAATTGGCAAAGTTCCAAAATCGCAATATATTAGTCCAAGAGTTGGAGTAAGCTATCCAATTTCTGATAAAGCTGCGTTTAGGTTTGGCTATGGACATTATTATCAATATCCGGATTTTTACAAAGCATTTCAAGGGATGAATCAAACTTATCCTTTGTACCCGCAGCCAAATGTAAGTTCAGTTCAAGGTGCAATTGCAAGCGGAGATATTGAGGAAGAGAAAACAGTAAATTATGAAGTAGGTTTACAGCTTCAAGTTTCTGAAGATATTTCTCTGGATGTAACCGGTTTTTATAGAAAAACTTCTAACTTAATTGGAATTGTAATTACGGAAGGAAAAATTGTTTCCGGAGATGTTATAAAAACTCAAAAATATCCAATCTTTGATAATATTAATTTTGCAACTGTTCAAGGGCTTGAGCTATCACTATATAAAAAATTAACAAATCATTTTTCCGGGTTTTTAAATTACTCATATTCAGAAGCATTAGTTACTAGTTCATTGCTTTTTTCAAAACCTCAAGATTTATCAAGAACTTTTCCGGCTGATTGGGATCAAACACATACTTTATCTTTTGGCGCAACATTTGAATTTCTTGATAAATGGGGATTTTCAATTCTAGGAGGAATCAGCAGCGGATTACCATATACTTATAATGTCTTTCAACCCAATGCAGAAAGGGCTCCGTTCATAAGTTCGTTAGATGCAATTCTTTCTAAGGAATTTGATTTTTGGAAATTGAATGCAAAATTATATGTTCAGATTTCAAACTTACTAAACCGAAAAAATGTTTGGTGGGTTTATGCCGATTCCGGTAAACCCGGCGTTGATACAAATCCGGCAACCTCAGATGATTATACAAATAATCCATCAATGTGGGGACCGGGAAGAAGAATTCAAATTGGGTTTAATTTAAATTTGTTTTAGCTCTCATTGCTAATTCTTTGGAGAAATAAATGATTAAGAATTTTAGAATTTATTTTTTAATTGCGGGATTACTAACTGCTAATTTTAAATACGGGCAAGGAGTAAATTACGTTGGAACATCATCAGCAAATTTTTTGAAAATTGGATTGGGTGCAAAAACAGTTGGCATTGCCGAATCAGATTTAACTTTAGCGGAAGATGCTTCATCGTTTTATTGGAACCCCGCAACTATTAGTCGAATTGGCTCAAACAGTCTTGCAATTTCTTATGTCAATTGGTTAGTTGAAACAAGCGTTGCATATGCCGGAGTTGCAATTGATTTAGATTATGTAACTGCCGGATTAGAAGTTTCTTATTTCAGCTCCGGAGATATTGAAGAAACAACTCTTTTAGAACAAAAAGGAACTGGCAGATATTTTAGTACAAATGATTTTTCAATAGGACTTGGAGTTGCGAGAAATTTAACGGATAGATTTTCTGTTGGTGTGAAAATAAAATATATAAATGAAAATTTATCATCTGTATCGGCAAGTGCAATTGCATTCGATGTAGGAAGCGTTTTTGTTACTTCTTTTTTGAACGATATGAAAATCGGAATTGCTTTATCAAACTTTGGCGGTTCGATGAAATTTAATGGTCAAGATTTACTTGTTTCGCATGTAGTTCCCGGAAGTCCAACAAATAAAGAAATTCCGGCAGTGCTTGAAACAAAAAGTTGGGATATACCATTATTCTTTAAAATTGGTTTATCGACAGAAATATTTAAAGTTGATAATTTTGCAATGCAGTCCAGCTATACATTAACAGATGCAAGAGATTTTCAGCCAAGACATAATATTGGAACAAGTCTAAAATTCCTAGATAATTTCACAATCCGCGGCGGATATAGATTTAATTATGATGAGGTTACATTTTCTGCCGGTGCCGGTGCAAAAGTTAATTTAGAAAACCTCGGGCAAATTCAGTTTGATTATGCCTATACAGACTTTGGAAGTTTTAGTGATATTCATCAAATATCTTTGGCAATTAATTTTTAATAAGAGTGAATGAAATATGAAATTCAAATTTTTATTTCGTGAAAAAATAATTTTTATAATTTCAATTATTTATTGGCTGCAATTTAGTTCTTGTTCAGATCGTGAGCCAACTGCTCCGGTTGAAATTACTAGACCAATGTATCTATCAATTTCTCCAAACTCCGGAGATTTAGCTTATTCAAAAAACGGCATAATTAATTTTATTTTCGATGAACCAATGGATATCGGAAGTTTTGAAAATAAATTTTCTCTAAAAGATAAAAATAATAATATTGTTAGTGGAGCATTTGCACAAAATGATAGCATTGTAACTTTTACTCCAAAAACGCAATTAGAAAAATCAACACTTTATTTTGCTTCTTTAAAAGGAAGCGTAAAAGATATTAATAATAATACTATTGGTGTAAACGGCGAGGGAATTTTTTCTGATACAATTGAAATAGCTAATACTTGGTTTTTTACAGAAGGTGATTATTCTGAAGGAGGATTTTATAATATTTTTCTTCGCGATAGAAAACAAGGGAAAATATATTCTTTCAAAAACTTATATGAATTAGGAAATGAAATATCTTCACTTTCCGCACCCGAGGGTTTTGCAATTTCTGAAGATGGAAAATATGCAGTTATTTCAAACACTTCAAAAAATCAAGTTGTAGTTTACGAAATTTCTACAAATCAAAATGTTGCAACGTTTTCAACAAATGCTTTTCCGGCAAATATTGTAATCAAAAATAATATTGCACATGTAATTAGTGTTAATGGAAAGCAGCTTACCAGTATTGATCTAAACTCAATAAGTATTCTAAGTCAAAATAATTTATCTTTTTTCCCCGGAAAACTTGCAATGTCAACCGATGGTTCAACACTTTATACTTTTGATCAGGTTACATTAGATTTGGTTTTGTTAAATCCAGAAAACGGACAAGTAATTAAACGACTAAATAAAAGTATTGCAAATTTAGTTGCGGGAGAAATTACTTTTGATGATCAAGACCAGCAATTATTTATTTGTGATACAAAAGGTAAAAAAGTAAAAGTTGTTGATAAGGATGGAAATTCCATAAATGATTTCTATTCTATGTCAGATGGAAAAGAACCTCGTCAAATTGTGATTTCTAAAGAAAATTTAATTTTGGCTGCTGGAAACAAAGTTTACCAACTTTCAAAATCTTCAAAAGAAATTTTAAATAATATTGAATTTGAAAATAATGTTCAATCCTTAACTGTTATTCCGACTAAGGAGCTTGTATATATTACGCTTACAACATCAGTAGTAATTTTAGATTTAAATACATTTACAATTTTAAAGGTAATTGATTTGGGCGTTTCCGGACTTGAGTCAATAATATCAAGCCCAGTTAAAAATTAATTTTGATGAGATAAAAATGAAACAATTTAAAATCATTCTAATACTTCTAAATTTTCTTATATTTTTTAATTTAATCGGACAACCAAATTTATCCGATCCGATGTTGTATCAAAGATATAATACATTGGATATAAATAGAGTAAGAACAATTTTTAACAATACCGGATTATTATGTGACGGTAATGAACAAAACATTCCACTTGCAAGACCGCCGGCATTTGAATATCCAAATGGAAGCGGAATAAGTTATGGAACTGCTGTAGGCATTGTTATTGGAGCGCCTGGAAATCAAGATGCCGGAGTTGTTGGCGGAGTTAACCTGGAAAATTTAGCTTATCTTGATGCAACTTTGGATGAAGGTCCCGCTGCATTTTGGGATGAAGAACATTTTGCTCCATATCCAGAAGTAACTGGAAATGATAAAGCGGCGTTAAGTTCAGATCCAACTACTTGGCCAACAAATGGATGGCCTTCAATTATTCCCGGAACAAATCAAAACTTATTAGTTGGAAGTGAAGGCTGGCCGGGAATGGGTTCAAATGGTGAGAGACTTGCAGATCAAGAAACTTATTCAGTAATGTATTCTTGGCAAGGAACTGATTTGGGTGATACGGATAGAAGATGGCTTCGTACCAGTATGGAAATGCGAGGATTGGCTTGGACCGGAGAATTGTATCAAGATTTTATTGTGTGGATTTTTATTATAAGAAATAATGGTGATGCAACAATAAAAGATATGCGTGCCGGTATTCATTCTGATTTTGGATATTTACCATTATTTAATTCACCAACTTCAACCGGAGATGACGATAGACATTACTATAGAAAAGATTTACAATTGGCTTATGGTACTGATGATAATGGTTACGAAGATCATCCCAATGGCGGATCATTAGCTGCCAATGAAATAGCGCATTCCGGAACAGTTGCATTAAGAATGCCCGGGGCTTCTAAAAAAGTTGAAACTTATGATGCGTTTCATTTTTGGATGGAAGCAGTTACTCCAAGAGGAAATGGTGCAAGTAAAGAATTATATTATAAATATAATCTTGCAAATTTAGAAGATCAGCATGATAGTGATAATGATGGAATTGATGATGACTTTGATGAAAATGGAGTTCCAGATGAATTAGACGGCGGACCCGGATATTTTTTAGGATTTGGTTCTGATGGATTGCAAGTAATTGGTTCTGGTGCATTTGATTTAGCGCCGGGTGAATCTGATACTTTAATTTTTGCAACTGTATTTGCAATGAATGAAAAAGAATTAATTAAAAACACAAAAAATGTAATTACACTTTATCAAAATAAATGGGAAGTTGTAAAAGCTCCGCAAGAACCTCAAGTTGAAGTTGTTGCCGGAGATGGAAAAAATACAATTTATTGGAATAAAATTAGTGAGCAAGACGAACAATTTGAAGGTTATAAAATTTACAGATCTTTAGATGGCGGCGTAACTTGGGGAAGTGAATCGTTTAAAGATTTTAACGGAGCAACAAAATATATTCCTTTAGCACAATTTGATAAAATTGATGGAATTGAAGGCTATTATAAAACACTGCCGGAATTTGCTTGGTTTAATTTAGGTGAAGAATCGGGTTTGCCAAATGAAACAATGCTAATAGAAAATTTATCTTTTTTTAATTCCGGAGATTCTGTAAGATATTTTGTTGATGATAATGTTGTTAATGGCGCTAAGTACAGATATTATGTCGCAGCATATGATACCGGAAATGCTATTACTGGTCCTTTAGAAAATACTGCCGCAAGCATTCCAAAAGTTGGATCAAATACAGTTGAAGTTGTTCCTTCAGCTCCGGCTGCATTATCAGAATTAAAAAATGTTAGAGTTGTTCCTAATCCTTATTTTGTTGCAAGCGGCTGGGAGATCGGAAATGAAAATCAAATTCAAATTACCGGATTACCGAGCAATGCAACAATAAAAATTTTCAATACGGCTGGAGAATTAGTTAAAACTATAAATCATGAAGCAAATAATTCAATTGCGGAAAGTATTGCTCAGTGGGATTTAAAAAATGAAGACCAGCAATTAGTGGCTTCCGGATTATATTTCTTTTATGTTGATTCTTCAATTGGCTCAGCTCAAGGGAAGTTTGTAATTATTCTATAATGTTAAAAGGTAAATGTGAAAAAATTCATTTTAATTGTTTTATTGATTTCAAATAAAATTTTATTTGCACAATATAATTTAGTTAATTATGATTATTCAAATGAAGATTTTGCAAATCCCGAAAGAGGATTTTACTCGCATTTTGAAGTTCAATCTGAAGGAAGTTCATTATCAATTAGTCAATTGCAAAATGTTAGAAGTGATAAGCAATCACTAATTTTAAGAATTTATTATCTCAAAAATTTTAAAGATAAATTGCTAAGTGATAAACAGCTAAACTTAATTAAAAATGATTTTAAAATTATGCGCGATGCCGGAATTAAATGTATTCTGCGTTTTGCTTATAGTCAAGATATTGGACAAACAGATGCTCCATTAAATATCGTTCTATCTCATTTAGATCAGCTAAAAGAAATTTTAGAAGATAATTATGATGTAATTGCTTTCTTTCAAGCCGGATTTATAGGAGCTTGGGGTGAGTGGCATTCATCAACAAATAATTTGGATAATGTAAATTCAAGAAGAGAAATAGTAAATAAAATACTTTCTGTTCTTCCTTCGGAAAGAATGATTCAGCTGAGAACTCCTTTATTCAAAAGAGAAATATTTGAAAGACAAACTTCGATTGAATATAGTGAAGCATTTAATGAATCTAATTTTTCAAGAACCGGACATCATAATGATTGCTTCTTAGCAAACTATGATGATTATAGTACTTATCAAGATACAACTGAAGAAAAAAAATATTTAAATGATGAATGTTTGTTTACACCAATGGGTGGCGAAACTTGTAATCCAAGTGAATTTTCTGAATGCGGAAATTCTCTTTCAGAATTGAAAAGATTACGTTGGACTTATTTGAATGATGGTTATCATCCTTCTGTAATTAGCGGATGGCAATCAGATGGATGTTTGCCGGAAATTAAATTAAAATTGGGTTATCGATTTCAATTACTACAAGGTGAGTTTAAGCAGAATGTAAAATTAGGAAATACTTTTGAGCTAAAATTAATTTTGCAAAATATTGGATTTGCATCTTTATATAATCCGAGAAATGTTGAAATTGTTCTTGAGAATAATCAAACTCAAAAAAAATATTTTTCTAAGCTTCCTATTGATCCAAGATTTTGGCAGCCGGATTCAATAATTACAATTGAAGAAATCATTGGTGTTCCGGAAAATATGGAAATGGGTGATTACAAAATTTATTTGAATATGCCCGATCCAATTGACCAATTGCATGATAGAGTTGAATATTCAATAAGATTTGCAAATCAAAATATTTGGGAATCAACAACCGGATATAACAATCTTAATTCAATTGTAAATATTAATGATACATCTAGTGGAAATATTTACAATGGAGATTTTATTTTTAGTGAGGTTAATAATCCAACTTCAATAGAAAATATTTTTGAAGATGGCAAGCAATCCGAAAATTTTATTACGAATTATCCTAATCCTTTCAATTCATCGACAAGGATAAAATTTTTTATTAAAGAACCGGCGAATGTAAATCTCAAATTATTCAATTCAATTGGTGAAGAAATTGATACAATTGTAAATGATTATTTGAGTGCTGGTTGGTATGAGAAAAATTTTGATGCAAATAAATTATCAAGCGGGATTTATCTTTTCAGTCTTTCAACTGGAGATGAAATGAAGTGTAGTAAAATGTTAATAATGAAGTAAAAAATATTTAAGGAGCAAAAATGTATTTTGATTGGGTAACTTGGAGTATTTGGCTTACCGGATTTATAATATTGGTAATTTGGATTATGGTACCCGTAAAAGAATTTAAAGTACTAATTCAAAAAAAACGCAGTGAAATTAAAAATAAAAGTGTGGAGTAATTCTTGAATACAATTGATTACATTATTGTTTTTACATTTCTTGGCGCAATGTTTTATGTCGGCTCAATTTTTTATAAATGGGTTGGAGATTCTGATGATTTCTATTTAGCCGGAAGACAATTAACTCCATTCATACTTGCAGCAGTTTTAGCCGCAACAAATGTTAATCTTTATAGTTTTGTTGGTCAAGCCGGTATTGCATACAAAGAAGGTATTTCAATAATATGGCAAACTTGGACCGGCAACATGGCAATGGTAATTTCCGGACTTTTTATAATTCCAATTTTTAGACGATTACGAATTAGAACTATTCCCGAATTTTTAGAAATGAGATACAGCAAAGGTGTTAGAACGTTTGTTGCGTTTATATGGATTTTTAGATTATCATTTTGGCTTGGTGTAGTTCTATATACTGCGGTTATAGCCGCTCAAACCATTACCGGATTTGAATCTTTTACCGGTTGGATTTTAATATTTTCGGTTGTGGTAATTCTTTATACAATGTTGGGCGGAATGTGGTCTGTTGCTTTAACAGATGTTATCCAATTTGTTTTAATGCTTGCCGGTGCTTTAATTCTATTACCAATTGTTATGAACTTAGTTGGTTGGTGGCCCGGTTTAGTTGAGAAACTTCCACAAGGATCTTTAACATTTGTTCAGCAAGAAGGAACATATAATTGGAAATTTATTTTAGCAATATTTCTTCTTGGAATTCAATGGGCAAGCGTTGATCAAGGTTTACTGCAAAGAGCATTCGGTGCGGAAAGTACAAGATCAGTTGCAAAAGGTTTAGTGCTTGCGGGAATTGTTACAACGCCATTTGCACTTTTGTGGAATTTACCGGGATTAGCAGCAAGGGTTTTATATCCGGCTTTAGAAAATTCTGATTCGGCAGTTCCAATACTTATTGCAAATCATATTCCTAATATTGTTTTAGGAGTAATTGTAGTTGGATTATTATCATCACAACTTTCTACAATTTCCGGAAATCTAAACGGAGTTGCAACAATTTTTACAAGTGATATTTATGCAAATATTTTGAAGCGGAATGCAACCGAAAAAGATTTTTTATTTGTAGCAAGAGTTGTTACAATAATTACTGGAATTGCAATGATGCTGTTCACATATTTGGTTCCGATGTTGGGCGGAGCAGTAAATGCTTATTTAACAATTATAGCAATTATGGATATGCCGCTTTTTATCATTGCAGTTTTCTATGGATTATTGTGGAAAAAAATTCATTGGAAAGGTGCAATTTTGGGATATAGTTTCGGTGCAATTTCTGGAGCTGTTGGACAATTTATTTTAAATTACGATTTTAATTTAACCACTTTTATTAGCGCCGGCGTTACAATTATTGCAACTCCTTTATTTAGTTTTATTTTTAAAACTAATGTTGAAAATCCAAATTTGTCGGCAATTTGGAAAGCTAGATCAACAAGTGATGAAGAAATTAAAGCAAATGATGTTTATCATATTTTTCCCAAAACATTTAAAGGTAAAATTAGTTTAGGAATTTTATTCGCTGGATTATTAATATTTTTAATTGGCGTAATTTCGGGAAGCAGCGCATACGAGTATGCTTCACATATTGCAATTGCCGGAATGGTGATTTATTTTATCGGTGGATTAGCAAGAACATATACGAATTAATATAGAGGTTAAAATTGAATTTAGAAAATGACATACTTAAAATATCTACTCCGGGCAGAGTATGTTTATTCGGTGAGCATCAGGATTATTTACATTTGCCGATTATTGCAAGCGCAATTTCAAGAAGAATTGTAATTCAAGGTAAACATCGAAATGACAAATTGATAAATATTCAAATGCCGGATATTAATTCGGAAGAAAAATTTTTACTTAATGGCGAACTTAGATATGAAGTTGAAAGAGATTATTTTAAAAGTGCAATAAATGTTTTACAGCGAAAAGGGTTTACTTTTTCTCAAGGTTTTGACTGTACAATAAATAGCAGTATCCCAATAAATGCGGGGACATCAAGCTCTTCAGCGTTAATGGTTAGCTGGATAAATTTTCTAGCAAGATTTAGTGATCAAACAAAAATTATATCTGCAAACGAAATTGCTCGTCTTGCATACGAAGCCGAAGTTCTTGAGTTTTCTGAACCGGGCGGAATGATGGATCATTATTCAACTTCGGTCGGTGGAATAATTTATTTAAGTTCTTTTCCAAAAATTGATTTGAAAATTGTAAATGCAAAATTAGGCTCGTTTGTTTTAGGAAATTCTAACGAACCAAAAGACACAAAATTTATTTTAGCAAATGTTAAAAATAGAGTTTTGGAATTAACAAAATTGCTGAAATCAAATCATCCGGATTTTTCATTACAATACGTAAATATTAATGAAATTGAAAAATACAAATCTGAGCTTAGCAGTAATCAGTATGAACTTCTTTTAGGAACAATACAAAATAGAAATATCACTTTTGAAGCCGAAAAGGTTTTACAATCTGATAATATTGATCATAAGCATTTAGGCAAACTGATGACTCAGCATCATAATATTTTAAGGGATGTTTTAAAAATCTCAACTCCCAAAATTGAAGAAATGATTTATGCTGCATTGGAAGCCGGAGCTTATGGCGCTAAAATAAACGGTTCCGGTGGCGGCGGTTGTATGTTTGCTTACGCTCCGGAAAATACTGAACAAGTTTTTGAAGCTGTAAAAAAAATTAGCTCAGATACTTTTATTGTTGAAGTAGATAAAGGAACAGTTGAAGAAATTTATGAGGAAGTTTCTTGAAAAGTAAAACAGTAATTATTCTCGCCGGTGGAATTAGTTCGCGAATGAAAAATCCCACCGATGAAAACTTATCGGTTGAAAATAAATTGTTGGAAGATGCAGATAAAAAATCTAAAGCTATGATTGGCGTTGGAAATGGATATCGACCTTTCCTTGATTATTTATTATTCAATGTAAAAAAATCTGGTTATGAAAATGTGATAATTGTAATCGGGGAAAAAGATAATTCCATAAAGCAGTATTACGGTTCAAACGATATTAATGATTTTCTCGGTTTAAAAATATCTTACGCTACACAATTTATTCCATCAAACAGAATTAAACCTTTGGGAACCGCGGATGCTTTATTTTCTGCTTTAAAAGTTTCTCCTTGGCTAAAAGATGATGAGTTTACAGTTTGTAATAGTGATAATCTGTATTCTGTAAAAGCTTTAAATTTAATGTTAAATACAGAATTCAAGAATGCAATGATAAATTATGATAGAGATGGCTTTGAGTTTGAAAAAGAGCGCGTTGAAAAATTTGCTGTCACAAAAATTGATGATGAAGAATTTCTTCTCGATATTATTGAAAAACCTTCCGCTGAAATAATTGAACAAATAAAAACACAAGATGGATTTGTCGGTGTTAGTATGAATATTTTCAAATTAAATTTTAATATGATATATTCATTTTTAGAAAATGTTAAATTTCATCCCGAAAGAAATGAGAAGGAACTACCAACTGCAATTAAGAATATGATTGATAAATTTCCACAAAGTTTAAAAACATTTAAAATGAAAGAGCACGTGCCGGATTTAACAAGCAAAAAAGATATAATTCCAGTAAAAAAATATTTAATGAAAGAATTTGAAAAATTGAATTTTGAAAATGAGTAAAGTACTTAAGAAAAATAAAATAA
The DNA here is from genome assembly GCA_016708125.1 of Ignavibacteriota bacterium. NCBI lineage: Bacteria > Pseudomonadati > Ignavibacteriota > Ignavibacteriota bacterium. The sequence goes on along the minus strand of JADJGF010000001.1, from coordinate 4,390,098 downwards.
GAAGAAATTTAATTTTGCGTGCGCTTTTAGATAATGGACCAATGTCATTATCTGAATTAAAAGAAAAAACCGGAATCACACTTCCGGTAGTTTCATCATTAGTAAAATCTATTAAGAAAAAAGATTTAGTTGTTGATATAATTCAAGAAGGGAATGTTGGTGTTGGAAGGCCGCCATCCCTAATAAAATTAAATGGAAAAGCCGGTTATGTTTTAGGAATTGATTTAGATAGAATTTATTCTAAATTTATTTTACTTGATCTTGAACATAACATAATTGCCGATGTTGATAAAAAGCAAAGTTTTTTATCAAATGATTTTTCGGTGTTAGAAAAATTGAAAAAAGAAATTGATGATATTTTAACACAAAATAAAATTAAATGGGAAACACTTTTAGGTATTGGAATTTCAATTCCAGGTTTTGTCGATACATTTAAAGGAACTACAAAAACATATTTAAATTTTAATGAAAAACCAATACGTGATATTTTGCAAGATTATTTTAAAAAGCCCGTGCATATTGAACATGATGTTAAAGCGCTTGCTTTGGGAGAACTTTGGTTTGGAAGTGCAAAAAATCAAAAGAATGCATTATGTCTTAAAGTTGATTGGGGCGTTGGTTTAGGAATTATTATTGATGGAAAAGTTTATTACGGAAATGATTCCTTCGCCGGTGAATTTGGACACATTCAAGTTGTTCCCAAAAATGGTGCGCTCTGCTATTGTGGAAAAAGAGGATGCTTAGAAACAGTTGCTTCCGGTCGTTCAATAATAATAAATACAATCGAAAGATTAAAGAAAGGTGAAACATCGCTTTTAAGTGAACTCTATAAAAATGATATTGACTCAATTGATGCGCGTGCAATAATCAAAGCCGCTATTGAAGGCGACCAATTTTCGCTTGAAATAATTGAAGATGTTGCTAAATATTTAGGTTTTGCATCAGCAATGTTGGTTAATATTTTTAATCCTTCTTGTATTATTCTTGGCGGAAATATTGCTTCAACGGCACCGCAAAATTTTGTTGAGACCATAAAATCAAATACACAAAAATATTCTCATTCACAGTTAAATAGAAATTTAGAATTTGTAGTTTCCAATCTTGGATTTAAAGCCGGCGCTCTTGGAGTTGCAATGCTTGTGGCAAAAGAATTATTTGAGATTGAACACCTTAATCCATCTGCATATGTTTAATAATTAAAATACTTCGATGAATATGACGACTAATAATCTTCAAAATAATGATCGACTTATGTCACTTGATCTTTTCCGCGGACTTACAATGTTCTTTCTTGTTTTGGAAGGAACTGAATTTTATGGTTACGTTAGGGAAGCAACAAGTGAAGGAAGTTTTTTCAATAATCTAATTCTTCAATTTCATCATCATACTTGGAATGGATTAAGATTTTGGGATTTAATTCAGCCGTACTTTATGTTCATTGTTGGTGTAGCAATGGTCTTTTCAATCAATAAAAGATTAAGCAAAGGCGTTGCCAAAAGTGAAATTACAAAACATATAATTATTCGCAGCATTTTACTTTTTTTATTTGGTGTAATTTTACATTGTGGTTATTCCCATAAATTAGTTTGGGAACTTTGGAATGTTTTAACTCAATTGGGATTTACAATTCTGATATCATATGCAATTTTTAATTTGAGAATTCGCTATCAATTTATAATTACAATTTTAATTTTAGTACTTACAGAAATTTTGTACCGATATACAAATATTGATGGATTTAATCAACCATTTGAAATAGGAAAGAATTTTGGTTCTTGGATGGATTTAATTCTAATGAATAAAATCAATGATGGTGGCTGGGTTGTAATTAATTTTCTTCCAACTTCGGCTCACACAATTTGGGGAGTAATTGCAGGAAAAATATTATTTAGCAAAAAAGAAAATTTTGATAAATTTAAAATTATTGCCATTGCCGGATTTATTGGAATTGTTGCCGGTTATAGTTTAGATTTTCTTGGAATCACTCCAATAATTAAAAGGATTTGCACAAGTTCATTTGTAATTGTTTCTGGCGGATGGAGTTTATTAACGTTAGCAATATTTTATTATTTGGTTGATTTGAAAGGCTTCAATAAAGGATTAACAATTTTTGTTGTTGTAGGAATGAATCCAATATTTATTTATATGTTTAGCCAAACTCTCGGTGGACAATGGTTCAATGGATTTGTAAATATTTTTGTTGGTGATTTCGCTCAATATTTATCCGTACATCAAGAGATTTCAAATATTATAAATTCGCTTGTAGTTTTTTCAATTGAGTTATATTTATGTTATTGGTTATATATGAAAAAAATATTTTTCAAAATATGATTTTTTATTTCTTAATAGATTGAAGGAAATTATATGAACAATTTCAAAAGAAGAGATTTTATTAAAACTGCAGCAATAGCTGGTTTGGGCATTGCGGTTTCACCATCATTAATTAAATCTGAATTGAAAAATAAATTTAAAAGATCTAAAACATCAGGTAAAACAAATATTGCATTTATTGGTGTTGGAGGAAGAGGTCGTTCACATGTAGAATTAGTTGCACAAAGAACAGATACAGAAATTACCGCAATTTGTGATATTGATCCCGATGCAGTTACCAAAACTCAAAAATTACTAAGAGATAATAATCGTAAAGAAGCTACGGTTTATACCGGTGATGAATATTCATTTATGAAACTTTTAGAAAGGGATGATGTTGATGGTGTAATTATTGCAACTCCTTGGGTTTGGCATTCAAGAATGTCGGTTGCATCAATGAAAGCCGGAAAGTTTACCGGCGTTGAAGTTTCCGCCGCAAATACTTTAGAAGAATGCTGGGATTTGGTAAACACTTACGAAGAAACCGGAATTCCATTAATGATTTTAGAAAATGTATGCTACGCAAGAGAATCAATGGCAGTTTTAAAAATGATTAGAGAAGTAATATTTGGTGAATTAGTTCATGCAACTTGCGGATATCGACATGATTTAAGAGAAGTACTTTTTAATGGCGGCAATCAAACTTACGGCGGCGGTGTTGAATTTGGTGAAAAAGCTTTAGGAGAAGCAAGATGGCGAACTCAATATTATTTAAATCAAAACTCAGATGTTTATCCTACGCACGGACTTGGTCCCGTTGCTACATGGTTTGATATAAATCGTGGAAATAGATTTGTAACTTTAACATCTACAGCCACAAAAGCAGTTGGATTAAAAGATTATATTGTTAATCATCCAAAAGGCGGAGAAGATCATCCGAATGCAAAATTAAAATGGAAAATGGGAGATATAATAACTTCCGTAATTAAAACTGCAAATGATGAAACAATTATTTTAAATCATGATACAAGCCTTCCGCGCCCATATTCTTGGGGATTTACATTACATGGATCAAAAGGAGTTTGGTGCGGTGATTTTGAAGGAAGACGAATTTATCTTGAAGGAAAATCTCCTCAGCATGAATGGGAAGTAAATGAAAATTTTGATAAATACATGAAACAATTTGATCATCCACTTTGGGCAGAAGAAGAAAAAAATGCGGCAAATGCTGGTCATGGTGGAATTGATTATTTCACAATTAAACAATTTGTTGATTCAGTGAAAGAAGAAAAAAATCCACCGATTGATGTATATGATGCAGCAGCATGGAGTGTGATAACTCCTTTATCCGAAGCATCAATTCAAAATAATAGTACACCACAATATTTCCCGGATTTTACAAGAGGAAGATGGATGAGCAATAAACCAATTTTTGGAATGTGATAATTCATAGATTTGAGATATGAGATTGGAAGAAAATAAACCTCCGAGGTTTCAGAAACCTCGGAGGTTTGAATATTAAGTTATCTTAAGTATGCTTCTTTAAAAATGTGCCGAAATTTATCCAAGTATAAAAAAGATAGTAAGAAAGAAATTTTGGCAAGAGAGCATTATAAATTATTTTAGTCAAACCTATAATAATCTGTATCATAAGTTCTCCAACCAGTATCACGAGAAAATACTGCGCGAAGAATCTTCTTATCAGTGTCTGTAGCGCGGGAGACCTCTATTGGCGGACCCCAATTATACCAACTCTGTAAATCATTAGAACGGAAAGGCATATAAACAAGACCAGAAGCTAATTCATGTCCCATTAATCTTTTAATTTGAGACATATCTGGCTCAGGATACATACCAAAAATTGTTTCACAATACTCAATAGATGGAGGATTAAAAGTAAGATCGGCATAAGGATTAGTCAATGCAACAGCATTTCCATATTCAGCACTAGTTTTAATTATATAATAGTTCAACGTTCTGACAGGAGGAGGTATCAAACCAACTTCAATATTTACACCTTTCAAAAAACCTTCAGGAAATAACTTACCCTTCGTAACATCATTCAACTCTCCACGAATAAAAGTCTTCAACGTAGATGCAAATTCCTTATTCCAAGAATTATTAAGTGTATCAGCAACAATATAAAACGTAGGAGGATTAATAAAACGCATAGAATATTCACCTACAGTCGCATCCCTAGCAGAAGTATAATTCATAAATGTCATTACACTGTCTGGAAATTCTTCTAAAGTCAAGACGTCTTCAACAACATTAGAAGTATCACTACGAACATATAAATGCTTCTTTCTAGTCCAGATATCATCACCAAAAATATCGAGTTTACGCAAAGAATCACCAACAGGAATTTGAAGTGAAAACTTACCTAAATCATCAGCAACAGTTTTATAACCATCAATTAACACATTAACATTAGGAACAAAATTATCCAAAGAATCATACCTCATCGTCGAGATAACCTGTCCATCAACATTAACGCAGGAGAAACAACTAAATCGCCCAAATCAACAGAAGAACCATCAATCTCCTGATTCAAAACATAAGTAACAGGCAAAATAGAACGACCAAAAATCCTAACAGAATCAACAACACCAAAAGAAGAAGACTTAGAAAAAACAGGAGAAACATCAGAAATACGCACAGGAGAAGACAACAAAACACCAGAACTTCCAACATCAGAAACCAAAGAAACCTTACGAGTAAAAACACCATCATCAGAAGACATACGAACAAAATATACACCAGAAGCAAACTTATCCAAATCAAAACTAGTCCTCCAAACACCAGAACTAAAAACATCATCAACAACAGAAAGACACTCACGACCTAAAATATCATATACTCCAACTCGTATTTTCGTCTCCATCGGAATTGTTAATTCTACATTTGATATTCCGCTTGTTGGATTTGGATACGCTTCCGTTAATGAATATTTCGAAGGTATTATCTCTCCGCTACTAATTCCTGTAATAGTTAAGCCAAATGAACCATTAACTCCAGAAACAACAGAAGAAGGACTATATTCACCATTAATAAAAATTTCAACAGACTTACCAGACAAACCAACACCACCCTTATCAGCAACACGACCAGAAAAACGAATATCAGAACCATAAAACATTACTGAAGTAAATAACAAAACTCTACCAACATTCTTAAGTATTCTGAAAAGAGTTCTAAAAATCATTTATTTACCTTTGAGTTCTTTATCATATCAGACAACTCTTTTTGTGGAATCTTATTCAAAGGAACAATCTTTTCAAAACCAGAAATCCTCTTCTCAAAATACCTAGTAGAACCATCAAGCATCGTGAACGAATAACAAGCAACAATATTAGGATTAGACTTACTTAAAGAACCACCAAAACCACCATCATCCCTATCAGGAGCAACAGTACCCATAGGACGCTGATTAAGATATAATCTAATAGGATAATCATTAGAAGTATAATTACGTGTAGAAAAAGGAGGACCACGATTAGAAACAGAACGAATATCAGTCATACGACCAGTCTTATAAATACCAGTATCCAACTCATGAAGAGTACCACTATCAATATTACGCCAAACAGGATAAGTAGGAGAAGCATCCTTAAAAGAATCATACATAGTCTCAGCAGCCAAAATCTCACCAGTAGAATAATCAAGATAAGTACCGGTAAAAGCCAAACCACCATAGTTAATTCTTACAGAATCATCCCAATAAATAATATATTTACCATTATTATACACACCAGAAACAGGATCATAAAATAATACATCCCTATCAATATTCCAAGAATAACCCTTAAGACTACCATCAGGAAACTTAAGAATCTGCGAAGCAGGAACCATAACAGAATCAATCTTAAACAAATTATAATCAATTAACTGACTCCAAGACTCAACCTGAGAATTAGGAGGGGAGAGAGTAGTGTCAGTAGCAAAAACAAACTCCGGAACAACACCCCACTTAGCACTCCTAAAAGGCAAACCGGAAATACCTTCATTAACACCAAAATTCTTAACCATAAAATTATAAATACTATCAGGATAACTATCATAAGTCAAAACATCAAACTCCTGCAAACGATCATCCAAAATTTTTATTTTAGTATCACGCTGACGCATAAGCGGAGAAGTAATACGCACATCATAAGGAATATCAGACTCCTTTAACTGCATTATTGCACGACCACTCAAATCAGTCAAGACAGAATCCTTACCAATACGAACCATAGCGTTAGCAACACCATAAAGTTCCTTCTCACGCCAACGCAACAAATCATAAACAAACACAGGAACATCACGCAAAACCTTATGCAAAAACACATCAGAAACATCCAAATGACCATCTAAAAAACCGACATCACGCAAAACCAGACAACGATAATCAGGAAAAGAAAACACGAGAGAATCAATAAACCTAGAACCATCAGAAGACTTACCAAGAGAAGAATAATCAGAAACACGAGACAAAGAAAACAACTCACCAGAAGACACATGCTTATCAACAACCAATTTAGAAGTCTTAACACGACGACCTTCAGAAAACAATCCAACAACATAAAAACCCGCAGCATAATTACGCAAATCAAAACCAGAACGCCAAACACCACGAGAAACATCAAAAGCGTCAGAAAAACACTCTTCACCCAAAACATTAAAAACTTTTAGTGTAATATTTGATTGTTTGGGAACACCAAATTCTACATTTGAAATACCCGAAGTTGGATTGGGATATGCTTCTGATATTGAATAATTGTCATATATTATTTTTTCATTTTTTATATCTGTTAGCGATGCATTTATTGAAAATCTTCCATTGTTATCTGTAATTCCGGTTTCAACTCTTTGATCAGAATTATTATATGAAGTGTGGACTTCAACTGTAACATTAGATAATGGAGTTTGTGTAGTTTCATCTACTACTCTTCCAGTAACTGGAACGGATTGAGAAAATGCTTTGTTGGCAAAGAATAATGTGAAAAATGAAAAGGCAAATCGGAAGATATTAGATGTGAAATTTGAGATAAAAGAATTTAAGATTTTTGAAATAAAAGTATCAGAAATAACGGTTGATCTATTAACGGAATCTAATACCAGCATCCATGGTGCAAATGTTTGTTTTTCTGATAAGAACTTTTTCCACTGTTCTTTTTTTCTCTCTTTCTGAAAACTAAATATTTGTCTCAGTATTTTTGAATCTTCACGCTTACCTATTTGTTTTAGTACCTCTACTAAATAATCTTGGAAAGTTATTGGTATTAGTTTGTGTTCAATGTTTTGTTTAGCGTAATTGCCAAGTTCGGTTTTTCTTCTGCGGTAAATGAATTTCATAAAAATCCATTAAATTATATTGTTAAACTAATTAAATAAGTTTATGGTAATCAAGAAAGATTTTTGCGTATCTTGGTAATGGCTTGAATAATTACAAAAATATTGTTTATTTAACAATAACTTTTTTATGTTAACTGCATGGATAAATATTCGTTTACAAATTATTTTCTAAAAGAGGTTATTGTAAAAAGACCCTATATAAAAATTGAATGGTGCATTTATGTAATTGAAAATCCGGTAAAAGTAGAAAAACAAGAAGATAATAGATATAGATTTTGGGCTAAAATTGAAGAACTAAACGGTAAATTTTTAAGAGTTGTAACATTAGAAGATAAAACTACAATACACAATGCTTTTCCAGATAGGAGATTTGAAGAATGAAAATAAATTATTATGAAGAAACGGATTCACTTTACATAGATTTATCATCAAGAACCAGCGAGAGAAGTGATGAAATTGCTGAAGGAATTGTTTTAGATTATGATGCCAACGGAAATTTAGTTGGAATAGATATTGATAACGCCTCAAAAAAAATGGATTTGAAAGAACTGATTTTAACAAAATTACCTTTTGAAAATCAAAAAATATCTGCATAAAAACATATATTTTTAACTTCTCATCGTCTTTCATTCTGAGTTCTGTGTTCTTTTTTTAAGAGATTCTCACGTTACTCTACTCCTCAGAATGACAAATTTGTCTTTCGTTTTTCTTTTCACATTTCACTTTTAACGTTTTTTATTTCTACGTTTATTCGCCTTTACATTTCAACGTTTATACGTTTTAACGTTTTCCCTTTCTCATTTAAATTCAATCATTCTCAAATTTGAAAAGAAATATATATTTTATTTAATAATCAGACCTAAAGTCTAAATCTAAATTGAGCCTATTCAACTTAAACAAATTTTTTGTTTTACTTCTTTTTATGAATTTTTATAAATATTTTGGCATAAATATTATACTCTAAATAACATTGAAAGAAATTATTGGAGTTTTTTATGGCAAAAGTTAAAGGCGATATTATTATCGATATCGAAAAATGCAAAGGCTGCGAACTTTGCGTTGAAGCTTGTCCGCAAGATTCACTTCAAAGAGCCCGCCAAGTAAACAACAAAGGTTATTTGTACATTGTAAAAGTTATTGATAATTGTACCGGTTGCACAAATTGTGCATTGGTTTGTCCCGAAGGTGCAATTACGGTTTACAGAAAAACCGAAAGCGGCAATAAACAAATTGCAGAAGTTAAAAATATTTCTTCCGACATTTCAATTGAGGTGAACGAATGAAAGATTTACAATTAATGAAAGGTAATGAAGCATTGGCAGAAGCAGCAATTCGTGCCGGCTGCGATGCATATTTTGGATATCCAATTACTCCTCAATCAGAAGTTTTGGAATATTTGAGTCGTGAAGCTGAAAGTAGAACTGGAATGGTTGTTCTTCAAGCAGAAAGTGAAATTGCTTCAATAAATATGGTTTATGGCGCCGCCGGAACCGGAAAGAAAGTTATGACTTCTTCTTCAAGTCCCGGGATGAGTTTAATGCAAGAAGGAATTTCTTACATTGCTTGCGCAGAACTTCCTTGTTTGTTGGTAAATGTTAATCGCGGCGGACCGGGATTAGGAACAATCCAGCCGGGACAAAGTGATTATTTTCAAAGTGTAAAAGGCGGCGGACACGGTGATTATAGATTAATTGTTTTAGCTCCGGCAACAGTTCAAGAAATGGCAGATTTTGTAAAATTAGGATTTGAGTTAGCATTTCAATATCGAAATCCGGTATTGATTTTAACGGATGGCGCTCTTGGTCAAATGATGGAAAAAGTTGAATTATTTCCTCAGCAAGAAAGAAAATTTGAAATATTAGATTGGGCATTAACCGGAAAAGTAAAAGAAAGAAATCATAATATTATAACTTCGTTAAATCTTAAAGCAGAAGAAATGGAAATTATTAATATCCATCTTCAAAAAAAGTATAAAGAAATTGAGAAGAATGAAATTAGATATGAAGCTATTGATTGTGATGATGCTGAATATTTAATTGTTGCTTATGGATTGGTTGCCCGAATTTGTACAAAAGCTGCACATCTTGCCAGAGAAAAAGGAATTAAAGTCGGTGTACTTCGACCAATTTCATTATTCCCTTATCCTTATGAAATTATCAACAAACTTGCCGATCAAGTAAAAGGTATTTTAGATGTTGAAATGAGTGCTGGGCAAATGGTTGAAGATGTTAGGCTTGCCGTAAACGGAAAAATTCCGGTTAAGTTTTATGGAAGAATGGGCGGAGTTGTTCCGGGTCCAGAAGAAATTTTAAAGGCAATTGAAGAAAAATTAGTTGGAGGTGCCGCATGAATGAAAAAGCATTAATTGATGATGAACATTTTGAACATACATTAAGATGTGAACACGCTGAAATTATTTCACCGGAAAATATAGTTTATGAAAAACCGGGCACTTTGTTAGATGTAGATATGCATTATTGTCCGGGCTGCGGTCATGGTGTAGTTCATAGAATTTTAGCGGAAGTTATTGATGAAATGGGAATACAGTCTGAGGTAATTGGTGTTGCACCAGTGGGATGTTCAGTTCTGGCATATAATTATTTAAATATTGATTTTTCAGAAGCAGCTCATGGAAGAGCTTCTGCTGCAGCAACCGGAATTAAAAGAGTTCTTCCGGAAAAATATGTTTTTTCCTATCAAGGCGATGGCGATTTAGCTGCAATCGGAACCGGCGAAACAATTCACACATGCAATCGTGGTGAAAATATTTTAATTCTATTTATCAATAATGGAATTTACGGAATGACCGGCGGACAAATGGCTCCAACCACTTTGCCGGGAATGAAATCAACAACTTCTCCATTTGGAAGAGACGTTGCAACAATGGGAAATCCTTTAAAAATTACTGAGTTAGTTGCGATGCTGCCCGGAACTTATTACGTAACTCGTCAATCAGTTCACAAACCGAATAATGTGCGCAAAACGAAAAAAGCAATTCAGAAAGCATTTGAATTACAAAAAGACAAAAAGGGAACTTGCTTTATAGAAATTGTTTCAAACTGCCCATCAAATTGGAAGATGACGCCGATCGAATCAAATCACTGGCTTGAAGAAAATATGCTTCCGTATTATCCGCTCGGCGATATTAAGTTACCAAATGGGAGGAATTAATTATGACTGAAGAAATTATTATTGCCGGATTTGGCGGTCAAGGTGTTTTATCAATGGGAATGATTTTATGTTATTCCGGAATGATTGAAAATAAAGAAGTGAGTTGGATGCCATCTTACGGACCGGAAATGCGCGGCGGAACTGCAAATTGCATTGCAATAATTAGTGATACAAAAATCAGCTCGCCAATTGTTTCAAAATATGATACTGTAATTGCGCTTAATCAACCATCTGTTGATAAATTTGAAAAAGCCGTAAAACCTAATGGTTTATTGCTCTATGAAGCAAATAATGTTATTCATCCTCCGACAAGAAACGATATTGAAATTATTGGAATTGATGCAACGAAAGAAGCTGCGAAAATGAAAAATATTAAAATTATGAATATGATTATGCTTGGAGGTTTTTTGAAAAAAAGACCAATAATAGAAATTACAAATATATTAGAAGGATTGAAAAAAGTTCTTCCCGAAAGATATCATAACTTAATTCCGCTCAATGAACAAGCACTTAGAAGAGGAATGGAAATGGTGGAAGAAAGCTCGGTAACAATATAAAAATATTTCTAAAATTTAAATTTAAGCCCGTACAAAATGTACGGGTTTTTTATTATTGATTTGAAATTCAAATAGTTTGATTGTATTTTGAAATCTGAAATTGATAACTTAATCTTTATAATATTTACAATGGAAAAAGAAAAAAAAATAAAAAAAACAATATCGAAGAATAGTTTATCTAAAAGTGAATTAAAAAAATACATTTTAAAAAAAATAGATAAACTTAGTTGGGAGATGGGTGAAAAGAAATATAATTATCGTGAAAATCTGCATGATAGATAAAATATTTTTTGATACGAATCTTATTGTTTATATGTTTGATAAAAGTGAATCTGTAAAGAGAGAAAAAGTAAAGGATTTATTAAATCAGTTTTTTGGAAAAGCAAGACTCATAATAAGTACTCAAGTCGTAAACGAATTTTTAAATGTTTCACTTAAATATGTTGAAAATTCTTTAACGGAAAAAAAAGCTTTAGATAAAATAGATTTTCTAAATGAATTATTTGAAATTGTATCTTTGGATTTAGGTACAATAGTTGTTGCTTTAAATATTAAGAATAAGTATAAATTTTCTTATTGGGATTCTTTAATTATTGCTTCTGCTATTGAAAATGAATGTAATTTACTTTTCACTGAAGATTTAAATCACGATCAAATTATCAATTCTAAATTACTGATAAAAAATCCCTTACTTTAAATTTGTTATGAAAAAAGTTTTACTATTGTTATTTATTTTATTTACGTCGATTATTTATCCCCAATCAAATCAGCAAATCTTAAATAAAGTTGCCGATGATGATAATTCCAAATTTACAAATGTTGGGAATATTGGCTTAACTATAACAAACTTTGGAACTTACGGTCACGGTTTTAGTCTTTGGCCAGAACAGCCTTCTTGCGAATACCCAATAGGAAGCGGAATTGAACATATTTTTGACGGCGGGCTTTGGATCGGCGGATTTTTAAGTGATGAAAATGGAAATAATAAATTAGGTCCTTTTGTTACAACCGGTGCAGTTGATGCGTCATCAGTTTCTGCACGCGGTGGCGGTTTTGAATTTACAAACAATCAAGGAAGTGTTGTAAGAGAAAGATCATCATTGTTGGATTCAAAATTCTTCGATCCAAAAGCTATTTCTCATCAAGATTTTGTTATGGATTTTGTCGATACAAACACAAACTTAAGCAATGGAGAATTAATTGTTGATCATCGTCCGTTGGGAATTAGCATTCACCAAGAAACTTATGCATGGAATTTCCCATTTGCAGATTTTTTTGTAATTCTAAATTATTGGATAAAAAATACATCAAATAAATATTTGGATAGTTTACATGTTGGACTTTGGACAGACACAGTTGTAAGAAATACAAATATCACTTCGCCAAGAACCGGAAGCGCTTTTTTTAATAAAGGCGGAAACGGATATAGTGATTCGTTAAAAATTGCTTACGAATTTGACGCAACCGGGGATGTTGGATTTACAGATAGTTATGTTGGAATACAATTTCTTGGAGCTGATAAAGAAATTGATAGAGTAAATTTTGTAAACTGGCAATTCAGAAATACAACAGATCCAAATTATTTTGCACCACAAAATGATGTTCAACGATTTCAAAAAATGTTGGGTTATTACGGCGGTTTAAATAGATTCGGCGAAAATGAAGCAATAAAACCGGATGCTATAAAATCTGCAAGTAATAGATCAATGTTAATTGCAACCGGAATTAAAAATTCACTTGCTCCAAAAGATTCTGTAAACGTAACTTTTGCAATTGTTGCGGCAAAAAAAACCGGCAATGATTTGCCTTCTTTCGATACCGATGAACAGAAATCAGATTTTTATTTAAATGCAAGCTGGGCTTTGCGTGCTTATAACGGTGAAGATAAAAATGCTAATGGAGTTTTGGATCCCGATGAAGATTTAGACGGCAATGGAAAAATCACAAGATATATTTTACCAGCTCCGCCAACCCCACCTAAAGTAAAAGTAATTCCGCAGAATCAATCTGTAACAATTTATTGGGATAAAAGATCAGAGCAATCAATTGATCCGATCTCTGCAAAAAAAGATTTTGAAGGATACAGAATTTATAGAACAAATCCTGGTTATGATTTAACCGAATCTCAAGATATTAATTCCTCGTTAATTATGGTTGCTGAATTTGATAGTTCTATTAATGAAATCGGTTTCAACTCCGGATTTGATTTTATTGAATTAGAATCTCCAATTACATTTGAAGGTGATAATACGGAATATTGGTATAAATTTGAAATCGAAAATCAGTTAAACGGCTGGCAATATATTTATTCTGTTACGGCATTTGATCAAGGTGATAAAGAAAATAATTTGGAAAGTTTGGAAAGCGGACCTTTGGCAAATATGCAGAAAGTTATTCCGGGAACACCATCAACAGAAGATGAAAATGTTGAAATTGGTGTTTACCCGAATCCATATTATGGTGAAGCTTACTGGGATGGAAATTCAGAAAGATTAAGAAAAATTTATTTTTATAATTTACCTCAAGAATGTGAAATAATTATTTATACACTTTCCGGTGATATTGTAAAAAAAATATATCATAATCAGCAATGTAATGGTTCGGATTTGAGATGGTTTGAAACTTTTTCAAAAGATGGAAAACAGCAAATGTCGGGTGGGGAACATGCTTGGGATTTAATAACAGAAAACGATCAAGCAATTGCAACTGGATTATATATTTTTACTGTGAAAAATGAAAAAAACGGAAATATAAAACGCGGAAAATTTTTAATAATAAAATAGAGGAACGAAATGAAAATTAGAAACATACTTTTTTTTCTAATACTAATATCTCAGCATTTATTTTCGCAGAGTTATCCAAATGTGACCATTAGAGATATTCAATTTGCCTCTATTGACTCTCTTAATTTATATGGAGATTCAAATAGAGAACCTTTACCACAATATATAGGTGATACAGTTATAGTTACTGGAGTAGTGATGCACCCTCCTTATGAAGGTGTAAATCCAGATAGTATTGCTACATTACATTCAGGTGCTCCTTCATTTTATTTTCAAGATGAAAGTAATCCGGAATGGGGAGGAATTCTGGTTAGAGATGTTGAAGGTTCATCAAGTTTTGCATTATTAGATTCAGGTTTAGTAGTTAATTTAACAGGTGTTGTTGGAGAATTTAATACTACAACTCAGTTAAACATTTTTGGATTTGAAGCATCAAATATTGTTGGACAAGTAGAAAGACCAAAACCAGTATTATTAACGCTAGACTCTCTTGTTCAAATTGGAACTGGATATCCCAAATATGCTGCAGAAAAATGGGAGGGTGTATACGTTGAATTTAGAGACCTTCTTACAACTGATGCTATAAGTATTGGATATAATTCATTTGGTATTTTTGATGAACATAACTCTATTATTGTTGTTGGAAATAACTCAGATTTTTTTAGACGCACACCGGCTCCAATTTCTGGAACAAAAGTAGATTTTATTCGAGGTTTTATTGAAACAAGAAATAATATTACTGGAGGTTGGTTTATGATTAATCCAATTTACTCAGATGATATTAAATATGGTGATGTTAGTCCTCCTAACATTAGTGATATTATCCGAAATAAAGTTGAAGTCAAATATGGTGACAATGTTAATATTTCAGCAAAAGTTATTGATTCAGACTTTACAGCAGATGTAAAAGTAGTTAAACTTTTCTACAGTGTAAATGAATCCCCTTTTGATTCTCTTGAAATGAATATTGTTAGTCCAACTGATTCAATTTGGGAGGCAACTATCCCTTCACAGAATGACTCTTCATTAGTAAAGTTTTATATAAAAGCAACAGATATGGATAATGCAGTTTCGACTAACCCATTTAATATTGATAGAAGTTATTTTTATATGGTTTTAGATAGACCACTTACGGTTAGTGATATTCAGTATTCACCATTCGGAAGCGGATATAGTGGTTATAATGGATATGAAGTTACAGTTAGCGGACAAGTATCTGCTGACACGACTGATATTCAAGGTGATGGTGCAAATATAGGCCGGCAAGTTTATATACAAGGATATGAAAATGGACCATGGAGCGGAATTCAAATTTTTGGAGTTGAAGCTGAAGAAGCACCAAGAAATGAACATGTATTTGTAACTGGAATTGTAAATGAAAGTTTCGGAGTTACAAGAATCGGTACTTTGGATATTGGTGCAAAAGTGGGATATTCATTAGCAGATTGGTTTCCACCAATTTATCCGGAAGTAGAATTAATTTCAACAGCGAATATTGGCTCATCAAGTGATGGTTCACTACCGGCAGAATCTTATGAAGGAGTTTTGGTGAAAATTAATAATGTAACTGTTGTTGATGCAAACGCCGATGGCATTACTGATGGACCGGATGAAGGAAGCGGCGGCAGCAGAAATTTTGGCGAAATTTATATTACAGATACATCAAATGTTCAAATGAGATTAGAGCTTCAAGACGGAACACATGACTATCATAATATGTGGGATTCAGCATTGGAAGGAAAAGGAATTAAAATTGAAGCCGGACATACGTTTGAAAGCATTACCGGAATTTTATTTTATTCATTTAGCAATTATAAACTTGTTCCAAGGAAAAATGATGATTTCGTAGGACACGTAACAAATATTAGTCAAGAAAAAGTTGTACCAGAAGTTTATAGTTTATCACAAAATTATCCAAATCCGTTTAACCCTAGCACCATAATTAATTATTCAATTCCAAATGTTGCTTCGAGTTTTAGCTCGAGGGTAACTTTGAAAATTTACGATGTGCTTGGCAGAGAAATAAAAACGTTAATTAACAAAGTTCATACTCCCGGAAATTATGAAGTTAAATTTGATGCCGGATATTTATCAACCGGGATTTATTTCTATACTTTAAAATCCGGTGATTTTTATCAAACAAAAAAAATGATGTTAATAAAATAATTGAATATGTAGAGACGTAACATTTTGCGTCTCTACAAAAAAAACGAAATTGAAAAAAAAATTACTAAAATATTTTATATTGTTTCTTATTGTTGCAATTTCAAGTTGTAATGAAACACTAAATGATAATCCGGTTGAAAATCAATCGCCGGAAACTCATTTATTTATTTACACAAATTCAGAAATAAGTCAGCAAAAAAGTAAACTCCAAGTTCATTGGTGGGGCGATGATAAAGACGGATTAATAATTGGTTATATTTTTAAATGGGAAGGAATAAATCAAACTTGGAATTTTACAACTTCCAATGATTCTACATTTGCGCTCCCAATCGGTACCGTAGATACATTTTATGTATTTTATATTTCCGCAATTGATAATTCCGGCAATGGAATTTATGATAATGAAATTATTTTTAACAATTCTAATATTGGCTCAGAACCTTTTACAGATTTAAATGGAAATAATATTTATGATAATGGCGAACCGTTTATTGATTTTGGATTAATTGATGAAACTCCCGCAGCGCAAAAATTCCCAATTAAAAATTCACCGCCGGAAATTACATGGAATGATTTAAGTGTTCTTCCGGAAATTTCGTTTCCAGCTATGACAATTGGATGGAACGCATTTGATCTTGACGGAAATGAGACAATTACTGAAATTCATCTTGCACTAAATGATACAAACAATTTTGTTTCGTTAAATGGTTCAACGCGATTAATCTCTCTAATTGTTGATGATATAAATTCCACAATTCCCAAAATGAATATTTTTATAAATGCCGATGAAAATAAATTGCAATCGCAAAAACTTCAAAATTTGCAATTGGATAATTTTAATAGATTGTACATTCGCGGTGTTGATGTAAGCGGATCAAAATCCAAATTTTTACCTTTGCCAGATACAAGCAGAACTTGGTTTGTTTCAAAACCAAAAGGGGATTTATTAATTCTTGATGATTTTATTGGCGGAACTCAAGCTGCAGAATTCTATAGAAACAATTTTAACATTTTTGCAGATGGAAAATTTAACGAACTTGATTTGGAAAATATTTCGTTTCCTTATGAAGCAATAACATTCAAAAATACTTTAAATCTTTTCAAATATATATTTTGGTATTCCGGTTCAAATCCGAGAATTGATTTAGCAAATTTAGTAACGCAAAATTATTTACAGAATGGTGGAAAAATTGCCTTCTCAATGACGTTTCAAGATTCATCGGATAATTTTGAATTTTCAACACAAATTGCTCAAACGTTTTTACCAATAGAAAGTTTTGATAGTAAAAAAACTTTATCTTTTATGTTTGCTGGTGCAAATATTTTACCTTCAACGGAATTTGAAAATTATCCAACCTTAAAAACCCAATCCACAATTGGCTTTGTAAGAACTTTTAAAGTAAGTGAAATTACTGCATCCAAAGTTTATGATTTGACAAGCAGTCAAATTAACGGAAGTATTGGTTTGATAAATCATACCAAAAATTTATTTTTTATCGGACTTCCACTTCATCAATGTGATGCAAATGGAAATGTTGGAAATTTACTCAATCATATTTTTGTAAATGAGTTTGGATTGAATTAATGAAGAAAATTTTAATAATATTTTTATTATTTCAATCAATAATTTCTGCTCAAAACACCGGAAAGATTCAAGGGAAAGTAATTGATAAAAATTTAAAAGATGCTTTGCCCGGCGTAAATATTATAATTGAAGGAACATATTACGGCGCAGCAACTGATTACAATGGAAATTTTGTAATTGAAAAAATCACTCCCGGAAAATATACAGTTAAAGCAACATTAATTGGTTTTAAGCAAATGGTTTTTACCGGAATTGAAGTTCTATCAAATAAAACAACATTGCTTGATATCAATATGGAAGAAACTGTTTTAACAATGGAACAAGATGTTGTTGTAGTTGGAGAAAAACCTTTGGTTGATGCGGAAGAAACACAAAGTGTAAAATCAATAGGAAGAGATGAAATTGAAGTTGCAGTAATTGAAAATGTTAAAGATATTGTTACTCAGCAAGCTGGTGTTGTTCAATCTGATAATGCAATTCATATCCGCGGAGGTAGATCTTATGAAAATGCATTTTTGTTGGATGGTGTTTCCATTCAAGACCCATTAGCTGGAACCGGATTTGGTTTGCAATTAAGCGCCAATGCAATTGAAGAAGTTGAAGTTATTACCGGCGGATTTAATGCAGAATTTGGTCAAGCGACTTCCGGAGTTATAAATGTTAAGACTCGTGAAGGCGGAGAAAAATATTCTGGAACAATTTCATATAAGCGTGATAATTTTGGAAATAAATCATCTTCTCATGTTTTTAACTTGGATGTAGCAGAAGCAAATTTTAGCGGACCTGAACCAATAACAACTTTTTTACTTCCACAATTAGGATTGCAAATTCCTGGAAAACTTTCTTTCTTCGCAAATTTTTATATGGGAATTAGCGATGGAATTACTCAAGGTTATTATAAACCAACAGCATCACAAATTTATTCTTCAACATTTCACGGAACAAAATTTTCTCCGCGTGCGGAAAATAATTGGTTCTGGCTCGGCAAATTAACTTATGCAATTTCGCCAACTATGAAATTAGATTATTCGTATAATCAATCGGTAAGTATAAATCAAAATTCTCAATCGTTGCAATCCAATTTAGAGTATGTTGAACCAAGCCCGGGTTATCAATATGAGTTTCAATATAATTTAGATAATGCAAATGTTTTTACTCACAATAATACTTTCAACTCTGTTACTTGGACTCACACATTAAACTCAAGTACTTTCTATACTATGAAGATTAATAAATTTTTCTCCAACTTAAGAGCAGATGCAAACGGTAAGAATTGGAGTGTATATATTGAGCCGAAAGATATCGTAACTTTTCCGATTGAATATTATAATTTGGATACTGATACGATTGGCGTAATTCCCGGTGATGGATTTTGGGATGTAGGAAATCCTTATACTTGGCGTGATCATTACATTGATGAATTTTCTTTTAAAGGTGATGTTACAAGTTTTTTTGATGAGAAAAATAAATTTAAAGCCGGCTTCGATTTAATTTTTCAAGAAATGCAAGTGATTGATATTTACAAACCTTGGATCGGCGAACTTGGATTAAACAATGATATTTACAAAGTTCATCCGGCAAAAGGATCATTCTATGCTCAAGATAATATAAATTTCAGCGGAATGATTTTAAATTTCGGAATGCGATTAGATTATTGGTTCCCTGGAAAATATGTTGATGATGCAATTGAAAATCCGGATGTTATTACAATTCCAGATGAAACAAGAATAAAATATAAAGAAGATACTTTTAAGTGGTTTAACGGAAATAGATTCAAAGCAAGGCTAAGTCCGCGCTTGGGAATTTCACATCCGGTAACTGATAATCAAGTTTTATTTTTTTCATACGGACATTTCAGCAAATGGCCGAATCCAAAATATATTTATGCAAAACTTAGTCCAACAAATGCGCAGTCATCATTTCAAACTTTTGGAAATCCAAATTTAAATCCGGAAACGACTGTTGCATATGAGCTTGGATTAAAAAATCAATTTTCTACAGATGACGTTTTAACAGTTACAGCTTACTACAAAGATATTTTTGATTATGTGAGAACGCGAACTGCAAAAATTACATCGCCTAGATTTGCAACTCAATCCTTTACAACTTATGCAAATTTGGATTATGCAAAATCGCGCGGCGTTGAATTAGAGTATAAAAAAAGAATTGGGAAATGGTTTAACGGAATGTTGTCATTGTCTTACGCAATTATTACCGGCAAAAGTTCATCGGCTGAAGAAGGAGTTTTAATTTTACGCGGCGATTTGGATGAATCAATTAAAGAACAATTTATGTCTTGGGATAGACCTTTTACTTTCAACGGAAGTATGAATTTTTACATAGAAAAGGATGAACCGTTATTTGGTTTTGCTTCTGGAATTTTAGATGATATAAATATTTATTTCAGATTATTTTATCAATCCGGGAAACGATATACCGAATATATTTTTACCGGAAATTATGATACTGATAGCAGACCGGAATATGCTTATGACAGAACAAATATTTTAGAATCAGTAGGTGATAATTGGTTTTGGGTCGATATGAATATAGAAAAATATTTTAAATTTTATGGATTAAATTTTTCAGTATTTACAGAAGTAAATAATTTATTTGATATTGAAAATTCTGCAATTGTAAATCCAGTAACCGGAAAAGCTTATGAAATTGGTGATGCAACTCCGTCAACTTGGAATGATCCCAATTATCCGGATTTGCAAGCACCGTTAAATCCATATCCGTATAATCCGGCAAGATATTTAACAAGAAGAAATATAAAGTTTGGAGTTAGTCTAAAGTTTTAAATAACAAAAAACAAAAGACAAATAACAAATAAATTTCAATGAACAATATTCAAAATATAAAACCAAAATATGATCTTGAAGAAAGAACATTTGAGTTTGCGAAATCTGTAAGAATTTTAATTAAAACTCTTCCAAAGACAATTGCGAATGGCGAAGATTCTAAGCAAGTTATTAGATCTTCCGGTTCTGTTGGTGCAAATTATATTGAAGCAAATGAATCATTAGGTAAGAAAGATTTTTTACTGAAAGTTCAAATAAGCAGAAAAGAAGCAAAAGAAAGTGGTTATTGGCTGCGTTTAATTGATGAAACAAATGAGTTGGAAAATAAAAATGAAATTAAAAAACTTATTCAAGAATCAGTTGAATTAACAAAAATATTTTCTGCAATTATTGAAAAGTCTCAATAAATGTATTTTAAATTTTGTGTTTTTGAGTTTGAAAATTATTTGAAATTTGGTTTTTGCTTTTTTTTGAATTTGAAATTTGAGTTCTAAAATTTGTTATTTGTCGTTTGTTTGTAATTTGACTTTTGTTTTTTGAGTTTTATAAAAAAATTTATGAATAAAATATTTACAATATTTTTACTAATATTTCTCTCAGTTGTAGAATTGAATGCTCAACTTTTCCCAACTTTGGGTGGACAGCGAGCCGGAATTTCTACAGCGCAATTTCTTAAAATTGGAGTTGGCGGAAGAGCTACGGCAATGGGCGATGCATTTGTAGCAATTGCAAATGATGTTTCTTCGCTTTATTGGAATCCAGCGGGATTGGTTTTATCAGAAAAAAATGAAATAATGTTTTCTCACAATAATTGGATTGTAGATATTGGACATGAATTTCTTGGCGCAAATTATCATTTATCAACAAATGATGCAGTAGGAATTTCGTTAACATCTCTTCATATGGAAGATATGAAAGTTACAACGGAAGTTAATCCGTTTGGAACCGGCGAATATTTTTCTTTTGGTGACTTTGCAGTTTCTGCAACTTATTCAAGAAAGATGACCGAACAATTCAGCTTTGGTGCAACAATTAGGTATTTTGAAGAAACTTTAGATAAATTAAAAATGCGCGGAGTTTTAGTAGATTTAGGAACTTTTTATTACACTGGTTTAGGTTCAACAAGATTTGCAGTTACAATTACAAATTTTGGAAATGAATTAGCTCCGGATGGAAAAGTAATTTTATTCGGCGGAAGAAAAAAAGAGCAATGGCAGTCGTTTTCTCCTCCTACAATGTTTAGAATTGGTTTTGCTTTAGAACCTTATCAAAATGAAAATCATAGAATTACAACTTCAATTCAGCTTAATCATCCAAATGACAATAGTGAAAATGTATCAACCGGAATTGAGTATTCGTGGCATGAAATGTTTTTTATACGTGGTGGTTATAAAATTAATGTTGATGAACAAGATCTTTCATTTGGTGCGGGCGTAAATATGAATAATGATTTTGCTGATTTTACTCTGGATTATTCATTTGTAAATTTTGAACGACTTGGTTCAGCTCACAGATTTTCAATTATTCTTGGTTTGTAAAACAAAATGTTAAATAAAAAAATCATATCGATATTAAAATTTTCTGCAATTATTGGATTGATAATCTTTGCATTTTCTTGCACAGATAAATTTGATATTAACGATTTAAATATTTCCAAAACTGATAATGGCGGCAATTTTGGAGATACACTTTATATTCAGCAATTTCCAAATTGGATCGGTTTTAATAATCCGCAAGACATGATTATTGGAAAAGATTTATTCATTTATGTCGCCGATACTGATAATAATAAAATTGTTATGCTTGATATTTCCGGACAAATTTTGGGTGAAATAAATATTAAAAAACCAATTGCAATTGCGCAAGATTACAAACTTAATTTATTTGTTGTTGCAGAGTTTGATACTTTAATTAATAATCAAAATTTGACTTTTAGCGCATTATATAAAATTGATTTGGTTGAAACCGGTCATATTTTATCAAACACAAAATTGGAAAGAATTCTTCCTCAAAATCCAAGTATTGATCCTTTTGCATTTAACAGAAGTGATAGATTTTACACCGGAGTTTGCACTTTTTATGATAACTCAGTTTATGTTTCAAGGAAAGGTCCGTCAAATTCAAATCCAGTTGATAGAGACAATACAATAATTAGAGTAAGATTTCTAAATAACGGTACAATTTCATTATTTAAAATTCCGGGCTTGGAACCGGAAGGAACCGGAATTTTATCTGCAAATCAAATTAGTTCACTTACTTCATTTAATTCAAAAAGTGCGGATGTTATTCTAACTTTAGTCGGAAATAATAGTTTTAAAGTTCAGTGGCTGGAATTTATTTCTAATTCAGATTTTGAAGGATATCTTTCAAAACTGAGTGCGTTTTCTTGCGATTTAATGAGTGTAAATAAATTTGGTAAACCGGAAGATATTGCTTTGGATGAATCAAATAATATTTATGTTGCTGATGCAGAAAAAGATAGTGTTTTCAAATTCAATACATTTGGTGATGAATTAGAATCTTTTGGCGGAACTGAAATTATGTCATCGCCGCATGCCGTTGCACATTATGATAGAACTTTATACATATTGGATACGGGTAATAACAGAATTTTACGATTTATTCTTTCAACTGAAATTGATTAAATGAAAAAAAATAAATTTAACATTTTACTTTTTGTATTTTTTTCGCATTCTATTATTTTCGCTCAAGATACTTTCCGAGTAATGACATATAATATTTTAAATTATCCAAGCAAAATTTCTTCAACACGAAATCCGTATTTCAAGAAAATTATTAATGAAATAAAGCCGGATATTTTAGTCGTACAAGAAATGGAAAGTGCTGCCGGTGTTGAATTATTTCTAAATGAAGTTTTAGATTCGAATTATACAGCCGGAGAATTTGTCAACGGTTACGATACCGATAATGCACTTTTTTATAAAGATTCAGTTTTTAATTTTATTGATAATGAACCAATTTCCACCGCTTTAAGAAATATTTCCAAACTTATTTTTGTTCATAAAAATACGAATGATACATTAATTATTTTTTCTGCCCACTTAAAAGCAAGTGATTCGGAAACAGATCGACAAAAACGATTGGAAGAAGTGAAAATTTTAAGAGAAGTTACAGATAAATTTTCTCCAGGTAAAAATTATTTGTTAGTCGGGGATTTGAATATTTATTATTCTACAGAGCCAGCATTTCAAGAATTAATTGAAAAAACAAATTCCGGATATTTTTTAGATCCGATAAATCAAATTGGTTATTGGCATAATAATTCAACTTACAGAGGAATTCATACGCAATCAACAAGATTAGCAAATCTTTCAGATGAAGGCTCAACCGGTGGAATTGATGATAGATTTGATATGATTCTTGCTTCACAATCAATTATTGATACTGGGGGAATTACATACATTCCTAACACTTACATATCTTTTGGAAATGACGGAAATCATTTTAACAAAGCAATCAGCGAATTGCCTAATGCCTCGGTTTCAGATGAAATTGCCACAGCACTTTATTATTCATCGGATCATCTTCCGGTTTTTGCCGATTTTAAAGTTGAACCTCTTACTTCAATTAAATCTGATATTAAAATTGTAAATCAATTTGTGTTAATTCAGAATTATCCAAATCCGTTTAATGCGAGTACAACAATTAAATATTCAATTGGTACCGTAGAGACCCAAAATTTTGCGTCTCTACAACTAAGGGTTTATGATGTTCTTGGAAGGGAAATAAAAACTTTAGTCAATAAAATTCAATTGCCCGGAAATTATGAAATTAATTTTAATGCAGAAAATCTAACAACGGGGATTTATTTTTGCGTTATGCAAATAAATAACAAAATTTCTGTAAAAAAAATGACATTATTAAAATAGTTTAAAAGTAATAAATTGAAAAATAATTCAATAATCCCTAACTTTACAAATTGTTTTATTACATAAAGGAGAAAAATGGCTATTAACGAAGGAACAATTGTCAGAGTAATTGGTCCAGTTGTGGATATTGATTTTTCAGGTGGAAAACTTCCGGAAATTTATAACGCAATTCATATTCCACGCGAAGATGATGGAGTAAAATCAGTTTTAACTTTAGAAGTTCAACAGCATCTTGGCGAAAACAGAATAAGATCTATTGCGATGGATATTACTGATGGATTAGTTAGAGGAATGAAAGCGATAGATACCGGCGAACCAATTTCTGTTCCGGTTGGACCAGAAACTTTAGGACGTTTAATAAATGTTTTAGGCGAAGGAATTGATGAATTAGGTGAAATTAAAACTGAACGAAAAGCTCCGATTCATCATCATGCACCGGCATTTAATAAACTTTCTACTTCGCAGGAAATGTTTGAAACCGGAATTAAAGTTATAGATTTGTTAGAGCCATATTCTAAAGGCGGTAAAACTGGTTTATTCGGTGGGGCCGGAGTTGGTAAAACTGTAATTATTCAAGAACTCATTCATAATATTGCTTCACAGCACGGTGGTTACTCAGTATTTACCGGAGTTGGTGAAAGAACAAGAGAAGGGAATGATCTTTGGCGAGAAATGAAAGAATCCGGAGTTTTGGATAAAACTGCTTTAGTATTTGGACAAATGAATGAACCTCCAGGCGCAAGATTAAGAGTTGGTCTTACCGGTTTAACAATGGCAGAATATTTTAGAGATGTTGAAGAAAGAGATGTTTTATTGTTTATTGATAATATTTTCCGTTTTACGCAAGCTGGTTCAGAAGTAAGTGCTTTGTTAGGAAGAATGCCTTCTGCGGTTGGATATCAGCCAAACTTAGCTTCGGAAATGGGTGAGTTGCAAGAAAGAATTACATCAACTGATAAAGGTTCAATTACATCTGTTCAAGCAATTTATGTTCCGGCTGATGACTTAACTGATCCGGCACCGGCAACTGCTTTTTCTCATTTGGATGCTACCACGGTTTTAAGTAGACAAATTTCTGAATTAGGAATTTATCCGGCTGTTGATCCTTTAGATTCAACATCTAGAATTCTTGAACCGGGAATTTTAGGACAAGAACATTATAAAGTTGCAAGTCAAGTTAAAGAAATTTTGCAAGCATATAAAGATTTACAAGACATTATTAATATTTTGGGCATGGATGAACTTTCAGAAGATGATAAAGTTGTAGTTAGAAGAGCTAGAAGAATTCAAAGATTTTTAAGTCAGCCGTTTCATGTTGCTGAACAATTTACGGGAATTCCGGGTAAGTATGTAAAATTAGAAGATACTATAAGAAGCTTCAAGGAAATTCTTGAAGGCAAACATGATAATTTACCAGAAATGGCTTTTATGTATGTTGGTACAATTGAAGAAGCTGTAGAAAAAGCTAAAAAAATGGCTTAACATGAAAAAGTTGGACTTAGAAATAATTACTCCAAGTAAAATTGGATATGAAGGAAAAGTAATTTCTGTAACTGTTCCTGGAACTAACGGAAATTTTCAAATACTTTTTAATCATGCGCCAATAATAAGTTCTTTAGAAATTGGAGAAATTAAAATTGAAGAAACTGAAAATTCTAAATTAATATATTCAACAAGCGGCGGAACTTTAGAATTATCAAACAATAAAATTATTATTTTGGCTGAATCTTTTGAACGAGCAGATTCTATCGATATAAAGAGAGCAGAAGAAGCAAAAATACGCGCAGAAAATAGATTGAAAAATAAGCGAAATGAGAATGTTGATGAAATGCGTGCCGAACTTGCTTTGAAAAGAGCTATAAATAGATTAAAGACAGTACACAAATATTCTTCTTTATAAACTTGGATTTATAATAAAAAGGGTTTAAAAATATATTTAAACCCTTTTGTTAAATTACATCAAATTATTTTGCATCATTAAAACGTTTTGAAACAGCATCCCAATCAATAACATTCCAAAAAGCTGTAATATAATCAGGTCTTCTATTTTGGTAATGTAAATAATAAGCATGTTCCCAAACATCCAATCCTAAAATTGGAGTTCCTTGTACTTCAGCAACATCCATTAAAGGATTATCTTGATTTGGTGTGGATGAAACAACTAATTTTCTTCCGGAAACAACTAACCAAGCCCAGCCCGATCCAAATCTTGTTGCACCAGCTTTAGAAAATGTTTCTTTAAAACTTTCAAATGATCCGAATGTTGAATTAATTTCTTCAGCTAATTTACCGGTTGGAACTCCACCTTTTCCTTTTCCCATAATTGTCCAGAAAAGTGAATGATTAAAATGTCCGCCGCCATTATTTCTAACCGCTGCCGGAAATTTTGAAATATTAGCTAATAATTCTTCTAAAGTTTTTCCTTCCATCTCGGTTCCGGCAATTGCAGTATTTAAATTATTTACATATGCAGCATGATGTTTTCCGTGATGAATTTCCATTGTTTTTGCGTCAATGTATGGTTCAAGTGCATTAAAATCATATGGTAAAGCTGGCAATTCAAACTTACTCATATTATTACTCCTTTTGTTTTTATTCGATAATAAATTAATCTTTGAACTAAATGTTACAAATGGTAAAATTCCAAGCGACATTAAAAATTGATTTCTTTTCATCTAAACTCCGAAAGATTCACCGCAGCCGCAAGTTTTGGTTGCGTTTGGATTATTAAAAATAAAACCTCTTCCATTTAAACCATCACTAAAATCAAGCTCGGTTCCAAGTAAATAAAATAAACTTTTTCCATCAACAACGATTTTAAAATTATCATTTTCGAAAAAAGTATCTCCGTCTTTTTCGTCACCGTCAAAGCCTAAATTATATGTGAAACCGGAACATCCTCCGCCTTTTACACTTATTCGCAGCGAATAATTTTCTGGAATATTATTTTCACTCATAATTTGTTTAACTTGTTTTATAGCTTTTTCCGAAATTGTAATTGTTGAACTTGTATCAATTGAGCTGTTCATTTGAAACTCCTTCCGGTTCTGAAACTTTGTGTTTAATTCCAATATCAAAATTTACTTTCCAAGATTTTTTATCAATTTGCAAAATATCATTTGATTTTAATAATTCATCAATAAAATTTCTTGCAATTATTTCTGCTTGAGAATAACTAATTGGATTTTCTTTCATATCAAAATATGATTTAATTGCATATTGAAGATCGCGCAAAAATAAATTTGAATATCTAAATAACGGATAATCTTCTTTCATAAAGTTGAAAAAAATGTTTTTGTTTGATTTTAAATGTTCAAGCTGATTCATAATGTCTCTAATATATTAATTTGAAATTTCGTGCAATGTAATTGATTCAAAAATATCATTAATTTTATTTTGTAAATTCAAAAAAGGAGTTCTTATAAAACAATTATTTAGCCGCCCGCAATTTTCCGTTGTAGCATTTTCAAAACTACAATTTGTTAGTTGAATATTTTCATCCAAGGCATTAATAATTTGCAGAATTGTAAGTTTTTCAGATGGAACAATAAGAGTATAACCTCCATATTTTCCTTGCTCTGATTTTATAATTCCTTTTCGCACTAATTTTTGCAGCAATTTGGCTAATAAATCGTAAGGAATATTTAGCTCGCCGGAAATAGTTGAGCTGCTTAATTTAACTTCTTTATTATCAGAAATATATTTTAGTGCAAGAATTGAATATTCAACGGATTTAGAAATTTTTATCATAAACACGACTAAAATTGTCGTATATAAAATAAAAAAGTATTTACAGATTTACAAGAGTTAAAATTAATTAATTAAAATTGCCAAACAATTTTGGGCAAAATCAACAAGCGGTGAAAAGTAAATTCCAAAAAGTAACGTTGGAATTAACAAAATAAGAATGAAAACAATTTCGTTAGCCGAAAGTTTTAATTGCGGAACTTCTTGCTCAGCTTCGCTAATAAACATGTGTTTGAGAATTCTGATATAATAATATAGTGAAACAACACTGTTTAAAACTGCAACAACTGCAACAAAAATCATTTTTGCATCAATTAAAGAAATGAAAATATAAAGTTTTGAAATAAATCCGGCTGTTGGCGGTAAACCGGTTAAAGAAATTAAAAATACTGTAAGTGAAACGCCGAGAAATGGGGAAGCATATCCAAGTTTATTATAATCATTTAAATTTTCGGAATTTATTTGATTAGCAATAATCATAACAATATAGAAAGCGCCAATATTCATAAGTAAATAAACTAAGAAATAAATCATTACCGCTAATAAACCTTGATCGCTTAAAACAGCAATTCCCAAAAGCATATATCCCGCGTGTGCAATACTTGAATATGCAAGCATTCTTTTAACATTATCTTGCCACAATGCAGCAAAATTTCCAAGTGTCATTGTTAAAATCGAAATAACTATAATAAAACTTTGCCAGTCAAATCCTTCTAAAAGAATCCAGCTTCCGCTAACTTCTTTCAACAAAAATGTTGTTTTAATAAATCGGATTAGAAGAGCAAAACCGGCGGCTTTACTTGCGACAGATAAAAATGCAGTAACAGAAATTGGAGCACCTTCATAAACATCCGGAGTCCAGAAATGAAATGGAACTGCTGAAATTTTAAATCCAATTCCGGTAAAAAATAAAATTATTGAAAAGGAATATGCTAATAGATTTAGACTTGTCGATTTAAAAACATCATTAATTACAAATAAATTTGTATTACCAGTTAAGCCATAAATTATTGAAATTCCGAAAAGCATAATTCCCGATGAAGCAGCGCCGTAAACTAAATATTTTAACGAAGCCTCAGTATCTCTATCTCTTAATTTTGTAAATCCGGCTAAAACGTAAGAGGAAAGTGAAAGTAATTCTACGGATAAATAAATCATTATCAAATCAGAAGCGGAAACCATAAAAAGCATTCCCAAAATCATTCCGAAAATTAAAGTATAAAATTCGCCGGAACGCTCTGATACATTTTTTATTTCCGCTGAATTTTTTGCGAATAAAATTATTAGAATAGAAGTAATTAAAATTATAATCTTAAAATATGAACCGAATGAATCAATAGTTAATAATCCATAATCATTATTTGTGGAACTTACAACAAATGCAGTTGAATTTATGCTCAAACCATTTATCGCAAAATATAATGCAATAAATAATCCAATCAATCCAATAAAAGGAATTATTGATTTATCTTTGTTATAAATTAAATCAACCAAAACTAATAGAAGCAATGTTCCCGAAATTATTACTTCCGGAATTATTAAAGAGATATCGGTTAAAAGATTTTCAAACATTTTATTATCAGAATTCTGAGTAAAAATTTATTATAAATTACATTCCGCTTAAGGAAAAACCTTGAGCTTTATCGCTTAAAAATTGTACAAGTGTATTAACAGATGTATTCATTATATCCAACATTGCCGATGGATAGATTCCTAAAAACACAATTATAATTGTTAAAGGAATAAACATTGCATATTCTCTAAATGTGATATCAGTTAAAACATCTTCCCACTTTTTATTAAATTCGCCGAAGAAAATTCTTTGTAAAGTCCACAACATATAAGCAGCGCCAAGTAAAATTCCCAAAGTACCAACCATTGTTAAAACTCTAATTTCGGCAACACCAAAAGCTCCGACAAAAACCAATGCTTCGGAAATAAATCCGGATAAACTTGGTAAACCAATTGCGGCAAAAAAAGCAATGGTTACAAAAAATGTATAAACCGGCATTTTGTTGGCTAAACCGCCAAAACTATTTATATCACGAGTATGAGCTCTATCGTAAATTACACCAACAATTAAGAATAACATTGCGGTAATTGTTCCATGATTAAACATTTGGAAAATCGCTCCGGTAATTCCGGTTGTTGACATTGAAGCCATTCCAAGCAACACGTAGCCCATATGAGAAACTGATGAATAAGCAATTAATTTTTTAAAATCTTTTTGAGCCAGCGCAACTAATGCACCGTAAATAATATTTATTACTCCAAAAAGAGCAATATAAAATGATAACTCTTGTGTGATTTCTGGGAAAATTGGGTAGCTGATTCTTAGAATTCCGTAAGTTCCCATTTTAAGTAAAACGCCAGCTAATATTACGCTGATTGGAGTTGGAGCTTCAACGTGTGCATCCGGCAACCATGTATGGAAAGGGAACATTGGAATTTTTATAGCAAAACCAACAAACAAGGCAATATATGCTGCAAGTCTATAATTATTAGGATTTAAAGGAGATAAAATACCATTAGTTGTATAATTTGTCGGATCCATCAATGCTAATAAATTAAACGTAAAAACTGTAGTGCCATCTGCTAAAGTTTCACTAGCGCTAAAATATAATGCAATCATAACTAAAAGCATAAAAACGCTTCCGAACAAAGTATAAATAAAGAACTTAATTGCTGCATATTCTTTTCTTGGTCCGCCCCAAATTCCAATTAAGAAATACATAGGAAGTAACATTAATTCCCAGAAAATGTAGAATAAAAAGAAATCTAAAGAGACAAAAACACCCATCATTCCGGTATCTAACAATAAGAAAAGTGCAAAAAATCCTTTTACGGATTTGTTAATACTCCATGATGAAATTACTGCAATAAACGAAACCAAAGCTGTTAAAAGTAACATAGGTAAACTAAGACCATCAGCACCTAAAAAGTAATCAACTTTTACGGTTCCAATCCAAGAAAGACCGGCAATTTTTATCCATTGAAATTTTTCAACAAATTGAAATGAACTTGCTTCATAAATTCCACCAGCGGAAAAATTAAAATTTGCTAATAAAACACCAGCAAGAATAATTTGCAGAAATGTTATTATTAGCGATGTAATCTTAATTTCTCTTGCCATTTTGCTTGGCATGAAAAGAATTAAAATCATACCAATAACTGGCAGAAAAGTAATTAATGATAAAATAGGAATTCCATTCATTATAATGTGTTACCTTATATTTTTAAACTTTTCTAAAAAGGTCCAATTATGAAAAATAAAATAATTACGGAAAAAACAACTAAAACAATATATGTCTGAACCTTTCCGGTTTGTAATTTCTTAAAATTAAATCCAACAAATCCGCTGAACAAAGCTGTACCATTAACCAATCCATCAACAATATAGGTATCAAACAATCCACTTATTTTTGAAATTATTTTTGTAACATAAGCTGATCCATTTACAATTCCGTCAACAACCCACTTATCAAACCAAGCTAATAAATCACCAAGTTTTAAAGTTCCGCCGATAAATGATTTTGCATAAAATTCATCAACATACCATTTATTAAGTGAACCTTTGTAAAGTCCTTTAACACTATCAGCAATTTTATCCGGAGAAATTTTCTTCCACTGATACATTGTGAAAGCAAGTAGAATTCCAAGTCCCGCAACAATTAATGAAATTATCATTGCCGGATAATGTGCCCAATGCATAGCATGAGTATATTTTTCTGAATGAACTATTTCTCCGTGTGAATTTTGCACAGAATGTTCAGATAAATCATTTATCATAAAATCATATGCTGCAGTTTTAGGAACGACAGTTTGCGGAGTAGTTACCCAACTTGTAGTAAACCATCCGGCATCCGGAGAAATTGGATTTGGAGTGTACCAGAAAAATATTGACAAAGTACTTAGCACAACTAACGGCATAACCATTACAAAAGGTGATTCATGTGCGTGATCATATTTATGATGATTTCTTGGTTCACCGTGGAATGTTAAAATTACTAATCTGAACATATAAAAAGCCGTTAGGAACGCAACTAAAAATCCCATTATTGGAATTAACCAATGACCGGTTAAATGGCCAAATGCCAAAGTTCCGGCAAGAATTCCATCTTTACTTAAAAATCCGGAAAATAACGGGACGCCGGAAATAGCTAAAGTTGAAATTAAAAATGTATAGTAAGTAATCGGCATTTTTTTCTTCAATCCGCCCATTTCTCTTATATCTTGTTCATTATGCATTGCATGAATTACAGAACCGGAACCCAAAAATAAACAAGCTTTAAAAAATGCATGAGTTACTAAATGGAAAAATGCGAAAGTATATGCGCCAACACCAAGAGCCATAACCATATAACCGAGCTGGCTAACTGTTGAGTATGCTAAAACTTTTTTAATATCATTTTGAGTTAATGCAATTGTTGCAGAAAATAATGAAGTAACTGCACCAACAACAGCAATTACGAGCATTGCATCTGCAGTTAACATTACGAATATTCTTGCAACTAAATAAACACCGGCGGCAACCATAGTTGCAGCATGAATTAAAGCGCTAACCGGAGTTGGACCTTCCATTGCATCCGGCAGCCAAACATGAAGAGGGAATTGAGCAGATTTTCCAACTGCGCCCATAAAAACCAATATTCCAGTAGCGGTTAACCAAGCTTCACTTCCAAAAGGTAAATTTCCGCTTGCAATTTGTGAATATATAAAATCGAATGAGAAAGATTTATAGTTAGTAAATAAAATTAGAATTCCGATAAACATTCCAATATCACCAACTCTATTTGTGAGGAATGCTTTTTTACCGGCATCGGAAGCTGATTGTTTTTCGTACCAGAAGCCAATCAATAAATATGACGATAATCCAACAAGTTCCCAGAAAATATACATCATCAACAAATTATCTGTAAGAACAATTCCTAACATCGAAAATGTGAAAATTCCTAAGTATGCAAAATATCTTGAATATCTTTTATCACCTTTCAAATAAGCAATAGAATAAATATGAACAAGCATGCTAATTAGATTTACGACAAACAACATTATTACCGTAAGATTATCTATTTTAATTCCCAAATCAACATGAAGATTTCCAAGATTTGGAACATTTCCAAAATCAATCCAAGTGAAAGAAAATAAAATATCTTGATGCGAAAATGAAGTTAATTTTGAGTAACCAATAACAAGCGATAAAATAAATGCAAGAGTTATAATTCCAACTTCTGCCAAATATAATTTTGGGAATTTTTTTCCAAAGAATAGCACAATGAAAAATCCAAACAACGGAAGTAAAAGTACAACTAATGAAAGATTGATATTTGTAAATTCTGTCATAAACTATTCTTTGAGATTATTTATTTCATCAACATTAACATTTGCAAATCTTTTATAAATATTTAATACAATAGCCAAAGCAATTGCGGCTTCTGCGGCTGCTAAAATTATAACAAATAAAGCATAAAGCTGTCCATCGATACCAAAATTTCCGAATTTGGAAAATGCAACAAAATTTATATTTGCCGAATTTAGAATTAATTCAACTCCCATTAAAACCATAACAGCATTTTTTCTGGTTACAACTCCATATAATCCAAGTGAGAAAAGTGCAACGCTAACAACTAAAAAATGATTTAATCCAACTTCCACTTTAATTATTCCTTATCTCTTCTTGCAATTGATGCAGCACCGATTAAAGCAATTAATAATAGAATTCCCAAGAGCTCAAAAACCAGAACATATTCACTTATAAGTAATTTACCTAATTCAAAAGATGTTGTATTTGGAATTACAAAACTTTGCGATTTCCAATTTGTTGAAGTCATTACACCGAATAAAATTGCGGCAAATGCGGCCAATCCAATTATTGCCGGAAGAACTTGAAAAGAACCGGAACGAATTTCAACATCTGTAATTTTATTTGTTAACATAACACCAAATAATAGTAGAATTAAAATTCCACCAACGTAAACCATAATTTGAACGACTGCAAGAAAATCAGCACCAAGTAAAACATAAATTCCGGAAACACCAAAAAAAGTAAGTAAAAGACTAAATGCCGCATGAACAATGTTTCTTGCATTTACCACAATTACCGCAGAAACAATTGTTATTGCTGCAAATAAATAAAATATGATATCGTACAATTCCATTAAAAATTACTCTGCTTTTTTATCAGTATTTGGATCAACTTTTTTTTCAATAACCGGTTTTGGTTTTTCTACTTTTGCTTTTGCTGCAGCCAATTTTTCAGCTTCTTTTGCGGCTGTAAATTCTTCAAACTTCTTTTGTTTTTCTGAAATTTCCGAAGGTGTTAATGTTGCAAATCTATAAAGCAAATCTTCTCTTTCGAATTCTGAGAATTCATAAACTTGAGTCATTTTTATACATTCGGTCGGACAAGGATAAACACAAAGTGAGCAGAAGCAGCATTTCGCAATATCAATATCAAATTTTGTAACCCATAAAGCTTTCTTTTTACCTTGCGAAGTTTCACCCGGACTATCATCTGGAGTTGCTTTTAAAGTTTCAATTGATATGCAATTTACAGGACAAGCTCTTGAACATTGGTCGCAACCGATACAATCATCCATATTTACAAATAGTCTGTTTCGTGCGCGCTCCGGCATTTTTGGTTTTACTTCTGGATATTGGATTGTTACCGAAGGAACGAAAAGATGTTTAAAAGTAATTTTCATTCCAACTAAAACAGTGTAAAGTGCTTCGTATGTATTTTTGAAATATTCTTTCATAATCAAATTAAAGTTATAAGACCAACGAGTAATAAAATTGCAATTGAATAGGGAATTAAATATTTCCAGCAAACTGTCATAAGCTGATCAACTCTTAATCTTGGTAAAGTCCAACGTAACCACATTTGAACAATTACAAATGTTATGCCTTTTGATGCAAACCAAATTGCTTGTTCAATAGGAATCAACCATTCAATTCCTAAAGTATTTCCAAGATAACCAATTGGTGAATGATATCCTCCGAAGAAAAGAACAGAAATTAAAAATGAAACTGCAAGCATATTCGCATATTCTGCAAGGAAAAACATTGCGAATTTCATTCCGGAATATTCTGTGAAAAATCCGGATACAAGTTCTGATTCTGCTTCCGGAATATCAAATGGTGTTCTATTAACTTCAGCCAAAGTACTAATGAAAATAATTATAAATGAGCCAATCATTAAAGGAATCAATAAAAATTTTGCAATACCAGGTGCGGTTCCGCCAAGAATATTCCAATTCCAAAAGAATGCAGTTTGTTGATTTGTGATTGTATCTAAGTTTAAAGTACTTGTTAGCATAACCATTGTTATAACAACAATTGCAGTAGGAATTTCATAACTAATAATTTGAGATACCGAACGCATTGCACCAAGTAAAGAATATTTATTGTTTGATGACCAACCACCCATTAAAATTCCCGCAACCATAAAACTTGAAATTGCCAAAAAGAAAAATAATCCTATATCGATTGAACTTCCCATAAAAAAGCTTGAAAAGGGTATTACTGCAAATGCCGCAAAACTTCCCATAAAAACTAAGAAAGGTGCAAAGTTGAATAATTTTTTATCGATAGAATTAGCAACAATATCTTCTTTTTGAATTAACTTTAAAATATCTGCAACAGTTTGAAAAATTCCGTGATATCCGGTACGCATTGGTCCAAGTCTATCTTGCATATGAGCAGAAACTTTTCTTTCTGCCAAAACTGCAAAAAGCGCGTAAGGTAAAATAAACAGAAATAAAGGAAGAGCAGCAGCAACAAAAAATGCTACAATTTGATTTCCGAATACGTCAATTAAAAATTCGTACATTATCTATCAATTTCTCCTAAAACTACATCAATACTTCCAAGAATTGCAATTACATCCGCAACAAAATGACCTTTACACAATTCGCCGAAAACTTCCATATTTACAAAAGATGGAGCGCGGACTTTTACTCTAAATGGATTTACATTTCCATCACTAATTATAAAATAACCAAGTTCACCTTTTGGATTTTCCACTCTTGAATAAATTGTACCTTTCGGAGGTTTAATTCTTTTTGGAATTGCTTCTTGAACATTACCTTCCGGGATATTATCAATAGCTTGCTCAATAATTTTTATACTTTGTTCCATTTCCAAAACTCTAACATAATATCTATCCCAGCAATCTCCGAGTGTTCCTTTTAAGCCTTCGCCAACCGGAATTTCAAAATCAAATCTATTATAAATTGAATATGGATCATTTCTTCTTAAATCCCACTTTACTCCGCTTGCTCTTAAATTTGGACCGGTTACACCATAATTAATTGCAACATCAGCCGGAAGAATTCCAATATTTGCGGTTCTTTCAACAAAAATTTTATTGTAAGAAAGTAAATTGTTTAATTCAGTAATTCTAGGTTTGAAATCACGGACAAAATCTTTTGTCTTTCTTACAAAATCTGGATGAATATCATGCGAAAGTCCACCGACCCAAATATAATTGTATAAAAGTCTTGCGCCGCAAGTTTCTTCAAAAATAGTAAGAACTTTTTCTCGTTCGGCAAATAAAAATAAGAAGGGAGTAAAAGCACCTATGTCAACTCCGTAAGTTCCCAAAGCCACCATATGAGAAGCAATTCTTTGAAGTTCCGATACAATTATTCTAATATATTCTACTCTTTCCGGAACAGTTATTCCTAATAATCTTTCAACTGCAACAGCGTAACCAAAATTATTATACATTGATGCAAGATAATCCATTCTGTCTGTATAAGGAACTATTTGGGGATAAGTCATTGCTTCGCAGTGTTTTTCAAAACATCTATGTAAATATCCAATGTGAGGTTTTACATTTTTAACAAGTTCACCTTCTAGTTCAACTTCTAACCTCAAAACTCCATGTGTAGATGGATGTTGAGGTCCCATATTTAATACCATTTCTTCGGTTCGTAGCGCCATGTTTTTGAAGATTTGAGATATTAGATTTTAGATATGAGAATTAACATTGCTTTAATTTATTCCTAAATCCATAAATCAATTTTTCTATCTCAATAACTTGTCCTAAAATGTTTTCTAAATCAGTTTTATTTATAAAATTCAAATCAAAAGCTAAATAAAGTTGAGTTTCTAATTCAAATGCTGATCCATTAGCCATATCTAAAAATCTAATAAAATCTTTATCAGAATCCCTACCAGCACCTTCAGCAATATTTGATGAAATTGAAATTACAGCTCTTTTAATTTGAGATGTTAAACCAAATTTTTCATCAATCGGAAAATTTGAAACCAAATTGTAAATATCTTTAACTAAAAATCTAGCTTTTTGCCAAACTATTAATTCTTTGAAATTATGCATCAACCCTTTTTTCTAATCTGATTCTTCTCATATCTATTATCTTGATACTCATATCTAATAAGGAATTTTCATTCCGTTATAATATTCTGGAGTTTCAAAATCTTTTCTTAAAGGATAACTTCCTTCTTCCCAATCGTAAGGCATTAATATTCTAATTAAATTAGGGTGATTAAGAAATTTAATTCCAAACATATCAAAAGCTTCTCTTTCGTGCCAATCTGCACATTTCCAAATTGATTCAACCGATTCAACTTCCGGTTTTTCAATTGGTGCAGAAACTTTTAAATTCAATTTATGATTTAATTTCATTGATTCTAAATGATAATAAACGCTTAGAGTTCTTCCGACTAACTTTTCATTTCCATTTTCATCTTTTTCTTTTTTAGCATTATTATCATCAACACCGGAAAGATTCATCAAATTATCAAATTGAAGTTTTTCGTCATCTCGTAAAAATGTACAAATTTCTGGTAATTGAATTGGGTCTATTATTATATAAGAGTCTACGGGAAGAGAATTATCAAAATTGAAAGAAAAATTTGGAAATTTATTTTTTAATATTTCAAGAATTTCTTCAACACTCATGCGGTCTTTCTCAATCTTTCGTTTCTAATTTTTTCTTGAAGTTTTAGCAATCCTTCTAAAAGTGCTTCCGGTCTTGGAGGACATCCCGGAACATAAACATCAACTGGAATTACTCTATCAATTCCTTTTAAAACGTGATAACCGTGTTCCCAATATGGTCCGCCGCAATTTGCACAGCTTCCCATAGAAATTATATATTTTGGATCGGGCATTTGCTCATATAATCTTTTAATTCTTGTTGCCATTTTTAAAGTTACTGTTCCGGAAATTAAAATAACATCGGCTTGTCTTGGCGAAGGTCGAGGAATTACTCCAAATCTATCAAAATCGTAGTGGGAAGCTGAAGTTGCCATCATTTCAATTGCGCAGCAAGCTAAGCCAAAACTCAATTGCCAAAGGGATGAAAGTCTTGCCCAATTTAACAAATCTTCAGATTTTGTAATTACAATATTATTATCAGTAAATTCTTGGTCTAAAAAACTCATAATTAACTTTCTATAGTAGAATGATTTTGTACTTTCTTTTCTAATAATTTACTTAGTTCAAGTTTTTCAATTTTTGGTCGTGCCCATTCCAAATCACCTTTTCGCCATTCATAAGCCATTCCCAAAAATAAAATCAGTAAAAATATTGCGCCAACTAAAAATCCAATAAATCCAAATTCTTTATAAGTTAATGCCCACGGGAAGAGCAGAACAATTTCAACATCAAAAATTAAAAAAATTAGAGCAACAACATAAAAACGAATATTAAATTTAACCCAAGGAGAACCTTCCGGATTTTCACCACATTCATAAATTTGACTTTTTTCAAATGAAGGTCTTTTGGGACGGATTAACATTGCGGCAAAAATTGCAATACCAACAAATGCACCAGCTAATATTAAAAAGACAAAAACTTTACCAAATTCAGTTAGCATAACACTTAGAAATTTTGAAGTAAAAATTACAACTAGGTCTTATTAAAGTCAAGTTTGGGAAAAATAAAAATTCGGGAAAAGAATCTTTTTTTATTACAGTATTTCAATTGCAATAATTTTAATAGTTTATATTTAATCAAATTATAAAAATTAGTTTGCATCATTAAAAAATATAATTCTTTTATTGATATTTTGTTTGAACTGCAAATAAATATTGGTTCCCACATGGGATTAAACTTATTTTTAAACTGAAATAAACCTTTATTTTTATATGCAATATTTAACATTTGTCCAATAAAATTAATAAGTGCTGAATAAAAACCGTCTTTAAAAATATTTAATGAGGCAGAAAACGGAACTTCTCCTAAACTAACGAATTTAATATTTTCTGCTTTAGCATCTTCATAAATTTGATGAATAATTGCTTCAAGTGTTCCAATTGGTGAATATTTTGTTCTAATTATAGATTCTGTGTGAATTTTATTTCTGCTATTTTGAGAAATTAAAATTGCCCCCAACCATTCATTTTTGTTACTTAGGACATATAATTTGCAATGTGGCAAAAAATCGGTGATAAATAAATTTTTTAATTTCGGCTCTTTAGCATGAGTTGAAATTTTATAGAAATCCCTTAACTTATTTCTATTCACAATTGAATAATCTAACTTGCAAATTTGTCCTTTTCTTAATCCACGTTTAACTAAATGAATTAATGATTTTTTTCTGAAGCAGTTTTTAGAAGTATCTAAAATTGCCTCCATTCCAACTTTTAACGAATAAAAGTTTAGTCTTGAAAGCTCATTTCTAATTTCAAAATTACAACCTCTAATTAACAAATTTGATTCTTTGTTAAATGAATATTCTGAAATTACTTTTTTAAAAATATTTTCATCATTCATATTTGAAGTATAAATCCAACAAATATTATTTTTATTTATAGACTTGGAAGAAAATTCGTTTGATTTATTTATTGTCCAACTTAAAGGCAGTGAATTCATAATTTAATATAACCGATAAGTTTGTAAAATGGGATGTAAATTTTTAAGCAAAAAATAAATATGCGTAAAAATATTTTCGTATTTTGTTAAATGTTGAAATTATATTTATTTTCAGCTGTAAAATTTTGGCGCGTTCGTCTAGTTGGCTTAGGACGCCGCCCTCTCAAGGCGGAGATCACGGGTTCGAATCCCGTACGCGCTACTTTTTTAGATATGAGAAAAATAGATATAAGATTTGAGATTTTAAAATTCGCTTAAAATTAGTTTTCAACAAAATTTATTAAAAACAACTTTCCTAATAATCTTAACTAAAATTTGATAATAGCAGTAAGTAACTGTATTTTTGAAGCTTTAATTTAAGTGATAAATGAAATTTAATATTGTTAAGAAAGATTCAAACTCCAAAGCCCGCGCCGGATTTTTTGAAACTGATCATGGAACTATTGAAACTCCGCGATTTATGCCGGTTGGAACTCAAGGAACCGTGAAAGCTGTTTCTCAAAGAATTTTAAGCGACGAAATAAAAGCTTCAATAATTTTAGGAAATACTTATCATCTTTATTTAAGACCCGGAACTGAAATTCTGGAAAATGCCGGGGGACTTCATAAATTTATGAATTGGAAAAACGCATTGCTTACAGATAGCGGCGGATTTCAAATTTTCAGTTTATCGGAATTACGAAAATTAAAAAGTGATGGAGTTGAATTCAAATCTCATCTGGATGGATCAAAGCATTTTTTTACTCCGCAAAAAGTTATCGAAATTCAGAGAATAATAGGCTCAGATATTATGATGGTTCTAGATGAATGCACTCCTTATCCTTGCGAATATGATTATGCAAAAAAATCTTGCCAG
The DNA here is from genome assembly GCA_016708125.1 of Ignavibacteriota bacterium. Taxonomy (NCBI): domain Bacteria; kingdom Pseudomonadati; phylum Ignavibacteriota; species Ignavibacteriota bacterium. The sequence continues at coordinate 4,349,047 of JADJGF010000001.1, read as the reverse complement.
CTTACTTCTGATTGGGCAATAAAAAATAAAGAAGCTTTTGAAAATTCAATCTCAAAATATGGTCATAAACAATTTTTATTCGGAATTGTTCAAGGAAGTGTTTACAAAGATTTGCGAGAAAAATCTGCAAAAGATTTAGTGAACATAAATTTTGACGGATATGCAATTGGTGGATTAGCGGTAGGTGAACCGGCAGAACAAATGTATGATATCACAAATTTTACAACAGATTTTTTACCGGAAAACAAACCAAGATATTTAATGGGAGTTGGGCGACCGGAAAATATTCTCGAATCTATTGAACGGGGAATTGATATGTTTGATTGTGTTATGCCAACCAGAAATGCACGGAATGCGTATCTTTTTACAAGTCAAGGAATTTTAAGTATGCGGAATGCTTCTCATAAAAATAATTTTTCATCTATTGATCCGGAATGCAATTGTTATACTTGCCAAAATTTTACTAAAGCATATTTGCGTCATTTATTTATTTCGAAAGAAATTCTTGCTTTGGAACTTGCTTCAATTCACAACTTAACTTTTTATTTAAATTTAACAAATACTGCAAGAGAAAAAATTATAGACGGAACTTTTTTACAATGGAAAGAAAAAATAATTAGTAAATTAACAACAAATATAAATTCTAATTTGGAGGATTAAATGAATTTACTTTTAGCAATGGCTCCGCAAGGTGCAGACGGCGGCGGAAGTATGATTAGTACTTTAATAATGTTTGGTGCAATCTTTGCAATTTTCTATTTTATGATTATAAGACCTCAACAGAAAAAAGCTAAAGAACGTGATGCGTTATTAAACAGTTTGAAAAAAGGTGATAAAATAATTACCGGAAGTGGAATTCACGGAACTGTAGCCGGTTTGGAAGATACAACAGTTTTAGTTGATGTAGGAAATAACATCAAAATTAAAATGGAAAGAAGTGCAATAGGACAAGTAGTTGCTTCCAAAGAAAGCTAAAATTAATTTTGGAATCCCAACTTTTTTGAAGAGTTGGGGTTCTTTTCAAACATTTGTTTAGTTTCATATCATTATTCACTCATTGAAATTCATTCCAAACTTTTTTATATATTTCATTAAATTTTTTCCGGAGATAATAAATTGAAGAGAATATTATTTATTCTTTTTGTTTTAGCAGTTTTAGCAATTGAAAATCAAGCTCAAAAAAAAGTGTATGTAGCTGAAATTGATGGAACTATTGATTTAGGTTTGGCGCCGTTTGTTAAACGGGTAGTTGATGAAGCGGAGAAAAATTCAGCTTCGGCAATTGTATTTAAAATAAATACTTTTGGCGGAAGAGTTGACGCAGCAACGCAAATTAAAGACGCAATTATAAACAGTAAAGTTAAAACAATTGCATTTATTGATAAACGCGCAATTTCTGCTGGTGCGTTAATTTCATTATCATGTGAAAAAATAATAATGGTTCCGGGAGCTTCAATCGGCGCAACAACAGTAGTTGACGAAGGTGGAACAAAACAATCGGAAAAAGCACAAAGTTATATGCGTGCGGAAATGCGTTCAACAGCAGAGAAAACCGGCAGAAGAACAGATATAGCAGAGGGAATGGTTGATGAAAGAGTTGTAGTTCAAGAATTAAATGATGATAGTACAAAATTAATAACGCTTACTTCCGAAGAAGCATTAAAATATGGAATTGCAGATTCTGTTTTAGATGATATGGATGAAGTTTTAGAATCAATGAATCTTGAAAATGCTGAAGTAATAAATTTAAAAAGTAACTGGGCAGAAGATTTTATAAGATTTTTGAATAATCCAATTATGACTTCAATACTCTTAATGATTGCGATGGTTGGTTTGTTTACTGAAATTAAAACTCCGGGCTGGGGTTTGCCGGGAACTGCCGCGCTTATTGCATTGGCATTATTTTTCGGTTCAGGATATATTCTTGAACTTGCATCAATAATTGAAATTATAATTTTTATTGTAGGATTAGTTTTACTTCTTATTGAAATTTTTGTAATTCCAGGTTTTGGAATTACGGGAATAATTGGAATAATATTAATGTTTGGTAGTTTATTTTTGGGATTAATATCGGATTTCCCTTTATTAGATTGGGGTATAATTTCATTAGCAATTATTCAATTTGCGGCAACACTGCTTCTAACAATATTTGTAATATTTTCAATTTTAAAATTTTTACCAAAATCGGAAATGTGGGGAAATTTAATTTTGAATAAAAACATTGATGAAAAATCAGGATATGCTGCTGATATTAGAGTAAAAGATTTAGTTGGTAAAAATGGAATTGCATTAACTGACTTAAGACCCAGCGGAATTGCATTAATTGAAAATAAAAGGGTGGATGTAGTTACAAGCGGCAATTACATTTCAAAGGATACTAAAATTACCGTAATTAGCGAAGAAGGTTCAAAGGTTGTTGTAGAAATTATATAGAATTCATTAATGTTTTTTATATTTTACAACACCTCCGCCATTTGTGCCGATCCAGATATTTCCGTTTAAATCTTTGCCGATACTACTAATATCATTTGTTGGTAAACCCGAGTTATTTGTTGTAAATAAATTAAAATCGGTTTGAGAATTTACTAACAATAATCCGGATTTTGTTGCAATCCAAAGTGTGTTGTTTATATCTTGATAAAAATTATTAGTATGTTTTTCAGGTAAGGAAAAATCTACTTCTTCCATTATATTATCATTAATCTTAAATATTCCGCCAAGTTTTCCTTCCATTAGTATTGTTGCTAATCCAATCCATAAATTACCTTCTGAATCAGAAATTATATCTTTCACACTATCGCCAACTTTGCTATTCGTATCAGATTGAAAGACTTGCCAATTTCCGGAATTATTCATCTTTCCAGTACTAAATGCATTTGTTCCAACCCAAATATTATTTGTTTTATCAACTTCTACACATGTAATAAAATTACCTGGGATTGAGGAATTACTTGTTCTATAAGTTTGCCAACTTTCACCATTAAATTTTGATAAACCATTTTGTGTCCCAACCCAAATATTTCCTTTGGAATCAAATTCAACATCGGTAATATAATTGCTTAAAAGTTCGGAATTTTCTGAAGTGTAAACAGTCATAATATCACCGATGATGTTTACTAATCCATTATTAGTCGCAATCCAAATGTTTAGATTTTGTTTGCTGATTTTATTAATAACATTTGATGGAAGTTCAGAATTTTCCGATGTTATATTTTTCCAACTATTGCCATTTAAAATAAAAATTCCATTATGGGAAGTGGCAATCCAAACTTTATTATAATTATCAACTAAAATATCTTTTATATAATTATCGGATAAAACAGAATTTTCAGAATTGTAATTTACCCATAATGATGTATCAGCCAATGCTATATTAACAAGGGTTTCTCTGCCAGGATAAACAAATACATATGTGCTATCCGAAGCATACCCATCATATGTATATTTAACTTTGTATTTATCAGGAACTTGATATTTTAATAAATATGGAGTTTTATAATCTTGTAAAATATTATTTAAATAAATATCACAATTTGGGGGAAAGGATTCAAATTTAAGTGAGCCAAAATTTGTTGAATCTTCGTAAAAATTATATTCATAAGTTTTCACTAAACTATCTGAAACGTAAGCGTTAAAAGTATAATCTAAAAATTTATCAAGTTTAAGAGTGAACTTATGCGAGCCTTTTGTTAGGTATTTTATTGTATCGGGCGCTGTTTGACTTATATTTCTGTCATCAACAAATATTGATGCGCCAGCAGGAATTGTTTTAATATAAAAATTTAAATTTGAAATTTCATAATCATAAGGTTCACTTACTGAAACTTTTTTATCGCAAGAAATACTAAGTAACAAAACAATAAGAGAACTTATGATTTTAAAAAAATTATTCAATTTAAATTCTCCGTTAAACCAGGTTTGTAACCAAATGATTTTATATAATCTTGAGTAAACTTAATTGCAAATTTTTGCTTAATAAACGAACCAAAAATACCTCTTCCGCCAATAATATTTGTATAATCACTTTCACTCGTAGTTACCGAAAAATCTTCATCTAATTCAGCTTTGGAAGCATAATATGCTGTAAGATTTTGGTCATAAATTAAAATTTCTAATATAAAAGAATACACAGTATAATTTTCTTTATTTTCGTCACCTAAAGAAATTTCTTGCATAGCTCTGTTAAAAGCATCCATTTCGACATTAATTTTATCTGAATTGGATGGTTCAGGATAATATGGAACATATTCAGAATTTTCGAAAACATATTTTCTTGGTACTTCCTTTTGATATCTAATTGATTTCCCATTTTCATTTTTAAAATAAATAATTAAAAATCTAGAAGCAGTATATAATTGCTGTTCATCATCCCAAAAAATTGTCACATTATTTTTTTCTTCAGGGGGAATTATTTTATCGCTGTCTCCATTAAAAGAAACTTTTTTTGGTGTTTTTGTAAATGCTCTTAATTTTCTTCCATCATTCAAAATTGCTTCTAATTCGTATTCCGTATCAGGTTTTGTAATAAAATTATTATTGAAATATGATGTTAAAGAATTTTCCGAATTACTGGATTGCATAACTGTATCTGAAAAAATCTTTACTGAATCATCAAAGAAAATTCTGACATAAGCATTATCAATTGAATGATTATTTGTGTCAGAATTTGGATTAAAATTTTCTACAAAATAATTTTTGGATAAATATGCTGATTGAAAAGCTCTATCATTTTTCAAAACACAATTTAAAATAAAAACGTCTTCTCCCTTTACAAAAGGATTAAGATCATCTTCGCAGCTTATATTAAGAATTATAAAAATAAACAACGAAAAATATTTTAATAATATTTTCACAATTCTACCTTTAATGTTGCTGTTGGTAAAAATGGAAGCATATTTACTCTTTCTCCGGTTTCGCGATTGAAGTACAAAATATTTTTTCTATCATAAACATTTAGCACACTAAAGTTAAATGTCATATTCAATTTTGAGATACTTATTTTTTTTGATAATGTTAAATCAAGTCTATGATAATCCGGTAATCTTGCAATATTTTTATCGCCTAAAAGCGTATATGGAAGAGTTGAATCAAAATAATCTTCATTAAAATATATGTCGTTCACATAATATTTATCATAATAGCCGGTTAACTGAGTAAACGGCAAACCAGAATTATAAATCCACATTGCAGAGAATAACCAGCCGGCACCAATATTTAATGCAAAGCCGGTATTTAAACTATGCCTTATATCATACTTTGGATAATAAATCCAGCCATCAACAGTTTTATATGACCATGAATTTGAATATGATGCGGTAATATTTATAACTTCATCATTATATCCTATAGAAGTTTCCCAACCATAAGCTTCGCCTTCTCCGGCAATGAAATCACGGTCGGAATCATAAATTTTATTTTCATTTACTGCGGGAAGATTTTCAGTTAATTTATAATAACCTTCCAAACTAAAGGATAAGTTTTCAATTAATCGTAAAGTTATTCCACCAATATAATGTGTTGAACTTGTCGGTTGAAGATAATCCGGAGTAATTAACCAAGGTTCAAATAAAGTTAAAATTTGGTCTTCTTTTGTAAGTGTTATTAAATCCTGCTGATATTTTCCCCAAGCTAATTTTATAGATACTTGCGGAATAAAACTGTATGTAATATTAATTCTTGGATCAATTGTGCTTCCATTGTTATTTGATAATTGTGCGATATTTAATCTAGCTCCAAGATCAATTCCCAGATTATCAAATCTCAAAAATTTATATTTAGCATAAGCCGCTATTTGACTTCCTTTAGAAATAATATCCGAAACTGCACCTCTGCTATTTTCCAACTTCAATTTCGTTTGAATATCTTTTATATCAAATCCAAGTATCGCTTCATCTCTGCTATCAAAAACGTAATTAAAATTTGCTTTGAATGAAACATCTCTAACATCATTTAATTGAGGTTTTACATTACTGAGTTTTGGAATAATTTCACCTTGATAAGTACTAAGTGTAATACCCATATCCCAAAAAACAGGACTATTATTTGCAACTTGCATCCATTTTATTCCAAACAAATTATTCTTCCATAAATAATCTTCCGAAAGTTCACTGTCTCTATTGATTTTATCTTGACTTGAAAATCCGTGAAGAATTATTTTTGTGCCTTCACTTATTTCTTGATCGGAATAATTTACTTTAAAAGAGAAATCATAAAAATCCAAAGGAACATCTTGATTATTTAAAAATTTTTTAAAGATACTGTTTGAATAAGTTTTTCTTGCGGAGATAATATACGAGCCTGAAGGAATTGGTCCTTCTAATAAAACTTTACCAGTTAATAAACTTATTGATCCGTTAGCATTAAAATTATTTTTATTTCCATCTTTTGTAATAATATTTAAAACGGAAGAAACCTTTCCTCCAAATTCTGCCGGAAATCCTCCCTTATATAATTCCATACTATTTACAATTTCAGGATCAAAAATGCTGAAAATGCCAAGCGCATGAAAGGGATTATAAACCGGTGAGCCATTCAGCAAAACTAAATTTTGATCAGATGAACCGCCTCTAACATAATATCTTGATGAAATATCTCCGGTAGTTTTTACACCAGGTACGTATTGCAAAGATCTAAATAAATCTGTTTCAACTCCTTGAGGTAAGGATTCCAATTCCTTCATAGAAATTACTTGAAGACCAACATCAGTTGCATTTGTTTCAATTTTTTTTTGTCCTACTTTTTCCACTGTCTGTAATTCAAAACTTGTAGGTTTTAATGATATATCTACTTTAGTTACACGGTTAGCTTGAACAACAAATTGAATTTCTTTGTTTTCATATCCAACATAACTTGCAAGTATTGTGTAATTATTATTAGGAGGAATTGAAGTGAAAATGAAATACCCATTTTCATTTGTTGAAGCTCCAAGTTGCAATTCTTTGATTAAAACATTTGCATAAAGAAGAGATTCGCCGGAATTAATATCTGTAACATGTCCTCTTATTGTTCCAACATTCTGAGCTTCTAATTTTATTTGAGAAGAAATTAAAAGAAATAAAATAATAATATTGAAATAATTTTTGATATTACTCATTAAAAGAAATTCCGCAAATACTGCAAATCAAATTAAGGAACAGATTACTTCTTAGTAAAATTGATTAACATTAAAATTCAAAAAAATGTAAAAATTAATACACCAAAATTTACAGTAATTTCACGGTATTAATATTTGTTGAATTATCTGTTTTTCTATTTTGTTTTAAATTATTTTGATTATCCATTCCTTCCATTAACATTGACATTTGCAAGTTTGTTTTCGATTCGGAAAATTCAACCAAACCTTTTGTGTTATTAAATTTAACTCTTCCGCTTCCATCTAATTTGGGATTATCAAAAGTATATTTAATTTTATTTTCAGTAACCACATTATTTCCATTAACACTCATTAATAATGTTGAAGAAATATTTGCAATTGTATCATCATCAAAATTCAAATTATTAACTTTAAATATTGCCGTATTTTCTACCTCAAAAACTGCAAGCGGAGTATTAAATTTTAATTCCCAAGTTGAATTTACTCCAACTTCATCCTCAGAAATTACTTTAAAAACTTGTTGAACTAACGGCATCAAAGTTCCGTTTGCAATATTATACTTCATTTTTTCTTTGGTTTGCTTTGATAATGTATCTGGAACTTGCTGAATTGATAAAATGTTATTTATAATTTTCTCAATTTTATCAACTTTTGTAACTTGACCAATTGTATTTACATAAACCTTGAATGGAACTTTTTTTACAGCTTCATAATCAACAAATTGAATTTTTTCTCTTGTGCTGTAAATATATTTTGAATCATATTTAATTGATTGTTTATTAAAATTTGATTCAGCAACAATTGAAGAAATTGATGCAGTTAGTTCTGTTCCTTCAATTTCCGAAATGTTGTTAACAACAAAATTAAAAACGTATGTTACATTTTGCTTGATAACATTTGTAAGTGTTGTATCGGCGGCAATTGATTCAGAATTTACTGAAGATGTATTTAACATGTAACTGAATTTATCGCCTTTTTTAAATTTGTACTGAAGCTGTATTTTTGGTCCAACAACTTCTTCTTTGGCAATTTGTTCGGATTTTTCAATTCCATCTTTTTTTCCCAAATCACTTTTTTCTTCTTTTTTATCACCGCAAGCCGCTAATGCAATTACTATTGAAAAAATAAAAATTTTTAAGCTCATTTTATTCCTTAATTCTAATACAATAAAAATTGTTTTCTAATTTTTTTAAACTCATTTAATTTTGATTGATATGATTCAATAATTTCATTCGGTGTTTTTCCGGAAAGTATATCTTTCCTAAAATTATCACTACCCCAAAGTCTATCAATAGAATTTTCCCTAAAAGAAAAATTTTCCGGATACAATTTATGAAATGTATGAATCAATTTTACAGAAAATTCAATCGGATTGAATATATTTCTGTTTGTAACTTTTATTAAAATTCCGTTACACTTTTCATTTTTATATTTTGGATTAGAAGCCATGTTGGGAATTTCAATCGGCGTAAAATTTGAATCTTTTAATTTTACTCCAGCCGAATTATATTTATTCATTTCATCAATTACATTTTCAGAATTTATATATGGACTTCCAATTAATGTAAAAGGTGAATTAGTTCCTCGTCCTTCCGAAATATTAATTCCTTCAATTAAACATAAACCGGGATAAACAATTGCCGTTTCTAAAATTGGAATATTCGGACTTGGATTTATCCATTTTAAATTGCAATCACCAAAATAAAATTCACGTTTCCAATTTTTCATTTTTATGATTTTTAATTCTGCCGGAATTTTTGTCTTTAAAATTTTTGGTTGATTAAAATAATTAGCCAATTCACCAATTGTCATTCCATGTTGAATTGGTAATTCCGTAATTCCAACAAATGATGTAAAATTTGAATCCAGCATTGGTCCATTTACATTTATTCCATTTATCGGATTTGGTCTATCCAAAATTAATATTGGAATATTATTTTCCGAAGCAGCTTGAATGGCATAATACATTGTTGAAATATAAGTGTAAAATCTTGCGCCAACATCTTGAATATCAAAAATCAACAGATCAATATTTTGCAAATATTCTTGTGTAGGTTTTCGAATATTTCCGTAAAGTGAGCGAATTGGAATTCCGGTTTTTGAATCGACACTATCATTTATAATTGTGCCATCAGAAGCATTTCCGCGAATTCCATGTTCTGGTCCAAATAAGCAAGCAATATTAATGTTATTTAATTTTGATAAAGTATCAACAAGATGAATTCCACTTTTTAAAATTGCAGTATGATTTGTAATTATTCCGAGATTTTTATTTTCAATTAAATTTAAATTCTCGGAAACCAAAACATCAGCGCCGGTATAAACTTCAATTTTGTTTTCAATTTTTTCTTTGCATGAAAAGTTGATTACAATAAAACTGAAAAAAATTAGATAAAATATTTTTTTGCCAATTGCCATGCTGATAAAGTTAACCCATCCCAAATTATATTTTGCGAAATTTTATTTTCAAAATCTTGAATAGTAAATTCTAAAAGTTCGAATTCTTCGGTCAAATCTGAAGGGAGCGGAGATTTGATTAAATCTGTTGCAATAAAAACGGAACACATTTCATTTGAAACTCCGGTGTATGGAGAAAACTCTCCAATGAATTTTAGATTTCCGGTAAATCCGGTTTCCTCTCTTAATTCTTTTAAAGCATTCACTTCTTTTGATAAATTACCATCAATTGAACCGCAAGGAAATTCCAAACTTTCTTTTTGATTTAAATATCTGAATTGATTTGTGAGCAGAATTTTTGAATTACTTAATTTTGGAATAACCATTGTGGAGCCGGGGGAGTGAACATAATGATATTCACTCCTTGTAACTCCTTCAATTTCAAATTGATCTAATTTGTAAGTCCAATGTTTATTTGTGAATAAAACTTTTTCGGAAAGTTTCATCCATTTTTTCAGACTCATTAAAATCCGTTATTTTCTAATAATTCTTTTCTTGAGAAGAAATGAGAAATTTCTATTGCAGCATTTTCATCGGAATCCGAACCGTGAACAATATTTTTTTCTATACTTTCTGCGAAAAGTTTTCTGATTGTTCCTTCTTCTGCATTTGCCGGATTTGTTGCTCCAATTAATTTTCTAAAATCTGCAACTGCATTTTCTTTCTCTAAAGCAATTGGAACACAAGGACCAGAAGTCATATAAACTAATAAATCATTAAAGAATGGTCGTTCTTTATGAATTGCATAAAATCCGCCGGCAGAATCATTTGTTAATTTTACCATTTTCATTGCTAAAATTTTAAATCCGGCCTCATTTATTTTTTGAATTACTTGTCCAATTAATTTTTTTTCAACGCAATCCGGTTTAAGAATTGCTAAAGTTCTGTTGCTCAAAATGGTTCTCCGTAATTATAAATTAAAAAATACTAAATTCTTCAAGTGATGTCATTCTAAAGAGTCCGTCTCCGTTTGTTAACTGATGACAGACGACGTGATAATCTCTAAAAAATATTTTTGTAAAAGATTTCTCACCCAACAAAAATGTTGGAATTCGAAATGACAAATTGTTCAACAATTATTTTTTCATTGCCAATGCTTTTTGCATATTAATTCCAATTTCAGCGGGACTTTCCACAACATGAATTCCGGCTTTCTTCATTACTTTCATTTTTTCTGAAGCAGTTCCTTTTCCACCGGAAATTATTGCACCCGCATGACCCATTCTTCTTCCGGGAGGAGCTGTTTGTCCGGCAATAAATCCAACAACCGGTTTCTTAACATTTTTCTTAATGAATTCTGCAGCGGTTTCTTCAGCAGTTCCGCCAATTTCTCCGATCATTACAATTCCTTCAGTATTCGGATCATCATTAAATAATTTTATAATATCAATAAATTGTGAACCTACAACCGGATCACCGCCAATTCCAACGCAAGTTGATTGACCGATATTTAAATCGCTTAATTGTTTTACTGCTTCGTAAGTTAAAGTTCCACTTCTAGAAACTACACCAACTTTCCCTTTTTTATGAATAAATCCAGGCATAATTCCAATTTTTGCTTTTCCGGGAGAAATTATTCCGGGGCAATTTGGACCAATTAATCTAACATCTTTATTTTTAATTACATTGTAAACTTGAACCATATCTTTTGCGGGAATTCCTTCAGTAATACAAATAACTAATTTTATTCCGGCATTGGCAGCTTCAAGAATTGCGTCTGCTGCAAAAGCCGGCGGTACAAATATTACAGAAGCTTCAGCTTTTGTTTTTGTAACTGCATCGGCAACAGTGTTAAAAACCGGTAAGCCAAGATGTTCGGTTCCGCCTTTACCTGGTGTAACTCCGGCAACAACGTTTGTTCCATATTCAATCATTTGTCCGGCGTGAAACGAACCTTCACTTCCGGTAATTCCTTGCACAACAACTTTTGTTTTCTTATCAAGTAAAATGCTCATTAGAAATTCCTTGAATATTTTTATTATTAAACTTGATTCAAAACTTAATAAAATTTTGCGTAAAATATTTGAAGAATTTGGAAGTGTTATTATGATGATTTAAAATAAATTTTCGTCACCAAAAAATTTAGTGACGAAAGCTAAATTTATAAATTAATTGATTTTTGGTTTCACCGGATTTTCAACATCCATATCTCTAAACTTAGATTCCAATTTTGCGGGATTGTGAATTAAAGTTGGCAAACATTGTGTGCAAATCCAAGTTGGGATTTGTGAAAATCTTATTGAAACCAAAGGAACAATTATTTCTTCTCTTTCACAGCTAATGCATTTATGTATTTCAGACATTTTACTTCCTTTTTGATTTTTGAATAAATAGTTGGAAATAATATAAAATTTTACTAATAATTACTTTAAACTTGATTTTTTTTATTTCAGAATTTCGATTGTAAAACTCAATAACAAATCTTCTTCAAACTGATTTGCCATTAATTGCATTCCAATTGGAAGCCCTTTATTATCGAATCCGATTGGAATATTTAAACCGGGAATTCCGGCTAAATTGGCCGAAGTTGTGTAAATATCGCTCAAATACATTTGAAGAGGATCGCTTGATTTCTCGCCAATTTTAAACGCAGTTGTTGGAGAAGTCGGAGTTAAAATTATATCAACTTTTTTGAATGCATTATCAAAATCTTCTTTTATTAATCTTCTAACTTTTTGAGCTTTTCTGTAATAAGCATCGTAATATCCGGCAGATAAAACATATGTGCCAAGCATAATTCTGCGTTTAACTTCTTTGCCAAATCCTTCCGATCGGGATTTTGTGTACATTTCACGCAATCCAACTTTTTGATTTGTTCTGTAACCATAACGAGCTCCGTCAAATCTTGCTAAATTTGATGAAGCTTCAGCTGTTGTTAGAATGTAATATGTTGCGATCGAAAATTCAGTCATTGGTAAATTAATTTCTACAATTTCAAAACCTTTAGATTTGATTAATTCCAACTGTTTATCAATTGCAGATTTTATTTCTGAATCCAAACCTTCTGCAAAATATTCTTTAGGAATTCCAATTTTTACTTTTTCAATTTTATTGGAAAAAGATGAATAATTTGGAACAGATTTATTTTCCGATGTCGAATCATTTTGATCAAAACCCGAAAGTACTTCTTGAACTATAGAAATATCATATATATTTTTTGCGAAACTTCCAATCGAATCAAAAGATGAAGCGAAAGCATTTAATCCAAATCTTGAAACTCTGCCGTAACTTGGTTTCATACCAAAAATTCCGCAAAATGCTGCTGGTTGGCGAATTGATCCACCCGTATCCGTTCCGATTGCAGCATCGCATAAATCTGCTGCGACTGCCGCTGCCGAACCGCCGCTTGATCCGCCGGTTACATATTCTTGATTAATTGGATTTTTTACCGGACCAAAATATGAGTTTTCATTTGATGAACCCATTGCAAATTCATCGCAATTGGTTTTGCCAATAATTATTGCATCTTCATCAATTAATTTTTGAATTGCTGTTGCAGTATATAATGATTCAAAATTTTCTAAAATTTTTGATGAGCAAGTAAGCGGTTTATTTTTAATTGCCAAAACATCTTTAACAGCAATTACCATTCCCGCAAGTTTTCCGGCAGTTCTGTTTTTAATTTTTTCTTGAATAATTTCAACAGAATTTAAAGAATCTTCAAAAACAAAATTGAACGCATTTAAACTTTTATTTTGTTCAATTCTTTCTAAAAAGTTTTGAACATTTTCTACAAGCGATAATTTTTCGGATTTGATTAAATCTAATTTTTCCGAGTGATTTTTATACGTTAGCAATATCAGAAATCCGAATTATTTTTTAGATTTTATATCATCTTTAACATCGGTAATATCTTCTTCAACTTCTTTGATGGCTTTTTTAAATTCCTTCATACCTTTGCCAACGCCTTGAGCAAGTTCGGGAATTTTCTTTGCGCCGAAAAGAAGAATTATTGCAACGATAATTAAAATTATTTCTGTTGCGCCTAAACTTCCAAACATAATTACCTCAATTTATTATTTTAATTTATTGACTATTGATTTGAAAATTAATTGTCCGTCTGTATTATTTAAAATTGATTCGCAAGCTCTTTCCGGATGCGGCATCATTCCAAGAACATTTCCATTTTTATTTGATATTCCGGCAATATTAAGTTTTGAACCATTTGGATTTGATTTTTCATCTACAAATCCATTTTCGTTTACATATTCAAAAATTATCTGATTATTTTCTTTCAGTGTATTTAAAGTTTCATCATCTGCAAAATAATTTCCTTCACCATGTGCAATTGGAATTTTAATTACATCTTTATCAATTTGATTTGTAAAAGTAGAATTCTTATTTGCAACTTTTAAGAAAACATCTTTACAAACAAATTTTAGCGATTCATTTTTTATCATAACTCCGGGCAATAAACCAGCTTCAAGCAAAACTTGAAATCCGTTACAAATTCCGATTACAATTCCGCCTTTATTTGCAAACGAAATTACGTATTCCATAATTGGCGAAAATCTTGCAATAGCTCCGGTTCTTAGATAATCTCCGTAAGAAAATCCGCCGGGAAGAATTATAGCATCGCAATTTTTTAAATCTGTTTCTTTATGCCAAAGAAATTCGGCATCATAACCTAAAACTTTTTTAACTGCAAAATATGCATCGTGATCACAATTAGATCCGGGAAATTCTACGACTCCAAATTTAGGCTTCATTTACTTCTTCAATTTTAAATTCAAAATCTTCCATAATAGGATTGCTTAATAATTTTTCTGAATATTCTTTGATCTCTTTTTCGGCAAAATTTTTATCATTTGCATTCACAAAAAATTCTACATATTTGCCAATTCTTGTGTTAGATACATTTGAAAATCCCAAAAGTTTTGCGCCTTGTTCGGCGGCTTTTCCTTGAGGATCAAGAATATCTTTTCTTGTTCTAATTATTACTGTTGCTTTGTACAATTTTCACTCAAAATTTATTTATAAAAATTTTTTAAAATTTTATGCAATTATTTTTTTTACAAAATGCCTAATTATACCGAATAATACAATACCTAAAATTATGAAAAACAATGCGGTTCCGTCTGTTAAAAATGTTAAGATTAATCCAATGATTGTAAGCCCCAAATAATATGGTTTTCCGCGCAAAGTGCTTTTATTCAATTTTGGAAATGCGGAATATTTAATACTGCTTACCATTAAAATTGATAAAATAATTACAAGTGGAATTGATACAAAAAATAACGGCTGAACAAATTCTCCGTTATTGTAAACATAATAAACAAACATTGCAACTGTTATTGCAGAAAGGGGAATAGGCAATCCTTTAAAATCACTTTTAGTTTCCAAATCTTCTATTTGCGAATTAAAACGCGCTAATCTTAAAGCTCCGAAAATTAATAACAATGCGCTGATTCCAATTCCAATTCCATCTAATTTATAAAAGTGAAAACTGAAAATTAAAAATGCCGGAGCCGCGCCAAAACTTACAATATCTGCAAGCGAATCTAATTCAACTCCAAATTGGCTTGAAGTTTTTAAAAGTCGGGCAACAATTCCGTCAATCAAATCAAAAATTGCTGCGGCAAAAATCATAACAGCGGCAAGTTGAAAATCACCTTTGCTTGTAAAAATTATTGATAAAAATCCGCTTAATAAACTAAACGAAGTAATTGTGTTGGGAATATAAGATTTCTTCATTATTTATTTATCTCAAACAAAATTGTTTCACCGGCGGTTGTTAAATCACCTTCTTCAACTAAAATTTTCCAACTTTTTGGAACAATTACATCAACTCTGCTGCCGAATTTTATCATTCCGAATCTTTCTCCAATTTTTACGCTATCGCTTAAATTCAAATCATAAACAATTCTACGCGCAACCATTCCCGCAACTTGAGTAAATAAAACTTTCCCAAATTTTGATGTTATTCCAATTTCAGATCTTTCATTTCGTTTATCTGCTTTATCATGATATGCAACTAAATATTCACCTTTTATATATTTCAAAAAATCTACTTTTCCATCAATCGGAATTCTATTAACGTGAACATTTAAAGGCGACATAAAAATAGAAATTTGAGTTGCGTCTTCATTTAAAAATCTTTCTTCAAATACATTTTTAATAATTAAAACTTTCCCATCAGCAGGCGAAACAACAATATTTTCAATTTTAGGAGTATTTCTTTCCGGATCTCTAAAAAAGTTTAGAGTAAAAATGAGAAGTAAAACTCCTAAAATAAAAAAAGGAAAACGTATATAACTGGTTTCAATAAATATTGAAAATAAAATCAGCAGAAAAGAAATAAATGCTGCAATTCCAATTGTTGAGTAACCGTATTTAGTAAGCATAACAATATTGAATATTATTGAAAGAACAAAAGTAATATATTAATACAATAATTTCATTAAATTTAATTTTACAAAATAGAACTTTGAAAACGAAAAATAAATTTTTGGAGGAAAAATGAAGGGAAATATGGCTGGAATGATGAAGCAAATCCAGAAAATGCAAGCTGAAATGCAGAAAGCTCAAGAAAATTTAGCTAATAAAACAGTTACTGCAGAAAGCGGCGGCGGAATGGTTAAAGCAACTGCAAACGGACAAAAAGAATTAATTTCGTTGCAGATTGATGATGAAATTGCAAAATCCGGTGATAAAGAAATGATGGAAGATTTAATTGTTGCCGCAGTAAATAAAGCTTTAGAATCTGCCGGTAAAATGGCAGAAGAAGATTTGGCAAGTGTTACAAAAGGTATGATTCCTCCAGGTTTAAATATTCCGGGTTTCTAATTTGGAAATTGCAGAACCACTTAGAGTTGTTATTGAGGAATTAAACAAACTTCCTTCAATTGGGAAAAAAAGTGCGCAACGACTTGCGCTTCATTTGGTGAAAAAAGACAAAAAAGAAATTGAAGATTTAATTAAAGCTCTAATTGATTTAAAAGATAAAATTAAATTTTGCAAAAATTGTTTTAATCTTTCTGCCGAGGAATATTGCTCGGTTTGTCAAAATCCCAAAAGAGATAAAAGTACAATTTGTATTGTTGAAGATGCAAGCGATATTATTGCAATTGAAAACACTAATGAATTCAGCGGAATTTACCATGTTTTGGGCGGAGTACTTTCTCCGCTTTCCGGAATTGGCGTTGAAAATTTAAAAATTAAAGAACTGATTGAACGATTAAAAAGTGATCATGTAAAAGAAATTATTCTTGCGTTAAATCCCGATACTGAAGGTGAAACCACTTCACTTTATTTGGCTAAATTATTAAAACCGCTAAACATAAAAATTACAAGATTGGCAAGAGGTTTACCAATCGGCGGCGATTTGGAATTTACAGACGAAGCAACAATTGGTCGCGCAGTTTTAAATAGAATTGAAATGTAAATGCAGAACGAATGGTTTAAAGATTGGTTTTCATCAAAATATTATCTTGATGTTTACAATCACAGAAATGATAAAGATGCCGATGAAATTGTTAATCTAATTCTCTCCCAAATTAATCTGAAAGAAAATTCAGAAATTCTTGATGCCGCTTGCGGAGTTGGAAGACACGCTGTAAAATTTGCCGAAAAAAAGTTTAGCGTAACCGCATTCGATTTAAGCACAAACTTGTTGAATATTGGTATAAATTGTGCAAAAGAAAAAAATCTAAATATTAATTTTTTAGTCAGTGATTTAAGAAATTTTTACATCAATAAAAAATTTGATTTGGTTGCAAACTTATTTACAAGTTTTGGATATTTTGAAACAGATGATGATAATTTTAAATTTGTTGAAAATTCGTATAAAATGCTAAACTCAAATGGATATTATGTTTTAGACTTTTTAAATAAAGAATTTTTGATAAAAAATTTAGTTCCGTATTCAGAAAAAAATATTGATGGAAAAGTAATTTATGAATATCGAAAAATTGAATTTGGCAGAGTAATTAAAGAGATTAAAATTAAAAATAATAATGAAGAAATTAATTTTTCAGAATCTGTGAGACTATATTCTTATGGTGAATTAGTGCAAAATTTTTCTCAAATTGGATTTAAAGTTTTCAAAACTTTTGGAAATTATTTAGGTCAAGAATTCAATGAAAAAGAATCTCAAAGATGCATAATAATTTTTCAAAAATAATTTTATCAATAATATTGATATTTATTTTTACTACTTGCGATCTGCTAACAACAAGAGATGCCGAAGATCCGGAATCCGGAAGATCAAGTTATATTGCGGCAACTACGCCAGATCAGCTATTTATCAATCTTCAAAATTCATTTGCGGAAAAAATTGAAAAAGATTACATCAGCAATTTTGTTGATAGTTCTTTTCTAAATATTGATTATACTTTTACACCTTCATCGGAAGCAATAGTAAAATATAATATTCTTTCCGATTGGGATTTGGAAGCTGAAAAATCTTACTTTAGAAATTTGATAAATAATATTGGCGAGAATAAGCAAATTATTGTTGGTTTAAATTTGGTTGAAACTTCAGTTGAAGCAAATTTGCAAAAAAGAAACTATAATTATTCTATTATTTTACCTATCGAAAGTGAAGATTTTCCGAATACTTATAAAGGAAATGCAACATTTACTATTCAAATAGATGAGAATAATCAGTGGGTAATTGTTGAGTGGATTGATAATAAAACAGAAGATTATCCAAGCTGGAGCGAGCTGAAAGGCAGATTTTACATTTTCTAATTTATGAAATTGAAAATCCCAAATATTATTTTTTTTATTCTTACTTTGCAGTTATTTGCAATTAGCTGTATAAATCCATTTGCTCCGGAACTTGATGAAAATATCGGAAATGAATCATCTTTAATTAGTGATTTAAAAACAATTGACGGCGTTTTTAACAATCTTCAATATGCATATACATTCAAAGACACAACAATTTACGGCGAATTATTAAATCCGAATTTTACTTTTACATACAGAAATTATGAAACCGGAATTGACGAAGCTTGGGGAAGAGAATTGGAAATGATTGTTACTTACGGATTATTCAATAACGCAGAACGGCTTGATTTAATTTGGAATAGAATTGTTGCAATTACTGCGGATTCTACAAATGTTACAAGAAGTTTCAATTTAACAATTACTTTTAATCCTACCGATATTGAATATGTTGAAGGAAAAGTAAATTTGCAGCTTGAAAAATCTAAGGAAAATAAATGGCAAATAATTACTTGGATTGATGAATCAAATTTTTAGTAATTTTACAAGAAAATTTTACGGTAAAAATAATTATGTTTTTCTACTATCTTAAAGAAACTTTCAGTTCGCTATTAAAATCAAAACTGGCATCATTGTTAATTATTTCAACAACTGCAATAGCAATTATTTTTGTTACTTTTTCAATTGGATTAGTCGTTTTTTCAAAAGTTATAAATTCACACTTAAAAGACAATATTCAAATAAGTTTATTTGTAAGTGACAGCTCAAATACAGCCGTTATAAATAGAATAGAAAAGGAACTGAATAAAAATGTATATGTAGCTTCGCAAAAATTTGTAAGCAAAAAAGAAGCTTTAAAAATTATGAAAGAAAAAACCGGACAAGATTTTTCTACAGTTTTAGATTCAAATCCGCTTCCCGCAATGTTTCAAGTAAAATTAACAGCAGATAGTATAAACGCTTCCACAATTGAACCAATTATCAAAACTTTAAAAAAAATTAAGGGAATTGATGATGTTATTTATGATTATTCGCTGACCTTAAAAGTTCTAAATTATATTAACGAATCAAAAAAAGTAATTTATACGGTTTCAATAGTTTTAGTTTTGTTGTCAATTTATTTGGTTTATTCAAATAATAGATTATTACTTTCCTCTCGTTTAACTCAATATAACACAATGAAATTAGTCGGTGCAAAATTAGCTACAATAAAAATTCCAATAATTTTAAACGGAATTGTTATGGGAATTTTTTCATCAATAATTTGTATTGCATTTTATTTTGTAATTGAGAATTTTTTAGCTCAAATTTATGCTGCACAATTTATTAAAAATGAAACTTATTATATTGTTGTTTTAATTATTGTCCTCGGAATTATTTTAGGGTTTTTAGGAAGTTATTTATCGACTTTAAAAGTTTCGTTAAAAATTAACAAGATTAAGTAAAAATAAATTTCATCTTAGTAAGTTTGCAGAAAAGAAAATCTTACACGTAATAATGTGTTTCAAATCAAAAACCTACATTCATATTGTTTCAAATTGATACGCATTTTTTAAAAAAATCTATTTCATTTTGATACAAATCACAAAAATTAGCTTAAATTCAAAGTTTTAATATTGGCATAATTATGGAATAATCTATAGAAAACTTTATGGAGAGAAAATGGTAGAATCAAATTCAACTGTTCAAGAATTAAAATCTTCCAGTTTAATTTTAAATGAATTTGAAGTTGAAAATCCAACCAGATCTATTTCTAATTATATAGAAAGATTAAAAACTGCTGATGTTGAACAAGTTAAAATTTATCTTGGATTTGTATATTTTGCGGCACTTTTGTTTTTTTCGATAACACTATTTTTATAAAAATTTACAACATTTTCTACGTTTAATAATTTCCTCAAATCTTGAGAAAATTAGAATTATTCATTCCTATAAGAAATTGTCCTATAATAATTTTTAAAAATTCCGTAATTTAAATCAAACAATAAAAAATTATTGCCCTGTGGTGTAACGGTAACACAGAGGTCTCTGGAACCTTTGTTTCGGGTTCGAATCCTGACAGGGCAACAAAATCTATATTCTAAAATTGTAACCTCTCGGATAACGAATTACTTTACTGAATTCCATTTCATCGGTTTTGTCCTATTTAACATTGAGAAAAATTGCCTAATTTACATTTGTAATTAATTCTCAATCATTAAATAAATTATTTGGATGAACACCAATTTCAAGACATATTATTTTGTCATTTCCGTAGTCGTTGTGTTTGTTATTTTGGGAATTTTTTACGTTTTAATCAGCACATTTTCAAATTCAACAAATATTAATAATTCCTCAAACGAAATTACAATTACTTATGCTGATAATATTTCACCCGCTCATCTTCATATTATAGAAAAATTTAATAAGCTGAATAAAGGCAAAATTAAAATTGAACCATTAAATCTTCCGTTCAGTAAATTCAGTACAAATGAAAGAAAAGAATTATTAGCACGCTCGCTCAGAAGTAAAAGTAAAAAGTTAGATATTTTTGCAGTCGATTTAATTTGGTCGGCTCGATTTGCAAAATGGTCGGAACCTCTTGATAAATATATTTCTCCTAATGATACTGCAAAATTATTAAAACAAGCTTTAGAATCATGCCGACTTAAAAATCATTTGGTAGCTTTGCCAATTTATATTGATGTTGGAATAATGTATTATAGAAAAGATTTGTTAAAGCAAATTCCAAATTCTTTAGAAATTGAAGAGAAAATTAAAAATGGAATTTCTTGGGATGAATTTATTGGATTAAGAAAATATTTCAATTTGGATCAAAATCAGTTCTATATTTTCCAAGCAGATAATTATGAAGGTTTAGTTTGCTCATATATGGAAATTTTATATAATTATTCTTCTCACACATCCGTAAATGAAAAGTTTAGAATTAAATCAGCAGAAAATAAAAATTCATTCAAGTTGCTTTATGATTTTTTCTATACTTATAATTTAAGTCCGCTTGCTCTTTCAGAATTCAATGAGAACGACAGTTATGATTATTTTATAAAAAATAATGCAATTTTTCTAAGAGGCTGGCCGAGTTCCGAAAGAGATTTTAAAGATTTAGCAAATTGGAAAAATGTTGATTCAATAATTGGTAAAGCGCCGCTTCCGCATTTAAAAGGTAAAAAATCATTATCTGTTTTAGGCGGATGGAATATAATGATTTCTAAATACAGCGAACACAAAAAGGAAGCATTTCAGTTTATTAAATTTATTTTGGATGAAAATTCACAAAAAGAAATGTACAAAATTGGATCTTACTTGCCGGTTTTGAGTTCGCTATATTCCGATAAAGCATTTTTGAAAAAATATCCTGGTTTGGAAAAAGATAAAAAATTATTGGCGAACGGAGTTCATCGGCCGTTTTTGGAAGATTACACAAAACTTTCCGATGTTATTTCTTATTACGTAAATAAAGTTATTAAAAAGGATTTTACAATTGAAGAAGCTCTTGAAAAAGCTGATGAAACAATTAAAACCGGCAGAATAATTATAAGATGAAAAAGAATACAATTTCAGAAAATTTTGGAAGATACAGATTTGAATTTAAACACCTTACGGTATTGCTAATTGTTTTGGTTGCATTTCAAATAATTTTATCAATAATTCAAAAAACTTCGCTGGAAAATTTTTTAGATAAAACTCAAAATTGGTATCAAAGAGATTCTGCAGAAAGAATGGCAAATCTAAATACAACTTCTTTAGAACTTTTAGTTGAAAATATTAATAACAGCGTTGAAAAAAATGAGGAAAGTAAGAAAAAAATAATACAGTCGTTTAATATTATTTTTAGTCAACAATTGCTTGAACCAAATGTTAAACAAACTTGCTTAATTATTTTAAAGGATAATATTCCATATATCATAAATGATGGGAAAATATTTTATGATTTTCTAAATCATAAAACAACAGAACTTTCTCCGGTAAATAATTATTTCAAAATTGCAGCCGATTTATTTCTTCAGCATAAACAAGAATTGATGAAACAAGAAGAAATTTACAGTTTGTTGGATGAAGATCAAACTTTTCATATTCTTGTTCCTTTTGTTCCGCATGGCGAATTTATTGGTGTATTTTATATGAAGAATAAACCAAATTTTAAATTCATTACAGAAGAAATTTTATCAAGCTATGATGAGGTTGCGATAATTTATACTTCGCTGATTGTTTTGGGATTATTGGCAATGTATTATATTTCATCATATACAGTTAGAGAAAGGGACGAAGCAAAAACTTTATTTTACGAAGAAAGAGAAGAACATTTAAAAGATCAAATTGATCACAACAAAGAAGCAATGTTTACAAAACGTATTTACCATACGCATCATAAAGCTGAAAAAGTTATGGGATTTATTAAAGAAGATTTGCGACATCTTACGACCGAAAATATTTCTTCATCAAAAGATAAATTAAATAAATATGCAAATTTTATTTCCCGCGTAATTTATGATATGAAATGGTACGATCCGCCGATTCACACAATTCGAAATCCTATTTTCTCTACAAATATTAATGAAGTTATAAAATTTATTATTGATAATTTATTTTTGCGAATATCAAGAAGCACAAATGTTTTCAGTTTCAAATTGGAGTTGGATGACAAACTTCCAAATGTAAAAATTAATGAATTTGTCGTTTGGGAAATTGTCGAACCGTTAATGCAAAATTCGATTGATCACTCAAAAGTAAAAAATGTTGTAATTACAGTTACAACAAAATATAATTCGGAAACAAATACATCTTTAATCGAAATTAAAGATAATGGCGTTGGAATTAAACAAGAATTATTAGAATTAAGCGATGAAGGAATTAAAAAAATATTTTCGGAAAGTGTTTCAACAAATGATGAAAAAACCAATAGAGGATACGGCTGTTATATCGCACATCAAATGGCAACAAAAAGATGTTTGTGGATGATTGATGCGGAAAATCTTAAAGAAGGCGGAGCTAAAATTTCTTTGGTTATTAAAAATTAGGAGAAGTTAATGTTAAATGAAAAAGTAAAAATACTTTTAATAGAAGATGAAGATTTTGATGTTAGAAGAGTTAAAAATACAATCGATCTTATGCAGCATAATTTGGAAATAGTTGATATTGTTTCTAACGGATTGGATGCTTTAAGTTTGATAAAAGATAAATCAGTTTCGTTTGATGTAATAATTATGGATTATCAAATTGCGGGAGGTTTGCGCGGCGAAGAATTAATTTTAGAAATAAAAAAAATAGATTTCGCAATTCAAATAATCGTTGTTACAAAACTTACAATTGATATGACGGATTTTGAATTTGCTAATCGTTTATTAAACGCCGGTGCTTTTTGGTATTGCACAAAATATCCCGGCGATATTGAAAAATTTATTTACCAGCCAACGGATTTTTTAATAAGTATTTTCAATGCTTTTGAAAAAAGAAAATTGGAATTAAAAAATTCAATATCCAAAACTAAATTGAAACAAAATATTGAAGAAATATTAATTCAAAAAAGAATAATTGGAAATGATGAAGCAACAAAGTTGTTATTAGATCAAATTGATAAATATGCAAAGACGGATGTTAACGTTTTAATTTACGGAGAATCCGGAACCGGAAAAGAATTAGTCGCAAATAATATTCATTATAGAAGCAACAGAAAGTATGAAAAATTTGTACCAATAAATTGCGGAGGCTTGCCTCACGATTTAATTGAAAGCGAATTATTCGGTTATGAAAAAGGAGCTTTTACTGGCGCGGTGAGTAAAAAACTCGGACTTTTTGAAATCGCAAATAACGGAACAATATTTTTGGATGAAGTTTCTGAACTTCCGCAATCTGCACAAGTTAAATTGCTTCGTGTAATTCAAGAAGGTGAAATTGAAAAAATCGGACGAACTGAAAGATTAAAAGTTGATGTCAGAATTATTGCCGCAACAAATAAAAATCTTGAAGAACTTGTTCGTGAAAATAGATTTAGAGAAGATTTGTATTATAGATTAAATGTTGTTCCAATAAAAATTCAACCTTTAAGAAAACGCCAATCGGATATTACTGAATTGATTGATCATTTTTTAAATCGATTCAGCAGAGAAATGGGTTTGCAAAATCCTACGATTGATAAATCCGGAATTGATTATTTATTAAATTATAATTGGTTTGGAAATGTAAGAGAATTAAAAAATGTTGTACAGAGATTGCTATTTTTGGATTCGAATAAAATTGATGAAAAATTAATAAAAAGCGTTTTAAGCACAGAACTTTATTCGGAAAGTAAAGACGGTAAAATTTTTAATTTCAGTTCAATTCAAGATATTTTACCTCTTAAAGACTTAGAAATGGAATTCAGGCATCAATATTTTTCTTTCGTTAGAGAAAAAAGTATTTCCGATGCAGAAGCTGCAAAAAAATTAGGTTTGGCTCCACCAAATTATTACAGAATGAGTAAAGAATTGGGATTAAAGTAAATTCTCATTCACATTATCTGAAATTGGTAATTTTATCATATTGAGCGAAGTGAAATATCTCAATTTTGTTTGAACTTATAAGTTGGATTTTTCACTCAATTATTTTTAGTGAACTTATTAAAATGATAACTTGCGTTATTACAAAAATAATTTAAAAAGTAAACTCCAATAATTAATCACAATTTTGAACAAATTTCCAAAGATTTTTCTTCGGCTCATATTTTGATTATAAAATAAACTAAAATTAATAAAGAACAATTATGAAACATACATACAAATTTACTTTTACTCTTTTTGTATTTTTTTTATTAACAGACTTAAATTTTGCTCAAGGCTTTTTACATGCAGATGGAAAGAAAATTGTTGATGGAAATAATCAAGAAATTTATCTGCAGGGAATTGGGCTTGGCGGATGGCTTGTGCAAGAAGGATATATGCTTAAAACCCCTTACTCAATTGCCGGTGCTGAACATCAAATCAGAAATGAAATTCAGAAATTAGTCGGCGAAGAAAAAACAGCTGAACTTTACTCAATTTATCATAAAAATTATGTTCGAGAAATTGATATTGAAAATATTGCAAAATGGGGATTTAATTCAATCCGCTTGCCAATGCATTGGAACAAATTAATTTCTGAAACAAATCCAATTACATTTTCTGAAGATGGATTTCAAACAATTGATTCATTATTAATTTGGTGCGAAAATAATCAAATATATTTAATACTTGATTTGCACGCAGCTCCCGGCGGACAAAGCGATGAAGCAATAAGTGATTATGATAATTCCAAACCATCTTTGTGGGAAAGTGAAGAAAATAAAAATTTAACTGTTGAACTTTGGAAAGAAATTGCAAAAAGATATTTTGATAAACAATGGATTGGCGGTTATGATTTAATAAACGAACCCAAATGGGAATTGGGCTCTGAAAATAAACCTTTGCGCGATTTATATTTAAGAATTACGGATTCAATCAGAACGGTTGATACAAATCATATTTTATTTATTGAAGGAAACTGGTACGCAACTGACTTCAACGGATTAACTCCAACTTGGGATGAAAATATGTCATACAGTTTTCATAGATATTGGAATTCGAATGATCAAGGTACAATTCAATATTTAGTAAATCTCCGCGAACAAAATAATGTTCCGCTATGGCTTGGAGAAACCGGTGAAAATTCAAATTCTTGGTTTTTGGATTGTATTGAGTTAATGGAAACAAATAATATCGGCTGGGCTTGGTGGCCTCACAAAAAAATTGATAACGTAGTTGGTCCGCTTTCTGCACCAATGGTTTCGGGTTATCAAAGTTTGTTGGATTATTGGAACGGAACCGGAGCAAAACCCAATGAGCTTTTTGCATATGCAACACTTTTGGCTCAATTTAAAAATTTGAAATTTGAGAATTGCATTTTTCAACCGGATGTTGTTGATGCACTAATAAGACATACAAATGATAAAACTTCAAAAACATTTAAAGAGCTTACAATTCCCGGAAGAATATTTGCAACTGATTACGATTTAGGTCCACGACTTGTTGCGTATAATGATGTTGATTACGATAACACAAAAGGTTTGGGAAATGCAGAATGGAACAGCGGTGGACAATTTAGAAATGATGGTGTGGATATTGAAAAATGTACTGATCAAATTACTAATGGTTATAATGTTGGGTGGATTGAAACCGGCGAATGGTTAAAATTTTCTGTAAATGTTATTGAAGATGGAAATTATACACTTTCAATTCGTGCTTCTGCGAATGAAGCAGGCGGCAAAATTCTATTTGCTATTGATGGAACAAATCTTACTGATTTTATTGATGTTCCGGTTTCCGGCGGTTGGCAAAGTTGGAAAACAACAATTTTAAATGATTATTTTTTATCGAAAGGTCAGCATGAAATTATTCTGAAATTTTATTTTTCCGGATACAATTTTAATTTTTTTGAATTTACACAAAGCACGGTTGGATTAAATGATGAAGAAATTTTACCGGAAGATTTTCAACTATTTCAAAATTATCCCAATCCGTTTAACCCAAGTACAACAATAAAATATTCAATACCAAATTTTGCTTCAAACATAAATTCAAGTACTGAATTAAAAATTTTTGATATTCTCGGTCGTGAAGTTGAAACTTTAGTTGATCAATTTCAACCGGCTGGTAATTATGAAATAAATTTTGATGCTTCAGAATTACCAAGCGGAGTTTATTATTACGAATTGAATAACGGTAGTTTTAATCAAACAAAAAAAATGTTACTTCTAAATTAAAAATCAAATAATATGAAAGAAACAATTCTTTATGTGAAAAAAATATTTTTACTTTTTATTGTATTTAATATCTCAGTTTTTTCTCAAACAGATTCTACATATCTAAAACTAATTAGCCCAAATGGCGGCGAATATTGGACTGTAGGCGCAAACCCAATAATAAGTTGGGAAAGCAAAAATGTAACATTAATTAAAATTGAAATTTCTTATGATAACGGTTCAACTTGGGAAACCATTGTTCCTTATGCTATTGCTGCAAATTTTTCAAATTCAAGCTGGATAATTCCCGAAATATCTTCAGATGAATGTTTGATTAAACTTTCCAAATTTGATAATAATGAAATTTTTGATGTTAGCGAATGGCCGTTTACAATTACGGAAGATTCGGTAATTACCAAACTTGTTGTTATCGGTTCATCAACTGCTGCGGGAATTGGTCCAAGCAATACTGATAGCGCTTGGGTAAATCGATATCGTAAACATTTAGTGCAGAAAAATACAAATGTTCAAGTAATAAATTTAGCTGTTGGCGGTTATACAACTTATGATTTAATGCCGGATGGTTTTACGCCGCCAATCGGAAGACCAACTCCTAAGATTTCTGCAAACATTACAAAAGCTTTATCTTATGATCCGAAAGCAATTATCATAAATCTTCCTTCAAATGATGTAACTCAAGGATTTGCAATTTCCGAACAGCTTGAAAATTATGATACCATATTAGCAAATGCTGATGCAAAAAATATTCCGGTTTGGGTTTCTACAACTCAACCAAGAAATTTAACGGAAGTTCAACGTTTGCAACAAATGGAAGTTAGAGATTCTACTTATTCCAAATTTAAAAATTTTGCAATTGATTTTTGGACAGATTTGGCAAATGCGGATGGAACAATAAATTCAAATTTCGATTCCGGCGACGGAGTTCATTTAAATGATGCCGGTCATAGAATTTTATTTAATAGAGTTGTTGATGAAAAAATTTATGAGCAAGCAGTAATAACTTCGGTTAATAAATATTTTGAAATTATTCCTTCAAAATTTGAACTTGCGCAAAATTATCCCAACCCCTTTAACCCAACAACAACGATACAATTCAGCATATCAAAGGAATCAAAAGTTGTGATAAAAATTTATAATATTTTGGGACAATTTATTGAAACTTTGGTCAATGAAAATTTGAGAGCCGGAATTCATAAAACAGTTTGGAATGCTTCAAATTTAGCTGCCGGACCTTATTTTTATGTGCTTCAAGCAAATGATTATTTTGAATCAAAAAAAATGTTGTTGTTAAAATAAAATAATACTGAAAAATATTATTCTTGCTAAATTTTGGAAAATTATTTTCCATATTAAAATTGTAAAGGAACTTTGAAAGGAATTTATATGAAAAAAAAATACATAATGTTTTTCATTTTGTTTTTTGCGATGCAGTCAAATATATTTTCGCAAATTGCTTCTTTAGAAAAAACTTTGGAAATCAAAAATGTAAGCGGATTTAGTGTTCCTTACCAGAATGGAATTCCGCTAACTACTTTCGAAAAGCAAAATAGAAAAATGTTTGATCTTTCCGGAACTTGGAAAAAGGAAAGAACAGCCGCAGATGATAATATCACATTGGCGAAAAGAGATTCTACCGGTTATCAAAATTTAATTAATGAATCTGCTGGAAAATATTTAGTCGATTATAATGATTCAGCTTGGGAAGAAAAACAAATTCCTTCAGTTGAAAATAAAATGAACGAATATCCGAATGCGCCGGAATTTTTTAAAGACGGAGTTTGGTATAGAAGACAATTTTTTATTGATGAAGAAGATTCGGCAAAATTTGCAAAATTGAATTTCATTTCGGTTAATTATGTCGCAGATGTTTGGATAAATGGAAAATATCTCGGATATCACGAAGGCGGATATACACCTTTCGCATTTGATGTTTCATCATTTTTAAATTATGGCGATACAAATACTATTGCAGTTAGAGTTGATGTAATAAATTGGGGCGCAAGAATTGATGTAATTCCACATAAACAAGTTGATTGGTTTAATTATGGCGGAATAATTCAAGATGTTTACATTGAATTTTCCAATCCAATTTCTGTAGTTAGGACGGATATAATTCCAACTGATTTGGATGGAAATCTTAAAGCAAAAGTTGTAATTCAGAACAGACAAAATCTTAATTCCGATGTTTCGGTAAATTTAAAAGTTTATGAAGCAGTTATTGATTCCTTTAATATTTCAACAGAATTTACTTATGAATTAACTGGTGAAGAAATTAATATTTCCGGACAAAATAATTTCACTTCATCAATTAGTGCAGATTCAATAGAAATTTTGGAAACAAATATTTCAATTGCAAATCCTAAAATTTGGTCCCCAAAAAATCCTAATCTTTATATTATGAAAGTTAGTGTTTATCAAAATGAATATTTGCTCGATGAATATACAACTCAATTTGGAATTAGAACCGTAAAAACTTCGGAAAATAAATTTTTGTTGAATGATAGAATTATGTTTTTAACCGGAACTGCACGACATGAAGATCATCCGGTTTACGGAAGAAGTCTTCCCAAAGAAATTATTTACAATGATTTAAAGCTTGTAAAATCTTTAAATATAAATTTTTTGAGAACAGCGCATTATCCAAATCATCCATATACATATTTAATTTTAGATCGTCTCGGAATTACAGCAATGGAAGAAATTCCGCTTTGGCAAGTTGATACCGATGAACCTTGGCAAATTCAAAACAATGATAGAAAAATGCATTTACAGATGTTTAGAGAAATGGTTTATAAAGAATATAATCGACCTTCGGTAATTATGTGGAGTATGTCAAATGAATGCCATGAAGAAACAAATAGAATGATTTACAATCAAATGGTGAAAGATGATTTTGAGCAGAATTATGATGATGGAAGATTAATTTCTCAATCGCCGGCTGCGGATAATCCGGGACCGACAGATGTTACACAAAGCCTTGTGGATATTGCCGGATGGACAATGTATTTTGGAATTTTTCACGGCTCAACTTATTTTGGCGGAACTTACAATTTTATAAATTTGGCGAAAACAAGTTTTCCGGAGAAACCAATTTTAGATACGGAATTCGGTTATTGGTCATCTGAAAATAATTCAACTATTCAAGATCAAGTTACAGTTGCAGATGAAACTTTTAAAGCTTTTAAAATTCACGCGGCATTAAATCAAGACGGGACTGTAAATAAAGCTGGTTCGCTTATGGCATGTACTTGGTGGTGTATTTTTGATTGGTACACTGCCGGAATTCCAAGAGGATACCAAAGTATGGGTTTATTCACAATGGATAGGCAGACTGAAAAACCGGTAGCGCAGAAAATAAAAACTTTATATTATCCGTATTTTGATAAAGAGGGAGTTTTAACAAGTATAAATGAAAAAAAGGAAAATTTAGTTATTCCCAAAACTTTTGAATTAAAACAAAATTATCCCAATCCGTTTAACCCAAATACAGTTGTTGAATATTCGGTCCCGGAAAAAAGTAAAATTAAAATTTCGCTGTTTAATGTTATCGGTCAAGAAGTTATCGTTTTAGTAGATTCAACAATAGAAAAGGGAAATCATAAATTAAATATTAATGCCGGGAATTTATCTTCGGGAATTTATTTCATTAGAATGAATGCCGTGCAAGAAAATTCTAAAGAAATACAAAAAACAATAAAATTATCGCTTCTAAAATAAACGCAAAATATATTTATGGTAACTATGAGTTATTATTTTAATAACTCATAGTTATTGAAATAATAACCATTTCAAATTCAATCCAAATTAAACAATGAAAATAATTTGTTTTAAGCATATTGTTTAGTGGCATAGTTTGTGTGTTAATATTTTATTCTGCAAACTAAAGGGAACGGGGCCCCTTGAGCGGCAATCTCAATACTTTTGATAATTTAATTCTTTTAACTTATTTCCTAATCGTATTAGGAATTGGTCTGTTTTTTGGCAGATCTAAAGGAAATTCTATATCCCAATATTTCCTTGCCGGTAAAAATTTAAATTGGATAGTAATCGGCACATCATTATTTGCAACAAATATTTCCAGTGAACATTTTGTTGGTTTAGCCGGAGCCGGTTCAATTCACGGATTATCCGTTGGTTATTTTGAGTGGCTTGCAGTTATAATTCTTTTCTTACTCGGCTGGTTATTTGCCCCAATTTTTCTTAGATCAAATATTTTTACGGTACCGCAATTTTTTGGAAAAAGATTTGATAATAGTAGTAGATTGTATCTAACAATTGTTTCAATTCTTACTTATATTTTTACAAAAATTGGAGTTACACTTTTAGCCGGAACTTTTGTTCTAAAAGAAGTTTTGGGCTGGGATATGTTTACATCTACAATAATTATTGTCTTTATAACCGGATTATATACTGTTATCGGAGGATTAACTTCTGTTGCATTTACTCAGGTTTTTCAGGCAATTATTTTAATACTTGGCGCGGTATTACTTTCAGCATTTGGATTGATTGAAGTTGGCGGATTCAGTGAGCTTGCAGCTAAACTCCCATCTGATTATTTTAGTTTATTTAAATCAACTTCAGATCCAAATGTACCTTGGTTAGGAATTTTAATTGGAGCGCCAATAATTGGAATTTGGTATTGGTGTGCAGATCAATATATTGTGCAAAGAGTTCTCGCCGCTAAAGGAATTGAAGAAGCAAAAAAAGGTACAATGCTTGCAGCATTTTTTAAAATTTTCCCAATTTTCTTTTTAATATTTCCGGGAATGATAGCTGCGGTTTTATATCCGGATGTAAAAGGTGATTTCGCATATTCAATGCTTTTATCAGGAAATTTATTACCTGTGGGAATTAAAGGATTGGTAATTGCCGGATTTTTTGCTGCTTTAATGTCATCGTTGGCAAGTTCTTTTAATAGTGCCGCAGCCTTAGTCTCGTTAGATATTTATCAAATATTTAGAAAAAATTACAGTGAAAGGGAATTGGTTTTAGTCGGAAGACTGGCTACGATGTTTTTTGTAATTTTAGCAATAGCAATTGTTCCATTTACAAAGTTGATAAATATTCACATTTATTTATTCTTGCAGTCAATCCAATCATTTATTGCTCCTCCAATCGTAAGTGTATTATTAATTGGTATATTTTGGAAAAAAGCAAGCAGCTTAGGCGCAATTTGGACTTTAATAATTGGCGGATTTATAGGATTTATGAAAATTTTAGTTACAATTTTAGATCCGCAGACCGTATCAAAATTTGAAATTCTCGTTTACTTAAATAGCATTAATTTTCTGCATTTTGCTTTTATATTATTTTTTATAAGTTCAGCAATAATGATTGGAATAAGTTTACTTAAAATTAATATTGTAGATAATTCCGAATCTTTGCAAAAACTAACAATTAGTGTAAGTGATTTAAAAACTAATTTTGCAACTAATTCATATAGTAGGATTTTAAAAGAAAAATAAATAATTTTTTGTTACAAATAACTGCTGGTTAAAGTAAAATCTTTAATTGGTGATATTAAATCAAACAAAGGAGGCAACACATGAAGAAACTTTTCTCGTTATTAATCATTTTGTTGTTATCATCTGCTTTGAATGCCCAATGGGTAGTTGAATCATTTGATAATGCAGTAAAACCCAATACAAGTATTGGTACAAACTGGGCAGATACTGCAATTACAAATACTAATTTTTACACAAATGGTCCAACTGCATATACAGATCTTTTTAATAGTGCAGATGCAAAAGTTGGTACCGGTTCTATGTTAGTTAAGTATAGAATAGAAGCATTTGATGGTTGGGGCGGTTATACAGTTAGAACTAATTACCATGAAACAGATATTGCTTCTGTTCCTTATCTTGATTTATCATCCGGAACAGAATTAAGTGTTTGGGTTAAAGTTACTGTTCCTGCTGATACATCACAGGGTGGCAGTGTATTTATGGAATTCAAATTAGCCGAATTCGATAACGAAAATCAAAGAGAATATTATTATTATCATGTCCCCATTGATTTCTTTGATCAATCAGGCGAATGGGTAAATGTAAAAATGCCATTAGTTCAGACTTCAGATAATACAACAGGTTTCGCTGTTCAAAGCGGCGGCGTTGATGATATCTTACAGTTTGATAGAGTAAAAGGCTTTGAAATGGCTATGGTTTATATAACCGGCGGAAATCAAGATAATCCACCTTCCGCAGTTGGTGAATTCCAAATGGATAATCTTCAATTAATTGGTCAACGTTATGGCGCAATTGAATCTTTTGATAATTCTGCATCAACTTGGGGTGTTGACGAAATGTCTTGGAATGCAATTCCAGGCGATGTTACTCTTACAGATGAAAATACTGATTTTGTCGAAGGTACAGGTGCTTTAAAAATGGATTTCACTTTAAGCGCTCCAGAAGTTTGGGGTGGTTTTGTCGCAATTGATAAAGAAGTAACTGTTCATGATAGTATGGCAGAAAGAACAGCTTTAGTTCTTTATATGAAAAATTTAGTTGCAATGGCTACAGATTCTGCAAGAGGGTTTATGCGTGTTTTCGTTTTTGAAAATGACAATGAAACTGCTGCTACTGAAGAATGGATCATTGATCCGGGTATTGATTTAAGTGTTGTTACGGACTGGACTCATTATCATTTACCTCTTGTAAGAAAAGATATGGGAGTTAATGATAGATTCCCTCCTAAAGATGGTTTTGCTCTTAAAAATGGCGCTGGAGACGGTTCACTAAATCCTGCTGCAATTTTTAAAATTAGAATAGAACCATTTGGCAGAGGAACTGAAGATGGTTATTCAGGTGCTTTATTAGCTCAAGGTTCTTTGTTAATAGATGTTATGCAAACATCAGGTTTCCAAATTGCTGATTTTATTGCTCCAGAAGCTCCTGCTGTTGCTGTTGTTGAAGGAACTTATTCAAACTTAGTTACTTGGACAGATGTTCCTCATGAATCCGGCGAAAAATATAATGTTTATGCAAGCGAAAGCCCGATCACCGATGTTACAGCTGCCGGTGTTGAAAGAATTGGAACCGGAATTGCAGAAAACGTTCAAGTTGTTGAGCACCCAATTATTTCAGGAAGAATTGATAGAGAAAAAACATTTTATTATGCAGTTGTATGTTATGATGCTAAACCAAATTATAGTCTTCCAGGTGTTACTGGCCCAATCACAAATTTGGCAAAAGGTATTCCGGTAGTTTCTACTAATCCACCTGCATTTGTAGCTGATGGTGATCTTACAGAATGGTCTGGAGTTACGCCTTTCAGCATAAAATTATCAGATGGTACAGCTCATCCTGTACTTACTGTTACCGATGATGCAGATTGTTCAGCAGACTGCTATGTTGCTTTAGATGCCGATTATTTATACGTAGCAATGGAAATTACCGATGATGTTGTTAATCATGATCCTGCATTACAATCTTATGAAAATGATGCACCGGATTTGTTTATTGGATTATATAATTTGACAGATTCACACGTTGGTTATTTACACGGAGCAACTCCAGATTACCATTTAAGATTCGGTAAATTCCTTGCAAGAAATGATCAAAATGATTCTGCTTTTGATTCATTGCTTGTTGCCGGAACAGAAAATTATGCATGGGTTGAAAGAGCATTCCCTTCAGGTTACACACTTGAAGCTAAAATTTCTTTAGTAGATTTAGCAACAAAGAGAAATCTTGAAACAGCAATTGTTGATGAGCCAATTACATGGGAAGCTGGTTACAAAGTTCCTTTTGATTTTGGCGTAAACGATAATGATGGTGCATTAAGAGAAGGAATGATTTTCTACTCAGCTAAAAATGGTGATCAAGGCTGGCAAAATGTTTCAGTTTGGGCTCATACATGGATTGAAGACGAAATTGTTGGTGTTGAAGAAATTCCAATGGTTTCAAGCAAATATAGTTTAGATCAAAATTATCCAAACCCATTTAACCCAAGTACCAAAATTACGTACACAATTGAAAAACCAGGTGTTGTAAAAATAAAAGTATTCGATGTTCTTGGAAGACAAGTTGCAGAATTATTAAATCAACAACAAAATACTGGTTCTTATGAAGTTGATTTTAACGGTTCAGATTTATCTTCAGGGTTATATTTCTATTCTATTGAAACAGGTTCATTCAAAGCTACAAAGAAAATGATGTTATTGAAGTAAGAAAATAATTAGTTGGGCAGTTTTAATTAGCTGCCCAACTTTAAATTTTGAGTTAACAAAAACGATATTTAAAATTTTGGAAAAACTATGAGAATAGATTTTCGATGTATAAGAATTATTTATAAATCACTTTTTATTAGTATTATATTTTTTGCCGGACTTTTAAATGCCGGTACAACAGGAAAACTATCCGGTAAAATTTTAGATAAAGATACGGGCGAACCCGTAATCGGTGCAAATATTTTACTTGAAGGTACTTTTCTAGGTGCAGCCGCTGATATAGAAGGTGATTACTATATTAACAATATTCCTCCGGGAAAATATACCGTAATTGTAAGTGCGGTAGGATATCACAAAACAAGAATTGAAAATGTTGGTATCCGAATTGACCTTACTACCAATCTTGATATTTCTTTAGTTTCCGAATCAATTAAAATTGACGAAATCGTTATTCAAGCCGAAGCACCGATGATAACTAAAGATTTAACTTCTACTTCCGCAATTGTTACATCAGAAGATATTAAAATGATGCCGGTTGAAAACATTGGGCAAATTATCAATTTACAAGCCGGTGTTATTGATGGACATTTTAGAGGCGGCAGATCAAATGAAGTTGCATACTTAGTAGATGGTATTCCTGTAAACGATGTTTACAATGGTCAAAACGCATTACAAGTTGAAAACAATTCCGTAAGAGAATTAGAAGTTATCAGTGGTACTTTTAATGCGGAATACGGTAAAGCTTTATCCGGTGTTGTTAATATTGTAACCAAAGACGGTTCTTCTTTCTATGAAGGTTTTGCGTCTGCATACGTGGGCGGTTATTTCACAAATCATACGGATATTTTTTATAATTTGAATAAGGTTGACTTATCCGGTCCTAAAGATATTCAGTTTAGTCTAAGCGGACCAACGAAACTTGCCGATGGATTAAACTTTTTTATGACCGGCAGATATTTCAAAAATGACGGATACATGTATGGAAAAAGAGTTTATAATATAGAAGATGTTGCACCGTTTATCTTTGATCCAAATGATCCGGAAGGTTTTTTTAATATTTATTCAGGTGATGGGAAATATGTTCCGATGAATCCCGAAGAAAATAAATCATTTAATGGAAAAATATCCTATGGTTTGGAAAATTGGAAATTCAGTTACAGTTTTTACTGGGATGATCATTGGAATAAATATTACAGCCATGATTACAGATTAGCTCCGGATGGATTGAAAAATCATTACAGAACCAATACGAGCAATAATGTTCAAATATCATTTTATCCAACACAAGATATTTTTGCAACTTTAAAATTAGCATCAAATTTTAATAGATATAGCGGATATCTACACGAAAATGAATATGATTCAACTTATGTTGATCCAACATTGTCATCTACGCAATCTTCATATACTTTTAGACATGGCGGAAACGAAACAGATAGATATAATAGATTTACTTATACAAATACGGCAATTTTTGCATTGGAATCTCAAGTAACGAAACAGCATAAAGTAAAATTTGGTGCTGAGTTCACACAATATAAATTATTTTATCACTGGAAAGATATTAGAAATCAAACTGAAAGTGCACCGCCAGATTCAATTACGGGTTTACCAGTTTATACAATTGGTTACAATAACGTAGGAACCCAATATAATGAAAAATATCAGCGAAGACCATTTGAATTCTCTGCGTATATTCAGGATAAAATGGAATATGATATAATGATTATCAATGCCGGTATAAGATTAGACTATTTTAATGCAAATGATTCGTTACCGGTTGATTTACAAAATCCAAGGAATAATCCGTTGTTTTATGAAACAACTTTAGAAAAATATGGCAAACTCGGAAAAACAAGTTCAGAACCAGAATTTCAAATTAGTCCAAGATTAGGAGTTTCTTTCCCAATTTCGGATCAGGGTGCAATACATTTTTCATACGGGCATTTTTTCCAAATACCAACATTTGATGTACTTTATACAAATGGAGCGTATGTAATTGTTGAAGGAGCCTTAAGTTCAATTATTGGAAATCCTGAGTTGAAAGCTCAAAAAACGGTGAAATATGAGCTTGGTGTTCAGCAGGTAATTTTCCCAAATGTTTCTATTGATGCTTCAATTTATTATAGCGATATAACCAACCTTTTAGGAACAGAAGTAATAAAAACTTATGACGGCGATCTTTATGGCCGTTATTATAATAGAGATTATGGAAATGTTAGAGGTTTAGTTCTTACTTTAGATAAACGTTATGCCGATATGTTCAGTGCAAAAATTGATTATACATATCAAGTTGCACAGGGAAATGCATCGGATCCTTTAACAAATTTTTATAACCAACAGACATTTCCGCCAAGAGAAACAAATAAAAAAGTTGTTCCTTTAAATTGGGATCAGAACCATACACTTAATGCATCAGTAACTATTGGTGATCAAAAAGATTGGACTGTTGGATTAATTTTTAATTATGGTTCCGGAATGCCATATACCGAAGATGCTAGATATACTCAAAAATTGCGTTTTGAAAATAATGGTAGAAAACCAACCATCTTAAATTTAGATCTAAAAGCAACCAAAACTTTAGAAATTTCGGGATTATTATTTAATACGTATTTACTTGTATATAATATATTTGATATTAAAAATGAATATGGAATTAATGCATCGACTGGAAGAGCCGGAGTTGATTTAGGTGCTGAAGATTATACAGGAATAATTTATGGATTAAACACGATAGAAGAATATTTACTAAATCCTAACGATTACTCAGCTCCAAGGCAAGTAAGAATCGGATTTAGCGTTGGTTTTTAATTATAAGGAGTCTGGAATGTTTAGATGGAAATTTTATTTTTTAATCATATTTGTTTCATCAAGTTTTGTTCTTGGGCAATCAGCTGATCAACAATATGATAATTACAGAAACGAACCGCTCGGAAATAAATTATATAAGAAAAGAGGTGTACTCCAGGGAAATTTGGTTCGTTCGGTTTTTGAAAATACTGGCGAACTTGGCTATTGGGTTGATGGTGCTGCAATTACAAATTCTGGTGAATGGCCTAAAGGAAGTCAACATAGTTATATTGACGGTTGTACTCCAATTGTTACTGCAAGAGCGATTGCTCCTGGTAATAATAATGTAATTACCCCGGCGGAAGGTGCATATAGAGAAGAAGTTGATAAAGATCCGGTTACAAATGAGGAATGGGTAACAAGGCCGGTTCCGGGATATGTTGCTCCATCAAGCGAATCTCCTGCAGTCAGTACAAATACAGCAACATGGCCTATAAATTGGCCTCGAGCACTTCCTTTGGTTGATGATTCTTGGGATGGCTTTTGGTACGGATATTTTGGCAAAAAATCAAATGCCGATGAAGAAACATTTTATGTAATCGATGATTCTAAAGATCGCGAATTTACGCGACCACCATACTCTTACTTCCCGGTAGCTTCAATGCCGGATAGAGGGGGATTAGGTCTTAGAATCGAAATTAGAGGTTTACAATGGGTAAACGTTTTGGCAG
The DNA here is from genome assembly GCA_016708125.1 of Ignavibacteriota bacterium. Taxonomy (NCBI): domain Bacteria; kingdom Pseudomonadati; phylum Ignavibacteriota; species Ignavibacteriota bacterium. The sequence goes on along the minus strand of JADJGF010000001.1, from coordinate 4,310,387 downwards.
AAGATATTATTTTCTGGCATTATGATATTTACAATCTTGCTGATGCGGGATATGATTCAACATATTTCGGTTTTTATTGTGATACAGGTGTCGGTGGATATTACGATGCAAATACCGGAGATTTTGCATCTTACGATAAAACACTTGATATTGCTTATGCATATAACGATCCTCCAATGGGCGGACCACTTTCTGCCAGATATAAAACAGGTGTTATTGGATATGCTTTTTTACAAAGTCCAGGAAGAATAGGAAATAATATTGATGATGATGAAGACGGAATGATTGATGAAGACATGAATGATGGTATTGATAATAATAATGATTGGCTACCGTTTGAAGATATAAATGGTAATGGAGTTTGGGATGCCGATGCAAAAGAGCCATTAAGAAATGATGTTGGAAAAGACGGATTAGGTCCATTCGATCTTGAATATGAAGCTCCAGATCAAGGTGAAGGTGACGGATTACCAACTACAGGTGAACCTAATTTTGATACGACTGATAAAGATGAATCAGATCAAATTGGTTTAACAAGTTTAGCAATTCAAAGATTAGCCAGTAAAGGTAATAAAGATATTTGGCTTAAGAATGACGATGTAATTTATTCAAAGTTCCAAGTTAGTACATTTGATACAGTATTGGAAAACGCAAATATTCAAATACTTTTTGGTTCGGGAGCTTTTCCATTAGGCCGAAATGACAATGAAAGATTTTCTGTAGCATTAGCTTTTGGCGATGATCTTGCAGACCTTGTTTTTAATAAAGAAACAGTTCAACAAATTTATAATGCTGATTACAATTTTTCTCGTCCACCGAATAAGCCGACTCTTAAAGCAGTCCCTGGAGATGGACAAGTATCTCTTTTCTGGAATGATGTTGCTGAAAAATCATACGATCCGTTTTTAGGCAACAAAATGGATTTCGAAGGGTACTTAATTTTAAGAAGTAAAGAACCGGAATTTCAAGATGTTAAAGTTATAACTGATTCAAAAGGAAGTGCGAAATACTATAAACCAATTGTCCAGTATGATCTTAATGATGGAATTAAAGGACCTGATCCGGTTGGTGTAAACGGTGCACATTTTTGGAGAGGTGACGATACCGGATTGCAGCATTCATTTATAGATAAAGATGTTGTTAATGGTCAAGTTTACTATTATGCTTGTGTTGCTTACGACATGGGTGATCCTGAAAAAGGTACAAAAGGTTTAATTCCTACAGAAACTACAAAAATTATTGAAGCTGATGAAGCGGGAAATATTACAAGGATAGATATTAATTGCGCAATGGTAACTCCGAATGCACCAGCGGTTGGATATAATCCTTCAGCAGTAGTTGGATTGTCTGATCCTCAAGGTTTGGGAACAGGATCTTTGGGAATTACAGTAATTAATGGAGAAGATGTAAAAGACGGAGCAAATTATAAAGTTAATTTTGTTTCATCAACAGAGAATATTTTACCGGGAAGTAAAACAAATTATAGAACTACAAATTATTATGTTACTAGAGACTTAAATGGAGTAGTTGATACATTAAGTGAAGCTGCTTCTGATTCTTCAACTTTTGGTACCGGCTTGCTCGGAACTCCATTTGACGGTATTGCTTTAAATGTAATAAATTATGATACACTTGCTGTTAATTCAAATTTAACGGGCTGGGTAAGAGGGTTCAGCAATTATAACCTGCATGCTGTTCCGGATACTGGTTTAATTAAATCTAAAACAAATGATTTAAGAATTCCGGCTGATTATCAATTGGAATTTGTACCAATGGGCTCTGTTACAACTACTTATACAAAAATTCCAATCAATTTTATTGCAAAAAATATTACTCGAGGCGATACAGTTGAAGTAGAACTTTTTGATTTAAATAAGACTAAACAATTAGATATAGGCGATGTTATTATTTTACTTGAAAAAGTTAATAATAAATTAGTTTATGCATGGAAAATTAAATGGGAAGGCCCAATTAGTGCACCATTTCCTTCTCCGCCGGTAACTGGAGATATTTTTCAATTATCAATAAATAAACCATTTGCTACGGGTGATTATTTTACATTTACATCAAAATCAGCACGAGTTGATTTGGATAGTGCAAAAAACAAATTGGATAATGTTAGTGTTGTTCCTAACCCTTACATTGTTACAAATAAATGGGAAAAAAGAACAATTGCCGAATCTGGAAGAGGCGAACGAAGGATAGATTTTATCAACTTGCCTTCAAAATGTACAGTAAGAATATACACAATTACCGGAGCATTGATTAAAACTCTTTATAAAGATTCTTCCCCTACAGACGGATCTTTAACATGGAATCTTGTAACTGATGACGGAATGGATATAGCGTACGGAGTTTATATATATCACTTAGATTCACCTGGTGTAGGAGAAAAAATTGGCAAATTTGCAGTCATTAAATAAGCGTAGAGATTGAAAATGAAAAATAAAATATTAGTAGTTTTTACTTTAATCATACTTGCTAATTCAAATTTATTTCCGCAAGGATTTGTAAGTGATGTTTCAAAAAGAGGTACAACTGCGGCTCCATTTTTATCAATCAGTCAAGGTTCAAGATCAATGGGAATGGGAAGCGCATTTGTTGCAGTAGCTGATGATCCAAGTGCACTTTATTGGAATCCGGCTGGAATTACAAAAGTCGAAGGCGCAAGTTTTATTGTGGATCATACTCAATGGATTGCGGATGTAAAATATGATTTTATTGGGCTGACTTATAACTTAGGTTCACTTGGAGCAATTGGATTAAGCTTTACTACATCAGATATTGGTGATATGAAAGTTACAACAATTGATGATCCAAATGGAACGGGTGAAACCTTCAGCGCAACTGATATAGCGTTCAGTGTTGCTTGGGCTATTCAGCTAACCGATAATTTTTCAATTGGATTTAATCCTAAATTTGTGCAGCAGAGTATTTGGAAAATGTCAGCCTCAGCAATAGCAATAGATATGGGAGTTCAATATGTAACTCCATTTGATGGAATGCTGCTTGCAATGGCAATTTCTAATTTTGGAACTAAAATGCAATTGCAGGGAAACTCAGCATTAATAGTTTTTGATCCGGATGAAGAAAACTCCGGAAATAATGGAAACATTCCCGCATATCTTCAAACAGATGAATGGGATTTACCGTTAAACTTTAGAGTTGGTGTTGCTTATGATCCGATAAAGATTGACAATCACGAACTGTTAATTGCTTTAGATGCATTGCATGTAAGCGATAATTATGAAAGTATCAATCTTGGAATGGAATATGTATTTAACGATTTATTTGCTTTGAGAGGCGGATATAAATCATTGTTCCTAGATGAATCGGAAGAATCATTTTCTCTCGGTGCCGGAATTAAGCAATATTTATTGGGAAATGTTTCTTTAGGATTTGATTATGCTTATCAAAATTTTGGCAGATTAAGTAATGTTCAAAAGTTTACATTAACAATCACTTTTTAAATTGATCGGAAAATTATAAGCGAAAAATGAAACTAACTATAAAGATTATCTTACTTATTTTTATGTGTCAATCGTATTTACTTTCTAAAGATTATAAGGGAGCTGAATATAGAACTAAAGAAGCTTATCTTTATGGAAGATTTGAAGCAAATTATAAATTACAACAGAAGGATGGAATTTTAGCATCCTTCTTCACTTATTTCACCGGAACAGATTCAATTCCTTGGACTACCGGAAAATGGAACGAAATTGATGTTGAAATATTGGGCAGATACAATAACAATATTCAGTTTAACACAATAACGGTTGGACAAACAAATCATGTTAGATCTAACTTTGTGAATTTTGATCCAACGGAAGATTATCATACTTACGGATTTGAATGGACTCCGGAATATGTAGCTTGGTTTATCGATGATCAAGAAGTTTACAGGCAAACCGGAAGTCACATTTCAACATTAATTTATGCTCAAAAAATTATGATGAACATATGGAATCCGATTTATGAAGATTGGGTTGGAGTTTTTAAGCCGGAAGTTCTTCCGGTTTTTGCCCATTATGATTGGGTGAAATATTATTCATACACGCCCGGAAATGGTGATTCTGGTTCAGAAAATAATTTTACATTTCAATGGTTAGATAATTTTGATAATTTTGATGAAACAAAATGGGATAAGGCAACTCACACTTGGGATGGAAATGGCTGTGATTTTATTAAAGAAAACGCTGTTTTTAATGATGGGAAATTAGTTTTATGTTTAACTGATGAAACGCATGTTGGTTATTCTGATACAACTCCTCCTACAATTTTAGAAATTAGAGCACTAAAAAATACCATAGATTTATATTTCTCGGAACAAATAAATAAACAATCAGCTGAAAATAAATCAAGTTATACAATTGTAAACGTTACAATAGAAAAAGCTGAACTTCTTGAAAATCAAAAAACTGTCCGTTTAACTGTCTCTGATCTTGATTCAACAAAAACCTACAATATTATTGCACTTAACATAAAAGATTTGGTTGCAACTCCCAATACAATGGCTGGAAAATTGTCGACTTTTTCCGTAACAAAAGAACTTCAATTCCCAATTAAAATTAATGTTGGCGGTGATGAACAAATAGGATTTATTGCTGATCAAGAATGGGATTTAAGTAAAGAATATGGTTTTACAGAAGGTTATCAATCACAAGTTACTGCTTCAATAGGTCTTACAGATTTGGATCAAATTTATCGAACAGAAAGAAATGGTTTAGTTAGTTATAAAATTAGAGTCCCAAATGGAAGTTATAATATAAATCTGATGTTTGCAGAAAAATATTTTGATACAATTGGGAAGAGAGTTTTTGATGTTCATGTAGAAGGAGTTTTGATAGAAAATAATTTGGATATTTTAAGTCATGTACCAAAAAATGCAGCGTATGAAATTAAAGTTGAAAATGTTGAAGTAATCGATGAAATTTTAGAATTCAATTTTAGTGCGGAATTAGATAGAGCAGTTTTAAGCGGAATTGTAATTGAAAAAATTGCTACAAAAATTGATGATGAGAAAATTTATAAAAAAAGTTCATCTTATAAATTAAATCAAAATTATCCAAATCCGTTTAACGGTGCTACGCATATTCAATTCCAGCTTCCCAAAACGGAAAATGTTTTTGTGAAAATTTATGATGTAATTGGAAATGAAATTTACTCGAAAGAATTAATAAATCTTTCAATGGGGCAGCATCAGTTTTTATGGAATGCTATAAATAATAATGGTGATTCGGTGAATTCCGGAGTTTATATTATCAATTTAATTACTGAAAATTCAAAACTTTCAAAAAAAATGGTTTATCTTAAATAAAAATGTTTGTCATGTTAAATGATTTTTTCCCAACCAATATTTTAAATGACTCACACAATAAATTTTACAAAACTTATTCAATAATAATTGAGACAAATTGATGAAAAAAAATAATTTCCTTTCTATACTCATATTTTCTATTATGGCTCTTTCTTGTTCTAACAATACTGATGTAATTAAAAATGCTGAAGTTGGTGTTGATGAAAAAGTTAAAGAATTATTAAGCAAAATGACACTTGAAGAAAAAATTGGTCAAATGACACAAGTTGATCAAAATGCGCTTGTTGATTATAACGATATTACAAAATATGCAATCGGTTCAGTTCTTTGGGGAGGAAATTCCGAAATAGCTGATATTTCTGCCGGCGGATGGACAAAAATGGCAGATACATTAATTGGTTTTTCACTTAAAACAAGGTTAGGAATCCCAATTCTATTAGGGATTGACGCTGTTCATGGGCACAATAATGTAAACAATGCCGTAATTTTTCCACACAATATTGGGTTAGGATGCACAAGAAATCCTGAGTTAGTTGAAGAAGTTGCAAAAGTTGCAGCACAAGAAATTTCAGCTACAAAAATTCATTGGACTTTTGCGCCATGTGTTGCAGTTGTTAGAGATGAAAGATGGGGAAGAACTTACGAAAGTTTTAGTGAAAATCCTGAACTTGTTGCTCAGCTTGGCGCTGCCGCAGTTAAAGGATTTGAAAATGGAAATTTAGCTTCACCGGAAGCAGTTCTTTCTTGTACAAAACATTATATGGGTGATGGAGGAACTACAAACGGTAAAGATCAAGGTAATGCTGAATATGATGAACAATCTTTAAGAAAAATTCATTTACCCGGATATATTTCTGCAATGAAAGAGAAAACAGCAACCATTATGATTTCTTACAGCAGTTGGAACGGTGAAAAAATGCATGGGCACAAATATTTAATTACAGATTTGCTGAAAGGTGAATTGAAATATGAGGGATTTATTGTTTCTGATTGGGCAGCAATTGATCAATTAGAAGGTGATTATAAAAGCGATATTGAAAAATCAATCAATGCCGGATTGGATATGATTATGATTCCTAATGGTCCAGCTTTACAAGGAAAAGTTGGAGTTAATGGTCAGCCAATAAATACTTATTTTGACTTTATCAAAAATTTAAAGGAATTAGTTGCAGAAGGTAAAGTTCCTCTTACCAGAATTGATGATGCAGTAAGCAGAATCTTGAAAGCTAAATTTAATTTTGATTTGTTTAATAAAGTTAAAATTGAAAATAATTTATCTGCAAAAGTTGGATCAAAAGAAAATAGAGAAGTTGGTAGAAAAGCTGTTCAGCAATCCTTAGTTTTATTAAAAAATGAAAATAATATTTTACCAATTTCTAAAGAAGTTAAAAATATTTTAGTTTCCGGAAGAGGTGCAGATAATGTTGGAATGCAATGCGGCGGCTGGACAATCTCTTGGCAAGGAAATAATGGTGAAGTTGTAAAAGGCGGAACAAGTATTTTAAATGCAGTAAAAAATTCTGTTAGTAAAAATACAAATGTTATTACTTCATTAGATGGAAGCAATGCTGAAAATGCTGATGTTATAATTGTTGTTGTTGGAGAAAATCCTTATGCAGAAGGCTTTGGAGACGATCAAGATTTAACTCTTAGTGAAGAAGATATTAAAACAATTAGTAAAGTAAAGGAATCAAATAAACCATTTGTTGTAATTTTACTTTCGGGCAGACCAATGATAATTAACAATGAATTAGAAAAAGCAAATGCATTTGTCGCAGCTTGGCTTCCCGGTTCAGAAGGACAAGGAATTGCTGACGTACTTTTTGGTGATGTTGATTTTAGCGGAAAATTATCTTTTACTTGGCCTAAAAATATTGAACAAATACCAATTAATGTAGGTGATGAAAATTACGATCCATTATTCCCATATGGATATGGATTAACTTATAAAAAATGATAATAGAATTTAAAATTTAAGGAGAACACATATTGAACTTTAATAGTCTCGATTATATCATTTTTGGAATTTACATAATTGGTATTGTTTCACTTGGACTTTTTGTATCAAGAAACAAGAAAGGTCATGAAAAAAATTCCAACGATTATTTTTTAGCCGGAAATACTTTAACATGGTGGGCAATTGGTTCATCACTAATTGCTGCAAATATTTCTGCAGAACAAATAATTGGAATGTCCGGTTCTGGATTTGCCGGCGGTTTAGCAATTGCATCTTATGAATGGATGGCAGCAATAACTTTGTTAATAGTCGGAAAATTCTTTTTACCGATTTTTATCGAAAAAAAGATTTACACAATTCCGGAATTTATTGAACATAGATTTAACACAACTCTAAAAACTATTCTTGCAATATTCTGGATATTTTTATTTGTATTTGTAAATCTAACAACTGTAATGTTTTTAGGCGCAAAAGCCTTAGATACAGTAATGGGAACGGGGGATGGTTCGTTGTTATTTCCGGCAATGATTGGACTTGGAGTTTTGGCTGCGGCATATTCGTTATATGGCGGACTTTCTGCAGTAGCTTGGACGGATGTTATTCAAGTAATTTTACTTATACTTGGCGGAATTATCACAACAATTATAGCGTTAGATTATGTTACACCGGAAGGCGGAATTGTAAATGGATTAAATCACATATATAATACAGCCGGTGATAAATTTCATATGATACTTTCAAAAGATAATCCGGAGTTTAATAATCTTCCGGGAATTGCAGTATTAATCGGCGGAATGTGGATTGCTAATTTATATTATTGGGGATTTAATCAATATATAATTCAGAGAACACTTGCAGCAAAATCATTAAGAGAAGCGCAAAAAGGAATTGCATTTGCGGCATTCTTAAAACTTATCATTCCTTTAATTGTTGTGGTTCCCGGAATAGTAGCATTTGTAATGTTTTCTCAACCGGAAGGAACAGCATTAGTTGAAGGTGTAAAAGATGCGTTTTTAAAAACAGACGGATCTGTAAATTATGATAAAGCATATCCTTGGTTGATAAGTACATTTGTTCCAAGTGGATTAAAAGGAGTAGTTATAGCAGCATTAACAGCCGCAATTGTTTCATCACTTGCTTCAATGTTAAACTCAACTGCAACAATTTTTACAATGGATATTTATAAACCATACATAAAGAAAAATGCAAGTGAAAAAAATCTGGTAACAACCGGCAGAATTACAGCAGCAGTTGCATTGGTAATTGCATTATTAGTAGCTCCGTTCTTAAAAAGTTTACCGCAAGTATTTCAATACATACAAGAATATACGGGATTAGTAAGTCCGGGAATTTTAGCAGTTTCAATGTTGGGATTATTCTGGAAAAAAGTAACAACACGCGGAGCAATATGGGGAGCAATATTATCAATTCCGGTAGCTTTGGTTCTAAAAGTTCCGGCAATAGAATTACCGTTTATGGATCAAATGCTGTATACATTTCTAATAACAATTGTAATTGCGGCAATGATTAGTTTATCATCAAATCAATATGATGATGATCCCAAAGGATTTAATTTAACGGCAAAAATATTTAGCACAGATAAAACTTTTAATTTAGCTTCATATACAGTCTGTTTAGTCTTAGCACTTTTATATGCAATTTTTTGGTAATAAATAATGAAGAAAAAAATGATAACAATATTATACACTTTAATGATTTTTACTTTTTTCAATTGCAATGAATCCGGAAGTGAGCCTAAAGACGAAGAAAATATTCCGCAGATTGAAGGTTATAAATTAGTTTGGAATGATGAATTTAATAATACTCAAATTGATTTAAGCAAATGGGAATATGAAGTAAATGCGGATGGCGGCGGAAATAATGAACAACAATATTATACTGCACGAAAAGAGAATTCATTTATTGAAAATGAAAAACTTAAAATTGTTGCAATTGATGAAAAATATACCAGCACTGATGGAACAAGAAATTTTACTTCCGCAAGGTTAAGAAGTAAATATAAAGGTGATTGGAAATACGGCATAATTGAAGTTTATGCTAAAATTCCAACGGGAATAGGAACTTGGCCCGCAATTTGGATGCTCTCAACAGATTGGGAATATGGCGGCTGGCCTGAAAGCGGCGAAATTGATATTATGGAACACGTTGGCTATGATCCAAATGTAATTCATGGTTCTGTTCATACAAAAGCATATAATCACGTTATCGGAACTCAAAAAACTAATAAGTTAAAAATTCCAACAGCTATTTCTGATTTTCACAAATACTCTATAAATTGGAGTGAAGAAAAAATTGATTTTTTAATAGACGACCAAAAATATTTTTCTTTTTCAAATGAAAATAATGGTTGGGAAAAATGGCCGTTTGATAAAAGATTTCATTTAATCTTAAATGTAGCAGTCGGCGGCAATTGGGGCGGTGTTCAAGGAATTGATCCGGATGCATTTCCCGCAACAATGGAAATAGATTATGTAAGAGTTTATCAAAAAACTGCAAATTAGTTTTCAAATTATTTTTTCGAAAATAGTGAACTGAATTTTATTTGGTTCACTATTTTTTTATATGGTTATTTTGGTTGGGGGAACTTTTTGAAAAATAACTTCACATATTTTAAGTATTTAATTTTATTTATTTCACTTCAAATAAATTCTTATTCACAAAATCTTTTGTTAAATGAGGTAATGTCTTCAAACTCTAATTCTTATTTTGATGAATTTGGTGAAACTCCCGACTGGATTGAATTATTTAATAACGATGATGAAATTATTGATCTTGAAGGATATTCACTTTCTGATTCTAAAACTAATTTGCAGAAATGGATTTTCCCGGCAATTAAAATAAATATCAGTGAATATTTATTAATAAGTTCTTCGGGTAAAGATATAAAAACTCAATCTTCATCTTGGAAAACAATAATAAACAAAAGTGATTATTGGAAATATTTTCTTGGTACAAAAGAACCTCCAAGCGGATGGAAAGAAATTTCATTTAATGATTTTGGTTGGAGCTTGGGTAAAACCGGTATTGGATATGGTGATGATGACGATCAAACAATAATTGAAGAAGTTAATTCAGTTTATCTTAGAAAAACTTTTATTATAACTGATAAAAATAATGTTTCGGAAATTTTATTGAATATTGATTATGATGACGGTTTTGTTGCGTATTTAAATGGTGAAGAAATTGCTCGATCAAATTTAGGAACAAATGGAGAATATATTTCATTTGATAGATTTGCTGATAATACGATTGAAGCAAAATTATTTCAGAACCAGAAATTGGAATCTTTTTTTGTGCAAGATTTTGAGTCAATATTGATGGATGGAATAAATGTTTTATCTATTCAAGTAAATAATTTTGGAAGCTCATCGAGTGATCTTACAGCAATACCTTTTTTAACAATTGGATTAAAAATCAGCGAAGATGAGAACGATATTGCAGAAGAAATTACACATTCAATTCCAACTTTACATACAAATTTCAGTTTGGCAAATGGAGAGGAAACGCTTTACTTAAGTAATAATTTTGGTCAGATTATTGATTCCTTAAAATTATCACAAACTGATTCAGATATTTCTCTTGGAAGAAAAAATGGCGGAGATGAATTTTACTTTTTTAATCAGTCAACTCCGGGAACAGAAAATATTTACAATGGTTTTTTAGGACAATTAGAAACGCCAACTTTAACTTTCCCAGCTGGGTTTTATCAGAATGGAATTTCAATTAATTTAGAAAATCCAAATTCTCTTACAAAGACATTTTATTCCTTAGATGGCTCAGAACCGGACACAACTTCAAATCTATTTCCAAAGAATTTAATTATCACAAGTACAAAAGTTGTAAAAGTAAAATCATATCAGAACGGTTATCTTCCAAGTAAAACGGTTGCGCAGACTTATTTTATTGGCGTGAACGAATATTTGCCGGTTGTATCATTATCGACTGATCCTTATAATCTTTGGGATTATAATTACGGTATTTATGTCTTAGGGCCAAATGCAGAAAATGCGATTCCAAATTTTGGTGCAAATTTTTGGGAAGATTGGTCAAGACCAGTTTCATTTGAATATTTTGAACCTGAAAAAAATATTTCAATGCAGTGGAATTCTGATATTAAAATATATGGCGCATGGAGCAGAGCAAATCCGCAAAAATCTTTAGCAGTTTTTGCAAAAGGCAGTGAGAGTTTTAATTATAAATTTTTTCCAAATAGTTCAATTGATAATTTTGAATCAATTGTTTTAAGAAATTCCGGTAATGATTGGAATTCAACTTTGTTAAGAGATGGATTCATGCAAACAATTGCCGGTGATTTGGATATTGATATTTTATCATACACTCCGGCAGTGATGTATTTGAACGGTGAATATTGGGGAATTCATAATATTAGAGAAAAAGTAAATTTAAGTTATTTGTCATCGCACTACAATGTTGATAAAAATTCAATTGATTTATTGGAATTAGAAGGATTTGTAATTGACGGAAATAACGAAAGTTATATTGCAATGACGGAATTTCTCTATGAAAATAGTCTTGATGACAATGCTAATTATGAAATTATTAAAAACCAAATTGATATTCCAAGTTTTATCGATTACAATTTATTTCAAATTTATATTGCCAATACGGATTGGCCCGGAAACAATAATAAATTTTGGCGATCAAGAACTGAAAAGCCCAAATGGAGATGGCTTCTTTTTGATACGGATTTTGGTTTTGGATTTTTAAATGAATACGATTATCACCATAATACGTTAGAATATGCTACAGATGCATTTGGACCGGAGTGGCCTAATCCGCCTTGGGGAACTTTGATTTTGAGAAAACTTTTAGAAAATGATTTATTTAAAACTCAGTTTATTAATAGATTTTCCGATTTAAGCAATACAACTTTTACTGCTGAAAATGTTAATAATATTTTAAATTCTTTATCGAGTAAAATTGCTCCGGAAATCCCGGATCATATAGAAAGATGGAATACATTTGATTTATCAAATTGGGAATATAATATTACGGTGCTTAAAAATTTTGCTGATTTAAGAATTTCATATCTTAGGCAATTTTTTGAAAATTATTTTGGTTTCGATGGATTGCAAATTGTAGTTATTAGTAATGCAGATTTGAACGGCGGAAAGGTTTATCTAAATTCAATTTCTATTAATCAAAATACTTGGTACGGAAGTTATTTTAAAGGTTCTAAAATATTTATTAAAGCAAATCCTAATCCGGGCTATGAATTTATTGGATGGAACGGATCATCAAATTCCACAGAAGATAGTTTGGAAATAGAAGTAAATTCTTTGGTAGATCTTAAAGCAAATTTTCAAAAAAATCTAACTTTAAAGAAATTATAATTAATGAAATAAATTATAATTCAAATACAGATTTTGATACGGAAGATTGGATTGAAATTTTTAATAATTCAAATGAAGCAATTGATATTAGCGGATGGATTTTTAGTGATGAAAATGATACAAATCAATTTATCATTCCGCAAAATAAAATAATTCAACCGGAAGAATATTTAGTAATTTCCGCGGACACAAATAATTTACTCAATTTCCATAATTACTTAAAAAATTTAATTGGAAATATTGATTTTAACTTGAGTAACGGCGGCGAGTTGATTCGATTATTTAATAATGAGATGCTGCTTATTGATAGTGTTCGGTACGATGATGAAAGCCCTTGGGTTATAAATCCGGATGGTTCCGGAAGCACACTTGAATTAAAAAATCCGAATTTAGATAATGGCTATTTTGGGAATTGGAGCAGTTCAAATGGAAATGGAACACCCGGAAAACAAAATAGTAATTTTATTGTTACATCAATTGAAGAAAATATAGAATTACCAAATGAATTTAGACTTTATCAAAATTATCCAAATCCGTTTAATCCATCTACAAAAATAAGATTTTCACTTCCGCAGAGATCAGTAGTTTCGTTAGAAATTTTTAATGTAATCGGAGAAAAAATTGATGAACTAATAAATTCAACTTTGAATACGGGATTTCATGAAGTTGATTTTCATAGTTCAAATTTATCTTCGGGAATTTACTTTTATAAAATAAAATCCGGTAACTTTGTTCAAACAATGAAAATGATTTTATTAAAATAAAAATTTTATTTTTTACAATTTAGAATTGTTAAATTGAAAAAAGCAAAGCCAATCATTCGAACATTTAGAATTCTGGTATTTTGGATTTTAATAATTAATTTACAAGAAAATTTATATTCACAATTCACATCTCTTTCATTCGATAGGATTTCAATAGATCAAGGAATTTCTAATAATAGCATTAACTGTATATTGCAGACTAATGACGGTTTTATTTGGATTGCAACTAAAGATGGGTTAAATAGATTTGACGGAAAAACATTTAAAATATTTAAGCAAAATATAGCTGATTCTTCTACTTTGCCTCAAAATTATGTAATGTATTTGTTTGAAGATTCAAAGAAAAATTTTTGGATTGGAACTTGGGGCGGAGGAATTTGCAAATTCAATTATGAAAATGAAAGTTTTAAGAAATTTAATTTTGCTGAACCATATGATGATTATATTCAATGCATTTTTGAAGATGATATTGGGAATTTATGGTTAGGAACTTTAGATGGCGGACTTAATAAATTTAATCCGGAAAATTCTACAATTATAAATTACTCAACTCATCAGAAAAAAGAAAATTATTTTCCAGCAAACAACATAACTTTTATAAATCAACTCGATAGCACTTTACTTATAGGCACTTGGGAAAATGGATTATTTAAACTGAACCAAAAAAATAATAACTATGAGCAAATTTTATTTAATCAAAAATTGGATAATCCCGCTTTTGGAAATCTTATTTGGCATATTCTTCCAATTGTTAACAATGATTTTATTTTAAGTTCTGATGCAGGATTTATTAAATATAATTTCGAAAAAAAAACTTCAAATAATTTTTATGAAAATGAATTTTATAGATTGAGTTTATTGGATTCGAAAAATAGATTATGGATTGGCACTTATAATTATCATGGAATTTATTTGTTTGATAAGAACCGGAATTTAAATTCATATTCATTATTGCTGCAATATTCTGATGATGATCCCAATACAATTTCAAGCAATAGAATCAGATGGATGTACGAAGATAAGCTCAAAAATATTTGGGTTGGAACGGAAGATGGTTTAAACAAACTTTCTGCTGCAAAAGATTTTTTCCAGTATAAATATTTTCCAAGAAAAAATTCTAAAATAGGCGGAAGAGTTGTAAGCAGTATTTTTGAGGGAAAAGATAATATACTTTGGGTTGGCTACGGTGGAGATGGATTTAATAAAATAAATTTATTAACCGGCGAAACCCAATATTTTATTAAACAAATTGGTAATGATAATAGTTTGAGTGCAAGTGATGTAGTTTGTTTGTATGAAGACAGCGAAGGTAATTTGTGGATTGGAACAAGTCATGGCGGATTGAATATTTATAATCCAATTAAAAATAAATTTGAAAAATATCTTCATAACCCAAATGATAGCTCAAGCATTAGGTCAAATTGGGTTCAGCAAATTATGGAATTAAACAAAAATGAAATACTAATCGGAACAAATGAATCATTAGAAATATTTAATCGAAATGATAAAAAGTTCAGAAGATTTTCCCAAATTTATTCCAGTAAAATTCCAAATAAAATTTCAGTAAATGCTTTGTCTCAAGATTCTAAAAATAATATTTGGATTGGAACTTGGTTGGATGGTTTATACAAATATAATTTTACAAATAAGCAAACAGTTCATTACAAACCTCAAAATGAAAATAGAAATTCGATCAGTTCAAGTAAGATAACTTCAATTGTTGAAGATTCAGAAGGCACCATGTGGATTGGAACGCATAGCGGCGGATTAAATAAGTTAGACGTAAGCAAAAATAAATTTAAACATTACTCAACTCAAAATGGGCTACCGAATGATGTTGTGTTCGGGATTCTTGTTGATGAAAAAGGATTACTTTGGATAAGTACAATGAAGGGTTTGATAAAATTTAATCCATTAACTGAAAAATTTAGAATATTTGATAAATCGGATGGATTGATAAATAATCAATTTAATTGGCGTGCATATTTTAAAAATAAAAATGGCAGAATGTATTTTGGGGGAATTAGTGGATTTATTTATTTTGATCCCGCATCAATAATTGAAGATAGTTTAACTCTTCCAGTAAATTTTATTTCATTTAAAGTAAATGATATTGAAATTCATAATTCGCATATTTTGAATAAAGAAAAAAATATTGAACTGGATCACTTTCAAAACTTTTTCACAATAGAATTTTCTGTATTAGATTTTACTTCAATAAATAGACATCAATATTTATATAAGCTTGAAGGCATTGATCAGGATTGGATTAAAACGAATAATAACAATATTGCTTCATACACAGATATTGATCCCGGAGAATATATATTTTATGTTAAAGCTTCTAATGCCGATGGATATTGGAGTGAACCATCTCAACTAAGAATTAATATAAATCCGGCATGGTGGATGACTTGGTGGTTCAAAATTATTCTTTTAATTATTGCAAGCATTATTGCATTTTTAATTTATAGATTTAGAGTAAATCAATTGATTGAAATTGAAAGAATTCGATTAAATATTTCAAGAGATTTACATGATGAAATTGGAAGCAGCCTTAGCAGTATAAGTGTTGAAAGCCAAGTTTTAATGAGTCAGGAAGATGTTCCCTCAAATGTAAAAGAACAACTTTCCGTAATTAGAAAAACATCTGTTGAAACAATGAATGCCATTAGAGATATTATTTGGTTTATAAATCCAAAAGAAGAAATGAATAAAGACTTAATATTTAAAATGCGTGAAACAGCATCAAACTTATTATTAGGATTAGAATGGATTTTTGAAAACTCAAAAGAATCAAATTTAACTTGGCTTAATTTGGAAGCAAAAAGAAATATATTTTTAATCTACAAAGAAATTTTAAATAATATTGTAAAACATTCCCAAGCAAAAAATTGCACAATTAAAATAAACAGTAATTCAAATTCATTTAGTTTGGAAGTGATAGATAATGGAGTTGGGTTTGATATAAATGATCTGAAAAGAAAAAGCGGAATTATAAATATTCAAAACAGAGCAAAGCAAATAAATGCAGTTATAAATATTGATAGTAAATTTAATTTTGGAACAAAAATTATTTTATCAAAAATAAAATAAACTTTATGAAAAACATAATCAGAGTATGGCTGATAGAAGATAATGAAGCTTATAGCAAAACAATTTCAAATTTAATTAATAAATCAGATGGAATGAAATGTTCTCATATTTTTACAATGTGCGAAGATTCAGTTAAAGAAAATTATCAAAATGAATTGCCCGATGTTATACTTTTGGATATTGGCTTGCCGGGAATTAACGGCATAAAATGCATTGAAAAAATCAAAAATATTTCAGATGAAATTTACATTATTATTTTAACGGTATATGATGATAATGAAAAACTTTTTGATGCTTTGTGTGCCGGCGCATCAGGATATTTATTAAAAGATTCATCGCCGGAAAAAATAATTGCATCAATAAAGGAAGTACTTTTAGGCGGTGCTCCAATGAACATGTCAATTGCCAATAAAGTTTTGAAAATGTTTACGCAATTTAAACCAAAAAAAAATGATTATGGTTTAACCGAACGCGAAATTGAAATTTTACAATTTTTAGTCGATGGATTTACAAAACAGCAAATATCAGAAAAACTATTTCTTAGTTTCCATACGGTAAATACACACATCAAGAATATTTATAATAAATTACATGTGCATTCAAAAAGCGGTGTTGTTACAAAAGTTTTCAAAGAAAATATAATATAAATTCATAATTCTTTTCTTTCCATATACCACGTTTGTGCTATTGATAATTCCTTCATTAAGATATAATTTATTATTATTATGAAATCATATAGTGATGAATTAAAGATTAACAAATTGGTTTTACAATTAATAGTGGAGGCAGAATGAAAAAAATATTTTTATTTATTTTAGTTTTTGCAAGTCAATTATTCCCGCAAAATTTTAAAGTAATTAGTCACCGCGGCGGAGCTTTACTTGCACCGGAAAATACATTAGCAGCTTTTGAAAAGGCTGTTGAAGTTGGTGCACATTACTTTGAATTGGATGTGAGAATGTCGGTTGATGATTCATTAGTTCTTATGCATGATGCATCAATTGATAGAACTTCAGATGGAACCGGAAATATTTCGGCTTTAACGTTTCAACAATTGCGTGCTTTTGATGCGGGCTCTTGGTTTAGCGCAGAATTTGCCGGTGAAAAAATTCCTCTGCTTTCAGAAGCTTTGGATATTGCAATTAACGCACCTTTCGAAATTGGCGTTGTGATTGAAATAAAATCAACCGAAAGCGATATTGTTGATAGAGTTTTGAATTTGGTAAAAAGTAAAAATATGAATGACAGAGTAATTATCAGCAGTTTTACATTTAGTCAAGTTTCAAGATCAAAAACTTTAGAACCGGAAATTGAGGCGCAGTTATTTGCAAGTCCGTTTACTGAAACAATGATAAATAATTTAGCATCTATTGGAGCTGAGTGGGCTGGTTCCGGAAGTAATTTAACAACAGATTTATTAAATCTTGCGCATAGCAAAAATGTAAAAGTAAACAGATGGACGGTTAACTCTGCTGCAACAATAAAAACTTTAATTGAAGAAGGTTACGATGCCGTAACAACAGATAATCCAATTATCGCAATTGCAGCAATGGATACAACCATGCCTTCAAATGTAATTTTAAATGATGCAGAAATTTTAGGTACAAAAGTTAAATTAATTTGGTCGGAAGCTGCTGACTTAGAAAGTGGAATTTCGCATTATGAAATTTATAGAAGTGATAATCCGGATGCTGCTCAGCTTATAAAAACAATTAAAGGTGAATTATCATACATTGATGAAACATTAAAAGAAGGTGCAACTTTTTATTATCGAATTAAAGCAGTTAATTATGCCGGATTGTTAAGCAGTAATTACAGTAATGAAATTATGGTTGTTACCGGCTCTGATAATAAAGCGCCAAAAGTTAAAACAATTTCTTCGTATGGAGTTCCTAATAAAGTTATAATAAATTTTAACGAAAGAGTTGAGCAAAATTCTGCGGAAGATGTTCAAAATTATTTAATAAATAATGATATTGTTGTTCAAAATGCAGTGTTGTCTGTTGATTCAACTTCAGTAATTTTAGTAACTTCGGATTTGACTGACGATACCGAGTACCAACTTTCAGTAATAAATATCAAAGATCTCGCATTAAACCAAAATATTATTTCAGATACTTTAAAATTTAATTTTCTTCATAAAAGTTATTTTTCTGATTTAGCCGGCGCATGGGATTTTGATGAAGGAACCGGTTCTACAATATATGATTATTCCGGAAATTTAAATAACGGAAATATTAATGGAGGTTTAACTTGGTCATCCGGATTTGTAGGCAATGGAATTGATTTTAACGGAATTGATGGTTATGCAAATATTCCGGCCTCTACTTCCATGGATATAAATAGCGATGCGGTTACAATTTCAGTGTGGACTAAATTAGGTTATCTTCCAGCTGATTTACCCGGAGCATTTGGACCAATTTATGATTCGGAAACTGATAATTATGTAATCTATGAAGATAAAGCAAATAATGAATTGAGATTCAAAGTAACAACAAGTAATAGTGCAGAAAGACCGGGAATTCCGGCTGTAAAATTAGTTACTGATAAGTGGATACATGTTGTTGGTGTTTATGATGGAACTAACGCTATGATTTATTTGGATGGAGAATTAGCAGATACACATCCTTTAACGGGAACTGTTAAACCGGGACAAATTACAAACATCGGTAAAAACGGAGATACTTATTTCAAAGGTTCAATCGATAATGTTCAAGTATTTGCAAAAGCTTTAACACAAGAAGAAATTAATTTTCTACATTCGGAATTTGTTAATTCTTTTATTGATTTAATTTCACCGGAAGTTGTAAATGCTTCATCTATTGGCGCAAACAATACTGTTTTCATAAACTTCAATGAAGAAGTTGATAAATTTTCTGTTGAATCAACAAATAATTTTACTTTTGATAACGGAGTTTCGGTAAATTCTGTAAAGCTTTCAGTGGATGGAAAAACTGCAATAATTACAACATCAGAACTGCAAGAAAATATAATTTATAAAGTTACTATCAATGGAATAAAAGATTTGGCAGACATTCCAAATACTATTTTGGAAAATACTGAAATTGTTTTCACACATAAAACTTTTCCGGATGGATTAATTTCTTATTGGAGTTTTGATGAAGGAGCTGATACAATTGCTTATGATTGGCTAAATACAAATAATGCGCTCATAAGAAATAATCCGGAATGGATAACCGGAGTTACTGGTAATAGTTTGAAATTCGATGCGACTGATGATTATGTGGAAATTCCAAATTCACCAAGTTTAAATATTGATACAAATGGCGTTACAGTTTCTGCTTGGGTAATTTTAAATGTTCTTCCGCCGGATATGGTTTATCCATATGGACCAATTTATGATTCCCCAACTGATAATTATGTAATTTATGGAGATAAGGGAAATAAGGAATTAAGATTTAAAGTAACAACTCTTAATGGCGCTGAAAGACCCGGAATTCCGACAGATTCTTTAAAAACGGGAGTTTGGCAAAACATTACCGGCGTTTACAATGGAACAACTGCGAGAATATTTTTAGATGGTAAATTAATGGATTCGCATAATTTAACCGGAAATGTAAAACCCGGACAAGCTGCTCGTATTGGTCAAGATGGAACTTCATATTTTAACGGACAAATTGATAATGTTCAAATTTATAATAGAGGTTTATCGGATCAAGAAATAAAATTTTTGTATTCCGGAGTTAAAACTTCTGAATTAAAAATTGCCAGCATTGATGAAACAATTGTAAATCTTAGTTGGAATGATGTTCATGATCCTTTATTGGGAATTTCCGGTTATGAAGTTTATCGAGATACTTCAGAATTGGTTAATAACATTTTAGCAATTGTTAAAGATACAACCGAATTTTCAGATCAAACGAGACAAGAGTTAAAAACATTTTATTATAAAGTAAGAGCATTGGATAATTCCGGCAATCCTTATCCGTATTTTACAAATATTGTTTCGGCAGAAACTCAAGCTGATCTTACTGCTCCGGAATTATTAAGTGTAAAAACAACCGGTGAAACAAATAAACTGTATCTAAATTTTGATGAAGTATTAGATGAACAAAGCGCTACTGTATTAAGTAATTATTCAATAAATGGAGTTACTGTTACTGGTTCAGAGCTTACTGTTGATAAGAAAAATGTAATTCTAAATATTGATAAATTTTCAACTGATGCAAATTTCACTTTAACTTTAAATAATATTAAAGATGTTTCTCTTGCCGGAAATGTAATAGAAACAAATACGCAAAAGTTATTTTCATTTAATAATTATTTTAGCGGATTGATTAGCTATTGGAAGTTAGATGAAATTGGTGATACAACCGCTTTGGACATTGTTGGAACAAACAATGGGAACATAGCTAATTCACCTTTGAGAAAAGATGGAATTATTGGAAATTCTTTTTCCTTTGATGGAATTGATGACTATGTAGAAATTCCAAATTCTACTTCTTTAGATATTGCTGTTGAAGGAGTTACAGTTTCTGCTTGGATTAATCTAAAATATTTACCGACTGAAATGCCTACGGGAATTGGACCAATTTATGACGCACCTCAGGATTGTTATGTTATTTACGAAGATAAAGGAAATAAAGAATTGAGATTTAAAGTTTCTACAACAAACGGGGCAGAGCGACCGGGAATTTCGGAAAATGATTTAACCAAAAATGAATGGATTCATATTGCTGGAGTTTATGATGGATCTCAAGCAATTATTTATCTAAACGGCGAACTAAAAGATACTCATCCAATTACCGGTGCTGTAAAATCCGGACAAGCTGCAAGAATTGGTCAAGATGGTTCACATTATTTTAACGGATTAATTGATAATGTTCAAATCTATAATAGAGGATTATTGCCGGAAGAAATAAAATCTCTGTTTAGCGGCGACCTTTTAACTTCTGTTGAAAACGAAAAAGAAATTCCGGTTCAATTTAGTTTAGAGCAAAATTATCCAAATCCGTTTAATCCATCTACAAAAATAAGATTTTCACTTCCGCAGAGATCAGAAGTTTCGTTAGAAATTTTTAATGTAATTGGCGAAAAAATTGATGAACTAATAAATTCAACATTGAATGCGGGCTTTCATGAAATTGATTTTCACAGTTCAAATTTATCTTCGGGAATCTACTTTTATAAAATAAAATCTGGTAACTTTGTTCAGACAAAAAAAATGATTTTATTGAAATAACCAACTTTAAGTAAGAAGTCTAAAATTTTTAGACTTCTTACTTTTCTTAAGGATTCAAAATGAAAAAAATATTTCTCCTTGCAATAATAATTGCCTCAACTGTTCTTGCACAAAATAGAATTATGACTTACAATATTAGATACGCAAATAATAATCCCGGAGAAGAATGGGTTGTAAGAAAAAGTAAAGTTGCAGAAATGATACGATTTCACAATCCGGAAATCTTTGGAGTTCAAGAAGCAGTTTTGGAGCAAATAGATTATTTAAAATCTGAATTTGAAAATTATACAATGCTTGGCGTTGGTAGGGAAGACGGAAAAGAAGGCGGAGAATTCAGTGCATTATTTATTTCCGATAAATTTGAAGTTATTAAGAGCGGCACATTTTGGCTTTCTGAAACTCCGGAAATTCCATCCAAAGGTTGGGACGCAAGTTTAAACAGAATTGCGAGCTGGGCAATTGTGAAAAATAAAATTTCAGAAGAATCAATGTTTGTAATCAATACTCATTTTGATCATATGGGAATTGTTGCCCGAAGCGAAAGTGCAAAATTAATAATTGCAAAAATTTCTGAATTATCAAATGGATTGCCGTCAATTCTTATGGGAGATTTTAATTTTAGTTCAAGTTTTGAAGGTTATAAATTTATAAATGATTCCGGTTTGCTGAAAGATTCTGAAACAGTTTCAAAATATAGATACGGAACCGATATTACATTTAATGGATTTCAAGATGATTTAACTGACCGAGAAAAGATTGATTTTATTTTTGTTTCTGATAAAATAAATGTTCTGCATCATGCTGTAATTGGTGATAAGTTTGATAAAATTTATCCTTCGGATCACATGCCGGTAATTATTGATTTTCAAATCGAAAAATAATTGTAATTTATTTTTGTAATAATTATTCCTCAGAAATTAATTATTTAATTAAATTTCTTTGGAATAATTATTTAATTAAAACGATAAATTATGATTAACGCAAAACCTTACAAACTAATTCCCAAAATTCAAAATTATGATTGGGGAACAAAAAACGAAAAAGCTTTTATTCCAAAATATTTAGGAATAAAAGCAGAATTAAATTTACCTTACGCGGAATTGTGGATTGGAGCTCATCCCAAAAATCCATCGGATATTTTAATTGAAAATTTAATTTTTCCTTTAGATGAAATTATTAAAAAATTTCCTAATGAAATTCTTGGAGCTGAAGTTTCAAAAAAGTATAAAAAAAGTTTACCGTTTTTATTAAAAATTTTGTCTATAGAAAAAGCGTTATCAATTCAAGCCCATCCAAATAAACGAACTGCAAAAATTCTACATAAAAATGATGCGAAAAATTATCCCGATGAAAATCACAAACCGGAAATTGCAATTGCAATAGATAAATTAAATGCGATAGTTGGATTAAAAAATATTCAGCAATTGAAAAAAAGTTTTGAATCGTATAAAATTTTGTATGAATTAATTGATGAAAATCTAAAGGAAAAAATAAGTAATGAAAATTCCGCAAAAAATTTAGACAAAGAAATTTATTCGCAAATAATGAATTGCAATTTTGAAAAATTAGAATTTGTAATTAAATCATTAGTTAATTCAATAAATCAACAAAAGAAAAAAAGTAAAATTGAAAATCAATTTTTAATGGAATATGAAAATTATGGAATTGATATTGGTCTAATTTCTCTTTTGTTATTTAACTTCATTGAACTGAAAAACGGCGAAGCAATTTTTACTCCCGCCGGAATTCCTCATGCGTATCTTGGTGGAAATATTATTGAGTGTATGGCAAATTCTGATAATGTTGTTCGCGCCGGATTGACAAATAAGTTTAAGGATATAAAAACTCTGACTCAAATTTTGCAGACTGATTTAAGTAAAACGAATGTAAAAATTCATCGAAATAAAAATATTACGGAATATAAAACCTCTGCCGAAGAATTTAAAATTAAAAATGTGAGGTTAAATTCTGCATTTTCAAAAGTAACTTTTAAAAATAAATTACCTGAAATTCATTTAGTGACAAAAGGAAAAATTATAGTTTCTTGGGGGAAAGAAACATCAATATTTTCAAAAGGTGAAACTTTTTTGAAACCGGCAATTTTAAATTCTTATACATTAACTATCATAAATAAAGATTCGGAAATTTATATTGCCACAGTTTCAAACTAATTTTAAAATTTATTCTTAATCGAAATTAAATAACCTTAATTAAAATCTCATCAATTTGCTGTTTTGGTTTAATAATAAGCGGATTTGAAATATCCAAAATTGTAAAATTATTTCCGGAAGGACTAATTTTTATTTCATACTTTCTACTATTTTCATTTCCTTTTGAAAACAGATAAATTTTATTACTCTCAGAATGCGTAAATACTTTAGCAATAAAATTGGAGTCTTTATCAATATATGTATCAGTAATAAGTTTTTCTTTATTTGGCTGACTATCAGCGGCTAGAACTAAATTTTTGTATGAATTAGTTGGGATAAATTTTTTTTTTTGGAGTCTGATAAAATTCGGTTCTATAACAATACTCATTTTAGCTTTTATTTTATTCCAAACTTGCGGATTTAATTTTATTGAAATTTCATTCAGCATTTCTTTAAGAAATTTAATTTTCTCTTCAAAAATTTTAGAGTTTTCAAAAATAAAATCAAATTTTACTTTTGCTAAATTATCTTTGGAGAAAACAAACGTAAAGATATCTTTTTCTGTTATATTCATTTCTTCCTTTCAATTGTTATAAACTATCTATAATCCAATTTTCCTCTTTTTTGAACTTTTTTTACAAAAAATTAAAAAAATTTGAACTTATATTAAATCAATATTTTATTATTTAATAAGATAAAAAAATATGATTATGAAGCAAAATGGAATATTTAGAAAAAAAATAGAAGGAAATTCAAAAATGGATAGAATTAGACTATATAAGTATTGTAATACCCCCTGACCCAGGTCCCTATTAATAATCCTTCTATTTTTAGGGACCTATTTTATATAAGGCAATATTTCTTCAATTGAAACCGGTTTTTCTTTATTGTCAATTTCAAAAACAATTAAAAACCCTTTTTTCTGATGTGTAGAATTAAATGCATTTATCAATTTTATTTGATCACTTTCTAAACATTTACCGTTTTGTTCATCCCAAATTTCTTTTGAACTTAAGCATCCTTGAGTTGGAGTTAAAGGGAAATACGGATCATTTTTGTAATAGTTTAATTCATCTGTTGAGCCGTGAATTATTATTAATTTTCTTCCGCTTTTTCCGGCATAAAAAGATTTAAATATTGGAACATAATTCTGCCAGCTCGTTGGCAATAAATTTTTATAATCTTCATAATCCCATTTAATATTTTTATCTGATGAATGGAAAAAAATATTTGGTGAAACTTCAAAAGGACTTCTTGCCAAAATATTCGGAGTTGGTCCAATTGTTTTGTTTGGAGAAATGTAAGTCCCAATAATTGAGTAAACTCCTTGCGGTGTATTTCCGTTTGGAATATATTCCGGTAAATTAGAATATGAAAGTGCCAATTGCGGAATATTAAAAACTGAACCATCTTTATTTTTAACAAAGCTGCCATCCGGTTTTTTAATAATTGTAATTCCGGTAAATTTTCTATTCTTTCTTTGAATTGAATAAATAATTGTTTTACCTTTTTGAAATGGATGATCTAATAAATTCTTTATTGAAGGAATATTTTCAGATATTTTTCCCGATTTCAATTCTAAATCATATTTCAAATTATTTAGAACCGGAATGCTGAGGTAATTTGGGAACTTACTTTTTAATAAAGATAAATATTTTTCAATATTAGTTTTTTCATTTGCCAATAAATAATTTACGCTAATTGCGAATGAAACATTATCATTTGTATAATTTGCAATTTTTTGAATTTCATTTGAGAAAACATTTAAATAAAGTGTAAAAGCAGTTTCTAAAGCTGATTTTTGCAATTTTATATTTTTATCAATAGGAAATTTTAAAACTTTGTTCAATGCTGTTTTAACAATTTGACTTTTATAAAATATTGATTGAGCATTAGAAAATGCTGAAATCCAATTTTTACTATTTATTTCATTAACATTTGAAAGAGTTTTATCAATTTCACGTTCCAAATTTCCATAATAATTTTTCTTATTTACTTTTTTTGCAAACTCACTTTTAAAATTTTCTACTTTTAAAATTTTTTGCGGGTAACACAGATTTATACCGAATAATAAAATCAAAATAATTAAATTTACACGGGTTTTAATTCTCATTAATTCAAATCCAACATTAATTTAAATCCAATTTAATATAATTATTTTTAAAAACTATAATGTTAAAACTATCTTTTTATCTATATATAATTTTTGTGATTAATTTATTTGCTCAAGATGGAATTGTAAAAACTTATTATGGAAAAGGAAAAGTAAGTTCAAGAGTTTCATTTGTAAATGAAGTACTTGAAGGTGAATCTTTTTGGTATTTTGAAAACGGCAACATAAAAGACATCAAAAATTATTCTGATGGAAAATTAAATAACTCAAATAAAAGTTTTTATGAAAACGGTTTACTCAAAGAAGAAATTCATTATTCTGATGGAATATTAAATGGAGTAAATAAATTTTATTTTGAAAATGGCGGATTAAAAGAAGTTAGAACTTACGATTTTGGAAAATTAATTTCGGTTTCAGAATTAGATTATGATTCAAATTATGTTGCACCTTTTTCAGCATATGAAGCTGGATTAAATAAAAAGAATTATAATAATGAAGATTTACTTTGCGATGCTGATGTTTGTCCAATGCCGATTGGCGGAATTAAGGAAATTGAGAAAAATATTGTTTATCCGGAACTTGCTAAAAAATTTAATTTGGAAGGTAAGGTTTTAGTTTCGGTAATTGTTGGAACAAAAGGCGAGACAAAAAAGATTGCAGTTCACAAAGGTTTAGGCTTGGGTTGTGATGAAGCCGCAATTGATGCAGTGAAAAAGACGAAATTTATTCCGGGTGAAAAAAAAGGCGAAGTTATAGAAACAGAAGTTATATTTTCTATAAATTTTAAATTATCGGAAAATAACCAAACCAAGTTTGTTACAACAAATGAAATAAAAGACGAACTTAAAATTGAACCACCCAAAAAACAATTTATAATTTGTGAAAACGATGTTTGTCCAAAACCAGTTGGCGGAATTAATGAACTTCTTAAAAATTTAAAATATCCATCACAAGCTAAACGTAATGAAATTAGCGGCGAAGTTGAAGTTGAAGCAAAAATAAATGATTTAGGATTTGTTATAAGTGCGGAAGTAATAAAGGGAATTGGCTACGGTTGTGATGAAGCGGCTAAATCCTTAATCATAAAATCGGAATTTGAGCCTGCAATTGAAAATGGAAAAGTTGTTGAATCAACTGTAAAAATAATTATTCCATTTATTTTGGAAAACTAAAACACAAAGCACACAAAGATTTTTCAAAATGAAATCCAAATTAGATCAATTTGGTGTACTTTGTGTATTATTTTTCTTTGTGAACTTTGCTGTTAATATTTTCAAAAATATGGATAAGTTCTTTTTCTAATTCTATACCTTTATTTCTTGCGTACCATAAATGAAGTTCTTTATTAAATTCTTCTTTGGAATAACCTTCTGATTTTAATCGATTAACCAAATCTTGCGCAAATTTTGGTCTTGGTCCCCAAACAAATAATTCATTTCCATTTTCATCAAAACCAATAATTTTTGGAATTCCGCGTGAAGTCGGCGAATTAAAATAATTATCAATTGCAGCCAAATTACTATCTCGTAAAATCACAACTACTTCAATTTTTATATTTAGTTCGGCATACTTAATAAAATATGGAAGATTTTGAGCTGAATCTCCGCACCAATCTTCAGTAATCACAAGCCAAGTTTGATGAAAATTTAATCTTTGAAAAATTTCAACTAATTGCTGATTTGGTTTAAAAGTTTTGTTAATTCTATTACTTCTTTGAAGATTAATTTTACTGTAATCAAAAAGAATTTTCTCGTGTTCCGTTAGTTTATTTATTTCACAATTTTTAACTTTTTCCTCAGAAAATTTCATGAATTCTTCGTAAGTATATAATTTGTTAACTGGGAATTCGTCTAAAAATTTTTTAACAGCAATATTCATATTTAAACCATAAAAGTTGATTAAATCAAAAAATTAAGCTAACAATTTAGTATATTTTCATAATATAATGACTTCAAAAAAGGATAATATTTTGATCAGAAAAATTTCAGTATTTCTATTTATTACGTCTTTTTTATTCTCGGAATTCACAAAGATATATGCACAAAAGGAAAATTATATTTCCGTAATTATTCCCGAAGATGAAATTACTACAACGTCATTATCAAAATACAGACTTGCCGCAAATACACTTCCCGGAAGCAGTGTTACAATTAATGATGAAAATATAAAAGTTTATAATTCCGGAGCTTTTGTAAATTTATTGAAATTAGAATTCGGTGAAAATATTTTTAAAATAATTTCAACAAAAGATGGGGAAAAAATCACCAAAGAATTTACAATTATTAGGGAAGAAAAAAAGTTAAAAACCACAAATTCTGATGAATTAATTATTGAAGATAATTTAATGATGCCGAGTGAAGATTTATGGCTTGATGCTGGCGATATTTTAGAAGTTAAAATTAAAGGTACTCCGGATTGCAATGCAACATTTATGAATGGAATTAAAATGATTGAACTTCCCGAAAAGGAAACAAAAGGTGTTAGAGGAATTTATACGGGAATTTATAAAGTTACGGATAATGATAATTTAGAAAATTTACCAATAACATTTTCACTTGAAAAAGATGGAGAAATTGTAACTAAAAATTCTAAAGCGAAAGTTTCATTAATTCCGACAAAACTGCCAAGAGTTGCAATAACAAAAGGAGAAAGACCTTCGTTAAATTATGGATTAGGAACAGATCGTCTTGGCGGCTCAAAATTATCATTTTTGGAAGAAGGAATAAAATTAATAATTAATGGAATGTACGGCGATCAATATCGTGTAAAATTAACAGATAATTTGGTGGCATATATTTCAAAAGATCAAGTTGATTTGCTTCAGCTTGGAACTCATTTGCCAATTTCGCTTACAGATTCTTGGGCTGCCTACGGCGGAAAAAATTTTGATAAAATTATTATCAATCTAAATGAGAAATTGCCTTTTTCCACACGACAAGAAATAAATCCTACACGAATAATTGTTGATATTTATGGTGCAACGTCAAACAGCAATTGGATTACTCAACATTTAACAACAGAAGGAATAAAGAATTTAAATTATGAACAAGTAGAAAATAATTTATTTAGAATTACAATTGAGCCAAAAAGAAAACAAATTTGGGGATATAAAATCGGCTATAAAAATTCAACACTCGAAATTGAAATTAAAAAACAGCCGGAAATTTTAAAGTTTGATAAACTTTCTTTTGTTTTAGATGCCGGACATGGCGGTGAAAATAATGGTGCTCTTGGTGCAACCGGTTTGCTTGAAAAAAATGTAACTCTTGATATTGTAAATCGGCTTGAAAAAATGTTAATCGAAAAGGGAGCTAAAGTTTACAGAACCAGAGAAGATGATACTTATACTTTAAACGGTGAAAGATTACAAAAAATATTTTCTTTTAATGCGGATATTTTAATAAGTATTCATGCAAATTCTATTGGCTATAATGCTGATCCGGTAAAAATTAGCGGAACAAGCACTTATTATAAACATATTGCATTTAGACCGCTTTCTTTAAAAATTTATGAAAGAATGTTAGAATTAGGATTAGAACCTTTTGGAAATGTTGGAAATTTCAATTTTACGCTAAATTCTCCTACGGAAATATTGAATGTTTTAGTCGAAACTGCTTTTATGTCAAATCCAAATGATGAAATAAAACTAATGGATTCCGAATTCAAGGATAAAATGTGCAAACAAATTATTCAAGGAGTTCAAGATTTTCTGTACGAATGTGAAGATAATTGGAATTAACGAGATAAAAACTCTTTTATAAATATAAAATTCTTGCATGTATCAAAACAAGACAATATATTTGATTATGTGATTTAGAACACAATTTAGATATCAAGTATTATTTAAATTACATTATCAAAAAAGAAATCCTAAAAGAAAGCAAAGAAATGGATATATTAAATAATATTCCTAAGTCAAATCTTAATCATTTTATTAATCATTCCGGCAATCTTAAAAATAAAACAAAGTCCAAAACCGTAAAATGGATTTCAATAATTGCATATTTGGTAATAATTATTGGCTCTTTGTTTACTTTTTAGTTTTAAAACAAAGTTAAATATCAAATTTATTTTAATTCACTTTCAATCTGAAATTCGGGTTTAATATCAACCGGTAAATTTGATAATTTATTAACCAAATTTTTAATTGAATTGGTTTCTTTTCCATAATCGGAAATCAATTTCTGCGCATCATTATAATTTCCCGTTGCTTGAATCATCAAAACTTTATTTGCTAATTGCTTTAAAGCCGGATATATTTTTTCAAAATTTACTTTAACTTTTTCAGATTTTTTATCAAATTCATATCCGCCATTTTCTAATAAAAAATTGTAAATAATCGCCGTTCCACTTCCGTGAGCTTCGTTAATTCCAAATCTTACACTTCTAAAAACTCCGGCAAGAAATGTTATCCACATTTCATTCTCAAACTCGGTTGGCAAAACTCCATTTTCAATCATTAATTTATTATTGAACATGCCTAAAATATCAGCTTTGCATTCTTCAATTTTAGAATAAGTTTCTTTTAATTCTTTTTTAACTTCCGTTTCTTTTCCGTTAACTTTAATAAATCCTGGACCAATTCCATGCGACATTTCGTGCATTAAAGTATGCGTGAAAAATCCATTAAATGTAACGTATTTTAATTGATCTTTATCCAAAACTGTCTGCGCAATTGGTTTAAGTAATTTTTCAAATTTTGCTTCATGAATATTTTTCAGCATTACTTTTTTGGAACCTTTTAATTTTCTAACATTTTCATCATTCGGCAGATTAAAAGCTAAAGTTTGAACTCCGGCTTTACTATCACCGGCGCTGAAAACTTCTTGAACAACAACAATCGGCGAATCACTTCCTCTTTTAAAATTTTTATGTTCTTCCGGCAAAGGCAAATTTGCTTCCATTTTATTTAAATATTGAGAAAATGTTTCTAATTTTTTAGTCTCAAT
Organism: Ignavibacteriota bacterium; assembly: GCA_016708125.1. NCBI lineage: Bacteria > Pseudomonadati > Ignavibacteriota > Ignavibacteriota bacterium. Next base: position 4,279,463 of record JADJGF010000001.1, on the reverse strand, counting down.
CGGATCAACAATTGTTAGAAAGCATTCGTAACTTGCTTTGTAATTATAAAGTTCGTCTTCATAAACTTCATATGGACCAATTACAACTTCAATTGTATGGTCTTTCAAATCCATCCAAGCCATATCACTTTTAAAATAATCGTCAGTCTCAAAAGATTCGGCTCTTAATAAAAGATAATTTTTAAGCGATTGATTTTCCGCATATTCCGCAGCTTCGCGCAAAAGTTTTGAAATTTTTACAAGTTTTTCTCTATAATAAATAAAATAGGGAATTGAACGCAATTTGTTTCCGTCTCGCTTAATAACTGTAAATTCACTTGTAAATCCTTTTTGATCTTCCGGATGGTCTTTAATCCAATTTTCAAATTCTTCTTTAGTTAAATCTTCGGGATAAAAATTTGCGCCGAGCGGTTTTTCATCGGAACCAATAAATGGTTTGTTATGATCTAATCTATCAAATGGACCAAAATTAATATTAAAATACGCTAATTTTAATTTATCAAGTGGTTCATCGGAATTTATCAATTTTTGTTTAATTTCGGAATTTTTGGAATAAACTTGTTCCAAGAAAATTTCGTCAATAATTTTTGCAGCTTCATAAAGTTTTTTTATAATTATTTTCTGATTTTCATCAAGCAGATTTTTATCATATTTTATTTTGGTTACCGCAAATTGAGAAATTTTTTCTTCCATATTTTCTAATTCCTTATTATCAATATTGTTTTTACAAGAAAAAAAAATTAATGCTAAAACAATTATTAAAATTTTATTTTGATTAAACATTTTTACCTCAATTCGGTTTTTTTCTGATTCAAAATTAACTAATCTGATAATAAATTGTGCAAAATTTTAACTTATTATGTATACAAGAATATACAGTAAATTATAAAAGTTGCCAAAATGATTGCAAAATTAGCAATTTAAAATTGGCATTAAATGTGAAATTATATAGTTGTAATTATCAACGAGGTGTAAGATGAAAAAGACATTATTTTTAACCGCAATTTTGTTTGGATTATTTGTAATAAATCTAAACGCACACAATTATAACAAAAATATTAATGTGGATTATTTCTATTCTGCACTTGAGCCACACGGAGAATGGATAGAAATTGGATATGATGAATTTGTTTGGAGACCTTATAATACATATCGCGATTGGCGACCATATACTGAAGGAAGATGGGAATGGACATATAACGGCTGGTATTGGGTTTCTTACGAGCCATTCGGCTGGGCAACATATCATTACGGAAGATGGTTTTTTGATGATTATTACGGCTGGGTTTGGATGCCAGATAGCGAATGGGGACCATCTTGGGTAGAATGGAGATATGATGATTATTATATTGGCTGGGCTCCTTTACCACCTTATGCAAGATTTTATCCAAATTCCGGAATTAGATTTTCAATAAGATGGAACTCGGGATTCTTTTACTGGAACTTTGTAAAATATAATCACTTTGTTTCTGTTGATATTCGCAAACATCATATTTTTGGAAATAATGCAGAACGTATTTACAAACGAACAAAACATAGAACTAATTATTATTCAAACGATAACAGAATTGTAAACGGCGGAATAAATAGAGAATTTGTTGAAAAGAGAATTGGAAAAAGAATATCAACAAGAGAAGTTAATTTTAGTGATAAAAATTATGATTCAAGAGAATTGAAAAGCAGAAACGATGTAAAAGAATTTAGACCAAATGATAATGAAATAAATAGAGAAAATTCATTTGATAGATCAAAAGTTACGAAAGGAAAAGAGTTGAAAAATTTAAGAACTGATAAAGTTGTAATCACTAAAAGAACCGAAGTTAAAAATTCCAATGAAAAATCTATTGATAGAAAAGTTGATAAAAGAGAAGCAGATAGAACAATTGAAAAAAGGGAAGTTGATAGAAAAGTTGAAAATTCAAGAAGTATAAATAAAAATGATGATAAAGTTATTAGCAGAAAAAAAGATGTTGAAATAAAAACTTCTACTTCAAAAAGTAGGGAAATTAGTAAGAAAAATGATTCAAAGGAATTTGAAAAATCAACTTCAAGAAATATTGAACGAAATTCAGTTCCAAAAGAACCTAAAATTGAAGTAAAGAGAGAAACAGAAAAAACAAGAAATTCTTCAAAGATTGATGACAATAAAGAAGAAAAAAGAACCGTAAAAAGTAGAAAATAACTCACTGTAAAAAACCGATATTTATTTTGATTTTTTATTAAGTATCGGTTTTGAAATAAAAAAAAAGCCCATCAAATTGATGGGCTTTTTTCTGTAAAACTAAATTATTTTAGGAAATTTTAATTTTCTTTTCTTGAACCAATTTTGCCAATTCAGAAGTTCCATTTTTAGCTAAAGTTTTTAAAGCTTTGGAACTAACCTTAACAGTTACAAATCTATTTAATTCTTTAACCCAAATTCTTTTCTTTTGTAAATTTGGAAGAAATCTTCTTTTTGTTTTGTTATGAGCATGGGAAATACGGCTTCCGGTTATTGGTTCTACGCCGGTTAATTCACATCTTCTTGACATTATTTTCTCCAAAGTCTTAAAATTTAAGATTCTAAATATAGCTAAAAAATATTCTAAAAAAAATAATTTTTTCTTTTTACAAACTTAATTTTCTTCCGGTGAAGCAATTCTTGAACCCAATTCTCTATCTAACATAAATAATGCACCTTTATCTTCACCAATTAAATTGAAATTTTCAACAATTTGTAGAACAGTACTTTCTTCTTCAACTTGTTCATCAACAAACCATTGTAAAAAACTTTTTGTAGGATGATGACTTTCCGCAATTGCCAAATCAAAAAGTTTGTGAATACTATCCGAAATAAATCTTTCGTGTTTTAGTGAATTTTCAAAAACTTCTCTTGGTGAATTCCACTCAATTTGCGGTGCTTCTAAAGTTCCCAATTTTACTTTTCCGCCTAAACGAAGAATAAAATCGTAAAATTTCATTGCGTGTAAATATTCTTCTTGCGATTGCATTTTCATCCAATTTGACATTCCGGCTAAATTTTTATTTTCAAAATATGCAGCCATTGATAAATACAAGTAAGATGAAAACATTTCTTTATTAAGTTGATCGTTTAATGCTGATTCAATTTTATTTGATACCATATTTAACCTTTCTAATTGATTTGAAATTATTGATCTTATTAACAAATGTAAGAAAATTTTGAAATATTATTTTTAATTTAATCATAATAATTATATTGATTTTAGAATAATAAACTTTTTACAGAAAATAAAAATGAAATTAGCATTAATAATAATTTTACTAACAATTGTGTCTATCATCTCAGCACAAGAATATAAAAGTATTCATCAGTTGGATAGGGAAAAATTTGAACCGATAATTAAGGAAAAACTAAAAAATATTTCTAAACCTATTTCTTCGGAACCAATAATACCTTTGAATAAATCAGTAATTAAAAATTTAAGTAAAAGTATTTTTGGATATTTACCTGATTGGGAATATTTGGAAAATGCACATCAAGATTTTAATTATGATTTGCTTTCGCATATTGCGGTTTTTGATTTTCCTGTTTCTAAAACCGGAGCAATTTCAGAACCGCCAAGTTGGCCTTGGACAGATGTTATAAACTCAGCGCATGAAAGTGGTACAAAAATTATAATGGTAATTGTAAATTTTACTGCAAATGATATTCATGAAATTTTAACAAGCTCAATTTCAAAATGGATATTTTTAAGCGGAGTAAAATCAAAAATAAAAACTTATAATTTAGATGGTGTGAACATTGATTTTGAAGGATTAAATACAGCTGACCGAGGAAATGTTATAAACGATTTTATGAAAGAATTAACAGATTCTGTCCATTCAATTTCACCTGATCTTGAAGTTTCATTTGCCGCACCGGCAGTTAATTGGGGAGGATGGAATTTAACTGGTTTAGCACAAAGTTGTGATTATCTTTTTGTTATGGGTTATGATTTTTATGGAAGCTGGAGCACATCTACTGGTCCAACAGCTCCTCTAATGGGCGGAAGTTATAATGTTACAAATACTATAAATGTTCAATATCAAACGGTTACTTCATTTTATCCAGAAAAAATAATATTAGGAGTACCATATTATGGTCCGCATTGGCAAACTTCCTCTGTTCAAGAAGGTTCATCCATTGTTAAATTTATTGAGTCAAAAAGATATAGAGATGCTCAATCATTGGCAGAAAACTATGGAATAAAATGGTCGCCAACTTTTAAGAATTCTTGGTTTAGCTACGTAGAAAGTTTACAAAATCATCAAGTTTGGTTTGATACTGATTCAAGTCTTTCTTTGAAGTATGATTTAGCAATTTCTAAAAAGCTAAAAGGCGTTGGTATGTGGGCTTTAGGTTACGATGGAAGCAGATCGGAACTTTGGAATTTACTTGAGCGAAAATTTTCAGTTACGGTAAATGTTGATGAAGAAAATAATTTACCGAAAATTTTTACACTAAAACAAAATTATCCAAATCCGTTTAACCCAACAACAACAATAGAATATTCTGTTTCACCATTTTCTGTCATTTCGAACGAAATGAGAAATCTCAATGACAATTCGAATATAACTTTAAAGGTATTTGATGTTTTAGGGAAAGAAATTGCAACTTTAGTTAATGAAAATAAATCAATCGGAAATTATGAAGTAACTTTTGATGCATCAAATTTATCAGCTGGAATATATTTTTATAAATTATATTATCAAAATAATTCAATAACAAAAAAAATGCTTTTAATTAAATAACCGAGTAGTTAATGAAAAAAATTTTATATCTATTTCTAATATTTATAATTTCAAATTGCACAAAAGAAAAGGAAGTTGTTATAGAAGAAAAGAAATCAATTCATCAGCAAGATTTTGAGAATGCAAAATTAAATTCATCAAATATTAATATTGAAATTATTGAAAATAAAATTTTGGTTGATAAAGCAATTGGTAAATTTAGAAATCCCAAATTTAGTGTTGATGGAAAAAAAATATTTTTTACCACCGAAGATTTTAGTCAATTGTGGATTTACGATTTAACAAACGAAACAATAAATAAATTAATTAGTTTACCTCAATGTGGAGTTAATTTTCAAATTTCAAAAACCGGCGAATATATTTATTTTAGAAATAAAGTTACACAAGGAAAAAAAACATTTTCCATTTTAAGTTATTCACTTAATACAAAAAAGATTAATGTAATTTATAATTCCGATAAAAGATTATCCCCGCCGTTATTGGTTGATAGCCTTATTTATTTGGTTGAAGATGGAACACCTTTAAATATAAATTTATCCAATTCAAAAATTAGTAAAGAATTTAAGATTCCGTTTTTATTTGTTAATAATAACGTATTTCTAAAAGCCAGTAAAAATATTGATACTCTTAAAATTCCAAACAATATTAAGCCTATTGAAAGCTACTATTCAAAAGATTTGGAAAATATATTTTTACTTACAAACTCAATAGGGTTTTTAATTTACAACAAATTCGGTGAACCAATAAATAATTTTAAGAAAGCTGGATTTCTATCTAAATTGTATAAAAGTAATCTAGTAATATTTACAAAAGAAATTTTCAATGATCAACAATTAAAAGATTCAAAAATGTTTATCGGATTTTTAGACGGTGATAAAGAAATAGAAATATTGGAAGATGAAAAATATCAAAAACTTTATCCGGATTGGTCGCCAATTGAAAATAAAATTGTCTTTGCAACAGAATTTGGAGAAATAAGAATAATATCTTTTAACATTTCTAAGAAATAAAATAATGATGAAAAATTTTTTTACAATAATATTTTTAATTAGTTCAATATGTTTTTCTCAAAATATAAAGATTAGTTCAATTGAAAAAGTTGAGATTGACCAATATTCATCGGCATTTTATCCGCAATTTAGTAAAGATGACGAAAATATTATTTTCACTTCGGAAAATTATAAAGGATTATTCTCACACAATTTGAGATCAAATCAAACGAAAATTATTTCAGATGAAAATGGCGTTGGGTATAAACCGGTATTGATTGACGAAGAAAATTATGTTCTGAGAAATTTCAATTTTGAAAAAGGGCGAAAAGTACATTCAGTTTATCTAAAAAATATCAATTCTGAAAAAATAGAAATTATCGAAACATCTAAAAGACAAATTAAAATCCCAAATCAAATTATTGGCTCGGAATTACTAATTGTTGAAAATTCTACAGTAAATAAAAAAACAATATTGCATGATAAATTTCTTAAAACAAATCAGACTTCTAAAGCAATATTTTCTGAAAATGATAATTTATTTCTAATTCAAAATGATGAGATAAAGAATATTAGTCCGTTGGGAAAAGGAGTTTATGTTTGGGAATCTCTTTCGAACGATGGTGAAAAAATAATATTTACTTTTGGAAATCAAGGTTCATTTGTTTGTGATTTAGAAGGAAATATTTTGTTAAACATAAAAGATGCTCATTATCCAAAATTTTCTCCGGATGATAAATTTATTTTATTTATGAAAGATAAAGATGATGGACAGAAATATATTTCTTCGGATTTATTTATTTATTCAATTGAAGAAAATAAAGAGTATCAAATTACAAATACCGAAAATATGATTGAGATTTTTGCAGATTGGTCTAACGATCAAACCAGTATTGTTTACAATACTATTTTAGGTGAAATATATTTAGCAAAAATTAGTTTTGAAAATTAAATGAATTTATTGAAGAAAATATTATTAATACTTTTTATTATTTCGTTGAGTATAAAATCTCAAGATTTTTCTGGAATAAGAATTTATATAAACCCGGGTCACGGCGGACACGATTCTAATGATAGATATATTTCTCAAACCGGATTTTGGGAAAGTGAAGGAAATTTAGCCAAAGGATTATTTCTTAAAGAAATATTAGATTCATTAAATGCTGTAACAAAAATCAGCAGAACGACAAACAATTCTTCTGATGATTTGGGATTATCTGTTATTGTTGCCGATGCAAATAATTTTGATGCTGATTATTTTCATTCAATTCATAGTAATGGATATAACGGTCAATCAAATTATACTTTAATTTTATTTCAAGGAAAGGACAATGCGCCAACATATCCTGAAGCAAAAATTATGGGTAGTTATTTAGCTGATGAAATTTATAAAGCTCATAGAACTACAACAAAATATAATAGGGGGGATGCCGATTTTTATGGAACCGGACAGCCTTATTTGGGTGTGCTAAAAGGATTAACAATGCCGGGAACTTTGTCGGAAGGTTCTTTTCATGATTACATCCCGGAATCTTACAGATTGAAAAATCAAGCTTATTTGAAGCATGAAGCTTGGGCAATTACAAAAGCTTTTGTAAAATATTATGGATTAAATGATTTCGCGTTTGGTGAAATTGCTGGTTCTGTAAGAGATGCTTTTGAAACTGTAGATTATTTTTATTTAAATGGAACAAAAGATAAAAACAAGCCTGCAAATTTGGTTAATGCAATTTTAATGCCGGATAGTATTGTGTATAATGGCGATTCTTTCAACAATGGATTCTTTTTGTTTGATGAAGTATTGAAAGGCGAATATGATTTAATTGTTGATGCGGAAAATTATAATAAAGATACCTTGCATGTAATTGTTGAAGAAAATAAAACTACTTTTATTGACCCATACTTAACGGAAGCTCCAAATTATTCTCCGCCAATTGTAAAAGAATATTTTCCCAATGAATTAGAAAATGTTAGACTTGATTCAAAAATTATTCTAAACTTTAATGTAAAAATGGATAAAGCTTCAACTCAGTTGGCGTTTAAAATAACACCAAGTGTTCCAGGTACTTTTACTTGGGAAAATAATGATAAACGATTAATATTTTCTCCATCAAATTATCTTACTGGTGGAACTCAATATGAAGTGAGCTTGAATATTTTTGCAAAAAGTTATTACAATATTTTAATTGAACAGCCGTTTAATATTTTGTTTAATACAAGATCGGCATTAAGTTTTTTAAAATCGTATCCGGAACAAAATTCCACTGACATTAGCAGGACTGTAAAAATTAAATTAAAATTTGATGGTCCGATTGACCCTTATTCGCTTGGCGGAAATGTATTCTTCCAAGATTTACTTGATAATGATGTTTATTTATTAATCAACGAAGAAAATTATTCGAATGGTGAAATTATATTTGAACCAATGCACGAGTTAAATCCAAATACATATTATAAAATAAAATTGCTTAATGGAATTAAAGATACTGAAGGCTCTAATTTACTTTCCGATACGACAATAATTTTTAGAACGGAATCAGTTACTGAGACAAATGGAAATATTTTATTTGATTTTGAAGAAATTGGAAATTGGCTGCAGCCAGAACAAAGTATTTCAACATTTGGAATTGATCAAGTAAATACTTCATTTACAATTTCTGCGAGCAGATTTATTTCCGGTTCAAATTCCGGAAAACTAAAATATAGTTTTATTAGTGATTCTTCTGGAATTTGTAAATTAGAAAATGTTAGTCATGATTTAATAAATATTAATCAGCAAAATAATTTTGGGATTTGGATTTTTGGAGATTTGAGTTTTAATAATTTGCAAATATGGTTTAAAAATTTGGATAGCAGTATTATTCAATACAATTTAGAATACATTGATTGGACTGGTTGGAAATTTAAAGAAATTTATCTTGGCAATTCAGATAATTATATATTTAATAGTATTGCAATTGTTCAAAATAAATCCGGAGAAAAATCCGGCGAATTATTTTTTGATAATGCTCAGTATGATGTAATTACAAATATTGAAAAAGTTAAAAACAGTTTCCCAAATAAAATTGAATTATTACAAAATTATCCTAATCCGTTTAATCCGAATACAAATATTACTTTTACAATTCCATATAATGAAGAAAATGAAAATGCAACTGTGAAATTAATAGTTTACGATATTTTAGGAAGAGAGGTAATAACATTAGTTAATGAAATTAAAAAACCCGGAATTTATAAAATAAATTTTGATGGAAATAATTTATCAAGCGGAATTTATTATTATCAATTAAAATATGGTAATAGTGTAATTTCAAAAAAAATGTTGTTGCTAAAATAAACTTAGTTTTAAAAATTGTTTTTTGTTTATGATAGTTTACTCAAATAGTAAATTTTGTAATGCATTTTCTAAATTTGAATATTGAAATGTAAATCCGGTTTCAATAATTTTTTCTGAAGAAATTTTATTCCCCTCCAAAACTAATTCTGACATTTCGCCTAAAATTAATTTCAAAATAAAAGAAGGAACGTTGGGCATAAAAAATGGTTTACGTAAAAGTTTAGCAAGTGTTTTTGAGAATTCGTGATTTGTTACTAGCATTGGTGAAACTGCGTTATATGCTCCGATTAAATTATCATTTTTAATACAATGCAGAATAATATTCAATGCATCGGAAATATGAATCCAAGGCATATATTGATTTCCATTTCCCAAAGCCGAACCAACCCCAAGTTTAATGGGAATAATAATCTTTTCTAATGCGCCGCCATTTTTAGAAAGAACAACTCCAAATCTTAGCTGAACTGATCTAATTCCTAATTGCTCAAATTTGGCTGAAGATTCTTCCCACATTCTGCAAACTGTTCCTTGAAAATCAGTTGCGGGCGGATCAATTTCAGAAAATAATTTATTACTTGTTGCTGCTCCATAATAACCAACTGCCGAAGCAGAAATAATTGTTTTAGGTTTATTTTTTAATTTAGCAATTTCGTTGAAAAGTAATTCTGTGGATTTTACGCGGCTATCAATAATTTCTTTTTTTCTTTTTTGTGTCCATCTTTTATCGCCAATTCCCGCACCGGCAAGATGAATTATGTAATCTAAATTTTCCAATGCTCCATTTTCAATAAATTCATTTTCAACATTCCATACAAATGTATTTAAAGAATTATTTTTTGATCGACCAAGTTTAATTACTTCAAAATTATTTTGTGAAAGAAATTTTGCAAGTTCAGAACCTATAAGTCCGGAAGCTCCGGTGATTAAAACTCTTTTCATTTATTATTCTCATAAAATGAATTGAGATTACTCACCAAATTATTCTTTTCATCTTCTTCCAAAAAAGTAGCTTTGAATGAATTTAATGTAAGTTGATATAAATCTGCCTTACTTAAATTGAGAGCTTCGGTTACGGCTTTATAATTTTCATTCATATAGCCGCCAAAATATGCCGGATCATCAGAATTTATAGTTGCTATTAAACCCATATCCAGCATAGCTTTTATTGGATGATTCTCAATTTTATCAACATTTTTAAGTCTAATATTTGAAAGCGGACAAACCGTTAGCGGCATTTGTTTCGCAACCAATTCCTTCACTAAATTATTATCATCAAGAGATTTATTTCCGTGATCTATTCGAGAAATATTTAAATGATTTAGAGCTTCCCAAACATATTCAGCGGGACCTTCTTCACCAGCATGAGCAACAGTTTTATATCCGATATTTTTTGCTTCGGTAAAAACATTTTTAAATTTTGAAGGAGGATTTCCAAGTTCTGAAGAATCTAATCCAACAGAAGTAATCCAATTTTTATAATCAAGTGAATGATTTAAAGTATTAAATGCAGATTGTTCATCCAAATGGCGTAGAAAACTCATTATCAATAGTGATGAAATTCCGAATTCTACTTTGGCTTTATCTTGTGCGTTTTTAATTCCAATAATTACTGTAGAAAATTTAACACCTCTATCGGTATGCGTTTGCGGATCAAACATAATTTCTGTATGAACAACATTTTGAGAATTAATTTTTGTAAAATAAGCCATTGTCAAATCATAAAAGTCTTCTTCGGTTTTCAAAACATTTGCTCCGGCATAATAAATATCTAAAAATTCTTGAAGATTATTAAAATTGTATGCGTTTCTTAATTCATCAACAGAATTATATTTTAATTTTATTTTATTTCTATCAGCAATTGTAAATATTAATTCCGGCTCGAACGTACCTTCTATGTGCAAGTGTAATTCAGCTTTGGGAATTTGTTGAATGAATAAGTCTAAGTTATTTCTGTTCATCAAAAATCCATTCAATTATTTTTAATTCGTTTCTTAATCGGTAATCTGTAATATCTTGTTTTATCAAACTGTGCAAAAGCATTTGCAACAGCCGCGGCAGTTGGAACAAGACCAATTTCGCCAACTCCCTTTGCGCCATGCGGACCATTGGGATCTTCAACTTCAACACCGATTACTTCAATTTGCGGTGTTTCTTTTGCACGTAAAACTCCCATCTTGCGTAATTTTGTACTCTTAGGTTTTCCGTTTTCTAATACTAATTCTTCTGAAATTGCATAACCTAAACCCATGTGAACAGAACCTTCGATTTGTCCTTCAAACAAAGATGGATTTATAATTTTACCGGCATCATGTGCAGCAACAATTTTTTCAATTTTCCCATCATCATTTAAAATTACAACTTGAGTTGCATAACTATATGAATAATGTGTGATAATTTCTTTTGCAGTTGCGCCCGGTTTTGTTGTCCAATCACAAACCCAAATACCCGTATAAGTTTTACCGATTAATTCTTCTAAAGTATTATTAGATAAATCTTCTTTTAATTGCTTACAAGTTTCTCTAATTGAATTACCAATTATTGATGTTGCACGAGAAGCGGTTGTCATTCCGGATTTTGCTTCGTAAGATGTATCAACTTTTACTTCAATAATATTTGGATCAATATTAATTTCATCAACTAAAAATTGAACTGCCATTGTATTTACACCTTGACCCATTTCAGTCCAGCCATGATGAAGTACAACTTTATCTTTTGATACAATATCAATTTTTACAATTCCGTCATCTGGCATCCCATTTCCGATTCCGGTATTTTTTATTCCGCATGCAATTCCAGCATATTTTGATTTTTGAAAAATTTCTTTTACAGCAAGCAATGTTTCTCTAACTCCGGTACCTTTATGAATTATTTGTCCGGTTGCAGTTTTTTCTCCATTTTTAATTGCGTTATCAAATCTAAATTGCCAGCGATCAAATCCACCTTTCTCACAAAGTTCGTCTATACAGCTTTCAATTGCAAATGTAACTTGATTAACTCCAAACCCGCGCATCGCACCGCATGGTATATTATTTGTGTAAACCGCCTTACTAATTACTTTAACATTGGGAATAGTGTAAGCTCCGGTTGAATGACCGGCTGCTCGCTCTAAAACTTTCATACCAACTGAAGCGTAAGCTCCGGTATCTCCAAGAATATCAGCTTCAAGAAAAGTTAATTTGCCTTCTTTATCACATCCTACCTTGTATTTCATTCTAAGAGGATGGCGTTTCGGGTGCATCAATATTGATTCATCTCTTGTTAACGTAATTTTAATTGGTTTTTGTAAAATGAGAGAACATAAAGCTGCTTGATGTTGAACTGTTAAATCTTCTTTCCCGCCAAATCCACCGCCGTTTGGAACTTGAATAACTCTAACATTTTCTTCAGATAAATTTAAAACTTTTGCAATTTGTTTTCGATCTTCATATACACCTTGACCTTGCGAATAAATCGTTATTCCGTCTTGTGTTGGAAGGGCAATTGCAGATTCCGGCTCAAGATAAGCATGTTCAATCATTTGTGTATGATAAATTCCAGAAGAAATAAAATCAGAATTACTTTTTGCTTCTTCAATATTGCCACGATTTATTATTGTTTCGGAAAGTAAATTTCCATTTGAATGAATTTGTGGTGATTCAGAATCTAAAGCTTTTTCCATATCAACTAATGGTGCAAGTACTTCGTAATCAACATCAATTAATTTCGCGGCTTCTCTTGCAATTTCTTGAGACTCTGCAATAACCAAAGCTAAAACATCTCCAACATATCTCGTTGTTTCTCCAACATCAATCATCATTGGCCAATCATTTATTATCAATCCAGTATTTCTTTTTCCGGGAATGTCTTTTGCAGTAAGAATTCTTAAAACTCCATTATAATTCAATGCTTTTTCACAATTGATATTTTTAATTATTGCTCTGGGATGTTCACTAAATTTGAGTGAAGCGAAAAGCATTTCATCAAATATCATATCATCGACAAATTTAGATTTACCTAATACTAAATTGTATGCATCATATTTCGGAAAACGTTTTCCAACTTTAGCTTCAATTTTTGGTTTGAGTATTTCTTTATTTTCTCTGATTGCTTCAGCCGCTAATTTTACAGATTCAATAATTTTATTATATCCGGTACATCTACATAAATTTGGATGAATGGCTTTCTTAATTTCATCATCGGTTGGATTGCTATTATTATCAATCAATACATTTGATTGCATAACAATTCCGGGTGTACAAAATCCGCATTGCGTTCCGCCTTTTTCTATAAAAGCATTTGCATAAATATCTTGTTTATTTTTCTCAATACCCTCAATGGTGATTACAGTTCCATTCTCTACTTTTGACATTTGAGTTACGCATGAAAGTACGGCTTTTCCGTTTAGCTCAACTGTGCAAGCTCCGCAAGAAGCTTGAGGTGAGCATCCGTCTTTTACGGAAGTAATTCCTTCAACATCACGCAAGTATATTAGTAACGATAGTTCGTGATTTCCTTTATAATCTTTTTCAATTCCGTTTAGTTTGAATATCATAGAAAATAATTTAATTAAATTGTTTAAAAATGGAATTATCTTTTAGACTTATAAAAAGAAAAATCATTTCTGCAGCATTATCCAATAATTTATTCTGAATTATTTTTTGAGTATCAATACTTATTATGTCAAAATTATTTTTATCAAAAATTACTTTGATATCTTCTGCTTCATAAACAAAATTATCTTCAAACATTCTCACCGATTCAATTTTATTATTTGATTTATATTTTATTAATTCACCGGATAAATAAAAACAGTTATCTTCAAAGTCAAAACTTTCTTGGGTTAAATAAAATTTTGATTTTGTTAAATATGGTGCTCCGTTCGTTGGACAAAATGTGTTGCAATTTCCGCACTCATTACAAAAATCACCAATATTAATAATTTGATTTGTTTGTTCAATAATCAAGTGATCAACAATTGTATAATTTATCTCATCACCAATATCAATTGAATAAATTGGAATATTAAATTTATTTGTTTCAAATGATAGATTAGCAAAATTGGGACAAACACCAACACAAATATTACAAATATCATTACAGAACAAACATCTTTGCGCTTCTGAAATTGCTTGAGCTTCTGTCATGTTTGGATGAACCAAATTAAAATTATTTCTTTTCTCTAAATTTAATTCGGGAATTTTATTCCCAAATTCGCGGTAACTTTGTTTTTTCTGAAACTCAGCTAAAGTATGTTTATCACTTTTAATTTGTTTTGGAATAGTAAAATTACTTTTTACATTTTCTATGATTTTGTAAGCTACATTTTTTCCATCTGCAATTGCGTTTATTAAAGAATCAGCTCCGCGAATTGCATCACCGCCGGCAAAAACATTTGTAATTTGTGTTTCATAATTCTTATCAGTAATTAGATTCTGTTCATCGATAAAATCCAAAATTATATCTTGACCAATTGCAGTAATTATTGAGTCAAAAATCATTGAAAACTCTGAACCCAATACGAGAATTGGCTTTTGCCTTCCACTTTCATCTGGTTCGCCTAATTGCATTTTAATACAATTTAATTGTAACTGGTTATTTATTCTAGAAATTGAATTTGGCGACACTAATTCAAAAATAAAAATTCCTTCATCGAGCAATGCTCTAATTTCTTCGGGATCAGCCGGCATTTCCTTTATTGTTCTTCGATACAAAATTGCGACTTTCCCACTTTCAGCAGACAATCTTTTTGCTGTTCTGGCTGCATCAATTGCTGAATTTCCTCCGCCAATTACCGCAATTGTTTTTCCCAAATTAATATTTATATTCCTTCTCACATTTGATAGAAATGTTAGTTGATCAAATACATTTTCTAAATCTTCACCGGGAATATTTAACTTTTTACCTTTCTGAGCGCCAATTGCTATATAGATAAAATTACTATTTGATTTAATTTCACTAAACAAATCTTTGGTAACATTTTGGTTGAAATGAAAATGAACGCCTAATGATTTAATTAAATTTATATCAGAATTAATTTGATTATCCGTTAATCTAAAAGCGGGGATTGAGTCTGAAGCCATTCCGCCGGCAAATGATTTTGTTTCATAAACATTTACTTCAAATCCTTCCAATGCGAGAAAATAAGCGCACGCTAAACCGGATGGTCCAGCGCCAATTATTGAAACTTTAATTCCATTTTTATTTTTTAAAATTGCGTCAAAATTATTATCAAACTTTTCTGCATTGAATCTTTTTATTGCACGAATTAATATTGAATTATCATAATTCATTCTTGTGCATTTTGTCTGGCACAAATGATCGCAAACATTTCCGGTAATATTTGGCAAAGGATTTTCATCTAAAATTGCTTTGTAGGCTTTATCAAAATCGCCATTTGCTGTATGATACATATATTCCGGAACGTTTTGCGATATCGCACAAGCTTCAATACACGGTGCATGAATGCAATCATATGGAGTAAGTTCACGATTTGTTTTAATATTCTTAAATGGGAAAAAGGATTTGAAATATTGCTTTTGCTCTAAAACTTTCGAAGCATATTTTCTTAAATTATTTAAACCGGATTTCGTTATATCACTTTTATTTGCAACATTTGAAATGAATTGTTCAATATTATTTGCACCGAATTTAAAAAAGTTTTTATCTAGTTCTTCGATGTATTGCGTTAAACGTAAATATCCGCCGGGCTTTAGTAAATCTGAACAAACTGTAATTGGTTTTAAATTGCAGGCCAAAGTATCCGAAACATTAAAAGCATCAACACCGGCAGAAAAAGAAATATCAAGTTCACCATTAAAATCACTTTGTAATTTTTCAGCAAGATTTATACTTATTGGATGAAGAGCGCGACCGCTTGCGTAAACCATCTTTTCCTTTTGCGGAAGCCAATTAGTGAAATTTATTGATTCTAAAGTATTTGTTAATTTCAATCCGAATTTAACATTATTCTCTGCCGCAATATTCTGAAGTATGGTAATCATTTTTATTGCATCATCATATTTTAAATCATGTTCAAAAGCTTTATCCGGAATAACAAATTTGTAACCAAGTTTATCATTTAAAATAAAATGTAGTCTTTCTTTTCCAAGTAAAGTAGGATTCAACTTAATTGTCGTATGAAGTTTTCTATCTCTAATTAAATATTTTCCTATTTCTTCAATTTCGTTTGCCGGACAACCGTGCATTGTTGAAAGTGTAATATTATCAGTGATTTGATTTGGTATTTTTACTTTGTGAATTTCCGGAAAGTATTTTGAAAGTGTTTCTAATTTATTTTCTTTTTCAACTTTGCAATTATTCATCTTCTCAAAGAACCATTGCACATTGGGTTTTAAGATTCCCTCAAGATTATAACCAACACTCATATTAAAAATAAATCCGGATTCAGTTTCATCCCAATCAAATTTATATTTTAATAAATGAATTAAAATCCATGCGTTCAAATATTCATCAAAAGAATCTTTTATTTTTAATTCTTGCGACCATTCACAATTGTAACCAATATCTTCCATGTCGATGCAAGGTTTGGTAACTTCGAGTTCATCTAAAGTTTGCACAGTTTTTAATTCAATATATCTTGCGCCAACTAACCAAGAAGCAATTATATTTTGTGCCATTTGTGTATGCGGACCAGAGGCAACGCCAAGCGGAGTTTCTAAGAGTTTGCCATATCTATACATTTTATATGGATCGGATGTTTTTGGAGTGAATAAATTCTCTTTATATAATCCGAAAATTCTTCCATACTTTTCTTCTTCAACAATCCAACTGTAAAGTCGCTCAATTGGAACTCTGTAAAATTTATCACTCATGAAAAGAAACTTTCCAATATGGTATAATCTAATTAAGAAATTATGAAAAATTACTTTAACTATCAGTAAGAAAAATTTCTTTTATATATAGATAGACTTAGCGAAAACATAAAATATTAATTTACATTTATTTAAAATTGAATGATTTTTATTATATTTTTTATTATAGTATTATTTAAAATAAAAATTGAATTTACATTTGAATGAATCGATAAAACCTTTTATTAGATGGGCAGGTGGAAAACAAAATTTGATAAATGAAATTTTCAAGTTTGTAAATGGTTTTAAAATAAATAGATACTTCGAACCTTTTCTTGGTGGAGGTTCTTTTTTCCTAAAAGGTTCTTTTTCCAAGGCCTACCTTTCTGATATGAACTCAAATTTGATAAATACTTATAATCAAATTAAATATAATTATAAAGATGTATATAATGGATTGAAGAAATTCAGAATTCCAGTTTCAGAGAAAACATATTATAGAATTAGAGAGAATTTTAATAGAAGCATTAACGAACCGACATTAGATCAAGCGATTAAATTTATTTTTTTGAATAAAACGTCATTTAATGGTATTTACCGAGTGAATAAGAGTGGAAATTATAACGTACCATTTGGTAAGAGCAAACCATCTTTTCTTCCCTTGGAACAATTTAAAATTTTAAGTGAAAAATTAAATAATGCAGAAATATTTACATCGCATTATCAAGAAATTATATCTTTAGTAGAAGAAAATGATCTAGTATATCTTGATCCACCTTATCCACGAATTTCTTCTACAGCATCTTTTAATCATTATACACTTGAAAAATTTGATGAAGAGGAACATGGAAAAGTGGCTTTATTTGCTGAAAAATTATCTAAAAAAGGCTGTAAAGTTATTATTTCTAATGCAGATGTTGATTCTATTAAAGAACTATATTCGAATTGGGATATTTATTCAACTAATGCCTATAGATATATTTCATGTAAAAAGGATAAAATAAAAGTAAAAGAATTGATAATTAAAAATTATTAGATATGGAAATACTAGAAAGAAAATTACATTCAGAAAAAACTTGGACGGGATTCTTATATTCATTATCTGGAATTACGTTACCATTTTTAATTTCATTAATAGGGATTTTTATTATTCAAAAATATGAACATATAATATCTTTTATTGATGACGGCCAAATATTATTATTTTCTGCAGGTCTTGCAACAGGTGCATTTTATTTATTTCGCGATGAAGAAAATCAAAAAGCGCTTAAGAAATCAGTATTCAAATTTGATCGTTTATTAAGTCATTTAAGCATATTTTTTATTATTATAAGTTCTGTTATATATGCAATTTTATATTCAATCGAGATTTCACATAAGAATATTGATGTAAATATTAATTTATGGTTTGTAAGAATAGCATCAATTTTATTGTTTATATTATCAAGTTATACATCTTACAGAAGTATATATATTGACTTTCTTAAAATTTATCCAAATATAGATGTTAAATCAAAAAGCAATGAAGAGGTTGAAAATATATTAGAAGGATTAGGCAATGATTAATGCTGAAAACCAAAAAATTGAAATTAAATGCATTGAAGTAAATCAGCCGATTGGTCAATTTTATATTGGCGTTATGAAGCACCAGGATTTAGTTAAAATATCATATGCTGATATTAGGAGATTGGATTCAGGTGATGAGAAAAGAGAAGTTGAGATATATTCTGGAATTCAACGAGAACTATCTCAGAAAAGAGTGCTTGAAATTAGTAAGTATGTAAATCTTGTTGACGCAACTTTCCCGTCATCTGTAATTTTACATCTTAATAATACAGATGTTGAATATAATAGAAAAGAACAGATAATGTATGTTCCGTTTAGAGATAATGTAGCAAAAGTACTTGATGGTCAACATCGAATTGCCGGTTTAGAAAACTTTAAAGGAAAAATAAGTGAATTCGATATGAATGTTACAATATTTGTTGATATGGAGTTGGAAGATCAAGCAATAGTTTTTGCTACAATTAATAAGACACAAACAAAGGTTAATAAATCTTTAGTTGCAGATTTATTTTCATTTGCAACATCACGTAGTCCTCAAAAGACTTGTCATAATATTGTTCGCGCGTTAAATCAAAAACAAGGTAGTCCTTTTAAAGATAAAATTAAAATATTAGGAAGTGCTGAGGACAAAGAAAAAGAGACTATTACTCAAGCAACGTTTTCTCAATCACTTATTAAACTAATTTCAAAGGATCCCATGGAAGACAGAAACATATATAAAAAAGGAATGAAACCTAAGAAAATTTCTTCTACAGAACTAATGTTTAGACCTCTTCGCAATTTGTTTATAGATGAAAAAGACCTTGAAATTGCAAAAATCATATGGGAATATTTTAATGCAGTTAGAGAAAAATGGCCGAATGCTTGGGAGCTTGTAGAAAAAGAGATGATTCTTAATAAATCAACGGGTTTTATCGCTTTAATGCGATTTTTTAAAGATGCATATGTCAAGTCTAATAAAATCGGTGAAGTTTTATCCAAAGAATATTATTTAGTTTTACTAAGTAAATCAACATTAAAATCTGAAGATTTCAATAGAACAAACTTTCTTCCAGGCTCAAGCGGTCAATCAAAATTGTATAGTACTTTGATTGAAGAAACTAAATTAAATTCTTAATCTTTATAATTTCTGCCGCAATACTAATTGCAATTTCTTCCGGAGATTCTGCATTTATTTCTAATCCAACCGGAGTGTGAACTTTTTTAAACAATTCTGAATTAATTCCTTCGGATTCCAAATGTGAAAAAATACTTTTGGATTTTTTTTCGCTTCCCATTAATCCAATATATTTTAGTTTCAATCCAATAATTGATTTTAATGCTTCCTTATCTCCATCATGATTTGGAGTTACAATTATTGCATAAGATTTTTTTGATTCACGAATAAACTTATTTACTTCATCATATTTTGTAATAATTTTTTTATCAGCAAATGTATTTTGCTTCATTGTAATTATATCATCTCTTTGATCAAAAGTAACAACATAAAAATCTAAAGTTGACATAACTCTTGAAACTGCTAATCCAACATGACCTCCGCCAATAATATAAACTGTATTAAGTAATCCTATATTTTCTTCGTATTGCCAATTTTGCTCATCTTCAAAAAACAAATTTATATCTTTGTCATTTTCTTTATGCGGCGTATAATCAAGCCCAAACGGATTTAACCTTAACACGCCATTTATTTGATCTTCCAAATTATCAATTATATTTTTCACTAAATCACGATTTTCTATTGTTAATGTTTGTACAATTAATGTTTGAGTTCCGCCGCAAATTAACCCGGATGAATGCCCATCTTTTGTTTTGCTGTGATGAAGTTTTCTAATAAAATTAACTGGTTCAGTAAAATTAAGAGTTCCTCTGATTTCGTTTAAAATATCAAACTCCATAATTCCGCCGCCAATTGTTCCGTAGGTTTCAACGTCTTCGGAAATTGCCATTTTAAATCCGGATTTTCCTGGAGAAGACAAACTTGAATCAGCAACAATTAATAAATTTACTTTTATATTTCTGTTAAGTTTATTGTAAACGAAAATCCATAAATCAACTTCTTTCATAAAACTCTCAAAATTTTCTAATCTAATTATTTTTAAATTTAATTTTGTTTAAGAATACAAACCCAGTAAAACTTTTTCTGGAGTTATTGGCGAAGAATATTCAAGTTTACTTTTTGGATTAAAACTTTTTACAGCATTATAAATCGCAAAAAAAGTTCCAATTCCGTACATCAACGGCGGTTCTCCGATTGCTTTACTTTTTAAAAGTCCAAATCTATTTTCTGAGTTTTCTAAAAATTCAATTTCAATATTTTTCGGAACAGAATAAATATCCGGCACTTTGTATGTCGAAAGAGAATTGGAGAGCAATTTACCTTTATCTGAATATTTTAATTCTTCCATTGTCATCCAGCCAATTCCTTGAACTAATCCGCCTTCAGCTTGACCAATATCAATTTTGTTATCAATACTTTTTCCAAAATCGTGAACAATTTTTACAAAATCAATTTCGTAAGTTCCTCGCACGCAATCAATAGTAACGCCGGTTATGGATGTTCCGTAAACATGGTATGCAAAAGGATTTCCTTTATTATTTTTTCTATCAAAAAATATTTCCGGAGTTGCGTAAAATTCATGTGATGAAAGATTAATTCTATTCTGATATGCTTTTAGAATTAATTCATCCCATTTCAAATTTGTTTCATGATTATCGTAAAAAACTTTTTCGTTTACAATTTTAAGTTTTGATAAATCTTGAATTTTTAATTCAGAAGCGGCAAATTCTAATAATCTTTTTAAAATTGATTGAGCAGCTTTAATTGCAGCATTTCCATTTAGATCAGCTCCACTGCTTGCCGCAGTTGCAGAAGTATTTGCGTTTCGAGTTGTATTTGTCGATTCAATTTTTATCCTTTCAACTTTTACAGAAAAAGTTTTTGCAACTGCTAATTTAATTTTCTCATTTACACCTTGACCCATTTCAACCGCACCAGTACTTACTCCAATACTTCCATCATTATAAACATGAACCAATGAACTTGCTTGATTTAAGAATGTATTTGTAAATGAAATTCCAAAACAAATTGGCATAACCGCCAAACCTTTTTTGAAAAATTTATTTTCGGAGTTGAAAACATCTACTTGCATTTTCAATGAATTAAAATCAAATTTTTCATCAGCAGTTTGCCAGCAAATATTTGCTTTAGAATTTTCTGCTTGCTGTCCATAATAGAAAAAATCTTTTTCTGAAATTAAATTTTTCTTCTGGATTTCACTTACATCAATTTTTAATTTTTCTGCAGTTTTATGAATTGCAGATTCAATAACAAATTTTCCTTGAGGTCCGCCAAAACCTCTAAATGCAGTAAATGGGGGAAGATTAGTTTTACAACTTATAGCCGTCGCTTTTACATTTGGAATGAAATAAGAATTTGTCGCATGAAATAAAGTTCGTTCTAAAATTGCGGGAGAAAGATCAGCAACAGCTCCGGCATTCTGATAAAACATAACTTCATACGCAAGAATTTTTAAATCTTTCGTAATACCAATTTTAAAATCAGAAGAATATGGATGACGTTTTCCCGTCATAAATAAATCTTCGGATCGAGATAAAACAAGCTTTACCGGTTTACTTGTATGATAAGTTCCCAAAGCTGCCAATGTTGCCCAATGTGTTGCTTGATCTTCCTTGCCTCCAAATGCGCCGCCTAATCTTAAAACATCTACCTCAATTTTGTTCATTGGTAAATTTAAAACTTTTGCAATAGTTTTTTGAACTGCGGTTGGACTTTGTGTAGATGAAATTATTTTTATTTCGTTTGTTTCTTTTGGAATTGCAACGGCAGATTGTGTTTCCAGATATAAATGTTCTTGTCCGCCGCTTTCAACATTTCCTTCAACAATAATATCACATTTCGTCCAAGCTTCGGAAACATTTCCGCTTTCAAAAATTTTTGGAGGCATTATTAAAGAATTTACTTCAAAAGCTTTTCTCGGATCAACAATAATTTCTAATTCTTCAAATTCGATTTCAATTAAATTTGCAGCTTCCTTTGCAATTTTTTGAGATTCTGCAATTACGAGAGCAATTGGCTCTCCAATAAAATGAACATCGTTTTCGGCTAAAAGAGTTTCATCTTGAATTATTCCGCCAACTTGATTTATTCCGGGAATATCTTCCGAAGTTAAAATTTTAACAACGCCGGGAAAAGATTTGGCACTTTCTAAATTTATATTTTTTATTTTTCCGTGTGCAATTGAAGAAGTAAAAACTTTAGCGAATAAAGTTCCTTCAAGAATAGGGAAATCATCAACAAAAAGTGAATTGCCAGAAACATGTTTAATCACATCAGTGTTCAAATTAACACCTCATGATTTATAATTTGCGGAAACATTTCGATGAAGTGGGCTTTTATTAATTGACCTAATAATAATGTTTTGTAATCCTTGCTCCCGCGAATATCACTTATTGGTGAAATTTCAGATTTTGCAATTTCCACAGATTCTTTAACTAATTCCATAGAAATTTCTTTATTAATTAAAAATTCAGATGTATTTCTAAAATAAAGAGGAATTGGAGCAACACCTCCAGCAGCCAAACGTGCTCCAGCTATTTTATTGTCAATAATTTCAAGGAGCATGGAGGAATTTACACTTGCAATATCTAAATGATTTCTCTTAGAAACTTTTTCAAAATTGAATAAGAAATTGCTGTTTGGAATTGGAATCGAAACCGAATCTATTATTTCATCGGAATTTAAATCATACTTTTTGTAATCAAAATAGAATTTATCCAAGTTTACTTTTCGAGTTTCTTTTTTCGAATTCTTCAAAATAAGTTTAGCATTTAGTGAAAGTAATGCAACCGACATATCTCCAATTGGGGAAGCATTTACAATATTTCCACCGATTGTTGCCGAATTTCTAATTGGTTTTGATGCGAAAAGTTTAAACAATGTATTGAAATTTATATTTGGAATATTCTTTTCAAAGAAATCTTTTAATTCTTCAATAGTCGTGGAAGAATGAATTATTATTACAGAATCATTTATTAAAATTTTTGGTTGCGGAATATTGTAAATAAAATGAACATTTGATTTGCACATTTCCTCCGCTTTTTGAACGAATAAATCAGTTCCTCCACCAATGAAAACAGAGTGTATATTTTTATGGAATTCCGGATTATCTACTTTTGTAGAATTAATTAGATTTAACCTTTGTTCAATTTCTGAAAAATATTTTGGTAAAATATTGCTTTTAATCAAATATGCTAACTTATTGTTATTCTGCAAGTTAATATCATTTATATTAAGTTTTATTTTCTCAATTGATTTTTTAATCGAATTATATCCGGTGCAGCGACAAATATTTCCGGCAACTGAATTTATCATTTCGTCATACTCTAATTTTTCTGAATTTAAAAGGTATCCGGTGAGTGAAATTATAAATCCCGGTGTACAAAATCCGCATTGAGAAGCTCCTTGATTTACAAATTCATGCTGAATAATATTTAGATTTTCTTGATTAATTCCTTCAATTGTTACGACATGTTTTCCATCAACATTTTGAATTGGGAAAATGCAAGAGTTTATTGTTTTATATTTTAATCCAACTTTTGTAAGTTCACCGAGTAAAACTGTGCATGCTCCGCAATCACCTTCTTTGCAAACTTCTTTTGTTCCGGTTAATTTTTTGTCTTTTCTAATATAATCAAGCAGAACTGTAGATGGGTTAATTTTGGTTTTAATTTCTTGATTGTTTAATATGAAATTTATTTCACTTTCCATTCTGATCAATAAATTTGTTAAGATTTTGAAATTAGCAATCTGAAAAAAGTGAGAAATATTTAATAAATGATTTCACAAATTAAAATATAAAAATGTCCCAATAAAATACACAACAATTTTAATCCCGCAATTTGAAACATTAGGAAAAATAATTTCCTTTTAATTATTAAGATAAATCAAATTTTGCGCATAATGTGATCTGGCACACACTTTGAAAAATACTTCAAAAAGAAACTCAAACAAATCAATTAGGGAGTATTAAATGTACGCAAAAAAATATCTTTTAGTTTTAGCAGCACTTATTTTTTCAACAAGTGTGATATTTGGTCAAAGTTTAGCTAATAGCAGCACTTCTGTTGCAGTTCAACTTAAAAAAGGTTTATCAATTACTCCACCATCTAGTGGAATCGATTTTGGAGAAAAAGTAATTGGTACAAGTAATGAAACAATTAGTGTTACAACCCCAGTTGCTTTTTTAGTATCTGGTCATTCAAACAAAAATATTATAGTTGATTATTCTAGCTCAGTTAATCTATCATACGAATCAAATAATTTAACTTTTGCTCCAAAAGTTGAAAAAACCAGTGATGCAACCTATGTTTCTGGATCTTCTGTTGGTGATGAATCACAGCATACTTTAACCGCTGGAACTGGTTTATTGTATTTATGGCTAGGGGGATCAATTGATATTACGCCAACTACTATTGGTGGTGATTATACTGGCACCTTTAATATTGAAGTAAGTTATAATTAATAATCGGGAATAACAAAATTATTCCCAAAACTTTATTTAAACTAAATGTTAAAAAAAATAATTGTTCTTTTATTACTGATTTCTACAATAAAAATATTTGCTCAATCAAGTTTTAATATTTCAACAAATATTAGTATTTCACTAAATAATGGATTAGCATTAAATAAAGTTAAAGGCGATTTAGATTTTGGTGAAATTATTTATACCGGAAACAGATTTACTTTAACAAGATCTGCAGATTTGGGAATTGAATTTGAAGTAACCGGTTTTAGTAGAAGAAATGTTACGGTAACTTTTTCAAGAAATGTTAACCTAAATAATAATGATTGGGTTGATAATTTTGGCGGAACTAATGGAACAATTAGATTTACTCCAAATGTGCGCCATACAAATGGAAATATAAATTATGTTTCATCAAGAATTTTACGCAATGGAAATACCGTAAGATTAAGTAATGATTCACCTTTGGGTAAACTTTACATTTGGATTGGCGGTTCGATGACTATAAATAGTAATCAGCCATATGGAGATTATAAAGGAACATTTACATTAACTGTAGAATATTGAGGTATTTGTGTTATTTAGTTTAGAATTGTTCATTTTAGAAGAATTAAAATATTTTATAATAATATACTTAGATCTTGAAAGTGATTAAAATTAAAGTTTTTTAATTATGTACCGATAGTGAAATAGAATTTAATTTTATAAAATCCTCATGGGTCCTCAGTGGCGTTAGATAATAAGAAAATTGATATCTGACGCCATTTTTTTTATTCTTTAAAAAAATCATTTCAATTCATATTTTGTACTATGAAAAAAATATTCATAGTATTTACCTTAATTTCTCTAACGTCACTTTTTGCACAACAAACTGGATATATAAGCGGAAATGCAAGTGCAAATTTAATTCAGCCGCTTTCTATTGAAGCAGGTTCCGGCGATTTGGATTTTGGAGAAATTATAGTTTCCGGTTCTTCTTTTATCGAAAAAATTGAGCCAAATTTTGGGAAACAATTTATTGTAACCGGTCATCCCGGGAAAAATATTACCGTAAGATTTAGTTCAGTTGAATTAACAAATTACGATTGGGCTTCAAATTTTGGTGGAAATTTTGGCACTTTGATTTTTACTCCTAATGTTGAAACAAAAAATTCTCAAAAAATTTTGGATGGAAATACTTTACCGCTTGCTCAAAATGGATTGATTGGTGAGCTTCAGATTTTCGTCGGTGGCGAAATTTATATTAATCCAAAACAAGAAATTGGGGATTATGTTGGACTTTTTGTGCTTTCGGTAACTTATTAATTGTGATCTGCAATAAACATTATTGTTTCTAAATTCGATAATTTACAAAAACATCAATCAACTTTAGAAACTTGCAATTGCATAAATATTTAAAAATATTATTTTTCATACTTTTGTATTCTTCCTCATTTTTATTTTGCCAATCAATGCAGACTGCAAATGTTGAGATTAAAATAAAATTAGTTAAAAGTGAAGTTTTTCAGTTTACCAATTATGATACAGAAACCGGAAAAGTTATTTATTCAGATGAAACTAATTTTTTTAGAAAAAGAAACATTTTGGTTAACTACAATAATAGAGTAATCCAAAAAAATATTATTAAAAATGAATCAAAATCAAATATATTTGATGTTTTAAAAAGATCATCAAAGTTTATAAATGAAAACAAAAATTCATTAATTAGAAATAATTCGGATAAAAATTATGATTCTAAATATTTTTCAAATCTAAATATTGATGAATTTTCCAAATATAAACCAGGCGAAGAAAATATAAATTCGCAGAAAAATTTTACAATTACAGTAGTTTATTAAAAATCCACTTTTTTAGAATATAAAAATTTGTAATCTCAGCCAATTTAAGTTTTCAATTCTTATTTCAAATCAACTTTAAATATTACTTCAAATAAATCCTCTAACTAATTGTTTTTTAATGTAGTTTTTTTGTAAATAATTTAAAAATTATCTAATTTGAAATGACAAAATTTTAAAATATGAAAGAAGCAAAATTATATTTTTTCTATTTATTTGTACTTGCACTTTCTGATGTGAATTCACAATCAATTATTACTTACAGAAATAATGATCTTGAGTTTGGCGATATTTTTATCGGATATTCCGAAACAATTTTACACACGGATGAAGGAGCAGCTAAATTTTATTTTTATCATACAAAATTTTTTAGATCAGATTTGCTCGTAACTTTTAAACTTCCAAGTTTTTTATCAAATGGAAATAATTCAGTTCCGTTAAAATTTTCAAGCAACAGCGGAGCTTGGTCTTATTATGATAGACAAACCGGAAGAGTAAATTTTAATCCAAATTCACCTTTAGAAATTAGACGAGCATTTTTTTATCTTCCGATTTATTTATGGCTTGGCGGAAGTATTTCAACAAATTCTGGTGTTAGTCCGGGAAATTATATTGGTTCTATAACTTTAACAATTGAGTTTTTATGAAAAAATTTTTGCTGATATTTTTATTTTCAATTTCAATTTACGCACAAGTTATTATTTCGCCGTATGTTGTTTACATGGATGAAAACAATAAATTCGGAAGTATGATTGTACAGAATGAATCTTTTGAAAATTATGAAATTACAATTTCATTTATTTTTGGTTTTCCGGTTTCAGATTCGCTTGGCACAAGAACAATGAAATATTTGGAAAATCCGACCGAAGAATTTCCTTCAATAAATAATTGGATTACTGCATTTCCCAAAAAGTTTGTGTTAAATTCCAAAGAACGGCAAACAATTCGTTTAATGATTAAACCGCCAAAAGAAATTGCAAATGGAACTTATTGGACAAGAATTGTAACTTCATCAACTCCAATAAATAAAGATACAACCATAAGTGATGGAAGCGGAGTTTCTGCAAAACTTAAATTTGTTTTAAATCAAGTTACCACTGCTTTATACAGGACCGATTCTGTTTTTACGGATTTGGAAATTGAGAAAACTTCTTTAATAAAAGATTCTACAGATACTCACCAACTTTTATATAAAATAAAACAATTGGGAAATTCGCCTTATTTTGGAAATTTTAATTTAACGGTTACAAATTCAAAAGGTGAAATAATTTTAGAAGAACATGATTATTTATCGGTCTATTATAATATTGTTAGGAATTATGTTTTGCCCAAAGATAAATTCCCGGTAGGAAATTATACCGCAAAATTATTAATTAAGTTCAACGAAAAAGAAGATATTCCGGAAAGCAAATTAGTTCCGCCAAATGATATTTCAAATAGTTTTGAGTTCACTATTCCTTGAGAATTTTTTATAAAATAAATATTTGGATTATTTCAAAAATTAGAATATCTCAAATTTTATTTCTAACGTTTACTTTATTTTGTTTTTCAAACAATTTAGCTCAATCAAGCCAAAGTAAAATAAAATCAAACGAAAAAAAATTAATTGATTCTGTAAAACTTGAAATTCCAAAACTTATTTATCCAAGTTCCGATTCGATATTTAACATAACAACCGTAACGCCATTTTTCAAATGGAACCAAATTACAAACGCAAATGGTTACACAATTTATATTGAAGAAATTGGCGAAAAAAATAAATTAATTTTTTCTTCGCCATATTTTTGTGTAATTGAAAAAAATGAATATTTGTTTCCGGAAAACTTTTTGCAATTTGAAAAAAAATATTCAATAAGATTACGCGCTTATAATAAAACAGATTGGAGTGAATTTTCTAAAACCATTTATTTTATTATCAATTCTCCAAAGAAAGATTTTATAGAAGAAGAAAAATTTAATTTACCGCCCGCAATTATCAGTAAAAATAATTTAATAATTAGCTCCAATGATTCTGAAAATAAAAATTCAAGTTTAATTTGGAATAAAAATAATAATGCTGATTTTTATGAAATTACGATTGAGGGAATTAACACTTCAAATATTTTGGGTGAAGAATATTTACTGATTTTAAAGGAAGAATTGACCGATACACTTTTTAATCTTAATCCAAATTCTTTAAAAAACTACAATAATTACCGATGGAAATTAAGAAGTAAAATTGGAAATGAATGGAGCAATTTTTCGGATTATTTTTATTTTACTATTCAAAGTGAACAAGAACAAAAGCAAATTGAAGAATCTGTTGATGATTTAATTTTACGATTCAAATATGCCGGATATATTGATGAAATGATTTTAGCAAAATATAAAAACTCCATTGTTTATTTACCGTTAAGTGAGATTTTGACAATTCTGCAAATAAATCATAATGAAGATTTAATAGTTGAAAAATTTTCTGCGCAAAGTTTAAGTGAACTAAAAATTACAAACTCAATTGATTTCAGAAATTTGAATCAAATTAAAAATGATGAAAAAATAAATTTTACAAATAATGATTTTATAAAAAGTGATTTGGAATATTTTGTAAAACCAGATTTAATAGAAAATTTATTAGAAGGAAAACTTGAAGTAAGTTTAAGAAATCTTGAAGTAAAATTTAGTTCGGCAAATCAGCTTCCTATGGTTGAAAGATTAATAAATCAGCAAAAATTTTCTCTTAGTAAAAATGCAGCAGTTAGTGAAAACTATCCAATAAAATTTGAAAGAGAACGTAAAAATTTTAACGGAGGATTTTTAGATTATTCATTAAGCAGTAATTTTGTAAAAAATGAAAATCCATTTTATTCATTTGATTTAGGTTTGGGAAATGAATTATTCGGCGGAGATTTTCAGCTCGCAACAAATCACTCGTTGTTTCAAAATAAATTCATTTATAATCAAACGCAATATAGATGGCGTTATGCATTTCTCAACAACAGAACAATCAGCAATATTATTCTGGGAAATGGCAATGCGTTTGGTTTGCAATCTTATGATTTTAAAGGAATTACAGTTTCAAATGAACCTTTAGAATTACGAAGAATTTACGGTAAACAAATTATTCAGGAAAAGACTAACCCTTTTTGGAAAGTTGAAATTTCCATGAACAATGAAATTATTGAAATAATTGAAGCCGATGAAAATGGAAATTTTAGTTTCAGCCTTCCATTTTCTTACGGGACAACAATTTTAGAGTTTAAAAAATATGGAACAAACGGAGAAACAAAATTTGAAAGGAAATTATATCAAATTCCAATTACGCAAATTCCAATTGGTGAATTAGACTATAATTTTAATTTTGGAAAGCTTTTAACAATTGATGAATATATGCTTCAAGCAAATGCAGCTTACGGTTTAAGCGATAGAATTACAACTCAAATAGGTACAGATTTATTTGTTGATGATTTTTCTAATTCTTCAATTTATTCAAAAACAACTGCGCATATTTTAGATGGATATATTTCAAGTCTCACAATTGCGCCAAATGCATTTTATAACGTTGAGGTAAATTCCATTTTTAGTGATTTGGCAAGTTTTAATATTGGCGCAAAATTTTATGAAAATAATTTGAAGTTTAATCCCACAAAAATTAAAAACGAAATTGACGGGAATATTTTTCTGCCAATCTCCTTTGATGAAAGTATGCTGAGTATTTTTGCGAAATTAAAAAAAACTTCTTTAACAAATTTTGATCGATATGATTTTTCTGTAAGAACTTTTTATGATTTTAAAAATATTAGTCCTTCACTTGAATATAATTATTTCAAAATTACTAATAATGATTTTGCGTCTTCTTATTTAAACTTTCGACTCAATTATTCATTTTATATTCCTTCAAATATTTTTGGAGGAAGCATTATTGACACAAGACTTTTTTATAATACCAACAGAAACAAGTTTGAAAGTTTTAATGTTTCGCTGGCAACAACATTTATGCAGAATTATAGAATTCAACTTACGCATAATATTAATTTTATTACTTCATTTACCGATACGCAGCTTCGAATTATTTTTGATCTTCCATTTTTAAGATCAAATACAAATATTTCAAAATCAGTAATTTCTCAATCGGCTTCTGGATCATTAAACTACAACAGTATTTTTAACCAAATTGATTTTCACAATAGGGGAATGGTCGGAAGATCGGCTTCGGCAATTAGATTTTATCTTGATGAAAACAATAATAATTTATTTGATGATGAAGAAAAATTAATTAACAATATGGATGTCTCGGTAAATTCCGTAAGCAATAAAAAAATTGTTGATGATGGAAAAATTATTTTAAACGATTTGGAATCTTATACAAAATTTGATTTAAGATTAATTGATAGAAAGAGTAAAAACCCTTTATGGTTTCCGGTGTGGAATAAATTTAGTTTTATTTCTGATCCAAACCAGTATAAAGAAATCAATATTCCTTTTTATGAAGCTGCAGTAATTAATGGAAATGTTTTTAAAATTGTTGGGAATGAAAAAATTCCGTTGGAAGGAATTAATATTTATTTAAAGAAAGAAAAATCTGAAGATGTAATTAAAATAAAATCAATGAGCGATGGAAGTTTTTACAGTTATGGCATTGCTCCGGGAAATTACATAATCAATATTGATGAAAAACAATTGGAAAAAATTAAATTAAAATCTTATCCGGAAAAATTTGAGACAAAAATATTCTCAATAAATTCCAATAATATAAATGAAGATATTATTTTTATTTTGAAGTGATTAAGAACGAATAAAACTATTTAACTTTTATAATTTCTATTCTTCTATTTTTTTCTCGGCCTCCTTGAATTTCATTATTTCCAATTGGATTTAACGAACCAAACCCTTTTGTAGCAATTCGCTGAAAATTAATTCCATTTTTAACAAACCAATTTTTAACAGTTTCTGCACGATTCTCAGATAATTTTTGATTAAAATCAGGATTTCCAATATTATCTGTGTAGCCGTGAATTTCAATTTTCAGATTGGGATTTTCGTTCAAAATCAGTTTTACTTGCTGCAAAATATTTTCTGATGAAGAATTAATTTCTGCAGAACCAAGAAGAAATTGAACACCTTGAAGAATGACCGACTTATCTGTATTCAAATTTTCTAAATTAATTTTATTTTCAGTTTTATTTTCTGAAATATATTTTTCGTGATTTTCTTTCACTAAAGGATTTGTCTTTAATATATTAAATTCAATGCCGTCTGAAACACCATCTTCATCTGTATCAAACTTAATTGGATTAGTTTTTGTTGAAAATATTTCTTCTTTATCGTTAAGTTCATCACTATCGGAATCAATCAATGTTGGATTTGTACTATATTTAAAAACTTCATAACCATCGCTCAATTCATCCTTATCGGAATCTTTTTGGTTAGGATTTGTTTTAAATTTATCAATTTCATCAAAATCTAAAATATCATCTCCATCAGAATCTTGAGAATTAGGATCAGAAAAAAAATATTTAACTTCTTCAAAATCTGTCAAATTATCTTTATCAGAATCCGGGACTAATGGATTTGTAAAATATAGATTAATTTCTTCTCCATCAGATAATCCATCATCATCAGTATCAAATTTATTTGGATTTGTACCAATTTCCTCTTCCATTTTCATAATAATTCCGTCACCGTCTGAGTCAGATAAATTTCCGCCTTCTACAAATGTAAATCCAAAACTAAAAGAATAAAATCCGTCTTTGTTTTTTTTGCTATCATAATTATTTAAATAATCAGTTGATGTAAAATTATAACTTCCTTTAAGATCAATTAATAATTTACTATTTATGCAAAACTCAATTCCGGCACCAATTGGAATTAAAATATCCCATCCGCTTTTTTTAGTAATTTCTCCGCTTGGCAGATTTGTAACATTCCAGCGAAGCAAACCAATTCCGCAAAAAATATAAGGACTGTAAATTTGAGATTGAAACGGACTGAAATTAAACCTAAAATCTAACGGAATTAAATTTGTTTCCCATTTTTTATTTTGATAATTAACACCGGAAAGATTTCCAATTCCAAACCCAATTTCACTTTCCCAGCTTGATGATAATTCATATTTAATAAATCCTCTGCCAAATAAAGACAAAACGTAAGCATCATTTTTGAATTCTGTATCAGGAATTAATAAATTTCCTTGAACTCCGAATTTTATTAAATATTCATTAATTTGGGCAAAATTTATATTAGTAATTAGTAAAAAAATATATAGTAATTTTATTCGCATATGGTATAATCGGATTGGCGGGAATTTTTATTAAATAAAAAAGAGGTTGTCTTAAAAGTTTTGATTGTCAATCTGAAATTTTTTCAGATCCTAATTTTGTATCAAAATCACATTGTAGATTCCGAAATAAATTCGGAAGACAATTAAAAGACAACCTCTTTTAAAAGAGGGAATATTATAACTAATTAATTTTTACGAATTCAATTCTTCGGTTTAATCTTTTTCCTTCTGGCGTACTATTATCAGCAATTGGATTATCCTTGCCAAATCCCTTTGCAACTACACGTTCTTGGTTAACCCCTTTGTTAATTAACCAGTATCTCACGGAATTGGCTCTTTGTTGAGATAGTTTTAAATTTTTCGATGTGTTTCCAACATTATCTGTATATCCGCGAATTTCAACTTTTATATCAGGATAAATGTTAAGTGTGTTTAAAACTCTTAAAAGCATTTTTTCACTTTCCGGAGTTAACTCTACACTTCCGGTTTCAAAAGTTACACCTTCTAAAATTACGGGAGCTGCAATATCAAGAACTACATCATCTTCCGGATTTAACGGATTTGTTTTTCTATCAATCTCAACTTTATCATTTACAGTTCCGCTATCCGTATCAGCTTTTGATGGATTTGTATTATACTTAAATATTTCATCACCGTCAAAAATACCGTCTCCATCTGTATCTTGTTTTGTCGGATCGGTTTTGTATTTATGAATTTCATCACCGTCTTTTAGTGCATCTTTATCGGTATCTGAATTTGTAGGATTAGTTTTAAATTCATCCAATTCAATTTTATCTTTTATTCCGTCAATATCAGAATCTTCTCGTAAAGGATCAGTTTGATGTTGATAAATTTCATCACCGTCTGTTAATCCATCTTTATCCGTATCAATAATATTTGGATTTGTTGTGTAGTTTTTAATTTCATCATTATCCGTTAAACCGTCGCCATCGCTATCAGAATTCAAAGGATCAGTTTTATACTGATTGAATTCTAAACCGTCTGTTAAACCATCGCCATCAGAATCTGCAATATCTGGATTTGTTCCTAATTCAATTTCTTGGTCTTTTGAAATTCCATCCAAATCTGAATCTGAACTGCCGCCCTCGCCGGTAAAAATTAAACCAATTCCTAAATTCCAAAATCCATCATTAAAATCTCCGCCTTTAACATAATTTACATAATCAGAAAAAATTTGATTATATCCGCCGGAAAGATCAAGAAGAAGGGAATTGGATAATTTCATTTCAATTCCAATACCCAATGGTGCATATAAATCACCGCCATCTTCTTTTGTGGAACCATTTAATTCACTTGGCTTATCTTCAACATTCCATTTCACATATCCAATTCCACCATAAGCATATGGGCTTACAGATTTTGAATTAAACGGACTTAAGATTAATCTCAAGTCCGCTGGAATTAAAGAAGTTTCCCAATAATTATTTTTGCCATCTTCACCCGCAAGCTTTGCATATCCCGCTCCGGCTTCAATATCAAATAAATCAATAACTTTAATACGTAAAAAAGCTCTGCCGAGAAAAGATAATTTTAAATCATCATTTTTATAATCTGTTTCAGGTAATAAACCAGATGCATGAATTCCAATTTTAATTGGATAATCATTTAATTGTGCAAAACTATTTGTAAACGAAAGAAAAATTAGATTACACAAAATTAAATTAAAAATTCTCTTATGCATTTTGGTTGCCTTTTTATTTATTTTTTAGAAGATCCCTAATTTCCGTTAAAAGAGTTTCTTCTTTAGTAGGAGCCGGAGGTGCAGCTGGAGCAGCTTCTTCTTTTTTCTTCAGTGAATTCATTGCTTTAACAACCATAAAAATTGCAAAAGCAATAATTAAAAATTCAACAATTGTATTAATAAAAGAACCGTATTTTAAAATAACAGCTTCAGTAGTTTCGGTAGCTGCTTTTACTACAATTCCCATTTTGGAAAAATCTACGCCACCTAATAAAACTCCTATTGGAGGCATAATTACATCTTGAACTAATGAATTTATAATTTTACCAAAGGCACCGCCTATTACAATACCTACTGCCATATCTATAACATTACCCTTCATGGCAAATTCTTTAAATTCTTTCATCATACTCATGGTTGTTCTCCTTTCTTTTTAGGTTGCTAGTTTTGATTAAAATAATGCGTATGCAATTCCAATTTGTAAAGCTTCTTTCATTTGTGTTCTCTTCACCTGATCTTCATCATAAATAAGCAGTACATTAAAATTAACATTAACTAATTTTGTAACCTGAGCAGTTAGAATATTATCAAATCTTACATCCCAAATATCTAAAGCATCAAATGCACCAAATAATCTTAATTCACTGGTGTAGAATAAATTATCATCAAGTTTAAAATTTGCAGATGTAACTGACTCAATACCGGTTTCAAATCTGAATTTTTCAACTTCGTCTAATGTTTCAACATCATCAGAATAACTGTTAAATTTACTAGTGAAAGTTTCTTGAAATCCAAAACCTAATCTTGTTGTAAAATTATCAGAAATTTTATAAGCCATACCGATTGACTGCATTAAATAACCGGGATCAAAAAAAGAGGCTGTTTGAATTGGAGAATCACCGCTGTAATCATAACCATTTGCAATTACTGTTCTAAATGTATTAGCGAAGTATGGATCTGCAAACCAGCCGGCACTATATGTTAAAAGATCTTCTAAGAATATTTCGTTATCTGTCGTTTTATAATCTTCAGATCCTAACTTTGTTTTTCCGAAAGCTAATTTAAGTTTATTTGTAAAAGACCAAGGTTTATCAAAATAATCTAAACCAAAATTTCCGTAAAGACTAAATGCTAATGCATCTTCACCGCCTTGTGTCCAATTATCAAGTGCTATTTGACTTAAATTTATTCCGGCAACTCCAATTGGCAGCCATGTTTTCTGTGCGACACTATCTTTTTTCGCATCTTCGGCAAGTATCGAAATTGTTAAAATTATTGTAAAAAAAATAAGTTTTCTCATTTTGTCTCCTATAATGTGTGATTAGTAAATCCCCCTATTTGTGATTTAAATCACGAAAATATATACAACAACTAAGATTATTCCAAATATTTATATTTATATAAATTCTATTTCATGTATATCACTTACATTTTCATTTCCCAATGGAAGCCAAATGAAATTAAATAGTTTTACTGAAATATTTGGTTTTTTCGGTCGTATTTTTATGGTTTCAAGCTGTTCAATCGATAAATCAAATTTATCTTGAAGAATATTCAATTCATCTTGCAATTTGTCTTGCAGTTCAACCATTTGTTGATTTAGAATTTCTAATTCGTCTTCGGCTCGATTTATATCACCGGATTCTTTCATAGCTTTTCCAGCTGATTTCATTGCAGTTCCGGCTTTGCTGATTGTGGAAGTGCTGACTGCTTTTTTACCAAAAAGTGCACCTAAAATTGTTGAACCAATTGAAATTGCAGTCTGCAATTTTACTTGGGACGATTGAGATTTTTCTCTTTCAATTTTTTCTTGAGCTCTTCTAATTCTGCTATCTAAAGTTTGAATTCTTCTTTCGAATCGTTCTTTGATAATTGCGATTTCCGAATCGCGTTGTTCGCGTGTTATTTGAGTTAATCTAATTTTAAAATCTCTATCACTTTCAAGCGGCATTGATGTTTGTTTGAGATTTGGGCTATGGTAAACTTCTATAGAATAATCGCTTACTAAAAAATCTTCAAAAAACTTTTGCCAAGCCGGATAATTCTTTTCATTTTTTGCAGAATTTGGTAACTCGGAAAATGCAAATGTATTCTTAGGATTTTTTACTAAATATTTTTCATCCAATTTAATTTCGTGGGCATCATTCCATTTTACAGAAATAACTTCATTTGTAATTGGGACTAAAAACTTTGTAGATTTTTGGAAATCTATACTTTTAGTTTTATCAATAAAACTAATATCAGCTTGAGCAAAAATGTATGGATGATTAATTGTATTCGGAATTTCACTTTCAGAAATTTCTCGATCAAAATAAAGTGGTTTAATTTCTTTTGGTAAAGGATTTACAGTTAATGTTTGTTGAGTAAAATTTTCTGAAATTATATTTTGAGAATTTCCCGCAGCATTTAATTTATGCAAATCTTTTATTTGATTTCGAGTAAGCGGACCTCTAAGATAAGACATTGCCCATCTTGTTTTGAATACAACCGGATGCGGTTCGTGAACATTATGCAAAAGGAAAATTCTGTTATCCAAATTTGATAAAAGTTTGTCAATTTCATTTCTATCAAATTTACCGCCGCCTTCTAAAGTTGCGCCTTCCAATCCGTCTAAAACTCTCATTCTGTCTCGTTCGGTTTGAAGTCTTCCGATAAACCAAGTTCCGGCATTTGATAAACTTTTGTAATCCAAATCAACCGGATTTTGAGTTGCCAAAACTAAACCAACGCCAAAAGCTCTTGCTTGTTTAAGCAAAGTTAGAAAAGGTTTTTTTGTCGGCGGATTTGCAACCGGCGGCAAATAACCGAAAATTTCATCAACATAAAGCAATGCACGTAAACTTGTCGTTCCCGATTGTGTTCGAACCCAGCTAATTAGTTGATTTAAAAGCAATGAAGTAAAAAACATTCTCTCGGAATCAGAAAGATGAGCGGTATAAAAAATTGATGTTTTTGGTTTACCGGTTTTATTGTAAAGTAATTTATCAATATCAAGCGATTCACCAGAAAGCCAAGTTTGAAATCCCGGTGCCGATAAAATATTATTTAATTGCATTGCTAATTCAAATCTGTCTTTTTCCGGATAAAAAGATTCAATATCAAAAACGCCGATTTTTGTAAATGGGGGAGTTTGCACATTTTGAATAATTAAAGGTAAATCCAAATCTTTTTTATTCGTCCAATGAAATTGAATAATATTTGAAAGTAAAATGTGTTCTTTACTTTTTAATGGATCAGCATCAATTCCTAATAAACTTAATAAACTTGCTGTTGTTGCAGAAATTTTATCGCCGAAAACATCACCGTCTTCCAAAATTTCATCGCTTGGAGCTTTGAAAGAATCTAAAATTGAAATCGGCATTCCGGCTGTACTTCCGGGAGTGTAAATTATAAAATCGGAAGTTTCGCGTAACATTTTTATTCTATTTCCGTCTTGTCCCCATTGTGACAATCCGTTTTTCCAAAGCTGGGCTTGAGATTCTGCAAATTCGCCTTCGGAAATTCCTTTTCTGTCTGCATCGGATTTATTAATCCAAGGCAAAAAGTCTTTACCTTCCAAATTAGGAAAAGTTAAAAGTAAATTTGTAATATCACCTTTTGGATCAACGACCAAAGCGGGAATGTGATCAATTGCTGCTTCTTCAAGAAGGGAAATACATAATCCGGTTTTTCCGCTTCCTGTCATTCCAACACAAACTGCGTGAGTTGTTAAATCTTTTGAATCATAAAGAACCAAATCATCTTTTAATGCTTTTGTCGTATGATCATAAATTTTTCCTAAATAAAAAGCTCCGAGTTTTTCAAAATCCGCCATTTTTTTTCTCACTATTTAGTTTTTATAAAAATAATAAAAATGAATATTAATTATAAATTTACAATCAATTTATGAATTTTAGTAAAATTAAATTTTGTAATATTAGTATGTCATTACAATTTTAATATAAAAATTTTATAATTTAACTAATATGAAAATTTATAAAATTTATCGCTCAAAAGAAGTTTTTGAGTTAGAGATATTTCAAGATTATTAAATTTTGATTCTGATTAACTACTTGAAAAATATGTAATAATATAATTTATCTTATTATTTGATTTTCACTATTTTTCAATTATTCTTAAAAAAAATTGGTCAAAAATGAAACTTAAATCTATTCACATTTATTTGTTGCTTTTTTTAATTGCAATAATTGGAATTATATATTTTTCCACGCAAGAAAATTCTGTTGAAGAAAAATCTATTACAGAACAAGAAATGCCAAAGGATGATATTCATTCGCAATTTAACAATTCGCAACAGCCTTCCGGCGGAAACGTAACATCAGAATTTAAAGATAAATTAAATTCACTGGAAGAATATGTTTCAAAAAATCCAAACGATACGGCAAAAGTTAAAGAATATGCCGATTTGCTTTATGCCGCACACAATCCTAAAAAATCAATTGAACTTTATAAAACAGTTCTAAATAAAGATCCGAAACGAGTTGATGTTTTAATGAGTATTGCAATTTTGGATTTTGAACAAAATAATTATGAAGAAGCAGAAGAGTATATCAATAAAATTTTAGTAATAAACCCAAATAATGTTGAAGCAATTTACAATATTGGAGTTATGGAAGCTCGAAAGGGAAATTTTGCTGCAGCTAAACAAAATTGGACGAAAATTGTTAATGAATTTCCCAATAACAAATTAGTTCAAACCGCAAAAAATTCTCTTCAAAAGTTAGAAGAAAACAACAAAAACTAAATGGAGGATAAATGAGGAAATTAAAAAGTTATTTACCAATTTTATTAATTAGCATTCTTTTACTAAATGGCTGCTCATCACTAAATGTTGGTGAAGGATTAATGAAAATGGTAAAAAAACAACTTGGCGTTTCGGATACACAGGCACTTGGGGGAATTGGAGCAATTTTAACTTTAGCAAAAGACAAATTAGTAAAAGGTGATTTTGACAAACTTGCCAAAATTATTCCGGGGATTGATTCATATTTAAATATTGCAAAACTTGTCGGAAAAATAAGCGGACCTATGAATTCTTTAGAAGATGTAAAACCGGCATTTAAAAATTTGGGTATGGATGAGAAAATGGTTGGTGATTTTGTTCCCGCAATTTCAAGTTATGCATCAATGGCCGGCGGAAGTGATGCAACGAAAATTCTTGAATCTGTTCTGAAGTAAAAAGTGAAACGTGAAAAGTAAAAAAAACAAGATTGTAAGATTATGGTAAGAATCTAAATTGAATTAAGGAATAAGAGTTAGAAGTAAGAAAAAATAGGAAAAATTATTGTGCGAAAGCCCACTTTATGTGGGCTTTTTTATTTCAAAAATTTATTATTTGAATATATTTTATATAATTTAAAGTATGAATTATTTTAACTCGATAATTTAAATTCAATTAAGTAAAAATTAGGAATGGTGATGAAATTTAAAATCATATTTATATTATGGATAATAGCATTTGAAATGTTATTTACTCAACAATATGATAAGAATAAATTCGTTTTAATGAATTCGAATAATATTTCCGCAAAAATACATAATTATGGAACAATTGGTGAACCGGGTGCTTTACCAGATATTAATGATTTTGTTTGGAATGGATTAGGTTATATGTATGAATTTGGACCAATTATAGCCGGAGAAGTTGAAGATTCTGCAAGAAATAAATTTTTTCTTTGTTCTGATTCTTTTATTTCACCAATTGATGGGGATTATAGTCCAGATAATAAAAGTAAATGGGGTTGGCTACCAAGGAAAAATTTTTCAAATGAAAGCAATGTTATAACAGCAAATTTTGGAGATAGAACTTCTTGGCCAGATGATTGGGAAGAATGGCCTTTTGATTTTATTACATCAAACAAAGATTTAGGAAATGTTTCATATTCTGTTGTTGATGATTTTTCAAACCGTGAGTTTTACAATTTATATCAACCATTTGGTAAGGATGTAGATTTAGCGGGATTAGGAATAAAGATGGAAATTTTTTGCTATCAGTATAATTCACCAGAATTACAAGATGCAATTTTACTTGAATATAGAATAACAAATGAATCAGCAAAGACATTGAATAATTTATATTTTGGATTTTATGGTGATCTACATATTGGCGGAAGTACAGACAGTGGGGATGATTTAGTAGGCTTGGCAGATTTTAATTCTAAATATTCTAATGAATTTCCAGATAATTATATAAAAAATACAATTTATAATTGGGATTCAGATTTTAAAGGCAGAGGAGGTAAACGACCAGGCTATCTATCTTTTATCTTACTACAATCTCCAAGTGATTATGGTTTAACAACATTAACTGTAAACGGTTGGGGACTTGTAAGACCTAAGGATGATGATATAATTGGAAGTTGGTTTTCGAAACCATTTATTGATTCTAACCAAGCCTATTTCAAAATGCCAAGTGACAATATCATCCATTTTGGAAGCGGAGCATTTCAATTAATGCCGGGTGAAACGGTGAGTTCTTTAGTTGCTATATTTTTATCAGAGGATATAAGTGATGTGTTAAAAGACGCAAAAGATCTAGTTTTATTATATTCTTGGAAAAATATTGGAAAGAGAATACAAACGCGAGGCGGTAATGAAACTTACGAAATTAATATAATTGAAAATAATATTGATGAGATTTTTGGTAATACAAATATTTCGTGGAATTTTACAGGACAGAATCAGAATGCGCAAATAATGATACAATATTCAACAGATAATGGAGATAGTTGGCATGTTATTGATTATAATATACCCGTGATCAACAATGAATTAAGTTTTGATTCACATGTGATACCAGACAATTCATCAACTATTTTCAGATTGATTTGCTATGATTCTGAAAAACCATACGAATACTATTATGATATCTCCGATGAACCATTGACAATAAATAATTTAGATGTAAATGCAATTCCACAGTTAAGTATTGAAATAAGAGAAATTAAAAGTGTAATTAGTGTACCAAGAATAACTTTCGATTGGTCATGTAACGATGTAGATGATGAAAAAACATTTATTACTTTACAGTATTCTTATGATAATAAAAAATCATTTCATAATATTATTTCCAATTCATTTGATAAGGGAAACTACACACATGAATTTGACATTTCAAGTTTACCAAATACGAAAGAATACTATTTTAGAATTTTAGGTACAGACTATGTAAATAATAATAACAAAATTATTGGTCCATATATATTTGAAAATAAAAAAGGAATTTTTGATGAGATTAAAATTGAACAATTGATTGGTAATTCAACTCCGGAAATAAAAGCTATAATATATGATGAAACAGAAATAACAGGTGACGAATATATATTAAGCTTTGAAATAGGAAATCAAAAAAAAATTAGTGTGCGTAGAAAATCAGATAATGCAATTTTAATTAGTGATTGTGAAATATTTGATGAATATTCTACTCCGGGATTTGATGGAATAAAATTATCAATAATTGATAGGAATGATGGAATTGATACATCAAAATCAAAATTTAATAATCCGAATTTAGAAAATACTGCTAAGTTTAAATTTCCACCAATTATTGGAATTAATCCAATAATGACAAATGATGATTGGTTTATTGTTTTTAATTCATTAGAATTGTTGTCTGATGGAACTTACAAATATAGCGGACATAACGGAATAGGTACCAATTTAGAAAATGTAAATTGTCCTTTTGAAATATATATAATTAATGAAAATAATATTTTACCAGCAGAGTTTATAATTTGTGAGACCAATCTTAATAATAACCGTTGGGAAATAATTGAACCAATAATTTTAAAACCAATTACAAATGATATTTATCTTACAAGTTTTCAAATAGATTTTGAATTTAGTAATAAGCTCCCAACATTTGGCGATACACTTTTCATAAAAACGTATAAACCTTTAAAAGATGGTGATGAATTTCTTTTTAGTCCTTCAAAAACTTTTACATCAATGAAACCGGAAATTAAAAATTCTTTTTTTAGTTTAAGTCAAAATTATCCAAATCCTTTTAACCCTACAACAAAGATAAAATATTCAATTCCACAAGACATAAAAGGTGAAATGTCAAATGTCAAATTAGTGGTATTTGACATTTTAGGAAGAGAAATAAAAACTTTGGTCAATGAAAGTAAAAAACCCGGAAATTATGAAGTTGAGTTTAATGCAAAAAATTTAAGCAGTGGAATATATTTCTATAAACTTCAAACTGGAAATTTTTCTGAAATAATGAAGATGATTTTGATGAAATAGAAAAAAATATGAATTAAGAAATCAGAAGTCAGCATTCAAAATAAATGAATTTATTAACAAATTAATTATTTTTCTTGATTAAGAATATTTATATCTGTTCATTAAAATATTGATACTTCTATCCATTTTTTTGAAGACTTACAGCAAATCATGCAATTTTTTTTATTTCGAAAAAATATTAAATCCTTTTCTGTTAACTCTGCACTTATAAATTGAATTTGTTTGGTCTTCCGTAATATAAAAAGTCATTAAATCATTTCCGGCAAATTCTACATTACTTGGTTTTGTTCCGGGAGTTTTTACTTTTTTCAGAATTTTGCCTTCCGGAGAAAAGACATAAATATTTCCGCCGCCAAAATGTGCAACATATAAATTTCCGTTTTCATCAAAATTTAATCCATCCGGATCACCGCCGGGAATTTCAACAAAAACTTTTTCA
The DNA here is from genome assembly GCA_016708125.1 of Ignavibacteriota bacterium. NCBI lineage: Bacteria > Pseudomonadati > Ignavibacteriota > Ignavibacteriota bacterium. The sequence goes on along the minus strand of JADJGF010000001.1, from coordinate 4,236,008 downwards.
TCGCGTAAAGTTCCATCTTCATTTATTTCAAAACTTAATATTCTTGATTTTGCGGATTCTGATAAATATAATCTTTCAGTTTTGGGAGAAATACCAATTCCGTTTGGAAATGCAATTTTATCTTTTATCAACTTTAAAGATTTTGTAGAAAAATTATAATAGAAAACTCTTCCATCGTAAATTTCTGGTCCCCAATTATTTGGTTCCGAGAAAAATAAATTTCCATTTTTATCTAATGTTAAATCATTTGGTTTGTTAAATCTTGTTCCATTAAATTCATTCACAACTGAATTAATTTTTCCATTTTTAACAATTTTCAAAATTGCTCCTTTGCCAAAATCCGTTGCTAATATTGATCCATCTGGCAAAGCTAACATTCCGTTTGTTTTTTGAAATGTAGAATCTGAGGCTAAAAGAAAAGTATCAATTTTTGTTTCGGAAATTCTTGTAATCCAATTTCCATTGCAGTTTGAAGAATATAAAACTCCGTTTTGATCGTAAGTAATTCCTTCCGGAAATTGTTGATTTGAAACAACTAATTCCCATTCAGAAAATTCAATATTTTCTTGTGCATTTATATTTAAGAAAAACGCGAATAAAATAATCGTAATAATTTTCATCATAAATTTTTGATTACAAACAATAATAGATATTTAAAAAATTATTTTTCGTTTGGATTAAACTTAAATCCTTTTATCGGTTCTCGCAAAGTTAAAACCGGACATGGAGCTTTTCGAACAACTTTTTCGGCTGTACTTCCAAATAGCAAATGTTCCATTCCGGTATGACCATGAGTTGCAATGATTATTAAATCAATATCCAATTCTCTTGCAGTTTCGTTAATTTCAACAAATGGTTTTCCGGTTCTAATAATTGTCTCAACTTGAACTTCAACTCCAATTTCTTCTTTGGCTAAAATTTCTAATTCTTCTTTCGCTCTTACATTTAACTCGGTATCGGTAACGGGAAAAGTGACTTGTCCCATACTAAAATCCGATGGATAAATTACGGGCTCAACAACATAAACGAGATAAATTTTAGAATTAAATTTTTTGGAAAAGTTAACCGCATACCGAAGTGCATTTTTTGAATAATTGGAGAAATCAACTGGAACTAATATTTTTGTTATAGATTCCATATCATAACCTCCTATATTAAATCATGGTAATATGAAGATAAGTATATTTAATGAAATAAGGAATTTTCTAATAATTTCAACTTAATCAAAAATACCAGATTCTGCAACTCTCCAAATTTTTTGACAAGGAAATCTGTTTTCATAAAGTGCACGACCAATAATTACCGAATCAATACCGCAATCAGCATTTTGCTGAACTCTCATTAAATCTTCGTAGCCGCTAATTCCTCCGGATAAAGTAACTTTTGTATTTGTTGCGTCGGCAATTTTTTTGCACAATTCAATATTTGGTCCATCTAACATTCCGTTTCTTGAAACATCTGTAACAACAAAACGGTTAACTCCTATTTCTGATAATTTTTTAGAAAAGTCAACTGCCGAAATTCCGGTTTTTTCTTTTCTTGCATGAATTACAAGTTCATCATTTATAACATCAATTGCGGCAGAAATTTTTAACGGACCAAACCTATCAAAAATTCTTTTAAATTCTTTTGGATTAGAAAATGCCATTGAACCAATAACCAAACGGAAAACTCCTAAATTTAGAATTTCTTCAGCATCTTCAACATTTGTAATACCGCCGCCGAATTCAATTGGAATAATTACCGAGTTACAAATTTCTCCAATTAAATCTAAATTTTTGCGCGAGTGTTCCCTTGATAAATCAAAATCTACAACGTGAATAACTTTAGCATTTTCTGATCTCCAAATCATTGCCATTTCAACTGGATCGTTTCCATATTCTTTACAATCGAGTTCGGGAATTCCTTGAACAACTCTAACAGTTGTTCTATCCTTAATATCAATAGATGGAATTACTAAAATTTTTCTCATTTAAATTTTCCAAAGTCCGTTATTTTTTATTGTTTTTCTACTGATTACTAATTTTTGAATTTCACTTGTGCCTTCAAAAATTCTTAGAATTCTTGAATCTCTGTAAAATCTTTCGATTGATAATTCTCTTGAAAAACCCATTCCGCCGTGAATTTGTAAAGCCATATCTGCAACTTCCGAAACAGCTTCCGAGCAGAATAATTTTACCATTGCGGCTTCCTGCATAACTTCATCTTTATTATCATATTTTTCTGCCGCACGATACAAAATACTTTCCATTGCATAAATTTTAGTTGTCATGTCAGAAATCATAAATTGAATTCCTTCAAATTTTGAAAGCGGCTGACCAAACTGTTTTCGCTGATTTGCATATTCTACAGAAAGCCTCAACATTTCTTTTGCAGCACCAACACTCGCAGCACCAATTCCAATTCTTCCGGCATCAAGAGTTTTCATAGCAATTGCAAAACCTCTTCCATCAGCACCAATTAAATTTTCTTGCGTAACTTCAACATTTTCAAAAGTTACTGTGTTTGTTACGCTTCCTTTTATCCCTAATTTTTTTTCATTTGCACCAATTATAATTCCCGGAAAATCTTTTTCAACTACAAATCCGGTAATTCCTTTTTCTGTTCTTGCAAAAACCGAAAAGACATCTGCAATTGCAGCATTTGTAATCCACAATTTTTGACCATTTAATATCCATTTTGTTCCATCGAATTTTGCGGTTGTCTGTAAATTAAATGCATCGGAACCGGCTTCCGGTTCTGTTAAAGCAAAAGCTGCAATTTTTTTGCCGGAAGTTAAGTCATGCATATATTTATGTTTTAAATCCTCCGAACCGCCAATATAAATTGCATTTGTTCCAATTGATTGATGAGCACCAATAAATGTTGCAGTTGATCCGCAAGCTTTTGTAACTTCTTCCTGAGCAATACAAAAACCATATTCACCGAAACCGCCGCCGCCGTATTTTTCCGGAAATGCTGTTCCGAGTAATCCAACTTCTGCAATTTTATTTATTAATTCTCTTGGTATTTCTTCGTTCTGATCAATAGTTGAAGCCAAAGGTCTGATTTCGGTATCTGTAAAATCTTTTACCATTTCGCGCAGCATTTTAAAATCTTCTTTATTTATCATCATTCTCCATAAAAGGTTTTAGAAAATTAAAATCAACATTTTAATTATAATATAATTTAGGTAAATCTCTAAAAAATTCGTTTGTCATGATAAAAATTTCGTGTTTTTATTTTAGCGAGATTTTATGTGAGAAATTTTTCATCTAAACAACGGCTATGTTTATCCGATTATATGAGGAAAATTTTTTAACTATTTGGGGGATCTATGCAAGCAGTAATTGATAATGATTTTGCAACATTAAAATTTTATCCTGAAAAAAGAATCATTCATCATGAATTTAAAAAATTTATGTTCGGTGAAAATTTTAGAAATTTTATGTTAAAAGCTGCGGATATTTTTGTACAAAACAGATGTTCAAAATGGCTTTCCGATGATCGTGGAAATTCTGCATTAAAAAGCGAAGATTTGGAATGGGCGCAAGTAAACTGGGAACCAAAAATATTTAAAGCCGGATGGAAATTTTGGGCAATAATTTTACCGGAAAAAGTTGTTGGGCAAATTAACATGAAAAAAATCATTGAGCGATATCAGCAAAAAGGAGTTAAAGTAAATATTTTTAGTGATCCTCAATTGGCAATGGCTTGGTTGGAAAAACAATAAATTTATAAAAATTATAATAAGGTTGTCCCAAATTCTGAGACAACCTTTAATTTTTTAAGCAAAAAAGATATAATAAATTACAATTATTAAAACAATTGGACCAAGAAGTTTTAACAATTCAATTATCATTTCATTTTTCGTAATTTTTTCATCATGATTATTTTTATCAGCCATTTCACACCTCAATTATTAAAATAATTTTTGTAAATAAATTTGAAAATCAATAAGAGAAATTGATTTTTTAAAAAATTAATTTGATGTGAAATAAGCGGGTGGTGCGCGTGAAATTAACTTAAAAACAATACAAGTTAATTTCCTAAAATTAGAAGAATGAACAACATATTTGAAAAATTTTAAGTGAGAACTAAATTCTAAATCGTTCGCAAAAATATGAACGTATTTCAAATTTTCTACATTAGTTTCGCTTCCAGAATTATTAGAAGTATTTTTAAGTTTTCCGGGAAGTACTGCAAATTCAGATAATGGAGTTGAATATATATAATCACTGGAACTTGTCTGAAGAAATGGTGATTCGCCGTAATTAAAAATTGGATAGCAAAAATAGAAAATTAGAATGCAGTAATTTAAAACTGCAAAAATAAAATTCTTTTTTACAAAATCATTTAAAACGGTTATCACTTTTTAGTTTGCCAAAATTATTGAAGCAAACATAATCAGAAACATTTAGCAAAGAAAGAAATAAATCATATTTTTATATGAAGAATATTTGTCTTTGCAATTAAGTGTAAGTGTTAAAACTTTTTTATTACCTATTCTAATTATGAATTCATTTTATTTTGAAGAAAGAAAAAATAAGTTTTTTGAACTTCATCGAAATGATAAATCTGTAAGAAATTTAATTCTTTCGCTAACAGAATTTTATGATGAATTATCGCTGCAATCTGATGATAATTTAAAAGAAGCTTACTTTTTAGAACTCCTTCCACATTTTCAGCAAGTAATTAATTTATATTCAGCATTTGGAATTGAACCAATTAAAACTGAAAAGTTAATTAATACGATTAAGAAATTTTATGAATTTTTAACGGAATACGAATCATCAGAAATTGTAAAAAACAATATTGCAAGAATTGAAAATGAACTTAAAATTCTTAATTCGGTTTTTGAAGGAAATGTTAAAAATGGAAATTTAAGTTTTCCGGTATTGGAAAAATCCGAAAATTCAAATCAAATTTACGGCACAGTTGAACATTTAAGAATTTCCGTAAATCATAATAAAAATAAGGATAAAGTCGAGTTTTTAATTTCTCCAAGTCTCCCGAATTTAGATGAAAAACTTGAGGAGCAAATTGAAATTTCTTGGAACTACGCAGTAAATTTTCTCAGAAATAAATACAAAAAATTTACACCAAATCTTGAAGTAACAATTCAGTTTGTAGAAAAGCTAGGAATTTATGAAGGCAACTCGCTTGGCGCAGTTTTAACAATTGTGTTTATTCAAGAGCTATTTAAATTCTATGGATTGCGTGAAGAAATTACTTTTCAAAATAATATTCTTATAACCGGCTCGATGAATGAAAATGGAAATATAAATGAAGTCGGCAAAAGTATAATTGAAGCAAAATCAAAAATTGCTTTTTACTCAACAGCACAAAAATTTTTAGTTCCGTTTAACGATTTTAATTTTGTGAAAAAATAATAAATGAACTAAACAAAATTTATTTAAGCCGTAAGCTTGAAATTTTCCCAATAAATAATGTAAATGATATAATTAACAGAAGAGATTTTGTAAAGATTGAAAAACAAAATTTGATAAAATGGATAAGTAAAAAACTTATTAAGCACAAATTAATATTAATTGTTTTGATTTTATTATTGTTTGCAAGATCAAGTTATAACTATTTTAATATTGATGATAACCCTTATAAAATTGAAACTGACAGAACAAGTTACATTATTAAAAATAGTAAGAATGAAATTTTATGGATTAAAAAATCTGCTGATTTAACGTATTACTTAAATGGTAGATATAAAAATTCACCAGTCTCTATAGCAAATTTTGGAAATATTTATGATATTGATGACGATGGTAAAAATGAAGTTTTACTAACTTACGCAGCAGATTATGCACCGCTGATTTTGTTTAACCATAAAGGCGAAGAACTTTGGAGATATTTTCATTATGATAGTTTAGAATCTAAAAATGAGAAATTTACCGGACGTTTTGGAATAAATGGAATAATTGATACTATTCATAATAAAAATATTAAGGAAGTTTTGATTTACTTCCAGCATAATAATTATTATCCAAACGGAATTTTAAAACTTAATCTGCAAACCGGAAAACCAGTTAGTAAAATTCTTTGGCATCCCGGAGGAATTGTTGGCGCTGTTTTAGATGATTTTAATAAAGATGGAATTAAAGAAATTATTGCTGGTGGAATTTCTAACGGAATGCACAGAGCATTTTTATTTTCTATTGATCATAATAAAATGAATGGAACATTTCCAACAGACGAAAATTATAAATTCCTAAATATGGAATTGGCAGATTTTAATAATTATATTTTATTTCCAATTACGGATATGGGAAATTTATATTTTAATAAATACAACGCGGCTTCACATGAACCTTTAATTGAAGGAGATAAATTAAGAATTTCGGTTAATGAAGGAGATGCAAATATCTATTTGAATAAATTCTGGTACGGTGTTGAATTAAACAGAGATTATTTTCCAACACATATTGTTATTGGAGATAATGCAAGTGTCGATAGAGATAAATTGGTTAAAAGGGGAGTTCTAAATTATCCGTTATCTGATACGCATGAGTTCAGAGAAATTATAATGAATAAAATTGAATACTGGAATGGTAAAAAATTCGTTGGCTTTTTTGAATTGCATAAATAAAATTCTATCAGAAATATTTAAAGTTAATTTCTGAATATTTGATTTTTAATTTTGGAAAAATAATGAATCAAAAATTTTACATAAAAATATTTCATTTTATTTTTTTAATTGTATTTCTGATTTCATGTAAATCTTCTGATGAAAAATTGAAAATTGTTGATTCAATTCTCAACGACAAATCAAGTTTTTATTACACAAATTTGGATGTTTATAAAAAGAAAAATGCAAATCTTCCAATAGGAATATTTGATTCCGGAACCGGTGGATTAACGGTATTTGATGCAATCGTAAATTTTGATAAGTATAATAATAAAAATCATTCATACACTAATTTAGGTGATTCTATAAGAGATTTTAATAGAGAAAGTTTTATTTATCTTGCCGATCAAGCAAACATGCCATATGGAAATTATGAATCGCAAAATAAAACTTTGCTTTTAAAAGAACACATTTTAAAGGATGTACAATTTTTACTAAACAATAAATATTATGAAAGATCCCAAGATATTTCTTTTAAGCAAAATAAATCAGCAATAAAAGCAATTGTAATTGCTTGCAATACAGCAACCGCATATGGAAAAGTGGATATCGAAGAATTTATTAAAAAAGCAAATTTGGATATAAAAGTAATCGGAGTTATTGGCGCCGGAGTAAGAGCTGCTTTGGAAAATATTTCAGATGATGAAAATTATAGTTTGGCAGTTATGGCAACAGCGGGAACAGTTGCTTCAAACGGATATGTAAATGAAATAAAAAATCAGCTTAATGAAAAAAGTCATAAAAATAAAATATCAATTTTTCAGCAAGCTGGAGTTGGATTAGCAGATGCCATAGATGAAATTATTGAATCAATTGATAAATCTGCAGTAAAACCAAGAACAAATTATATAGGTCCATCTGATAAAAATGAGAAACTTAAAATTGATATAAAGAAATTATCAAGATATAATTTTGATTGGACCGGAAATAAAATGTTATTTAACGGTACAAAAGAAAATCCTACAGACATTCAAATAAATTCTGTTGAAAATTATATTTCATATCATATTACAACTTTGCTTGAGAAAATTCTTAATCAGAAAAATTCTCCAAAATTAAAAAGTATAATTCTTGGCTGTACACATTATCCATTTTATACGGATATCTTTAAAGAAAAAATTGAAAGTTTGAGAATGTATAAAGAGAATTCAAATTTTATTTATAAAGATATTTTAGCGGATGAAATAGATTTTATTGATCCATCTATTTTTACTGCAAAGGAATTGTATGAATATTTATCGCAAGAAAATCTTTTTAACAATGATAAAATAGAGAACAGTGAATTCTTCATTAGTGTGCCGAATTTTACGAATAAAAATATTCAAATAGATAATTTCGGAAATTTCACCTATGATTATAAATACGGAAGAAATGAAAATGAAATTCAAGAATACGTTAAAGTAGTTCCGTTTAATAAAACAAATATTTCTGAATCAATCAGCGAAAGACTTTACGAGAAAATTCCATACACATATTCACTTATTAAGGAGTTTAATACTAAAAATCTAAAAACATCTTTTCTACTGAATGAAGAAAAATTGCAATAATTATTTAATAAAGTCATTTTACAAAATTTAAAATATTCACAATTCTTTGCACATTTTCAAAAATTATCAAACATCAATTCCTCTCTAAAATTAAAAATTTTTTTTCCGATTATAAATTATTATTTCAAAAGGGGTTACCAAATGGGGGAGATTTGGATTTATTCTCTAATTATCTCCATTCCCATATTAGTTTATTTGGTTTACAAAGGTAGTAAAACTAATGTGAATCAAGTAAAATATGGAGATTATGAAGGAAGAATTAAACACTTTACGGTGAAGATTGCTCTTAATCCAAACGATTCGTGTGCATATTACGAAAGAGGAATGTCATATTTAAAATCCCAAAATAAAAAAGCCGCGCTTCAAGATTTAAAAATGGCTGCCAGCTTGGGTGATACACGTGCTTACGATATTATTGATCAAAATAATCTTGAAGGAATTTTTCTTCAACATTATACAAGAGATGCCAGACTAAATAATGAAATCAATTATAATAAACAGGATGATTACAAAGGTTCAATAGAAGATTTTGATAAAGTTTTGAAATCAAATCCGCAAAATTCTACAGCTTATTTTATGCGTGCTGAAATAAAGGAAATCTATAAAGATCATGCTGGAGCTTTGGATGATCTGAATAATGCATTAAAAATTAATAATAAATACGCAATTGCATATTATAAACGCGGGGAAGTTAAAATAAAACTAAATGATATTGACGGCGCAAAATTGGATTTGAAAACTTCGGTGGCACTTGGTTATAATAAGGCTTCAAAACTGCTGACAAAAATTGAATAATATTTTTTTTGAAATACTTTCATTCACATAATTTTATTTAAACTTATTAATATTTTAAAATTTTATCAAATATAAAATTATCTTCTTCAACTTTTACTTTAATATCTTTTAATATTTTTGAAATTAAAAAATCAATAGTTTTTGCCGAAAAGCCCAATCTTATGGCAATTTCTTCGCAGAAGGATTTTTCTTCATTTGTTATTTTGCAATCAATCATCATCATAAAAACCAAATCAATTAAGTGCTGCATTTTTTCTTCTTTGGCAGAAGGCATTTCAAAGTTAAATTCAATTTCAGAATGAAATATATTTTCAATAAAATTTGAATTCATACCAAAACGGTTTGCAATTTCGATTAGAAATTTTTTTTCACTTTCTACAAATTTTCCATCTGACAAAGCGCAATTCAATAAATTAATTAACTGGGATATTTGCGAACTGTAATTTTGAACATCCATTTTACTTATTTCCCCCATAAAGATATAAATAATATAGTTTGTCTTATTATCGAAAATTTGTCTAAAAACTTTACTGTAAGTAAATAAATATTATTTAAAAGTTGAAAATAGAATTAAAGTTTGAGCAAGAAAATATGTTGATAAAATAACGAATTGAGCTGAGTAAAAATTCTTCACAAATTTGTTGTAAGCTAAAAATGAATCGGAAAGTACAAATAGAATAATTCCAATTGCAAATATTATTGAAGTTTGATTGTGTAAATAAATCGCAAGCTCTAAAGATTGCCAAAGAAGAAATAAAATTATAAATGAGTAAATAATTACAAAAATTTTACTGGAATTTATTTTTCTAATTATCGCAAAATAAAAAGTTGAAAATATTAAAAATGTAATTGCAAATAAAATAATTGCAAAATGAAATTGAGAAGTTGAAAAAACAAAAATTATATAAAAAATATGTGCAATTAGAAAGGATAATAATCCTTTAACAAATTGAGTTTTTTTCAATAAAAAAATATCTCCAATTAAAGAAAAAATAAATCCCAAAAGAATAAAAATTTTGTTTGATGAAAAACAATTTTCAGAGAATAGGCAGAAACCAATAATAATAAGCATGGGAATTGGTTTTGTGAAGTGTGTAATATTCTTAAATTTATAATCGGCAACAATATGAATTGCTGCCGATATAAGAATTAAAATTATCGGAATAAAATCTATTTTCAATTTTTTGCAGAATTTATATTTTGGTTTTTTGCATCAATTTTATTTGTTACCAATCTATAAATAAATAATGCAATTGCGGCTACGGATGCAATTCCCACAAAATAATACCAAATAATGTGAGCATCTGCATAAATTGCTGCTCTTTGAATTTCCGAAATTCCAGCCGGTAATGTGGAAGGATCCGGACAATATGCATCCAATAAAAATCCGGAAATAAAAAATCCAATTAAATAAGAAAAAAAAGAATGCAAATGACTAAATCCCATATAAGTTCCTTCTTCACCTTTTGGAGCTTGAAGCGCAAAATATTCTAAAAATCTTGGTGAAATGAAACATTCAGCCAAACCTTGAATTCCAATTCCGATAATCATCATAACAGTTAGCGGATGCATTGTGAAAAGTCCGAAAATATCAACTGAATTTCCCGTAAATGTTTCTAAAGTTTGACTTGAAGCCATTGCTAACGCAGATAAAGGCATAATCATCATTCCGATTAACATTACGGAAACAGCTTTAACTTTTTTGAAAAGTTGAGTTATTATTACAACAAAAAGTACAACAATAAGCGGATTAACATTTGCAAGCCATTCGGGTTTAGCTTCTTCGCCTAAAAGTCTTATAACGTATTTTGGCATTGTTGCATAAAGTTGATGTTGAATTAACCAAAAACCCGAAACAATTAATGTTAAAATGATAAGTCTTGGTGTTGCAAAAATTGTTTTAAGAGATTTAAAAACATCACCAAATGATCTGCTTTTTTCAACTCTGTTTTCATCAATTTTAAAAATGAAAATTGCAAAAAGTAAAGCAAGTAAAGACATTCCGGCAGAAAAGAAATTTACATATTCCAAACCAATTCCTTGACGTATTGAAGGCACAACAGTTTTTCCGCCAAACGCACCAATATTAACGACCCAATAAAAAAGGGAAAATCCTCTTGCTTTATTAGCTTCATTTGTGGTTTTGGCAACTGTTCCGGTAATCAATGGTTTTATAAATGATCCGCCGACAACTACAACTAAAAGAAAAAATATTACAATAATTTTTGAGTGAAAAACACCTAAGAAAAAATATCCAACCGTTAAAAATGTAAATGCTAAAATTAGTCCATTTTTAAAACCGATTTTATCACTAATTGCTCCGGCAAAAGGAGGAAAGAAATATATCAAAGCCCCAAAAATTCCGGCAATAATTCCGGTTTCTATATCATTAAATCCTACAACATTTGTTAAATACAAAGTTATAATTATAAAGAAGCCATAATATGCGGCTCTTTCAAGCAATTCCATAAAATTTGCAAGCCAAAACTCTTTAGGGAAATTCCAAGTTTCTAATTCCTTTTTTACTGCCACAAAACCCCCACATCTTTTAGAAATGAATATTTATTTAAGAAAGCGAATAATATCTTAAAAATTTCGACTAAATATAAAAATAAAATTACTATAAAAATTTTTATACTTGACAAAAAAATAATTTACGGCTATAATTACCGTCAATATTATGAGTTACTTACAAAGAAATATTACAAGTTACAATTCAATTACTGCAAGTAATGCAGTGAACAACGATATTTTAATAAACCTACCAATTAGCATCGTGATTATTCTTGGAATTAACCTTATTCTCAGCCTCATTATTATTGGCTAGAATAAAAGGTCATTCCCATAATCGTAAAAATCAATAATAAAATTTGGAATGACCTGAAAAGAGGTGTTAAATTGGTATAAATTTTTGAGGTCTATTTGAGATCTGATATAATAAAAAAAGGTTATGATAAAGCTCCGCACAGAAGTTTGTTAAAAGCAACCGGCGTTATTAAGTCTGATGCTGATTTTGACAAACCCTTTATTGGAGTTTGTAATTCATACATTGATTTAATTCCCGGTCACGTTCATCTTCAAGAATTTGGTAAAATTGTAAAAGATGCAATAAGAGAATATGGCGGAATTCCTTTCGAATTTAATACAATTGGTGTTGATGATGGAATTGCAATGGGGCATATCGGAATGCGGTATTCTCTTGCAAGCCGCGAATTAATTGCAGATTCCGTTGAAACAGTTGTTGAAGCTCACCAATTGGATGGTTTAATATGTATTCCTAATTGTGATAAAATTATACCGGGAATGTTGATGGGAGCTGTTCGAGTAAATATTCCTACAATATTTATTTCCGGCGGACCAATGAAAGCCGGAAAATTATCGAACGGAAAAACAAGTGATTTGGTTACTGTATTTGAAGGAGTTGGGAAATTTCAATCCGGTGAAATTAACGAAAGTGAATTAAAAGAATTGGAAGATTTAAGTTGTCCAACTTGCGGTTCTTGTTCGGGAATGTTCACTGCAAATTCAATGAATTGTTTAATGGAAGCTTTGGGAATGGCACTTCCGGGAAATGGAACTATTTTAGCAGTTGATCCAGCTCGACATGAATTAGCGAAAGCATCTGCAAAACAACTTTTAACACTTATTGAAAAAGATATAAAACCTTCGGATATAATTACTAAAAATTCTATTCGAAATGCAATTACGTTAGATGTTGCAATGGGCGGAAGCACAAATACAATTCTTCACACTTTGGCAATTGCCAATGAAGCCGGAATAGAAATTGATTTGAATGATATAAATAATATTTCCGAAAAAACTCCAAATATTTGTAAAGTCAGTCCGGCTCGTCCGGATGTTCATATTGAAGACGTGCATTATGCCGGCGGCATTTCAGCAATTCTCAATGAACTTTCTATGAATGAAAATTTATTAACAAATGATGTTATTACAGTTACCGGAAATTCACTTTTAGAAAATGTAAAGAATTCTAAAATTTTAAATAGTGATGTAATAAGAACATTAGAAAATCCATATTCACAAACCGGTGGATTAGTAGTCTTATTCGGAAACTTAGCAGAAAATGGAGCAATCGTAAAAGCTGCCGCTGTTGAAAAGGAAATGTTAGTTCACAAAGGTCCCGCAGTAATTTTTGAAAGTCAAGATGAAGCTTTGGAAGGAATTAAAAATAAAAAAGTTAAAGCCGGTGATGTAGTTATTATTCGATACGAAGGACCAAAAGGCGGACCCGGAATGCCGGAAATGTTAGCTCCTACAAGTGCAATAATGGGAATGGGATTAGGCAGCAAAGTTGCATTAATTACTGATGGAAGATTTTCCGGAGGAACTCGCGGCGCTTGCATCGGACATGTTTCTCCCGAAGCTGCAGAAGGCGGAACAATTGCAATTGTTGAAAATGGGGATATAATTTCAATTGATATTCCCAATAAAAAATTAGAAGTTCTTTTAAGTGAAGAAGAAATAAAAATTAGAAAAAGTAAATTGGAAAAGTTTGAACCTAAAATTAAAAAGGGTTATTTAGCAAGATATGCTAAAATGGTTACATCGGCTAATACTGGAGCAATATTAAAAATTTAAACTTTATGATGGAAGGAAAATAATATGAGTCCTACAAAAAAAATGTCTGGTGCGGATATATTTTTTGAAGCGTTAAAAAAAGAAAATGTAGATGTAATTTTTGGATATCCCGGAGGAGCTACTTTAAAAATTTATGAAAAATTGTATGACATTGATTTCCTTCAACATGTTTTAGTAAGACATGAACAAGGTGCAACTCATATGGCAAAAGGCTATGCAATGGTTACCGGAAAACCCGGAGTTGTATTAGTAACTTCTGGTCCCGGAGCAACTAATACAGTTACCGGAATTGCCGATGCTTATATGGATTCTGTTCCGCTTGTTGTTTTTACCGGACAAGTTGCAACTCACTTAATTGGTAATGATGCATTTCAAGAAGCTGATATTGTTGGAATAACTCGACCAATTACCAAACATAATTTTTTAGTTCGTTCAATTGAAGAACTTGCACCAACAATTCAAAAAGCATTTTATATTGCTTCAACAGGAAGACCCGGACCAGTTCTGGTTGATTTACCAAAAAATATTATTGCAATGGAAACAGAATTTGTTTATCCATCTAAAATTGATATTAGAGGTTATAAACCACAGTATAAAGGACATATTAATCAAATCAAAAAAGCTGCACAAATAATTCAAAATGCTAAAAAGCCTTTATTGTATGTTGGCGGTGGAGTTATTATGTCGGATGGAAATAAAGAACTTCACGTTTTGGCAAAGGAAACCGGAATTCCGGTAACAATGACTTTGCAAGGATTAGGAGCTTTTCCGGGCGATGATCCACAATCTTTAGGAATGCTTGGAATGCACGGAACTTTTTGGGCAAATATGGCAATAAATGAATGCGATTGTTTAATAGCTTTAGGTGCTAGATTTGACGATCGCGTTACCGGAAACATTGAAACATTTTCCCCAAAATCATATAAAATCCATGTTGATATTGATCCAACTGCAATTGATAAAAATGTATTAGTTGATCTTCCAATAGTTGGAGATGTTAAACATGTTATTGCAGAAATTGCAAGTGAATTAACCGGTAAAGCAGATTTAACTGAATGGTGGAATCAAATAAATCAATGGCGAACTGACTGCCCGCTTTGTTATGAAAAAAATGATATAAAATTACGCACTGAATATGTTATTGAAAGAATATCAGAAAAAACAAAAGGTGACGCAATAATTGTTACCGATGTTGGTCAACATCAAATGTGGGTTGCACAATATTATAAATTTGTTAATCCAAGATCTCACGTAACCAGCGGCGGGTTAGGAACAATGGGTTTTTCTGTCCCCGCATCTATTGGGGCAGCCTTTGCTAATAAAAATAAAACAGTAATTTCATTCAGTGGAGACGGTGGTTTCCAGATGAATATTCAAGAATTAATTACAGCTGTAGCTTATAGACTCCCAATTAAATTTTTCATTATGAATAATAGCTTTTTGGGAATGGTAAGACAGTGGCAAGAATTATATCATGCAGAAAAATATAGTTTTACAGATTTGAGTAAAAGTAATCCGGATTTTACAAAAGTTGCCGAAGCATTTGGTGTTAAATCATTTTCAACAGATAAAATTGATGAAGTTGACGACTTATTAGAAAAAGTTTTAAATTATAACGATGGTCCAACTCTTATCGAATTTAAAGTAGTTAAAGAGGATATGGTTTTCCCAATGGTTCCTTCGGGCGGTTCCGTAAGTGATATGATTGTAAAGAGACTTAATCCAAAAAAAATGGTGTAATAAATGAAAAGAACAATTTCTGTTTTAGTCGAAAATACCTTTGGAGCTTTTGATAGAGTAGCAACTATGTTTAGTGGAAAAGGTTTTAATATCCATTCAATTTCTATTGGTCAAACTGAGACTGAAGAAATTTCCAGAATGACAATAGTTACAGAAGGAAATGATCAAATTCTTGATCAAGTTGTAAAGCAATTAAATCGGTTGATTGATACAATCAAAGTTGTTGATTTAAGCACCGAACCCAAAACAATTCGGGAACTCGCGCTTGTTAAAGTAAATCTTGAAAATAATTCACTTCAAGAAATTAAAAATCTTGCTGATATTTTTAGAGGAAAAGTTGTTGATATAAATAACAAATCAATCACACTTGAAATAACCGGACCTCCCGAAAAAATTGAAGCAGCAGTAAATGTTTTTCTTCCTTTTGGAATTAAAGAAATGGCAAGATCCGGAACAGTTGCTCTAAAAAGAGGAGAACAAATTCAACCAAGTACGAAAAAAAATAAAATTAATAAATTGGAGAAATAATGAAAGTATATTATGATCAAGACGCTTCACTTGATAATTTAAAAGATAAAAAAATTGCCGTACTTGGATATGGAAGTCAAGGACATGCACATGCACTAAATCTTAAAGACAGTGGAATGAATGTTTGTGTTGGATTAAAAGAATCAAGCAAGAATTGGAAAGTTGCGGAAGAAGCCGGATTGAAAGTTTATACGGTTTCAGAAGCTGTAAAAAATTCAAACGTAATTATGATTCTTTTACCGGATCAAACTCAGAAATCAGTTTACGATTCTGAAATTTCTCCAAATCTTAAAGATGGGGATACAATAGCATTTGGTCACGGATTTAATATTCATTATAAACAAATAATTCCTCCTTCAAATGTAAATGTAATGATGATTGCACCAAAAAGTCCGGGACATTTAGTTCGCAGAACTTTTGAACAAGGAAATGGAGTTCCGTGTTTAATTGCAGTTCATCAAGATTATACCGGAAACACACTTGATTTAGCATTGGCTTGGGCAAAAGGAATTGGCGGAACTAAAGCCGGAGTTATCGAAACAAATTTTAAAAATGAAACTGAAACAGATTTATTTGGTGAACAAGCTGTGTTGTGCGGCGGTTCTGCAGAATTAATTAAAGCTGGATTTGAAGTTTTAGTCGAAGCCGGATATCCACCGGAATTAGCTTATTTTGAATGCATGCACGAAATGAAATTAATTGTTGATCTATATTATGAAGGCGGACTTTCAAGAATGAATTTTTCCGTTAGTGATACTGCGGAATACGGCGGAATGACAAGAGGTCCAAGATTAATTACTCAAGAAACAAAAAATGAAATGAAGAAAATTTTGACAGAAGTTCAAGACGGAAGTTTTGCAAATGAGTTTATTAGCGAAATTAAAAATGGATCAGAAAATTTTGGAAAACTCCGCACATCAAATCAAGAACATGAAATTGAAAAAGTTGGTGGCGAATTAAGAAATATGATGTCTTGGCTTTTAAAATCGAACAAAAAGTAATTGAGGATTTATGAATTATAAAATTGCACTTTTACCCGGCGACGGTATTGGAATTGAAGTTACAAATGCTGCGGTAAAAGTTATAAGTTTTATTGCAGAAAAATTCAACTTAAAAATTGAATTTAATGAATACGCAATTGGCGGAAATTGTTATGATAAATTTGGAACTCCCTTAACTGAAGAAACACTTAATGGTTGCTATAATTCCGATGCTGTATTTCTTGGAGCAGTTGGCGGTTTGCAATGGGAAAAACTTCCACATCACTTAAAACCGGAAGCGGCATTGCTTAAGCTAAGGGAAAAATTAGAATTATTTGCAAATATTAGACCGGCAAGAATTTATCCGTCAATGTTAGATAATTCTACGCTTAAAAAAGATGTTTTGGAAGGAACTGATTTTATCGTTTTAAGAGAATTAACTGGTGGAATTTATTTTGGTCAGCCGCGCGGTATGGATGAAAACAAAGGCTGGAACACAATGATTTATTCAACTCATGAAGTTGAACGAATTGCAAGAAAAGCTTTTGAGATTGCCGCAAAAAGAGAAAAAGTTGTAACAAGTGTTGATAAAGCAAATGTTCTTGAGGTTTCGCAATTTTGGAGAAATGTTGTTGAAAAAGTTCATAAAGATTATCCGGATATAAAATTAAATCACATGTATGTTGATAATGCGGCGATGCAGCTTGTACGAAATCCAAAACAATTTGATGTAATTCTTACTGGAAATATTTTTGGAGATATTTTAAGTGATATTTCCGGAATGATAACCGGAAGTTTAGGAATGTTACCATCAGCAAGTCTGGGAAATAAATATTCTTTGTATGAACCGGTCCATGGTAGTGCGCCGGATATTGCCGGACAAAATAAAGCAAATCCAATTGCAGCAATTTCATCCGCAGCAATGATGTTTGATTTATCATTTGGAATGACCAAAGCTGCGCAAATTATAGAGAAGGGAATAACTCTAACTTTAGATGAAGGTTTTAGAACTGCTGATATTGCAACTTCAGAAAGTAAAGTTGTTTCAACAACGGAAATGACATCTCTAATTATCAATAATATAGAAAAGGTTTTTACGGAAGAAGCGATAGGTGTGTTTTTACTTTAGAAAATTCTAATTTGAGGAAATTATGAAAGAGAAAATCATAATATTTGATACGACATTAAGAGACGGTGAACAGTCACCCGGGGCATCATTAAATATTTACGAAAAATTAGAAATTGCACATCAACTTGCAAAACTAAATGTTGATGTTATTGAAGCAGGTTTTCCGGTTTCTTCTCCGGCACAATTTGATGCAGTTCATGCAATTTCCTCGGAAGTGGAAAAAATTATTGCCGGACTTTCCAGAGCAAATGAAAAAGATATTGATGCAGCTTTTAAAGCTTTGCAGCCGGCTAAATATAAGCGCATTCATACTTTTACAAGTACTTCGGATTATCACATTCTTGGAAAATTTGGTCATGAAAAATATGGCATTTCTCTTGAGGAAAAACGTAAAACAATTCTTAAAATGACTTTTGATTCTGTTGCGTATGCAAAATCTTTATGCAGCGATGTTGAATATTCAGCAGAAGATGCTGGAAGAACAGATATCGGATATTTATCAGAAGTAATTGAAGCAGCAATTGAAGCCGGTGCAAATGTCGTAAATATTCCGGATACAACCGGTTATACTTTCCCAAGTGAATTTGGAAATAAAATCAAAGAATTAAAAAGAAGAGTAAAAAATATTGATAAAGCGATTATAAGCGTTCATTGCCATAATGATTTGGGTTTGGCAGTTGCAAATTCAATTGCTTCAATAGAGAATGGTGCAAGACAAGTTGAGTGCACAATAAATGGAATCGGTGAGCGCGCTGGAAATGCTTCGTTGGAAGAAATTGTTATGGCGTTAAAAGTCCGCGGAGATTTATTAAATTTTGATACAGATATAAACACAAGAGAAATTTATAATTCGAGTAAATTGGTTTCCGGATTTACCGGAATTTTGGTTCAGCGGAATAAAGCAATTGTTGGCGAAAATGCATTTGCACACGAGTCCGGAATTCATCAAGACGGTATGTTGAAAAGCAGAGAAACTTATGAAATTATGACTCCGGAAATTGTTGGATATCCCAAAACCAAAATTATTTTAGGAAGGCATTCTGGAAGACATGGATTAAAATCAAGATTAAATGAACTTGGCTATGAAGTAAGCGAAGAACAATTAATTCAGCTTTATGATGAATTCACAAAACTTGCCGATAAAAAGAAAGAAGTTTTTGACGAAGATTTGCGAATTTTAATGGGTGATACAATTTCTCACAAAGATGATTTATATTCTTTGGATCATCTGCAAATTTCTTCGGGTTCAAATTCAATTCCAAATGCTGTAATTCGAATTAAAGTTGATGGAAAAATTATTCAAGAATCTGCAATAGGAGATGGACCAATAGACGCAGTATTTAACGCAATTGAACGAGCGCTAAGTATTCACCCCGAAGTTGAATCATATAATGTTAGATCGGTTACATCCGGAAGACAAGCTTTGGGAGAAGTTTTGGTCAGAATTAGAAGTAACTCTAAATCTTTTACCGGAAGAGGAATTTCAACGGACGTTATTGAAGCAAGCGCATTAGCATATTTGAGCGCACTTAATAAAAAAAATACATCTATTCAATTGGATAAAAAATTTAATTCACAAAATGAATTGACAAAAGTTGTGTAAAGGATAAAAATATGGGAATGACAATTACAGAAAAAATATTAGCTAAATCAGCCGGATTGAGAAATGTTACTCCCGGCGAAAGTGTTTGGTTAAATGTCGATACACTTATGACGCATGATGTTTGCGGACCACCAACTATTGGAATTTGGAAAGAACAGTTTGGTACAAAAGCAAAAATTTGGGATAAAGATAAATTAGTAATTTTTCCAGATCATTACATTTTTACGGCAAATAAACATGCAAACAGAAATGTTGAAATTCTCCGCCAGTTTGCATGTGAATATCAAATTGATAATTACTATGATGTTGGAACCGAGAGATACAAAGGAGTTTGCCACGTTGCATTAGCAGAAGAAGGATACAATGTTCCCGGAAAAGTTTTAATCGGAACTGATTCACATTCATGTACTTCCGGAGCTTTTGGAATGTTCTCTACCGGAGTTGGAAATACTGATGCGGCATTCATATTGGGTACTGGAAAAATTTGGGAAAAAATTCCCGAAACAATGAAATTTACTTTTAACGGATTACTACCGGAATATCTAACAGCAAAAGATTTGATTCTCGCAATTCTTGGGGATATTACAACCGATGGTGGAACATATCGCGCATTAGAATTTGATGGTGAAGGTGTTTTTTCTTTTGATATGAATGAAAGAATGACTCTCACAAATATGGCAATTGAGGCTGGCGCAATGAATGGAATTATTGCCGCAGATCAAATTACAGAAGATTATGTGAAATCTAAAGGTGTGTATGAATATGAAATTTTTAATAGTGATGTTGATGCAAAATACGTAAGCAAATTTAATTATGATGTAAATAAAATGGAGCCATTAGTTGCAAAACCTCACAGCCCTGATAATAGAGACACAGTAAGAAATGTAGAAGGTACGAAATTGACAAAAGCATATATTGGTTCTTGTACCGGCGGTAAACTTTCTGATTTCAAATTTGCATCAAAAATTTTATTTGGGAATAAAGTTAAAGTTCCGACTTTCGTTGTGCCTGCTTCTACTCAAATAGCAAAAGATTTGGAAATAGAAACATATAATGGAATTTCACTGAAAGAAATTTTTGTCAATGCCGGTTGCGTTATTGCTCAAAGTTCATGCGCAGCTTGTCTTGGCGGACCTGATGACACAGTGGGAAGAAGCGTTGACATGGATATTGTAATTTCAACAACAAACAGAAATTTTCCCGGAAGAATGGGAAGTAAAAAGTCTTCAGTTTATTTAGCATCACCGTTAACAGTTGCGGCATCTGCAGTAAATGGAGTAATAACTGATCCAAGAGATTTTTTATAAAATAAAATTTGATAGGGATTTATGGAAAAAATAATAAAAGGTAAAGCATTTGTTTTAGGAAATAATATTGATACAGACCAAATTATTCCCGCAGAACATTTAGTTTATAGTTTAACTGATGAAGATGAATCAAAGAAATATGGACAATTTGCACTTTCTGGTGTTCCATTAAATCAATCCGGATTACCAAATGGTGGAAAACCATTTATTGAAGGAGAAAATTATTTATCAGAATATAATGTAATAATTGGCGGTTCAAATTTTGGCTGCGGATCATCAAGGGAGCACGCTCCTTTCGCATTAAATAAAGCCGGTGTAAAAGCAATTATTGCTGAATCTTACGCAAGAATATTTTATAGAAATTCTGTTGACGGCGGTTTTTTAATCCCATTGGAATCAAATCAAAAATTAAATGAGCTGATTTCAACGGGGGATGAAATAGAATTAGATTTAGAAAATTATAAATTGAATAACATTTCAACAAATTCTTCGTTTAATCTAAAACAACTTGGAAGTGTTTTACCAATAGTTGAAGCCGGCGGAATTTTTGAATATGCAAGAAAAAATAACATGATTTAATAAATAAAAGATAAAATTATGAGAATTGAACTATTTGACACAACTTTAAGAGACGGAACTCAAGGCGAAGGAATAAATCTTTCACTCCAAGATAAGTTATTAATTACTCAAAAATTAGACGCTTTTGGTGTTGATATTATTGAAGGTGGTTGGCCCGGAAGTAATCCAAAAGATGAGGAATATTTTCGACTTGTAAAAAATCTTGATCTTACACATTCAAAAATTTGTGCATTTGGGTCAACCGCAAGGTATCCGGATAAGATAAATCAAGATAATAATTTACAGCTTTTACTTAAAGCAGAGACACCATACATTTCTATATTTGGAAAAACTTGGAGATTTCATTCGGAAGTAAGCTTAGGATTGATAGATTCGCAAAATGAAGAGTTAATTTATAAATCAGTGGAGTTTTTAGTCAAGGAGGGTCGTCAAGTAGTTTTTGATGCAGAACATTTTTTTGATGGTTACAAAGATGATCAAGAATTTGCAATAAAAATGTTAAAAGCTGCGGAGCAAGGCGGAGCATCGATTTTAGTATTATGTGATACGAACGGCGGGACGTTACCAAATGAAATATTTGATATTGTGGAAGACGTTAAAAATAAGTGTAAATTACCTTTAGGAATTCATGCACATAATGATGGTGATCTTGGAGTTGCAAATTCACTTATGGCTATAAAAGCCGGAGCAGTTCATGTTCAAGGAACAATAAATGGAGTTGGAGAAAGATGCGGTAACGCAAATTTATCAAGCATTATTCCAAATATTGTTTACAAAATGGGACACCAATTTTCTGATAAGTTAGATGTTACAAAAACAACTACAATTTCGCATTTCATTTCTGAAATTATGAATATCGAACCAAATACAAGAGCGCCATTCGTTGGACTTTCAGCGTTTGCGCATAAAGGCGGAATTCATGTAAGTTCAGTTTTAAAAGACAGCAGAATGTATGAACATTTAGATCCAAAAGCAGTTGGAAATAAACAACGAGTAGTAGTATCGGATTTATCCGGACAAAGTAATATTCGTTATAAAGCAAAAGAATTTGGAATTAATCTTCCTGAGGATAAGGAGTTTAGCAAGAATTTTGTTAACTACTTAAAATCGATGGAGTTTGACGGTTACCAATTTGATGGCGCTGAAGCAACTTTTGAACTTTTGTTAAGAAGTGAATTGAAGGAATATAAACCTTTTTTTAGCGTTAAATATTCAAAAGTAAATGTTTTGCAAGATCAAAATAATATTCATTATTCGGAAGCTGTTTTGAAAGTAGAAGTTAATGGCGTAATTGAACATACTGCAGCAGATGGGAATGGACCTGTAAATGCATTGGATAGTGCTCTAAGAAAAGCATTGTTAAGATTTTTCCCAGAAATTTCTCAGATGAAACTTATTGATTATAAAGTAAGAGTTCTTGGTGACAAAAATGGTACTAAAGCAAAAGTACGAGTTTTAATTGAATCAAGTGACGGTGTAATTAATTGGTCAACAGTTGGTCTTTCGGAAAACATAATTGAAGCAAGCTTAATGGCTTTAACCGATGCAATGAATTATAAATTGTTTAAAACAAATAACCTAAAATAAAATTTTAAAAATAAAAATTAAAGATTAAATAAATTTAATTAAAATTACGTTAATTTAACGAATTATTTTTAATATAAAATATTTCTATAAAATATAGGAATCTCAAATTTCTTCTTAACATTATTCAATAAAATACAGTGTTGTAACTCACACTTATTTTCATCAAAAAGTTTATTTTTCATATTAGAAATTTCAATTACTCGAGAATATTATGCTTGCCAAAAAAATGTATGTGAAGAATAAATACCAATATATTGGCGTTCTTTCTAATACAATTCGATTAAAAGAAAATGAACTTTGGGGAATTAATGATTTTGAAGGTAATGAAATTCTTCCTATGCAGTTCAATGAAGTATTTACGATTTCGTTCGGTTTAAGATTAATAGCAGCACGTGAAGGATTTTTTTGGAAAATTTATAATAATCTCGGAGAAGAAATATCGTCTGAAAAATATGATTCTTTATTTCCATTTTACGGAATGTTTGGTATAACAAAAATTAAAAAAGGTAATAAATTCGGATTATTAAATAAACGTGGAAGAAAAATTATTCCAATAAATTTTAAAAAGATTGAAAGATTTGGGCAGGGTTTAGTTCTTCATAATTTTGATTCTACAATTGAATTTGTAGACAAAAAATCATTAATGCAATTACCAGAAATTAATTCTGAAACTTATATCGATCAAATAAAAGAACCTGTTAAAAATATTATTCAAAATAGAATTACAAAAAAAAGTAAATCCTACTAGAATTCCTTCGCAAAACTTATTTTTGTTTTGAAAAATTTTGTAAATATTTTCAAAATAAAATAATATATTAAAGAATAAAATTGTTTTTTTGTTTAGCAATACGTCTATTCTTGACTTACTCGGGAGGTTTAAATGAAATCATCATCTGACTTTTTATATTATGTACCAATTTTTTCAGATTTACCGGATGAAACAATTGAACAAATATTGCAAGTTGGAGTAAGAAAAGCCTTTAAAAAAGAAACAATTATTTTAATGGAAGAAGATGATAGCGGTGCACTTTTTATAATTATTACTGGAAAAGTAAAAGTAACAAGAACTAGTAATGATGGAAGGGAAGTAATTTTAAATATTCTTTCTGAAGCTGATATATTTGGCGAAATGGCATTGCTGGATGGATTATCAAGATCTGCAACAGTTACGGCTATAGAAGATTCTGAATTATTTATAATACAGCGAAATCAATTCTTGGAATTTTTAAAGGAACATCCGGAAATATCAATTGCATTAATGCAGGAACTTTCAAAAAGATTAAGAACTGCTGATATGCAGATAAAATCGCTTTCCTTGAAAGATGCTGAAGGGAAAGTGGCAACTGTAATTGTTCAGTTAGCTAATGATCATGGAAGAATAAGACAAGGCGCAGTTGAAATAGATAAACTTCCGTTGCAGCAAGATTTGGCAAATATGGCTGGAACATCGAGAGAAACAATTTCCAGAACTTTGCACTCATTTGCAAAAAAAGGTTTGATTGAATTAGAAGGATCTAAATTAAGAATATTTCAATTTGATAAGTTTAAATCTACATATTTATAAATTTTAGTTATTGTTAATAAAAAAAGCCCAACTTTTTGAAAAGCTGGGCTTTTTAATTTTAAAGATTTGAATCTATTAATACATTCCGTCCATACCGCCCATTCCGCCAGGAGGCATCATTGGAGCTTTTTCTTCAGTTTTCTTCTCATAAACAACAGCTTCAGTTGTAATTAATAATGAAGAAACAGATGCGGCATTTTCTAATGCAGTTCTTGTAACTTTTGTTGGATCAATAATACCAGCAGAAATCATATTAACATATTCATCAGTTGATGCATCAAATCCAAAATCATCTTTTCCTTCTTTAACTTTGTTTAATACAACAGCACCTTCTAAACCAGCATTGTTAACAATTTGTTTCAAAGGTTCTTCCATTGCTTTTTGCACAATTTTAATTCCGGTTGTTTGATCTGCATTTATACCTTTTAAATCATCTAATACAGAAGCAGCTCTAACTAACGCAACACCTCCGCCGGCAACAATTCCTTCTTCAACTGCTGCTCTTGTAGCGTGCAATGCATCTTCAACTCTTGCTTTCTTTTCTTTCATTTCGACTTCTGTTGCAGCGCCAATTTTTAATACAGCAACACCACCGGAAAGTTTTGCCAATCTTTCTTGCAATTTCTCTCTATCATAATCTGAAGTTGTATTTTCAATCTGAGCTTTAATTTCATTTACTCGTTTTTTAATTTCTTCGCCTTCTCCAGCACCCTCAACAATTGTTGTATTGTCTTTATCAATTACAACTTTTTTAGCGGTACCTAAAAATTCTACAGTAGCATTTTCTAATTTGTAACCTCTTTCTTCAGAAATTACTGTACCACCAGTTAGTACTGCAATATCTTCCAACATAGCTTTTCTTCTATCGCCAAATCCAGGTGCTTTTACTGCAGCAACTCTTAAAGTACCTCGTAATTTATTAACAACTAATGTTGCTAAAGCTTCGCCTTCTAAATCTTCAGAAATAATTAAAAGTGGTCTTCCGGCTTGTGCAACTTTTTCAAGTACTGGAAGAAGGTCTTTCATCGAAGAGATTTTTTTATCATGAATTAAAATTTGCGGACTTTCTAAAATTGCTTCCATAGTTTCTGAATCTGTAACAAAATATGGTGATAAATATCCGCGGTCAAATTGCATACCTTCAACAATTTCCAATCCGGTTTCTGTACCTTTTGCTTCTTCAACAGTAATTACGCCATCTTTTCCAACTTTTTCCATTGCATCAGAAATTAATTCTCCGATAGCTTTATCATTATTGGCTGAAATAGAACCTACTTGAGCAATTTCATCTTTTCCGCCAACTTCTTTAGAAATAGATCTTAAATATTCTACAACTTTTGCGACAGCTATATCAATTCCTCTTTTTAAATCCATTGGATTTGCACCAGCAGTAACGTTTTTTAAACCTTCTCTAAAAATTGCTTGAGCTAATACTGTTGCGGTTGTTGTTCCATCACCGGCAACATCACTTGTTTTGGAAGCTACTTCTTTTACCATTTGCGCACCCATGTTTTCAGTTGCATCTTCTAACTCAATTTCTTTAGCAACCGTAACACCATCTTTTGTAATTGTTGGAGCACCAAATTTTTTATCGATTACAACATTTCTACCTTTTGGACCCAAAGTAACTTTTACAGCGTTTGCTAGTTTATCAACGCCTATCTTTAGTCCAGCACGAGCTTCTGTGCCAAATTCAACTATTTTTGCAGCCATTTTATCCTCATTTTTTTGATTGTTAAATATTAAAATTTATGACAAGATTCCGAAAATATCACTTTCACGCATTATTAGATATTGTTCATCATCAATTGTAATTTCATTGCCGGAATATTTTCCGTATAAAACTTTGTCTCCAACTTTTACATTCATGGAAATTGCATTCCCATCATCTTTTATTCTACCGGGACCAGTTGCGACAATCGTACCTTCAATTGGTTTTTCTTTTGCGGTATCCGGTAAAATTATTCCGCCTTTTGTTTTTTCAACAGCATTACTTGGTTTAACTATAACTCTGTCTTCCAGAGGTTTAATTTTGAATTCTTTCATTTTTTTTCTCCTTTTTAAAATTAGCACTCATTAAAGACGAGTGCTAATATATAAAGAACATAAAAATTTGTCAAGAAATGAATAAATTCAATTTATTTGATGCAAAATTTTTTGAAAGGTTTTAAAGTAAATATCAAATTTTATAATAATTTTTTTGCTAATTCAAATACTTGATCAGCATGGGTTTCTACATTTACATCACGAATAATATTTGAGAAATTTCCATCTTTATCAATTATAAATGTTATTCTGCTTGCTTTCCCAATGTTATTCAAAACTCCATAACTTTCGGAAACAGATTTTGTTTCATCAGAAAGAAGCGGGAAGTTCAAATTGTGATCGTTAATAAAATTTTTATTATCTTCTTTTGAATCAACGGAAATACCAAAAATTACAATTCCGTTTTCTTTAAATTGTGAATATTGATCTCTAATTCCGCAAGCTTCTGTTGTACAGCCGGGAGTGTTAGCTTTTGGATAAAAATAAATAACTACCGGAGATTTACCTTTGTATTCAGAAAGTGTAAAAAAATTTCCATCTGAATCTTGAAGAGTAAAATCGGGGGCTTTGTTTCCTACGGATAAATTTTCAGCGCTTCCGCCGCATGAAATTAAAGTAATTACAATAAATAACAAAAATAATTTTCGCATAATTTACCTTTCTATTCTAATTCAACCGAACGATTAAAAATATAATCAACATTTTTAACCATTTCATTTGTGTTGAAAATATTTTTTATTTCTTCAGTTGTTAAATATTTTTTTATTTCTTCAGAAATAATTAATTCATTTTCTAAATTTGTTGATTTATCTTGCCATACTTTCATTGCTGAAGTTTGAACTAATTTGTATGCGTCTTCTCGTGTTGCGCCTTTTTCCACAAGTGCAAGAAGCACTTTTTGTGAAACTATTAAACCTCTTGTTTTGTTAAGATTTTCAATTGCATTTTCCGGATATATTAAAAGATTATCAATTAAATTTATCATAAGATTCAACATGTAATTTAAGATAATTGTACTATCGGGAACAATAATTCTTTCAACCGAAGAATGTGAAATGTCTCTTTCGTGCCAAAGTGCAACATTTTCCAAAGCTGCTGTGGCGTTTCCTCGAAGTAATCTTGCTAAGCCCGTAACTCTTTCTGAAATAATTGGGTTTCGTTTGTGCGGCATTGCAGATGAACCTTTTTGTCCTTTTGAAAAAAATTCTTCCGCTTCTAAAACTTCGGTTCTTTGTAAATGTCTAATTTCAATTGAAATTTTTTCTAATGTGGCTCCAATAATTGCCAATGTTGAAAGATATTCAGCATGGCGATCTCGTTGTATTACTTGGGTTGAAACCGGAGTCGGTTTTAATCCCATTTTTGCGCAAACATATTCTTCAACTTTTGGAGAAAGATGATCGAAAGTTCCAACTGCACCAGAAATTTGTCCCACACTTATTGTTTCAATTGCAGATTTTAATCGTAAAATATTTCTTTTTGTTTCTTCATACCAAAGCGCAAATTTTAATCCGAATGTTGTTGGTTCGGCGTGAATTCCATGACTTCTTCCAACGCAAACTGTTTTTTTATATTCAAGTGCTTTTTTCTTCAGTGCGATTTTTAATTTTTCTAAATCGTTTAATAAAATTTCTCCGGCAGCTTTCATTTGGTAAGAAAGTGTGGTATCCAAAATATCCGAAGAAGTCATTCCGTAATGAATATGACGAGATTCCGGTCCAACATATTCCGCAACATTTGTAAGAAACGCAATTACATCATGTTTGGTTTCTTCTTCAATTTCTAAAATTCTTTTTACATCAAAATTTGATTTGGATTTAATAATTTCTAAATCTTCTTTTGGAATTTCACCCATTTCCGCACGGGCTTCGCAAGCTAAAATTTCTATTTTTAACCAAGTTGAATATTTAAATTCATCTTCCCAAATTTTTCCCATTTCCGGGCGTGTATATCTTTCTATCATGGTTTTGGTTCTAATTTTAAATTTATAAAAAGTATTTTATTATCTCGAAAAACTTTTAGTTTCAAAATATCATTTGTTCTTGCTTGATGAAAAACATAAAGTATAGTTTGGTCATTATTTATTTTTACATCATTTACTTCAAGAATAACATCGCCGACTTCTAACCCAGCTTTTTCTGCCGGAGATCTTCTATCAACATTTGAAATTATAACTCCGTAGGTGCTGTTTAGTTTGTAGTATTTTGCTATTGCATCGTCAATTGGCTGAATACTAATTCCCGTCCAAAAATCTCTGTTTACAAAACCGTTGGATTTTAATTCTTCAATAATATCTTTAATTGTATTTATTGGAATTGCAAAACCAACACCAATACTTCCGCCTTTATTTTCTCGCCAGATAATTGTATTCATTCCAATCATTTCGCCTACACTATTTACTAATGGTCCGCCGCTATTACCGGAATTTATTGATGCATCTGTTTGTATCATTTTTAAATAATATCGTTCTTCGCTTAATCCCAAATTCATATTTAGTGCACTTACAACTCCAACTGTTACGGTTGGTTTATCATTTATTTCAAAAAGTCCGAATGGATTTCCTAAAGCGATTACCCATTCTCCAATTAAAATATCATCAGAATTTCCAAATTGAATATATGGCAAATTTTGGGCATTAATTTTTAACAAAGCAATATCTGAGGATTTATCGGTTCCAACAAGTTCAGCATTGTATTCTGTACCGTCAGTCATTGTAACAATAATTTTATTCGCATCACCGGCAACGTGATCATTAGTAATAACGTAACCATCTGGCGAGATTATTGCTCCTGATCCAAGTCCGGGGATTTGTCTTTCGTAAATTCTATCAAAAAAGAAACTATACGGATCTCTAAAATATCTTGTTTGAGTTACATTAATTCCAACAATTGCTGAGCTTACATTTTTTACAGTATTTGTAATTATGTTTTCACGACTGTTTGTAATTGTGTTATCAATAAGATTTCTAATATTTGCCGGCACAATTGAACTGTTTTCTGTAATTTGCCGATTTTCTAAAACAGAGTTTTGCTGATTTGAATTTTCATTTTTTGAGGAAAATTTTTCATAATAAAAGAATGCAAAGAAAATAGAAACTATAAGCAAAGTTATAAATGATGACAAAAAAACATACTTTAAATTTTTCATTATAAATATTCCGAACTAATTTTTGTAAATAATATCTTTTATTGGGGATATGTGCTTTGTAAGAATTATAAACATAAGTAAAGATATGGAAAATATAAAAATAAAACCCTCCTTTGCCGGAGGAAATGTAATTAAATTGAGTTGTTCAGAAAATAAGATTGAAGAAAAAATAATAATTATTGTTGCTCCAACATTTGCGATATGAATATTTGCATTTACTTTATTGATCAAAAACCAACTCAATAACCAAATTAATAAGATTGCTGGAGATAAAATTAATGCTCCGCCAGCTGCAGTTGCTAAACCTCTTCCACCGGAAAATTTTATCCAAATTGAATAACAATGGCCCAAAACGGCTGCAATTAATGCTAAAATTGATGCTGAGAAATCATTTGGAAAAAATAATTTAGCTAAAAGAACAGAAATAATTCCTTTTGTTAAATCCATAAATAGAACAATAATTCCAATTTTTTTTGAATTTGTAACTTCAAAAGAATTTAAAGTTCCAATATTTCCGGAACCTACTTTTCTCAAATCCAAATTATGAGTTTTTTTTAATATTATAAATCCGGTTGGAAAAGAACCAATTATATAACAAATTACAAAAAGAATCGATAATGCCATTATATTTCAATAATTTATGGAATAAATATAAAAATCAACTTTGTTATTATTTTGTAAACTTTTATTTTCTATAGACATAATTATTACGATATAAGTAAATTTAAGTTATTAACAAAGAATAACCGAAAATTGAATTTTTATTAACAATTACTTTTTTCAGAAGTTCAATATAAATAATGATTTTGAATTTGGAAATAATACATATAGAGGAGTTGTAATGGTAAATTTTATTGGAAATTTTAGTGTAATTCCATCTCTGCCAGAAAAATTAGAACCACTTAGAGAAATTGCCTATAATTTACATTGGACGTGGAACCACGACGCACAAGAACTTTTTTGGAGATTAGATAGAGATTTATGGGAAAGTACAAACCATAATCCCGTTATGATGCTTGGAAAAGTTAGTCAACATAAATTGAATGAAATTGCTGAAGATGACGGATTTGTTTCGCACATGAACAGAGTTTATTTACAATTAAATATTTATTTGGAAGATTCTACTTGGTATCAAAAAAAATATGGCGATGCTGAAACTCCGTTTATTGCATACTTTTCTGCGGAGTTTGGATTAACCGAATGTTTACAAATTTATTCCGGCGGGTTAGGAGTTTTAGCTGGTGATCATTTAAAATCTGCAAGCGATTTAGGAATTCCTTTAGTTGGAATTGGATTATGTTACAAAGAAGGATATTTTCAACAATATTTAGCCGCAGATGGCTGGCAGCAAGAACAATATCAGCTTTCTGATTTTCTAAATTTGCCAATGACTTTAGTTATAAATGAGGATAATTCTCCGGTTAAGATTTCGTTAGATTTTCCCGGAAGACAAGTTTTTTTCCAAATTTGGAAAATACAAGTAGGCAGAATTCCTCTTTATCTGATGGATACAAATGTTGCAGAAAATAACGATGAAGATAAAAAAATTACACGTGCACTCTACGGCGGAAATAAGGAAACGAGAATTCAACAGGAAATTATTTTAGGAATTGGTGGAATTAGAGCTTTGCAAGAATTGAATATTAAACCTTTAGTTTGTCACATGAACGAAGGTCATTCTGCATTTTTAGCACTCGAAAGAATTCGTCTTTTAATTCAAAAAGGCTTAACATTTGATCAAGCAAGAGATATTGGAAATTTCTCGAATATTTTCACAACTCACACGCCGGTTCCCGCCGGAATTGATGTTTTTGGAAATGATATGGTTGAAACATATTTTGGAAAATATTACAGAGAAGAATTAAAAATCTCCGATAAGCAATTTTATCAATTGGGAACAATTATTCAAAATAAACCTCCAGCAAATTTTAACATGGCACATTTAGCTATGAATATGGCGGGAATGGTCAATGGAGTCAGCAAACTTCATGGAGTAGTTTCAAAGAAAATGTGGACAAATGGATTCCCGGATATTCCGTTTGATGAAATTCCGATTGAACATATTACAAACGGAATTCACACACGCTCACATTTATCGTCAGAAATGTCTGAACTTTTAACAAGATATTTGGGTGAAGATTTTGATTCCGGAAACGGTGAAAATGATTCATGGAAGGCTGTTGATGAAATTCCAGATGAAGAATTATGGAATACGCATGAAAGAAGACGCGAAAGATTAGTTTCGTTTGCCCGTAAAAGATTAAGAAAACAACTTATTTCGAGAGGCGCTTCAAATATAGAAATTGATGCGGCAAAAGAGGTTCTTAATCCATCTGCGTTAACAATTGGTTTTGCAAGAAGATTTGCAACATATAAACGTGCTACTTTAATTTTACGAGATATTGAGAGACTTTCGGATCTTTTGACAAATCCAGACAGACCAGTGCAATTTATTATTGCGGGAAAAGCACATCCGCAAGATGAAGAAGGTAAAAAATTAATTCAAGAATTAGTTTCAGTTTCTAAAGATCCGCTTTTTAGAAAACGAATTGTATTTTTGGAAAATTATGATATGAACATTGCGCGTTATATGGTTGAAGGCTGCGATGTTTGGTTAAATAATCCAAGAAGACCTTTGGAAGCCAGCGGAACTTCAGGAATGAAAATTATTGCAAACGGCGGACTAAATTTCAGCATTTTAGATGGATGGTGGGATGAAGCTTATCAAAGAGAATTAGGTTGGAAAATCGGTAACGGTGAAGAATATCCCAACACAGATTATCAAGATGAAATTGAATCAAGAATAATGTATGAAACTTTAGAAAAAGAAATTGTTACAACTTTTTACGATAGAGGAGAAGATAAACTTCCGAGAAAATGGATTCATATGATGAAAGAATCAATGAAAAATCTCGGTCCCGTTTTTAACACCAATAGAATGGTATCTGAATATTCTGATAAATATTACGTGAAAGCTTTAAACAGACGTAAATTCATTTTAGAAAATGAATGGGAAGAAGGTAAGAAATTTTCTAAATGGAAATCCGGATTATTAAAAAACTGGAAAAGTATTAAATTTATTAGCGTTTCTGAGGAAAATCCCAAAACTGAAATGAAAGTTGATTCGGCATATAAAATTAGCTGCGAAGTTGATTTGGGAAAACTTTCGCCAAATGATGTTGACGTTCAAATTTATTATGGAAAGATCGATAATATAAATGATGCAAACTCTAATCATTTTGTTGTAATGAATTACATCAAAACCAATGAAGAACATGGAATTCATACATTTTCTGGAGAAATAAGATGCGGAAATACCGGTCATTTTGGTTATACTTTAAGAGTTTTACCAAAACATAGTTTACTAAATAATCCATTTGAATTGAATTTAATTCACTGGGCATAGAAATTTTGGTTGATTTAAATCATTTGCGTTAATGTAAAAATTACTTCTTTTTTGTTGAAATTAAATAAATTATTAAAGTCTAAATAAAAAGGTCATTATGGATTTCTTAAAAAAAATTAAATTAAAAACTGCAAAAGTAGGAATTATTGGACTTGGTTACGTCGGACTTCCTTTGGGATTAGAATTTGCACTAAAAGGATTTAATGTAATAGGATTTGATGTTGATGAAAGAAAAATTCCTTTACTAAAAAAAGGTAAAAGTTATATTAAACACATTTCCGAAAAAAGAATAAAAGCTGCGGTTGATTCCGAGAAATTTGAAGCAACTTCGGATTTTAACAGATTGCCGGAAGTTGATGCAATTATTATTTGTGTTCCAACGCCTTTAAATGAGCATAGAGAACCGGATATGTCATATGTAGTAAATACTGCAGAAACAATTTCAAAGTATTTAAGAAAAGGGCAATTAGTAACACTTGAATCAACAACATATCCCGGAACAACTGAAGAAATTCTTCAACCATTATTTGAAAATTCTCCGATGATTCAAAAAATCGGAACAAAAAAATTAGTCGTTGGAAAAGATTTTTATTTAGCATTTTCACCCGAAAGAGAAGATCCAAATAACCCAGATTTTAATACTTCTACAATTCCAAAAGTTATAGGGGGAGTAACTCCAAAATGCGTTAAAATTGCGACTGAACTTTATAATAATGTAATCGTAAAAACAGTTCCGGTTTCATCACCAAAAGTTGCCGAAGCTACTAAATTAGTTGAAAATATTTATCGTTCGGTAAATATCGCGCTTGTAAATGAATTAAAAATGGTTTTTGATAGAATGGGAATTGATATTTGGGAAGTAATTTCCGCTGCATCAACAAAACCATTTGGATTTAATGCATTTTATCCGGGTCCGGGTTTAGGCGGACATTGCATTCCGATTGATCCGTTTTATTTAACTTGGAAAGCGCGTGCTTATGAAGTTAATACAAGATTTATTGAGCTTGCCGGTGAAATAAATACATTTATGCCGTATTATGTTGTAGAAAATGCCGCAAAATTTATGAATGATGAAAAGAAAGCATTAAACGGTGCAAATGTTTTAATTCTTGGTGCAGCTTATAAAAAAGATATTGATGATATGCGCGAATCGCCATCATTAAGATTAATTGAACTTTTTGAAAGAAAAGGCTGCAAAGTAGATTTTAATGATCCGTATGTTCCCAAATTATTTAAGATGAGAAAATATAATTATACAATGCAATCTGTTCCGTTGACTGCGGATGTTCTTAAAAAGTATGATTTAGTTGTACTAAGTACAGATCATTCAGATTATGATTATAAATTCATTGCGGAAAATTCTAAGTTAATTTTAGATACAAGAAATGCGTTCGAAAAACATGGAGTTAAAGCAAATCATATTAAAAAATCATAATAAAGATTTTAAATATAGCCGAATTTAGTAATTATTGTCTTTTTCGGCTATATTATTAACTATAAATATGTAGTAATTCATAATAGTAATATATCCTAAAATCAGAAAATTTAATGAAGAAAATTATTTCTGTTGTTGGTGCTCGACCTAATTTTATGAAAATTGCTCCAATTCACAGAGCATTTCAAAAATATAAAGATTCAATTCAACATTTAATTTGTCATACCGGTCAGCATTATGATGAAAAAATGTCGAAAGTATTTTTTGAAGATTTGGAATTACCAAAACCGGATTTTTATTTAGGAGTTGGAAGCGGAAGTCATGCAGAGCAAACTGCAAATGTGATGATAAAATTTGAGAAAATTCTGCTTGAAGAAAAACCCGATATGATTTTGGTTGTTGGTGATGTAAATTCCACAATTGCATGCAGTTTAACGGCATCAAAACTTCATATTAAAATTGTACACGTTGAAGCGGGATTGAGAAGCGGCGATAGAGAAATGCCCGAAGAAATAAACAGAGTTTTAACCGATGCAATTTCCGATCTGCTTTTTGTAACCGAAAAAAGTGGAATGGAAAATCTAAAAAAAGAAGGTGTTTCCGAAGAAAAAGTATTTTTCACTGGAAATGTAATGATAGATAGTTTGGCATATTTTAAACCTAAAGTTGTAAATTCTGATTTTCTAAAAAGTTTTGATCTTGAACCACAAAAATATATTTTAGTAACTTTGCACAGACCAAGCAATGTTGATGATAAAAATCAGTTAATAAAATTAATTGATGTTCTAAATACACTTGCAGAAAAGAGAAAAGTTTTATTTCCAATACATCCTCGTACTCAAAAAAATCTTACAGACTTTGGATTAATTGAAAAAATCAGTAAAAATCTTCTTTTAACAGATCCAATAGGATATTTAGATTTTCTAACTTTAACGAGCAACGCAGAACTAATTGTAACGGATTCCGGCGGAATACAAGAAGAATCTACATATTTAGGAATTCAATGCATAACTTTAAGAACTTCTACAGAAAGACCAATTACCGTTGAAGTTGGAACAAATCAACTTTTAGGAAATGATTTAGAAAAAGCTAAAAAAGTTGCGTTAGAAATTCTTGATGGGAAACTTAAAAAAGGAAATATTCCAGATTTGTGGGATGGAAAGGCAGCAGAAAGAATTACAGCAATTATCTCAGAAAAATTAAATTTTTAGAAACTTTAAACGATTCTATTTTGTTGAAGAAAGGCAAAAATTTTTCGAATTAATTAAAGTTGAATTATTTGATATTTATCACATATTCACTTCAAAATTTCATCTAATTGCAGAAAGAATAAAATTAATTTAAGTAGAAAATCTCAAAAATTTGGAACGGGAATTTAGAATGAAAAATAAAATAATAGTTAAGGTATTTATAATTCTACTTTTTACTATATCATCATTAATTGCAAAAACTTTTACTTCAAACCTAGATATAGT
Source organism: Ignavibacteriota bacterium (assembly GCA_016708125.1). Classification (NCBI taxonomy): domain Bacteria; kingdom Pseudomonadati; phylum Ignavibacteriota; species Ignavibacteriota bacterium. Next base: position 4,199,919 of record JADJGF010000001.1, on the reverse strand, counting down.
TTCCGAAGATAGTTTATATCTTGCAAAAAAAGGCGGTATTTGTTTTAGGTTTGATGATAATGCCAAAATTGCTGATTATATGAAAATGGCTCAGGTTTTTAAAAAATATAATGCAAATTTTTGTATCGCTCTAAATTTAAATGATTTTAGATCCCCAGAGTATAAAGATAGTATAAGAGTTCTGCAAGAAATGGGTCACGAAATAATGGATCACACTCCAAATCACAGAACAAATTATTTTGTAACACAATTTCCTGTTGTAGAATATTATAAGCCAGGCACAACTAATCCGCTTGATGGAATTGATCACATTGTAAACAATAAAATTTGTCTTGAATTTGATAATGTTGACACAACTTTAGCTTCAAAAAGCGGTATTTGCGATGTTTATCAAAACCAGCTTTTAAATGGATTTGCAGAACTTCCTGAAAGTGAAATTTATATTTATTTGCCTGCACTTAATAAATTAGTTCAAAGAAGTTATTTGGAAAATAATAAAATCTTCTTTGTTGATATTTGGGGTGATCCAATTCTTTTACCAACAACTTGGAAGACAAGATATTTTATTTTCGATAAAATTAATGTACAAATTTCAGACGAAGCTTTAAAACTTTTAGGTAATGAAACATTAAAATTAGCAAATGAATTCAATCTTGAACCGCCAAAAGTTTGGATTCAACCCGGCGGAAATTTCCCTCAGTTATCTAAAGAAAAATTGAGTAATACTATTGGTGATGAATTAAAATATGTTGCCGGTGCATCTGTTAAAAAAGGCAGACAAATTTATAATGAATATGATCCGAATAATTTTGAAAGATTTGAAATGCAATGGGGTGATTTTTTTGAAGATACTTGGACTGTTGAAAAAACCAAAAATGTAATTGCAGATAGAATTGCAAAACATTATATGCAAATTGGGCACGCTCATTTTTACGAAATTGATTCACTTAACCTATATTTTTCTAAAGTTGACAGCATTTTGGCTTGGGCTACTGAAAATAATGTTCCCGTTAAAACTTATTCTGAATGGGCAGAAATATTGTATGATCAAACACCTGATCCGTATATAAATATTTTTCCTTCATTAAATACAGATTTAGACAAAAATATTTCTGCATTGGATATAAATGGAGTTCCGGATGGTTATTCACCAAGATTTTGGTCAGGACATGGACAATGGGAAAGAGATACAATTATTGCCGGAATAGGAAAGTACGTATATTCAATTTCAACAAATTCAAGAATTTGCAGAGTTGAAAATTTAGCCGGAATAGAAAAAGGTAAAAATGATTTTAAAATTCAAACCAAAGGAGCTGCTGGTGATTCGGTAGAAGTATATTTTTCTTTTGGAGAATACACAAGTAATGTTGATGCTGTTTATAAATTTCCTGCAGATACAAAAGATTGGGTTGAATATACTTTAGAAAATTCTACCAACGGAAATAAAGAATTAATAATTCCGGAAAATGTAAATTTTATTTCTGTTGATATAAAATGTTCTGATTATATTTCCGGAAAAGTAAAAGTTAGCGGATTATTTTTAGCAAAAAGTACAACAACAGATATTGAAGAACAAATTGAAGAAATTCCTAATAATTTTGTATTAAACCAAAATTATCCAAATCCGTTTAATCCCGAAACAAAAATTTCCTATAGTTTACCGAAAAATTCACGAGTAGCGGTAAAAGTCTATAATATTTTAGGAAGTGAAATCGCAACATTAGTAAACGAAAAGCAAAATTCCGGAAATTATGAAATAACATTTAACGCAACAAATTTGGCAAGCGGAGTTTATTTCTATTCATTGAATACTGATAATTTTTCTCTTACTAAAAAAATGATTCTTCTTAGATAAAGTGAAAGATGAAAAGATTATAAAAATTATATTATAAAATAATTAATTCCCTTAATTCAAAATTTTGATTAAGGGATTTTATATGTGATGCAAATCACCACTGATTTATATTTGAAACAATTTTAAGTAAATTAAATAATAAGATTTTAAGTATTATTAAGATTTTTAAAGAAATGTTTTTATGATTAAAACCCCAAAAATAATTATTGCAACAATAATACTATTCATTTTAGTTGAAAATATTTTTTCTCAAAAGAATATTCAAACAGAATTTCAAAGTATATCAAACATAAATTCATTTGTCCCAAAAGAAGCCGGAGTTGCGTTTAGAATTGATGATAATTATGCGCATGAATATTACACTCAAATGGCTGAAATTTTTGATGATTATAATGAGACTTATGGAAGATCTTATCATTTTAGTTTTGCGCTAAATTTTGCGGCAAGTTATAATTATAATAGTACGGCAATACCATTTAGCAGCCCTTCATATATTTCGGCAATAAAGACAATTCAAGATGCCGGACATGAAATTATGGATCACACACCAAATCATAGAACAAATTATTTTATAACCGAATTCCCTGCATCTGAATATTTAGAAATAGATTTACTTACACCTATTGCTGGAGTTGATCATATTATTGAACAAGCAAATGGAAAAAGAAAAATTTGTTTGGAATTCAATTCTGTTGATATTTCTGAATTAACTCCAATTGGAACTTGTAATGTTCTTAATGATACTATATACGGAAATTTTACTGCAATTGACTATGATACTGAGATTTATGTTTATCTTGAAGGATACGGATTATATTTTATTTACAATTTTTTCAAAAGTAAAACTAAAGCGCAAATTTTAGATTTTTGGGAGAATCCTGTAAGTTTGCCACAAGCAAATAATGTTAATTTTTATAAATTTGATAGAAAAAATAAACTAAGTATAGATGCAATAAGAGTTTTAGCAAATGAAACATTAAAATTAGCTGAATTATTTGATATTGATAGACCAACAACTTGGATTCAACCAGGTGGAAGACATCCAGTAATTTCAACTCTAGAATTAAGTACCGCTTTAAAACCTTTGGGATATAAAGCGGGGGCTTCATTCGGAGATAGTCCAAAATCCTTCAAAATATTTAATGAATATGATCCAAATGAATATTTGGAATTTGGTATGCAATGGGAAGATTTTAATGAAGATAAGACTACTCAAACACTTGAGACAATTAAAACAACAATCTCAGATGGAATTGCAAAAAATAAAGTTATGATTGGGCATAATCATTTCTATGACTTAAAAGGTAATAATGGTTATGTTTTACCAACTGAATATTTTCAAAGAGTTGAAGAAATTCTTGCTTGGTGTCATCAAAATAATATAGAAATTAATACATATGCTGAATGGGCAGACATTTTATATGAAAAAACTTCGGACCCATATGATAATGTTTTTCCACCTTTAAATGTAAATCTTGATACTTATACAAATACTTTAAATCCTGATGGTATTCCAGATGGATATGAACCAAGAACTACATGGATCAAAGATGGAAATATAATTGATGATAAGGGTGTTTGGGAGATTGATGCAACGGCTCCGGAAGGATATTGCTATACAAAATATTATGATAATTGGGCAAGAATATTTTTGGTTCAAAATTTAGGTGGTGTTGAGAAAGGAGAAAATGAATTTGAAATTTGGACAAAGGGTGGACAAAGCGATGGAATTAAGATTGTCTTTTCTTTTCCTAATACATCTTATCAAAATGAGGAATTTATAATTCCAGCTAATACAGAAAATTGGCAAAAATATAATTTACTTAATTCTACAAATGATAATACCGATTTAATTATACCATCTGATGTTTCATTGGTGAATGTTGAGGTTCTTGCACGATTTCAAACTGGACCAATAAGTGTAAGTGGAATGTCCTTATCAAAGAAAATACCAACAATATCAACAAATCTTAAAATCTTTTTAGAAGGAGCTTACTCGAGTGCAAACTCAATGCCAATTGATCCGACATTTCAAAGCGTAATTCAAACATCGCAGCCATTTTCTTCAAGCCCTTGGAATTATAATGGAACTGAAAATGTTTTGAGTATTCCAATTGGAGTTGTTGATTGGGTTTTGGTTGAACTTAGAGAAACCACGGAAGCAAATTCTATTAAAGCAAGAAAAGCCGGATTTGTTAAAACCGATGGTACAATTGTCGGCTTAGATGGAATTACGAATTTAAGTTTTGATATTCCAGAAAGTAATTATTACGTTGTAATTTATCACAGAAACCACTTGCCAATAATGAGTTCCGTTCCGGTTTCTTTTAATTAAATCTGATTAGAAAGTTTTTAATTGGATACGAAAAATTTAAGGAATGAATGTTTCTTTTAATCTTTGAATCTGCTCTTTTCTTAAATATGTTTTAAATTCATCACTTACTTTTACTTTATTATTACCAAAGAGAGCCCATAAATAACCTAACAAATGCAGAACACCGCTAACTATAAACGGTCTTTCTTTTAATCGATAAAATGATTTTAAAATTTGAAATAACGGATGATAACCAATTGAGTGAGCTAACATTCCTTCTCTAAATTTTGTCTCCGCAATTCCCCAGCGACCGGTTCCGGAAAGACGTAAATTTTGAACATGCAAATAATCAAATGATCTAACTTTCCAGCCTTTCATTCTTGCTGTTACTTCTGTAATAATATCTTCACCGCCGTTTTTAAGTGCAACAAAACCGCCAATTTCTTCAAAACAATCATTTCTAAAAAATTGAACTGCGCCTCTAACGCTATTACTTGCCAAAACAACTTTAATTTTTTTTCCTTTATAATTCTCAAAAAAGATTCCTCCGGCTAGACCTAAATTTTCATCTTTTTCAAATTCCTTAATTATTTGTTCATAATAATTTGGTTCAAAGACTGTATCGGCATCTAAATTTCCAATGAAGTGGTATTCAAATTTATTTTCTTTAATAAAATTCAGTGCAATATTTATTGCATAAACTTTCGAAGCAAAATTTCTGTCATCCGTGTTATCATTTCTAATATATTTTATAAAATTATTTGTCTCAGCAAATTTCTTAATAATTTCATCAGTTTTGTCTGTTGAGCCATCGCTAACAATACACCATAAACTCGGTTTTACAGTTTGTGAAATAACTGATTTAATTGTTTCACCAATATAATCTTGTTCATTTTTTGCAGCAGTAATAAGTATATACTTTTTCATCAATTTACTTTCTTTCTTAAAATTATTTTGAACTTTTAACCCAAACTGATCCCAAAATCGTCCACGCAAGCCAGAAAAATATATCGCTTGGTAAACTATAACCTGTTAAAGCCGATTCAACAAAATTTGTTATAAATATTGTTATAAAGGTATAAAATGCGTACGCTTTTTCAGGTGAAAATGCGGCAGTAATTGTAAATATGGAGGGAAATAATAAAACTATTAACCACAATAATAATCCCAGAATTCCACCGCCAACTAGGATTGATAAATAACCATTGTGTAAAGATTGCCTAACGCTTCTTTCAATAAAACTTCCTTCAAGATCAACTTTTAATTCATCTTGAAAAATTTTTCCTTCAACACCAAAACCATAACCAAGAATTGGTTTTTCTTTAATGAAAATTTCAGCACTATTCCAAATGTCTTCTCGAGAACTTAAATCTGTTATCTCGGAAGTTTCATTTCTCTTAAAACTTGATGGAGAAAAATTAAGAAGCAGTATTAAAAATATTCCAATTATTATGGATAAGGAAAATAATTTCACCCAGTTTTTTTCTAATAGTAGCCAAATCAAAACTCCGACTGAAGAAGCCAACAAAGTTGTTCTCGATCCAGTTAAAATATGTAATCCTAAATTAATTAAAATAATAACAATAATAAAATATTTCTTATTGGATTTTATCGAATAAAATTTCCAAATTAAAATAGGATAAGATAACATACTGAACGATCCATATGTATTCGGATGTTCCCATAAACCAACTAATCTTGGCAATTTCCACCACCAAACTCTTGATGGAATAATTACTATTCCGATTAAAGTTGCGAAAATTATAACTGAAACTAATACAAATAATGAGTTTAATCCTTTTTTGAGATTTTCACCTTCTTGCAGCCAAATATGAAATCCTAAAAGAAAACAGAAAACCGCAAAAAGTAATCCGGCTCTAATAAAAGTAAATTTTTGATCTAAAGAATAAAACGCGGATCCGAATGATAATGCTATAAATGTTCCAAGTAATAAAAAATGGATTGGAATTTTTAATTTGCTTCTCGGAATTGATAAAAGAAATTTTGTTATTCCAACAATCCCCAATAAAACAAGGGTTGCCGCACGCAAAGTTCCGCCAATTCCAATTGTAACTTCATCCATTGCAACATTTTCTTCAGGCAAATTATCAAAGAAAATTGCTGAGATTAATGGCGATAGTGCAAAGAAGAAAACGGCTGTTTCAAATTTTTTAAACCATAAAAATAGTAAACCAATTCCTAAAATTACTGCAATTCCTATTATAAAAAATATGTATAAATCATTACCCAATTTTTAACTCAACTTTGCAAATTTTAAAAATTTATTAATCACATTATTAATTTGCTTCTTTTCTTCAACAAAGAAAAAATTACTAAAATATAATCCAAATGATGAAATTAAAATTACTACAACAGAAATTGCATAGAAAATTAAATTTGAATAAAAACTTAAAATGTAAAAAACAGCAAATAAAATTATTCCCAAACAAAAAATTATTATTGTTCTTTTATACTCAACTGCAACTGGGAATTCTTTATTTCCGTAATAAAATAAAGCTAATCCGGAAAGAACTAAATATAAGTTTATTCCTAAAATTGTTCCGTAAGTTCCATATGCTTTTGTTCCAAAATAGGAAATTGCAATACTTAAAATCGTTACAATAAATGAAATGAAACCTGTTGTTTTTGTTTTGTTATTTAAATGTATTTGCGATTGACCAATATAATTTATTGCTGTAAAACCTAATGCCGGAAGCATTAAGAAAACTAAAATGTAAGCATCCGAATATCCGCCGTTACCGATGAGATTCATCAAATATTTAAAAACAAATAATATCAAAATGCTGACCGCAAGATATGCGATTGTTATGTAAGAAATAATTTTTGAAATTATGTTTTTCAAATCGGGATTATTTTTATTGTTGAAAACATAAGGTTCATATGCCAATTGAAATGGGGCAATCAAAACCATAATTCCAATTGTTGCAACTTTGTAGGCTACAGCAAGAACGGCAACTTCTTCTAAACTTCTGAAAGCGCCTAAAAAATAATTTCCCGAAGTATTTACTAACATTGTTCCGGAAGTTGCTAATATTAATGGATATCCGAATTTGAATAACATTGAAGATGTTTTGGAATCAATTTTAATTCCGTCTTTTAGAGAAATCCAAATTAGGACAAATAGCCAAGCTAAGCCAAACGAAAATATTTGTGAATACAGAACTCCGATAATTCCCCAATTTAAAAATTTTAATGCAATCCATGTTGTGATAATTAAAATTATCGAAGAAATTATGCTGATCAGCATATAATAATTGCCTTGATTCTTCGCACGAAAATATGATAAAATATTTAAACTTAATGTTCTAAATATTCCTACTAAAATTGTTAGAATAATTACATTTTCTAAAACTTCAACTTGAAACAATGTTGATAAATAGGATTCCGGAATCAGCAAAGCAATTCCGACTAATAAAATTCCAACTAAAATATTAATTAAAACTGTACTACCAATTAATTCACTTAATTTATTTTTACTTTGAAACTCGGGAAAAAATCTCATAAATGCAGATCGCATTCCAACATCATTAATTGTAATTATAATTTCAGTAGTAAAAAGTAAAGTAGCCAATAAACCATAATCCGCTTTTGACAAATATTCAGTGTATAAAGGAATCAGCAAAAATGTAGTAAACCTAATTGCAATAATTCCAGTTGCATAATAAAGAGTATTTTTACTGAATGATTTTGTTTTCATATTTCGTAAGCAAAAAAGTAAAATAAAATTATTAAGTTTTTTGCTGATTTAATTCAAATAAATGTAAATTATTTTGAACTCTGTTTTCATTTTCAATTGATTGATCAACACTAATTCTTCCGGCAAATGTATATAATATCCAGCCAAAATCATAAGAACTGCTTACATAATCAACTTTTAGTTTTCGGAATTTATTAAGCGAATTTATTTTTAAATAATACAAAAGTGAACTCAGCTTGTTATTTAAAATAGGAGTAACTTTATTCCAAATCGCATTATTTTTTTTATCGATTATTTGATTGTATAATTTATTATTTTCAGCCAGCCAATTTAAACTGCTAAAAATATTTTTTGAGAAATCCGTATCGGAAGCCATTTGAATTGAGAATAACGCCATTGGTGCTAACGCAAGTTGATGCACAGAATGAATAGGGTAGTGACTAATAATTTCACCGGTTACTGAATCATACTGCCATTTCCATTCGCCATTTTTACCTTGATGCTCACAAATTTTTTCTGCACATTCTTTTGCAATTAATAAAGCTTCTTCATTCTGTATTTGTTGAGAATAAATTGATAATGCATAAATCGGGTAAATTTGATCGGCAATTGTACCAACATTTGCTCTAAGTTTTCCCTCAAAATTATTTTTATCTTCATGCTGAAAAATTCCGTGTCCGCCGTAATTTTTTCTAATTCTTTTATAAACTAAATTTGGAAGATTATCAATTGAGTTCTTAAATTTTTCATTAAATGTTGAAGCAAAAAGTAATCCGGTTAAAAACCAAGATAACTCCATTGTATAACCCAATTTTGAATCCTTGAAGTTAACCAACGCCTCATTAAAATTAATTTTAGTTAAAAGTTTTGTTGATTCTTCCGGAGAAATTAAACCAATTGCCCAAAGTAATAATCCTAATTCACCAATGCCGGTAATTGTTTCAGCTTTATCAATATGATGCTTGAGAATTTTAGTTAAATCTAAATTTGTATTAAATCCAAAATTATTGGCTTTATGAAGTCCGATTAAATTTATTAAAGTGTAACGTGAATTGAAATTTTCCGAAAAAATTAAATTATTGTGCAATGACTTCATCATAGCAAATTCATTCTTGTCTGGAAGAAACATTTCTTCCAAACTTTCAATTGAAATTTTAACTATTTCTGAAAGAAGACTATTGTACTTTGTGTTTTTTGGGAAATGATAATATTTGTTCATTATTCTCATTTATTGAAACAGTTTTAGTCTCACCAGTAATTTCTTCAATGAGAGATTCAAGATCATTTACAATTGAATGTAACGCAAGAGAATTAATATTTTCTGGTTTATTTGGTCTAACTCTTTTTTTCAATCTTATTTTTGATTTTACATCATCAATATTTTCAACTAAAGTAAGTCTTCCGGTTTGTGCAAGATATTTATCCACATCACCAATTTTACCTCTGAAAATGCTATATACGGGAACACCCAATGCTGCAGCTTCTCGATTCATCGTTCCGCCGCCGCTAATTACTAAATCTGAATACCACATTAGGTTTAATGCATCTACAACATCTTCCGGGATAATTAATTTTGAAGAGCCGAAATGTTCTGCATAGTGATTTTTTATGCTTTCTTTTTGCTTGTCATCACGCGGTAAAATTATTGTCTGAACATTTCCAACATTTATTAATAAATCAATTACTTCACTAAATAGTACGTCACTTTCCGGATTGTGGTAATGAGCTTCATGAGCTGGAGGACGTAAAATTACTGTAATTGTATTTGCGCTAAATTTAAAATATTTTTTTATCGATTCATCTGGTTTAAAACCCGGCACATAAATATCTTCTTTAATTCCGGGATAAGTTTTTACGTTTTGTTTAAATTTTGCAAGTCTTTCTTTAGAAATAATATTTGGGAAAAACATCATTTTGGGATTTACAAAAGGAATAGTTTGAACAAACTCATAATCCAAAAAAATCACAATTGGAATTTTAAAAAAATGTGCAACAATCATTTGGGATCTTGAGCCATGCGAAATTGCAATTGTAGGTTTTTTCTTTAATGCAAACGGAATTAACTGAAGCGATCTGTAAATTAATCCAATAACTTTTATAATTTTATTTTTTCCATGATGTTTACCGACATCAGTAAAATCAAGTCCATACAGTTGTGCAAGCTCAACAGTTTGCGAGTAATTCCTTGCAGAAATTCTAACTGTATAACCTTCCTCTTGAAGTTTAGAAATTATTGGAGCAAAAAATGGAACATGCGGAGAATTATCCAAATCAATCCAAACTACTTTATCTGTGTTTACGTTATATGAGTATTTTTTGTTCATTTCATCAGCAATAATTAATTCAAATAAGTTGTATTTTTATTTTAAAGTTGCGATCTGTATCACTTTTTCCATTTAAAGAGAGTAACCGATTCGTTCTCATAAATTTTATTAATATTTCCAACGGTAATTTCTTTTATGGGATTATATTCTTCAATTTGTAATCCATCCAAATTAAGTTTGCTCAGCGCAACTCTAAGCGGAACTTTTTTTGCGCTTGCAATAATTAATTCTGATTTATGTGTTTTTTCAACATCACAGTTTTTGGGACACGATTTTTCTATATAAAAATTTTTCAAAGCATTTAAATTACTTCCGTCTCTTCCTTTTATTACACTTACTCCAACACTCCAAGGACCAATAACCGTAATATTGTTCAGATCATTTATTCTTAACCATTTTCCGGCATCTTCGCGTTCTTTACCAACAACAACATTTGTTCTAATCCAAAGTGTGTATGATAATGATATTGCAACAATTAATGCGATTGCAAAGAAATATTTATTAATTTTTACTGTCGAGATATAATATCCAAGCGGAAATGCAAGAGCCCAAAAAACCGGAAGTTGAAAACTTCCTAATTCAATAAAAAAAGTTGCACCGGCAAAAATTAGAAACATTTGCGGAATTGTAGCTAATATTAATGTTATCGAAATAATGGGAATATCTTTTAAACTATAAATCATTCCTTTTAGTAAATGGTAAATAAAAAAATTAAAATTAAGTAGGATAAAAAATAAAAATGCAATAGTTCGATATGGAATTCCTCTTCCTTCTGGTTCGGCGGAAAGTGGATTTAACAAATCAAGTAAATTTGCGCCGATTAGTAAATAGACAATTGCATAAATTACAACAGCTAAAGCACCAACAATAGTTGATTTTTTAATTGTTGTTTTATTAAAACCTTTTAGAAAAATTAAACCAAATGCCAATCCGGAAAGTGGCGAAACCAAATTGGCGTATGCAAAAAATAGTGATGAAAGTAAAATATGATCTTTTATAAACGCAAAAACAAAAAGAAGAATAAATAAAAATTGAAGTGAATAAACTTCACCGATTACTGATTGCTCCCAGAAACTTGGAATTAAACCTACTACTACTGCAATCGTTATAGATTTCTTTTTATTAAATCCTAAGCTCAGCCAAATTAAATAAGTAAATACAACAATTAAGGCTCCGCTAATTGATGAAATAAATCCCGAAGTCCAAATGGTTGCGGAATAATCAAGCGGTACAACTTGATAAACCAGCCATAATAATATTGTATGCCCTAAATGATAATTTGGTAAAGCTTTTCCGCTTAGAAGAGTATTTTGAGGTAAATATGCGAAGTCAGTAATTGGTTTTTCTGCTAAAGATCTAATTGCAAAAACAATAACATCCGGTTTAGATGTGTAATATGGAATCTGCAAAGCATAAAAAAACAAAAACGAAAAAAATAATATTAACGATATTTTAAGATTATCATTAGTCTGCATTTTAACTGCATAATTGGTGTTTATGATTTTCCGTAGTTATAGCCATATTGATATTTTAAACTGCTGTCTTTTACTTCGCAATCATTTACTAAAGTTCCTAAAAAATTAATATCGGCAGATTGTAATTCGCTGATTGCCCAGCTTATACTTTCTTTTTCTGTTTGTCCGGATCTGACAACCAAAACCGTATCTTTAACAATTCTTCCAAGTGAAAGAGCATCTGATAATCTTGTAATAGGAGGTGTATCAAGAATTACAAAATCGTAAGATTCAAGATTACTTAATAATTTTTTCATTCTATCCGAAGCAAGAATTTCACCGGAAATATTTGAGAAAACTCCGGTTGGCAGAACATCAATATTCATAAGCAGATTAGAATTTGTTGTTAATTTAATTGGCTTATAAATATTTGGCGTTTCGGTTTTCTCGGTTAAATAATCAACTAATCCGGAAGAAAATTTCGGTAAACTAAACATTGTTGAAATACTTGGTTTTTTAATATCGCAATCAATTAACAAAACTTTTTTACCGGATTGTGCAATAGTTATTGCCAAGTTTGCTGCTGTTGTTGTTTTTCCGGCGTTTTCTTCACAGCTTGTAATCATTACTTTTTTAGGTTGACCGGAAATTTTTGAACTAAGTTTTGTTTCTAAAGTTCTGTAAGCTTCTTTAAATCTGAATTTTTCGTCCATCATACTTACAAATTTATCACTCACTTTATCTGTTGAAGAAATTGTATTTTTTAATTCTTTATCATAAGGCGGAATTACACTTAAAATTGGGAAATTAAATTCGCGTTCAATATCAGAAATATCACTAATCTTTTTATCATTAAAATGAACGAATAGTGCACCAACCAAACCTAAAAGTAAACCAAATAAACTTGCCAAAACTAAATTTAATTTTTTATTCGGAGTTATTGGTTTTATTGGCTCAATTGCCTTATCAAGAATTATAATATCTTGAAGTTTAGAAAGTTCGGCAACTCTCATTTCTTCGCGTTTTTCAAGAAGCAAATTGTACATTTTCTCGTAAGCTTCTTTTTGTCGCATTAAACCGGCAAGCATACTTTCTTGTTCTGGAAGTTTTTCCAAATCACCGGAATATTTTGAAATCAAAGTATTTATATTTTCTAATTTATTTTTCTGTGAATTTGCAATAATCTTTAACGCTGTTAATGTGTTATGATTATATCTTGTTAACTCCGATTTAATTCTGCTTATTTGCTCATCTAATAAAATTACATCCGGATGAAGTTCTGTTCGTCTCTGCAAAAGTTCAAGTCTCTGTAATTCCGTATTTGTTAATTCTTTCATCAGATTCAAAAACGGCGTATCAAATGATGTATATTGTTCCGGAGTTAAATATGTTTGATCAACATAGCCTTCAGTATTAATTTGTTTTTCAATATCTCTGAATTTATTTTTATTAACACCAAGATCAAGCTCGGCTTTAAGTTTTTCAGATTCTAAATTGCTGAGAAATTCTACCAACTGTTTTGATTGCTCATCAATTTGTACAATTTTTTCTTGCGATTTGAAATTACTTAATTCTTGTTCTGCATTTTCTAAATTATGCGCAACGTCTTTTAATCTGTCATCAATAAAAGTAAAAGAATGTTTTAAGTTTTCTTTTTGTAAATCAACTCTGCTTTGTTTGTATTCATCTGCAATAACATTTGCAATCTCTTTTGTTGTAAATGAATAATTTGATTTTGCGAACAGTTCGAAAATATTAGTTTTAATTTTCTTTTCGGTTGAAACATTTTGAAATAATTCTTCAAGAACTTCATTGTAATCTAAAGTTTCAAAATGAATTTCACATCCGGAAGTATTTTTTGCCCAATCGATGTTTATATTCCATTCCGATGAAGAAAGGTTTGAATATCTTTTTCCGTCTGTAAATACGCTTTCTCTGTATTTGTTTAATACATCAAAAGTGTTATTCTTTTTTGCTAAAACTATAAATGAATTCTCATGGGTTCTCAGTCCGATACCTAAATTATTTATATTTGGAAAAGTAGTTGGATATTCATTAAGCAAATAATTATGCTGATATTCAGTTAAAGGTAAATCAATAATTGTAACATTTCCGTCTTGTTCAACAATTTTTGAAATAATAATATTTAGTGAAAGTTTTTCAATTACGGAATTTAAAACTTGTCGAGTTTGAACTAATTGCATTTCAGTTTCAAGGTCATCTTGAGTTCTTCCGCTTAGAATAGTTTTAATAACATCATCATTATCATTTTGATCGGCTAACATTTCTTTTTTAAGCAATACCGAACTTTGATAAACCGGTGTTTTAAAACTATTGTATATTATTGCTGCAAGCACAGAAAGTAAAATAAAGGAAATGATTATTAACTTTCTCTGCATAAAAATTCTAAAAATTTCTTTTAATGAAATTTCTGATTTTCTAATGTATTTATTTCGGCTCATTTTATAACCCTTATGCTCTAAATTTTTATCTTGTGAATAAACTTGCAATAGCTGCTAAAACTGCAACTCCGGAAACTATAACAGATGCGTCTCTAACTCCGACCAACCACTTTCTTGGAACGTAAACTTTATCGCCGGATTCTAAACCAATATCTGCTAAATTATTTTCACCTTCTAAGAATTTTTCAATATCAATTTCCATTTGAGAATCGTTTCTGATTATTGATAATTCATCAATGTTAGAATCACTTGTTTCTCCGCCTGCTAAAGATAAAAGATCGGAAATTGTTTCATATCCGGTTAAGTAATAAACTCCTGGTTTACCAACTTCGCCTAAAATATCAACTCTGTAAAGCGGTTGAATGCTTAATTCCGGGTTTTTATAAATTTTTGAATATTCCGAAATTATTTGATTTCTTAAATCGTTGAAGTCACTATCAACAGAATTTATCATACCCAAATAAGGAAGATGAAGATTTCCGTTATCTTGAATGAAATAATCACCGGTTAGATTTTCTGTGATATTGTAAAAATTTATTCTAATTCCATCGCCGGGTTTTAGATTTTGCCCTAAAATACTAAGCGATGTAACCATTAAAAATATTGCAATATTGAACTTTTTCATAAATCACTTCTTGTTTATTTGAAATTTCACGATTTAAGTCTAAATTAGAATTACAGTCTCAAATAAATAATAATTTTATAATTTAATTGTGATTTAGAGCAAAGGAAATTTTGATTTAAATCAATTTGATACAATAAAAATTTATAATCAAAAAATATTGCTAGTTACTATCGAGTTTTTTAAGTAACTCTAAAACATTTTCTACTAAACCGGTGCTCGCGTTCCAAGATGTAATATTTGGATAAACTTGAGCCGATGTAGCTAACAAAATATTTGTTCCTTTTAAGTGTAGATCTGGTTTTATTGTCGAATATCCTAACGGATAAATAGGTTCTACAAACGGAGCTTTAAAGATTTTTATATCTGAGATATCACTTTCGTTAAAATTCAAATCGGGATAAAGATTTAGTAATTGTTTTTTCCATCGTTCTGCAATAGATTTTTCATCTTCTTTGAATAAATCAGAATTTCTGCTGCAATATTTCATAACGTAAACCATATTCATATTGCCGTATTGAGATTTTTCAACAAGTTCGGTCATTTCTACAACACCGTCAAATTCGGTATTTGAGTTAACAACCGGAGTCCAGTAAAAATTATCCAAAGGTCGTTTTAAGAAAAACATTGCATTAACAACACCTTGGTAAGTAAGATTTGGATCGGAAAATTTATCATTCAAATTTGAATCTTTTACTAAATCTGCAAATAACGGAATTGGGATTGTGGAAATTACCCAATCGGCATTAATTGTTTGATTTTCTAAAATTACATCAATTCCTTTTTCATTTTGCACTAATTTTTTAACGGGGGAGTTTACTAAAACTTTTCCGCCATTTGATTTGATATTACTTTCAATTGCATCAATAAACCCTTTCATTCCGCATTTCATATATCCGCGGGTTGCAACATTTTTTTCTCGACCAAGCCTTTGCCAAATATATAATGATGGAAGATTTCCGGAATGATCTCCGAATTTAGAAAGAAATAATTGCTTTAGAATTTTATTCCAAACATTAGCGCCGTATAATTTCTTAAACCATTTTTCTATTGGGAGATTATCTAAATCTTTTCCTTTTCCCAAATATCTTAGTGAAAGGCTTACAATTCCGAATCTTAATCTTTCGATAAAACTTATTGGTTTGAATTTTAAAAGATCAATAGGAGTATTAAATGAATATCTTTTTCCGTCAACAATAAATCCCATTCTTGTTGGCTTCCAGTATAATTGATCTGAAATTCCAACATCATCAATTAATTTTAGAAGTGGATCGTCACTCGGCATTTGGCAATGATAAAATTTATCAATCCATAAATCATTATGCTTAAAAAATGTGCCCAATCCGCCAAGCTGATTGTTAGCCTCAAGAAGAGTTACATTATAACCGTCTTTAGCAAGTTTCTGTGCAGAAGCTAATCCGGCAATTCCGCCGCCAATTACTACAATATTTTTCATAAATTATATTCTTCTCGGACTTGGTGAAACACGATCGCGAATACCTAATTTGAAATATTGCATAATTGTTTTGAACAATTTTAATTTGCTTGCGCCAAGTTTTCTATCGTATCTTAGGAAAAATGGAATTTCTACAATTTTCGGCGACCAATGTCTTAGTTTGAGTAAAAGCTCAACCATACAAGCAAAACCTTGTTCATTCACTAAAGTTTCACCAAAATGGAAGGAAACTTTTTGCAGCATACTTACACGGTAAGCTCTGTATCCGCTTGTAAAATCATTAATATCATTTAAAGGAAGAATTGTTTTGAATACAAAACTTGCGCCGCGTGAAAGAAATCTTCTGAATATTGGAGCGCTTTCATCATTCCCGCCGTTAACAAAACGAGAAGCAATTACTATATCTGCGCCGCCTTCAATTTTATCAATCATCTGATCCATTAAATTTACATCATGCGTATCATCGGCATCCATAATGATAATTATATCATTTATTTTTGCTTGCGATAAAGCTTCCTTAATTCCGGTTTGAACTGCTTGTCCCAAACCCATATTTTTTTCGTGATTTACCAAAGTCAAATTTAGATTTTCGGCAGCTTTAATTGTAACATCGGCAGTTTTATCTTTTGAACCGTCGTTTACAACAACCACTTTCACTTGGACGTTATTCTTAGAATTAATTTCCGAAATTCTTTTCAAGAGGTTTGGTAAAGATTCTTCTTCATTATATGCAGGCAAAACAAAATATACGTTCTCTACTTTTTGCAAAGTAGGTGCTTGATCATAATCCAAAGTTTGAGAAGCTGTAAACGTTTTCTGATTAAACATTGCACTTAAAAATAGGTTTCTACTTAATGTTTTTGTTACTACCATTTTCTGTCCTTCCTAAATTTCATTAAACTTTTAAGCAAATGTAAAGAAGCAAAAAAAGTTTAATGTGACTTAGAACAAAAATAGCAGTAGTTAAAGTTAAAATAATTTTATGAAATAAGTGTTAGGATGCTTCAGAAATATTCAAAATGTTATTCCGATGATACGTCAACAAACGGACATGAATTTATTAAATTCTCTCTGGATTCCTACCCAAACTTATGTCAGGCAAGTTTATTTCGGAATCTAATATATAGAAATCAGCAGAAATATAGATGCTGAAATGAATTCAGCATTATAATGTCAGATTTTTTGAGTCAACCTCATAACAAGCATCATTAATTTAATTTTTCAAAAGTTTCTATTATTAAGTTGATGGTTATTTCTTTTATTAATTATTATGTTTAAATTATTTGCTTGATTTTCAAGGTTTTATCAATCTATTGATTTAGAAAAATTAAAATTTCTTTATCAATTTAATTTATAATGTAATTCAATTGGCGAAGCTATAGTTAAAATTTTTTATACCGATATAAACAACAAAAACATAAAACAATTTTAAGAGTATAATTATGAAAGTTCCATTATTAGATCTCAAAATGCAATATCAGTCACTTAAAAAAGAATTGGATGAAGCAATTCTTAAAGTTGCTGAATCTCAATATTTTATTTTAGGGCCGGAAGTTCAAAAACTTGAAGAAGCCACATGTAAATATTTAGGTGCAAAACGGGCAATTGGAGTTTCTTCGGGTACGGATGCACTTTTGGTTGCTTTAATGGCAATTGATATTATGCCCGGCGATGAAGTGATTGTTCCCACTTATTCTTTCTTTGCAACCGCGGGAGTAGTTTCTCGATTAAATGCAGTTCCGGTTTTTGTCGATAGCGATCCCGTAACTTTTAATATTGATCCATCTAAAATTGTAGAAAAAATTACAAATAAAACCAAAGCAATAATTCCGGTTCATTTGTACGGACAAAGTGCAGATATGGATCCGATAATGAAAATTGCAAAAAATTATAATCTAAAAGTTATTGAAGACGGTGCGCAGGCAATTTCTACACAATACAAAGATGGAAAATGCGTAGGCACGATTGGAAATATTGGCTGTTATTCATATTTCCCAAGTAAGAATTTGGGATGTTTTGGCGATGGCGGAATGGTAGTTACAAATAACGAGGAACTTGCCGATAAACTTAAAATATTACGAGTTCACGGTGGAGAACCAAAATATTATCACAGTGTGATTGGTGGAAATTTTAGAATAGATGCAATTCAAGCTGCAGTTTTAAATGTAAAACTTCCGCATCTAAATTCTTGGTCGGAAAAAAGAAGAAAAAATGCAGAGTTATATAATTCGTTATTTAAATCATTCTCCTTAGCAGATAAAGAGGGAATTTCTGAATTTGATAAAATGAATAAAGTTCTGCTTCCGAAAGCAATTTATAAGGAGTTAGGAGTTAGTAGTAAGGAGCAAGGAGAAAAGAATTCTGAATCTGAGATCTCAAATCTCTCATCTCAAATCTCCAACTACCATATTTATAATCAGTATATTATTCGTGTTGAAAAACGTGATGAAATGAGAAGTTTCTTAACAGAGAATGGAATAGCAACAGAAATTTATTATCCTGTTCCGTTTCATAAACAAGAATGTTTCCAAGAAGTTTTCAAGAATTCTAAATTCAAAAATCAAGTATTTCCGGTTGCAGATTTTGCAGCTGAGAAATCTATTGCATTGCCAATTTATCCTGAACTGACTGAAGAACAAATTACTTTTGTTGTTGAAAAAATTAATGAGTTTGTGAAAAAATAATAATCAGTAAAAGTTTTGTTGTTTGGAATTTCCTTTTTGGAATTTTTTTTTGTTTGTTTTTTGAGATTTGTTTGTTATTTGTCCGTTAGCTAACAGATTTGTTTTTTGTTATTTAACCTTTTTAGAATGAATATTTCAATAATTAATAAATTTGCTTATTATGAAAATATCAGTTGTATTTGGAACAAGGCCTGAAGCAATAAAATTAATTCCCGTAATTCTTGAATTAAAAAAAGATCCCGCTTTTGAAGTAAATATTTGCGTAACTGCTCAACACCGACAAATGCTTGATCAAGTTTTGGAAATTTTTAATATTGTTCCAGATGTTGATCTTAATTTGATGCAGCCGAATCAAACTTTGAGCAAATTAACCGCAACAATAATTTCTTCAATCGATGAATACTTTAAAAATTACAAACCCGATATTGTACTTGTTCAAGGTGATACGACAACGGTTATGGCAGTTTCACTTGTCGCATTTTATCACCAAATAAAAGTGGGACACGTAGAAGCCGGTCTAAGAACTTTTAAAAAATATTCTCCGTTTCCCGAAGAAATGAATAGAGTTTTAACTTCCAGAATTGCTGAACTGCATTTTGCACCGACACTAATATCAAAAGAAAATTTGCTTACTGAAGGAATTTCAGATAACAATATTTTTATTACCGGAAATACAGTTATTGACGCTTTATTCTTGGCAACAGAAAAAGTAAAAGAAATAAAACCAATAATTGAAGGATTGGAAAACCATAATCTGGTAAATCTAAAACCGTATGTTTTAATTACGGGGCACAGACGAGAAAATTTTGGACAAGGATTTATCGATATTTGTGAAGCAATTTCGGAACTTGCGGATAAATTTCCTAACTACCATTTTATTTATCCCGTACATTTAAATCCAAATGTTCAAGATCCCGTAAATAAATTACTTGGCGGAAGGAAAAATATTATTCTGCTAAAACCGCAAACATATCTGCCTTTCATTTCACTTATGATGAATGCAGAGATAATTTTAACGGATTCCGGAGGAGTACAGGAAGAAGCCCCAAGTTTAGGTAAACCGGTTTTAGTTATGCGTGAAAATACTGAACGACCTGAAGCAGTAACAGCCGGAACTGTAAAATTAGTCGGAACCAATAAAAACACAATTATTAATGAAGTTTCCGAACTTATTGACGATAAAAATGCTTATGAAAAAATGGCAAACGCCGTAAATCCTTACGGTGATGGCTTAGCAAGCAAAAGAATTTTGGAAATACTTAAGAGCTAGACGTGAAGCGTGAACAGTAAAATGTGAAAAGTAAAAAAATGACAGTCATTGCGAGAGAATAGAAGCAATCTAAAAAAGTGAAAGGCAAATTTTTTTTATCAAATTGTTTATAAATATAAAGTTATAGTAATTCATTAATAATTTTATTTAAATATTTTTGATAAAATATATAAAAACAAATATATTTGGACTATAAATAGGGATTATAGAAAATCTGCTTTTCAAATAAGATTCAATCTCTATTATTAGTAAAATGTGACTTAATTGGCGAAGCTATAATTAAAACCTTATAAGATTTTAAATTTTTCAAGAAGGGATAAAATGAAAAAAAGAATATTAATAACCGGTGGAGCAGGATTTCTAGGAAGTCATCTGGCAGAAAGATTAGTCAGTGAAAAAAATGACGTTATTTGTGCAGATAATTTTTTTACAGGCAACAAAGAAAACATAGAGCATTTACTCGATAACCCATATTTTGAATTATTACGGCACGATGTAACTTTTCCGCTTTATGTAGAAGTTGATGAAATTTATAATTTAGCTTGCCCTGCATCTCCAGTTCATTACCAATTCGATCCAATTCAAACAACAAAAACATCAGTTGTTGGAGCAATTAATATGCTTGGACTTGCAAAAAGAACAAAGGCAAAAATTCTTCAAGCAAGTACTTCCGAAGTTTATGGTGACCCCGACGTACACCCGCAGCCGGAAACTTATAAAGGTTTGGTAAATCCAATTGGACCGCGCGCTTGTTATGATGAAGGTAAAAGATGTGCGGAAACACTATTCTTTGATTATCATAGAATTTATAACTTGGATATTAAAGTTATGAGGATTTTTAATACTTACGGACCAAGAATGGATCCGAATGACGGAAGAGTTGTAAGTAATTTTATCGTTCAAGCACTGAAAGGCGAAGATATTACAATTTACGGTGACGGAAAACAAACAAGAAGTTTTTGTTATGTTGATGATTTAATTTCCGGAATGATTAAGCTGATGAATAGCAGAGATGGTTTTACCGGTCCCGTTAATATTGGCAATCCCGGTGAATTTACCATGCTTGAATTGGCTGAAAAAGTTTTACAGTTAACGGATTCAAAATCAAAAATTGTATATAAACCTTTACCGCAGGATGATCCTATGCAAAGGCAGCCGGATATTACTCTTGCCAAAAAAGAATTAAATTGGGAGCCAAAAATTAAACTTGAAGAGGGTTTAATTAAAACAATAGATTATTTTAAAACCATAGTTAAGTAATTATTGTTTAATTGCTTATAAAAATTTTCAATATAAAAATTTAATTTTAAAAATATGTATGTAAGTTTCGTGACTTTACTTTTTAGTTTGGCATTTATCCTTTCATGTTCTACAAAAACAGAAATCGATTTAAATAAAAATGTAATTTCCACAGCTGACAATTCTTCAAATTCTGTTGATTGGGAAGGAACTTATACCGGAATTTTACCATGTGCAGATTGTGAAGGAATTGAGACGCAAATTGTACTTAAGCAAAATATGACTTATTTAAAACGTACTAAATATTTAGGCAAATCAGAAGAATACTTTAAAAACGAAGGAAATTTTATTTGGAATGATTCGGGAAATATTATCACACTTCAAAATATTAAGGATGGAGCAAGTAAATTTCTCGTTGGTGAAAATAAAATTATCCAACTTGATATGGATGGAAATAGAATTTCCGGGATACTTGCCGATAAATATATTATTACAAAATTAAATAATGAAATTGTTGAGAAATATTGGAAACTAATAGAACTCAATGGTAAGCGAATTCAATGGAAAGAAAATCAGCAGAAAGAATTGCATTTTATTCTGAAAATGGATAATAAGATTATTGGTTTCGGCGGGTGTAATTCATTTTCCGGAAATTATGAATTAAAAGATGGAAACCGAATTTCATTTACCAATATTGCATCTACTTTAATGGCATGTGAAAATATGGAAACCGAATCACAATTTTTTAAAGTATTAAACACTTCAGATAATTTCAATTTCCGAAACGATACTTTAACATTGAATAAAGCAAGAATGGCTCCCTTAGCAAAATTTGAAGCTGTTTATCTAAAGTAAATTCTTATGAAATTTTAAAGTGGAAAATGTTAAAATGAAAAACTTTGCAATTACCGGTGTTGCCGGATATATTGCTCCTCGACATCTGCAGGCAATAAAAGAAACCGGAAATAATTTAATTGCAGCTTTAGATCCGCATGATTCTGTTGGAATTCTTGATCGATATTTCCCACACGTAAGTTACTTTGCAGAGTTTGAAAGATTTGAACGACATCTTGAAAGATTAAGAAGAAAATCACCAGAAAATTCAATAGATTATTTATCAATTTGCTCACCTAACTTTTTGCATGATGCACATATTAGACTTGCATTACGGTCAAATTCAGATGCCATTTGCGAAAAACCCGTGGTTCTAAATCCATGGAATTTAGATGCACTTGAAGAACTTGAAAATGAAACCGGAAAAAAGGTATATAATGTTCTTCAGCTAAGAGAACATCAAGCAATAATTGAATTGAAGAATAAAGTTGAAAAAGAAAATAAAATCAGTAAACACGAAATTGTACTAACATACATAACTTTTAGAGGTCCTTGGTATGATTTTTCTTGGAAAGGTATTATTGAAAAGTCGGGAGGAGTTGCAACAAATATCGGCGTTCATTTTTTTGATATGCTTGGTTGGATATTTGGGAAAGTTCAAAGTAATAAAATTTATTTGAAAGAAAATAGAAGAGTTAGCGGATTTCTCGAATTTGAAAAAGCAAATGTAAGATGGTTTTTGTCTTTGGAAAAAAATGATTTACCCGAAAAGGTAAGAAGTGAAAATAAAACAACATTTCGTTCGCTTACTTTAGATGGAGAAGAATTCCAATTTAGCGAGGGATTTACTGATCTTCACTTAAAAGTTTATGAATCAATTCTTGCAGGAAAAGGATTTGGATTGTGTGACGCAAGGCAGTCAATTGAAATAGTTCACCAAATTAGAAACGCAAAAGTTGAAGATAAAATGGAGTATCCGCATCCGACAATAAAAAGAAATTAATAATTTTGAATTAGGAATATTGAATTAAAAAATAAAAAAAATTGAAGAAAGATAATCTAATTGAACAAAAGTCATTTGATTTTGCAATTCAAATAATTCAATTGTACAAATTACTTGTTAATGAAAAAGAGTTTATTTTATCGAAACAATTACTCAGATCTGGAACAAGCATTGGTGCAAATGTTAATGAATCAATTTCAGCAGTATCTAAAAAAGATTTTATAAATAAACTAAGTATCGCGGCAAAGGAAGCAAGGGAAACAAAATATTGGTTAAGATTACTGCAAGAAAGCAAAATAACAAGTACTAATTTTAACGATGCAATATTTTCAAATGATGAAATAATCAGAATTCTTACTTCAATTATAAAAAGTTCCAAACAAAATTTATAATCTCTCAATTTCATTTTTACTTTTTTAATTCTTAATTCTTAATTTTCTTTTCTCTTTTTAATTTCTAATTTAATTTTCATAACTCGTCATTTTCATTTTTTTATAATTCTTAATTCATAATTATTTCTTATTTCTTCTACTCTTTTCTAATTCATAATTCCCGCCACGTTTACCAGCCGGGGCTGGGCGGGCAAGCTTAATTTATAATTTCTTTTCAGGCTTTTATGTCAACTCAAAACAATTATTATGTTAACCAATACGCAGTAGTTGATGATAATGTTGAAATCGGTGAAGGCACCAAAATTTGGCATTTCACACATGTTCAAAGCGGTGCAAAAATTGGTAAAAAGTGCATACTCGGACAAAACGTAAACATCGCAAATAATGTTGAAATAGGTAACTTTGTAAAAATCCAAAACAACGTCTCTGTTTATGAAGGTGTAATATTGGAAGATTATGTCTTTTGCGGTCCTTCGATGGTGTTCACTAATATTTTAGATCCAAGAAGCAAATATCCCCAAGTCGGTGCGGAATATTATATCAAAACACTTGTAAAGGAAGGAGCATCACTGGGTGCAAATTCTACAATAGTGTGCGGACATACAATCGGCAGATTTGCGTTTGTCGGTGCCGGTTCTGTTGTCACGAAAGATGTCCCAGATTTTGCTCTCGTAGTAGGTAATCCCGCAAGAATAGTCGGTTGGTATAGTGAAGCCGGCAAGAAGTTAAAGTTTGATGAAAACGGAATTGCTTTTTGTGAAAAATCGAGTAAAACATACAAATTTGAAAATGGAGTTGTAAAAGAAATTTAGAATAAAATTAATAATTATGCTTGCCCGCCTTTGGCATGGCTTGCCCTTCTTTGGCGGGAATAAATATGAATTAAGAATTGAAAATTAAAATTGTTGTTTACATAAATCTTTCATTCCAGTAATACATAAGTAAGCGAATATGACCGGAATCTAATATTGCAGCTAAAAGATTAAGAGAAAGATTAATGTCAAGCGCATCCTCCATAGGAATACTTTGAACCTATTGGAGAACAAGCAATAAAAATTATGAATCCGTTAGCGAACGGATTGAAAGATTCAATAATTAATCTGTCATTTCGAATCCCAATGTTTTTTCGGGTGAGAAATCTCAAGATAAGTGAATTAAGGATGTGACGAAAAAAAAATGAATTAGTAAATTAGTGCGAAAACTTGTTTACGATTTGAAAACCTTATTTCCTAAATATACATCAAAAAATAATAAAAGATTAGTTTTAAAATGACAAATTTAACACCGGAACAAAAACTAATACAAACACTAAATCTTATAAATTTGGCAAAAGAATTAAAAAAAGCTGCTTTAAAAAAATTTAATCCAAATCTATCGGAAGAAGAAATAAATCGAAAAGTAAAAGAGATATTTCTGAATGCAAGAAACTAATTTATTTGCAATTTATACAAATATTTTAGCACAAAATAACATCGATTATTTTATTACCGGATCAATTGCATCAATAGTTTATGGTGATCCCAGAATGACGCACGATATTGATTTAATTATTTCTTTAAATGAATATGAAATCAATAAATTTATTTCTGCTTTCAAGTTGGAAGAATTTTATTGTCCCCCCAGAGAAGTAATTCTTGAAGAAATTAAACAGAAATCTAAAGGTCATTTTAATCTTATTCATCATGAAACCGGTTTTAGAGCCGATATTTATTTAATTGGAGATGATAAATTTCAGCATTGGGCAATGCAAAATAAAGTTGAAGTAGAATTCTTGGGAGGATTTATTTATGTCGCTCCAATTGAATATATAATTATAAAAAAAATGGAATTTTATAAAGAAGGTAAAAGTCAAAAACACTTAATTGATATTAAGGGAATATTAGAAAATTCTAAATCACAAATTAATTTTTCATTTTTGAATAATAAAATTAAGAAATTTGAATTAAACGAAATTTGGACATTGATTGATAAGATGTGAATTGAAATGAAAGGTTTATCTGCTTGTTACATGTGTAAAAGGTAATAAATTTTACAAATTTGGTTAATTTAATGGAAATAGAAAATGAATCCATTTAAGTACGGACAAATAGTTGAAGGTGAATATTTTTATGATAGAGAAGTTGAGGTGGAAAGACTTAAAGCAACTTTAGCGGGAGGCAATAATATAGTTTTATATGCACCCAGAAGATATGGGAAATCTTCATTAGTAAAAAAAACACTTAAGGAATTAAATAAAGAAGGATTAATTACGGTTTATTTGGATTTTATGAGTATTTATTCACGAGAAACATTCATAAAAAATTATTCAAAATTAATAGCGGAAAATGAAGAAAATCAAATTGAGAAAACAGTTAAAAAAATAAGCAAATTAATTAGAGGTATAGTTCCCAGTATAACATTTAATCAGCAAGGTAGTCCTGAATTTTCTTTTTCATGGATAAACGGTGCAGAAAAAATTGAGACTTTAGAAGATGTTATAAATTTACCCGAAAAATTTGCTACAACTAAAAAACGTTGGATTGTTGCTTTTGACGAATTTCAAGAAATAACAAAGTTAAACGGTGAATCATTTGAGAAAATTTTACGAAGTCTAATTCAGCATCACAAAAATGTTTCATATTTATTTCTTGGCAGCAGAACACATTTGTTAAAAGACATGTTCTCAAATAAAAACAGAGCATTTTATAATTCAGCAGCACTGCTTAATTTAAACACAATTGATATTAAGTTTTCGATTGATTATTTACGGAAACAATTCCAAAAGGACAAAATTAAAATTACGACTGAAGTAGCTGAATACATTATCAATTCAGTTAATTCAATACCATATTATATTCAATTCGTTGCTGCGGAAATTTGGCAGCAAGTAATTAACAAACATGAAGAAATAACAAAAAAACATGTAGATAGTGCAATAAAAACAATCATTGAATTAAAATCCGATTATTACTGGGAGTTAACTTCAAAACAAACAAATTACAGAAAGAAAGTTTTAAGTGCTCTTTGTAATTCATCAATTGGGATATTTTCCAAAGAAGTGATGGAAAAATTTAGTCTGGGAGCTAATTCAACAACACAAAAAGCAATTTCATCATTCATTGAAGACGGTATAATTGAACCATTCGAAAATAAGTATGAATTTGCTGATCCAATCTATAAACTATTTTTATTTAAGTATTTGTAATTACGCTTTTTGGTGTAACGCTTCAGAGCGTAATCGAGAATAAGGCAAAAAAAACAATTTACAAACGACAAACAAATTTCAAAAAGCAATATTCAAATATTAAACAAATATGGTTAGCATGACCAAATGAAGCGAGTTGTCATTCCGGAAATTTCGAAAATATAGTTTTAATAATGAAATTATCCGGAATCTAGTATCAAGTATCTAGTAATAATAATATAAAGAACTTGTCATTTCGAATCCCAATGTTTTTTCGGGTGAGAAATCTCAAGATAAATGAAGTAAGGAAGAAACAAAAAAATTATGAATTAAAAATTATGAATTATTAAGACTTACCTCAGATGCGGAAAAATAAAAATATTACATCCGTGAGTTAACAAATTAACAGATAAAATAAATAATCTGTCATTTCGAATCCCAATGTTTTTTTTGGGTAAGAAATCTCAAAGGAACAGAAGTCAGTCCGTTAGCTAACGGAACAGAAGTCAGTAAACAGTAGTAAGAAAATAAAAAGATCTTGTCATTTCGAACCCCAATGTTTTCGGTTGAGAAATCTCAAGAGAGACGAAGTAAGGAAGAGAAGAAAAAATTTTGGATTAGTAAAGTAGAGCGAAAAGTTGTTTACGTTTTGAAGTCAATATATTCCCAACTTCCAATCTTCTTTACTCATTACTGTTCACTATTTACTAATCGCTTTATTTTTATTTTTAAGTTGTAGAATTAAATTCAAAAAGAAACACATGAACATCGATAAATTCCCCAAATACATATTCTGGAGTTATAAAGAAAAAGCTGACTTGCCGCTTAGTGTAATTACCCAAAATGTTCTACTTTATGGAGATGTAAAGGATATTATCCTCTTAACAAAACTGGTTGAGATAAAAGAAATAAAAAAGACGGTGGAAAAGATTACGAATAAAAATAAATATAAAAAAAGAATTAATTTTATTGAAAAAGTGATTATTTAAAATGTTTAATCTGGAATATTTACCTTTAAATACTAAAAATGTTTTCAATGTTTTATCGAAGCAGAAATTTATGCAAGATTATACTTTAGTCGGTGGAACTGCTTTAGCTATGCAAATTGAACATCGAAAATCTGAAGACCTTGATTTTGTTTTTGATGGTGAAGAAATTAATACCAAAAATATTAAAAGAAGTATAAATGCTGTTTTTAGTAAATATAAAATTATTAATGAAGAGAAGAACTACCAAGTAGACTTTATTATTAATGAAGTTAAAGTTACTTTTTTTTCGACCGGAGCAGCCTTAGTTCCATTTAATATTCAAGAACATTCTAGTAAATTAGGTAAAATTTATATTGCAAAACCCGCAATTATTGGTGTATTAAAACTTATAACTATTTCACAGAGAAATACAATTAGAGATTATTATGACCTTTACTTTATAACGAAAAAAGTGATTGGTATTGAGAAACTATTTGAAATAGCTAAAATAAAAGCACCAAATATTTCACCAATAATTTACTCTGAAACTTTGATATTTACAGATGATCTCGAAGAGAATAGTATTGGGGAACACCTTGAACCAGCGGAGATTTTGAGCAAAGAAATGATTGCAGATTATTTTGTATCGGAATTAAAGAAAATTAAAGAAAAAATATAATTTAATGACATGTGATTTACGACAATTTAAAGACTTTTGAATCCGTTATCCGTTAGCTAACGGAAACGGAAACGGAGACAGAAACGGAAAAATTAGAAATTAGGTATAATGATTTAAGTAAATTGTCGTTTTCATCATTTATTTGCATAAAATAAAGAATTAATTTATAAACAAGAGTCGACCGATGTTGGCCGAAAAAAAATAATACAATAAAAAAGAATTTGTATATTTATAATAAAGAATATTTAAGAAATTAGGTTCAAAATGGTTACAGTAATTAAAAAAGGAATGAATAGAAAACAAATAAATTCAATACTTGATAGAAATAAAATAACACTTAAAAATAAAATAGATATTAAAAAATATTGCGGCGTACTTATACTTAAAGAAGATCCTTTAGAAATTCAGAAAAAATTAAGAAATGAATGGGAATAGTTTACTTTTAGATACAAACATTATTTTATATTTCCTTAATGGAGATAAAACACTTACTCCGATTTTAAATGAAAAGAATTTATTCGTTTCATTTATTACCCAACTTGAATTACTTTCTTATAAAGAAATTACGAAAACAGATACTAAAAGTATAAATGATTTTTTATCAGAATGTACAATTATTGATATCAATACACATATAAAAGAACATACAATTAATATTAAACGAAAATATTCTTTGAAATTACCAGATAGTATTATTATTGCAACAGGAATCTTTCTAAAACTTCCATTAATAAGCGCAGATTCTCAGTTAAAGTTAGTCGAAGAATCAAATTTAATTTTTTATCAAAAATAAATCTGATTCCCAAACTTTATTCCTTAAGAAGAAGTTAATCTTGAAACTTATTTAATAGCTTGTCATTCCGGTTTCCATCTTTTGGAATACCGGAACCTAATATTGCAGCAAAAAGATTAAGAGTAAGATTAGGATAAAGAGTAAGAATTAGCAATTAAGAATTATGAATTAAAGCAAAAAATGTAGGGAATGAAAATCTTTATAATTAAATAAATGTTTTTTTCAATGTAGAGACGCAATATATTGCGTCTAATCAGTTACTCATTTTTTAATCTATGCCCAGAATATTCTAAAAAAAAGTTGCCCGTATTAAAATCAAACCGGGATAACAAAGGGGCAGCCATTCGGGTTAAACAAAGTTAGTACCGGAACCTAATATTGCAGCATAAAGATAAAGAGTAAGATTAGGATTAAGAGTAAGAATTAGCAATTAAGAATTATGAATTAAAGCAAAAAATGTAGGGAATGAAAATCTTTTATCCCAATGAAAAAACTTTTATTTAACAATTCACTAACATCAAAATAAAGGACGGATTTCTCCGCCCCAATGTTACACCGAGAAAGTATTAGAGAAGTGAATTATCTGATTTGAAGCATCAGAAGTTAGTAGAACAGAAAACACTTTCTTAGTTTGATAGTTATTGTAAAAATGTTGAATATTGTTTGGAATATTGACTGAAAAATTAAGAGGATTATCAATCTGCATTGCAATATTCGCGGATATTATTGTTGATACATAATTAGAATCAAATGTTGGGTTTACCGGATTTTTAAGAAGTAAAATATTAACCAACGACAAATTTGATTCGGTTAGTGTATCAATTCCCGAATTATTACCAATAGCACCAAGTGTAATTTCAAAGTTATCCGTATTAAAAACACATGTCGGGTTACTAATATTAAACCCCGTAACCGGCATTATCATTGGATTTGAAACTATATCATTTGAGCTTACATTCTGATAATTAACTTTGAACATTAGATTGAAACCCGTCATTTCAGCAGGAGATACGGAATTCCAATATTCTTTGATAAAGGGAATGCTGTTTAGTTCTTTTACAAGTTTGATAGTTTAGTTTAAAACGATCTCTTCTTGCAATGGAATTTGCGTCACTGCCTGGTGTAAACGAAGAAGGTTTCATACATATTACATTTTTACCGTTTCTCTGACGGAAGGTGAGTTCACCTATACTGCCGCTTACTTTTCCAAGTACGGATTTATTTAGCTCAGCCATTTTTGTTTATCCTATATTTGTATTAAAAAAAGTTCTTTGACATTTTGTTTGAATTTATAGTTTTTCTTGTTTGTTAAACAAGTAATTTATAAATTAATCTTATAACATTTAAAATTTGTAATATTAATATTATTCTTTAACTTTATTAATATTTTGCCATGTTTAGATTATAATCGGCGGTGCACGTATAAATAATATTGGGTGATCGGTTTTATAAATCTTTGTGAAGTCATCGATAAATTGACGCCTTATTTTGATTATTGTTTTCAGGTATTTCTGAAGCCAATTGAAGTACAAGATAAGACCAAGATAGAATACTCTGTTTCTAACGTATATATCGGTGAAATTGTCTAAATCAAATATGAACATTTATTTTCCTTTATTTTTTTTCTTTTGTTTGCAATTATATGATTTTGAAAAGTCATTCCCGTGATCCGTCAACTGACGGATGGGAATCCAGATTATTGGTCCCTATTTTGTGGCTTTAATATGTGCCGGTCATTGAGTAACAATGTGCATCGAAACGCCGACACACTTAGTCACCTTCTCATTTCGAAGGGTTTACGACTGAGAAATCTTTTTTTATTATTTTTTATAAGAAACAAAACGCTTTAACTTTTCTAACATTAATTACTTTGAAAAAAGAAATTTTGCCATAGAAAATTTTTTTAATTAAAAACGGCAAAATGCGGGAAAAGAAAGTATATGAGTATGAAAAGATAGAAGTTAGTAGTAAGAAGTAAGGAGTCAGTAGGATGGAGTTGTGGAAATTAGAAAAGAGTGAAGAAGAAAATAAAAGCAGAAATCAGAATACAGAAATCGGAATGCATGCCGGTAGTTGAAGGAACAGAAAAAAAAGGGAATGAACAGCTATTGAAAAATATTTAATAAATGCATGTTAAATTTAGCCTCATTCCGTTAGCTAACGGATTAGCTTGAGTAACATGACATGAGTTTCCAAATATAGTTCTATGCAAATTAATATTACAAGAATCATTTAATTTAGGAGGGTTAGACATGATACATACAAACTATTTAAATCACAATTATCTAAGGAAACGGATGAAAAATAGGAGTAATTTTGGAAAGAGTATCTGTCGAATCAACTAATAGAATTGAATTTAAAAATGAAATCGCTACTAGCGAAGAAATATTTTTTGAACTAAATATTATTTGTAAAAATAAAAATACACTTAATAGACTAACCTATTTTACATTAGGAAAAATCTGGTATTATTTTGAAGCAAATAGTATGCATGGAAAAACTGAAAAGGACATTCTTCAAGATATTTTTCAAAAGTTCATAGAAGGTGAACGGACTTGGAATAAAGTTAATGTTAGGACTTTTGAAAATCAATTGATCATGGCTATTGTTAGTGAAATGAGAAATGAATTTCATAAAAACTTAAGAAAATTAAATAAGCTTACTGAATATGAAAAGCCGAAAGCCCTCGTTGAATTCAATCTTGACGAAGATGAAAAACTAAATGAAAAATATTTAGAGGATAAAAAATCTTTATTAGATATTGAGACACAAAATGAGGAGTCTATATTTAATAAATGTATTGAAGACGAAATAGTAGAAATTAAAAAAATATTGGAAAATGACGTAAATGCATATTTTGTTTTGGAAGAAATTTTAAATGGTGAGACAAAAGATATTCCAATTTCGCAGACATTAAAAATTGAAATTGAAGAAGTAAGAAATGCTAAAAAAAGAATTAGAAGAGCAGCAGGAAAAGTAAGAAAACGTGGAAACGGAAAGACGTGAAGAAGTGAAAACGTAAAGACGTGAAAACGGCAAGACGGGATGTAAAAAATCAGAAATCGTGAAAATAAAAATTTTATAAAAATAAAAATTTGAAAGGATGCTATGAATAATAGCCGAGTAGATAATTTTATTAATTTTTTATATGAGGATACACCGGAAAATAATAAAATTATTGATGAAGAATTAAAAAGCGCCGGTATTGATACCGTGCAGTTTCAAAAAAAAATGCTGGATTTGTTAGAAATTAGAGAAAGAGATCTGAAATATGAAAAAGGGAGAAAGCTGAAAAAACTTTTTGAAAAACTTAAAGAAAGGATTAAGACTTCGGAATTCGGAATTCTAGAACATAGTAAAAATTATCCAACTGCTTTGGCTTTTAGGAACATGGAAGATAAACTATCCGATCAAGAAATTGACAGCATATTAAAAGATGAAATATTGCTGGAAGAGTTGGCTAAAGAACTAGAAAAAAATAGTGACTAGTGACTGGTGAATAGAAAAAATTGAAGACGGAAGGCGGATAACAGAAAACTTAAAAAACAGTACGTAGTTCTTGGTTCGAGGTTAGAAGCAGGTTAACTGAAAAATCAAAAAAATAAGTCTGAATATATAAAAAAATAAAAAAAAGTGCGTGATTTTTAGATTGTGGTGTGTGGTTAAAGAAAATGAAAATTGAAAAATTTGAAGACGGGGGACGGAATTCGGAAGGCTGAGTACGGAAGGCAGATGACGGAAAACTTAAAAGACAGTTCTTGGTTCGAGGTTTGAGTCAGGTTAACTGAAAAATCAAAAAAATAAGTCTGAATACATAAAAAATAAAAAAAAGTGCGTGATTTTTAGATCGTGGTGTGTGGTTAAAGAAAATGAAAATTGAAAAATTTGAAGGCGGTGGACGGAATTCGGAAGGCGGTGGACTGAGGGCGGAAATTGGAAGCTGATAGATGAAGAATCGATACAATATTAAGAATTTAATAAATTAACTTTTATTTTGATGGAGAAGTTATGCAGAGTAATAAAGCTGCTATAATCAAAGAAGTAACATCAATAATTTTAAAATATGCAAAACCCGTAAGAATTTACCTTTATGGTTCCGAAGCAAACGGCGAATCAAAATTAACTAGTGATATTGATATTGCATTCGATGATGAAAAATTTAAAGATATGCATATAATTAAAGAGGAAATTCAAAATATAAATACGCTTTTAAAAGTTGATGTAGTAAATATTTCAAAAACGGAAAAAAGATTTAAGAATCGAGTTGAAACAACCGGTAAAGTAATTTATAGTTCCACAAAAAGGTTAAGGGCTGAGGACGGACTTTATAACTTTAATAATGCTTTGGAAAAATTTATTGCAGTTATAGAAATGGAGAATGAAATCAAAGCTCAGGGATTTGAAGATATGTATTTGGACCTTATTGTTAAAAGATTTGAATTTACTTTTGAAATGGGATGGAAAGCCTTAAAAAGATTACTTGAATTCCTTGGTTTTGAAGCCAAAAGTCCAAGAATGGTTTTTCAGGAAGGATATGCTCAAGGTTTAATTAAAGATGAAGCCGTTTGGTTAGATATGATTGAGCAAAGAAATTTAACTAGTCATGTTTATGACGAATACCAAATAAAAGAAATACTAAATAAAACTGAAGATTATCAAAAGGCATTCAAAGAACTAAAAGCAGTAATTGAGGAAAGCTTAGAATAATACTCGGAAATTAGTAGCTAGTAAATAGTGAAGGGTGATGAGTGATTAGTGAATAGACCGTTAGCTAACGGGTTGGTGAATGGTGAAAAGAAAGATTGAAAGCAGAGGACGGAAAACAAAAAAAAACAGTTCTTTGTTCTTGGTTCGAGGTTGGAAGTAGGTGAACTGAAAAATCAAAAAAATAAGTCTGAATACATAAAAAAAATAAAAAAAAGTGCCTGATACGTAGATTTTAGTGCGTGATTAAAGAAAATGAAAATTGAAAAATTTGAAGATATAGAATCATGGAAAGAAGCAAGAATATTAGTTAATAATATATACAACGCAACTAATAATAATAAATTTTCAAAAGATTTTGGGTTAAAAGATCAAATCCAAAGAAGTGCTGTTTCTGTAATGGCTAATGTAAGCCCAGTCAAATAAATCAATATTTTATGAGTGAATTTTATTTTACATATGTATTAAAAAGTGAAAAAGATAATAAGTTTTATACTGGTTATACACAAAATATTGATTTAAGATTTGAGCAGCATAATAAAGGTCTAGTTAAATCAACATCTGATAGAAGACCTTTGAAATTGATTTATTACGAAGCTTGCTTGAACCAATCGGATGCTCTTCATCGAGAGAAATATCTTAAAACATGTTACGGCAAAATGTTTTTGGGGAATCGACTCAAATCTTATTTGACGGGGTAAAGAAGGATTTGATAGTGGAACAAATAAATCATTTATTCAATTTTTGAATTATTCGTATAGATCCGCGTCTGAAGTACAAAGCCTTTTATATGTTGCTTCAGATTTAAATTACATAGATTATGACGAATTTTCTAATATGTATGATCATGTTTCAAAAATAAAAAAAATGATTGGCGGGTTTATTAAATAACTTAAATCAACAATTAACTAAACACCAAGCACTAATTAACCAAGCACCAATCCGTTAGCTAACGGACTAATTAACTATTTCTTTGAATCCATCTGCCAACGCATTAAATATTTTAAAAGATTACGGTATTAAAAAACCGGGTGATCTTAATCTGGAAGATATTTCATTTGCCGAGAATCTAATTATTGATGAAGAACCGATGGAAAATGCTTTGGGTCGTATCCAATTTAAAAAGGGACTGGCAATAGCTAAAATAAACAGCAATATAATAGAAAAAGGACAAAAACGTTTTACTTTAGCACACGAAATGGGGCATTATTTTAACGAAAGGGAATTAAGGGAAAATGATCTGTTTACTTGCTTGAACGAGGATATAAATTCTTTTAATTCAAATAAGATTTGGGAAGCAAATGCAAATGAATTTGCATCTGAACTTTTAATGCCATCTGAATGGTTTAAAAAGTTTACCGGAAGAAGAAAATTAAATTTTGATCTCATTAAAGACACCGCCGGATATTTTAATGCTTCACTTACGGCAACCGCAATAAAATATGCAAATATTGGCTCAACTCCCAGTGCAGTAATTATGAGTAAAGGGGAAAAGGTGATCTGGCACTGTAAGAATGAGTATTTTCCGTTAAAATGGATACCTAAAAATTACAAAGTAGATAGAAAAAGCAAGGCATATAAATTCTTTGCAAAAAATGAAATTGATGAAAATGATAATATTGTAATGGCTAATACCTGGTACGAAGATACACGAGGACGAGACGATCTTTATTTATGGGAACAAAATGTTTTTATGAGTAACTATAATTCTGTATTAACATTATTATGGCAATTTGAAGACTAAATTCATTATTTCTTTTCAATTTTTTAAATCATTATTTCTTAATTCATAATTATTAATTTTTTTTTTGATTTCCCTAATTCTTAATCCTGAACTTTTTCCTTTTCATTTTTGTCTTTTTCCTTTTTCCTTTATTTCTGACTACTGACTACTGTTCACTAATTACTGTTGTTAAATGCCAATTTCAAAAGAATACCTTAAAAATACTTTCTTAATCGCTTTATCGTTTATATTGTTAAAATCATTTAACTTGGTTCTGCCTTATTTTCTAAACGAATCAGAATACAACGAATTCAATAAAGTTTTTTATTATGCATCTTTAATTTCAACGATTGGTACTTTTGGATTTACTTATGCAATTACACAAATTAATTTTACTCCTTTTATTTTAGCTGGATTAGTTTTTATCAATATTGTTATAAGCTTCATTTTGGTTAATGCATTTTCCGGAATTGATGTTTCGCTATTTAATATTTTAAACATTGCAATTATTTCTTTTTCTACCATAATATTTAATATTTACAATTTTCAATTATTATTTCATTCCAAAACAAATAAATATTTTTTAACAATTATTATAATCTCCACCGGATATTTTTTAGCGCTTTTGTTTAGTCTTTTACTCAAAACAAATATTCTCTTTTTATATGGAGCTTTTGGACTACTGGCAGTTATTCTATGTCTTAAATATTTTGAATTAGGTACTATAAAAGATATAAATGAGGTAAAAGATTTTTATAAAATCGGCGCTTCAACTTTTATTATAAATTCTGCGGCTGGAATGGTTTTAATGGCTGATAAATTTTTTGCTAATAATCTATTTAACATAAAACTGGCAAATGCTTACACATTTTCTTGGGCTATTATTGCGCCAATTTTTTACTTGGGCAACGTTGCCGAGAAAAATATTTATGCCGCTTCCGGTAAAAGCGAACTTAAATCGGCGATTATTAATTCTTTGGGCTTAATTACATTAGGTTTGTTTTTTTACTTTATAGGAATTTTATTACTCACAAACTTATTCTCAAATTTGCTTCCAAGCAGTATTGATGTGGGATTATTCAATAATATTGTATTAACTATGTTCGGCGGTTATGTTGCATATATATTTTTACACTTTCCTTTGAATGGCATCTTATTCAAATTTAACTTGCATCGTACCCAAAGAGTAACTTCAATAGCACATATAATTATTTTTGCGGGATTTATTTCAGCTTATTATTTTAATATTATTTCAATTGACGCTGATGATTATTTGGGATTATTTACCTTAGTTATTGCAATGCTTATTCTGCTTTCATTAAGTAAAATTATATCAATCTTGATTCTTCAAAGAAAAGAGGTTTTGGAATTTCTAAAAAACGGTGATTAGTGAAGAGTAAAGAGTAACAAGTGAAGGGTAAAGGTTAAAAGTTCTTAGTTCTTGGTGCGTAGTGAAAGGATTTAATATAGAAAAGATTGAAAACTCCCAACAGAAGCCCGAAAACTTAAAAGAAACAGTTCGAAGTTCTTGGTCCGAGGTTAGAAGCAGGTGAACCGAAAAAACAAAAAAAATTGTGTGATTCTTGATCGTGTTAAAAAATGAAAATTGAAAAATTTGAAAATATTGAAGCTTGGAAAGAATCCAGAGAATTAGTAAAGAAAATATATGAAATTACTAACCAAAATAAATTTTCAAAAGATTTTGGACTAAAAGATCAAATTCAAAGAAGTGCTGTTTCAGTTATGACTAATATAAGCCCAGTCAAATAAATCAATATTTTATGAGTGAATTTTATTTTACATATGTATTAAAAAGTGAAAAAGATAATAAATTTTATACTGGGTATACAAAAAATATTGAATTAAGATTTGAGCAACATAATAATGGATTAGTTCAATCCACTAAAGAACGAAGACCACTAAGATTAATTTATTTTGAAGCATGTCTAAATCAGGCTGATGCTTTACATCGTGAAAAATATTTAAAAACTCATTATGGTAAAATGTTTTTAAAAAATAGACTCAAATCTTATTTGATGGGGTAAAGAAGGATTTGATAGTGGAACAAATAGATCATTTATTCAGTTTCTGAACTATTCATATAGATCTGCATCTGAAGTTCAAAGTTTATTATATGTCGCACAAGATGTTGAATATATAAACGATGTTGATTTTGAGAAATTATATTCAAAAACTTCCCAAATTAAAAAAATGGTTGGTGGTTTTATTAAATATTTAAAATCAACTACAACTAAGCAATAGTTAACTAAGAACCAAGCACTATTTTCAGATTACTATTTTAATGCAACTTAATAAAATCTTTTTAACTAACTCTCTTGTCTTCTCAGGTCTTCTTTTCTCTACCGCAAGGATGATAAGAGGAACAGATAATTTATACATTGTAGCTGTTCTTTCATTTGTTGGCATTTGGATTTTAAATTACAAAACATTTTGGGATTTGCAATTAAAGCACAGTCTGCTTTGGTTTTTACCATGTGGAATTTGGGCAGTAGTTAGTACGTTTTGGTCTTTGGAACCATTCGTTAGTTTTAGTAGAGGATTATTTTATATTTTTATTTCAATGACAGCTCTATTAATTGCATTACTTTATAAAAGTAAATTAAGTGATTTGTTTAGAATTTTTTTTATTCTTAATTCAGCATTTGTTGTTTTGAGTTTTCTCTCCCTAATTAGCGGCATTCCAAGTGATGGATGGACGGCAAATCATGGATTAGGGTTTACTTCAATTTTTCTTCATCAAAACACTTTAGCTGCAGTATTAATGTTTACGCTTATTGGACCGGCTTATTTTTTGTTAGATAATATGGACTTGGTGAAAAGTCAAAAGTCAAAAGTGAAAAGTGAAAAGGCAGAAGGCAATAAAAACATGGATTCCCGCTTTCGCAAGAATGACAATATTAATAGCAATCCCAATGTGGATTTTTTAAAAGATCTAAAAGAAGATGATGATATTCATCAGCATGACAATAATAAAACTCGTCATTCTGAACTTGATTCAGAATCTAAGAGGAATAAAAACCTTGATTCCTGCTTTCACGGGAATTACAACACAAAAGATTCTGTCATTCATGCCGACCGGCAAGCAAGGTCGGCAGGCATAAAGCCGGAATCTAAGACAGATGCTGAACAAAAACATTTCAGCATGACAGAACAAAGGTTTATCATTCTCAAATTGTTCAAGCGGGAATCTATTGTTTACTTTATTATTATTCTCTCAAACCTCTACTTAATCTATCTTTCGTACTCACGTGCAGTAATGCTTGCTTTATTTATCGGCGGATTAGCATTTATTTATTTGTTAGGTACCATAAAATTCAATGTAATATTTACTATTGCATTATTATTGGTAGGGACGAGCATTTTCTTTCTTTTTAATGAAAATATTACAAAATACTTAAAAAAAAGCGGACCTGATTATTTTGCAAGAAGAAATATTCTTTGGGAACCGTCTTATCAAGCGGCATTAAACGGCGGAATATTTGGTTTGGGTTATGGAGTTACTGATCCAACTATTAAATCAAACTATAAAAAAGAAAACAAATTCGGAGAACTTAAACGCGAAAAAGGTAACAGCATATTTGCTTTGATTGAAGAAGTTGGAATAATTGGACTAGTTTTGTTTATATTACCACTTGGAAAAGCGATAGCAAGTTCAATTATTAGTTTTAAGAAATCAGTAATCAGCTTACACTCCGCGGTGAGTAATAAGTCAAGTGTGAAGAACAATCCATCACTCATCACTCATCACTCATCACTAGAAAACCAGGTTTCTGATTCAAGAATATCTAATCTTCCGAACTTCATATCTTCTCAACGTTTTTACGTTTATACGTCTCAACTATTAATACTATCGTTTGTACTTGCCTTTCTCATTCATTCCCAATTTGAGGGTTGGTGGACTGGAATAAGTGGTCTTCCGTTATTATTATTTTTAATATTTACGAATTTATTAACATTTTATAAAATACATTATGAATAACACAAAAATTTACATCGCAGGACATACTGGAATGGTTGGTTCAGCAATTACGCGAAAATATCAATCCGAAGGATATAAAAATATCATTACACGGAATTATCCCGGGTTGGATCTCACAAATCAAAAAGAAGTAAATGACTTCTTTCAAACGGAGAAACCCGAACAAGTGATTGTTGCCGCTGCAAAGGTTGGGGGAATTCTTGCTAACAATACTTACCGAGCTGAATTCCTTTATGATAACTTAATGATTGAAGCTAATATTATTAATTCTGCGCATAAATATGGCGTTGAGAAACTATTGTTTTTAGGCAGTTCTTGTATCTATCCAAAACTGGCACCGCAGCCTTTGAAGGAAGAGTATTTATTAACAGATACTTTAGAATATACCAATGAACCGTATGCAATTGCCAAGATTGCCGGTATTAAACTCTGCGAAAGTTATTATAAACAATATGGCTCAAATTTCTTTTCCATTATGCCGACCAACATGTACGGACCTTTTGATAATTATAATTTAGAGACATCTCACGTACTGCCGGCTCTAATACGTAAAATTCATGAAGCAAAAAAACAGAATTCAGAATTCAGAATTCAGAATTCAGAAGAAAATCAAACACATAAAAACAAAGAACCAAATAACAACGAACAAATTAGCCAAGCACCAAGTACAGTTACTGTGTGGGGAAGCGGTAAACCCAAAAGAGAATTTCTTTATGTAGAAGATTTAGCTGATGCAATTTTTTATCTAATGCAAAAAGTAAATGCCAAAGATTTATATGAAAATGGATTAACTCATATAAATATTGGAACCGGAGAAGATTTAACAATTGCCGAATTGGTTAATGTTATTGCAAAAGTGATAGGTTTTGAAGGTGAAATAAAATATGATTCTTCTAAACCGGATGGAACACCACGAAAACTAATGGATGTTAGCCGTTTGCACAATTTGGGATGGAAACATAGTACGAGTTTGGAAGAAGGAATTGAGAAAGCGTATAAGTGGTTTTTGGAAAATGTGGAAAAATAGAATTAGGAATGCAGAATTAAGAATGTAAAATTAACAACGCAAATCAAAATTAATAACCACAAAAATGTAGCCTCATTCCGTTAGCTAACGGATCAGCTTGAGAAATATAGATAAATCATAATTAAGTAAGCAGCATTTAAAAAAAATCAAGATGCAAAAGAAAGTCTTCGTTTCCGGTTGTTTTGATACTCTCCATAGCGGACATATTGCATTTTTTGAGGAAGCCGCTAAATATGGTGATCTTTATGTCGGACTCGGTGCCGATAAAACAATCTACAACCTTAAGGGACGTAAGACAATTTATAATGAAAATGAACGTTTATATATGATAAAATCTTTACGTTTTGTTAAAGATGCATGGATTAACAGTGGAGATGGAATTATAGATTTCGATAAAGATATATTAAAACTTAAACCTGATATTCTGTTCGTAAATGAAGACGGACATTCGATTGAAAAAGAAAAATTTTGTGAAAAATACGGGTTTGAATATGTAATTAGTAAACGTATTCCGCATGAAAATTTACCGATTCGTTCAACAACATCAATTAGAAAAGAATGCAGCATTCCTTACCGCATCGATCTTGCCGGAGGATGGCTTGACCAGCCCTTTGTTTCAAAATATTATCCGGGTTCGGTTATTACTATTTCAATTGAACCGGAATATGAATTTAATAACAGAAGCGGAATGGCAACAAGTACAAGAAAAAAAGCAATTGACTTGTGGGAATTTGAAATTCCAAAAGGGGATAAAGAGCATTTAGCTAAAATTCTCTTCTGTTATGAAAACCCTCCCGGAGAGCATTACATAAGCGGTTCGCAGGATGCAATTGGTATCGTGATGCCAGGCTTAAATAAACTTGATTATAAATCCGAAGATTATTGGCCTGTTAAAATAACATCCGAACAAAATATAGAAATTCTTAAATGGCTTGAAGATCATATCAGATTAATTAGCTTAAAACCAAGAGAACAAAAATTTAATGTATTGGAAGGAACGGATATAAATTCAGAAAATGCGGAAGCTCTTGCTGTTGCGGCTGATAAACTATGGGATGGGGCTTTAAAAATGGATAAAGAATTGTTTGGTAAAGCTTTTACCGAATCTTTCCATGCACAGATTAAAATGTTCCCAAATATGATCATTCCCGAAGTGTTGGAAGGAATTGAAAAAATAAAAGACAAATCATTCGGCTGGAAATTAAGCGGTGCCGGCGGCGGCGGTTATATTGTAGCATTCATCAAAGAAGAAATACCCAACTCCTTAAAAATTAAAATTAGAAAAGAAATATTCTAAAAAACAGTAGTAAGAAGTAAGAATTTAGAAGTAAGAAGTAGAAAGGATTTAGAAGACAGAAGTAAGACTAAAAAATAAAAAAGACAGAATTAAGAAGTAAGAATAAAAAATAAAAAAGATTGAATTAAAAATTTAGAAGACAGCATTAAGACGTAAGAACAAAATATGGAGAAGGCAAAAGATTTTAAAGATTTGATTGTATGGAAAAAAGCACATGAATTTGTTCTTAAAGTTTATAATATTACAAATACTTTCCCAAAACATGAAATTTATGGGCTAACTTCTCAGTTTCGAAGAGCTGCCATTTCAGTACCGGCAAATATAGCCGAAGGTTTTGTCAGAAAAGGAAAGGCTGATAAATTAAGATTTTATAATATTGCTGAAGGATCTATTCATGAGTGTAAATATTATTTAATTCTTTCAAAAGATTTGGGTTATTACAGCAATAATGAATTTGGATTTTTACTTGAAGAAGTTTCTAAGTTATTAGGTGCCTATATGCAAAGCATAAGAGTTTCTAGTTCTTCCCCTTAATTCTTACTACTTACTTCTTAATTCTTTATAACTATAACTATTTTTTTTGAATTTTATACGAGGCTTATATTTTGAAACGCGCACTCATTACCGGTATAACCGGACAAGACGGCAGCTACTTAACCGAAATCCTATTGGATAAGGGTTATGAAGTCCATGGAATGTTAAGAAGAAGCAGTTCTTTTAACACAA
The DNA here is from genome assembly GCA_016708125.1 of Ignavibacteriota bacterium. Taxonomy (NCBI): domain Bacteria; kingdom Pseudomonadati; phylum Ignavibacteriota; species Ignavibacteriota bacterium. Next base: position 4,157,212 of record JADJGF010000001.1, on the reverse strand, counting down.
GCAGAATTGACCATCTTTTTAATAATCCGGAAATTTACGGAAAGAAATTATTTCTTCATTACGGGGATCTTGTTGATACGAGCAGCATCCATAGAATGCTTGAAAAAATTGAACCTGATGAAATTTACAATCTAGGTGCTCAAAGTCATGTAAAAGTATCTTTTGAAGTCCCGGATTACACAGCGCAAGTTGATGCACTTGGAACTTTAAGATTTTTAGATGCAATTCGTGAAGAAGGCTTAGAGAAAATAGTTAAATTTTACCAGGCGTCAACATCTGAACTTTACGGAAAAGTACAGGAAATTCCGCAAAGTGAAACTACACCTTTTTATCCGCGCTCGCCTTATGCAGTTGCTAAAATATACGGCTTTTGGATTGTAAAAAATTACCGCGAAGCTTATAACATTTTTGCCAGCAACGGTATTTTATTTAACCATGAAAGTCCAAGAAGAGGTGAAACATTTGTTACACGTAAAATTACAATGGCAGCAGCTAACATTGTTTTGGGCAAGCAAAAAGTTTTAACACTCGGTAACCTAAATGCAAAACGCGATTGGGGCTATGCTCCGGAATATTGTGAAGGCATGTGGAGTATATTACAACACGAAAAAGCAGATGATTTTGTTCTTGCAACTGGAGTAACGAATACAGTTAGAGAATTTATCGAAGTCGTTTTTAATGAATTAGGTATTGAACTTGAATGGCAAGGCGAAAATGAGAACGAAAAAGGAATTGTGAAGACAGTCGACAGTGATAAGCTAGCAAAAATTGTTAGCAGTGATTTAGCGGTCAGCGGTCAGAAAATAAACACTGAACGCCGAACGCTTAAGGCTGGTAATCTGAATACTGAACGCTTGCCACTGAACGCTGCTAAGCTACTTAATTCTTACTCCTTACTCCTTAATTCTGTTATTGTTTCCGTCAACCCCAAATACTACCGCCCAACAGAAGTTGATTTGCTTCTTGGTAATCCGGCAAAAGCTAAACAAGAACTTGGCTGGGAAGCTAATACAAAATGGGATGAATTGGCTAAACTTATGGTTAGAGAAGACTATATAAAAATTCTTAAGAATGTGATCTAGATAAACCAGATAGTTTACAAGTGATGTGTAAAGACTGATAGGTAAGTTAGAAAGTTCGTAGTGCATTGTTTTGTAGTTTTAAGAATTAAGCACTAGCAATTAAAAATTATGAATTAAAAATTATAACTAGAGCTGTAGGGAATGAAAATCTTTCATTCCAAATAAAACCGGTTATTCGATACATACCGGTTAAATTTAAACAGATTGAGTTTTAATTCTAATGTATTTATCGGTATTACTCAGTAACCGTTTAATATTTTCAGATGCCGGTATTGAAAATCAAACCAACATGGCAAAGAGGGTTGTCATTCCATCCGGTAGCTAAAGGAGAAATAATGAATTAGAGAAGTAGTTTGAAAGATGTTTATATTTTGAAGTACTCAAATTCCCAACTTCAAATCTTCTAAACTTCTTTACCCGTTACTGATGACTATTTTTTCATTTATTTCAGTTCACTTATTACAATTCACTTGTCACTATTATTTTTTTTTCATAAACTAATATCCTATATCTTAATTATTAATTTTTTCAATTATTAATTTCTAATTCATAATTATTTTTTCTGTTCACTAATTTCTAGTCACTGATTACTATTTACTCATTACTGCTTTTATACTTTGAAAAAAACAATCCTAGTATTTATTGGTCATTATTTGCCCGGTTACAAATCCGGTGGCCCCGTAAGAACAATTTCCAACATGCTTGATTTGCTTGGAAAAGAATTTAACTTTTGGATAATTACACGTGATAGAGATAGTCTTGATAATAAACCTTATGAAAATATTAAAGTTAATGAATGGAATGACGGACCAAATTGTAAAATTTTCTATATGGCAAATAATTTTTCACTTTTTACTAATTACAAACTTGTCCGCCATCTTTTTGGCGGATCACTGATCACTGTTATTAAGAGCATAGAATTTGATCAATATTACTTGAATAGTCTGCTTGATGTTAATTTTTCAACAAAGATTATTTTACTTTGGAAACTAAAGCTCTTACCTCAAAAACCAATACTTCTAGCACCAAGAGGGGAATTAATGGAAGGTGCTCTTTCAATTAAACCTCTTAAGAAACGAATATTTTTATCTATAACTAAATTATTAAATCTTTATAAAAATATTATATGGCATGCCTCAAGTGAATATGAAGCTGTGGATATAAAACGAGAATTTGGGTCTAATGAAAAAATTAAAATTGCATTGGATGTACCAAATTACAATTTGAAAAGTGATTATGTAAGAACCCATTTAAAAGAAAAAGGTAAGCTTAAAATTTTATTCATTTCCACAATTGTTCCAAAGAAAAATCTAAAATTTGCAATTGAAGTTTTAAACAAAGTGGAAGGCAATTTTATCATTGATATTTACGGACCCATTAAAGATCAAAAGTATTGGAAAGAATGTTTAAATGCAATCGATGGCAAGATTAAAAATAAAGTTTCTTATATAGGTATTATTCCAAATGACCGTATCCATGAAATATATCCGAATTACAATCTTTTCTTTTTTCCAACATTAGGAGAAAATTACGGACATGTAATTTATGAATCTTTATTTTATGGCTGTCCGGTTTTATGTACAGCTGGAAAAACTCCTTGGGATAAATTAGATTCTTTTAATGCCGGATGGAACTTAAATATTCTTAAGCCAAAGAAATTTGTTGAGCAAATTGAAAAGCTAATTGAGTTCAATTCACCCGACTATCAAAACATTATTCGTGGTTGTAATTCATATCTGAATTATTTTAAAAAGGATAATATTGTAAATACAAATATTGAATTATTCACTTAGATCGAATTACTTTTTTTGTGAAGGTACATTTCAAAATAAAATGCAATTTTTTTTTAATTTCCCAATAGTGTAAGTTTCTATATTGAGTAATCTTTACTTATTATTTCCTATTCAACAATTTATTTTCTAATTTTGAAAAATTATGAATCAAAAACAAATAAGGTGGCAGCAAAGGTATAAAAATTTTTCTAATTCTTTTGATGCATTGCATCGGGCTATAAAAATTAAGGAACCAAATGAAACTGAAAAAGGCGGTATTATTCAGTTTTATGAGGTTACATTTGAGTTATCTTGGAAAACTTTAAAAGATTATTTAGAGTCTGAAGGTTTTGATATTAAATCGCCTAGAGAAACAATTAAACAAGCATTTCAGTTGGGTATTATTTTAAAAGGTGAAGATTGGCTTGATGCTTTGGATGATAGAAATTTAACTGCTCACATTTATGATATTGAAACTGCAAATAAAGTTATTCAGAGAATTAAAAAAAATCACTTTCAATTACTAAAAGAACTGAATTCATTTTTTCAAACAAAAATTTAGTTGTTTATGAAAAATGATCTTACATTCGGCATATCCGAGAAGAGTTTTTTTTACTTGATAACGGCTTTAAAAAATTTCCCCGAAGTTGAAAAAGCAGTTATATTTGGCTCAAGAGCAATTGGAAATGCTAAAGCCGGATCTGATATTGATATTGCAGTTTTTGGGAATGAACTTAATACTGATATAGTTAGGGAATTAAAAATTCTTTTAAATGAAAAATATAATATTCCTTATTTTATTGATGTTGTTGAATATAACAGTATCTCAAATGCTGAGTTAAAAAAACACATAATTGAAAATGGGAAAATTATTTTTATAAAACAAATTAAAAAAGTGAAAGGTCAAATTACTCCGTTGCAGCGTAAGGCAAAGGTGTAAAAGTAAAATTAAAAGTTATGCTAGCGCCTACTTTGGTAGGAATTAAGAATTAAAAATAGAGAATGTAGGGAATGAAAATCTTTCATTCCAAAAAAGAGAAAAAATACATGTTTATTAGCCTTTGGCGTGGTTTACTTGCCTCTGGCAGGTCATTGCGAACACCTATTCTCTTAGTATGAAGCAATCCCAAATATATTAAAATAATTTATAACAACAGTGAGAAAAGTTGTTTACGTTTTGAAGTCAACATATTCCCAACTTTTAATCTTTTGAATTTCTTTTCTAATCAATATTATTATTTTTTATCAATTTTCTTAATTCATAATTTCTTATAGATTTGCTTAATTCTAAATTTCATTTTGATTTCCCTAATTACTATTTACTGATCACTATTTACTCATTACTCATTACTAATTTCTTAATACTAATTTTTCCACATTCTTTAATTCCTTTATTTACAATAGCTTACTATTTTTATTAAATACTTTGGTTTAAATAATTGTTTCAATTTACAAATAATCATATATTTGGACTATTAATACAATTTATAACAAATTATATTATTAATTTAACTCTTATGTAACTCACTTGGCGAAGCTTTACCCGCCTAAGGCTGGGTGTCAAAAAAACTGAATTAAGTCTGTTATCCGTCTTCATTAGTTGAAAGATTGATTGGTAAAGTATTTTGCATATAGAAATCATAAAAGGTATTCTATACTGACGAAAGTCAGAATTTTAACAATTTGAAAATGTCATTCAAGTTAAGTGGAACGAATTCAGAAAACTAAAAATAAATCAATTGAAATAATAGAAGGAAATGATGGAAAACTTGTCCAGTTATATTATAAAGAAATTGTTTGAAAAGACTAAGAATTTGGTAAGAAATGCGAAAATGCAAATGATGAATAGGCTAAATATAATCTAAACTATTGGAGTCTATTTTTAAATAACAAAATTTATCAGAGAACATATAAATAATTTTAATGAAACAACAAAGAACACTAAAAATATGATTAAATTATTTTTAATTTATGAAATAAAAATTAATTCGATAAAATTGCAAATATGAACAATTTTCTAAAAAAGTGAAATATTTAATTTTATAATCAACCTTTTTTATTTTCATAAATGTATTTATGAAAACTAAATAAATTTAAATTTTTAATAATAAAAAAGTTAATTTAGTATTACTATTGCAAGTATGGTTAAATAAATAAAAAATTTTTCAGCTAAATATTTATGATAGCCTAACAATTTTGAAATTGAATGATAAAAATGTTTAATTAAATTTTAAGGAGGATTGAACAAATGAGCAAAAAGGTTTATGTTGCAATGAGTGCTGATCTTATTCACCCTGGACACTTAAATATAATAAAAGAAGCCACAAAATACGGTGAAGTAATACTTGGATTACTTACCGATGAAGCAATTTCGAGTTATAAAAGGTTACCATATTTAGCATATGAACAGAGAAAAATAATTATGGAAAACATTAAGGGTGTTTCAAAAGTAATACCACAAATTACACTTGATTATGTACCAAATCTAAGATTATTAAAACCTGATTTTGTTGTTCATGGTGATGATTGGAAAACGGGCATTCAAAAATCAACGCGTCAAAGAGTTATAAATACGTTAAATGAATGGGGTGGAAAATTGATTGAACCATCGTATACTCCTGATATCTCATCAACAAAACTTAATATGGCATTGAAGGAGGTTGGCACAACACCAGGAGCACGATTAAAAATGCTAAGACGTTTGTTAGATGCAAAAAAAATCGTAAGAGTAATGGAAGCACATAGTGGTTTAACCGGTTTAATTGTTGAAAATGTTAAAATTGAAAATGATAAAGGCATTAAGGAATTTGATGCGATGTGGCTGAGTAGCTTAACTGATTCAACAGCCAAAGGTAAACCTGATATTGAATTAGTTGATCTTACTTCAAGAATGAATACTATAAAAGATATATTAGAAGTTACAACAAAACCTATAATTTTTGATGGTGATTCCGGTGGGTTAACTGAACATTTCGTTTTCATGGTTAAAACTCTTGAAAGAGATGGAGTATCCGCTGTTATAATTGAAGACAAAGTTGGGCTTAAGAAAAATTCATTATTTGGAACAGATGTTGAGCAAACTCAAGATTCAATCGAAAATTTCTCTAAAAAGATCAGAGCCGGTAAAAAAGCTCAAGTTACTGATGATTTTATGGTTATTGCTCGAACTGAAAGTTTAATTCTAAAGGCAGGCATGGATGATGCTGTTAATAGAGTTGATGCTTATATAAAAGCAGGAGCGGATGGTATAATGATACATAGTATGGAAAAGGATCCGAATGAGATTTTAGAATTTTGTAAAAGATATAAATATCTGGAATTTCAAGTACCACTTATTGTTGTACCAAGTACATTCAACGAAATAACAGAAGAAGAATTAAAAAAGGCAGGTGTTAATATTGTTATTTATGCGAATCATTTATTAAGAAGTTCATATCCAGCGATGGTTAAAACTGCAAAATCAATATTACAAAATTCACGTTCTAAAGAAGTTGATGAATTTTGTATGCCAATTAAGGAAATTTTAACATTAATCCCTAGTGCTAAATAGAGGTTTAAATATGATAGATGTTGATGATTTTTATAATATACTTATTAATAACGGTATTGAGTATTTCGTGGGTGTACCGGATTCCTTACTTAAAGATATTTGTGCATATATAACTTTTAAAAGTCCAAATAACAATCATATTATTACAGCAAATGAAGGTGGAGCTATTGCTCTCGGTACCGGTTATCATTTAGCAACAAATAAAATTCCTTTTATATATATGCAAAATTCAGGTATTGGGAATGCAATAAATCCATTACTTTCCTTAGCTGATAAAGAAGTATATTCAATACCAATGATACTAATGATCGGCTGGAGAGGAGAACCAAATACGAAGGATGAACCTCAACATTTAAAGCAAGGTAGAGTGACAACTGCTATTCTAGAAAGTCTGGAAATACCTTATGTTATAATTGATGGGAATTGTGATTATATGAAAAATATTCAAGATATTGTTAATTTGGCAAAAAGGACATCTGCACCAGTTGCAATACTTATTCGTAAGGATACTTTTAATTCTTTTCGACTTGATAATAGTACTGAAAAACAAAATTTACTTTCAAGAGAGGAAGCATTAGAAGAAGTTATAAAAAGTATACCTAATAATGCAATTGTCGTATCAACAACTGGTATGTTATCTCGCGAATTATTTGAATTACGTGAAAAAATGAACCAAACTCATATTAATGATTTTCTTACGGTTGGTTCAATGGGTCATACCATTCAAATTGCGTTAGGAATTGCTCATTCAAAACCAGAAATAACAGTATACTGTTTCGATGGGGATGGGTCACTAATTATGCACATGGGTAATTATGCAATAACCGGACATATAAGTCCAAAAAATCTAAAAGTTATTATTTTTAATAATGGCGCTCATGATTCAGTTGGAGGGCAACCTACCGTTGGTTATGATATTAAATTCGAGAATTTGTGTCATGCCTATGGAATTGATTTTATTGGAACAGCAACAAACAAGCTTGAAATTTCAGAATATTTGCCTAAAATAATAAACTGCATTAGTTGTTCATTATTAGAAATAAAAATTAAAAAAGGTTCACGCAGCAATCTTGGCAGACCAACAAGTTCGCCAGTTGAAAATAAAAAACTATTAATGCAATTTATAAGCCAATAATATGTGTTCAACTTATATTTATCAAGGTTCAATTTTAGAACTGAAATATTTGCTCAAAAAGCTAAACAAAAAGAATATTCTCCTTGTAACAGGGAGAGATTCCTATACCCAAAGTGGAGCAAAAAAAAAGATAATGCCATTTCTTAATAATTTAAATATTATACATTTTTTTGATTTTCAAACAAATCCTAGTTTTGAAGATGTTAAAAAAGGTGTTGAAATATTTAATCAGAATAAGTGCGAAGTTATAGTAGCTATTGGAGGTGGAAGTGTTATAGATATGGCAAAACTTATTAAATATTATAATAACACTGACATTAGAAGTATAACAGAGAATAATTTATTAGACTTTAATCTAAAACCATTACCAATAATTTGTATTCCTACAACAGCTGGAAGTGGTAGCGAGGCAACACATTTTGCCGTGATGTACATCGGATTTAAGAAATTTTCTATTGCAAATCAAGTGTTACTGCCAAATCATGTTATAATTGATCCAGAATTACATTATAGTCTTAGTAAAGAACAAATTGCATTATCTGGAATTGACGCTTTTTGTCAAGGAATTGAATCTATGTGGAGTATAAATGCAAATCAAGAATCACAAGAATATTCCGAAATTGCGATTCGTCTTCTTTGGAGAAATCTTAAAAATGCAATAGTTTTTGGAAATGAAGTATCTCATTTGAATGTTGCCGTTGGTTCAAATTTTGCGGGAAGAGCTATAAATATTACTAAAACTACTGCACCTCATGCAATATCATATATTTTAACTAAAATTTATGGTATTGCTCATGGAAATGCGGTAGCAATTACATTACCTGCGTTTTTTTTGTATAATCTAACTTTTAAAAAATTTGAAAAAAATAAGTACCAAACTCAAGATTCATTTAGTCAAAGATTGTTAGTAACTTTAGATGCAAAGACACCTGAACAAGGAAAATTAAAAATAGAAAAATTGATTAAAGAGATTGGATTAAAAACAAAACTTAGCGAATTAGACAATTTTCATAAAGAAGATATTGCTTATATTGTTGAAAATATTAATATTGAAAGATTATCAAATAATCCTAAGTCTATTTCTAAACTTGAGTTATATGCTTTACTTGAAAATGTTATTTAAATCATTTCAATTATTTTTCAAAATAACAAAATGAATATGAAAAAAAAGTTATTTCATAATATATTTTATTTATTTGTTATTCAAGGCGTAAATTATATTTTACCATTGGTCGTATTGCCATTTTTATTTATTAATCTTGAAAAAGAAATTTATGGAATCATTGCTTTTTCATATACTTATATGCTTTTTATCAATATTGTAGTTGATTACGGATTTAATTTTTCTTCGACTGCAGAAATCTCATTAAATAGAGAAAATAAAAAAAAAATAAATGAAATTGTAAGTAATACTTTTTCATCAAAGTTTATTCTTCTAATCTTATGTTTCTTAGTTACTGTAATTTTTTCGCAGTTTATAGAAATTACGCAAAATCATAAATTAACCTTCTTGTCAATGTTCGGAATAGTTATTGGAAATTTATTCTTTCCTATATGGTTTTTTCAAGGGATTGAGGAAATGAAGTATATGACAATAACATTTTCACTAGCAAAAATTCTTTCATTTATTCCAATGTTTATTTTTGTTAGATCTCCTAATGATGGCTTAATTACTGCATTATTTTATGCATTCGGATATATTTTTGCTGGTTCTTTAAGTTTTTACATAATGATCAAAAAGTTTAAAGTAAAATATTATATTCCTTCAATCAGTGAAATTATTAGGCACTTAAAAGGCAGTTCATTGTTTTTCTTGTCAAGAATTGCCGCTTCATTTTATTCAATTGGTAATTCAATTATTTTAGGAATGGTATATGGTGCGAATATGGTTGCATTTTATGATGTAGCTTCAAAAATAGTTTTTGCTTTTTCAAGCTTGCTATCTCCAATAGAGCAAGCAATTTATCCATTCATGACCAATTCAAAGGATATTGTATTTTTTAAAAAAATTTTTAAATTATTAAGTTTATTTGGTATAGTTATTACCTTTTTCCTTTTTTATTTTGGCCAAGATATCATTTTAATAATATTTAAGACTAGCGAAGAAATAATTATAACTACTTTTCGAATTATGATTTTTTCATTGTTAATTTCAATACCTAGTCAGCTACTTGGCTATCCTTTTTTGGCTGCATTGGGCTTTTCAAAATACACGAATATGGGTGTTATTAATGTAGGAATAATTTATATTATATCAATTTTTTTTATGTACTTTTTTGACTACATTAATATATATTCCTTATCATATATTTACGTTCTTGCTCAGTTAATTGTTTTAATAAATAGAATATATGGAGTAAAAAAATTTAATTTATTTAGATTTTAATATGGACACACTTGAAAAAAAATGGCTCAATGCACTAAATGGTGTAAGTCAAGTATTGAATACAAATAATCAAAAGTATTTCTTAGACACTGGAACACTATTAGGAGCAATAAGAGAAAAAAAATTTATTGAATGGGACAATGACATAGACATCGGAATTATTGATTTCGATTTCAAAAAGAAATCTTTCTATGAAATTTCAAATTCACTTTTCAAAGCTGGGTTTTGTGTATCAACCGGATATGAAGGAATTACAATTTACCCAAAGGATATGTCTGTTGAAATTAGCGTAAAATTCTATAAAGAAAAGGATAAATATTATGAACTTGAATTAATAAAAATTGATGGGAATAAATTATTATTCTCAATTTCTGAATATCTTAATAGAAATATATTTTTTAGAAAAGGATATGGCATTAATTTCAACATCAAAACTTATATTTTTTATGTTTTAACGAATTTATCATTTGTATGCCCAAATTTTATTATTGCTTTCTTAAGGGAAATTTCAAAACCAATAAGTAAATTAGTTCAAATTGATAAAAAACTATTTAAAGAATTTAAAGAAATTGAATTTTACGATTCAAAATTTTTTGTTCCTACTTTATTTAATGATTATTTAACAAGCAGATATGGTTCAAATTGGACAGTACCAAATAAAAATTATAACTACATTGTTGATGACAGATCTTTAAAATGATATATATATTTTTGCTTGTATATTTATTTATAATAATTATTCCTTTCAAAAAAAAAGATGAAAATAAATCTTTTAGTCCAGTTATACTATTTGTCTTAATTACTTCCTTTAATTCAATTCCGTTTATTTTGGGGTGTCTGATTGATAAATATTCATTTATAGATTCGCGTGTTATTAAAGTTATTGGTGATAATTTTGAGCTATCTTTATCAAAATTCTTATTTATTCAAATAATAGGCATTTTGTTTTATTATTTTGGATATTATAAAAAACGTAAATTTAATATTAAAATCAAAAATTTTATCGTCGTAAATTCAAAAAAGACAAATCTTACTTTATTTTTTCTTCTATTTTTTAGTTTAATGATTACTAGTGTATTTTTTATTGATTCAATTGGTAGTTTATATTATATATTTTCTAATTTTATGTACGCTAACCAATTTCTTGAAGGAAAGTATTTTTTCATTACACTTATTAATTTTTGTGCACTATTTTCTATGATTTTTCTGATCCGATATTTTTCTTTTAATAAAAAAATAAATTATTTAATCTTATTATTATTATTTCCAATTTATTTTATTGCATTAACTTTAACTGGTGGTAGAACACCATTTATTTTATTTTTCTTTCAATTTTTAATTTCATATAATTATTATATAAAGAAAATTAACCTTGCTAATATAAAACTTTTACCTGCTTATATATTTTTAGTAATCTTTATTATTATTATTCCACAACTAAGATCTATTTCTGGTTTAGATATAAATATTGAAAAAGTTATATTAAATAATTTTGCTTCTTTGATAAATGGTAATGAATACATTAATATTCAGCTTTTAATTCAAAATTATTTTGATTTTGATAATTTTTGGTTTGGCAAAAGCTTTTTAGATCTTTTTTTTGCATTTATTCCAAGATCAATGTATATAAATAAACCACCAATCGATGAAGGTGTCTATTTCTTTAATATTCTAAATGGCATTCAAATAATCCCTCCTATTCCTTATGGTAATTTGCTAAGCAATTCTTGGCCACCTTCGACGCTTGGAAATATGTATGCCAATTTTGGAATTTTAGGTGTTTGTTTTGGTTTTTTTCTACTTGGGAGTTTACATTCTTATTTAAAAGCATTTATTTATCAACATAATTTTTCTCCATTTGCTATTTTTATTTATTCATTTGTCGTTGTTAAGTTTCAATTCACTAATTATTATATTTTTAATTTAGTTGTAAACATTATTATGGTGTATACTTTGGCAATGTTTATAAAATGGTTTATTGTTATATTTGTTCAGAAAGCAAGAGTTTGATTAATCAAACGAAAGGAATAGTATGAAGAAAATTTTACAAATCGTAACTGAAGGTAATTTTGGTTCTACTGGACGAATTGCTGAACAGATAGGAATTCAAATAACAAAAAACAAATGGGCAAGTTATATTGCTATTGGGAGAAGAATAAGAAAAAGTGAATCAAAAATTATTAAAATTGGCAATAATATTGACATATTAAATCACGTTGTAATTACAAGGTTATTTGATAGACACGGTTTAGGGTCAAATTTTGCAACAAAAAAATTAATTCAAACAATAGATAAAATAAAACCAGATATTATTCATCTCCATCACCTTCATGGTTATTATATTAACATTAAAATATTATTTGAATATCTAAAAAAATCTAAAATACCAGTTGTATGGACATTTCATGATTGTTGGTCTTTTACAGGCCATTGTGCCTACTATGACTTTATAGGTTGCGATAAATGGAAAACTGAATGTAATAATTGCCCACAAAAAAAAACTTATCCAAGTAGTTTTCTTTTTGACAGATCAAAAAAAAATTATTATTTAAAGAAATATCTTTTTAATTCAGTAAAATCTTTATATTTAGTTGCAGTCTCTAAATGGTTGGAATTAGAGGTGAAGCAATCTTTTTTAAAAAAAAATCAGATAAAAGTAATATACAATGGCATAAATCTGGACATTTTTAAACCACTAGATTCTCATCAAACAAGATTAAAGTACGATATTATAAATAAGTTCCTAATATTGGGTGTTGCAAGCCCATGGTCTAAGCGCAAAGGGTTAGAAGATTTTATAAAACTTAGCGAATTTATTGATAATGATATGACAATAATTCTTGTAGGGCTTTCAAAAAAACAAATTAGTAAACTTCCAAAACATATAATTGGGATTAGTAGAACTGAAGATTTGAATGAACTATGTAAATTGTATTCAGCAGCCGATGTTTTCATTAATCCAACATTGGAAGATAATTTTCCAACAACAAATTTAGAAGCTTTAGCTTGTGGTACACCAGTAATAACATATAAGACTGGAGGTAGTGTTGAAGCTATTAATGAAAATACAGGTATTGTCGTTGACAAAGGTGACATTAATGGTCTTTTAAGATCAGTAAAAAAAATCCAACAAAATGGTAAAACATTTTATCAAACGAATTGTCGCAAAAGAGCAGTTGAAAATTTTAATTCAGAAGATAGATATCTTGATTATATCAAACTATATGAAAGATTACTTTCAAAATAAAATTATCTTAATTTTAAATTAATTTAAACGTAAATATAAATTTTATATTTTTTGGACTATAATTATTATAATATCAATAATTATAGATAAAAAATGAACTACACTAACTACCAAGTTTGCTCCAAATGCGTAATGGATTCATCTGATCAGTTTATAACTTTTGATGACAAAGGTATATGTGATCATTGTAACGATTTTTATGAATTTGTAAAACCACACTGGAAAACAGATGAATTTGGGCGAAAATCCTTAAACAAAATTATCAATGAAATTAAATCACAAGAAAAAAACGAAGAATTTGACTGCATTCTTGGTTTAAGCGGAGGAGTGGATAGTTCTTATATGCTGCACTTGGCAGTTAGTGAATTTGGCCTGCGTCCTTTGGTCTTTCACGTAGATGGAGGCTGGAATTCGGAACTTGCTGTTCATAATATTAATGTTATGATTGATAAATTGGGTCTTGATCTTTATACAGAAGTAATTAATTGGGAAGAGATGAAAGACTTTCAGCTTGCGTTCTTTAAATCCGGAGTTCCACATTTGGATATACCTCAAGATCATGCTTTTGTAGCAACTTTGTATAATTTTGCCGAAAAATATAAAATAAAATATATTTTAAATGGCGGAAATATTGCTACTGAATGCGTACAATACCCAATGTACTGGCTTTATTACGGAACAGATATGGTTCATATTAACGATATTATAAGTAACTTTTCAACACTTGAGATGAAAACTTACCCTTTCTCTTCAATTTTTAAGCACAAGATTTATTTAAGATATTTTAAAGGAGTTCAAGTAGTTAGACCATTAAATTATATTCCATTTGTTAAAGCAGATGCTTTAAAACTTTTAGAAAAGAAATATGGATGGAAGCCATATCCGCAAAAACATTTTGAATCCAGATTTACAAAATTTTATGAAGGTTATTGGCTGCCTGAACGTTTTGGTTTTGATACAAGAAGAGTACAATTATCGAGCTTAATTCTTACTGAACAAATGACCCGTGATGAGGCATTAAATATTCTTTCAAAACCGGCTTATGATCCTATGACAATAAAAGACGAATTTAATTACATAGCTACAAAACTGGGAATAACAAAAGACGAATTACAGCATTATTTTGAAATGCCCAAAAAATTTTACTGGGATTATAAGAATCAGAAAACATTCTTTAATATTGGTGCTAAGGTACTTCAACTTATTGGTGCAGAAAAAACAAAGCGTAGAAAAAAATGATCACTATTATTGATTATGGTCTTGGAAATATTAGAGCTTTTATAAACGTTTATAATCGCTTGAATATACAAATTAAAGTTGCAAAATCTATTTCAGATTTAGAAGAAGTAACAAAAATAATTTTACCAGGAGTCGGCGCTTTTGATCATGCAATGACGTTGTTGCAAAATTCCGGAATGCGTGAAAAATTAGATGAACTGGTATTAGAAAAAAAAATACCTACTATTGGAATTTGTGTTGGAATGCAAATTATGGCTGCATCCAGTGAGGAGGGTGTATTACCTGGTTTAGGTTGGTTCTCTGGATCTGTTAAAAAATTTGACACCTCAAAGTTGGTTCATAAACCTCATTTGCCCCACATGGGTTGGAATGTAGTTAATTTGCTTGAAAATGATGCTTTATTTAATGACCTAGAACCAAAACCTAGATTCTATTTCCTGCATTCATATTATTTTTCTTGTGAAAATTCGAAAAATATTTTAGCCACTGCCGAATATGGAGATAATTTCACTTGTGTAATAAAAAATGATAATATTTATGGTGTACAATTTCACCCTGAAAAAAGTCATCATAATGGAGTTCAAATTCTTAAAAACTTTGGAAATTTGTAAATATGCTTTATCCTCGTATAATTCCTTGCCTTCTTGTTCATAATAATGGATTAGTAAAGACAGTTAAATTTAGGGAACCCAAATATGTTGGCGATCCGATTAATGCAGTTAAAATATTCAATGAAAAGGAAGTGGATGAATTAATTATTATTGATATTGATGCTACAGTTCGAAATGCTGAACCCGATTACAAAATGATTGAAAATGTTGCAGCTGAATGTCGCATGCCCTTGTGCTATGGAGGTGGAATAAAAACAATAGAACAAGCGCAAAAAATATTTTCACTTGGTGTTGAAAAAATTGCAGTAAGTTCTATAGCTATTGAAAAACCCGAAATTGTATCTGCAATTGCTAAGGAAGTTGGCAATCAAAGTGTTGTTGTTGTATTAGATGTAAAAAAGAAAATTTTGGGTAATAAGTATGAGTTGTACATAAATAATGGTACAAAAAACACCGGTATAAATCCTTTTGAATTTGCAATTGAAATGGAAAAAATGGGTGCCGGTGAGATTGTTATAAATTCAATAGATAATGATGGAACCATGAAAGGTTATGATTTAAGCTTAATAGAAAAGATGAGAAAAGTAATAAGTACTCCTCTAACCGTTATAGGCGGTGCAGGTACAAACGAAGATCTAAAAAGTGTTATTGATCAGAATGGAATAATTGGGGTATCAGCTGGAAGCCTATTTGTTTTTAAAGGAAAGTTCCGTGCTGTGTTAATCAGCTATCCTACTCCTTCCGAAAAAGAAAAACTCATAAATAATATTTAGTTAACCACAAAAAAACAAAAAATTAAAGGCAAAATTATGTTCGATAAAATGACTCTTTTGATATCCGGAGGCACCGGTTCATTCGGCAATGCTGTAATGGATCGTTTCATAAATACTCAAATTAAAGAAATTAGGATTTTTAGTCGTGATGAAAAGAAACAAGACGATATGCGGAAGAAATATAGTGATCCCAGATTAAAATTTTATCTTGGTGATGTTAGAAAATATGATTCAATTGAAAGAGCTTTGGAAGGGGTTGATTATATATTTCATGCTGCAGCACTTAAGCAAGTGCCATCAAGTGAGTTTTTCCCGATGGAAGCAACTTATACAAATGTAATGGGAACAGAAAATGTTCTTAATGCATCTGTTAAAATGGGAGTTAAAAAAGTAATTTGTTTAAGTACTGATAAAGCCGTTTATCCCATAAATGCAATGGGAATTTCCAAAGCACTTATGGAAAAACTCTATGTTGCAAAAGCGCGTTTAACTGAAAAAACAACGTTTGTTGGTACAAGATACGGAAATGTAATGGCATCGCGAGGTTCGGTTATTCCTCTTTTTGTAGATCAGATAAAAGCTGGTAAACCCTTAACAGTTACTAACCCGGATATGACCAGATATATGATGTCTCTTGAAAATGCAGTTGAATTAGTATTATTTGCATTTGAAAACGGAAATACCGGAGACCTTTTTGTTCAAAAAGCCCCGGCATCAACCGTAAAAGAATTAGCTGAAGTTATGATAGAAATTTTCAATTCTAAAAGTGAAGTGCAAATTATTGGTACTCGCCACGGAGAAAAACTTTATGAATCTTTGTTAACCGATGAAGAATGTTTGGTTGCGGAAGATCTTGGTAATTATTACCGCGTAAGACCGGATGATAGAGATTTGAATTACGGTAAATATTTTTCCGAAGGTGTAAAAAAAGATAGCGGTTTGCTTCATTATAATTCCCATAATGCTTATCGCCTTACAAAAGATGAATTAAAAGAAATGGTTCTTAAACTGCCTTACATTCAAGAAGAATTAATAAAATGGAAATAAAGACTAAAGTTAAAAGTAAAAAGATAAAAGTAAAAAGTTTCTAACGTCATTACGAGAACTGATTTTTAGTTCGAAGTAATCTCAATTTAAATAGCTTGCTTCACAAAAACGCTGGCAACGATATTCTACTATCTGTCACTGCGAGGAACGAAGCAGTCTCAGTTTTTAGCATTTTGATTGCATTGCAGAAAACGCTCGCAATGACGGTAATTTTCCCTCGTCATTACGAGAACTGATTTTTAGTTCGAAGTAATCTCTTAGGATAAAAGAAATTGGAGAAATCATTTTTTGTATATATGATGACCAATAAAAACAATAAAGTTATCTATACTGGAATGACAAATAATTTAGCAAAACGCGTGTATGAACATAAAGAAAAACTGGTTGAAGGATTTACAAAAAAATATAAT
Organism: Ignavibacteriota bacterium; assembly: GCA_016708125.1. Taxonomy (NCBI): domain Bacteria; kingdom Pseudomonadati; phylum Ignavibacteriota; species Ignavibacteriota bacterium. The sequence continues at coordinate 4,139,960 of JADJGF010000001.1, read as the reverse complement.
TGTTATAAATTGATATGGTTTGAACAGCATAGCAGTGCGTACTCTGCAATAACTCGTGAAAAACAATTAAAAGCTGGTTCACGGAAAAAGAAAATTGAATTAATTGAAGTCGATAATCCGGAATGGATTGATTTATACACAAAACTTTTTAATTGATAGATTGCTTCGCAAAAACCACTCGCAATGACATTCTTCTATCTGTCACTGCGAGGAACGAAGCAGTCTCAGTTTTTAGAATTTAGATTGCATTGCTGAAAACGCTCGCAATGACAGAATTAACAAAAATAAAATTTTAATTTTAAACTAATCACTAGTTACTAATCACCAATCCGTTAGCTAACGGACTAATTACTAATTACCAATTACTATTTAGCAAACATGAAACATTCGAAATCAACCAATCTCCAGTCACAAGTCACAAGTAACCAATCACAAGTTACTAATCACCAGTCACCAATTAGAATAGGCATTACCGGTCAAGCGGGATTTATGGGAACGCACTTATTCAATTATCTCAAATTGAAAGAAGGTGTAGAATTAATTCCGTTCAAAGATGAATTTTTCAATTCACAAGAAATACTTGAAAATTTTGTTAAACAATGTGATGTAATTGTTCATCTTGCCGCAATGAACAGACATGATGATCAGAACGTAATTTATAATACAAATATAAAATTGGTAAAAGATTTAATTTCAGCTTGCGAAAACACAAATTCAACTCCTCATATTTTAATGTCATCTTCAACTCAAGAAAACAGAGATAATCTTTACGGAAAATCAAAAAAAGAAGGACGCGAATTATTAGAAAAATGGGCAAACGAAAACGGCGCATATTTCACCGGAATGCTAATTCCGAATGTATTCGGTCCATTTGGTCAGCCATATTATAATTCGGTTATAGCAACTTTTTGTCATCAGTTAACTCATGGAGAATTACCGCAAATTCAAGTTGATGGCGAACTAAAACTTATTTATATAAATGAGCTTGTAGAAGAGTTTTGGAAAAAAATTCACCAAACTAATCACTATTTACAAATTACCAATCACGAATCACAAATTACAATTCACAAATCACTAATTACAAATCACAAATCACTAATCACTAATTACCATTCAACAGTTGAAAGATATGAAGTCCCGCATACATCAGTAAATAAGGTTTCTGAAATACTTGAATTACTAAAAATCTTTAAAGAGCAATATTTTGATAATGGAATAATTCCAGAAATTAACAACGGTTTTGAACTGGCTTTATTTAATACTTTCCGATGTTATTTCCCAATTGAAAAATTTCCGTTTTTCTTAAAACAAAATATTGATAATAGAGGAAGTTTTGTAGAAATAATAAGGACAAACGTTTCGGGGCAATATTCATACTCAACGACAAAACCCGGAATTACGAGAGGGGATCACTACCATACAAGAAAAATAGAAAGATTTGCTGTAATCAGTGGTAAAGCAAAAATTGAACTTCGACGAATCGGAACCGATGAAATTGTTAGCTATGACTTAAATGGTGAAAATCCTTCATTTGTCGATATGCCGATTTGGACAACACACAACATTACAAATATTGGTGATACCGATCTTTACACTTTATTCTGGATAAATGAACCTTACGACCCAAATGATCCGGATACTTATTTTGAAAAAGTCAGAATACAGTGATTGGTAATTAGTAACTGGTAACTAGTAAAAAATGAAAAGTGAAAAAGATATCAATGATTTGTGTTAAGTAAGTTGTGTCCTAAAATATATGAAAACACATAAAGATTTAGATGTCTGGAAAAAATCAATCGATTTTGTAACTGAGATTTATAGAATTACTAAACAGTTTCCAGAAGAAGAAAAATTTGGATTAAGTAATCAATTGAGAAGGGCTTCAATTTCAATTCCTTCGAATATAGCCGAAGGCGCCGCAAGAAAAGGTAAGATCGAGTTTAAACAATTTTTGTATATAGCTTTATCAAGTTCTGTTGAAATTGATACCCAATTAATTATTGCTAAGAATTTAGATTTTATTACGAATGATTCTTATTTAAATTTGATAAGTGAATTAAGTACTATATCTAAAATGATTCAAGGATTATTAAAAACGTTAAAAGTATAATTGTTTTTTTTTATTTTGTTTTTTGTTTACTAATTACTATTCACTAATAACTATTTACTAATTTGATGAAAAAACTAAAAGTTCTCACCGTTGTTGGTACCAGACCGGAAATAATCCGTTTATCTCGTGTAATTGCTAAACTTGATGAAACAGAAAGTATTGAACATATTTTAGTTCATACCGGACAGAATTATGATTATGAGCTTAATCAAATATTTTTTGAAGACCTTGAATTAAGAAAACCCGATTATTTTCTTGAAGCTGCCGGTAAAAATGCCGCTGAAACAATTGGTCACATTTTAATTAAAATTGATCCTGTTTTAGAAAAAGAAAAACCCGATGCTTTTTTGGTTTTGGGTGATACAAATAGCTGTCTTTGTGCAATTCCGGCAAAGAAAAGACATATCCCAATATTTCATATGGAAGCTGGGAATAGATGTTTTGATCAAAGAGTGCCTGAAGAAACAAACAGAAAAATAGTTGATCATATTAGTGATATTAATTTAACATACAGTTCAATTGCAAGAGAATATTTGTTAAGAGAAGGTTTACCGGCAGATAGAATAATTAAAACCGGAAGCCCGATGTTTGAAGTACTGAATCACTTTTTGCCAAAAATAAATTCCTCAACTATCCTTAGTCACTTATCACTAGTTACTAATCACTATTTTCTTATTTCCTCCCACAGAGAAGAAAACATTAACAATGAAAAAAATTTTAAAGGACTCATTAACGCATTAAATATGCTAGCTGAAAAATATGGTCTTCCGGTTATTGTTAGTACACATCCCCGAACAAGAAATAAATTAGATCAATACAATAAATCACTAGTCACCAATCACCAATTACCAGTTACTAATAATTTGATCCAGTTCCTTAAGCCAATGGGTTTTATTGATTATAATTATTTACAGATGAATGCAAAAGTTGTTTTATCCGATAGCGGAACGATTTCTGAAGAATCTTCTATTCTTAACTTTCCTGCAATAAACATTAGAGAAGCTCATGAACGACCGGAAGCAATGGAAGAAGCATCAGTTATGATGACCGGATTTAATGAAGAAAGAATATTTCAAGCAATAAAAGTTCTTGAAAGTCAAAAGAGATTTGATGAGAGAACACTCCGCCAAGTATATGATTATTCTATGCCGAATGTATCAGACAAAGTAGTTAGAATTATTATGTCCTATACCGATTATATTAAGCGTGTTGTTTGGAATGAATGAGTTTTACAGTTTTAATATTCACAAATCACTACTCACTAATTACTAGTTATTATTCTTTTTACAAATTACTATTTACTATTTACAAATTACTGTTTACTAATTACTATTTACTAATCACAATTCACTTTTTTAATGAACATTTTATTTTTAACCCTTGTTGGAACGGAAGACATAAATGAGCGTGGAATTTATAATGATTTAATGCGCAAATTTAGAGATGAAGGGCATTCGGTTTTTATTGTTTCACCATTTGAACGCAGACTTAAAAAACGAACTCAGTTAATTGAACAATACGGTATTAAACTTCTCAAAGTAAAAACACTAAATATCCAAAAAACAAATATTATTGAAAAGGGTTTAAGTACACTTTCCATAGAATATTTATTTTTAGCATCCATAAAAAAACATTTCAAAAATATTAAATTTGATTTAGTTCTATATTCTACTCCGCCTATTACTTTTTCCAAAATTATTTCGTATATAAAAAAAACATGTAAAGCCAAATCTTATCTTTTATTGAAGGATATATTTCCACAAAATGCTGTTGACATTGGTCTCATGAAAGAAGCGGGAATTCTTCATAAGTATTTCAGAAAGAAAGAGAAAATACTATATAAACTATCCGATTATATTGGCTGCATGTCGCCTGCTAATGTTGAATATTTAATCAAGCATAATAGAGAAATTGATGTAAATAAAATTGAAGTAAATCCAAATAGTATTGAACCGATTTCAGTTAATGGAAATATTAATGAAAATACTGAAATAAGGTATAAATATGAAATCCCGCACGATGCACTGTTATTTCTTTATGGTGGTAATTTAGGTAAACCTCAAGGTATAGACTTTTTAATTAGAGTATTGGATAGTCAAAAAGAAAATTTTAATGTTTTTTTCTTAATTATAGGTGATGGTACTGAATTTCAAAAACTAAATTCTTGGATACAAAATATTAAACCAAAAAATGTAAAATTAATAAAAACATTGCTTAAGAAAGATTACGATAAATTGGTTGAAGTATGTGATGTCGGAATGATTTTTCTTGATAAAAGATTTACAATCCCTAATTTCCCTTCAAGATTATTATCTTATTTGGAAAATAAAAAGCCTGTTGTTTTTGCTACTGATTTAGCAACTGATATTGGGAAAATTGCAGTTGAAAACAAATTTGGTCTTTGGAGTGAAACTTACAAAATTAATGATTTTGAAAAAAACTTAAATTTCTTTGTTAAAAGTAAAGATGAAATAACTAGAATGGGCCTTAATGGGTATAATTATTTGTTAAAAAATTATACAACAAATCATTCATACAATATTATAATGCAGCACTTTGAAAATGTACAGTAAATTATTTAAGACTTTTTTTGATAAAATATTTTCTTTATTAGTTTTGTTTATTCTATCTCCAGTATTAATTTTTATCATGTTATCACTTTATGTATTAAACACTAAAAATATATTCTTCGTGCAAAATAGACCCGGAAAAAACGAAAAGATTTTTAAGCTTTATAAATTCAAAACAATGACTGACAATAAAGATAAGTTTGGTAATTTACTTCCAGATGAAAAAAGAATAACAAAAATAGGTGCATTTATAAGAAAATATTCACTTGATGAATTACTACAATTTTTTAATGTATTAAAGGGTGAAATGAGTGTAATTGGTCCCAGACCATTACTTATTGAGTATTTACCTTTATACAATAAAGAACAGAAGAAAAGACATTTAGTTAAACCAGGTATAACCGGCTGGGCACAAGTTAACGGTAGAAATGCTATATCCTGGGAAGAAAAATTTAAACTTGATGTTTGGTATGTTGATAATATTTCGTTTTTTTTAGATATAAAGATTTTTTTTCTTACAATATTAAAAATTTTTAAGAAAGAAGGAATAAATTCCCAAACTTCTGCAACTATGGAAAAGTTTAACGGAAACTAAAAATATTTTTCATTTATTAACGTTGTACAACCAAATAATAGGTAAAATATCTACTTAATAGCTGTATAAATGAATATTATTGCAAATATAAAATTTAACGAATTTGACTAATTTCCAATCACAAATCACTAATTACTAATCATCAGTTACTATTTGTAGTGCTAAAAAAAATATTTGAATTATGGAATTACCGTACGTATATTAACATCTAAAATATACGTAAATATAAAGGTCTTAAATGAATAGTAAGTTAACATTAAAATTAAATAAAAGAGCAATAGAAAGAGCAAAAAAATACGCGAAGAAAAACAAACAAAGCCTTTCTGGAATTGTTGAAAATTATTTTAACCTAATCTCGAATAAAGATTCTTTAGATGAAATAGAAATTTCTCCAAACGTTATAGAATTATCTGGAATTATAAATTTATCAGAGAACATAAATATAAAAGAAACATACGGGAAACATCTTGAGGAGAAATATTCTTAATGAAAAAAGTATTTGTAGACTCTGATATAATATTAGATTTGCTTGCAAAACGAGAACCAAATTATATTTTTGCAGCAAGATTATTTACATTAATTGATCAACAAAAAATTATAGGTTTTACATCACCAATAGTTTTTGCCAATCTACATTATCTTCTTAAAAAAAATACTTCAAATTTATCAGCGCTTAAAAATTTGAGAAAATTAAAAACTTTAGTAAACATATTACCAGTTGATGAAAGAGTTATAGAACAAGCCTTAAATTCAGATTTTGCAGATTTTGAAGATGCAATTCAGTATTTCACGGCAGTAAACAATGGAATTAACGTATTATTAACTAGGAATAAAGTTGATTTCAAAAAAAGTAAAATACCAATTGCAACGGCTGAAGAATTTCTAAAGAGTTGGGAAACAATTTAAAATGAAATATTGCAAATTTTTATAAAAGAAGGTATTAGCTCCTCTAATACATCTGCAACAATGGAAAAATTTAATGGCAATAAAAATTAGGTATTTATATGCATGCAACAATTAAAGCAATTAGTTATTTTATACCGGAAAAGACATTATCAAATGAAGATTTGGCAGCAGAGTTTCCGGAATGGTCGGTAGAAAAAATAACATCTAAAATAGGAATAAAAAATAGACACATAGCAAATGAAAATGAAACTTCACTTGATTTAGCTGTTAAGAGTTCTATAAAGTTATTTGAAGAAAATAAAATTGATCCAAATTCAATTGACTATTTACTATTTTGTACGCAAAGCCCGGATTATTATTTGCCAACCTCCGCTTGTATTATTCAGGATAAATTAGGTCTTCCAACAAGCTGTGCTGCTTTAGATTTTAATCTTGGGTGTTCCGGTTATATTTACGGTTTGAGTTTATCTAAAGCACTTCTTGAATCTGGGCAAGCAAACAATGTATTGCTAATTATGGCGGAAACATACTCAAAGTTTTTACATCAATCAGATAAAAGTAATCGTTCCATTTTCGGTGACGCTGCATCTTCAACCTTATTATCACTTCAAAATAACGGATCAATATTTAAATTTATTCTTGGCACTGATGGAAAAGGTGAAAAAAATTTAATAGTTAGAAATGGCGGTCTTAGAAATGTTAAGATAAATAACAATGAACCAGATAATGGGGATTTTTTATTTATGGAAGGATCAGAAATCTTTACTTTTACTTTAAAAATGGTACCTAAAGTTGTAAGCAGTTTATTGGAAAAAAATAATATATCTATGGATGAAATTGATCTTGTAATTTTTCACCAGGCAAACAAATATATGCTTGAAACATTAAGAAAAAAGATTAATATTCCTGAAACAAAATTTTACTATTTTATTGAGAATGTAGGAAATACTGTGTCATCTACAATTCCAATTGCCTTAGCGAATGCGATAAATGAAAAAAGAGTTTTAAAAGGTAGTAAAATCATGTTGGTTGGTTTTGGAGTTGGGTATTCTTGGGGTGGTACAATTATAGAACTTTAATCTTAAAAATACAAAAAAGGAGCAACTTGTGGATATTAATACTTTTATGCAAAATTTTGCAGATGCAATTGAGGATGTACAGTTCAATCAATTAACCGAAGAATTGGACTTTAAAAATGAGCTGGAACAATGGGATTCGTTAGCCGTTATGACAACATTAGCAATGATTGATTCGGAGTATAATGTAATTCTTGAAGGTAAGGATATAGAGAAATGTAAAACAATTAGCCAGTTATTTGATTTGGTAAAAAGTAAAAGTGAGGCCTAGTTGTGACTAATTTATTTTCACTAGAGAATAAAACTATTTTAATTACGGGTGCTTCTTCTGGAATTGGAAAAGCAACAAGTATTATTTGTTCTGAATTAGGTGCAAATTTAATTGTTTTAGGAAGGAATGAAATAAAATTAAACAATACATTATTACAGTTAAATGGTAGTACACATAGTTCCTTTATTGGTGATTTAAATGAAAAGGTATTTATTGAAGATTTGGTAAATAAGTGCCCATTGCTTGATGGAATTGTGCATTCTGCAGGGATCATTGAATATTTGCCGTCAAAATTTTATACTCCGGAAAAGATTTCAAAAGTAATAAATATCAATTATACAATGCCGTTCTATTTTACAAATTTGTTATTAAAACAAAAGAAAATTAAAAATAATAGTTCGATAGTATTTCTTTCGTCAATAAGTGGTGTAAAAGGTGGAGGCCAAGCAATTTCATCTTATGCTGGAAGTAAAGCTGCACTTATTGGTACATCAAAAATTATGGCACTTGAAGTTGCTAAACAAAATATAAGAGTGAATTGTATTGCGCCAGGTATGGTTGAAACCGAAATGACTGAAGCAACGCAAAAAAGTTTATCTGAGGAAGCAATTAACAAAGATAAACTAAAATATCCACTTGGGTATGGCGATCCAAAAGATATAGCCAATGCAATTGTATTTTTGCTTTCAGATGCAAGTAGATGGATTACTGGTACTACTTTAATCATTGATGGTGGTTTTTCATGCAATTAATAAATTTTAAAAAATGGTAGTATTATGAAAAAAATTGCAATATTTGGTGCTGGGGGATTTGGCAGAGAAGTTCAAATGTTAATCGATCATATTAATCTTAATGTAAATGAATGGAATTTAATTGGTTTTTTTGATGATGGAATTTCAAAAGGTATTGTAATTAATGATATTCCTGTACTCGGAGGAATGACTGAACTCAATTGTTGGGCGGATGAACTATATGTCGTCTTTGCAATTGGAAATCCAATTACAAAAAAGAAAATTGTCAACAGTATTAATAATGAAAAAATTAAATATCCTGTATTAATTCATCCAAATGTTATAATTGGTAATAATAAATATGTGAAAATTGGTCAAGGCTCAATTATATGTGCTGGTGTTATTATTACTGTAAACATTGATATAGGCGAGCATGTAATTTTAAATTTATCTTGTACCGTTGGCCATGATACAATTATTGGTAATTATTCATCCTTCATGCCAACTGTTAATATCTCAGGAGAAGTTATTATCAAAGATTGCGTGTATGTAGGTACTGGCGCAAAAATAATCAATCAATTAGAAATTGGTGAAAATACAATTATCGGTGCTGGTGCATTAGTAGCAAAAAATTTGCCTGCAAATTGTACGGCTGTAGGTCTTCCAGCAAAACCAGTTAAGTTTCATAGTTGAAATATAATTTTGCTTAATAAAAAAAATATGAACACCGAATTTTTATATTTTGGTAAAGAAGTAAAAATTTATTCAAGTTCAAAAATTATTAATCCTTTGAATATTTTTTTAGATGACTATTCAATTATTAGTGACTTTTGTTTCATTCTAGCTAGTAAATATGTTAGAATTGGTAAGTATAGTAATTTATCACCATATTCGTTAATAACCGGTGGCGGCGAGGTGTATATTGGTAATTTTGTTGAAATTTCGTTTAGTGTAAAAATTATAAGTGGTACTGATGATATTTTTGGCAAATCCTTATTTACTCCAAGCGTACCAACAAAATTAAGAAATACTAAAAGGTTGAATATTGAAATTGGGGATTATGTATTTATTGGTGCAAATTCAATTATTTATCCGGGAGTAAAAATTGGTGAAGGCGTAATTGTTAATCCTGGAACAATCGTTAAAAAGAATTTACAAGCTTGGAATATTTATGATGGCTCTGAATGTAAACTAATAGGTAAAAGAAAATATAAAAATGAAATCATTTCAAAAGCGAATGATTTGTTAAATTCCGGCAAAACCTAATTTTATGCTAAACATTGAACATTATTCATCTATTCTTCATTGATAAAATTGTAAGTTACAACCTTTATCTTTCCATATTTTGTTAAAGTAAAACCAATAGATTTTATTTCATTTTTGAATTTTTTCTCAAGATAATCTAAAGCTTTATTTACATATTTTTGATCTAATAGTTCATCATATTCTTCATTATTGCTTTTTATTAAAATATCGGTATATAACATTATTTGGTTTTTATCTTCAATCAATTCTTGTCCAAATAATTTACAAAATGCAAATTTACTTGTGCTTTCAATTTCATCTTCATATTTTTTATTCCACTTAACTAAAGTAGGTTTAGTTACACCAATTTCTTCTTGAATTTCTTTATAAGTAAAACCGCTTGCTCTAAGAGAAATAAATACACTAATTTTATCAAAATCGTGCATAATTCACCATAAATTCAATTAAAAAGTAAAGTAAAATTAAACATAAAGTAAAGAAAAAGTAAACATTTAAAAATAAAAATTACGTTTTTAGCTCAAAATCGTAACTTATTTTCTGTAACTCAGTTATTGCGATAAAATAAAATTTTAATTTTATCTAAAATCAATTTTTCGTGGTTTGTAAAAGAATGCTAACCTTTGTTTATGCATCAAAAAACGAACATTTAGGAAATAAAAATTAATTTTGTTAAAAAGAAATTCCAGTTTTTGTACATACTTTAGTGCGATTTAATAAAAAAAGTTAAAAGAACCATCTTAAACAAATTGGAATGTATCTTAAAATGAGTAAAATATTAATCAAATAATTATTTTTTCCATTAAGGTATTTATACAAATTTGTAAAATTATTGGTGGAATAGAATAATATAAAAATCAAATAATTGATTTGTTGCTCAGTTCAAAACATAGGTGGTGTATTCCTAAAAAGACCACAATTTTGAATTAATTTTCACATTCAAAAGGAAGATATAATATTTACGTTGTGAATTATCCACAAAAAAGAAGTGGTGAAATCACAATTTTACTATTTGAAGAAATAAATTAGATAAAATATGAATAAAAAAATTTGGCTATTTTACCCGCCGTTTTACCGGCAGGCTTCTATGCATATGAGCAGTCACGAATTTGAAAATATTAAAGATGCATTTAATACAATTGGATTGCGCCATTGTAAGAGAATTCAGCATGAAGAATTATGGATTAAAATAAGTAACCAATAATTAGTGATCAGTCCGTTAGCTAACGGATGAGTGAAGAGAGGAAGTGAAGAAATTAGGTATTCAGAATACAGTAGTCAGAAATAAAATTGAAAGATTGCAAAATTACAAAATTGGCAAGATTGGTAAAAAGTAAAAAGTGGATAAATAGGATAAAAGCTTACGGGTGAGATAGAACAGAAATTATAAAAAAGTCTGTTATAAGAAGTACTTTAAAAAATAGCTTTTTATTTATTTAATAATTATTATTTATCTTTATACGATGGATTAAATCAAAAAAAAATAATCTGATCTAAAAGAATTAAACAATGAGAACAATAAAAATCAAAAGACGTATTAATTCCTCACTATTAAAAATTAAGGAATTGGAATTATTTAAGGGAAAGAGTGTGGAATTAAAAATTACAGTAAAAGAGTTAAAGGATGATTTATCAAAAAATAAAATTCTTACTGTTGCGGGCATTTTTTCAAAATATGCAGATACGAATTTAAGGATTAAAGAAAAAAATGCTTGGGAATTAGCAGTTAGTGAAAAGCATGAAAATTATAGACGCTAATATTGTTTTAAGATATTTACTAAAGGATGATCAATTATTATTTGATAAATCCGTAAATATTATTGAAAAGACTGAGTCATTTATTCCCACACCAATTGTTGCTGAAATAGTTTATGTGCTAGAAAAAGTTTATAATATTCCTAAAAATGAAATTCATCTGGCTTTAAATGATCTTTTTGAAAGTCGTTTAATTGTGCTCGAAGATAAGAATTTTATTATTTTCGCATTAAGTGCTTATCATAAATATAATTTGGATTTTGCTGATTCAATATTATTATCATACAAACAAACTCTAAATTTTGAAGTTATAACTTTTGATAAGAAACTAAATAAATTGTTAAACTAATTGAAATGTCCTTCTCTTAAATCACTCATAATTTTTTAATAAATATTAAGAATAATAATTTCCAAATTATAACCTAAATAACTAAAAAGGTAAAATGAATAAGAAAATTTGGTTATCATCCCCTCACATGAGTGGCAATGAATTTTTAAATGTTAAAGATGCATTTGAAACAAACTGGATTGCACAATTAAAAGAGAATTCAGAATGATGAATTATGGATTAAAATAAGTAACCAGTAATTAGTGATCAGTCCGTTAGCTAACGGATGAGTGAAGAGAGGAAGTGAAGAAATTAGGAATTCAGAATACAGTAGTCAGAAATAAAATTGAAAGATTGCAAAATTGGCAAGATTGGTAAAAAGTAAAAAGTGAAAACGTTTAGACCTAAAAACGAAGAGAAGTTAAAATGTAAAAAAGCTAGGGAAGTAAAAAAAATCTTTTTTGAAAAAACTTAGTGTCCTTGTGGTTAATATTTAAGCCATACATAAATGCTGAAATCAGAACGAAACTTTTATAAATATTTTGCAATCGAAACCATAAAAGAATAAAAAAGAAGATTACCAAATAATAAAAGACAGATTTGTTGTATATTTTAGTAATATTTTAAGAAGGAACTAAAATGTTAACAAAAACGAAAATGAGAAAAATAAAAGATCCGGAAGTAATTTATAAAAGAAATAACCCAGTATCAGTTATTACTGATATCAGCGAATATAAAGAAATGCTTGAACGCTCAGATGTTATTGAAGACATTAATTACATTGAAAGTCTCAAAAATAAATCTTTAAAATTTAGAAAACTAGATGATTTCTTAAATGAAAGTAATTAAAAAATATGAAATATTCTAGAACAAATCTTAAAATCCCAAAATAGGGTCTTCATCTAAAGTAACACAAATTGCAAATAACCCGATAATATTGTAAGTTGACTATAGAAAATATCGGGCAAAACATAAAATGTTAATCAAAAGAACGCTTTTTAACGAAATCAAGGATCATTTATCAGCAAAGGAAATTTCAATAATTATTGGTCCCCGGCAAGTTGGCAAAACAACCTTAATGAAGGAACTGATTAGTGAGCTTAAACAAACCAATAATAATATAATTTTTCTGAATCTTGATATTGAAAACGATAAACGATTTTTTGAAAGTCAAGAGTTGCTACTAAATAAAATAAGGTTAGAAATTGGTGAAAGTGGATATGTTTTTATTGACGAGATACAGAGAAAAGAAAATGCGGGTTTCTTCTTAAAAGGCTTATACGATTTGGATTTACCTTATAAGTTTATCATCTCAGGTTCAGGAAGCTTAGAATTAAAAGAACATATTCAAGAATCATTAACTGGCAGAAAGAGATTATTTGAGCTGCTGCCGGTAACATTTGAAGAATTTATTAATTATAAAACTAAATACAAATATGAAAAAAAACTTGATTCATATTTTGATTTAGAATCACAAAAAACAAACTATTTTTTATTAGAATATTTAAGTTTTGGGGGATATCCGAGAGTTATAACTGAATCTTCTCTTGAAGAAAAAAAGAAAATTATAAATGAGATTTACAGAAGTTATATTGAGAAAGATATTGTAAGTTTACTAAAAATTGATAGACCTGAAGCATTTAGTTTATTGATAAAACTTTTATCTGCTGAAGTTGGTAAGATTCTTAATTATTCTAATCTGGCAAAATTAACCGGAATATCTACAATTACTCTAAAGAAATATCTGTGGTATAGTGAGAAAACGTATGTAATTCAAACTATTCCTCCATTTTTTAGGAATACTGTTAAAGAATTAACAAAATCATATTCTATATATTTTTATGATTTAGGATTAAGAAATTTTGCAAATGATACATTTAGATTAGTAGAAAATAAGAATGAATTAGGATTTCTTTTTCAGAACCTTGTAAAAAATATTATATACGAAAAAATTAAATGGAAATCTTGGAATATTAAATATTGGAGAACTACTGATAAAGCTGAAGTAGATTTTGTAATTGAATTTAGCCAAAAATTAATTCCAATTGAAGTTAAATATTCTGCATTAAAAAGTATTAGTATAAAGAGATCATTAAGAAGTTTTATTGAAAAATATTCGCCGCCAAAAGCATTTGTAATAAATTTAGAATTTGAAAATGAAATTAAAATCAATGAAACAACTGTTTCATTTGTACCTTTTTATAAAATAATAACTGGAAAGATTTTTGATGAATAAGAAAATTTGGCTGTCATCTCCCCACATGGGTGGCAATGTCCGCCTAACAAACTGGCGGATAAACCCTCCAAACAGACTGGCGGGCAGGAATTTAAATATGTTAAAGATGCATTTGATACAAACTGGATTGCACAATTAAAAGAGAATTAAGAATGAAGAATTATGGATTAAAATATGTAACCAGTAATTAGTGATCAGTCCGTTAGCTAATGGATGAGTGAAGAGAGGAAGTGAAGAAATTAGGAATTCAGAATACAGTAGTCAGAAATAAAATTGAAAGATTGCAAAATTACAAAATTGGCAAGATTGGTAAAAAGTGAAAACGTTTAGACGTAAAAACGAAGAGAAGTTAAAATGTAAAAAAGCTAGGGAAGTAAAAAAAATCTTTTTTGAAAAAACTTAGTGTCCTTGTGGTTAATATTTAAGCCATACATAAATGCAGAAATCAGAACGAAACTTTTATAAATATTTTGCAATCGAAGCCAAAGAAGAATAAAAAAGAAGATTGCCAAATAAAAAAAACAAATTTTTGTATATTTAGTTATTACAAAAATTAAGGATTAAAATGATAACAAAAAACAAAAAGCAAGTGCAAATTCCAAGAAAGGATTGGGACAAGATGAAAGAAAATCCTACATTTTCTGAAGTAATCGAACTTCTGGAAGATATTTCTTATAGTAATCTGATCAATTGAAAATGAAAATACTTCTATTTTAGAAAAAAGAGATAAAATGAAATCTAATAAAACACTACTAGCATCCATTCAAATTGAAAAAAATGAAGATGGATTTTTGGCAACATTACCAAGTATTCAAGGAGCATTTGCTGAAGGTGATACTATTGAAGAAGCTCTTTTTAATTGTGTAGATGTAGTTAAACTAATTGTACAGTACAGAAAAGAAAGAGGGGAAGACTTAGGTTTTAATGTATTTAATTTTAACAAAACTTCTTCTATGACTGTTGCACTACCAATTGGCATTAACTAATGAGCTCACTTTTAAGAGAATTATCATATCGTGAATTAACTAAAAAACTTGAGAAATTTAATTTTAGATTTTATAGATCAGGAAAAGGTTCTCACGAATTATGGGTGAGAGACTCTGACGCCTGCCCAATGAAATAATCTTTCTTTTTATTTCGTGGGGGAAAGTTATTCATGTACCTCAACATAAAGGAAAATCAATTAGAAGAGTGACTATTAAAGCCATAATTAAAGAAATTGGTGTGCCAATTAAAGATTTTTATAATTAAGAATAATTCTTGCTTATTACTCTCATTTAACTTTAAAAAATAATTTATGAAAACTAAAATTTGGTTGTCATCCCCTCACATGAGTGGTAATGAATTTATAAATGTTAAAGATGCATTTGAAACAAACTGGATTGCACCTTTAGGTCCGCACGTTAATAATTTTGAATTAGAACTTGCTGATTATACCGGAGCAAAATACGCTGCAGCATTAAGTGCCGGTACTGCAGCTCTTCACTTGGCTTTAATAATTTTAGGCATTGAAAGAGGAGACGAAGTTATTTGTCAGAGTTTTACTTTTTCTGCTTCAGCTAATCCTATTGTTTACCAAGGAGCTACGCCGGTATTTGTTGATAGCGAAAAAGACACTTGGAATATTAGTCCAATTCTTTTGGAAGAAGCAATTAAGGATAGAATTAAGAAAGGTAAGAAGCCAAAAGCAATTATTGCGGTTCATCTGTATGGGATGCCGGCTAAACTTAATGACTTACTGACTATAAGTGACAAGTATTCCATTCCAATTATTGAGGATGCGGCGGAGGCGTTGGGAAGTAAGTACCAATTAAAAATGAAAAATGAAAAATTAAAAATTAAAGATGAAGGATACGGTGAAGTGAAAAGTGAAAGGGTAACAGTTAAAAGTGAAAGAGTTGAAGGTAAAAAGCAGCATGCAGAAATTGAGAATTCAAATTTATCCGCTGGAGCGGAATTCTTAATTCATAATTCTGAATTTAGAAAGTGCGGTTCATTTGGTTTGATGAGTATTCTGTCTTTTAATGGAAATAAGATTATTACAACTTCAGGAGGTGGGGCATTGCTTTCTGATAATGAAGAATTTATAAATAAAGCAAGATTTTTAGCAACGCAAGCACGAGATAATGCTCCACATTATCAGCACTCGAATATAGGTTATAACTATAGGTTAAGTAATGTGTGTGCGGCAATTGGACGCGGACAATTAAAAGTTCTTGATAAACGAGTTTCACAAAGAAGATTTAATTTTGAATATTACAAAAATGCTTTAAGCCAAATTGAAGGAATTGAATTCCAGCCTGAAATTGAAGGAAGTTTTTCAAATCGATGGCTTACTGCAGTTACTATTAATCCGGAATTAACTTATGGATTTACTCGGGAAGATATACGTTTGGAATTGGAAAAGGATAATATAGAATCGCGCCCATTATGGAAACCGATGCACTTACAGCCGATTTTTGAGAATGCTCCTAAATATGTAAATGGTACTTCAGAAAAATTATTTGAAGATGGTTTGTGTCTGCCATCCGGCTCAAATTTAACAGAAGAGGATTTGGAAAGAATAGTAAGGATTGTAAAAAAAAAGTCAAAAGTTAAAGGTAAAAAAAGGTAATTCTATGGAAATTCAGTTGTAATTCGGTAGTCATTAGTTGTAATTGGTGGAAAAGTAGAAACGATGAAAAGTAATTATGAATTAGGAATGAAAAAATCACAAAAAGCAATTTACAAATGACAAACAAATTCCAAAATTCTAAGTACCAACAAATCTAAAAAAAGGCAATTCAAAAAGGGAAAAGAAAAAACGATGAAAAGTAATTATGAATTAGGAATGAAAAATGTTGAAAACTAAAAATGTAAAGAAGGAAAAGAACTAGGAAAACAGAATTCAGTCCTTTAGGTGCCAGAAACTAATAACTGCTGCGAACCATCGAGAAATGATTATGTTATCAAATTGCCGCTGTAGTCAAGAAAGCAATTCTAGTATGAAAATGCTAAATTGAATTTTAGAAAAGTTCATAAAAATGAAAATTAAAATAAAAAATATAGAATATAATTTGCCAAAAGATATAAATTTATTAAAAGTATCAACATCCACTCGTTTTAACGTTTTAACGTCTTTACGTTTTTCCTTTCTACTTTTCACCTTTTTCTTTTCAACTTTCACTATATCTTTCGCCCAAATAATATTCGAGCCCTTATCAAGCAGAGTATATTCATTTCTGGAAAGAATGAGTGCGAAAGGAATTATTCAAACTAATGAAGAGATAATGCCGTTTAGCAGGATGGAGATAGCGGAGAAGATAAAAAAAATAGAATTCAGAATTCAGCTTGCCCACCGAGGAGGGAATTTAGAATTAAGAACTAAGGATGAACAAACTAATGATTCTTCTTCGCTGAGCATGATTGAAAAAAATAAATCGTCATTCAATAGTAATTCAGTAGCGATAAGTGGAATGGAAAAAGAGGAATTGGAGTTTTATATTAGAGAATACACTATAGAATTGAAAAAACTTGGGTTTGATTTGAGTGAATATGAAGCTAAAAATAAAATAATTGATTTGAAAAATGACAAATTTGGTTTTAATAAATATAATAGATTCAGAATATTCAGTTATGAAAGTGAAGATTTTGCATTTAATTTTGATCCGATATTTGGATATGAATATTCAAAATTCAGTGATGCAAATAATACATACTGGTACAGCGGACTAAAACTTAACGGATACTTGGAGGAGAATGTTGGTTTTAATCTTGAGTTTTATGATAATCATTTATCCGGTAAACATATTGATAATGTAAGAAATTTTTCAAATGAAACCGGATATGAATTTGATTTTACTAGAGATAATAGTCATGAATTTGACCGAATGACGGCTAATATTAGTTACTCATGGAATTGGGGAAGTTTCACAATTGGGAAAGATTTTAATTATTACGGCAGCGGAGAAAACGGGAAAATTTTTTTATCTGAAAAAGCGCCCTCATTTCCTTTTATAAAAATTGAAGCAGATTATTCCGATTGGTTTAGGTTTTCTTATTTACATGGTTATTTAAATTCGCAGATTATTGATTCATCTGAAATCAGACAGGCATCATTAAGGGATCATTATCCAAAAGTTGAAAAATATTTTGTTGCACACATGTTTTCTTTTACGCCATTCAATAGCTTAAATATTTCTCTAGGTGAATCCGTTATTTATAGTGATAGGTTTGAGCCGATATATTTGATTCCGGTTGCATTCTTTAGAGTAGCCGATCATTACTTGACTGATCCTGATGAATCTGCCGGTAATGCACAGTTGTTCGGATCTTTCTGGTATAAGAATTTTAATTTAAGAACAAAAATTTACGGTTCCTTATTCATCGATGAATTATCATTAAGTAACTCTGAATATCCTCAGGCACTTGCGTTTAATTTTGGAATAAAAACTGTTGATCCAATAATTCCAGAAAGTGAATTTAATATTGAGTACACAAAGGTTGAGCCTTTCGTTTATTTCCATGCGGATGACACCCAGACTTATGTAAATTACGGATACGATATGGGACATTGGATTGGCAGTAATGCAGATCAAATTTATTTATCGTTTAGGAAAAGAATTCTGCGTGGTTTAAATGTTGATTTGAGTTATTCGTTTATAAGAAAAGGAGATGAAGAAAGTTTTGATGAAGATAGATATCAGGAAAAGCATAAATTCCTTTGGGGCGATAAAGATGAAATTACAATTTGGCAGTGCAGCATAGAATATGAAATTATTCACAGTTTAAAAGCTAAAATTGAATATCAAAGTTCAAAAGAAACCATCAAAAAATATCTTTTGCAGTCGGCAGGAAATTATGTTTCGTTTT
This sequence comes from Ignavibacteriota bacterium, assembly GCA_016708125.1. NCBI lineage: Bacteria > Pseudomonadati > Ignavibacteriota > Ignavibacteriota bacterium. Next base: position 4,121,268 of record JADJGF010000001.1, on the reverse strand, counting down.
CTTTACGCTATGGAATGTGAAAAAACAATTATGAATTATGAATGTTGAATGATGAATTAATAATTATGAAAGATGAAAGATGAATAAAAAAAAACAAATCATAATATTCAATTCCGTTTCCGTTTGCTAACGGATAACGGACAAATTGTAAACAAATAACAAAATATAAATTACAAATAAATCCTTTAGTCAACGGACAAAATTCAAATCTCAAAAAACAAATCTATTATTCGTCAGCTGACGGAAACCGAGAACAAGATGAATAGAGATGCCTCATAAAAACAATTCGACAAGACAACTAAGTCATTTCGATTCCCGATGTTTTGGGTGAGAAATCTCATAAAAAAGAATAAGATTCCATAATTACAAAATTCCAAAATTACCAAGATTGAAAGATTACTTTGTGCAAAAACTTTGTGGTCTTTGTGGTTAAGCGTTTAAAAGAAATTATGAATTTAAAATTAAGAATTATGAATTAAAAAAATCACAATAATCAGTTTTCAAATGACAAACAAATTGCAAAAGCAATATTCAAATAATAAACAAATATGTTCGCTAACAGACAAAACTCAATATTAATTCATAGTCAGCATGATCAGAGGAAGAGAGTTGTCACTCCGGAAATTTCGAATTGTAGTTTGTAACTCTGAAATTATTCGGAATCTTGCGAGAATTAGTCAATTTATCAAAAAGAGTTTAAATTGGACTATATAATAATATTGCATTTAAAGGATTGAATAGTATCTTAAGATTTCTTAAATAGTGATTTATATTTATTTTGTTTCAGTTGTAATTTATTTAAATTGTATTCAGAGTAAAACCTAACAAATAAGAGCAACTATAATTATTTGCTATGAAAATTGTAGATAAGTTTAATTTTTATTTTAATAACGGATTTTAAGTTTATTTTTTATGCCATATAAAAGTTTAGCACATTTTACAAAACAATTACGAAACAGACATTTTTTTATTATTGATCTATTAATATGTCTGATAGCGCCATATTTAACCATGTTTATGCGCTTAGACGGCGATATAGATTTAGACAAATACGGAACCGCAATTATTTATTCCACGGTAGTTTTTTCCGTAATTAAACTTACAGTATTTTACTTTTTTGATTTATATAGAAGGTTTTGGGCTACAGCAAGCATTGATGAACTGGCAAGACTTATTTATATTGCAGTAAACACTGTTTTAATTGAATCAATAGTATTTGTTATTTTAAGATCCTTTCACACACTACCTTTTTTTGTATTACCGTTTTCGTTTCCGTTTATTGAGAGCACACTTGTAATGCTTCTGGTTGCTTCTGCAAGATTCAGCATCAGATTTTTTGAAAGAATAGACGAAAGAAGAGTTTCTTTGGAATCATTTGGCGCATACGTTCTGATTGTCGGTGCAGGCTCAGCGGGCGCTTCTGTTGCGCAGGAATTACAAAAAAATAATAATTTGAAGATGACGCCAGTTGCTTTTTTGGATGATGACCCTTCAAAATTAAAGCTTAGAATAAGAGGTGTTCCTGTTGTTGGAAAAATTGACGATATGGGAAAAATTGCAAGACAATTTAAAATTAAAAAGGTAATTATTGCAATTCCAACGGCTTCAGGAAAAGTTATCAGAAATATTTTGGAAACGGCACGATTAAATAATTTAGAAACATTAACTGTTCCTGGTATAAATGAAATCCTTGGCGGTAAAGTTGATATTGGCAAATTGAGAAAAATTCAAATTCAAGATTTGTTAAGAAGGCTGCCAATTAAAACCGATATTCAAAAAGTAAACGAACTTTTGAAAGGGAAAATTATCTTATTAACCGGAGCCGGCGGTTCGATCGGAAGCGAGCTTTGCCGTCAAATTCTAAAGAGCAACCCTTCAAAACTAATTATATTGGGGCATGGAGAAAATTCAATTTTTGAAATTGAAGAAGAATTAAAATTCATAAAAGATGTTAATATTCTGAGAAAAATAGTACACACAAATATTATAAGCAGAATTGCAGACATAAAAGATTTTCAGCGTCTGGATATTATTTTTGAAGAATTTAAGCCTGATGTAATTTTTCATGCCGCCGCACATAAACATGTGCCTTTAATGGAAAATAATCCATCCGAAGTTGTAACTAACAATTTACTAGGCACTCGAAATTTAATTAATTGTTCAGTTAAGTATGGCGTACAAAACTTCATTCTTATTTCATCTGATAAAGCTGTAAATTCAACTAATTTAATGGGAGTTTCAAAACGTGTCGCAGAAATGATTGTTCTAAAAGCGGCATTGGAACATAGTAAAAACTTTAAGGCAGTAAGATTTGGAAATGTTTTGGGTAGCAGAGGAAGTGTAATAAAAACATTTCAGCGCCAGCTTGAAAGAGGCGGTCCGTTAACAATTACACATCCCGAAATTACAAGATATTTTATGACGATTCCGGAAGCAGTTCAATTGGTTCTGCAGGCTTCGGTTTTAGGTAAAGGGGGAGAAATATTTGTCCTTGATATGGGAGAGCCTGTTAAAATTTTAGATTTGGCTAAAGATGTAATCAGGCTTGCAGGATTAGAAGAGGGAATAGATGTTGATATTGAGTTTACCGGACTTCGTCCCGGGGAAAAAATGTTTGAGGAATTATTTAAGGATGGTGAAGACTATTTAAGAACCGAACATGATAAAATAATGTTTGCAAAAAATTCCAGTTCATTTATTCCTTCGGATCTTGAACAGAAAATAAATAATTTAATTGAAAATTGTAATAAATATACACCTGAAGAAATTGTAAAAGCCTTTGCTGTAATAGTCCCGGAATTTACCCATCAAAGTATCGAACCAATAAATTCCAATTCATTTATTACAACTAAAAAATAAAATTAAAAATATTTAAACCCACATAATCGTATTTGAAACATTTAATTCTTTTCAGATTGCTATTAATAAATCCGGTAACTTTCGATAATTATTATGCCAATTAATTTCTTAAAAAATCTTTTTTATTTACATTGGTGAGATTGAATAGCAAATGAATTTTACTTTTTCACTTAAGATCGACACATTATATTTTATCATTAATTTAGATTTGAAACAAAATAAAGGACTGAATGAAATCGATAATTAAATCATATGTAATATTTTTGTTATTAATTACTTCAACATTTAACTATGGACAAATCTCAAATGTTAAATTGGATGATAATGTATATTCTTTTCTTTCACATTTAAGTCAGAAAGGTATAATTCATTATGAAGATTTGGTTAAGCCTCTTTCAAGAAGATATATTGCAGAAAAATTGATTGAAACGCGTAATAATTTTACTTTGTTGACAAGTTTACAGAAAGATGAATTAGAATTTTATGAAGAGGAATTTGGGTATGAAATAATGAAACAGAAGTCAGGAGTCAGAAGTCAGAAGTCAGAAGAAATGTTAAAAGGGAAAAGTGAAGAAGAAGGAAGTGAGGAGTTAGGAGAAAAAGAAAATGACGAAGAACAAAAAACAAATAACAGTGAACAAATAACAAACAATAAAGAAGAAATAACAAATGAAAATGATCAAATAACAAATGATGAAAAAAAGCAAAGAGATTTGCTGGATAAAAGCTGGGAGTTTGAAATAAGGACGAATGATGTTGTGAATAATGATTTGAATGAAAAAGAACAGTTAGCATTTTTTGAAAAAGATAATTACAATCGCTTGAGATTTTTTAGTTATGAAAACAGTAAAATGAGGTTAAATGTTAGTCCGTTAATTGGTTATGAAAATGGAAATTGGGAAAAGGAAAAGTACAATAATTTATTTGCCGGAGTAAAATTTAACGGGGAATTCGGCGGTGTTCTAGGTTTTAATTTTGAATTAAAACAAACAAGGCAGACACCAAGTTATATTCATCCGTTATATAATAATTTCTCCAATAAAACATCTATTGATCTTCTTTTTTCTGACTCAGAAAGACTTGAATACCCTGCAGTTAATGTTGATCTTGGTCTGAGATGGAATTGGGGTTCATTTACAATTGGGAAAAATAATTTAAATTGGGGTTATGGTGAAAGGGGTAAAATTGTTTTATCAGATAAAGCGCCGTCATTTCCGTATTTACGCTTGGATTTAAAACCAGCAGATTGGTTTAGCTTTAATTATATTCATGGTTGGCTTAACACAGACGTAATCGATTCAAATTCATACTATTCTACATGGCGTTATAACGATTATGGTAATACGGATAGATTTGGATATATTTCAAAGTTTATTGCCCTGCACTCTTTTACTTTTTATCCCATTAAAGGATTAGAATTTTCATTAGGTGAATCAGTTGTCTATGCTGATAAAATACAGGTCCTTTATCTAATTCCAATTATGTTTTTTGATTTAGCCGACGAATATTTGATGAGGAATAGTAATTATGCAGGTTCAAGCACGCAGCTTTTCCTTTCGCTTAGTTCAAGAAATCATATTCCAAATACTCATCTTTACTCAAATTTTCATGCTGATGAATTAACACCTGATGGATTGTTCGATCCCAAATCACAATATTATAAAATGGCATTTACATTTGGTGGTAATGTAATTGATCTTCCGATAAATAATCTTGGATTAACTTTAGAATATACAAAAATATATCCAGGTGAATACAGGCATTTTATTCCAACATTAACTTATGAGAGCTCGTCTTCGCTAATGGGGCATTGGATTGGAGACAATGCTGATATGTTTTACTGGGCATTGGATTATAGTTTTTTTAGAGGATTTAAATTAAAATTGTGGGCTCAGTATATCCGTAAAGGTACCGAGGCACTTGGCAACAGAGCCTATAAAGTTACAATTCCACAGCCGCATTTTCTTTTTACTGATAATATTAGGGATAGAAAAAATTATTCATATTTTGGCATTGATACAGAATATGAAATTATACCAGAGCTATGGGTGAAGGCTCACTTTCAGTATATTGAGTTTGAACAAAAGGTAGATATTGGAAAATACAATACAACACTATTTAGAGATTTTTCAATTACCTTAGGATATGGAATTTAATATATTTTCATAAAGAGACAATTGAATTATTATAAGACATAAATTTTTATTTTTACACTTCTTTTTTATAAAAAATTTGTATCTTTTCGCTAAGAATATTTCAACAATAATAAATTATTTTAATTTTAATAAATCCTAAATAAATAGGTAGTATAATGAAATTATTTTATAAAGTTATTTTAATTTTCGTTGTGTTTCAGACAACAAATTTTTCCCAAGTTAGAGATTATGAATTAGGTACCCAGTGGGCAGAAAATGCAAGGAGAAGTATTTACGGCGGATTTTATGACTATTCAGATCCTGAGGCTGTTAATATTAATGTTTCTGTTTGGGGTTTTGTAAGATATCCTGGTAGATATATTGTTCCCGAATACACAAGCATTGTGGATTTAATTTCGTTTGTCGGAGGACCAACAGACGATTCAAATTTGGATGAACTAAGAATTTACAGAATTGAAAATAATAAAGAAGTAATGATTCCTTTTGATTTTAATGATTTAATGTGGGAAGATGGATTAGATGGGAAATATAAAAAAGTCCCGACCATTAAACCAAGTGATATTCTTGTAATTCCCGGTGAACCAAGATTATATTTCTTAGATTGGTTAAGCATGTCACTTTCTGTTATTTCAGTTTTAAGCGCCTTATCTGTGCTTATACTAACCATAAACAATACAAAATAATTGGTTAAGGAGTAAAAATTGGCTTTACAAAATAATAATTCAAACGGTAGTGAAAACTCGTACTTAAAAGATTTAATTGCAGAAGAGGAAACTCACAGCCTTAAGGATTATGTAAATATAATCAGGCAACATTTAATAAGTGTTATGATAATCTCTTTAACAATTTTGGTACTATCGATAATATATGCTGCATCGTCAACTGATATTTACCAGGCAAGTACAGTTCTTAAAATTTCCGAGCCACAAGGCAGTATTTTGGATGCATCTTCTTTTCTGCCGGAATTTGGCGGCGGTAACCAAGCTGATAGGTTTATTGCAAACGAAATTGAAACTATAAAAAATATTACTATTACTGAACAAGTTGCAACTGAAATAATGGACTCATTCATTACTTCTGATAATAATGAAATGTTTTCGCTTGTAGTTGACAAGGATTATTTTGGCGAAAAGAAAAAAGGACTTAAATCCTATGATGATATTTTAAAAATTCTTTCAAGTAAAGTTTCTGTTGAGCAAAAAAGGGGATTAGATTTTATTGAAATTTCTGTTGAATCACCTTCGCCTTATGAAGCATCATTAATTGCTAACACATATACTAAAGTTTATAGAGAATTCAACCTTTTAGATAATAGAAAACAAGTTTCAAAAGTAAAAGAATTTTTATTCAATCAAAAAAATGAAAAACTTGATCAATTAATTCAGTCTGAAGATAATTTAACACAATTCCAGAGAAAAGGCGGAGTTGTAGAACTTGGGGAACAAGCAAAATCTTTAATTGAAACTATTACAGATTTAGAAACAAAGGTAAACTCTGCTCAAGTCGAACTTTCAATTGCTAAGGAAAATCTTAACCAATATAAAGCTGAATTAAAGAAAAAAGATCCAACAATTTCTGAATATCTTGAAAATAAAACTGCTGAACCTTATTTATTGAGATTGCAAGAACAAATTGCAGAAGTTGAAACTCAGAGAGATATAGCACTATCAAATTCCTCAAAAAATTCTGCTAATAATCCTCAATTAATTAAACAGCATGATGATAAATTAACTGATTTAAAAAAGAAATTAAAAGAAAGTATGCTGGAGTATAAAAATACTATTCTTGCTGCAAGTCCGGAAGAAATTAAAACCTTGACGCAAAAAATATTTGAAGAACAAGTAAAATATAATGCTCATGAAGCTTCTTTTAACAAATTAAAAGGTTTTCTAAACGGCTACGAAAACAGATTTACAACATTACCCGAAAAAACAATCGGTTTGGCAAGATTAACAAGAGAACAATTGGCAAATGAAAAACTTTATTTACTACTTGAAGAAAAATTTCAAGAAGCGTTAATTAATGAACAGTCAACTACAGGATCAGTTCTGGTTCTAAATTTTGCGCGAACTCCCAAGGAACCGGCTAAACCAAATAGAAAACTAATTATTTTAATTGGGCTAGTGTTGGGAATTGGATTAGCAATTGGTTATGCACTTGTATTAAATTATTTCGATAGAAGAATTAAAAGTCCAGAAGATATTGAAGATAAAAATATCAATTTGCTTGGTTGGGTTCCGAAAGTTAAAACAATTAGCGGTGAAGCAAATAAAAAAGGAAAAGAGTTTATTATTTCGGATAATGCGGATTCCGTTGCAAGTGAGGCTTTTAAGGCTATCAGAACAAGAATAAGATATTCGATGGTAGATGGAGAAGCAAAATCTATTTTAATTACATCATCAGCTCCAGGAGAAGGAAAATCAACGATTGCTGTTAATCTTGCGGGAAGTTTTGCAATGGCAAATAAGCGCACAGTAATTCTTGATTGCGATCTTAGAAAACCAAGAGTTCACAGTATTTTTAATGAAAAGAGATTTCCGGGATTTACAGATTATTTTATTGGTAGAGCATCATTCGAAGAAATAGAAAGAAAATCCGGTGTCGAAAATCTTTCTTTTATTACTGCCGGAACAATTCCGCCAAATCCATCTGAAATTTTAGATTCGAGAGGGATGAAATCATTTTTAAGAAAGTTGACAAATGAATTTGATATTATTATAATTGATTCACCGCCGATTCTTACAGTAACGGATGCTGAGATTCTTTCAAGATTGGTTGATGAGACTATTCTAGTTGTATCTGCCAATAGTACCGATTCTGAATTAATGACCAAAGCGGTTACTTTGCTTAAAGCAGGTGCTAGCAGTTCATTCATAGGCGCATTACTTAATAATTTTGAATTACAAAATAGCTACGGATCGTATTATAAATATGCTTATATTTATGCAAGAAATGGTCATAATCAGAACGGAAAGGCAAAAAGTAAATCAAAGTCTACAGTAGAACCGCAAAAATGATATGTTAATAAATAATTTTTAGTAAAAAGGTGATTTAATATCACCTTTTTATTTTTAAATAACTAAAATACTAACTTAGCAATGTTAAAGAGACTGTTATAAGTAAAATGTATAGGGAAACTAATCCAATCATTGTTAACTTCTTTTTCTTTTTTTCATCTTGGATGTGCTGATCTTCAATGAATAAAGTATTAGCAACAAAATCCTTTACATTTTCTTCCATTAGAATATTTTTTTGAATAATATTTAATTTTTCCAAATTTTCTCCCAATATTAAATTAAATTTTATCGTCTGTTAATAATTTTAATAATTTTTCATTACTTCTAGGAAATCTTTTGTAAACAAAATTTACTATCAGAAATAAAACAATTAATATTGTAAGAAATAAAAAATCTATATTCCCCATTTTTCCTCCTCAAGGTGTCTGCTTATATTCGAATATTTCAGCATAATGTTTAGAGATATAGAACAAAAAATTATTTGAATAAAAGTAAAATAATATAAATTATAACTTATTGCAAATAAATAATTTAGAAAATTAATATAAAGTAAAGTCGTAGATAAAGTTTGTAACAGTTTGTTTTCTGTAATTGATTATTTTATAATAACTTAGAGAAAAAAATAGAAAATAATAAATTTGTCAAGATAAAAGAAATGTTAAAATTTTAGCGAGAATTTAGATTAATAATTGAAAATTCTAAGGAAATTAGCTTTTAATTATTTCAGAAATTGAATATCAGATGGATTGTAAGATTTATTGTACAAATTCAGTAAGAGTCTTTTTTAGGTTTTTTAACAAATTATTCATAATTGTATGATAATTATTATAAAATTGTTCTGAGGTGAGAGTATTTTTTCTAAATTTTAAGTAATCAAATAAACTTCCGCTCATTCCGCCGTTTAACATATCTTTTGTAATATCTTCAAAAGATGCCATCAATAATTCTGAATCATCCTTTGACAATCTTCCGTTAGGAATATAGAAAGTATCAATTTTTTCTTGAAGCGAATTTAATCCGGTATTAATTATTTCATCATATATAAAGCTATTATCGTCGGTTGAAAATTCTATTTCTTCTATTTTTGATTTTTCAATATGAAATTCTTTTATCCTCTTAACAAGTAGGTTTAACGGAATTGCCGGCGTATATTCAGTTTTTGTTTTTATATATTCAAATAATTTATCAAAAAGAACTATTTGTTTATATCCAAAAATTTCAGATGGAATATTTTTAAATGAATCATATTTGATTAAGTTACTATTTAATTCAGTTAGATTATCTTGAACAATATAAACCGTTCCGAAATATCTTAATTTTTTCAAATCATTTTTAGCTACGCAAAGACTTAATGTTTTAAGTATTTTTTCGAAAAACGGGTCTTTTTCTTTTAATAAATTTGTCAATGTTTGATCTGTTCTTTTCCATACAATTTTAGATATAAAGAATTCGGCATTAATTCCATCATCAATTGGAGTTGACCAATTTTCAAGCGATCTTTTTAATCCAAGTATTCCCGAATTATTCTTTATGAATAAAGGAACAATTGAATCAATCGCAAGATCTTCAATTGTATCTTGATAATACAAACTATGATTTATTTTTGATTTATAATTATTTTTTAGGAATGAAATGGCAATTTTTAAAGAATATTCGATTAAGAAATTTATCTCAGCTTGAGTTAGAGTTTCATTTTTTGTTTTTTGTATTAAATGTAGAAGACTAAATTCTTTCATTATTTAAGATGCTAAATTAATCAATTAAAAAAATAAATGAACATTAAAAACAAGATAACTAATAGTTAAATATTAAAATGTGATAAGTATCATAAATAATATCTAATTATAATTGAACTTAAGATATAAAAAGTAAATTATTTCTACAAGAAAACTTCATTTTATTTTTTGTTATATACAATATTATGAATTATTTATTCTTTTTTATATTTTACTATTTGTTTAACAATCCGGCAAATTAAATAAAAAGTTTAAAGTTGTTTGATCAGGATCTGTAGATAAATATTTTTGTTCATTCTCAATTATAACTTTTACTTCAATTTCTGTGTTGTCATCTAATTCAACAAAATAATTATAAAGTCCGGTTTCAATTTCATCAATAATATCATTCTTAAATTTTGGATTCCAATATTCAAATGGATTTCCAAGAGCTATGATATCTCCGTTTTCTTTTCGGCTTCTTAAAACTCGTCTTTTTATCATTTATTTACCAAGAGATTTCAAAACCATGAAAATATAGACAAGGATTTTTAGAATAAAATCAGTAGAAATACTTACGCATTAAATCAGAAATTATTTTCTCTTTTTCGTTCACTTTTAATTATTTTTATACAAAAATATAATTTATTTAAAAATTGTAAGTAATTATACTTATAGTTTTATTTGTTTAAAAAAATGAGTTAATTAAATATTTTTATGGAACCAACAGATATTTTCAGCGTATTTTATACTTTAGATAACCCATTAATTTATGGGGTTACAATAATTGTTTTATTGGTTATAGTTATTAGTCTGATTAAGAAAGAGTATATAAGTCCGCTAAGAAAAAATAAAGCTGAACTTGAGTTAAAAAATTTAAAATTAATGGCATTATTTGCCGAAGTTGATCCGGATCCGGTAATTCGTATTGATAAAAATTTTATTATAATAGAATTAAATAATTGTGCAGAAAATGAATTTGGAAAAAAGTTATTAGGAAAAAACGTATTTGATATTTTCGGAAATTTTAAGGAAAATATGCTGAATGAAAAATCAGTTGAAATTTCTTATCGAAATAAATTTTATAGTGCCGTTACAAAAGAAATAGAACCATTTGGATTTAGTCATATTTATTTAAGAGATATTACTCAAAGAATTGAATATGAAACTTTAATTAAGAAAAATCAAGAAAGTCTTAAGCAGCTTAAATCAAAAGTTGAGAGTTTAAATGAAGAAGAAAAAGATCGATTAGGAAAAGAGCTGCATGATAGTGTTGGTCAAAATTTATTAATGTTAAAACTTAATTTACAAAATCTGCAAAGTGAAAATAAAATTAATCATAATACTGAAATTGTAAAAATGATAAATTTAATTGATGAATTGGCTGTGGAAATTAGAGATATTTCACATCAATTAAGACCGAGAATTTTAAATGAGTTTGGACTTGTTGCCGGATTAACATCAATTATTGATGCAATAAATAGTAAAGATCACATTAAAGGTTACTTAACAACAAATTACAAATTGGGTTCACTAAATAAAGAGCATGAACTAAATATTTATCGAATTTGCCAAGAAAGCATAAGTAATATTATAAAACATGCAAATTGTTCAGAGTTTTTTATTCAACTTATTCAAGATGATGAACAAATTAAACTAGTAATTTCCGATGATGGAATTGGTTTTAATGTTAATGAATATTTCACAGAAGGAAAATCATCCTTAGGATTGCTAAATATTAAAGAGAGAGCAGAAAATTATGATGGAAAAATGAATATAATTTCAGCTCCTGGCGAAGGTACAACAATTTTTATTAAGTTTTTTGAGGAGCGAGTTTTATGATAAGAGTTTTACTTGCAGATGATCATAATTTATTTAGAGAAGGAATAATTAGCCTTTTAAAAGATTCACCGGATATTATAATTGTTGGAGAAGCTGAAGACGGAAGAACTTTAGAAAAAAAATTTTTTGAGCTAATGCCGGATGTAATTGTTTCAGATATAAATATGCCTATAAAATCCGGACCGGAAGCTGCATCGACAATTATAAATAAATTTAAAGAAGCAAAAATTTTGTTTCTTTCGCAGTATTTGGGCGATGATTTTATTTATTCAATTTTAAAAGCCGGGGGATTAGGTCTTATAAGCAAAAACAGCATGCGTGATGAACTTGTTAATGCCATTAAAGTTGTAAACAAAGGTAAACAATATTTCGTAAACAAAAGTGACATTGAGCTTGCAGAAATAATTGGAAGATTTGAACAAATTGAAAAGAAAGAAAAACAAAAATCAATAAATGGAATAACAAATAAGCAATTTGAGATTTTAAACTTAATTGGTGAAGGTTTAACAACAGAGCAAATTAGCATAGAATTAAAAATTTCTAAAAGAACTGTTGAAACACACCGTTATAGAATGATGAATACACTTGGATTTAATTCTGTTGGACAACTAATAAGATATGCAGTTTTAAAAAATATGAAGAAATGAAAATTTATTATTCATATAAAACTTCGTTACCTTCCAAATCTCGATTATTTTTTCTCCTAATGCTAATATAAATTAAAAATAAACCTATCAAAATCTGAATTGCATTAGTTGCAAAATAAATATTTAAACCCGAACTAAGTTGATTTAGAAAAGCGATTATTTTAAAAATTGTTAATGCTTCATAAAAAATCATAGTTAGATAAAAAATATCTATCCTATTTTCATCTAAATAAATAGAAATCAGAAATCTTGAAAAAAGAATAAATAGAATTATTTGGGATGCTAATACAAAGTACATATGAAAAGTAATGGATGAGTTAAATCCAAGAAAAATAGAAATTATTAGCCCTATTCCTATAAAATATTTGTGTTTGAAAAAAAAATCTTTATCTAAACTTAGTACAATTAAATATGTTGAAGGAATCCAAAGTGCTGTCGTAGAAAAACTAAATAATATATCTATTATAACTGAAGACAAATCGTTAATTGCAAAAAGAAGAAAAAAATAAAAATGTTTATTTGAACGATAGAAAATTGGAACTATCGTCCAAATAAATACAGAAAAATAAGCAATAATTTCCCAAGTTTTCATTAGTTACATATTGGCGGACAAGGAATAGAGTATTCTAAAATAAATTGACCATTTTGAATAGTATATGCTTTTTCTCTTTTCTGAAATAAACAAATTTCCTTATTCCCAAGATTTAAAAGTTCTTCAAGTTTACTTTTACTGAATAAATGAAAAATCTCATTATTTTCAGAATAAGAATCAGTAAAGTACAATGCTTTTCTGTTATCACCCAAAATTGTCAACTCTGAATTATTTACATTAAACATAACACTATTTATCGTATTTTTCAGTACATTTTTTAATGCCTCAGTTGTAATTGATTGTTCTTCTAAAACATTTCCAAACATTTTTTCTGCTTCCTCCCAAATGAAAATTTCCCCAATTTCTTGACATATTAAAGTACTTGATAAAATTAGTAAAAATGCAATAATAAATTTTAATTTTTTCATATTAACTCCTTTTTGTTGATTAGGAAAGCTAATTGAAAAACAAAAAAAATAAATCAGTACTAATACTTATCAATTTATGTTATTTGAAAATATTTTTACTTGTATTGTAAGTATTTGTACTTACGAATTTATTTTGATAAATAAATATTTTGAGATTAATAAGTTTTATAAAAGAAAAATTCCATTTATGTGCAATAATGGAATAAAAAATTATTTTTATAAAAAATTTTGTATATAAGTATTTATACTGATTTTTTGAAATGAAATATTTTCTATAATTTCATTGTACGTTTTAAACGTATTTGTATTACCCCCTTGTGCCTCCGAAATTATTAGATTATAGGATATTGAAAATTTCGGAGGACTTTTTTTAAAATTTTCGTAAAAATATTCTCTCCGTAATAATTTGAATAATTCATATCTCTATAAATTTAGAAAAAAAATAAATTTTATTATACTTTTTCATTTGGAAATATTTAAAATTTATCTAATTTTCAAGTCAATTTTACATGCACATTTAATTTTCTTGGGTCGGGAAAATAAAAATAATTTAAAGCAGGAAAGTAAATATGTCCCAATTAAATTTTGAATCTTCTAAACCTAAAACAAAATTCCAATTATGTAAATCAAAAGCAATCTGTGATAACAAATTAATTATTTGTTTAGAAAATGAAAAAGGCTGTAATCATAGATATTATTTTGGTGATAGTATATTTTGTACAAATCCGGAGAAAATAAACACTAACAAAAAGAAGAACAAAGATTTTCCTTTCTAAACTGAAGTTTTGTAACTTAAAAGTTTAATTAACCCAATACTGCTTAGTTAGACTTTTGTTCAATCTTTAAACCAAACTCCAGTTGCCTCAAAATAAAAGGTAACTATGGTAAAGAAAAAATGTTGAAAAAAGAGTTCATAAAAATTCCAAATAGATAATAAAAAGTAATAATAATTGTTTCTTTCTTTTTTTGCTACTTTTTTCTTTCTTTGTTAATATGTTGATAACGTCAAATCAACTTCAAGATTTCATTTATTTTACGAGAGATTGAGTTTTGTAGCAAAAAGGGATTTAATTTTGTGTGTTTATTTGTCAAGAGGATTTTAGTTTTCTTAGAGACAACCGTAGAGTCTAAAATTCTTTGAAAAGGGGTTTTAGGCTGATCGTGTTTTTTGATAACTTGAGAGCCATCGCGAACTTTGGAAATAATTTTAGAAGAAGGAATAAAGAAGTTAAAAAACAAAGACCATTCATTAGTAAAAATATCATTCATCAGCTCAACAATTTTAATATTATCGAAGCGATGATAACCAAAATATTGCCTGATGTGAGTCCAATTTTTACCTTCAATATGTACATTATCGTTTTTCATATAAGCTCGTGAACGAGTATAGTCAACCGGTTGTTTACGTTTCGTGAAGTAAGCCAATAGATGCCAGTTAAGAAATTCACCACCGTTATCAGAATCAAAACCAAGAACTTTGAAAGGGAGAGAATTCTCAATAGATTCAATAGCCTTAAAAGTTCCTTGTTGTCCTTTGCCCCATATAGCACGTGCTTCAGTCCATCCGGAGGCAATATCAACAGTGTTAACTGTATAGACAAAACTACCAGTAATCGAGTCTCCACAATGAGCTACGGTATCTGCTTCAATAAATCCCGGGAACTCTCATCCCACTGGTTTGTTTTTATTGGAATTTGTTTTTGATTAAAGAACCCGGTTTGGTTGTTGATAATCCTTTTTTCTTAAATTTATTCCTAATCGGTTTTAAGAGTCGGTCTATTGTTGCTGGTGAAATTCTGAGAAGAAGTTTTCTATTTTCTTCTGTTAGTTCTCCCTCATAAAATGGAAGCCATAGTGGTATTGCATATTTTAATCTTTTTGAGCAAATAAGATTAGTTGATTTCCAAATATTCTTTAATGCTGCTATTATCTCATTGTGAGCAAATTTTTTCTTTCTGCCGGCTTTTTTTCTTTGGGGTTCCTTTTATTTCTTTTTTATTCAATACCCTTATTATATATTTTCTATTATATCCACAAGTAGTGCATATTTCATAAAGAAGTTTCTGTTTTTCTGCCTTATTTGAACTTAAATATCTTGCTCGTATAGCTGCAATATACTCTTGTTTCGACTTTTTGCTCATAATATTTCCGCTTTTTTCGGTTACTTATATTATGAGGCAACGTATTGTTTTCCTAATTAACTTCGGTTACTTTAATTGTGAGTCAATTCGACTTCAAAACTTAAAAAATAACTTCTTGACAAAAAATAAATGTTTGGTTAGTTTAGAAATATGTAAACGCTTACATTATTTTGCAAATAATCATAATCACATTTTATAAATATTGGTAATTACCTATGGCAAAATTTGAAACTAAATATGGTTTTTTTTCTGATGATGGTTCAGAGTATGTAATAAAAAATCCTAAAACACCAAAACCTTGGGTAAATGTAATTTCAAATGGAAATTACGGAGTAATTATTTCTCAAACCGGCGGCGGCTTTAGCTGGAATGAGCATTCAGAATTCAACAGAATTACAAGGTGGCATCAAGATTTGATTCAAGATAATTGGGGAAAATTTTTCTATCTAAGAAATAATAAAACAAATGAAATTTGGAGTCCGACTTGGAATCCGGTAAAAACTAAATTAGATAATTTTAAATGTATTCATGGAATCGGTTACACAAAATTTGTTACTGAGTTCAAAAAAGTTAAAGTTGAAATTACCATTTTTATCCCTTTTGATAACAATTTGGAAATTTGGGATTTCAATATAAAAAATGGAAGCGAAGAAGAAATTGATCTTTCAATTATAAATTATTTTGAATGGGTTTTAGGTTCTTCAAATGATCATCATCGTGAATTTCATAAACAATTTTTAGAAACTGAGTTTAATGAAAATCTAAATGGCATAGTTGCAAAAAAACGTATTTGGGATATTCCATTGGGCGATAGAGGGCATTGGAATATAGATTATCCATATTCTGCATATTTTATCGCAAATAAAAAAGTTTCTCAATTTGAGTGTGATAAAGAATCATTTTTGGGAAACTATGGAAATTTGGAAAAACCTAAAGCAGTTGTAACCGGAAATATGACAAATACTTGCGGCAAATTTTATGATTCAATTGCATCATTAAAAATTGATCTAAAAATTAATTCTGGTTGTGAAGAAAGCGTAAATTATTATTTAGGGCTTGCCGAATCTGAAAATGAAATAAAATCAATTGTAAATTCATATTGGGAACAAAATCAAATAAATGTTGCGTTCCAAAATGTAAAAAATAAGTGGGAAGACATTTTAGGCACTATGGTTATTGATACGCCGGATGAAGCAATGAATATTTTTGTTAACAAGTGGGTACGATATCAGGCAATATCTGGAAGACTTTGGGGAAGAACTGCTTACTATCAGCAAAGTGGCGCGTTTGGTTTCCGAGATCAACTTCAAGATAGTTTAGTTTATTTGCCGATTGATCCAAAGTTAACAGAAAAACAAATTCGTTTGCACGCTCGTCATCAAATTAGTGATGGAACCGTTTTACATTGGTGGCATCCAATAAGTGAAACCGGTTTGGAAACAAAAATGACTGACGATCTTTTATGGTTGCCGTATATTGTTTCACATTATATTCAAGAAACAAAAGATCTAAAAATTCTTGATCACTTGGAACCGTATTATGATGATAAACAAAAAATGAATACAATTTATGAACATTGTTTGAAGGCAATATATAAAGTACTTTCAAAACTTAGCCCAAGAGGATTAACATTTATTGGTGCAGGAGATTGGAATGATGGATTGAGTGCTGTCGGCTTAGATATGAAGGGAGAATCTATTTGGCTTACAGAATTTTTATATGATGTAATTCAAAGATTTTTACCATATACAATTTTCAAAGGTGATTATGACATTTTCGATAAATTTACTTCTGCAAAGGATGAACTGAAAAAATCTTTTAATCAGCATGCATGGGATGGTGAATGGTATTTTCGTGGGACAAAAGATTCCGGTGAAAAAATAGGAAGCAAAGAATGTGAGGATGGAAAAATTTATTTAAATCCGCAATCATGGGCAGTGATTAGTGATATTGCAGAAAATGATAAAAAAATTCAGGCAATGGAAGCAGTGAGAAAACATTTAATCCGTGATAATGGAGCTTTACTATTGCAGCCCGCCTATTCCAAACCGGATAAATATATTGGTTATCTTTCAAGATATGCTGCGGGAAGAAGAGAAAATGGCGGTGTTTATTCGCATGCCGCAACTTGGTCAATTTGGGCTTATTCATTATTAAATGATTCCGAAACTACATATGATATATTCAAAAAAATGTGTCCAATTTATTCGGGAATGAATCCAGATAAGTATGTTGCCGAACCTTATGTAATGCCGGGAAATATTGATGGTCCCGACTCACCAAATTACGGAATGGCCGGCTGGACTTGGTACACCGGCTCAGCATCGTGGTATCAAAAAGTTATTGTTGATTGGATTCTTGGAATCAGAGCTTCAAATGAAGGACTTGTTATCGATCCGCATATTCCAAAAGAGTGGTATGGTTTTAAAATTAAAAGAATTTTTAGAGGCACAATATATTCCATAAATGTTTTTAATGATGCTCATGTAAATAATGGAATAAAGAAAATTGAAATTGACGGAAAAATTGTAAATTCAAATACAATTTTAATTGAAGATAAGAAAGAAGTTAATGTAGAAGTATATTTAGGGTGATTAAATAAATTTTCACATTCGGTAAATGAAATGCCAAAAATGAGTTTAAACGGAAAATGGAATTATATTGAAGATTCAAATTCCAATTTTACTTTTTCAAAAATTAATAAACTTTTTCAATCAGAAAAAACTAACGTTATGGAACTCCCAATTAATTGGGAATTGGCTGGATTGCATAATTTTTCCGGATCGGTTTGGTTTCAAAAATCATTTAGAATAAATAAAAAGAAACTGGATGAAACCCTATCAATATTGAAGTTTAAGGGTGTTGATTATTTTGCGGATATTTGGTTAAACGGAAAATTCCTTGAAAATCATGAAGGATATTTTCAAACATTTTATTTTGATGTAACAAACAAATTAAAATTTAACGAAACAAATATTTTAACGGTAAAAGTAAATTCTCCAAATGAAGAACCGGGAAAAGTTTGGCCGTTAAAAAAACAATTAATAAAAGGAATTTTTAATCACCACGATTGCAGACCGGGCGCATGGAGTTTAGAATATGGGCAGGATCAAAATACCGGCGGAATTTGGAATGATGTTGAATTGTTTTTTAATGAAAAAATATTTATTGAAAACACAAAAATTTCAACTCATTTAAGTCAAGATTTTAAAAGTGCAAAAATTCAAGTAGAAATTTCTTATAAATCAAATTTAAATTCGCCAGTTAAACCAAAAATATCATTTACTGCAATTGATTCAAAAAAAAGAAAAACTGAATATTTCCAAGAAATATTTATCCAACCAAATCAATCAATTGTAAATATTATTTTCGAAATTTCAAACCCAATACTTTGGTGGAGTTGGGATTTAGGCAAGCCGGAATTGTATGATCTCGATATAAACATTCATAAATTTATTTCATTTAGTGAAAAATTTGCGGTAAGAAAAATTTTCTTAGATTCCCAATGTCGGTTTTTCTTAAATGATAAAGAATTGTTTTTAAGAGGAACAAATATAATTCCAACTCAATTTTTAAGCGAACTAAAAAACGAAAGAATTGCAAAAATTGTAAATCTTATAAAAGAAGCAAACATTAATATTGTTCGTATTCATGCTCATGTAAATAGAAAAGAACTTTATGATGAATTTGACAGAATCGGAATTTTACTTTGGCAAGATTTTGCTTTGCAATGGACTTATGATGAATCGGAAAAATTTGCTGCAAATGCTGTTTGTCAAATTAAAGAAATGGTAAATCAATTTTATAATCATCCTTCAATTGCATTTTGGTGTTGTCATAATGAACCCGGCGAACAAATTAATTCTTTAGATAAATTGCTGTACAATGCAGTGCAAAGTGAAGATCAATCAAGAATAATAAGACTTGCATCAAATTATGAAGAACATCCATACGACGGCTGGTATTGGGGAAATAAAGAGCATTTTGCTGCAGCACCAATGGGACCGTTAGTGACAGAGTTTGGTGCTCAAGGTTTGCCGAATAAAAATTCTTTAGAAAAATTTATTCCGGAAAACAAATTATTTCCACCGGATATTGAATTTTGGAAGTATCATGATTTTCAGCCTGACACAACTTATAATATTGCAAAAGTTCAAACCGGAAAAAATATTGATGAGTTCATCGAAAATTCGCAAAATTATCAATCGGAACTTTTACGAACAGCAATTCATTTTTATAGAAGAAAAAAGAATGAAGGAATTACCGGAATTTTTCAATTTATGTTTGTTGATTGCTGGCCTTCTATAACTTGGTCGGTTATTGATTATTATCTTGAAAAGAAAAATGGTTTCAATACATTGAAAGAATGTTATGAACCAATTTTACTTTCGGTAAATTTAAGGCAAGATCAGTATTTCAAAGAATCAAAAATTAATTTTGATTTTCATATTATAAATGATACATACAATGAAATAATGAATTGTTTGCTCGAGATTTTAATTGACAAAAAAAATATTGGAAATGTAACTGACTTAAATGTATATCCCAATTCAATTATTTTCAAACATTTTGAAAGTATGAATATTAAATTCCCAAATTGGGTTGATATAGGAAAGCATGAAATTATTTTTCAATTGAAAAATAAAAGTAAAATTATTTCTCAAAATAAATTTTCCATAAATATTATTAAAATGTAAAAATGATTTTTTATTTATCAAATTGAATTTGTTTATAAGGGGATATATGACGAAAAAAAATATTTATTGTTTTATTGTTTTTGTGATGATGAATAATTTTATATTTGCACAAGATACAATCCCACCGCAAACACCTAATAATTTTAGAGCATATTCTTATGAATTACATGGCGATTTGTATTGGGATATTGAAGAAAGCTCAGATATAAAAAATTATATTCTATATAAATGGAATGGATCCATTTATACATTTTCCGAAATACTTTCAAATAATTTAAATAATAAAATGATTTGGCTTGGTACAGTTAATAAAAGTGAAAAATATAAAATTCAATCAATGGATAATGCTGGAAATGTTTCTCCATTAAGTGAAGAAGTTGAAATTTTGACAAGTGAAATTACGGATGATGAATTTATGGATATGGTTCAGCGTGCAACCTTTAGATATTTCTGGGATTGGGGCGATCCAACTTCAGGAGTTGCCCGCGAGCGCTGGCACCCCGATGAATCGGATAAAACTAATACAATCGGCGGCGGCGGTTTTGGCGTAATGGCAATTCTTGTTGGCATTGAACGAAACTTTATTACACGAGAACAAGGTGCCGAAAGAATTTTAAAAATTGCAGATTTTATGCAGAATAAAATGGATAAATTCCACGGAGCTTTCCCGCATTGGTTTAATGGTACAACCGGAAAAGTTATAAACTTTGGAGCACAAAACGGCGGAGATATTGTTGAAACCGGATTTATGGTTCAAGGTTTATTATGTGCAAGACAATATTTTGATCAATCAGATTCGACAGAAAGTGAAATTAGAAATTTAATTACTCAGCTTTGGGAAAATGTAGATTGGAATTTTTATAGAAATAGCTCGTCCGGTCTTTATTGGAATTGGTCGCCAACATTAGGTTTCGATTTTAGTGATGCATTTATTTTTCACGGATGGAACGAAACATTGATGCCGTACTTGCTGGCATTGGCTTCTCCAACTTATCCAATATCAACTCAATACTATGCAAGCGGGTGGGGAAATAATGGAAATATTAAATATACCGGAACGCCAAAATATGGAATTACACTTTCTGTAGGTGGAGGTTATGGTGGTCCATTATTTTTCACACATTATTCTTTTATTGGTTTTGATCCCCGAGTAAAAAGAGATTTATATGCAAATTATTTTGGACAAAATATGAATCAAAGTTTAATCAATCTGAACTATTGTATTGATAATCCTAAAAATCATGTTGGATACAGCGATGAATGCTGGGGTTTAACAGCCAGTTATTCAATTCCAGGTGTTGGATATACTGCACACGAACCGATGAATAATGATAATGGTACAATTTCTCCGACTGCCGCACTTTCTTCAATGCCTTATACACCTTATGCTTCAACCCAAGCAGTGAAATATTTTTACAGAACATTTAAAGATAAATTATGGGGGAAGTATGGATTTAAAGATGCTTTTAATTTAACATATTCTTCAAATGGCGTAAATGGTGAATGGTTTAGTGATGGATATTTGGCAATAGATCAAGGTCCAATTGTTTGTATGATTGAGAATTATAGATCTCAGTTATTATGGAATTTATTTATGAATGATCCCGATATCAAAAAAATATTTAATGCATATCCTCCATTTTTTGATTCTGAAACACCAACTGACATTGAAAATAATATTGAAATTCCTACAAAGTTTAGTCTTGATCAAAATTATCCAAATCCATTTAATCCAACAACAACAATTGTATACTCCGTACCTTCTGTTGCAGTCATTTCGAACGAAGTGAGAAATCTCAGAGATTTCTCGTCGCAAGCTTCTCGAAATGACGATGTGAAAATAACTTTAAAAATATATGATATTTTGGGAAGAGAAGTAAAAACATTGGTAAATGAAAACCAGAATCCCGGCAATTATCAAATAGAATTTAATGCAGAAAATTTATCAAGCGGAATTTATTATTATACTTTGCGAGCCAGTAATTTTATTGAAACAAAAAAAATGATTTTGATGAAATGATAAAGTGAATTCACTTTTAAAAATATTACCCATTTTAATTTTGCTATTAATTTCTTGCAGTGAAAGAAAACAAGAAAATAATATAACAACAATTAAATTTTGGGGAATGGGAGCCGAAGGAGAATATGTACAAAAGCTGCTTCCGAAATTTTACAAACTTCATCCAAATATAAAAGTTGATGTTCAAGCAATTCCGTGGACGGCTGCGCAAGAAAAATTAATTTCCGCATATGCCAGCGATAATTTACCTGATCTGTTTCAACTAGGAAATACTTGGGTCCCGCAGTTTGTCGCTTTAGATGCTTTAGAAAATCTCGATCAATTTCTTAGTAAATCCTCAACAATAAAAAAACAAAATTATTTTGAAGGAATTTGGAATACAAATGTAATTGAAAATTCTATATTCGGAATTCCATGGTATATTGATACAAGAATTATTTTTTATCGTAAAGATATTTTAGAAAAAGCCGGATATAAAACTTTCCCTAAAACTTGGGAAGAATTATACGATGCATCAAAAAAAATTAAAGCTAATTTTAAGGGTGAAGAAAAGTATGCAATTTATCTTCCGACAAACGAGTGGGCAAGTTTTATAATTTTTGCGCTGCAGAATAAATCATCAATACTTAAAAACAATAATAGTTACGGAGCCTTCAGCGAACCGGAATTCAAAGAAGCATTTGAATACTTAATAAAATTTCACAAAGAAAAATTAGCTCCAATTGGAATTTCTCAAGTTACAAATGTTTATCAAGCTTTTGCTGAAGAATATTTTTCGATGTACATTTCTGGTCCTTGGAATATTCCGGAATTTAAAAAATGGATGAAAGGAGATTTAGAAAGTAAATGGGGAACTGCTGCAATGCCCGCCAAATATGGAAGTTATCCAGGTACTTCTTTAGCCGGCGGATCAAGTTTAGTTATTTACAATAAATCTGAAAATAAAGATTCTGTATGGAAACTTGTTGAATTTTTATCTGATCCGAAAATTCAGTTGGAATTTTATTTATTAATAAATGATCTTCCTTCAGTGAAGCAGGCATGGGAAGATTCAACTTTTTCTCAAAATGAATTTATGCAGGCTTTCTTCAATCAATTTCATAATGTAACCGAAACACCCAAAATTACCGAATGGGAGCAAATTGCATTTTCAAAAATTCAGCAGTATGCAGAAATGGCTGCTCGAAATTCAATGACAATAGACGAAGCTTTAAAAGCTTTAGATGGAGATGTAAATAATATTCTTGAAAAGAGAAGATGGATGTTAAGTAAAAAATAATAAACAAATTTTATTAATATGAATCTTGATTCAAAAAATAAATTATCTGCTGCTTATATTTTTCTTGCTCCTGCAATGACGGCAATATTTGCGTTTTTTTTTATTCCGGTTATTTCAGCATTTGTAATAAGTTTTACAGATTTTGATATTTATTCGCTTAGTGATTATTCAAATGCAAGATTTGTAGGTTTTAAAAATTATATTAATTTATTTTATGATCAGCTTTTTTGGCAGGCATTAAAAAACACATTCTACTTCGTTATTTTTGCCGGACCGCTTTCTATTGCGGTTTCGCTCGGAGCTGCAATGCTTTTAAATTCAAAACTGGTAAGGTTTAAAGGAATTTTCAGACTTACTTATTTTCTTCCGGTTGTTACTACTTTAATTGCTGTATCAATAATATGGAGATTTATTTATCATCCCAAATTTGGGATACTAAATTTTATGCTTGATTTTATTGGGGTAAATCCTATTGATTGGCTTGGAGATCCGAATTTAGCATTACCCGCAATTGTTATAATGTCGGTCTGGAAAAATTTTGGATATAATATGATAATATTTATTGCCGGATTGCAAAATATTCCACAATATTTATATGAGGCTGCTGAGTTGGAAGGCGCATCAGGATGGCAAAAATTTAAATCAATTACAATTCCAATGTTAGCGCCAACAACACTGTTTATAAGTATAATCACAATGATTGGATATTTTCAATTATTTGCAGAGCCTTATGTAATGACTCAAGGTGGACCATTAAATAGTACATTGAGCATTGTTTTGTATATGTATAATGAAGGATTTCGCTGGTGGAATATGGGTTATTCAGCTTCAATTGCATTTGTACTATTCTTTATAATTTTTATTGCAACAATTATTCAATTTAAAATTCAAAAAACAACGGAGTTTGATTAGTGAAAAAAATCCTACTCTATTTATTTTTAACTGTAACAGGATTTATAACAATCGCACCTTTTTTTTGGATGATATCCGCGTCATTAATGACAGACGGGCAGGCAAGCGTTTATCCGCCAAGATTTTTTCCAGAACAAATTATTTATGATCAATATAATATTTTATTTACTCGCTTAAATGTTGCAACAAATTTTATGAATAGTTTAGTTCTTTCATTAATTGTAACTCTTGTTTCATTATTTTTTAACTCAATGGCTGGTTTTGCATTTGCAAAATATAGATTTGCAGGAAGAGATAAATTATTTAAACTACTTTTGAGTTCAATGATTATTCCGGCGCAAGTTACAATGCTGCCTTTATTTTTAATGTTGAAAAGTTTTGGTTTGATAAATACATATATGGCTATTGTGATTCCCGGCTTAGCAAATATTTTTGGAATATTCTTAATTCGTCAATATGCTATGTCAATTCCGGATAGTTTAATTGAAGCTGCAAGAATAGACGGAGCAACTGATTTTCAAATTTACTTTAAAATAATTCTTCCGCTTGCGAAACCAATTTTAGTTACACTTGCAATTTTTACTTTTATGGGAGTTTGGAATGATTTCCTATGGCCGTTAATTGCATTAACTGATAACTCAATGTACACTTTGCCAGTTGCACTTGCTAATTTAATGGGCGAACACACAAAAGATCCGGAACTTATGATGGCCGGATCGGTTATTACAATTATTCCAGTGATAATAGTATTTTTAGCGTTACAGCGTTATTATATAAAAGGAATAATGATGGGAAGTATTAAATGATAAAATTAATAATCCATATTTTTTAATAAATGAAAAATTTAAACATTCTTACAATTGCAAAAGAAGCCGGTGTTTCTACCGCAACAGTATCAAGAGCTTTAAGCGGAAGCTTATCTATTAAAGATTCTACAAAAGAAAAAATATTAAAAATTGCAGATCAGTTTGAGTATAGGCCAAGTCACTTAGCAAGAAGTTTATCAACAAAAAGAACTGATACAATTGGGTTGATTCTTCCGGAATTAGACGGCGATTTTTTCATGAATGTAATCCATAATATTGATGATGAAGTACACAAAGCAAATAAATATTTGATGGTTTCAAGTACATACAGTCAGCGGGATGAAATTGAAACTGTTATAGAATTTATGGCTACAAGCAGAGTTGACGGAATTATTTTAATGGCGCCAAAATTAAATAAACGAATTGAATTAATTTCTAAACATAGACAGAAACCAATTGTGTTTTTAAATTCGAGTAAAAATTTAAATAATATTGTAAATTTTACTGTTGATAATTTCAATGGAGCAAAATCAATTGTTGAACATTTAATTTCGCATGGATATAAAAAAATCGGAATGATAAAAGGTCCGGAAGGTAACTGTGAAGCTGAAGATAGATTTAACGGGTATAAAAAAGCATTGGATGAAAGCGGATTAAATTTTTCAGATGAAATTATTTATAATGGAGATTTTACAATTGGCTCCGGATATAAAGGTTTTCAAAAATTATATAGTCAAAAAAATAAACCGGAAGCTATTTTTGCCGCAAATGATATGATGGCTGTGGGGATTTATCAATCTGCTAAATTACTCAATGTTAAAATTCCAAATAACATTGCCGTTGCCGGCTTTGATAATATTTTTCTTTCGCAAATAATTTCTCCAAGATTAACAACTGTTAAAGTTCCAATCGGACTTTTGGCAAGCAATGCAGTTCAATATTTATTGAAAATGATAAATAAAGAAGTAGATCCAAATTTACCACTTACACATAATTTAGGTACAAGTTTAATTATTGGTAGTTCGTGCGGATGCAAAAACTAATTTTATTTATTTCAAATTATTAAAAGAAAGAAAAGGCGTATGAAATACTTAATTTTAATTTTAGTTGTCATTACTTTTTTCAATTGCAAAGAAAATGAAAACGTAATAACTGAGAAAAAATTTACTTTAACTTCAGATCAAGAAAAATTTCTTGATACTTTGCAGTATTATTCCTTTAAATATTTTGTTAATGAAGTTAATCCGGAGAATGGACTTGTTAAAGATAGATCGACTAAAGATTCTCCATCAAGCATTGCTGCAGTTGGTTTTGCTATTCCAATTTGGGCAATTGGCGCTGAAAAGAATTGGATCGGTAGAGAAAAAGCCGTTGAATTAACTTATAATCTCATGAAATTTTTAATTAATTCTGAACAAAGTATGGAACCGGACGCAACTGGGTATAACGGATTTTATTATCATTTTTTGGATATGCAAACCGGGAAAAGAATTGGTAAATGTGAACTTTCTTCTATTGATACGTCTTGGCTTTTAGCCGGAATTCGATTTGCAAGAATGTATTATAATAAAGAAAATGAGAAAGAAAAGTTTATTAGAGAAACCGCAGATTCCTTAACTTTTAGAATGAATTGGGATTGGTGGACAAAACCGGAATCCGAAGGATTCTTTGGAGGCGCAGTTACAATGGGGTGGCATCCGGAATTGGGTTTTGGAAATATGAGTTGGACTGGTTTTAATGAAGGACATTATTTATATGTTTTAGCTGCCGGAAGCGGATATAAAAATCACAAATCAGCTTATGCAGCTTGGCTAAAACATTATAATTGGTATGCACCATATCAAGGCTTGGATCATGCATGTTTTCCGGCACTTTTTGCATTTCAGTGGTCAAATTGTTTTATAGATTATAGAAATATTTATGATGAATACATGATGGAAAAAGGTATAGATTATTTTGAAAATTCGCGAAGAGCAACATTGTCTCAGCAAAAATATGCAATTGAGAATCCCAAAAATTGGGTTGGTTACGATTCTTTGACTTGGGGATTAACAGCATGCGATGGACCGGCTGATGAACTTCAAGATTTAGATAGGCGAATTTATCAAGGGTATGGTGAGCGGGGCCCAAGTTATCCATTCCGTGGTTCTTTGGATGATGGAACAATTGCTCCTACTGGCGCAATTTCCTCAATTCCATTTGCACCGGAAATTGTTGTTCCTACAATTATGAATTTTAGAGATAAATACGGCTCAAAAGGTTTGTGGGATAAATATGGATTTAAAGATTCATTTAATCCTACTTTGAATTGGGTTGATAATGATTATTTGGGCATTGATCAGGGTCCAATTGTAATTATGATTGAGAATTATAAAACCGGTTTTGTTTGGGAATATTGTATGAAAGATCCAGTAATTCAAAATGGATTAAAGAACTTAGGATTTGTTAAGAAAAACAATTTGTAAAAAATAATAATTTCAAGTAATGTTTTTATAAAATACTAAATTAATAATTATGGCAAATCTATCAATAAAAAATCTTTTCAAATCTTACGATCAGAAAAATTTTGCAGTTAAAGATGTAAATATTGAAATATCAAACGGAGAGTTTGTAGTTTTGGTTGGTCCATCCGGATGTGGAAAATCAACAATTCTTAGAATGATTGCCGGTCTTGAAGATATCACAAAAGGTGAAATTTATATTGATTCAAAGCTTGTAAATAATGTTTCGCCAAAAGATAGAGATATTGCAATGGTTTTTCAGAATTATGCACTTTATCCACATATGAGCGTTTTTGAAAATATTTCATTCGGATTGAAACTTAGAAAATTCAGCAGAGAAGAAATTAAAAAACGTGTAAATGATGCGAGCGAAATTTTAGGACTTTCGGAAATGTTAGATAGAAAACCGAAGCAGCTTTCCGGCGGGCAGCGTCAACGAGTTGCTTTGGGAAGAGCAATTGTAAGAAATCCTAAAGTTTTTTTATTTGATGAACCACTTAGTAATTTGGATGCCAAATTAAGAGTTCAAATGCGAACGGAAATTTCTAAACTTCATAAAAAACTTGGTACAACAATGATTTATGTAACTCATGATCAAACTGAAGCGATGACGATGGGAGATAAAATTGTTATTCTAAATAATGGAGAAATTCAGCAAATTGATTCACCAATGAATTTGTACAATAAACCTATCAATAAATTTGTTGCTGGTTTTATTGGAAGTCCCGCAATGAATTTTATTGAAGGAAAAATTGAAAAAGAAAATAAACTTAAATTTGTTTCGGAAAACAGCCATTTAATATTTGAATTAAACTCGGATCAAGTTGAAAAACTTGAAAAATATATTGAGCAGAATATTACTATTGGAATTAGACCTGAGGACTTTCGTTTAACAAATGAATTTCAAAATGATAGTTTGAAAATAGAAATAAAAATAGAACTTTCTGAACCTTTAGGTAACGAAACTTATGTTTATTTTACATTTGAAGAGAAACAATTAATTGCAAGGATTGTTACAGATAAAGAAATGAAAATCGGGACTGAAGTTAATCTGAACTTAAACAAAACTAAAATTCATTTTTTTGAAAATGGAAATAACAAATCATTACTGAACTAAATAAATTTAATTACTAAATTAAGTCAATACAATGAAAAATTTACAAAAAATACTTTGCTCTATGATTTTAATATCAACAATATTAACCGCACAAAACTATAAACCCACACCAAATGATACGCTTAGCTCAATTTTAATTCATTCCAATAATAAAGTAACATTCAGCATTTATGCTCCCGAAGCAAAAAATGTTAGTATTGGCGGTGGAGATATTCCGAATATTCAAGCAATTGGTAAAATGATAAAAAAAGAAAATGGAGTTTGGTCTGTAACTTTAGGACCGATCAATCCCGGAGCATACAGATATAATTTCAATGTTGATGGAATTTCAATAATTGATCCAAAAAATACGGAAATAAGTGAATCAAACATGAATTTGTGGAGCTTATTCTATTTAAAAGGTGCGGAGTTTACAGATAATAAAAATATTCCTCACGGAGCAATTTCGGAAATAAATTATTTTTCAAAATCGCTTAACAAAAATAGAAGAATGCATGTTTATACTCCTCCAGATTACCATAATAATGATGAAAAATATCCCGTTTTTTATTTATTACACGGAGCATTTGATTGTGATGATGCTTGGACAACAGTTGGCAGAGCGGGTTTTATAATTGATAATTTATTAGCTGAAAATAAAGTAAAACCAATGATAATTGTTATGCCGGCTGGTCACACTAAATCATTTCAATTTAGAACACCCAGTCCGATAAAAGATGAATTTATTGAAGATTTCCTTAACGATATTAAACCATTTATTGAAAAAAATTATAGGACAATAGATAATTCAGAAAATAGAGCTATTGCCGGATTATCAATGGGAGGCGGACATACTTTAAATATTGCAATTCCTAATTTGCAAGATTATGGATACATAGGCGTGTTTAGTTCCGGAATTTTTGGAATAAATGGCGGAGATTCATTTTTAGCTAACATGGGTAAAGATTGGGAAAACAATAATTTAGAGATTTTAGATAAAGAAGATTTAAAGAAAAATTTAAAATTGATTTGGTTTGCAACCGGGAAAGACGATTTTCTTCTTGAAACAACAAAAAGTACTGTTGCAGCATTAAAAAGGCACAATTTTGAAGTTATTTACAATGAAACTTCTGGCGGTCATACTTGGGATAAATGGCGAGAATATTTGTATGAATTTTCACAACTTCTTTTTAAATAAATTGTATGAAAAAAAATATTTAAGTGAAAGTATCTAAAGCTATATAAAATAATAGATTAAGATAATTATTCTTTATTAGATGTACCCAAAATTATATTTAAGAATTTTAAAAACAAATTCCATTGAGATTTCCAGCGAAAAATATTTTATACAAAATTCCGTAAGAAAATTAAACTTAATAATTTCTTAACATAATTTTCATTCCTTCAAATTGTTTATAAATATAAAATTGTTTATTTTAACTGGACTAAAAGGTCTTTATTATCTAAATTTTATAAAAAAATATTAGAAAAAAAGAACCTACTCAGTTAATAAATAATAATTATTCACTTTCCAAAATGGTGAATTTATGAAAAAATATCTATATCTGTTACTTACACCAGAAGCATTAATTGGATCAATGCTCCCGCCAGAAGAATTCGGAAATTATTTAGCTGTTGGAACAAAAAAACGGAGCAGAGGACAAGCAATTTTCTTTGAAGTTGATCCAGATTTAATGGATGGAAATTTCCCGCGCGAACGCTGGCAAAATGATTGTATTCCGCATCAAGATGGAACGCCAAAAAGATCACTTTATTTATCAATCTACCGCGTTCTTGAAAGTGTGCCATTAAATGCTTTGATGGATTTGTATTTGGCTACTGATGATGGTCGTGTACTTGGCTTAAGTAAATCAAAATATTTGCCAGGACCAGTAGAAGATGAATTGCATTTATATCAGCAGCTTTGCCCGGTTACTCCAAGAATTGCAAGTAAGTACAATCCTGTTGATTTTATGAAAGTAATAACTGACACAAGCCGACCTGTATCTGTACCAAAATTAATTTTTGTTGAATTAATATTAAATAACTTAGCTACTGATCCTAAAAATGCACCAATTGGAAATTTACCTTATTCAAATATTGATCATTTGAGAGATTGCTTAGTGGGACTTCAAAAAAATCCTGAAAAACCAACTAAAACTGTAATGAGATTTTTTCAAAGTGATTTACTTTACAGAACATGCAAAAATGGATTTTTTGTGGGAAGCCAAAATGAACTATTATATTATCATTTCCCAAGTTTAGAGGAATTGGAAGATAAGCAGCATGCTTGGTTAAGATCGGCATTAACAATTGGTTTTAGAAGTACAATTTAAATAAACATTGAATATTTGATTTTTTATTGGAGATAATTATGCAAGATTTTCTTTTCTGGTTGATACCTTTAGGTTCTGTTTTTGCCCTAATTTTTGCCCGAATATTTTTCAAACAAATGATGAAAGAGGACGAAGGTACAGATAAAATGAAAGAAATTGCACAATACGTTCGGGATGGTGCAATGACTTACTTAAAACAACAATATAAAGTTGTATTATTTTTTTTCATCATAATAACATTGCTCTTTTCATTTTTAGCTTACGTTTTAGAATTACAAAATCCGTGGGTTCCTTTTGCTTTTATTAGCGGTGGATTTTTCTCCGGTTTAGCCGGTTTCTTTGGTATGAAAACAGCAACCTATGCCGCAGCAAGAACAGCAAATGCAGCAAGAACTTCACTAAATAAAGGTCTAATTATTGCTTTTAGAAGCGGCGCCGTTATGGGACTTGTAGTTGTTGGGCTTGGATTATTAGATATTTCTATATGGTTTTTGGTATTGAAATATTTTTATCCAATAACTCAAGGTGATGGACACAGTTTAATTGTAATAACTACAACAATGTTAACTTTTGGAATGGGTGCTTCAACTCAAGCTTTATTTGCAAGAGTAGGTGGCGGAATCTATACAAAAGCTGCAGATGTTGGTGCTGATCTAGTTGGAAAAGTTGAAGCCGGAATACCGGAAGACGATCCAAGAAATCCAGCAACTATTGCTGATAATGTTGGTGATAATGTTGGTGACGTTGCCGGCATGGGTGCAGATTTGTATGAATCGTATTGCGGATCAATTTTGGCAACTGCTGCATTAGGAGCTTCTGCATTTTATACAAATACAGATTTACAATACAAAGCTGTAATTGCACCTATGCTTATTGCTTCAATTGGAATTGTGCTATCCTTAATAGGAATTTATTTTGTTAGAACAAAAGAAGGTGCAACTCAAAAAGAACTCTTAAATTCTTTATCAAAAGGAATGAATTTGAGCTCTCTATTAATTGTAATTTTTTCATTTATTATTTTGAACTTACTTCAGCTTGAAAATGCTACCGGAATTTGGGGTTCAATTGTTGTGGGATTAGTAACCGGAATAGTAATTGGAAAAGCTACGGAATATTATACTTCACAATCTTACCCTCCAACACAATCTATTGCGGAAAGTGCAAAAACCGGTCCGGCAACAGTAATAATTTCTGGATTAGGTGTAGGTATGATGTCAACTGCAATTCCTGTTCTTGCCGTTGTAGTTGGAATAATTTTATCATTTTTATTTGCTTCCGGATTTACTTTTGATAATATGGGAATGGGTTTATATGGAATTGGAATTGCAGCAGTTGGTATGCTTTCAACTTTAGGTATTACTTTAGCAACTGATGCTTATGGTCCAATAGCTGATAATGCCGGAGGAAATGCTGAGATGAGCGGATTGGGACGAGAAGTAAGACAACGAACCGACGCCTTAGATTCTTTAGGAAATACAACAGCTGCTACCGGAAAAGGTTTTGCAATTGGGTCCGCAGCATTAACTGCATTGGCTTTATTAGCATCTTATATTGAAGAAATTAAAATTGGTCTGATTAGAATTGGACAATTATCACTTGATTTAGGCAATGGGGTTGTGGTTCAAACAGCAACAGCAACATTACAAGATTTTATGAATTTTTATGAAGTAAATCTTATGAATCCAAAAGTTCTTATTGGAATTTTTATTGGTTCAATGATGGCTTTTATTTTCTGCGGATTAGCAATCAATGCAGTTGGTCGTGCAGCACAAAAAATGGTTGATGAAGTAAGAAGACAGTTTAAAGAATTGCCTGGAATTTTAGAAGGAAAAACAATTCCGGATTATGCAAAATGTGTTGAAATTTCTACAAAAGGTGCACAAAAAGAAATGATGGTTCCTTCAATGTTAGCAATATTTACTCCAATTGTAACCGGATTAATTTTTGGTGTCTCTGGAGTTATGGGTTTGCTTGTCGGCGGTTTGGGTACGGGATTTGTCCTTGCAATATTTATGGCAAATGCCGGTGGTGCTTGGGATAATGCAAAAAAATATATTGAAGAAGGTAATATCGGCGGTAAAGGTTCTGCTGCTCATAAAGCTACCGTAATTGGTGATACTGTTGGAGATCCATTTAAAGATACAGCCGGTCCAAGTTTAAATATTCTTATAAAATTAATGAGTATGGTTGCAATTGTAATGTCTGGTTTAACTGTAGCTTTTAGTCTTTTTTAGATACATGATTAAATAATTAATTAAAAAACCCCATTTATTTTTGATGGGGTTTTGTTTTTAATAGATAAAAATTTTTCCTAAAAAATTAATAAATTTTGAAAATGAAATATCATTTAAAGAAGATTCATGATGTTCTAAAAATTGATGTTGATGAAATACATTTTGATGACATTAAACCAATTTCAATAAACAATTATTTGTGGATGAACAATAATTACAAACTAAAAGTTGAAGTTAAACTCAGCTTTTCTTCAAATAATATTTTTGTGTATTTCAAAGTTTTTGAAAATGAAATTACCGCAACTTATTTAAAAATAAATGATCCGGTTTACAAAGATTCTTGTGTGGAATTTTTC
This sequence comes from Ignavibacteriota bacterium, assembly GCA_016708125.1. Taxonomy (NCBI): domain Bacteria; kingdom Pseudomonadati; phylum Ignavibacteriota; species Ignavibacteriota bacterium. The sequence continues at coordinate 4,087,634 of JADJGF010000001.1, read as the reverse complement.
ATTAATTTATTCCCTTTAAAATCAAAAGCTTATTTCAATTTTGAGATTAATGCAATCGGAACTATTTATGTTGGATTTGGCGCAATTGGTAAAAGAAAAATCCTTCCGATTGACGATGTTAAATTGGTTCAAGTTTTTTCAACTTTAACAAAACCTTTTATTGGTAAACTTGAAAACGATTATTGGGAAATTAAATTAGCAATTCCTTTTAACTTGTTTGAAAAATATTATCAACAGAAATTTGAAATGAAACCAGCGAAAGCTAATTTTTACAAATGCGGTGATGAAAGTAAATATGAACACTACGGATGCTGGAATTTAATCAATTCAGAAAAACCTAATTTTCATCTTCCAAAATATTTTGGTGATTTATTATTTGAATAAACCACCAAAGATTAAACTTCAATTCGCAAATCACAAATAAGAATTTTCAAACAATAAAAAACAAATCACAAATCTTATTTATCTAATCTTAAATCTATAAATCAACCATCACAAATTTTGTTTCAAATGGTTTTATTTGAAGGTCTTTATTATCACTTAGTTTATTTCCAAGAACATTTACTTCATAAATACTTTTTGCAGATTTATTTACCAAATTATTAAGTGAAATATTTCTTGTTGTTCCATTTATTTCTTTTAAATGTAGAATTATTTTTTTTGTATTCTCAAATGGCATTGCTGAAACCAAAATAATGTTCTGATCATTTAACGATAAGAATGATTTACTATAATTTTGATTTACTGTTTTGCCTTCCGGAAATACGCGCGAAGCAAAAGGAATTTTATTTTCGTAACCAAATTTGTAACTTTTTTCATTCGTTTTTGTGTTTACAGAAGTTAATGAATAACTCCATTTTAATTCGCCATCTTGACTTGCTCTAAAATTTGTAACCCAATAATTATTTAAAACCCAAGAATAAATATGAGAGTTTTCCAGTTTTGCTACATAATTAAATTCACCAATATTTAAGCCGCCCAAATGAACCAAAGGAATATCATTTGATGAAAAAATAATTTGTGTTTCATCATTTTTTATTGATGCAAAATTTTGAATAATATTCCAATCGGTTGAAGTTCCCGGAATTTGATCTTTCCCGGGTTCAACAATTCCGCCTTGTGCTTCAAAATTAATTTTTGAATTCTGCAGTGTAAAAGGGAATGCGATATAAACGGCTTCCGGATTAGTAATTGCGAGTTTATTAATTGAAAAATAAAAATCAATTTTTTTCTCAAAATTATAAAGTCGAATTTCTAAATTGATTTCTTTATCGCCGGAGCATTTTTCATTTTTGCCGGATAAATAAATACTATTCCAAATATTTCCTTTTTTAATTCCCTTAAATTCAACATTTTCCAAAGTTGTTCTTACCGGCTGATCATCAAGCGTATATCTTTCCAACTGATTTCTGTTTGATAATTCCTCATAAATAAATTGACCAAGTTTCCAATCGGCTTTTTGATCAACTAATTCATTTTTAAGTTCTTTATCAAAAATTGATTTTACTGCACCAACTTTTTTATCCAATTCTATTTTGTAAAATTGATTTTCAAAAACCTCAATATTTTTTTCAATATTTGGAATTGAAGCAAGTTCATTCTCAATAACAATTTTATAAATTTTATATCCAAGTGGAGGAATATTTTCTGCCCAAATACTCCAATAAGTTCCATCTTCTCTACTTGATTGCTGCTGAGCAAAAACTTCATTTCCATCAAAATCAACAATTTTAAATTTTTTATTTCTTGGAATAATTTGATGATCAATATAAATGTTTGTTAAACCGGATCTGCTCCAATTCAATGTGTTAAAAACTGCAATTGTAGATGTTTCAGCTTTTGGAAGAAATTGCTGAATATAACCCATAGCTTTTTCTTTAAGAATTTTAGAGCGTTTAACTGCATCCCAAACATACGATGATTTTTGCAGCCATTGCACAATTGTATTTTCCGAGGTTGGATTACTTACGCTTTCATCGGCTCCAAACGTATGTTCTGCATAAAAGAATAAATTTTCTTCAATCTCATTTAATTCTTTTATTACATTGTTTGGTACTTCAGCGCCAATTAATGAAGCAATGCTTAACAAACCTTTATTCGTAATTAAATCAGCTTGAGCTCTTCTTGATTCTATTGTTTCTCTTGCCGCAGAACCAAAACCATCTGCCCACCAATCAGGCCATGCTGCTTTTTGAACCGGCAATGAATTTCCATATTGATTTTCAATACTTTTAATAAAATTAGAAGCAGTTGATATTTTTAATTTTGGCCATTCAAATTTTTCATTCCATTCTTTTGCTAAATTGCAAGCCATTAAAGAAGGCGGGGAATTATCAGTAACATATCCCGACATTTGTAAATGTGCTTCTTTATAAGGATATCCAGCTTTATTTAAATTAGATAAATATTGCATTAGATGTGATTGAACAAAATCAATATTTCCGGTATGTGCACCAATTACGTTTCCGGTCATATAATGATCAGCACGGTACGCAAGAATTTTATTTCCAGCTGGAGATTCCCACCAAAAAACTGTTGGATAATTGAACGGAATTTTTGCTCGATGTCCGTGTTCGCCCATAACTAAATATTTAATTCCGGCGTTATTGAGATAATCTGCATAACACCATCCAATACCGTTAATATCATTTTGCATTGCTGTGGAAATAGTAAATCCAGAATCTGTAATTGTCTTAACTGGTTTTAACATTGATGCTAATAAAGATTCATCCGGTATTTCCGAAATATTAAATAACATACTTGTGAGTTCAATTCTTCCTTCTTTTACACGTTTCCTAAATCTATCAATTTGAGATTTTGGTCGGCTGTTTAAATATTTTAAAACCGGCCAAGCACTTTCACATGTCCATCTAAATTTAGAATATTCCGGATAATTATCTGTCAAATCGCAAAAGTCTAAAGCATAATCAATAAATCTTAAATGTTCCGGAAGAATTTCTGTTTGAGATCGTGTATAACCAATATCCGTATGGCTGTGCATAACTAAATTTACAACCCATTCTTTTACCGGATTTACTTCAAAAGTTTTTGTAATTGTTTTATCACCAATTTTTATTTCAGCATCAACATTTTTATTTACAAAACTTGAAGGAACACTAATTGTGTAAGTATTAAATCCCGTGTTAACTGTTGAATTTAAATTAAAACCGGTGTTTGTTTTAATATTAATATTTTTTGGATTATCCAAATGAACAATATTTAATTTGTAAATAATTGAATTTTCATTTTCACCTTTTGCAACAAGATCTGTTGAAATAATACTAATATCAGAATTTACTTTCCCTTGAAAAGTCATATACCAATCTGAACTTTCCGCATCAAGTCCGGTAACTTTTATATTTACCGGTTCACCAATTTTTATATCATTTATATTTATTTTCAGAATTGCAATTCCCATTATATCATTGTATCTATCTGTTGTTGTAGCCTTTAAAGTTAGAAGGGAATTATTAATTCCTTTCTCATCCCAACTTCCGATTTTAGCACCAAGGTTATTTTTAAATTTTAGATATGGTTTATTATTTACAGAAAGTTCAAATAAATGGTTTATAGAGTTTTGAGAAATTCCAAAATACCAAACGAATGAAACAAACTCGTTTTTATAATTTTTTGGAACAACTTCAGTCTGCCATTCAATTACCATTTCACCTTTTCTAGCACGAACGAGAAGAGCTTTTGTAATATCTGGGTGAGGTGAGTGATAGGGAAAATTTCCCCGCTGAATAACTTTATTGTATCCTTGTATGAATTCATTTTTTTCAATTTGAGCAAATAAGGCAGATGCTAAAAATATGATTGAAAAAAATATCTGTATGAAATAAAAATTTTTTTTTTTCATTTGCTATCCTTCATTGGTTTAATGAAAAATTTAATATAAACTTTTGCCAAATTTTAAATAAAATATTTCTTACAAAATCATTAAAATTTACCCAAATTAAAGTAAATTTTGTTTTGAACTTCAAAAAAAATTTTGTTACAAGCTATTTAATTAGTAAGTTAATATATCTTACTTACACGAGTAAGTAAAGAATTATTTTATATTTTTAGGAAAATAAAAATGTTAAAAAATATTCCTCCAATAATTGGAGCAGATCTTCTAAAAATTTTAAGTGAAATGGGACACGGTGATGAAATTGTAATTGCCGATGGAAATTTTCCGGCTGCTTCTAAAGCAAAAAGACTTATCAGAATGGATGGACACAATGCTCCCGATATTCTTGAAGCAATTTTAAAACTTTTTCCACTTGATATTTATGTGGATAAACCGGTTGGATTAATGCAAGTAATGAAAGGTGATAATTATGTTCCGGTAATTTGGGAAGACTTTAGGAAAATAATTATTGAAAGCAAAGAATATTTTAATGATTTCGATTACATTGAAAAATTTGAGTTCTACAGAAGAGCAGAAAATGCATTTGCAATAATTGCTTCAAGTGAAATGGCTCTCTATGCAAATATTATTCTGAAAAAAGGTGTAATAACTTTATAAATTTGTGATATTTATTTTTCTTAGTATTCTTAAAATTTAAATGGTCCTTAAAAAATTAAATGTTTAATTCACGCGAAGAATTTATAAAAGTTATTGTTGAAAAAGTTTTAGCTAAATTATTTGGAAATATTGAAAATAATTTAAATTCTTTTGAATCCGGAAATGAGAATTGGGATTTTATAAATAAACTTTTCACTTTTTCAGATGCAGAGTTTGCTAAATTAAATAAATTTAAGAAAGTATTAGCTTCTAAAAAAACAATAATTACACCTTTGGCATATGATTTTTTAAAAGTAAATAATATTAAAATTGTTTACTCGGATGAAAAAAATGTTAGTAAAGCAAATGAAATTATTGGTAAAGTTAAAACCAATAAAATAGCTATACTTGCAAACTTTAATGATGAATCATATAAAAATAAAACCAAAGAAATTTTACTAAAACTCGGGATTGAATGCGAATCTTTAGCTCCGGCAAATATTAATTTTTATGAGTTTCAGAATTCACTTGATGAACTTTCCGATAAAGTTGAAAACAATTTTTATGGTTCAGCTATTATTATTAGTAATGATGCGTTTAGGCTTCGTAAAAGATTACAAAATTTAAAAAACTTAAATGGACAAATTTGCTGGGAAATTGATAATTCAAAAGTTTGTTCGGTTAAATCGAAATACTTATTTATAAATAGTAGTCTTATTGGATTCAAAATGTTAGAGCAAAAAATTATCAGTTGGGTTAATTTTAATAAAAATTAAAAAGATATTTGGAGAAATTATTTGTCAAATATTGACAGAACATATATTCAAAAATTAGTTAATGATGCGATAAAAGAATTAGAAAGTAAAAACATCATTAGTTCACAAAGTTCCTCAAACGGAGTATTTGAAAATGTAGATGATGCAATTTACCAATCAAAAATTGCTCAAAAAAAATGGATAAAAGTTTCAACAGATATTAAGAAAAAAATAATTTCCGAACTTAGAAAAACTATGCATTATTACGCTGAAGATTTTTCTAAGAAAGCACATGAAGAAACCGGAATGGGCAGAGTTGAAGATAAAATTGCAAAACATCATAATGCTGCGGATGCAACTCCGGGAATGGAAGATTTGGAAACAAGATCATGGACTGGCTCCAAAGGAACTGTAATTGAAGAACGTGCACCATACGGAGTTATTGCAGGAATTACTCCTTCAACACATCCAATACCGGTTTTATTAAATAGTATAATTATTACAATTACCGGAGGAAATAGTGTGGTTTTCAGCGTGCATCCTTTTGCAAAAAATGTTTCAGCATATGCTATTGAAATTTTTCATAAAGTAATTGTTGAAAACGGCGGACCGGAAAATGTAATTTCAATGATTAAAGAGCCAACATTAGAAAATGTAAATAAATTATTTAATCATCCAGATATTGATTTGATTGTTGCAACCGGTGGTCCGGCTGTGGTTGAAGCAGCATTTAAAGCCGGAAAAAAAGTTATTGCTGCGGGACCGGGAAATCCTCCGGTTTTAGTTGATCAAACAGCTGATTTAAATAATGCTGCGAAAAGTATTATTACCGGAGCTTCTTTTGATAATAATATTCTCTGCATTGCCGAAAAAGAAACATTCGTTTTAAACCAAGTTTTTGATGATTTTGTTCAAGCTATGAAAAACAACGGTGCTGTTTATCTAAATTCCAATCAGATTGAAATACTTACGCAGAAGGCTATTTCAAAGAATGAAAATGGTCATTATTTCGGGACAAAAGAATTTATAGGGAAAAATGCAAACGTTTTAGCTTCAGCTTGCGGATTAAATTTATCGAATGAAGTTAGATTATTATTTGGTGAAGTTTCCGAAAATCATCCTTTTGTTGTTGCAGAGCAAATGATGCCGTTTATGCCAATCGTAAGAGTAAACTCATTTGAAGAAGGCTTAATTAAATGTAAAAAAGCCGAACACGGTTTTGGGCATACTACCGTTATTCATTCCAATAGCTTAATAAATATTACAAAGTTTACGCAAGAAATGGATACAAGTATTGTGATTGTAAATGGTCCATCTTTAGCCGGAAATGGCGGAAGTGCCGGCGAGGGATATTTTTCACATACAATTGCAAGTCCAACCGGAGAAGGAGTTTGTACACCAAAAGATTTTACAAGAGTTAGAAGAATTGCAATAAGCAATGCATTAAAAATTGTATAACAAATAATAATATAAAGGAGAAATAAAATGAAATTAGAAGCACTCGGAATGATAGAAACCAAAGGATTGGTCGGAGCAATTGAAGCCGCTGATGCAATGGTAAAAGCTGCAAATGTAAGTCTTTTAGGAAAAGAAATGATTGGCGGTGGTTATGTAACAGTTATGGTTAGAGGTGATGTTGGCGCTGTAAAAGCAGCAACTGATGCCGGCGCTTCAGCCGCACAAAGAGTAGGTGAATTAGTATCCGTTCATGTTATCCCAAGACCTCATGCTGATGTTGAAAATATTTTACCAAGCAGTAAATAAGGTAAAACTAAAGGAGAATTAAAATGAGTTATAATCTAATTACCCTAAAAAAGCAAATTGTAGAAGTGGGTAAAAGAATGTATGACCGTGGTTATGTTGCATCGAATGATGGGAACATAAGCGCAAAAGTTGATGATGAAAGAGTTGTTATAACTCCAACGGGAGTAAGCAAAGGTTATCTTTCGCCAGATACTATGGTTGTTGTTGATATGAACGGAAAAGTTTTAAATGGTGATAGAAAAGCTTCATCTGAAGTATTTATGCATTTACAAGTTTATAAAGATAGACCGGATGTAAGAAGCGTTTGCCATTCACATCCACCATATGCAACAGGATTTGCAGTTGCCGGAATTCCGCTGGATAAATGTGTGTTGCCGGAAGTAATAATTGCTTTGGGAAATATCCCAATTGTTGAATACGGTACTCCGGGAACTGATGAATTTTATAAACCTGTTGTTCCTTTACTCAAAGATTATGATGCATTTTTATTGGCAAATCATGGTGCATTAACAGTTGGGAAGGATGTTCTAAATGCTTATCACAAAATGGAAACTCTGGAACATTTTGCACATATTGCTTTTGTTGCTCAACAAGTTGGGACAATTAATACTTTAAATAAAGATCAAGTTAAAAAATTAACAGACCAGCGTGAGAAATATGGTATAAGGACAAATGTTGGATGTGTTAGCTGCGAGACAGATGGCAATTGTGATATAAATACAAACCAAACAAATGACAGTTTTGATTTTCAGAAATTATCTATTTCGGAAAAAAATAAACTTGTTAATGAAATAACAGATGCAATTCTAAAGAAATTACAATAAAAGAAAAATTTAGGCTAATAATTATGAAAATTGTTGTTTGCAATGTCGGTTCAACAAGTTTAAAATTCCAATTGTTGGAAATGGAAAACGAACAACAATTAGCAAAAGGATACGTTGAAAGAGTCGGAGAAGACGATGCAATCATAAATTATTGGATTGGAAATGAAAAAATTTCTCAAGAAAAATTTAAAGTTCCAACTCTAAAAAACGCCGTAAAACTTTCTTTGGATTTTTTACTTGATCCAAAAAATAAATTACTAAATAGCATTGATGAAATTGACGGAATTGGATTTAAAACAATTCAAGCCGGTGATAAAAATGGTTCAGTAATTCTTGATGATGAAGTTTTGCAAGCGATGGAAAATTACTCAACTTTAGCTCCGGCTCATAATCCACCGTATCTTGAAGCAATTTATATGTTTCGTGATTTGCTGCCTAATACAAATTTAGTTGGAGTTTTTGAACCGGGATTTCACGTTGATATTCCCGATTACGCACGTGTTTACGGAGTTCCGTATGAATGGATTGAAAAATTTGGTGTTGTAAAATATGGTTATCACGGAGCTTCGCACAGATTTATAACTTCCGAAACTGTAAAAGTTTTAAATCTGGATAAAGAAAATCACAAAATTATATCTGTTCATCTTGGAGGATCTTCATCAATTTGTGCTTTTAAAAATGGAAAATCGATTGATACATCGATGGGATTTACTCCTCAAACTGGTTTAATTCAAGGAACAAGAATTGGCGATATTGATCCATTCGTTCTTCCATACATTATGGAAAAAAAGAAAATTACACTTGATGAAGCTTTGAAAGAATGTTCAAAAAATGGCGGATTGAAAGGACTTTCGGGAATTTCTGCGGATATGAGAGAAATTAAAGAAGCAATTAATCAAAATAATAAACGGGCTTTGCTCGCAAGAAATAAATTTATTTATGATATAAAAAGATACATTGGTGAATACATAATTTTAATGGAAGGAATTGATGCGATCACATTTACTGGGGGAATTGGTCAGAAAGATTGGGAACTTAGAGAAGAAGTTTTAAATACTTTAAAATTTTTGGGTTTTGAATTAAATAAAGAATCAAATCAAATGCATAAGCAAATCATCAGTACGGAAAATTCAAAATTTTATGCATTAGTTTTGGATACAAACGAAGAACTTGTTGTGGCAAGAGAAACCCAAAAAGTAATTCTGAAAAATTCTGCAAAAAATTAAACTGAGAAAAATACAATGGAATTGAAAACTTTGGAACCAAAAAAAAGATTAAAAGGAACTTTACCTAAGATTGGAATTCGACCAGTTATTGACGGAAGAAGAAGAGGCGTAAGAGAATCGTTAGAAGAACAGACAATGGCAATTGCAAAATCCGCCGCAAAATTTTTATCCGAAAATTTAATGCATTCAAATGGTTTTCCGGTTGAATGCGTTATTTCCGATACTTGTATTGGCGGAGTTGCTGAAGCTGCAGAATCAGCAGAAAAATTTAAGAAAGAAGGAGTTGGATTATCGCTTACGGTAACTCCAAGCTGGTGTTACGGAACCGAAGTTATGGATTCTGATCCTTTATTGCCAAAAGCTGTTTGGGGATTTAACGGAACCGAAAGACCCGGAGCAGTTTATCTTGCCGCTGCGCTAGCCGGTTATAGTCAAATCGGATTGCCCGTTTTTGGAATTTACGGAAAAGATGTTCAAGATTCAGGAGATTTGTCAATTCCCGAAGATGTTAAAAGGAAACTATTATTATTTGCAAAAGCCGGTTTAGCTGTTGCAGAAATTAAAGGTAAATCATATTTATCTATTGGAAGTGTTTCAATGGGAATTGCCGGCTCTGTTGTTGATCCGCAATTCTTTAATAAATATTTGGGAATGAGAAATGAATATGTTGATATGACGGAAATTGTAAGACGAATTGACGAAAAAATTTATGATGAAAAAGAATTTAAAACTGCTTTAAAATGGACTTTGGAAAATTGCAAAGAAGGAAAAGATAAAAATAAAAAGGAACATCAGCTGACGGATGAACGAAGAAAATACGAATGGGAAACAGTTGTAAAGATGACATTGATTATTCGAGATTTAATGATTGGAAATGAAGCATTAGAGAAAATTGGATTTGGTGAAGAAGCTCAAGGACATAATGCAATTGTGTCGGGATTTCAAGGACAAAGACATTGGACAGATCATTTTCCAAACGGAGATTTTCCGGAAGCAATATTAAATTCTTCATTTGATTGGAAAGGTATTAGACAACCATATATTGTTGCAACAGAAAATGATAGTCTTAATGGCGCAACAATGATTTTCGGACATTTATTAACAAACTCTGCACAAATTTTTGCAGATGTAAGAACTTTCTGGAGTAAAGAATCTGTTAAACGAGTTACCGGTCATAAATTAACCGGATTAGCAAAAGATGGAATAATACATTTAATAAATTCCGGTTCGGCAACGCTTGATGGAACAGGAAAGCAAAAAATTAAAAATAAACCGGCTATGAAACCTTGGTGGAAAATTACTTCCAAAGAAGCTGAAAAATGTTTGAAAGCAACAACTTGGTATCCTTCAATAAAAGGATATTTCAGAGGCGGAGGTTTTTCATCAAATTTTTTAACAGAAGGCGGAATGCCTTTAACAATGAGCAGATTAAATATTGTTCACGGGCTTGGTCCGGTTTTGCAAATTGCCGAAGGATATTCTGTTGAATTGCCGGATGAAGTTCATAAAAAATTAAATGAACGAACCGATCCAACTTGGCCAACAACGTGGTTTGTTCCAAAGCTAAATGGCAAAGGAGCTTTTACGGATGTTTATTCGGTTATGTTAAATTGGGGAGCAAATCATTGCGTTGCAAGCTATGGTCATATTGGAGAAGAATTAATTACTCTTGCATCAATTTTAAGAATTCCTGTAAATATGCATAATGTTGAAGAAAGCAGAATTTTTAGACCAAGCTCATGGAATGCTTTCGGAACCGAAGGATTAGAAGGCGCTGATTTTAGAGCTTGCTCAAGTTTTGGTCCTTTGTACGGAAATAAATAAAAAATTTTGAATAAGAAAATTAAACTATGCAAGTAGCATTATTTATTCCTTGTTTGAATGAGCATATTTACCCAAGCGCAGCAATATCAATGGTAAAAATATTAAGATATCTTAAAGTTGATACCGTTTATGTTGATGATCAAACTTGCTGCGGACAACCCGCATTTAATTCCGGATATCAAAACGAAATAATTCCGCTTGCAGAAAAATTTATAAAACTTTTTGCAGATTATGATTATGTGATTGCACCTTCCGGATCTTGTGTTGGAATGGTCAAAAATCATTATAAAGAAATTAATTTTGATAAATCGTTAATCGAAAAATATGATAAACTTAGAAATAAAATTTTTGAGTTTACTGAATTTTTGGTAAAAAGTTTTAAAAGTGGATTTTTCATCAGCAGAATTTAACCACAAAATTACTTTTCATGATTCATGTCATGCTTTAAGAGAATTGGGAATTTCATCCGAACCAAGAAAAATTTTGAAAATGATTAAAGGATTGGAATTAATTGAAATGAATGATTCCGATGTTTGCTGCGGCTTTGGCGGAACATTTTCTTTTAAATATGAAGATGTTTCAGTTGCGATGGTTGAACGAAAATGTAACAACATTATCAATACAAATGCTGAATATTGTGTCGGTTTGGATTCAAGCTGTTTAATGAATATTGACGGATTTATTAATAAGAATAAATTAAATGTAAAAGTAATTCACATTGCCGATTTATTATCACAAAGCTTAGGACTTTAATAAAAAGTGCAAACTCAAAAACTTGAAATAAAAAAACATGTTGCTGAAGCTTTAGCTGATGATAATTTAAGAAAAGCGGTTTACAATGCAACTGCGTCAACTTCCGCAAGCAGAATAAATACAACTGAGTCAATTCAGTATTGGGAAGAACTGCGAAATAAAACTCACAAAATCAAAAAAGATGTAATTGAAAATCTTGATAAATATTTAGAACTTTTTGAAAAAAATTGTGAAGCAAATGGAATTAAAATTCATTGGGCTGTTGATGGAGATGAGGCTAAGCAAATAATTTTAGATATTGCAAAAAAAAATAATGTTAAAACAATTGTTAAATCTAAATCATTAACTACGGAAGAAATTCATTTAAATGAACTTTTAATAGAAAACAAAATTGATACTGTTGAAACAGATCTTGGTGAATATATTGTTCAGCTTAACAACCAAGTTCCTTCGCATTTAATTGCGCCGGCGCTGCACTTAAGTAGAAATGATATTGGAAAATTATTTACTGAAAAATTAAAAACTCCTTTTACAAATGTTCCGGAAGAATTATTACTTGTTGCAAGAAAAAAATTAAGAGAAAAATTCCTTACAGCTGAAATGAGTATTTCCGGAGTGAATTTTGCTTTTGCTGAAAACGGAACTTTTTGCGTTGTTGAAAATGAAGCAAATGCTCATTTAAGTTTAACACTTCCCAAAATTCATGTTGCTTTAATGGGAATTGAAAAATTCTTGCCAAGCTTAAATGAACTGCCTTATTTACTTAAACTTTTAGCACCAAGCGCAACGGGACAAAAATCTTCTACTTATGTAAATTTTATCGGAGGACCGAGCAATAAAAAATATGGCGAAGGACCGGAAGAAGTTCATATAATTTTGTTGGATAACGGAAGATCAAAAATTCTTGCCGATCCAAAATTACGGGAAACGCTTTACTGTATTAGGTGCGGAGCTTGCTTAAATGTTTGTCCGGTTTATCAGCAAATTGGCGGACATGCCTACAATTGGGTTTACATGGGACCAATCGGAATTACACTTATTCCGCAATACTTAAGTGAATTGGAAGGAAAAGATGCACCGTTTTTATCAAGTTTGTGCGGAGCTTGCGGTGATGTTTGTCCGGTTAAAATTAAATTACCGGAACACATTCTTGAATTGAGAAAAAAAGTTGTTGAAAAAGATAAATCAAAATTACTAGAGAAATTAATTATTAAAACTTGGGCTTACGTTTCTACAAAGCCAAAACTTTACAGATTTTTTGGATGGAGTGTAAAAAATGTTCAGAATATTATTCCGAATGAATTTATGAAAATTCCGGGATATTATAAAAAAAGAAGTTTTCCGGGAATTGATAAAAAAGGTTTTCGCCAACAATTTTATGAATTAAATGATCCGAAAAATAAATGAGCAGTAAAAATATAATATTAACAAAAGTTAAAAATGCTTTAAGAAATAAACTTGTGAAAGAAGAAATTCTTCCGGAAACCGAAGAAATACTTTTCTCAAAAATTCAAGCAACATTGATTGAAAGCAAATCTGAACTAATCAAACAATTTGAAAATGAACTAATAAAAATTAATGCAGAATTTTATTTGGCTGAAACTTTCGAAAAAGCTTTGGAAGAAATTAGAAGAGTTCTAAATTCAGATAATGAATTTGAGATTGCAACAACAAATCAAAATTTATGCAGAAAAGTAAAAGATCAAATTGAAAAATCGAATCCCAAATTTCATTTTATTGTTGCAAATGTATTTTCGTCGCAAGAGAGAAAAGAAAAAATAAGTAATATAAAAACTTCAGTTGTTGAAGCTGATTTTGCCGTTTCGGATATTGCTCAATTAGTTTTTTATTATGATAACAGTAAAACGAGTTATCCGCATTTTCTTTGCGATTTTGTAATTGCAATTGTTGAAGTTAAAAATCTGCTCGCAAATCAATTTAAATTATTTGAAATTATTGATAAAGAAAAAGCAAAGAATATGGTTTTTGTTGCCGGACCAAGCAGAACTGCCGATATTGAAAAAGTCTTGGTTTTAGGCGCACATGGTCCGCGAAAATTATTAGTTATTTTAATTGATGATTAAAAGTAAAACCGAAAAACTCATTTACATTTTTCTATAAAATTATGAAACAAAATAAATTTTTAGCGATTGATTTTGGCGCAGAAAGTGGTCGCGCGATTGTTGGAATTTTAGAAAATAATAAAATTAAATTAGAAGAAGTTCATCGGTTCCCAAATCGTCCGGTAAATGTTCACGGAAGTCTTCATTGGAATATTTTGCAATTATTTGAAGAATTGAAAACTGGAATATCGAAAGCAATTCAGAAGGGCCACAGTGATATTAAGAGCATTGCGGTTGATACTTGGGGAGTTGATTTTGGATTCGTTACAAAAGACAATCAACTTCTTGGAAATCCTTTCGCTTATAGAGATTCGCGAACAAATGGAATTTTAGAAAAAGCTTTTAAGCTAATGCCGAAAGATGTGATTTATAACTTAACGGGAATTCAATTCATGCAGATCAATTCTGCATTTCAATTATTAAGCATGGTAAAAAGTAAAAGTGAAATTCTAAAATCTGCTGATAAACTTTTATTTATGCCGGATCTTTTTAACTTTTTATTAACCGGTGAAAAAAAATCTGAATATACAATTTCTTCAACTTCTCAATTATTGAATGCTAAAACTAAAAATTGGGAAAGTAAAATTTTCAGCGGATTAAAAATTCCCCAAAAAATTATGTGCGAAATTGTTTCTCCCGGAACAAAGATCGGAAATTTAAATTCATCAATTTGTAATTCCTTAGGATTAAAAAATATTGATGTAATTGCAGTTGGAAGTCACGATACGGCAAGCGCAGTTGCAGCAGTTCCTAATTTAAAAAATAATTGGGCTTTTATAAGTTCCGGAACTTGGTCGTTAATTGGAATTGAAACAGATAAACCGGTAATCAATAAAAAATCTTTTGAATATAATTTTACAAATGAAGGCGGAGTCGGCGGAAAAATAAGATTTTTAAGAAATGTAATGGGAATGTGGATTATTCAGCAATTAAAAAAAGAGTGGGAAAAAGAAGGAAATTCGTATTCGTACATTCAGCTTAATAAAATAGCTGAGAAAGCAAATCCGTTTAAATGTTTTATTGATGTTGATTCATCGGATTTTCTTAATCCACAAAGTATGATTGAAGCAATAAATAATTATTGCAAAAAAACAAATCAATTAAAACCAAAAAATAAAGCTGAATATGTTCGTTCGGTTTTGGAAAGTTTAGCTGTAAAATATAGAATTATAATTGAAAATATTAACTCGATTACAAACAAAAAAATTGACACCTTAAATATTGTTGGCGGCGGATCTCAAAATGATTTGCTTAACCATTTTACTGCGGATTGTTCCAAATTAAAAGTTATTGCCGGACCGGTTGAAGCAACAGCGTTTGGAAATATTTTAGTTCAGGCAATTGCAAATAATTGTATAAAAGATATTTCTTCCGGAAGAAAAATAATTTCAAATTCTGTTGAGATAAAAGTATTTAATCCGGTAATTAGTAAAGACTGGGAGAATTATTATCAAACGGCTAAAAAAAATATTCAAAATTGATTTAGAATATTTTTTTAATAAAAATTGGTTAAAACTCACTTCCTTGTTAAGCATAAATTTCTGATTAAAATTTGTAATAAAATATTGTGAAACTAAATAAAATAATATATCTTACACGAGTAAGTAAATTTCATCTTACACGTGTAAGTGTTTTTTAATTTGGTAAAAAATTACATGAATGTAAAGCAATCGGACATAGCGGATAAATTAGGAATTTCTCGAGTAACGGTTACAAAAGCGTTGCAAGATAGTCCTGATATTTCTTCTGAAATGAAATCAAAAGTTAGAAAAACTGCGGAAGAGATGGATTATATTCCAAATCTGACAGCACGACATTTAACTGAGAAAAAAACTTTTACAATTGGTGTAATTCTTCCGGATATAACAAATATGTACTTTTCCTCTATTGTTAGAGGAATGATGGAAGTTGCAGAAAAAGAATCATATCATATTATTTTAACAGTCTCGCGAGAAGAGAGCAGTATAGAGAGCGAAAATATTTTCAAATTACTTTCTATGAATGTTGACGGTTTGCTTCTGTGCCAAACACTTGATACAGTTGAAGCGGAAATTTTTGAAAAAGTTAAAAAGCGAAGAAAACCTCTTGTCTTTTTTGGAAGACCGGTTGGATTTGTTGGCTATAACTCGATTGGATTTGATGATTTTTTAGCTGCTCAAAAATTAACGGAATATGTTATTAAAAAAGGTTATACAAAAATTGCACACATTTCCGGAGATCTTAAAAGTGACGGAGGATTTAGGTTAGAAGGTTTTTTAGATACAATGAAAAAACATAACTTAAACATAAATGATAAATGGGTGATTTTTGGAAAATTTTTTCCGGAATATGGTTATAATGGATTTAAGCAAATATATGAATCCGGTGAATTGCCCGAAGTAGTTTTTTGTGGAAATGGAATGATTGCACAAGGTGTTTATGAAGCCGTTCGCGAATTAGGATTAACTATTCCTGAAGATATTGGCGTTGTTGCTGTTGATCATAAAAAGTTTGCAGAAATGCTTTATCCCAAATTAACATATGTTGATTATCCAACCAGAACTTTGGGAAATGAAGCTATGAAACTTTTGATAAAGAAAATGGAATCCAAAGATAAAAAGTGTAAAGTCGAAAATATAATTCTTGATACATTTATAATAGAAAACAATTCTTTACTTTAAGGGGAATTAAAATCCTTTATGGATATTAATAAAGTAAATAAAAATGCTAAAGTAAAATCTAAAATTGTTCCAAAACATTTTTTGGTTCCGTTTATATTAGTTACAACTTTGTTTGCATTATGGGGATTTGCAAATGATATTACAAATCCGATGGTTGCAGCATTTCAAACGGTTATGGAAATATCGGCGGCTAAAGCAGCTATGATTCAATTTGCATTTTATGGCGGATATGCAACAATGGCAATTCCAGCAGCACTTTTTATACAAAAATATAGTTACAAAAAAGCAATTCTTTTAGGATTACTTCTTTATGCAATTGGTGCTTTATTGTTTTATCCCGCAGCAAAATATGAAATTTTTGAATTCTTTTTGATTTCACTTTACATTCTAACTTTTGGTTTGGCATTTTTAGAAACAACAGCCAATCCTTATATTCTATCAATGGGTGATGAAAAAACTTCTACAAGAAGATTAAATTTTGCACAATCATTTAATCCGGTTGGATCTTTGTTGGGCATGTTTGTAGCATCAAATTTTATACTTACATCATTAAAATCGGATTTAAGAAATGATTCGGGAGAACTAATATTTAGTTCATTAAGTGAAACTGAAAAAGCAGTAATCCGTACAAATGATTTGGCAGTTATTCGCGATCCATATATTATACTTGGTCTCGTTGTAATTATTGTTATGGTTGTAATTTATCTATACAAAATGCCGGTGACAAATAAAACAGATAACGGAATTCATCCTTTTGATTCTTTCAAAAGATTGATTAAAAATCCAAAATATAGAGAAGGCGTAATTGCCCAAGTATTTTATGTAGCAGCACAAATTATGTGCTGGACGTTCATAATTCAGTATGCGGAAAATTTAGGAGTTACAAAAGCCGAAGCACAAAATTATAATATTATAGCAATGGTAATTTTTCTCACGAGCAGATTTATCAGCACCTATTTGATGAAATATCTAAACTCAAGATTGCTGTTAATGTTATTTGCAATTGGCGGAATGCTTACAACTTTAGGCACAATATTTATAGTTGGTTTAGTTGGATTATATTGTCTAATTGCAACTTCAGCATTTATGTCATTAATGTTCCCAACAATTTACGGAATTGCATTAGAGGGATTAAAAGAAGATACAACTTTGGGAGCAGCAGGTTTAGTTATGGCAATTGTTGGCGGAGCTTTAATGCCGCCATTACAAGGATCAATAATTGATTTGGGAGTTTTTGCCGGAATGCCGGCTGTTAATTTTTCATTTATTTTACCCTTTATTAGTTTCATTGTTATTTCAATTTATGGTTTTAGAACATTAAGGTTTTATAGGTAGAAGAATATTTGAATATCATTGTAAAATTATTTAAGCAAGCTTAATGAAATATAAAAATTATCATATATATATCTTCTTTAGTTTAGTACTTCTTTTTTCATGCGGTGATAGTAAAAAAGATGAACCTGAAGAAAAAATACTTGTAGAAATTGGAGATGTTACAATTTCAGTAAGTGAATTTATAAGAAGAGCGGAATACACTGTTAGACCAGCTTATTGCAAAGGGAATAATAACTTAGATAAAAAGGTTATCTTAAATTCATTGATTGCGGAAAAATTACTTGCTTTGGAAGCAACTAATTCAAATGAATTATTGAAATCTGAAAATGTAAAATTATATTTACAAGGATTGAAAGAACAAGCCATGAGGCAATGGCTATATTCAAAAGTTGCTGATGAAAAAGTGAAATTAGATACAGCCTCAATTCTAAAAACTGTGCAGGTAGCTGGAAGAAAATATAAAGTTTCTTTTTTTAGTCTTCCTGATAGCTCAATGGCAAGCAATATAAGTAAAGAAATATTAACAAAGAAAAGAACTTTTGAAGATATTTTTTATACAATAACTGGAGTTGATACAGTTCCATCTCGTGAAGTACCATGGTCATTTAATGAGCATAACAGTATTCTTGATTCTATGTTTTCATACCCATTAAAGAAAAATCAGTTTATTGGACCAATAAAAATTACTAAAAATGAATATCTTTTAGTGAAAATAAATGGTTGGTTAGATACTCCAATAATTGTTGAAAAGCAATTTAATGATCGTTGGAAAGATGTTAGTGAAAAGTATCATACAAGGAAAGCATTAGACTTATACACCGAATTTATATTAGACAAAATGGAAGGAAAAAAAATAGAGTTTTTCCCGGAAGTTTTTTATAAAATGGCTAATTTACTAGGGCCATTGTACTTAGTTTCTGATAAACAAAAAGAAGATATGTTAAACAATACGGTTTGGCAGGTAAACACAAAAGAAGTAGATTATTCGTCTATTGCAAAAAAAATTAGTAAACTAAAAACTCAACCATTTTTTAAAGTTAATGATAAAATTTATACAGTTGAAAACTTTGCTAAAGAAGTTAAAATTCATCCGCTTGTATTCAGAGTAAAAAATATGGAGAACAAGGAATTTGGGCAGCAGTTACAGTTTGCTATTATGGATTTAATAAAAGATAAATACTTAACCGAAGAAGCTTATGATAGAAATTACGATGAAATAAATGTTGTAAAAAGAAATGTAAACATGTGGAAAGATAATCTTAGTTATATGTATCAAAAAGAAAAATATCTTAAATCTGTTTTACCTGATAGTGTAAAAGAACTAAATTATGTGGAAGTTTTAGAGGAATACCTAAATAAATATATTGATTCATTACAGACTAAATACAGTGAAAAAATAAAAATAGATGTTGAAGCTTTCAATGAAATTGATTTAACGAGTATAGACATGAATGTAAATTACAATGATCAACCATTTTCAAGAGTTGTTCCATCATTCCCAATAATTACGACAGATAATAAATTAGATTATGGCAAAAAAATAGAAAAATTTCTGGAATAGAATTTTTGTTTTTTTATAATATATTGAGGCATTATTTAATTAACAAAACCAAAGGAGGGAAATATTAAGGTTATTTATTTATTTTATTTAAAAAACTTTCTAAAAGAAATAGGAGAAAAAAAATGAAGAAATTCATCTTTACAATTCTTGCCGCATTTTTGATGGTAGGAAACATTTATTCACAAGCTTTATCCGATGCAACTTTAGTTGATAAAACTGGTACTGACTTCTTCTTTTATTGGTATGTCGGTACAATCGGAAAACAAATCACTGTTGATAGTGACGGTGATGTTCATGTTACTTATACTAAAACTCAAGTAACTGCATCTGATACTGGTTATCAAGTAAAATATGCAAATGTAACTAGTGGGTTAATTTTAGACGTACCTTCACAAGACCCGGCTGCTGAAATCATGCCAGCTGTTTCCTTTATTGGTGGTGGAAAAGAAGGTGCTCCAGTTTACATTTATACTGGTGTTGGTGGTCGTGGTTACAACTATGGTCCTGCAATGCATTTACAAGCTATGTCCAAAGTAAATGCCGCTGGAACAGGAATTGAATCATTAGGTTTACAAACAGATAAAAACTATTATGCAGATAATTGGTATGCAAACCCATTTGCTATGGTTGTTGACGAAGCACAAGGTATTGCTCATTGTGTTTTAACAAACCCTAGCGGTGAAGGTTTAGCTTATTGGAATTTTGACGGAACTACCTTTGGTGAAATTTATCAAATGTATTTTTCCGATGCTGGAAGTGATGTTCCTGGTAGAAACATTCCAGGTGCTCTTCATATGAATGCACTTGAAGGAGCTGATGTTGCAATAAATTCTGATGGATCAGAAGTTGCTATAGTTGGTTTACATTCATTTAATCAAATTTGGATTCATAAAGGTACATTTGGTGGAGACCTTTGGGATGATAACTTCTATACAGGTATGGATAATGGAACAATTATTCCTCTATTCGATACAACTTCTGCAAAAAATTGGTTGCCTGAATTATATGAAGCAAATGCTGCTAGACCATATACTGATGCTCAAATAGTATATGATGTAAATGATAAATTAGTTGTTGTTTATACTGCTACATATCGCGAACATTGGTTAGATACTGTTAATACTGGAATTGATACATGGAATAGAAATCATGCTTCTTGGTCCGGCGATAGAGAAGCAATGTTCTATGATGGTTCAGAAAAAGCTAAACCAACAGTTATGTCATGGACAGAAATTGGTGGAACACATAATGTAGTTGCTGAAGCTATGTATCCATTAACAGGTGAATCTTACAAATGGTTCAATTACGCAGCTTTTGATAGTGGAATGTCTTATATGGGTAATGCTTATGCTGATGGTATTATTGGTAACTTGGAATTAGTTGCAAATAATGCAGCCGCAGAAGGTGAACCTAAATTTATTTTACTTTTTGAACAAATGGCAGCTCCAGTTGAAGATTTAATTGACGTTGACCAAGCATTTGGTCATAACTATTATGCTTATAAAAATGACGTTTTTTCTGTTGTAAGTAATGATGGTGCAACATGGACAAATGAAACAAACCTAACTCAAACAGCTGATTTAGATGAAAATGACGTTTCAGCAGTTTTTGATAATGGCAAATTACATGTAATGTGGACAAGTGATCCATGGGGCGGACGTGATAGAATCTTAACTTATGCTGATGATTATCAAGCTAATTATGTATTGTGGAACGGCGGTGGAAAACACTTCAGCTATCCAATCAGATCTGATGAAGCAAATTATGCACAAATTCTTTACAAAGCTGTTCCGGTTGCAGATTTATTAACAGCTGTTGAAGATTTTGTTCCAGCTCAATTAGAATTAAACCAAAATTATCCAAATCCATTTAACCCAACTACATCTATTTCATATTCATTACTATCAAAATCAGATGTTTCTCTAAAAGTTTATAACAATATTGGTCAACTTGTTACTACTTTAGTAAATGGCGTTAATGAAGCTGGATCTCATCAAGTTAATTTTAATGCTTCAAATTTAGCATCTGGAGTTTATTACTATACAATTAAAGTTGGTGAATTTACTTCAACTAAAAAGATGATGTTACTCAAGTAATATCTTAAGAAAAATTTATTGGGCGAGTGTGTTAACCTCGTCCAATAATATTTATATCACATATTTTAATGTTCATTATTTTTTTGAATGTAACAAGTTGTATTAACTTCATCTCTAAACTTATTATGGATGAATTTATTACAAATTGCTTAAGTATTAACATATAATTAGTATTTCTCAGAAGTCAAAGGTAAATATGCAAACAAGCTTACAAAATTTATATAAACTTATTTTTTTATTCTTTCTTCTTTTTTTTATAAGCTGTTCAGATAAGATAGTTAGTGATGAAAATGTCCTTCAACTTAAAAATATTGGACTTAGAAAAGGTGTTTTTGAAAGACGTTATAAATTATCAAGTGACTATGGAAAAAACTCTCAGTTTACTTCTGAAATTTTAAAGGAATTTATAAATAAAATTTTCTTACCGGAATACCTATTTATCCAAAAAGCTTATGATTTAAACTTTGATAAAGATCCTCAAATTGTGAACGGTTTACTTGAGCTTAAAATGAACGCCTTAGCTTCAAGTAATCCTATACAAAGCAAGGAATTATTTATTAGCGATAATGACCTCAAAAATTTCTATGATAGAAAAAATTATTTATATGATTTTACTGTTATTCAAAATTCATCTTATCATTTAGCAGATACAATGTTTCAATTCCTTTTAAAAGGAAATAATCTTAAACCTCAAAATGAAGCTATGGAAAATATTTTCCCTCGTAAAATAGACTATCAAAATAAAACTTATGGGGAATCAGTTCCGATAGAAATTTATAACCAATTAGAAAATATGAATATTGGCGAAGTTAGCAAACCAATTTACACTCCGCCATTTTGGGCTGTAATCAAATTATTAAAAAAAGAAAAAAATATATCTGCAAAACCAATGCAGGAAATTGTGCAAACTCTTATTAAAGATTATCAAGGAGTTAAGAAGATAGAGCAAATTAAATTTTATACGGATAGTTTAATAAAAATATATAAAACTGAATTCGTTGACATTGATTATAAAAAATTCATTAACTCGTTCGTGATTACAACTGATAAAAATGGCTATTTTGATCGATTAAAATTTGATGGCTCGTCATCTGATAGTTACGTTATTAAAACATCAAAACAAAATATTTCAATTGAGTTGTTTTTCTATTTGTTCAATAGAGCTAATCAATTCAGTAAATTTGATAAAATAACAGAAGAAGATATTAAAGTTTTTATAAAAGATCTTGCAGATCAATTGGTTTTATATTTAGACGCAATTGAAAAAGGTATATATAAACAAGAATCTATAAAGGATCAAATAGAAAATAAATTAAACAGAGCATTATATTCTAAATTTTTAAAGGAAGAAATTTCTGATAAAATCCAAGTTACATCAGAAATTGCAAAAGATCACTATGATAAAAACAGAGAAATTTGGAAAGGTGAATTTGAAACTGTAAAAGCAAGTATCATAAATGAATTGAAAAAAAAATTAATGTATGAACGAAATGATGAATTAGTTAATGAGTATAAATCTGAATTTGAAATTTTGTATAATGAAAAACTTCTAAATGAATTAGCCTTAAAATTTACAGAAGAAAAGAAACAATAATCTAGCTTGGAATTAGATAAAATAATTTAACCATTTTATGAAGTTATATTAACCACAATATTATAAATATTAAATAGGAGTTATGATAGTGTGTACTAAATTGAATTATTTAATGTTGCTCGTGTTTGTAATGAGTTTAACTTTATTGCAGAATAATACTTTTTCACAAACAACGGGAAAAATTATGGGTAGTGTGGTTGATGCTGAAAGTGGTGCGCCTCTACCATTTGCCAATATAATTATTGAAGGAACAGGTACTGGTGCTGCTACGGATATAAATGGCCAATACTATATACTTAATGTTTCACCTGGAAAATATACTTTAAAAGTTCAAATGATGGGATATGAAGCTCAAAGAGTTGATGAAGTAATCGTATCCGTAAATAGAACTTCTAATATTGACTTTAGACTAAAAGAAACTCTTATTGTTGGGCAAGAAGTTGTTGTAGTTGCTGATCGATTGTCTTTAAAAAAGGATCAAACGAGTTCTGTAAAAAATGTTTCTTCAGAGCAAATTGAAATGCTTCCTGTAGAAGACCTTGATCAAGTTATATCAATGCAGGCTGGAGTTGTGGACGGACATTTTAGAGGCGGAAGATTAACAGAAGTTTCTTACCTTATTGATGGTATGCAAGTAAATGAATCATTTGCTGGAACGGATAAAACTGTTTCGATTGAAAAAGAAGCTGCTCAAGATTTGGAAGTTATAACGGGTACATTTAATGCTGAATATGGAAGAGCAATGAGTGGAATTGTTAACGTTGTTACTAAAGATGGCGGAAATAAATTTAAAGCATCATTTTCTTCACATATTTCTAATTTTTATACCTCAAATACTGATGTTTTTATTGGATTAAAGAGTTCAGAATTAGCAAGAAATCAAGATTATAAATTACAATTTGAAGGTCCGGTTATTCCAGAAGCTATAACTTTTTTTACAAACTTCAGATATCAGAATTCTCTTGGTCATATAAATGGAATTAGACGATTTAATGTTGACGATTATAGTAATTCAACTACTGTAAATAATTTTGATATTAATACTCCTTGGGATTTTGATGCCAACGGATTGACTTATTATTCAGAACATACTGGAGACAATGAGTATGTTCCAATAAATACGAATATGAGTTATTCTGGAATGGCGAAATTATCGTTTAACTTATCTACAGATTTTAAAGCATCAGTAATGGGTACTTTAAATTATTCAGAAAACCCTAATAGCGGACATGTTTACAAATACAAACCAGATGGAAGAGCAACATATCATAACGAATCTAAAATGGGATTGATTCAATTTAATCATTTTATATCAAAAAGTGCATTCCATGATTTAAAACTTTCTTATGTACATAATGATCAATATACATATTTATATGAAGATCCATTTGATCCGCGCTATGTTCATACAGGTTATAATACAAGTATGGGAGGCTTTTCAACTGGTGGACAAGATAGAGAACATTCTGAAAGATTGTTAATTGATATGAATGCCAAATATGATTTAGTGTGGCAAATTAATAATGCCCATTCAATAAAAACTGGATTTCTTTTTACGCATCATAAAGTAGAAAATTTACCAGTTCTTACACAGAATGCTTTAAGGGGAACTCCATTGGCTCACTATTATTGGTATAATGAAGTAACTGGTAAAGTTGAATTTTATCCATATGAAACAGAACTATATCCAGAAGATGCAATTGAAATGGATACATATAAAAAAGAACCTTATGAATTTTCCGGATACATTCAAGATAAGATGGAATTTGATGAAATGGTTATCAATTTAGGATTAAGATATGATTATTTCAATTCGAATACTTTGTATCCTTCACAGAGAAGAAATCCGGCAAATCAATTACTTTTTTATGAATTGGATGAGAATGATAATATAGTTTATGATAACGATGGGAATCCGGTTTTGGATACTGAAAGAATGTCAACCAATCTGCAAGCTCCAGCCCAATGGCAGATTAGTCCAAGATTTGGATTATCTTATACTCTCGGAAGTGCAGCTGTTTTACATTTTAGTTACGGACATTTTTTTCAAATGCCTCCATTGTACACACTATATGATAATCATAGATTTTTAATTCCTCCAGGTGATTTCCAAACTGTACATGGAAATCCATTAATTAAAGCAGAAAAAACTGTTAGTTATGAAATGGGAATTTGGCAGGAACTTTTCCCTAAAATGGGTCTGGAATTATCTGTTTACTATAAAGACATTTATGATCTTAGAAGTGCTGTTGTTTATACTACTTATAATCAAATAAAATACGGACTTTACAGTAATAAAGATTATGGCAATGCGAAGGGTTTTGAACTAAAATTTGACTATGAAACAGGTCCTTTTTCAATTTTCTTAAACTATACCTTACAGTATACAAGAGGAAATGCTGATGACCCAACTACAACATATAGTAGATTGGGACAAAGTTTAGATCCGGTTCCATATTTAGTTCCGTTAAATTGGGATCAAAGACATACTGCTAATTTAAGTTTAGGATATGAAAAAGAAAATTATGGTGTTACGCTAACAGGATATTTTAATTCTGGCAGACCTTATACATTTACGCCTGTATCCATAAGTCCTTTAGCAAAGCAAACCTTGTATCCAAACAATTCAGAAAGACCTACAACTTATACAATAGATCTTTCAAGTCATTATGATCTAACAATTTCTGATATAGGTGTACTTCGATTTTTCTTATCAATATATAATTTACTTGATAGAAAAAATGAACTTTTTGTTAATTCTTCAACTGGAAGAGCATATACTGGTATTGTTTATCCTGTCGATTTTGCAACATTTATTAGTAATTACAATGATATTTATGATTCAATTCAAAATCCTTATATGCTTTCAACTCCAAGGGAAATTAAAATTGGTATTGGATTAGTTCTATAACATTTAATTAGAAAAGAGAAATTTATCAAGGAATCAGTGATGAAAAAAAACATTTACTTTACAGTACTTATAATGGGTTTAGTTTTTTTGATAAATCCTAATTTGCATGCGCAAAAACCATATAGAATTGGAACCACGAGTGCTAATTTTTTAGAGCTTGGATTTGGTGGGGCAGGTATTTCAATGGGAGATAGTTACGTAAGCATGGTAAATGATGTTTCTGGAATATATTGGAATCCTGCTGGTTTAGGATATTTAAATAAAAATGAATTGATGGTAATGCATCAACCATGGATTGCAGACATAAGTTCTTCGTTTGTTGGATTAGGTTATGTTGATGAAAATTTGGGGACTTTTGGTTTTGGACTTGTATTTGTAAGTTATGGAAGTGAAGATGTAACATCCATTCTTTCACAAGAAGGAACCGGAGAAAAATTTGATGGATTAGATTTAAGTTTAAGTTTATCATATGGTAGAAAATTAGCAGATTGGTTCTCATTTGGTTTTTCAGGAAAATATATTACATCAAGAATATGGCACGAATCGGCAAGTGCAGTTGCTTTTGATCTTGGAGCTATTGTAAATACATCATTTTTATCTTGGACTGGAAGTAAAGATAATGGAATGAAAATTGGGATGAGTATTTCAAATTATGGTACAAAAATGCAATTTGATGGAATTGATCTAAAAAGACCAGTTGATGAAGCACCGGATGAAGGAGGTAATTTTGAATATGTTCCTGCAAGATACGAAACAACAGGATGGGAATTACCTTTAATTTATAGAATTGGTGTTTCAAGTTACTTGTTGTATTCAGAAAATCATAAAGTTACTTTATCTATTGATGCATTGCATCCAAATAATAATAGTGAACATTTAAATATTGGCGGCGAATATTTATTTACATTACCCGGAGTTGGAAGATTTGCGTTGCGAAGCGGATATAAAGGACTTTTAATGGTAGATTCAGAATATGGCTGGTCATTTGGGGCAGGATTTCTTGTAAATTATTTAGGAAACAACAATATTAAAATTGACTATGCATTTCGTGATATTGGATTATTGGGTAATTTTCATGCATACACCGTTAGCATTACTTTTTAGATCCAAATTTAATAAACAAGATTTTTTAGAGTTTTTAATTTTTTGATTTATTGAAACAAGGTTTACTAAATATGATAATAAAAGTAAAATTTCTTTTTTTATTGATCTTTTCTATTTATAACATTTATTTATTTTCGCAAAGTCGCCCTTATGAAGGACCTGATGATCCTGCGGGAGATATTGCGGCTGAACGTACCGGGTGGATGTCTGGGAATAGAGTTCTCATGTTTTATAGAAATACAACAGAAATTTCAGATCATCAAACATGGTTTGTTAATAAATGGCCAAATACTCTTGATGGTACTAAAATGCATGATGGAATTTGCCTACTAATTGGAGCAAGAATTTTTGTAGAAAACGATTCTATTCCCGTAACAAACAGTACAGAAATTCTTACAAGAAAAGATCTTGATACACTATATTATTGTCAATCAAGTTACAGAGAGCATATGGATAAGGACCCCTCAGGTACAATTGAATGGGGCTTTTATCCAGTGTTTGGATATTTTAATGAGCTTAGTGAAACTCCTGCGATGAGTAATTTACCTGATTCATGGCCTCCATTGGGATGGCCAGCATTTGGTGATGAATTAATTTGGCCTAAAGAATGGAATGGCAGATTTGGACGTGGCGTAATGAAGGCCGATCAAGAAAGTTATTTTGTTGTAAATGATGCACACGATCAAGAATATATTGGAACGGAAGATACTGTTAAGTATTTCCCAAGAAGGATTTATGATGGTAACGGAGGTGTTTTTTCTGATGTAAAAATTGGGGATAAAAAATCAGATGTAACAATTCAAAATGGATTCCCTTGGGGAGGAATTGGAATTAGAGTTCAAGCAAGAGGTTTTCAGTGGAGCCATCCAGCAGTGCAGGACGCAATATTTTGGGAATATGGAATTGCAAATATTTCTGAATATGATATACCAAATATGTACTTTGGTCTTTATACGGATAATGCAGTTGGCGGAGAATCTTCTGATGGCGCTGATGATATTGCATATTATAATCTTGAATTAAATATGTGCTATTCTTGGGACTTGGACGGAATTCCTGTTGGCGGAGGAAAAGCTCCCGGAGTTTACGGACTTGCTTTCTTAGAAAGTCCTGGAATTGCTATTGATAATGCTGATAATGATAATGACGGTTTAACAAATGAAAGAAGAGATAACAATGCATTACAAAAAATTGGACCTTATGATGGAATAACTAATTTATCCAATTTTTTAAATTTTTATAGCCTAACGGAAAGCGATCTCAAAGAACATTGGGATGCTGATGAAGATCAAGATTGGAATGATTGGAATGATTTAAATAATAATGGAATTTATGACGATGGTGAAGATTTGGGAGATGATGTTGGATTAGATGGTGTTGGACCTTCTGATCTAAATTATTTAGGTCCTGATTCTGATGGTACCGAAGCAAATCATAGACCGGATAGAAAAGAAGGAATTGCAGAACCAAATTTTGCTGAAACAGATATTAGTGAATCGGATATGGTTGGATTAGCTTCATTCAAATATATTTTCCAATGGGGACGAGATTTTTATGGAGTTGGAGGCGATGAGAATTTATGGAAATTGCACACATCAATTGAAAATCCTTTTGATGATGCACAAATGGATCCAAGAAATTTTGTCGAACAGTTTGCATCTGGAGTGTTTGAGCTTAAGAAAGGTTTAACAGAAAGAATTTCGATGTCTGAACTGCATGCCTATGAATCTTTAGAAGGTTTAAATTCTGAACTTCATAAAGCCCCCGCACTTTTTGAGCTTAAAAGATTAGTTCAATTAATATATGAAACTGATTATAGGTTTGCACAACCACCCTTGATGCCGACATTAATTACAAATCCCAGTGATAGTAAAGTATTTTTAAGTTGGGATGATAAAGCTGATAAATTTACAAGAGAAGCTTTTGCAAAAAATGTAAATGATTTTGAAGGATATAAGTTATATAGATCAACTGATCCATATTTGGCAGATCCAACAATAATTACAAATGGATTTGGCTCTCCCACACTCAAATCGCCAATTTACCAATGTGACATAATTAATGATAGAAAAGGTTTTGCAAATTACGGCACAATTAACGGTATTCAATATTGGTTAGGTGATGATAGTGGACTTCGCCATTCTTTTATTGATGAAAATGTTCAAAATGGAAGAACCTATTATTATGTTCTAGTTGCATACGATTACGGTTTGGCTGACAGACAAATTGGACCCACAGAAAACACGTTTATACTTGAAATTGATGAGAATGAAAATGTTAGAAGAATTTCGCCCAATGTTGCAGTAGTGCAACCGCATCAGTTTGCTGCCGGCTTTCCAAATGAAGGGAAGACTAATGTTGTTGAAAAAACCAATGCTGCACAATTTATTGATTTTGAAGTTGACTTATTTGACCCTAGTAAAATAAAAAACGGTAATACTTACAAACTAAAACTAGATGTACATGAAGCTGGGTTTGCTGAGACGAATGCACGATTAAGAAGTCCTTATGATATTCTATATTATAATGATGGAATAAGAATTTACAATGTTACCAATGGAGATTCATTAGTATATCATGAGACTAAAAAAGACTTAGCAGGATCAAATTTTGATACTCTTGATGTTTATGAAATTACAGCACTTACAAACGAACGTGAAATTGTTACCGATTTAATTGAAGGTTTACGTTTGAGGATGAGGCTTATACCTTTAACTTATCCCAAAATAAATCCTGAAAATACCGGATGGGTAGAAGGGAAATCAGAATTAAATATTAATTTGAGTCCCAAGTATCAATATTTTCCTTGGCATTATGAAATTGTTTGGAATGAAACGGGAGTATATGATTCTACTAGAACAAACTTCTTATTAAAAAAATTAGAAGATCATGAAGGGAACGAGATAGAAAAAGTAAACACATTATTAAATCAACAATTTAATTTTAAAGTATTAAATAAAACTTTCTTGGATAGTACTGGAAATTATCCAAAGATGGATTTAATAGTTCAAGACGTAAACTCAAATGGAGTTTATGATTGGAAAGAAGATTATATCCTTGTCGGTGATTCAAGATTCGATACACGAAACAAACTTTATCTTTGGGCAGGTACAATTTTTTCAATAGATTTTAAAAATATTGTCACTGAATCAGAATTGCCAAAACCCAACGATGTCTATAGGATTGATTTTATGCGAGGTTTTCATCACTCTGATTCATTAATGTTTACTGTTACAGGAATAACGGATGAATTAGATGAAAAGAAATTAGAAGAAGATATGAAAAAGATAAAAGTAGTACCAAATCCGTATGTAGTAACTAATACAATGGAAAGTGCAGTAGCAAATTGGCAAAGGAATCAAAAAAGACAAATAATGTTTACGCATATACCAGCACAATGTAAGATAAGTATATTCACATTAAGCGGAATACTAATTGATGAGATAGAAGTAGATAATTCAGTATCAGGCAGAGAAAACAGTTGGGATTTAAATTCAGAAGCCAATGGAACAGTACATTGGGATTTACGCAGCAGCGAAGGATTAGAGATAGCCGCAGGTTATTATATATATCATGTAGAATCGAAAAGAACAGGTGAAGTGAAAGTAGGTAAATTTGCTGTAATTAAATAATGTATAAGATCTAAATAATTTAGTTAATAATAATAAAAGATAAGTTAAAAAATATAATTAGTTGATTTAATTTTGGTTAAAGGAAAAATAATGAGAAATTCAAGAATTTTAATTTTAACTATTCTATTTTTAATAGGTTATAGTAATGCTATCTTTTCACAAAGTCGCCCATATGAAGGCCCAGACGATCCCGCTGGAGATATTGCAGCTGAAAGATCTGGATGGATGAATGGCAATCGCGTTTTAATGTTTTACAGAAACACAACCGAAATTGCTGATCACGTAAACTGGTTTGTAAATAAATGGCCAAACACACTTGATGGAACAAAAATGCATGATGGAATTTGTTTACTTATTGGTGCAAGAGTTTTTGTAGAAAATGATTCTATTCCTGTTACAAATAAATCTGAGATTTTAACAAGAACAGATTTAGATACATTTTATTTTTGTCAATCAAGTTACAGAGAACACATGGATAGAAATCCTGCAGGTACTGTAGAATGGGGCTTTTATCCAGTATTTGGATATTTCAATGAACAAAGTGAAACTCCAGCTATGAGTAATTTACCAGAATCTTGGCCCTCATTAGGCTGGCCTGCTGCGGGGAATGAATTAATATGGGCAAAAGAATGGAATGGAAGATTTGGGCGTGGAGTAATGAAAGCTGATTTGGAAAGTTTTTTTGTTGTGAATGATGCACAAGATCAAGAATATTTAGCACATGGAGCAAGTTCTAAATATTTTCCAAGAAGAGTATATGGATCAAGTGGTGAGATATTCTCCGATGTGATGATAGGTGATAAAAAATCAGATGTGACAATTCAAAGAGGTTTCCCTTGGGGAGGTGTTGGAATTAGAGTTCAAACCCGAGGGTTTCAGTGGAGCAATCCAGCAGTTCAAGATGCAATATTTTGGGAATATGGAATTGCAAATATTTCGGAATATGATATACCCGGAATGTATTTTGGTATGTACACAGATAATGCTGTAGGCGGCGAATCATCAGAAGGTGCTGACGACATAGCATATTTTAATAAGGAACTTAACATGTGCTATTCTTGGGATTTGGATGGAATACCAGTTGGGGGAGGTAAAGAACCTGGTGTATTTGGATTAGCATTTTTAGAAAGCCCTGGAGTTGCTGATGACTTTATAGATAACGATAACGATGGTTTGATTGATGAAAAGCGCGATAATGATGCTGTTCAAAAAATTGGTCCTTATGATGGAATAACAAATTTATCAGATTTTCTAAAGTTTTACAGTTTAAAAGAAAGTGATCTAAAAGAACATTGGGATGCGGATGAAGATCAAGATTGGAATGAATGGACTGATGCCAATAATAATGGTAAATATGATAATGGAGAAGAAATAGGAGATGATGTTGGTTTAGATGGGGTTGGTCCTACAGATTTAAATTATGAAGGACCTGATTTAGATGGAACAGAAGCAAATGGTAAACCGGATAGAAAAGAAGGAATTGCGGAACCAAATTTTGCTGAAACAGATGTTAGCGAATCTGATATGTTAGGTCTAACTTCATTCAAGTATATTTTTAACTGGT
Organism: Ignavibacteriota bacterium; assembly: GCA_016708125.1. Classification (NCBI taxonomy): domain Bacteria; kingdom Pseudomonadati; phylum Ignavibacteriota; species Ignavibacteriota bacterium. The sequence continues at coordinate 4,055,419 of JADJGF010000001.1, read as the reverse complement.
CGAGAGATTTTTATGGAGTTGGAGGTGATGAGAATTTATGGAGATTACATTCAGCAGGCGGTTTTGATGATGCACAAATGGTACCTCAAAATTTTGTTGAACAATTTGCTTCAGGAGTTTTTGAATTAAAGAAAGGTCAAACAGAAAGGATATCAATATCTGAACTTCATTCTTATGAAAATTTAGCTGGATTAAATTCTGATACTCATGATGCACCTGCACTTTTTGAATTAAAGAGAATTGTTCAAGCAATATATGAGACAGATTATAGATTCGCACAGCCCCCAATTATGCCAACATTAGTTGCTAATCCGAGTGACAGCAAAGTATATCTGAGCTGGGATGATAAAGCAGATAGGTTTACTAGAGAATCATTTGCAAAAAATATAAACGATTTTGAAGGGTATAAAATTTTCCGTTCTACTGAGCCATATTTTGCAGATCCAACAGTAATTACTGATGGTTACGGTACACCGACATTAAAAAAACCAATTTTCCAATGTGATTTAATAGATGGAAAATATGGATTCGCTAACTACGGAGAAATTAATGGTATTCAATATTACTTAGGAAATGATAAAGGAATAACTCATTCATTCATTGATAACACCGTTCAAAATGGAAGAACTTATTATTATGTTTTAGTTGCTTATGATTATGGATTACCGGACAGAAATATTTCACCTTCTGAAAATATATTCGTTTTAGAAATTGATGAAAATGAACAAATAAAAAGAATTTCTAAAAACGTTGCAGTAGTGCAACCGCATCAACTATCAGCAGGATATCCGAGTGAAGGTGCAACATTTGAAGGTGAGTTAACTGATGCTGCAAAACTTATAAATCTGCAAGTTGATCTATTTGATCCTAATAAAATTCAAGATGGTCACACTTATAAACTAAAAATGAATGTTAGAGAACGCGGTTATGCTGAACCAAACGCTCGATATCGTAGTCCTTATGATTTAAGGTTTTATAATGATGAAATTCAAGTTTATGATGTTTCTTTAGGAGACTCTTTAGTTTATTTAGAGACGAAAAACGATGTATCCGGGTCAAATTTTGATTCACTTGAAACAGAATCAATAACAGCTCTTACTGCAGAAAGGGAAATAGTTACAGAATTATTTGAAGGTTTACGTTTAAGAATGACATTCCCAACAGTTTTCCCAAAAATAAATTGGAGCAATACCGGATGGGTAGAAGGGAAATCAGAATTAAATATTAATTTAAGTCAAAAATATCAATATTTTCCTTGGCATTATGAAATCGTTTGGAATGAAACAGGAGTATATGATTCTACTAGAACAAACTTCTTATTAAAAAAATTAGAGGATCATCAAGGTTATGAAATAGAAAAAGTAAATACTTTATTAAATCAACAATTTAATTTTAAAGTATTAAATAAAACTTTCTTGGATAGTGCTGGAAATTATCCAAAGATGGATTTAATAGTTCAAGACGTAAACTCAAATGGAGTTTATGATTGGAAAGAAGATTATATCCTTGTCGGTGATTCAAGATTCGACACACGAACAAAATTTACTATTTGGTCAGGTACAATTTTTACTATCGATTTTAGGAGAGTTATCAGTGAAACAGAATTACCTAAACCCAACGATGTCTATCGCTTAGATTTTTATAGAGGATTTCATTTTACTGACTCTTTAATGTTTTCGGTTAAGGGAATAACGGATGAATTAGATGAAAAGAAATTAGAAGAAGATATGAAAAAGATAAAAGTAGTACCAAATCCGTATGTAGTAACTAATACAATGGAAAGTGCAGTAGCAAATTGGCAAAGGAATCAAAAAAGACAAATAATGTTTACGCATATACCAGCACAATGTAAGATAAGTATATTCACATTAAGCGGAATACTAATTGATGAGATAGAAGTAGATAATTCAGTATCAGGCAGAGAAAATAGTTGGGATCTAAATTCAGAAGCCAATGGAACAGTACATTGGGATTTACGCAGCAGCGAAGGATTAGAGATAGCCGCAGGTTATTATATATATCATGTAGAATCGAAACGAACAGGTGAAGTTAAAGTAGGTAAATTTGCTGTAATTAAATAAATTAATTAAGCCTGAATAGGAATTATCCAATAATTATATAATGACTATTCAGGTTTTTGTTTTTAAACAAATTATCATAATTATAAATGAAATTAGTTGCAATTAGCATTCTATTTGAGATTTTATTTTTTTCAAATATATTTTCTCAAAATCAGTTTGATTTAAATTGTTTTACAATTGTAGTCGGAAAAAATGCATCATCAGATGGATCAGTTTTAGTGGCTCACAACGAAGATGATAATGGAAAGCAAATTGTTAATCTATATAAAATACCTCAGATTGAACATAAAGAAAATGAATTTATTGAATTATGTAACGGTGGAAAAATAAATCAAGTAAAAAAAACAAATGGATTTATTTGGATTGAACTTCCTGGAATGAAAGTTGCTGATAGCTTTATAAATGATAAAAGTGTTGTTATTGTATCTAATGGATGTCCATCTAAAGAAGATAATCCAGATTCTACTAATGGTGGTATTTTATATTGGTTAAGAAGATTAGTTGCAGAAAGGGCAAAAAGTGCAAAAGATGGTGTTAAAATTGCCGGAAGTTTAATTGATAAATTTGGATATGTTTCATCAGGGCGAACTTATACTTTTGCGGATAAAAATGAAGCATGGGTCTTATCGGCAGTATATGGTAAGCATTGGATTGCTCAAAGAGTTCCCGATGATGAGATTGCTGTAATACCAAATTATTATACAATTGGAAAAATTGATCTGAAAGATACGGTAAATTTTCTAGGATCTTATGATATAATTTCATATGCTATTTTGAAAGATTGGTTTAACCCAAGCGATGATAATGAATTTAATTTTGCTAAATCATATACCGCAGAAACATCAATAAATCACCCAGGCAATATCCATAGAATTTGGCGTGGGATTTCATTACTTTCTAAAAATCATTTTTCAATTGAAAATGATTTTCCATTTTCGTTTGAACCTTATAAAAAAATACAAGTTCAAGATTTAATGGAAATCCTAAGAGATCATTACGAAGGATGCAATTTAGATGCATCAAATTTTTACAAAAATGGAAACCCTCATCAAAAAAATCATGCAACAATTTGTAGTGAATTTACGCAATATAGTTTCATTGCGAAGCTAAACCAAGATATTCCGGAAGAATTTGGTGATCTAATTTGGCTGTCTTATTATCGTCCTGATATAAATATTTTTATACCTTTTTATTCAGGCTTGATTAGTTTACCTAAAGAGTTTGCTATTTATGATTATGAGCTTGCCATGAAATTACATTTTAATCCAAGTGATTCAACTTTTAAAATGAATTCCAATCATGTCTATTGGGATTTTGTGAATGCAGTAAATTTTGTTGAAAACGATTATTATAATTTATATCCAAAAATTAAAAATAGAAATCATTTTATTGAAAATGAGATATTTAAAGTACACAAGGAATTTGAAGAAAAAATAATTACGCTTTTTAAAATTAATCCCAAATTGACTTTAAATCTGATTAATGATTATTCAAATCAAAATTTATTAAAATTACGCAATTGTGCAAGAGAAATTAATAAGTTTAACTTTAATTAATAATATTGATTTGATCTTATAAATCATTTATATCATTACTACTAAGAATATTTTTATAAAATAAAGTCATTCGCCAGTATCGAAATTTATTTCTGATTTTTTTTTTTTAATAGTCTTATACTCTCTTAAAATATTTTTTTTGATAAACGTACTTTTAACTTTTAAAAGCTTTATTTTTATGGAAATTCTATTTAACTTACACGTGTAAGTGATTTAAAATTACCAAGTCAAAAAAAGATTTTGTTTGCATCTTAAATTATAGTACTTAGTATTCAATGATGAATTATTATAAGGTAAATCACATGAATATAAAATTATCAGTTATTAAATATTTATTTCTTGCCATTTTTATTTCTTCAGAAATTTTTTCCCAAGGTAAACCTTATGAGGGGCCAGAAGATCCAGCAGGTGATATCTCTCAATTACGAGAGGGATACATGAATGGAAATAGAGTACTGCTTTATTTCCAAAATTTTGGAAGGGCTGCAGATTGGTGGAGTAAAGGTGTTGGTGATTCGAGATGGCCGAATAATTATGAGGGAACAAGAATGATTGACCATGCACATCTTGCTGTTATGGGACAAGTTTTTGTAAAAGATTTTGTAACACCAATTACATCATTTACTGAGTTAGAATCATTACCTGTAAATGCACAAATTGATACTCTTTATTTTATTCAATCTTATGGTTCAAGCGGTGACCAGAACTATGATGCAACCATTGGATGGGGATTCTATCCAGCTAAAGGTTACTTCAATGAATCACAAGATTATATTGCTATGAGTAATAAGGAAGATTCGTGGCCGGTAGTTGGCTGGCCTTCAAGAGGATTTGAAACAAAATGGCCAGGCGAATGGAATGGTAGGTTTGGAAGAGGAATAAAATATGCTGATTTAGAATGCTATTATGCTTTTAATGATGCACAAGATTTAGAATATATTGTGAATAGAAATGATCCCAACCAAAGTCTAATTACAAATGGTCCAAGATATTATTCCCGCTCAAATTTAAAGATTGGTGATATTGATCCTACAGTAACAGTTCAAAAAGATTTTCCTTGGGGTGGAATGGGCTTGCGTGTTTCAACAAGAGGATTTCAGTGGAATAACCCCGAAGCAAGAGATATTATTTTTTGGGAATATGATATTTCAAACATTTCTGATTATGACTTGCCATCAATAGGATTTGCACTAATTGCTGATTTGGCAATTGGAGATGAGCACGGTCCTGATGATGATATTGCCTATTTTGATACTTATTTGGATATGGCATACGCATGGGATTATGATGGAATTGGCGTTGGTGGAAGAACTCCTGGATCTTTCGCTTTTGCATTTCTCGAAAGCCCTGGTGTTGCATATGATGCCCTTGATAACGATGACGATGGAATTATTGATGAAAAACGTGATAACTCAGCCGGACAAATAGTTGGTTCTATGTATCATATTTCTGATTTAAATAAATTTTTGACAGCTTATAATCTCAAAGAAGAAGATTTGAAGGAACATTTTGAAGGCGATGAAGATCAAGATTGGAGAGACGGGAATGATCTAAATAGCGATGGTGATTATTCTTATTTTGATGAAGGCAAACAGCTTTGGTTTCCGGATGAAGGAGAAACGGCTGGTGATGATGTTGGTCTTGACGGAGTGGGCCCAACAGACCTTAATTATGCAGGCCCAGATGAAGGCGAGTGTAATCATGTGCCGGATTATATTGAAGGAATTGGCTGTGAACCAAATTTTGCAGTAACTGATATTAGCGAATCAGATATGTTAGGTCTTACCACTTTTAGATTATCAAGTTATTCTGAAAGAGAATCCAATTTTTGGTACCCCATTCATGATAAAGAATTTTTTAACTATTTAGATTCAAAACAGCTTGATGAATTTACTGGTACGGATCCATCATCTATTGATCTATTATTTTCATCTTCAAAGTTTCCTTTGTACAAAGGAAGAACAGAAAGAATTTCTCAGGCAATGTTACATGCTTATGAAAATATTGCTACATTAATTTCACCTGGTCATAAGGCTCCTAATTTATATAACTTAAAAAAAATCGCTCAAATAATTTATGAATCAGATTATAGATTTGCTCAACCTCCGAAGATTCCAACATTATCAGCAACTGCTGCAGATGGGAAAGTAATTCTAACTTGGAATGATGCGGCAGATAAATTAACACGAGAACCATTCTTAAAAAATATAAATGATTTTGAAGGATACAAACTTTATCGTTCATCTGATAAATTGTTTTCTGATGCTGAAATAGTTACAAATAGTCAAGGGATTAAGATGTTTAAAACTCCATTGTACCAATGCGATTTAATTGATTCGATATTAGGTCATGCAAATTATGGAGTAGTTGGTGGAGCAGAATTTTATTTAGGTGATGATACAGGAATTAGTCATTATTTTATTGATGAAAGTGTTCAAAATGGACGTACTTATTATTATGCATTAGTTGCTTATGATTATGGCATTCCAGATATAGGGAATGGGATTGCTCCCGCAGAAAATAATATTGTAATGGAATTAGATGAGTCCGAAGAAATAATAAGAATGGGTGAAAATATTGCGGTTGTAACACCACATCAAAAAGCAGCTGGATTTCAAGATCCATCAATTACTCTAAATTCCTCAAGTACTATCGGAAATGCATCTGTAATTCCTACAATATTTGATTATAGTAAGATAATTCCCGGTCATACATATAAAGTCAAATTTTCTGTTGATACATTGGGTTATCTAAAGAAAAATGAAAGAGATAGAAGTCGTTTAGACTTAGTTATTGTCAATAACGGATTATCTGTTTATGATAAAAGTGAAAATGATAGATTAGTATATAAGGAAGATATTTCAAATTTTCCATTACAGAATATTATTTTCAGAGATGATAGAAATATCAATTACTTAAATGGACTTACGACACCTGTTGTTGCAAACTTTTATACTCCGAATAATATTTTTACAGATAATTTTGAAGGTATTCAATTATCACTTCAAAACCTAAATGGATACTTACCTGTTTCTGTTAACCAACCACTTCCGTCTACTGGTATAAACGAAAGTAAAACAGGATGGATAGTAGGAAAATCAGATATAAGAATAGAGGCAAGTTTTTTTGAATATTATGGATTTCCGTATGAGTATCAAATAGTATTTACAGATAATCCATTAGCGTATAGAAATAGGATAAATAAAAGAACGGGAATAAATAATATAGAAATGAGCGGAGAAGCGAATTATTTATTTGATCAAACATTTACATATTATGTAACCAATCAAAGTGCATTAGCGATAATAGGCAAGATAGATACCTTAGAGATGGTAGTAGAAGACATAAATGGTAATGGGACGTATGAAATGTTAGAAGATAAAGTGTTAGTAGGTCATGCAGTGATAAGAGAAATAGGAGGACAGCAATTGATATCATGGGGAGGGACAGTATTTGCGATAGATTTTAGAGAAGTAAGAGATGAGAATGGATTACCTAAAGCAGGAGATATATATAAGTATGAATTTAACCGACCATTTAGAGCAAGTGATTCGATAGAGTTTACTGTAAATGGAGGGGGAGCATTAGAGGGGTCAGTTCTGAATGAAGATATGGAAAAAATAAAAGTAGTACCGAATCCATATATAATGACAAATTCAATGGAGGCGGCAGTAGCGAATAAATTTTTGAACCAGCGAAGAAGAATAATGTTTACGCATATACCATCAGAATGTGAGATAAAGATATACACAGCAAGTGGAGTGCTGGTAGATGAGATAGAAGTAGAGAATACGTCAAGTAATGGGATAGTCCATTGGGATTTATTAAGTAAAGAAGATTTAGAGATAGCAGCAGGGATGTATATATATCATATAAAATCGAAATTAACGGGCAAAGAAAAAATTGGAAAATTTGCCGTGATCAAATAAGTTAATAACAGATTATAGAAGTTGAGAAAAAAATGTTTAAAATTAAAATATCTGTTGTAATTTTAATTCTATTTCAATTAGTAATTACAGGTCAAGGTAGACTTTACGAAGGACCAGAAGATCCGGCTGGAGATATTTCAGAAGAACGCGAAGGTTACATGAATGGAAATAGAGCATTATTGTACTTTAAAAACGCCGGCCAAATAGCAGATATTTTCCGTTTTGGTTATAACAATCCACGAGATAGTAAATGGCCAAATAATTTTTCCGGAACTAGAATGATTGATGTAGGGACTTTGGTTGTTTTCAGTAAAGTTTACGTAAAAAACGATTCTATACCTGTAACTGATTTAAGTGAAGTACGTTTCTTAAGATCAAATCAAAATATAGATTCTCTAACTTTTGTCCAATCAGGTTGGATATGGAATTATGATTCAAACTATGATAATACGATAAGATGGCAGTTTACACCGGTTAAAGGATATTTTAATCCAAGTCAAGATTTTGTGGCGATGAGTAATAAATCTGATTCGTGGCCTTTAGAAGGGTGGCCTTCAAGAGGATTTGAAACAAAATGGCAAGGCGAATGGAATGGCAGATTTGGACGAGGAATTCAATATGCTGATCTCGAAAGTTACTTTGTGTTTAATGATGCACAAGATTTAGAAAAAATTATTCAAAGAAATGATCCAGATGAAAAATTAATTACTGAAGGGCCAAGATATTATCCAAGACCAGGTGTTTTAATTGGAGATATAAATCCTGATGTAACAGTACAAAAAGGATATCCTTGGGGAGGACTTGGTATTAGAATTGCTACAAGAGGATTCCAATGGAACAACCCTGAAGCAAAGGACATAATATTTTGGGAATTTGATATAACTAATATTTCTGGATATGATTTACCAGTTAGCGGATTTGGTTATGATATTGACATGGCATTAGGTGATGAACACTCACCAGATGATGATATAGGATATTTTAATAAAGAATTAGATATGGTTTACGTCTGGGATTATGATGGCATTGGAGTTGGAGGAATTGTCCCCGGCGTTTTTGCAACAGCTTATTTAGAAAGTCCAGGGCTTGCTTATGATAATATTGATAATGACGATGATGGTTTGATTGATGAAAAGCGTGATAATTCTGCAGGAAGATTGATTGGAGCATATGATAATATAAATGACTTAACAAAATTCCTTGGATTTTATAACTTAAATGAAATAGACTTAAAAGAACATTTTGAAGGTGATGAAGATCAAGACTGGCAAGATGGAATTGATCTTAATGGAAATGGAACTTACGTTAAAAAAAATAGTGAAGGACTTTGGATACTTGAAGAAGGCGAGTCTTCTGGAGATGATGTCGGTTTAGACGGAGTTGGTCCCGCCGATTTAAATTATGATGGCCCAGATGAAGGCGAGTGTAATCATGTGCCGGATTATATTGAAGGAATTGGTTGTGAACCAAATTTTGCAGTAACGGATATTAGCGAATCAGATATGTTAGGTTTAACCACTTTTAGATTAATGCCTGATACAGAACGAGGTGCTAATAATTGGTTTCATGCAGATGATGAAACATGTTATGAGTTTTTAAATGCTCATGTGTTTGAAGAATTTACTGGTATTGAACCACAAAGATTAGGATTTGCAGCAACATCTTCAACTTTTGCGCTTTATAAGGGTAGGACGGAAAGAATCTCAATAGCACTTTTGCATGCATTTGAAAATTTACATGAATTATCGGCATCGGGACATCCTGCCATTAATTTGTTTACATTAAAGAAAACAACTCAACTAATTTATGAAGCAGATTATAGATTTGCACAACCTCCAGTTTTACCAACATTAACATCAACTGCAAGTGACGGCAAGGTTATTTTAACATGGGATGATGCTTCTATGAAACTAACTCGCGAACCGTTCTTAAGAAATATAAATGATTTTGAAGGCTATAAATTGTATCGTTCAACAGATAAATATTTTCAAGATTCTGAAGTTATAACAGATAATAAAGGTTCCGTGGCAAGTAAAAAACCAATATTTCAGTGCGATTTGGTTGATAATATTTTTGGTAACGCAGATTATGGCGAAGTTGGGGGTGTTGAATATTATCTTGGTGATGATTCTGGTATTAGACATTATTTTATTGATGATCAGGTTGAGAATGGTCGAACTTATTACTATGCGTTAGTTGCTTATGATTATGGTGCTCCAGAAATTGGGGATGGGTTATCACCAACAGAAAATAATATTACGTTTGAATTAGATTCCTCCGAAGAAATAATAAGAATGGGAAAAAACATTGCTGTAGTAACACCACATCAAAAAGCAGCTGGATTTCAAGATCCATCAATTACTCTAAGTCCTTCAAGCAATTTCGGAAATGCATCTGTAATTCCAACAGTTTTTGATTATGCTCAAATCAAACCCGGGCATTCGTACAAAATTAAATTTTCTGTTGATACGTTGGGTTATCTAAAGAAAAATGAAAGAGATAGAAGTCCGTTAGATTTTGTATTTATTAATAATGGCTTAACTGTATATGATATAACAGATGGCAATATTGTTGTGTATTCTGAAAATCAAAATAATTATCCAATGCAGAATATCATTGAACGAAATGATTTAACAACAGCATATTTAAATGGAATGTCTGAATCTATTAACACAAATTTTTATAAATCAGATGAAATATTTAGTAATAATTTTGACGGAATACAATTAAAGATGAATAAAATGAATGGTTATTTCCCATATGATCATTCATTTACGCTTTCAGAAAATGGTTTGAATAAAGAAGGTACAGGGTGGATAGTAGGAAAATCAGATATAAGGATAGAGTCAAGTTTTTTTGAATATTATGGATTTCCATATGAGTATCAAATAGTATTTACAGATAATCCATTAGCGTATAGGAATAGGATAAATAAAAGAACGGGAATAAATAATATAGAAATGAGCGGAGAAGCGAATTATTTATTTGATCAAACATTTACATATTATGTAACCAATCAAAGTGCATTAGCGATAATAGGCAAGATAGATACCTTAGAGATGGTAGTAGAAGACATAAATGGTAATGGGACGTATGAAATGTTAGAAGATAAAGTGTTAGTAGGTCATGCAGTGATAAGAGAAATAGGAGGACAGCAATTGATATCATGGGGGGGGACAGTATTTGCGATAGATTTTAGAGAAGTAAGAGATGAGAATGGATTACCGAAAGCAGGAGATATATATAAGTATGAATTTAACCGACCATTTAGAGCAAGTGATTCGATAGAGTTTACTGTAAATGGAGGAGGAGCATTAGAAGGGTCAATTCTGAATGAAGATATGGAAAAAATAAAAGTAGTACCGAATCCATATATAATGACAAATTCAATGGAGGCAGCAGTATCGAATAAGTATTTAAATCAGCGAAGAAGGATAATGTTTACGCATATACCGTCAGAATGTGAGATAAAGATATACACAGCGAGTGGAGTGATGGTAGATGAGATAGAAGTAGAGAATATGGCAAGTAATGGGATAGTCCATTGGGATTTATTAAGTAAAGAAGATTTAGAGATAGCAGCAGGGATGTATATATATCATATAAAATCGAAATTAACGGGCAAAGAGAAAATTGGAAAATTTGCCGTGATCAAATGAAAACATTTAGAAAAAATATTGAAAATAAATAACTAACAGGTGATATAATGAAGATGAAATTTACCTTCTCACTATTTTTGATAATGATTACAAATCTTGTAGTAGCTCAAAATAAACCTTATAGAGTTGGTACAACTGCTGCAAATTTTTTGGAAATGGGGATAGGTAGCGCAGCCAATTCAATGGGTGAGGCTTATGTTGGCGTTGCAAACGATATTTCAAGTATGTATTGGAACCCTGCTGGATTAGGATATATAGCATCGAATGAAGTACTGTTTATGTATCAGCCATGGGTTGCCGATATAAAAGTATCATTTGCAGGCGCTGCAATAATAATTCCTCAAATCGGAACTTTAGGTTTAAGTGTTACAAATATGGATTACGGAAAAACGGAAGTTACTACAATGGCGATGCAAGAAGGAACGGGTGAGACTTACTCAGCTGGAGAATATTCAATTGGATTATCATATGGTAGAAAATTAGCAGATTGGTTTGGGTTTGGAACTTCTATCAAATGGATTTCTTCGAACATTTGGCATCTCAGTGCAAATGCATTGGCATTAGATCTTGGTGTTATGGTCAATACTCAATTTTTCTCTTTTAGTAGTGATCGCGCAGATGGTATGTCTATAGGTATGAGTATATCAAACTACGGAACACGAATTCAATATGACGGAATTGATTTACTTGTGCCAATTGATTTATTGCCTAATGAAAATGGAAACTATAAAGATATAGAAGGACAATATAGAGTCCAAGGTTGGGAATTACCGTTAATTTTCAGAGTTGGCTTTGCGATTAAACCAATTGTAAGTGAATCTCAGCAATTAATTATTGCTGTTGATGCATTACATCCTAATAATAATAGCGAATCAATAAATCTTGGGACACAATACGAATTTAAATTTTTAGGAATGGGACAATTCTATTTACGCGGAGGTTATAGAGGATTATTTATGGAAGATTCTGAATTTGGATTAACATTAGGAGCTGGTGTGCATTTGAAATTATTAAATAATAATAATGTAAAAATGGATGTAGCATATAAAGAGGTAGGTATTTTTGGAAATACAATGACTTATTCAATTGGTATAACTTTTTGATTTTCAAACCAATGAAAAAATTCATGGGGAATAAAATGAATAAAAATTACAACTTATTTAAAACATTAGCTTTCTTATTATTACCGATTTTTATAAGCGCTCAAACAACTGGGAAAATTTCAGGTAAAATAACTGATATGGATACAGGTGAACCACTTATTGGTGTTAACATTTTAATTGAAGGCACTCAAATTGGTGCAGCAACAGGCGCAGACGGAACTTTTTATATCATAAATGTTCATCCTGGAAATTACTCAATAATTGCAAGAATGGTTGGGTACGGGACAGTAAGATTTACAGATGTAATTGTATCAGTAAATAGAACTGTTGAATTACCAATTCAAATGCAAATTGCTGTAATTGAAGGGGAAGAAGTAGTTGTTACAGCAAAAGCTATTGAAGTAAAAAAGGATCAAACAAGTTCTGTTAGAAATATTTCTTCTGATAAAATTGAAATATTACCGGTTGAAAATCTTGAACAAGTTGTTGCTATGCAGCCTGGGGTTGTAGTTGGACACTTTAGAGGAGGACGTGCAACAGAAGTAACTTATTTGGTTGATGGAATTCAGGTTGATGAATCATTTTCTGGTGAAGGTAAAATGGTAACAGTTGAAGCTGAAGCAGTTCAAGATTTAGAAGTTATTACCGGAACATTTAATGCCGAGTATGGCCGCGCAATGAGTGGAATTGTTAATGCAGTAACAAAAGATGGCGGGGATAAATTTTTGGGATCTTTTTCAACAAGCTATTCTAACTTTTTTACATCAAATGATGATATTTTTATTGGGTTAAATAGTGGTAATTTAAGTTTAAATTTATCTCAAGATTATAAAATAAATTTTCAAGGACCAATAATAAAAGAAATGTTGTCTTTTTTTGTTAATTATAGACACCAATTCATAAATGGACATTTAAATGGAATAAATAGATTTAATCCAATTGACTACAGTGATTTTGTCAGTGATAACCCAACTGAATGGCATACGGAAAATACTGGGGACGGTGAATATGTATCAATGATTAATAGTAAAAATATATCGCTATTGGGTAAATTATCTTTCAATCCATTTACCAATTTAAGGCTAAATTATTTATTTACATTAAATGACACTGAAGGACAAAGTTATAATCATTACGCAAAATATAATCCAGCTTATTTACCAACTGATTATGATGAATCTTATATGCATGCATTTACAATAAATCACATGCTAACTAATTCACTTTTTTATGAATTAAAAATTTCTCATGTACATAATCAAATTACAAGTTATAAATATGAAAATCCGCTTGATTCAAGATATATACATCCAAGATATAGTGGAACAGGTACTTCGGGATTTTTAACCGGAGGTGTAAGTGATCCAAATAGAGGCATTTCAAAATATCAAGATTTAAATATAAAATATGATTTAACATGGCAGGTTTCTAATCATCATAGTATAAAAACTGGACTCATTTATATCAATCACCTCGTTGATCAAAATGTAATAAATGTTAGAAATAAATGGGCTGGTTTACCTCAAGAAAATATAATGTATTTTGATGAAAACGGTAAAGCCATATGGCCATTTTATGAATTGGAATTAGTGCCAAATACGGAGAATACGATGGGAGTTTACACAGCGAAACCTTGGGAAATCTCCGGTTATATTCAAGATAAAATTGAATATGATGATTTGGTTATTAATTTAGGTTTACGTTATGATCATTTTAATTCAAAACAAAGATATCCTACTGATAGAAGAAATCCTTCAAATCAACTGAATTTACCTGACAGCATGATGACATCTTATGAATTAGCTGATCCGCAAGCACAACTAAGTCCAAGATTTGGATTAGCATATACACTAAGCAAATTTGCAGTGCTTAGATTCAGTTATGGCCATTTTTTCCAAATGCCGCCAATGTATTCACTATTTGAGAATAACATTTTCAGAGTTCCAGTAAACGATTTTGGAACAACAATGGGGAATTCACAATTGAGTCCGCAAAAAACAATTACTTATGAAATTGGTTTGTGGCAAGAATTAATGGATGGAATGGGATTAGAATTGGCGCTTTTCTATAAGGATATTTATGATTTATTAAGTACAAAAATTATTTCAACTTATAATCAAATTGAGTATGGCTTATATACAAATAAAGATTATGGCAATGCTCGTGGTTTGGAAATTAAATGGGATTTAGTAAGCGGTTCGATTTTTACAAATGTTAACTATACTTTTCAATTTACAAAAGGTAATGCCGATGATCCAATTCAAACATTTACTCGAGCTGGTAATAGTATGGATCCAATAAAAAGATTATTACCAATGTCTTGGGATCAAAGACATACCTTTAATGCAACAGTGGGCTATCATACACAAGATTATGGAATAACCGTAACTGCATACTACAATTCTGGAACTCCGTATACTTTTTCACCATTAACAGAAAGTCCTTTATCTTTAGTTAATTTATATCAAAACAATGATTATAAGCCTATAGGATATACAGCTGATTTAGCTGGTTATTACAATTTCAAATTATTTGATAACTATAATGTTAAATTAACATTAAATATTTATAATTTAATTGATCGCTTAAATGCAGTTTATGTTTACGGTTCAACTGGACAGGCATACACCACAATAGTTAGAGATGCACAAATTGCTAATCACCACAGTAATTATAATGATTATTATGATATTGTTGAAAACCCAGCTATGTATTCGGCTCCTAGACAAATAAAATTAGGTGTTGGAATGGAATTTTAAATTTTTTGGAATTATTATTAAGATTCTTTAAAGGATTACTCATATATGAACAATAAAATATCAAGACGAAAATTTATTAAAAATACTGCAACAATTTCCGGTGTTTCGATTTTAGGAATTGGTATGACGTCTGAATTATTTGCAGAGAAAAATTTTATATCACAGAGACCAAAATTAAGTGAAAGAAAATTTATCAGCGATGAAGTTGAAAAAACAATTATTGATGTAAAGAAAAATATTGAGGATGAAGAACTTGCTTGGATGTTTGAAAATTGTTTCCCTAATACGTTAGATACAACTGTAAAATTTGAGGTTAAAAATGGTAAGCCCGATACGTTTGTAATAACTGGCGATATCAATGCAATGTGGCTTCGCGATTCCTCTGCGCAAGTTTGGCCTTATTTATCTCTTGTAAAAAATGATGAAGCTTTGCGAAAACTTATTGCTGGTGTAATAAATCGACAAACGAAGTGTATTCTTATTGATCCATATGCAAATGCATTTAATTACAGTAATGAAGGAAGTTACTGGCAATCAGATTTGACTGATATGAAACCGGAACTTCATGAAAGAAAATGGGAAATAGATTCACTTTGTTATACAGTTCGTTTAGCCCATGGATATTGGAAAGAAACAAATGATACTTCTGTTTTCGATGAAGATTGGGTAAAAGCAGTTAAATTAATTATGCAAACTTTTAAAGAGCAACAAAGAAAAGATAATTTAGGACCGTATAAATTTCAACGAGTTTCTGCTGTTGCTACAGATACGGTTCCGCTTGGCGGATATGGAAATCCAACTAAACCAAACGGAATGATTAACTCAAGTTTTAGACCATCTGATGATGCAACAATTTATAGTTATTTGGTACCATCAAATTTATTTGCATTGCAATCCTTGAAACAATTACAAGAAATTTTTTCAAGTGTTATAACAAATAATCAAATTATAGAAGAAATTAAAAATCTAAAATCTGAACTTGAAGAAAGTATAAGTAAATATTCGGTGAAAGAACATTTGCATTATGGTAAAATTTATGCTTTTGAAATTGACGGATATGGTAATAAGTTATTTATGGATGACGCAAACATACCGAGTTTATTAGCTCTGCCATATTTAGGAGGAATAAATCATGATGATGAAGTTTATCAAAATACGCGTAAATTTATTTTAAGCGAAGATAACCCATATTTCTTTAAAGGAAAATTCGGTGAAGGAATTGGCGGACCGCACGTTGGCTTAAATATGATCTGGCCTCTGGCAATTACAATGAGAGCATTAACTTCAAACGATGAAGGAGAAATTAAAAACTGTTTAGCAACATTAAAGAAAACACATGGCGGAACTGGATTTATGCATGAAACATTTCATAAAGATGATCCAAATAATTTTACAAGAGCATGGTTTGCATGGGCAAATACTTTATTTGGTGAATTGATTTTAACGTTATATAAAACAAAACCTCACTTACTAAAACTAAATTATTGATTTAGCGTTTATTAAATTTTTTTTTGACACATGAATTTGGAATTTAAATGAAACATTTATTTTTTAAAATATATTTTACTTTTTTCTTTTCAACTTTAATTTATGCTCAAACTAATTATACAAAATATGTAAATACTTTTATTGGTACAGCAGAACACGGGCATACATTTCCGGGTGCAAGTTTACCATTTGGAATGATGCAGTTAAGTCCGGATACCGGAACTGAAGGCTGGGATTGGTGTTCCGGTTATCATGCAAATGATAATTCAATTATGGGATTTAGTCATACTCACTTAAGCGGTACCGGAGTTGGAGATTACGGAGATATTCTTTTTATGCCATTTACCGGCGATGCTAAGTTCAGTGCCGGAAGTAAAGAAAATCCGAATGAAGGATATCGATCAAGATTTAATCAATCAACAGAAAAATCTTCTCCCGGTTATTATTCGGTTTTTCTTGAAGATTACCAAGTTGCGGTAGAATTAACTACTTCAAAAAGATCGGGGATTCATAAATATAAATTTTCTGAAAATACCGGAAATTTAATTATTGATTTAGTTCATGGAATTCAAGATGCAGCAATAGAAACTTATATAAAAATTCTTGATAACAATAAAATTGAAGGATACCGAACCTCAAGCGGCTGGGCGAAAAAACATACAATTTATTTTTATGCGGAATTTTCGCAAAATATTTCTGAAAATATAATTCAATTAGATGGAAAAGAATTAAATGATAAATCAGCAAAAGGGCAATATGTAAAGGCTGCATTAAAGTTCAATTTTAATTCTGATAACGAATTGTTGGTAAGAATTGGAATTTCTCATTTAAGTATTGAGGGAGCAAAGAAAAATTTGTTAACTGAAATTCCGGATTGGAATTTTGAAAAAGTTAAGAATAACGCAGATGAAATTTGGAATAATTGGTTAAGTAGAATAGAAGTTGAAGGCGGAACGGAAAATCAGAAAATTACTTATTACACTTCATTGTACCATGCTTTTTTAGCACCAAATATTTTTAGCGATGTTGATAAAAAATATATTGGCATGGATGGTAAAATTAAAATTGCAGAAGATTTTGATATGTACACAATTTTTTCTTTGTGGGATACATTTAGAGCACTTCATCCTTTAATCACAATACTAGATGAAAAACTTACCAATGATTTAATCAAATCATTAATCGCAAAATATGATGAAAGCGGATTATTACCGGTTTGGGAATTGGCTTCTAACGAGACTAATACTATGATTGGTTATCATTCAATTCCCGTAATTGTTGATGCATTTATGAAAGGAATAAAAAATTACGATATTGAAAAAGCGTATAATGCAATGGTTAAAAGCTCTATGCAAGATGAAAGAGGTTTGGAGTACTATAAAAAAATGGGTTTCATTCCAATGGATAAAGCTCATGATGCAGTATCAAGTACTTTAGAATATGCTTATGATGATTGGTGTATTGCAATTATGGCAAAAGAATTAAGTAAAGAAACTGATTACAAATATTATATGTCGCGTGCAAAAAATTATATAAATATGTTTGATACAAAAACTAAATTTATGCGAGGCCGATACAACAGCGGTGAGTGGAGTAAAAATTTTGATCCAATCGCTCCATCATATTTGGGCTCCGGTGAGTTTACTGAAGGAAATTCATGGCAATATTCTTGGTTTGTACCTCAAGATATAAATGGCTTGATAAAATTAATTGGCGGGGATGAATTATTTAAATCAAAACTTGATTTCCTTTTTACTCTTCAAGTAGATTTAGAAAAATATCAAATGCCTTCAGATGTTACCGGACTAATCGGTCAATATGCGCAAGGGAATGAGCCGAGTCATCATATTGCTTACTTGTATAATTATTGCGGTTATCCTTGGGAGACACAAAATATTTTAAGAAAAATTATGGATGATTTTTTTCATGCTGGAAGAAATGGATTATGCGGAAATGAAGATTGTGGTCAAATGTCGGCTTGGTATTCTTTAAGCGCAATTGGATTTTATCCGGTGTTGCCGGGAAGCAATCAATATGTAATTGGTAGTCCGCTATTTGATAAAGTTACAATTCATCAAGAAAACGGTAAAGATTTTACAATATTTGCAAAGAATAATTCCCATCAAAATAAATATATTCAATCTGCTAAATTAAACGGAAGTAGTTATAATAAATTATTTTTCACTCATAACGATTTAAGAAATGGTTCAACTTTAGAATTTGAAATGAATTCCGAGCCAAACAAAAATTTTGGAAAAGAAAAAACTTCAAGACCTTTTTCGGAAATCAGTAATGAATTTTCACAAGTTAAATATGAAAAATATTTTGCTCCAACTATTTATCCTTCAAAATCTTTATTTGCTAATATGGTTAAAATTGAGCTAAAAAATTATGATGCCAATACGGAAATTCGTTTTACAAAAGATGGTTCAAATCCAAATGAAAATTCTGAAAAGTACGTCGAACCTTTTTTAATGAATGATTCATTTACACTCAAAGTTCAAGTTTTCGGAAATGAGTTACAGCCTTCTGAAATAATTCAGAAAAATTTTACTAAATCAATTGTTAGAGATGAATTAGATCCTTTTTATTCTTCAGAAGGGAAAATCTATCCCGATATAATTGAAAATACATTCTACAACAATAGTTATTCTGGCGGCGGAAAAAATGCATTAATCGATGGAAATTTTGCATCAACAGATTTTAGAAGTCCATACTGGCAAGGGTTTGAAGCAAATGATTGTGATTTGATAATCGATCTTGGTAAACAAACTGAGATAAAAAAAATATCGTCTAACTTTTTAGAAAATCAAGGTTCATGGATATTCTCGCCTAAAAAAGTCAAAGTTGCATTTTCCAACGATGGAAAAAATTTCAGTAAAGAAACAATAATTGCTGAAATTGAAATTAAAGAAAATTATGAAGTTGAAATAAAATCCTTTGGTAAAACTTTTGAGGATATAAATACTCGATATATTCACTTTGTTGCGGAAAGTGTTAAGCAATGTCCTTCATTCCACAAAGGAGCCGGAGCTAATGCTCATTTATTTGTTGATGAAATAACAATCGAATAAAAATAAAATATTTTGAAATGGCATTAAATATGAAAATAAAATTTATAGTTCTTTTTTCTTTATTTGTAAATATATCAGCCCAAACAATAAAGGAAGTTCCAATAAGTAAAATTCCGTTTAACCCGGAAAGTTATACTTGTTACAAAACAAATCAGCCGATAATTATTGATGGAAAATTTAATGAAAAGGATTGGGAGAAAGCTGAATGGACAAAGGATTTTGTAGATATCGAAGGTGATTTAAAACCAAAACCATATTATAATACGCGTGTTAAAATGCTTTGGGATGATGAATATTTTTACTTTGCAGCATTGTTGGAAGAACCTCACATTTGGGCAAAACTAAAACAACGAGATACGGTAATTTTTTATGACAATGATTTTGAAATATTTATTGATCCAGATGGAGATACTCATAAGTATTACGAGTTCGAGATTAATGCGTTTAATACTCAGTGGGATTTATTAATTGCAAAACCTTATCGAGACGGAGAAAATGTTGCTCTTAATGGATGGGACATTGCGGGATTAAAAACGGCAGTTGGTATAAATGGAACCATTAACAATCCGAATGATGAAGATAAATACTGGACGGTTGAAGTAGCTTATCCATGGAAAGCTCTTGCAGAAATGACTGAAATGAAAAGTCCGCCACTTGAAGGTGATAAATGGAGAGTGAATTTTTCTAGAGTTGAATGGGATACGGAAATTATTGATGGAAACTATAAAAAGAAAATTAATCCACAAACGGGAAAATCATTTCCGGAAAATAATTGGGTTTGGTCACCTCAAGGAATTATAAATATGCATGCACCGGAAACTTGGGGATATATTCAATTTACAAATAAACTTGTTGGAACTGAAAAAGTTGAATTAAATTTTTCCGATGACGAAAATGCAAAATGGGTATTAAGACAAATTTATTATGCTGAACAAGATTATAAAATAAATCATGGTAATTTCACTGATGATCTAAATGAACTTAAAATAAAATTTGAAAAAGAAGTTAAATCATATATCATGCCGCCGGTTATAAATGTTACAACAACACAATTTGAAGTAATTTTAAAAAGTAAAGATGAGAAATCATTTTTTATAATTTATCAAGATGGATTAGTTAAAAAACAAAATGTTAGTAATGAGAATTAAAATGAAAAAAACTTTATTAATCTTTGCGATCACAATTTTATTCCAAAATATTTTTGCACAAGAAAAAATAGTTATTAGTGAAGGATTAGCGATTAAAATAAATCCTCCGGATAGAAGAAGTCTATCGCAAATTGATCCAATTGAAGCCGCAATTGTAAATGGTACATGGAAAGAACCAAAAGAAAATGATGTAATTAAAATTGATACTATTAATTCGCAATGGATATGGGTGCAAGCTAAAGATAACGGCTGGTTTGAAGATAGGAATCTTAGAGGTTCGTACATTTATCATAGGTTTGAATCTAACGAAGAAAAAATTATGCTTCTTCAAGGGCATACTTATTATAACGTTTTCATAAATGGTGAACCGCGAATTGGAAATATTTATGGAACGAAAGAAAATTATGAAAGCTGGGAACCAAACTTTAACAATTCATTTCTTCCTATAAAAATTAAAAAAGGTAAAAATGAATTTCTGTTTCAAGTAAATAATGGAAGAATGAAAGCAGTATTGCATGAAATAAAATCACCGATATTTTTTAATCTGAATGATAATACTTTACCGGATATTTTTAAAAATGAATCGTACGATAATTTTGGCGGAATTGTAATTGTAAATGCACAAGATAAAACTTTAGAGGGAGCAAAAATTAAAGTTATAAATCAAGATGGAGATGAAACAATAACAGATGTTCCGAAAATTATTCCTATTTCTATTAGAAAAGTTAAATTCAATTTTAAAGGGAAAGTAAAAGATTCTAATAAAGAAATTCTCAAAGTTCAAATAATTGTTGATGGAAAAATTACAGACGAACAAGAAATAAAACTAAAATGTGTTGATAAACTTGATGCATATAAACAAACTTTTATAAGTTCAATTGATGGAAGCGTACAATATTATGCTGTAAAACCTTCTTCAAATTTAAATCCAGAAGATAAACAAGCTTTGTTTTTATCTGTTCACGGTGCAAGTGTGGAAGCAATAAATCAAGCTGGTTCTTACTCAAATAAAGAATGGGGAAATATTGTTTGTCCTACTAACCGCAGACCTTATGGATTTAATTGGGAAGATATCGGCAGAATTGATGCAATGGAAGTTTTAAATATTGCAAAACAAAAGTTTAACGTTGATGAAAATAGAGTTTATTTAACCGGGCATTCTATGGGTGGTCACGGAACTTGGTATCTCGGTGCAAATTATCCCGATCAGTTTGCGGCAATTGGACCAAGTGCCGGCTGGATCTCACTTTGGAGTTATCGATATAGAGAAAATCAAAATAAACTAAATGATATTCAAAAATTATATACAAAAGCCGCAAAGCAAAGTGATACTTACACTTTAGCTTCGAATTATTCTCAACTTGGTGTTTATGTTATTCACGGCGATGCAGATAGTGTTGTAAGTCCGTTTCAAGCAAAAAGTATGTTGCGTACATTATCATCATTTCATAAAGATTTTGATTCACACTTTGAGCCCGGCATGGAACATTGGTGGGATATTGATACAGTAAAACCCGGAACTGATTGTGTGGATTGGACTCCGTTATTTGATTTCTTTTCAAAACATTCTAGGCCGTTAAACAGAATTAAAAAATTATCTTTCACAACTGCTGCTCCGGGAATTTCTTCAAAAAATTATTGGGTTACAATAGAACAGCAAAACGAACTTTTTGAATTTAGTAATATTGATATTGAATTTATTCCCGAAGTAAATATTTTTAGAGTAAAAACAAATAATGTAAAAACATTTTCTATCAATGTTAAAGATTTGGGATTATCTCAAAATACCAATCTAAATTTTATAATTGATAAATTTAAACTTGAAGGTAAAATTAATGGAGAGAAAATTTATCTTACAAATAATGGAAACGATTGGATAACGTCTAATTTTATAAATCATGAAGAAAAAAATCCTAATAGATATGGTTCATTTAAAGATTTGTTCAGAGATAATTTAATTTTTGTTTATGGAACTAATGGTACTGATGAAGAGAATGAACAAATTCTAACAAAAGTTAGATATGATAGTGAAATGTTTTGGTATGTAGGAAACGGAGCTTTTGACATTATTTCTGATGGAGAATTCAATGCTGAAAAGTATAAGGATAACAATGTTTTACTTTATGGAAATAGCAATCAAAATAGTGCTTATAAAATTCTTCTCGAAAATTCTCCTTTAAAAATTTCAAACGAAAAAATTTCAATTGGTAAAAATATTGTTGATGGAAATAATTTAGCATGTTATGCTGTGTATCCAAAAAAGGGAAGTGTGAAAAATTTAGTTGGCATAATTGCCGGTACCGGTGAGAACGGAATTAAATTGTCATATATGCGACCTTACTTAAAACCCGGTTCTTCATTTCCGGATGTTACAATTTTCAATTCAAAAATTCTTGAGAAAAAAGACAATGGATTTAAAGCTGCTGGATTTTATGGAAATGATTGGTCTGTTGAAAAAGGTGAATTTATTTTTGAATAAAAAAAAATTATTTCTCTAAATTAAAATATTCTGATTCAATTCGTGATCAATTAAAAGTTTCAATAATCTATTTTAAGTATGTCATTTTTCGCACATAGGATTCTGAATTAATTTGCAATTTATAAAAGTAGATTCCAGAATTTAAATTCTTGGCAGTAAAATCAATAGAATAATTTCCCGAAGATTTATTTTCATTTATTAAAGTTGCAATTTCACTTCCAAGTACATCATATACTTTTAAATTTACATGTGAATTATTTTCCGGAATTGAAAATCTAATTGTTGTAGATGGATTAAATGGATTTGGATAGTTTTGAAATAATTGAAATCTTACTGGTATTATTTTATTCTCTGCAACATCAACTAAATTTTTATAATCATAATTCTCTTGCGCCAAATGATATAAATACAAATGGCCTAATGTTACATACCAAACATTATTTCTATTACTTATATGTTCAAGGTGTTCCCACGGATAAGTTTTATCCCATTCCATAACATTCGGGTGACACATTAAATGATAAACTCCGCCTTTGGCAATTACTTCATCAAACTTATTATTTAAATCATTGATATCGTTAGTGCCAATACCCCAGCCAAGTTGAGAAGCCGGCGGATCAAAAGCTCTTGTTACTGTAAATGGTGAGTATGTTTCGGATTTGTCATTCCACTCGCTGAATCCATCAAAAAAATCATTATGATAAAGTCTATTCACAAGCATTCTATTTTGACCAACAAGCGAATCAATTATTTCATCAAAATATCCGTTTGGTGCAATAAAAGTATAAACATATTCATAATCACCATTTCTATACAATTCCGGCATTTCCAAATTATTTATGATATCATTTTTACAACCGGTTATTTCCGAATCATAATCTCCATAAGCTGCCCATCCGGGATGTGTTCTTGTATGAACTCCGGCCTCAATAAATCCGGTATTAATTTTATTTTGTACAAAATTATAAGTATCTCGGCTCATGCCATTTGTATTCATTCCCAAAGTAAGATATAAATTATATTGCAGAAAATTTGAAATTGTTGCGTTGAATTTATTTTGACTCCATCCCGCCATATCGTCTGCACTTGCAGTTACGGCTGCATCTCGATTATCATAAAATTTTGTAATTTCTTCAAATGATAAAACTAAATTTTCGCTAAAATTATTTTCTGCTTTAAGAAAAACCGAATCAGTATGACTTTTAAATCCAATGGAAATAAAAATTAAATTGTTAACAGAATCAATTCTTACAGTTTCAATGTGATTATAAAAACTTGTTTCTACGAAATGCAATGTATCCCAATTTTCTGATGAAGAATATTTTTTTAATATTGTAATTCCATTTGAAATATTTGATACAGCAAATTTGTAAGAAAGTGGGAATGAAAATCCGTAATCTATATGCGATTGAGCGTCAACATTTATCAATATTTCTGAATTTATATTTTGAGAAATCGAAATAATATTTTCCGGTATAGAAAATGTTAATTGCGAAATAAAAAAAAGAATTACAACAATTTTACACTTCACGTTTGCTCCAATTTTGCGAGAACTAAATTTTGAAATTTATTAATTAACGATAATTTCATCAACAAATAACCAAGCTTTTCCGGTTCCGTTTGTATAACCAATGTGCCAAACGGGACAGTTAATTAAACTCTTCGTTTTAACTTTTACAAATTTTGCGGAAACATTATTTACGTTAAGAGTAAATGCTTGAGAAAATATTCCTTCCTTTCTCTCATCAATTTCATTTTTCACTTCGCCAACTTTTTCAAAATTTATTCCATTATCAGAAATATAATATTCTACAACTTTGGGCAGCCAAATCCATGATTTATGTTCTTGTAAAAAATTTGTCCTAAGTAAATTAATATTTGTTTTTTCTTTTAAATCTACAATAGCTTCAAATTCATTAGCTTCAAAACCAAGCCAGTTAAAGAAATAATTTGCTTCTCCGGTTGTTCCGTCTGTTAAAGTTTCATTCCCTTTAACAAAATAGTTTGGATGAATTTGACTAATTATATTAACATTTTTTTTGTATGCTTTATGAACAATCATTCCATCTTCAAAATATTTTTGCATTTCCATATAATATTCATCCGGCGATTTTCCTCTTTCATGCAACGCTTTTATTCCGGCTTTATTTGCATTATCAACAAAAAATTGTAATCTGTTTTTCATTTCTTCGCGGACAAAAACTTTATTATCAACCAAATCAAAAATTTGAAAATCTTTGGAAACATTTAATTTAGATAATTCTAAAATTGCGTACTCTAAAGGTAATCTTGCAGTTTTTACTCTTTCTAAAAAAGTTGGATTATCCATAACAGACTTTTCTGCTTCATTAAAAATCACGGTATATTTTTTTAATAATTCGGGAGTTAAATAACTTTCTTTTCCACTTGATGGATAGCCATATATTATAAGGTTTCCTCCGGATTTTTGAAGCGAAGTATGCATTAAATCGAAATAATTTCTTAAATATTTTGAAGCATCTCCGTAATAACCTTTCAAAAATTCATCAATAATATTTTGAACATTATCATTAGGATTCCATAATAATTTTGCAAGAACATAAGCTTTCATTTCATGAAAATCACTCCATGAATCACCACTTCCTTGTTCAAATAAATATTTTACACCATGATCAACAAACATTTGCAAATTTGGCTGAAGCACATGAAAATTCGGAAATGGATCAGTGTAACTTGAAAACTGAACAACATAATCCCAAATTTTTATATTGTTAGAAAGTTTGCTCCATTCTTCAATATCTCTGTTAAAAAGATCATCTTTATTTTCAGAAATTGGTTTGCTTCTATCACACTCAATTGTGCAAAGCACTACCATTACATTTGGTTCCGTTTTAATACCAATTGGAGCTTTGCGTGTGTATTGATACGCCAATGTAGAAATTGTTTTATTGGGAAATTCTTTTGCAACTTTGTTCACAAAATTTAACATCGTTGCCGCTGGGCTTCCATGAATTGAATCAATTGTTCTGCAATTTTTACAAGTACAATTTCCAAAATTATCATTCTGCGAAACATCCCAAACTTCCGCTTCGGGACGTTCTTTCATTTTATTTTTTAATTCATCTACAACTATTTTATAAACATTAGGATTTGTTAAGCACAATTGCTGATGAGGAATACGGTTTCCATTTATTTCTGAAAAATATTCCGGATGTTCTTTAAAATATTTATCAGATGGAACTAAATTTTCAAAAGTGTGAACAAATGAACCGTAATATTTTTCTCTCTCTGAATAATGATGAAGTTTATGCCAATCGCAAAATAGTTGAGAGGTACGTGCTGAAGGTAAATGTAATTCTCGATATATTATTTTTGGATTTTCTACCAAATTTATTTGAGGTAAAATAATCTCAGAATTTTTAGGAATTTCAATTACATCCGGTGTGAACATTTTACAGCCAAGATATTTATCTAAAAATGTATAAACTCCGTAAAGTAATCCTTTCTTTGAGCCGCCAATTATTACTAATTTATTTTCAATAGTTATAATTGAATAGCCGTCTTTATCAATAGAATCGGTACTGATATTAAATTTAGAAAGTCGATTATTATTTCCCAATAAAATTTCAAACTCAAATTCCGGTTCAGAATCTGTTATAATTTTAATTTCGGAATCAGTAACTAGATTTAAATATTTTTGTAAAATATTTGAAGCTTCAATTTCATTTTCATTTGGTTTAGCTGGGATTACAATTTTAAAATTTGATAATTTATTTTGTGCAGAAATAAATTCTGTAGAAATTATAAATGAAATTAAAATTAGAAATCGATAAATATTATTTTTAATCATTTTATTCACACTTTAAAATTGAGAAATAATTAATTGCTTTCAATTGCTCCAACTACTTTTCTATAAAGATCAATTTTATCATCGAATAAAATTCCAATTACGGTATAATATTTATCCAAAACATTTTCGGGAAGATCAATAAAAGTAATGCCGGGATAATCATTCCAATAAACTTTGCTGATTGTTTTGTGATTTAATGCGGTACCGTTGCCAACAACCCAAACTGAATTAATTTTATTTTTTACACCTTTTAAAGCAATTTGTCCGTTTGCATTTCCTTTTACAAATAAGTATAAAGTTTTTCCATCTTTAGAAAGTGAAGTTGGTCCGTAAAAATGATCGTACGGAATTCCTTGTCGAGTTCCGTAAATTGCATCTTTATGTTTTGAAGTCCACTTCCCAAATTCCTTCAAAATATTAATTTGTTCATCCGGAATTGTTCCATCAGCTTTTGGACCAATATCTAAAAGGAGATTACCGCCTTGACTTATACAATCAACAAAAATATCCAATAATTGCTGAGGCGTTTTATAATCTTTATCATTGTGTTGAAAGCCCCAAGAATCATTCATTGTGTAGCACAGTTCCCAATATTTGGATTCAGGTCTAACAACCGGCGGACCTTGTTCGGGAGTTTCATAATCTCCTCGACCTTGCAAACGTGAATTTATAATTGCGTTAGGATTTTTCACAAGTAAAGTATTGCGAACTTTATCAGCTTGCCATTCTTCAGCATTATGTTCCCAATCTCCATCGAACCACCACAAATCCGGATTATATTTATTTCCTAATTCCGTAAGTTGACCTTGATAATAATCTAAAAATTTATTCCAGCGAATTGGTTCATCAGAGATTTTATATCTTTTAACTTCTCTTGTAAAATCCGTATAATCTTCATGAGACCAATCGGGAAGGGAATAATAGAGGCCAACTTTTAAATCATTTTTTCGTAAAGCATTTACAAATGGAGTAAGAACATCTTTTTTCGCTGCAGAATTTTTGAGAGAATTTAAATTCCCAAGTTTTGTATCCCAAAGAGAAAATCCATCATGATGACGCGAAGTAATTACTGAATATTTTGCTCCGCTATCTTTAATTAATTTTGCCCATAATTCAGGATCATATTTAGATGCGGTAAATCCATCAACTTGTTTTAAATAATCTTCATGAGAAATTCTACCGTTGAAAAATGACCAAGATTCTGAGATTCCATTTACTGCATAAATTCCCCAATGTATAAAAATACCAAGCTTAGCATCTTTGAACCATTCCATTTTTGCATGATATAAAGAATCAGTATTTTGCGCAAAAACATTAATAGATGCAGCTAATAAAAAAAACATCAAATATTTTTTCATAAGAATTTTTCCAATGATTTATTTTTCAATTTGATTAATTTTAATTACATGCGCAAAATTAGATTTAGGATTATTTTGCATTTCAGCCGGAATATTTACTAATGTGCCATTTCCGATTTTTTCCCAAGATAAAGATTCGTTATAACCAAGTAAACTAACTTCACTTCCGGCTTTAGGTGTAAATGATGAAATGAATATTTTTGCCGGAATAGTTTTCTCATCATTATCAGCCATGTAAATAGCATAAACAGTGTTTGTGTTTTTCTTATTTGTGAAACAAATCTTATCTTCCTTGAAAGGAGCAATTGCGCGAGTTTCATAAATTGCTTCACTGTTTATTTTCATCCAATCACCAATATCGTTAAGTCTGTTGTAGGCATCATCCGGCCAAATACCTTCGGGACTTGGTCCAATATTTAAAAGTAAGTTTCCGCCTTTACAAACAATATCAATCAACATATGAACCAAATTGTGAGAAGATTTATATTGCGGATTAAAAACCCAACCCCAACCACCGCCGGCAATTATGCAAGATTCCCAAGGATATGGAAGTGATTCTTTTGGAACAGTATTTTCTGGTGTAAGATAATTTTGGTTTTTTCCTTTTACTGCACGATCAACAACAATAAGTCCGGGTTGAAGTTTTCTCGCTTTTTCAACAAGTTCATCCATCTTTATATCTTGATTTACAATTTTACTTTTTAGAAATCCGCTTGGTGAATGTTTAGCTGATCTATAATACCAATCTTGAATATCATTTTTTTGCTTTGCAACCCATCCGCCATCTAACCAAAGAATATCAACTTTACCATAATCAGTAAGAAGTTCTAAAATTTGATTGTGAGTAAACTCGGTAAACTTTTTCCATTTTTCGGGATAAAGTTCTGGATCATAATTTACGTTTCTATCAAGAGGAGGGAAGTATGGATCCCAATAATATTCGGAATGCCAATCCGGTTTTGAAAAATATGCACCGGCCCAAAGTCCTTGCTTTCTGAATGAATTAAAAATTTCTTTTGTAACATTTGCTTTTGGATTTGTATGAAACGGAACTTCCTTTGAAGTAATTTTATAATCAGTATATTTTGAATCAAACATACTAAATCCATCATGATGCTTTGTTGTGAAAACAACATATTTCATTCCGGCATTTTTAGCAGCAGCTGCCCATTTATCCGGATCAAATTTAGTTGGATTAAAAGTAGTTTTTAGGTTTTCATATTCCTTTTTATACTCAAAATAATTATTCGGATTATTTCCTTTTTTACGTTCGCACCAGCCGTAATCTTCTGGACAAATTGACCATGATTCTACAATTCCCCATTGGCTGTATGTTCCCCAATGCATTAATAATCCAAATTTTAAATCTTGCCATTGTTCAAGTTTTTCTAAAACTAACGGATCTGTTTCCGGAACATAATCTGTAACTTCATGCTCAAGTTGTGCAAAGATTGTAAAAGTCATAAAAAGCAAAATTATAAATAATATTTTCTTCATAATTCAATTCTCCAATTTTGATTTATATTAAATTTAATTCACAATTATTTCATCAATAAATAACCAAGTTTTTCCGCCGACACCGGGATGCCAGACTGGACATTTTCCAATATTCTTAGCTTTCACTTTTATATATCGAGCATTTAAGTTTTCAAATTTTGCAGTAAAATCTTTTGTTATAATATCCGGATTTTTTTGTGGAATATCATTTACAATTTTTTTCAATTCGGTGAAGTTTTGCCCATCTTCTGAAAGAGAAATTTCTACATACTCAGGAAAAAATATCCAAGAATTTGTATTTAAAATGAAACGAGGACTAACTTCAGAAATTTCTATATTTTTTTCTAAATCGATAATTGCTTCAAAATCTTTTCCTTCATAACCTTGCCATAATCCATCTCTAAAATTTAATGTTCCTCTTAATCCATCAAGAATTCCATTATCAC
Source organism: Ignavibacteriota bacterium (assembly GCA_016708125.1). Classification (NCBI taxonomy): domain Bacteria; kingdom Pseudomonadati; phylum Ignavibacteriota; species Ignavibacteriota bacterium. The sequence goes on along the minus strand of JADJGF010000001.1, from coordinate 4,025,013 downwards.
CATTGGCTCTATATTGTTCTTCATATTTATTTATCAACGTTAGCTTTGCATTTAAAGCTTTATGAAAACTAAAAGAAAGTTGAATTTCTTTACTTATTGAATTTTTATTTAAGAACGCACCAACTCTTAAATTTGTAGTATTTACAATTTTAATTGGATCTTTATAATTCAATGAATTTAAAGTTGGTTGGGAATTATCTATTGTATAAAAAATTTCGATACCTTGCTGAGCTGGTTTAAGTTCAACTGTAAATGTATTCTCAGCTTTATCATATTTCGTTGTATAAATGATGGATTTAGATTCTTGTCCATATTTAATATTTCTAAAAGTTAAATCGGTGTAAGCATCTTTAACACGAGAATAAAAATCATCAAAACTTCTATCTTTTTCATCACTCCAAAAAACTTCCGTCAACGCTAAAATTCTTGGAAATAATTTACTATCAACAGTTTCTTGTGGAGCGTTTTCCGTCCATAAATTAACTTCACTTCCAAGAATATATTTTTTTCGGTTTCATTTAATTCAGTTGGAATTGGATTAAAAGAATAAGCAGTTCTTAAATCTAAATCTTCATGATCGTTATTTAAATAAGTGTGAGATGCCGGAGAACATATAGAATAATTTTGTTGTTTTGCTGCATCAACAGCGCCTTTAAAACTTTGCCACGATTGAACAATTGCACCGGGAGCCAATCCTCCTTCAAGAATTTCATCCCAGCCAATTAAATGTTTACCTTTTTGTTCAAGGTAATTTGAAATTCTTTTTATAAAATAACTTTGCAATTCATGTTCGTTCTTTAAATTTTCAGTTTTAATTCTTGCTTGGCAATTTTTACAAACTTTCCATCTATCTTTTGGAACTTCGTCTCCGCCGATATGAATATATTTTGATGGAAATAATTCAATAACTTCATCCAAAATATTTTGCAAGAATATAAATGTTGATTCTTTTCCCGCACAATATACATCTTTATGAACGCCCCAAATATTTGTAACTTCAAACGTACCGCCGGTACAAGAGTTTTCCGGATACGAAGCCAAAGATGCAAGAGAATGTCCCGGCATTTCTATTTCCGGAACAATATTAATAAATCGCGATTGAGCATAATTTACAATTTCTTTAATATCCTCTTGAGTATAAAATCCGCCATAAGTTGAACCATCAGCTTCTTTTCTCCACGCTCCAATTTCTGTAAGTTTCGGATATTTTTTTATTTCAATTCTCCAACCTTGATCTTCAGTCAAATGCCAATGAAATGTATTGAATTTATAAGATGCAAGAATATCAATATACCTTTTTATAAAATCCTTACTCATAAAATGTCTTCCGCAATCAAGATTTAATCCGCGCCATGAAAATCTTGGCTCATCTTTTATTATTACAGACGGAACAAATAATTCAAAATTAATTTTTGCATGAGAAAAAATTTCTGCCGGCAAAAGTTGAATTAATGTTTGAACTCCATAAAAAATTCCCTTTGAGTTTGAAGCTGAAATAGTTACTCCATTTTTGTCGGAAATCAAATTATAAGATTCTTCATTTTTAATATTTTCATCGTATTTAAAATGAATAAAATTACTGTTTATGTTTTTCTCGTTAGAAACCTCCAAGCTAAATCCAGCACTTGAGTTTAGCATCGAATTTAAATATCCAACAATATTATTCACATTATCTATCTCGTCATCATGAACAACCTTTGTAGAATTTGTGATTATAAATTTACCCTCATTAATTTGCATTGAATTTGGTTTTGGGATAATGTTTGTTACAAGCTTAGGTGCTTCCGAACAAGAAAAGAATAGTAAACTTAAAATTAAATTTAATAAAACTTTCATTTGGGTTAACTCCTTAAATAAAATTCAAAAAACTTTTCAAAGTATCAATAGATTCTAAATGAAATCATTTTTTGAATCATCTTAATGATAGAAATTAAAACACACGAAATTATATTTTGATTGGATAAAATAATTTTCATCGGTTAGCCAATAAGATTTCTAAAAAAATATATCTTTTTTGATGAATATTATATAACTTTACTTACACGTGTAAGTAAGATACTTAAAAATATTTAGAATAGAAATAATTTCTTGGCAATTTAAGTTGAAGAAAAATTTTTAAAATTAAATTCTGAAGAAAAAATGAAATTAAGTTTATCAAAATTATACTTTATAATATTTACTTTTGCGCTTGTTATTTTGCTCGTTAATTGTTCCAGTAAAGAAATAATTTCATCGGGTAATTTAGACGATTTCAAGAATGACGAAATATTCTCAATTCTAAAAACTGCCGGTGAAAACTCTAATCAAATAAAAACTTCTATAGAAAATTGTCCGAGCGAAAACAAAGAAGGATTACACTTCTTATTACAAAATATGCCCGACCGAGATTTAAGGAATTTGACATCAGATTTTTTACTTACAAATCTTAATTATTCATATAAAGTTTTAGATTCTGTTAAATGGGGAAATAAAATTCCAAAGGAAATTTTTCTAAACTATGTTTTACCTTATTCAAATCTTCATGAAAGAAGAGACAATTGGAGAAAGGATTTTTTCATTAAATTTTTTCCATTAGTTAAGAATTTAAATTCAACTTCAGAAGCAGTTTTAAAATTGAATAAAGAAATTTGGGATATGGTGAATGTTCATTATTCTACCAAAAGACCCAAAGCTGATCAAAGCCCTTACGAGTCCATTGATGCCGGAATAGCCTCCTGTACCGGATTATCAATATTGTTGATTGATGTTTGTAGGGCTGTTGGAATACCGGCAAGATTTGTCGGTATTCCACTTTGGAAAGATCATTCCGGGAATCATTCATGGATTGAAATTTGGGATAACGGTTGGCATTTTATCGGTGCAGCAGAAGAAAGTCCGCTTAATCAAACCTGGTTTGGTGAACGAGCTGCTTTATCTGATGATACAAATTGGAAATATAGCATATACGCAAGTTCGTTTAAAAAGACTAATGTAATTTTTCCTCCATTATTTGATAGCACTGCGACTTATGTTTACGCAGATATTGTAACAAATTTTTACAATAAAAAACTTCTTGAAGACGGTAAAATAAATTTGGCAATTCGTTTGTTTGATAAAAAAAATGGTAATAGGATTGAAGGGAAAATAACAGTTAAGAAAAATAATTTAGTTATTGTTGATGGAACGACAAAAGATGAAAAACACGACTTTAATGATTATTTAATTGTTAAACTTGAACCGAAATTTGAATATGAAATTATTGCTGCATATGCAGATATTGAAAAAAAGAAAGTTATTACTGTTGATGAATCCAAATATCAATTCTGTAATTTTATTTTTAATGAATAATCAATAAAAGAATTTTTCTTAATACCTAATTCCCAATCTTTTCGGAGAAAACAATGTTCTTCAATTCTTCGTTTATTACAAAAATAATTTTCATACTATTCTTTTTTTATTCGATTGGTTTTGCTCAATCAACAAAAGCCCAAGCCGTTGTTAAATATTCCTATAGAAATAATGGAAAAATATCTCAAGAAAATTCTTTGCAAATGTTTTATAATAATGGAATTGCTAGTTATAAAATGAATGGGAAAATTTCTGATGACAATGAATATCAATTTTTAGATTTCAATAATCGACAAACAATTCAGCTTTTGGAAATAGATCAAAACCAAAAATATGTTTATAAAAAATCTTTCAATGAATATGAACAAGGAACAATAACCAAAAAAACCGAAACAATACTTGGATATTTATGTAAAAAAGCAATCTTCAAAATTAAATCTAATACAATTGAGGTTTGGTTTACAGATGAATTAGAAATAAAGGGAACACCAAATATATCCGTTGCACCAGGAATTGGATTGGTTTTAAAAACAATTCGGAATAATGATTACGAAGTTGTTGCAACTAATATTGATTTTAGAGAATTAACCGAAGAAGAAAAAAATAATAATTTCACAAACGCAATTGAAGTAGATAGCAAAAAATATTTAAGAAAATTAATTGATAATAGATTTCAAACAATTAAAATATTTGAGCGTGAAAAAATAAATTTCGGTGATGAGATTATAAATCCATCGCCAGATATACTAAATGTAACTTACAGATATTCCAAGGGAACAGTTTTACTAAAAAAAATTAAACTTCCAAAAATTCCAAATGGCACAACAGTTTTTGCTGATGTAACGCAATGGTCAAATGGCGATGCATATGATAGAGTTGGAAGTTTATTTATTATTCCAACCGAAACTGAAATATCTTTTTTGGATGCTTTCAAAAATGGAATTGATAAACTTCCTATTTACATTGATAATAAAGGAGATAAATTTCAAGGTGTTGTTACAACAGAAAAATTTGAACCTCCATTAGAATTGATGAGATTTTTTACACCATTTGGAGTAAGACAATTTAATAATTATACTCAAATTGAAGTATACAATTGGGCAGATTCTGTAGTTTATAAAAAAGAAGTTACTGAACTTTTACCAAAAAACGCTAAGGAAATTTGGGTCGGAATATTTATAGGTAATTATGATAAAGGCGGACATATTGCCAGCGTAAATTTTAATATTTATCCTTCGTTTGATGCTGAAAATTCCGAATCTAAAAAATGGATAAAACCAATTTTTAATACGGTAAATATTATGGAAATGTCTGATCAAAATTATGGAACAATGTTCCATAACGACTCTCTTGAAGTTACTGTTAAAATTCCAGAAGGATTAGAAAATCTTAAACTTATTTTTACAAGTACCGGACATGGCGGTTGGGGTAATGGCGACGAGTTTAATAAGAAAATAAATAGAATATTTTTAGATGATGAATTAATATATAATTTTATTCCTTGGCGAGATGATTGTGCAACTTATCGATTGTTAAATCCATCTTCCGGAAATTTTAGAAATGGATTATCTTCGTCAGATTTAAGCCGATCAAATTGGTGTCCCGGAACAGTTACAATACCGGAAGAAATAATTTTAGATAATTTAAATCCTGGTGAACATACTTTTAAAATTGCAATTCCAATTGGAGAAAAAGAAGGCGGTAGTTTCAGTTCATGGAATGTTTCCGGAACATTGATTGGTCAATATAAAAATTGAAAGAAATCTAATAAGGAATTTTATTTTGAAAATAACTTTAGCCATTTTTCTTTTTCTAATATCACAGTTTAATTTTTCTCAATCGACTGGAGGCGGTGAACTTTTCCCAAATTTACAAACAAATCAAAAATTATTACAAGAATGGCAAAATATGAAATTTGGCATGTTTGTTCATTGGGGACCAATAACTTTACGTGGGACAGAAATTGGTTGGTCAAGAGGAAATATTGTTCCGATTGAAGAATATGATAATTTATATAAAGAGTTTAATCCGGTTTTATTTAATGCAAAAGATTGGGTAACTGCAATTAAAAATTCTGGTATGAAATATTTAGTTATTGTAACAAAGCATCATGATGGATTCAGCTTATTGCCTTCAGATTTTTCTGATTATGATATTACTTCAACACCATATAAAAAAGATATTCTCAAAGAATTATCTGAGGAATGTAAAAAACAAGGAATTTTATTCGGCACATATTATTCAATTGCAGATTGGCATCATCCACATTATACAACTAGATATGGTGGTGATCCAAGACCAGTTGAAGACAGTGATATAGATAAATATATTTTATTCTTGCAAAACCAAGTGAAAGAATTAATAATAAATTATAATACAAATATTTTATGGTTTGACGGACAATGGGAAGATGCTTGGAAACATGAGAATGGAATGGAACTATATAAATTTGCTCGAGATTTAAAAAATGTTATTTTAATTAATAATCGTGTTGATAAAGGTCGTGGTGAATCTGGAATGACCGAATCAGAAAAATTTGCCGGCGATTTTGGAACACCTGAACAGAAAATAGGTTCATTCTTCCCAAATCAACCTTGGGAATCATGCATAACTATTGGTACACAATGGTCGTGGTTACCAAATGATAATTTAAAAAGCACAAAGGAATGTATTCAAACTTTAGCTCAAACAGTTGGAGGGGGAGGAAATTTATTGTTAAATATTGCTCCAATGCCGGATGGAAGAATTGAACAAAGACAAATTAATATATTAAATGAAATTGGAAATTGGCTTAAAACTAATGGTGAAAGTATTTATGATACAAAAGGCGGTCCAATAAAACCTACAAATTGGATGGCGTCAACCAATAAAGAAAATAAAATTTATATTCATCTTTTTAAATGGCCGGATGGAAAATTAATTTTACCTGAATTTAAAAATTATAGAATTAGTTCAATTTCCATTTTGAATAATAATCAAAAACTTGCATACAAAATATTAAACCAAACCACAGAAATTGAATTACCAAAAGAACCTATTGATGAAAATAATACGGTTATTGAAATTCAGTTTGATAAAGATATTTCTTCAATAAATCCGTTAGAGATTCCGCTAAATATTTTATCTGGTCTTGATGGAGCAACATTAAAAATTACTAATCCAAGCAATCCAAAATACTCTGGAAAAGGATTAGAAACATTAACAGATAAAATTAGAGGATCAAAAAGTTATACAGATAAAATATGGTTGGGTTTTGAAAAATCGAATTTTGAAGTAACAATTGATTTTGGAGTAGAAAAATCAATTAATAAAATCGGCGCGGGATTTTTGCGAGATCAAAATGTTTGGATATTTTTACCCAAATCTGTTAAAATTTTCACATCACAAGATAATTTTAATTTTGAACTCAAAGATGAGCAAAACTTTAATTCTTCAGAGAAAAATTCTAATGTAGAAATTATAAATGTAAAATTTGATCTTTCGCAGAAAGTAAGATATTTAAAAATAGTAGCTGAAAACATTGAGGTTTGTCCGGATTGGCACAAAGGCGCGGGCTCTAATTCTTGGTTATTTATCGACGAAATAATTGTGGATTAATCTTATAAAATTTGAGAACGAAAAATGCAAAACAAACTTATGAATAATATTTTTCTGCAAGGATTTATATTTCTTTTTACAATAAATAATGTGCTTGATGCTCAAAATGATATTGAAAAAAATATTTTATTAAAATCAATTTCTGTCAAACCTCATCCAAGGCAATATGAATGGCAAAAAAATGAATTTACTGCTTTTATACATTTTGGAGTAAATACATTTACCGGAAGAGAATGGGGAACCGGTTTTGAAGATCCGAAAATATTTAATCCCACAAAATTAAACACAGATCAATGGTGCGAAGCAATGAATTCCGCCGGAATGAAAATGGCAATTCTTACAGTTAAGCATCATGACGGATTTTGTTTATGGCAAACACGATACACGGATCATTCAGTAAAATCAAGTACTTGGGAAAATGGGAACGGTGATGTTTTAAAAAATTTATCTAAATCATGCGAAAAATATAATATTAAATTAGGAGTTTATTTATCTCCCGCAGATTTATATCAAATTGAAAATGAAAATGGTTTATATGGAAACGGAAGTGAATATACGGAAAGGATAATTCCAAGAAAAGTAGATGGAAGAGAATTTAAAGATAAACGTACCTTTAAATTTGTTGTTGATGATTATAATGAATATTTCATGAATCAACTTTTTGAATTATTGACTGAATATGGTCCGGTTTATGAAGTTTGGTTTGACGGTGCTCATCCTAAAACTAAAGGCGGACAACAATACACATACAATTATTGGTATGAATTAATTCGTGAATTAGCTCCGCAAGCAGTTATTTTTGGAAAAGGTCCAGATGTTCGTTGGTGCGGAAACGAAGCCGGAGAAACTAGAGAATCTGAATGGTCGATCATTCCGATTAATGGTGATCCAAAGAATTGGACTTGGCCGGACATGACTGATAATGATTTGGGTTCGATAAATAAATTAGAAGAATGTATAAATGCAGATGGATTTTTACACTGGTATCCTGCAGAAACAAATACTTCAATAAGAAATGGTTGGTTCTGGAGAGATGAGACTCAAGCAGTAAAAACTTCTGAGGAAATATTAGATGTTTGGTACAGATCAGTTGGAGGCAACACAGTTTTTCTACTAAATATTCCACCAAGTAACGAAGGATTATTTTCAACACGAGATGTTAAAGTTCTTGAAAATGTTGGTGAGAAAATAAAAAAAACTTTTGCAACAAATTTAGTAAAAGATGCGGAAGTAAAAGCTTCATCTGAAAAAAACAATTTTCAAGCAAAAAATATTATTGATGATGATTTATCAACTTGCTGGATGCCAGTAGATAAAGATACTTTGCCAAATTTAGAAATATCATTCCGGTCAAAAAAAAATTTTAATCGAATAGTTTTACAAGAACAAATTCAAGATTTCTCTCAAAGAATTTCTGAATTTGAAATTGAAGCTTTAATAAATAATTCTTGGCAAAAAATTGCTGAAGGCAAAACTGTTGGATATAAAAAAATTTGCAGAACTGCAACTGTTCAATCTGATAAAATTAAAATAAAAATTTTAGATTCAAGATTAAATCCAACTATAAATAATTTTGGACTTTTTTATGAAGAAATCTCAATTACAAATCCAATAATTAGTCGTGATAAAAATGGATTAGTATCAATAAAATGTAATCCAATTGGGCCTATAATTAAATATACAACAGATGGATCAATTCCGAATATTAATTCACAAACTTTTATAAATCCAATTTCATTAAAGAACAAAGGCATAATAAAAGCAATTACATTTGATTCGGATTTAAATAACAAAAGTGAAGTAGTTACTAAAGAATACGATATATGTAAATCAAAATGGTCAATTCAAAATGTATCAAGTGAACAAACAGATAACAATGAACAAGCAATAAAAGCAATTGATGATGATGAAAATACAAATTGGATAAGTCGTTGGCGACCGGATTCTCCAAACCATCCCCATTTTATTGAGATCAATCTTGGTGAAGAAATAATTTTAGAAGGATTTACATATTTGCCAAGAAGGGAAATTATAAATGGAACAATTAAAGAATTTACTTTTTACACAAGCCTTGATGGAAAAAATTGGGAGAAAATAATTAAGAGAGAATTTAGTAATATTAAAAATAATCCGGTTGAACAAAAAATTTTATTTCAGCAAAATGTAGATGCAAGATTTATCAAACTTGAATCAATAAATGAAATTAACGAAAATCCTTGGGCTTCAGCTGCAGAAATTGGTGTTATTACTAAATAAATAATTAACTAAGAAAATCTTATGATAAAAAAAATAATAATTTCAATTTTTGTTTTATTTCAATTTGCATGCTCAAATCAAAATAGTATTCTTGATTTGGAGACTGCTTCATTAAAGCTATCAATAAATGAGCTTGGAAAAATCACGCAACTCATTGATAAAAAAAATAATGTTGACATTCTCTCAAAGGATACAACTGCATATGTTTTATCACTTAAAATTAATGATGAATATTTTAATCCAGTCAAAGCCGAAATAAATTCAAGCGAAAAAACAATTATTCTGAAATTCAACAATGGAAATGAAGTTAAAATTAAATATGACAATAATGCACATTATTTAAAATTTCACTTGGTGTCAATTAAAGAAAATAATGTTGATTTAATTGTGTGGGGACCTTATCCAACAAAATTAAATAAAACAATTGGTGAAACAATTGGAGTTTCACAAGGTGAAAAATTTGCAGTTGGAATTCAATCGTTGAACGCAAAAACTCTTGGAGGATTTCCATGGACAGATAATGATTGTATGCCGCAAATAAATATTTTTGCTCAAAATGATTTTTCAGATTTGAGTGAAGCAGGAAAGGATTATGTTCTATACAGAGTTGAAGCTGCAAAGCCAACAAAATACGGTAGTTCGCTGCAAGCTTATTGCAGAAATAGATTTAAAGAAAGAGTTATAGAAAATTTGGATCATGATTATTATGTTGCTCCGGTATACAATGACGGCGGAATTATTGGATCATCTATTACAATTTTCGGATGTGCAAATAATGAAATATTAAATACAATTGAAAAAATTGAAATTGGTGAAAATTTACCACATCCAATTTTAGAAGGTGAATGGGGGAAAAAATCAAAAGCTTCTACAAGAGCTTATTTAATTTATGATTTTACTGAAAAGACAATAAACGATGCGATTAAACTTACAAAGAAAGCCGGATTGAAATATTTGTATCACTCAAATCCTTTTGCAACTTGGGGAAAATTTAAACTGAACGAAGAATATTTTCCAAATGGAATTGAAGGATTGAAGAATTGTGTTGATATTGCAAAGAAGAATAATATTTCTTTAGGAATTCATACTCTTTCAAATTTTATTACGCCAAATGATAAATTGGTAACTCCAATTCCAGACAACCGATTAGGAAAAGTTGGAAGCGCAGTAATTACAAAAAACTTAACATCTTCGGAAACAACAATTCTTATTGACGATCCAAAGTTTTTTGATCAGTACAAAAATAATAATCTTAAAACAGTTCAGATAAATAATGAATTGATTCGTTACGGAAAAGTTATAAATGAAAATGGCTGGAAATTAATTGAATGTGAAAGAGGGGCATTTGGTACAATAAAATCAGAGCATGTTAGCGGTGATAAAATTTACAAACTTGCAGATCATGGTTACAAAGTATTTTTAACTGATCCTGAATTAAGTTTAGAAGTATCAAAAAATATTGCTGATTTATTTAATAAAACTGGATTGAGACAAATTTCTTTTGATGGACTTGAAGGGAATAGATCAACCGGTATGGGAAATTATGGCGAAATTTTATTTACTCAAAATTGGTTTAATAATCTAAATGATAATATTAAAAAAAGTTTTATTGCTGATGCCAGCAGAACCACACATTTTTTCTGGCACATCTATACAAGAATGAATTGGGGTGAACCTTGGTATGCTGATTTTAGAGAAAGTCAAGCAGAATATAGATTAAAAAATCAAGAATACTTTAAAAGAAATTTAATGCCTGGAATGCTTGGATGGTTTCAACTTAGACCGGAAACAAGTATTGAAGATATTGAATGGATGCTCGCACGCTCTGCGGCTTACGATGCTGGTTATGCATTTGTGGTTAATGATAATTCTATTTTGGGAAATAAAAATTCTGATGAAATATTTAAAACAATCGGAATTTGGGAAGAAGCACGTTTATCAAATTTATTTTCTGATGAACAGAAAGAAATAATGAAGGATGTTAAAAATGAATTTCGATTAATAAAAAAATCTGACGAAATTTATGAATTAACACAAATACATTCGTTTAAGTTTATTCATGATAAAAAAGTTCGTCAGCCTGGGGAGCCAATATATTCACAATTTGATTTTGTGAATCCAGGTGAAAAAAATAAAATTGAAATTATTCTAAAAGCAGTAAAATCAGATTTGAGTAATATTTCTGTTGAATTTGATAATTTCAAAAAAATTGTTTTTCCAATTGATCTAAAACAGAATGAAATATTAAAATATGACGGCGGAAAAACTGCAACAATTTATAAATCAAATTGGATGAAAGTTAAAGAAATTGATATGAGTAAATTTGAATTGAATTTAAGTAAAGGAAATCATAAAGTTATTGTTGATTGTAGTTTTAACGGTAATGAAGAATCTCAAGCAAAATTAGAAATTAGATTTTTTGGTGAAAAAGAAGAACTAAAATTAAAATAAATTAATATGAACAGAAGAAAATTTATAAAACATATTTCAGTAACAACTGCAGGAATAGTTGTTTCACCAATGATTTTAAATGCATGTTCATCAAACAAAAGGATGAATATTCTATTTATAATGTCGGATGACCATGCTTATCAAGCAATTAGCAGATATGGAAGTATTCTAAATCTTACTCCCAACATTGATAAGTTAGCAAATGAAGGAATGTTGTTTGAACAAAGCTTTGTTACGAATTCTATTTGTGGTCCAAGCAGAGCATGTATGCTAACGGGAAAATATAATCATATAAATGGGATGATTGATAATCGTACAACATTTGATGGTGATCAACAAACTTTTGTAAAACTTCTTAAACAAAATGGTTACAGAACTGCAATTGTTGGAAAATGGCATTTAAAAAGTGATCCAACCGGTTTTGATTATTGGAATATTTTGCCTGGTCAAGGTGAATATTATAATCCGGATTTTATTGAAATGGGCGAGAAAAAAAGAATTGATGGTTACGTAACTGATATAACTACAGATATCGCACTTCAGTGGTTAGATAAACAAGATAATGAAAAACCTTTCTGTTTGTTGCTTCATCACAAAGCCCCGCATAGAAATTGGCTTCCCAGCTCAAATCATATTGATATGTATGACGATAAAGAAATGCCGATTCCTAAAACATTTTTTGATGATTACAAAACTAGAAGTGAATCGGCAAAACAACAAACAATGAAAATAGATAAAGATATGTTTCTTGATTACGATTTGAAAGTTCCGGTTTTAGAAAGTGAAAGAGAAAAATTTATTGATGAAAAATTAAATGATGAATGGTGGAAAAGTTCTTTTGATAGATTAACCGATGAACAAAAAAGTTTGTGGAATAAAGCATACGAAGATGAAAATAATAAGTTTAAAAACAGCAATTTAAAAGGTGAAGATTTATCCAAATGGAAATATCAAAGATTTATTAAAGATTATTTGAGATGTATAGCATCGGTTGATGATAATGTTGGAAGAGTATTTGAATATCTTAAAGATAATAATTTGGAAGAAAATACTATTGTTGTTTATACCTCTGATCAAGGCTTTTATTTGGGTGAGCATGGATGGTTTGATAAGAGATTTATGTATGAACAATCTCTTCGCACACCGTTGATAATTAAAGTTCCAAACGGTGAAAAGGGAATTATGAATAATGAAAATATGGTTGTAAATATTGATTATGCACCAACATTTTTAGATTATGCAAATGTTCCAATCCCAAATGATATGCAAGGAAATTCATTAAGAAAAATATTAGAAGGAGAAAATCCAAAAAATTGGAGAACCTCAATTTATTATCACTATTTTGAATATCCCGCTGAGCATGGAGTTAAAAGGCATTATGGTATTAGAAATTCTCGATTTAAGCTAATTCATTTTTATTATGATATTGATGCTTGGGAATTTTATGATTTGGAAAAAGATCCGGATGAAATAAATAATGTTTATGAAAATTCAGATTATCAAGCAATTATTAAAGAACTCAAAATTGAATTGCAGAATTTAAGAGAAAAATATAAAGATACCGATGAAACAAAATTCCTTCCAAAAAAAAATCAGCAGATAAATCATAAAGGAATTGGAGCAAAAATTACTTTTGAATATAAATATGATAATAAATATTTAGGTGGAAATCATGATGCACTGTTGGATGGATTGTTGGGTCCATCTAAAATGATTTCAAATGTTGATCTTTCTATTTACCAAGGATTTCAGAAAAATGATTTAATTGCAACAATTGATTTTATGAAAGAAATAGCATTAACAAAAATAACAATTGGCTTTTTGCAATACTTGGAATCGTGGATATTTTTGCCGGAATGGGTTGAAATGTTTTATTTAAATGAATCGAATAATTTTATTTCGTTAGATAAGATTTTTAGAAAATCAAATATCAAATCAACTCTTATATTTAAGGAAAATTTTATCTCACAATTTTCAAAAATAAAAACTAATAAATTAAAAGTTCATGCAAAAAATATTGGTCTTTGCCCTGCTTGGCATCAAGGTTCCGGGAATCCGGCATGGCTTTTTTCAGATGAAATTATAATTGAGTAAAAAATTTGAATAAATTAATTTTTAACAAACATCAATAGGTAAAATATGAAACTCAAAACAATCCCTATTTTTTTAACATTTCTTGTTATGGGCGTCGCAGATGCAATGGGACCAATGGCAAGCGCTGTTGAAAAAAATTATGAATTAAGTGCTGTTGTTGCAACTTTGCTTACATTTTTTGTATTTATTGCGTTTGCAGTTTTTAGCGTTCCAGGCGGAGTTTTGGCTGCTCGCATCGGTAAAAAGAATTTGTTATTACTTGGTTTGGGATTAAACATTGTGGCAATGGCAATTCCTACTTTTATCAATCCCGGTTTTACATTGTTAGTGATCTGTATTTTTTTACTTGGTATTGGAACAACATTTTTGCAAGTTGCCGGAAATCCAATTATGTATGATGTGAGTGAAGAAGGGCAGTATAGCAAAAACCTTGCTTTGGCTCAAGGTATTAAGGGGCTTGGTTCATCCGGCTCTGCGTATTTAGTTGGGTTAGTTTTAATACTTCCAATCTTTGCAACAATGGGATGGAGAGGTGTATTCCCAGTATTTTTATTATTTATGGTAATTGCATTTGTTTCCGTTGCAACTTTAAAAGTGAAAGAAACAAAAGCAGATATTCCACCAAGCATTTCATCATCTTTAAAACTTTTAAATGAACCAGTTTTTGCATTGGCTGTTTTAGGAATATTTTTATACGTAGGTGCAGAAGTCTGCATGGCCCGTTTCTTAAAACCTACTTTAGAAAGTTTTGGATTTACTGCCGATAAAGCTGCTTTATGGGGACCAACAATATTTTTCGGGACAATAACTTTTGGAAGATTAGTAGCCGGTAGCATTAATATAAACGCGAGAACATTTTTTAGAATTTCAGCTTTTCTTGGATTACTAGGTGTAGTATTTATCATGACTGGTCAACAGTATTTAACTATTGCTGGTATTGTGTTAGGAGGTTTAGGATTTGCAAATATTTGGCCGATGCTTTTTTCAATTACTATTGAAGAAAAACCAGAGCGATCAAGTGAGCTTTCCGGTTTAATGGTAATGGCAATTAGCGGCGGTGCAATTGTTCCGTTAATAATGGGTGAAATAGTTGATAGAGATTTATTAACATTGGCATATATTGTTCCGGCGTTATGTTTTGCGTACTTATTATTGCTATCATTAAAAGGGAAGAAAAAATTAGCTTAGATAAAATTTTTGTAAAAATATATTAATTTGAAACATCGCAAATACAGATAAAAAAGGTAGAAAATGAATTACGAAAATGATAAAAGAATTGTAATGACTCTTGATGCGGGTGGCACAAATTTAGTGTTTACAGCAATTCAAGGGAATAAACAAATTTTAGATGAAATAAAATATCCGTCTCAACCAAAAGATTTGGAAAAAATGTTATCAACTTTGGTAGAAGGATTCAATGAGGTAAAATCGAAATTAACTGAAGAACCGGTTGCAATTAGTTTTGCATTTCCGGGACCAGCGGATTATCCCAATGGTATAATTGGAGATTTACCAAATCTTCCCGCATTCAGAGGCGGTGTTGCACTTGGACCATTTTTGGAAAATAAATTCAACATTCCGGTTTTCATCAATAATGACGGGGATCTTTATGCTTATGGAGAAGCTATTTTTGGATTCCTTCCGGAAATAAATAAAAAATTAAAAGAAGCGGGAAGTCCAAAACAATATAAAAATTTATTTGGGCTTACTCTCGGTACCGGTTTTGGTGCTGGAATAGTTAGAGATGGAGAATTATTTGTTGGTGATAATTCCGGTGCCGGTGAAATATGGTTAATGAGAAATAAACTTTCTCCAAAACTAAATATTGAAGAACACGGAAGTATTAGAGGTGTGAAAAAAGTTTATGCAAATATTTGTGGCATTACTTCAGAAGAAGTACCCGAACCAAAAATTTTATTTCAAATTGCAAATGGTGAAGAAGAAGGAAATAAAGACGCCGCAATCGCTGCATTTAAAACTATGGCTGAAGCAGTAGGCGATTCAATATCAAATGCCATAACTCTTATTGATGGACTAATTGTAATCGGCGGCGGATTATCCGGCGCTTCGGATTTATTTATGCCGCATTTAGTTAATGAAATGAATTCAAACTTTACCAGAGAAGACGGAAGTGAATTTCGAAGATTGACACAAAAAGTTTATAATTTAGAATCTCCAAACGGAATGGAAAGTTTTCTAAAAGGTTCCACAAAAGAATTAGAAATAATTGGTACCGATAAAAAAATTAAGTATGACCCGGAGACAAGAATTGGCGTTGGAATTTCTAAAATCGGAACAAGCTTGGCAATTTCATTAGGTGCTTATGCGTTCGCGATAAATCAATTAAATAAATAGTCAAAAATTTAAGGAAAGTAAGAAAATATGTTTAGATATAAAAATAATCCGGTTGTAAAAAATTCAGACATTCCAAATATAGAACCGCATTTGATTGATGCAACGTCTGTGTTTAATCCCGGTGCAATAAAATTTGGAAATAAGTATTTATTAATGTTAAGAGTTCAGAATCGTGGACGCAGAACATTTTTTGTTATGGCAGAAAGTGAAAATGGTTATGAATATAAAGTTGAAAATAAAATTGTGGAATTTGAAGGATTAGAAAATCTTGAAGGAAAACTTTATCATATGTATGATCCGAGAATTACAAAAATTGGAAATGAATATTTTATAATGTTTGCAATGGATATTGATAATTATTGCTGTCTTGGTTTAGCTAAAACAAATGATTTCCAAAAATTTAATTTTCTTGGAGTAGTTTCGGAAAAAAATGTTCGCAACGGTGTTTTGTTTCCAGAAAAAATAAATGGTGAATATTATAGATTCGAACGCCCGAATACTGCCCAAATTGAAGGCGGACCGTTAACAGGAAATTCAATCGTACTTGCAAAATCGAAAGATATGTTAAACTGGGAACGAATTGCGATTGTTGCAGAAGGTAATAAATTTTATTGGGATGAAATGGTGGGAAGCTGTACACCGCCAATTAAAACAAGAAAAGGTTGGGTTCACACTTACCATGGAATTGCAATGCACTATGCACCAATCTATCAAATGGGAGTTATGTTACATGATTTAGAAAATCCCGCAAAAGTAATTTCAAGAGGAAATCAAAATATTTTAGAACCGCGCGAGATTTATGAATTAGCCGGACAAGTTCCGAATGTTGTTTTCCCAACCGGAATTATTGTTGAAGAATATGACGAAGAAGGATTTGCATTAGAAACTTCCGAAGTAAAAATTTATTACGGAGCAGCAGATACTTCAGTTTGTTTAGCAACAACAACAGTTGGAGAACTAATTAAAAATTGTTTTGCATAACATAAAAAAAATATAGAGTTATAAATGTTGAAAATTATTGTATCCTTACTTTTAGTTTTATCGATAATAAATTCCGCTCAAGAATTTCCATATAAAAATCCAAATTTACCCGTAGATGAAAGAGTAAATGATTTAATTTCACGTATGACATTGGAAGAAAAATTTTGGCAATTGTTTATGATTCCCGGTGATTTACGTGATGGAAAAGAAAAATACAAAAATGGGATATTTGGATTTCAAGTTTCAACTGAAGCTAAATCCACAAAAATTACAGAGCAAATATTAAACTATGGAAAATCCGGTTCACCGGAATCTGTCGCAAAAAAAATAAATGAAATCCAAAAATATTTTGTTGAAGAAACAAGATTAGGAATTCCAATAATTGCTTTTGATGAAGCACTTCATGGTTTAGTTAGAGATGGTGCGACAGCTTTCCCGCAAGCTATTGGATTGGCTGCAACTTGGAATGTTGATTTAGTGAGCGAGGTCGGAAAAGCAATTGCTTTGGAAGTTAAGTCGCGTGGAATTAGACAAATTTTATCTCCGGTAATAAATATTGCAAGAGATGTTCGCTGGGGAAGAACTGAGGAAACTTATGGAGAAGATCCTTTCTTAACGTCACAAATGGGATTAGCTTTCATAAAAGAATTTGAAGAGAAAGGAATTGTTACAACGCCTAAACACTTTGCAGCAAATGTAGGAGATGGCGGTAGAGATAGTTATCCAATTCATTTTAACGAAAGATTAATGGAAGAAATTTATTTTCCGGCGTTTAAAGCTGCAGTGAAAAAGGGAAATGCACTATCGTTAATGATTTCATATAATTCATTCGATGGAATTCCTTGCTCAGCAAATGATTGGCTGTTAAATAAAAAACTTAAAGAGGAATGGGGATTTAAAGGATTTGTAATTTCAGATGCCGGCGCAATCGGCGGAGCAAATGTATTACATTTTACTTCGCAGAGTTATGCGGAATCAACAATGGAAACAATAGAAAATGGTTTGGATGTAATATTTCAAACTTCTTATTCTCATTATCCGCTTTTCTATGAAGCATTTGAAAAAGGTATGATAAAAGAATCTACAATAAATAAAGCTGTTGAACGAGTATTAACTGCAAAATTTAATTTGGGATTATTTGAAAACCCATATGTAGATGCGTCTAAAGCTAATGAAATCAATGGTAATATAAAACATAGAGAACTGGCTCATAAGTCCGCGCTTGAATCAATTGTTTTATTGAAAAATGAAAATAATATTCTTCCATTAAAAAAAGATTTAAAGAAAATTGCAGTTATTGGTAACGATGCAATTGAGGGAAGGCTCGGCGGATATAGTGGTCCGGGAAATAATATTGTAAATATATTTGAAGGTATTAAGGAGAAAGTTAAAAATTTTGCTGAAGTGAAATTTGCAAAAGGAAGTAGTAGAGAAAATATTGAATATGTTCCGATACAAAAAGAATTTTTGTCTCATTTTCAAAATGGAAAAAAGCTAAATGGATTATTTGGAAAATATTATAATAATCCTAATTTTATTGGGGAACCTTCTTTTTCTCAAGTTGATGAAAATATAAATTTTAGATGGACTTTATTTTCTCCCGATCCGGAAAAGTTAGATTATGATTGGTACTCAGTAAAATGGGAAGGAAAAATTATTGGTCCAAAAAATGGGAAAGTAAAAATTGGCATTGAAGGTAATGACGGATATAGATTATACTTAGATAATAAACTTGTAATTGATAATTGGATTCAGAAATCTTATCGAACTTCAACAGTTGAATATGAATTTGAAAAAGAAAAAGAATATGATATAAAAATTGAGTTTTATACAACCAGCGGAAATACAAGATGCAAATTAATTTGGAATGAAGGAATAAATAATAATTACGAACAAGAAATTAATGATGCAGTTGAAATTACAAAACAAAGTGATGTGGCTATAATTGTTGCCGGTATTGAAGAAGGCGAGTTTAGAGATAGAGCATATTTAAATCTTCCGGGAAATCAAGAAGAATTGATAAATGAAATTTCTAAAACCGGAATTCCGACAATAGTTGTTTTAGTTGGAGGAAGTGCAATAACAATGAGTAATTGGATAAATAATATTTCTGGAATTATAGATGTTTGGTATCCGGGAGAAGTTGGAGGTAACGCCGTTGCCGATGTTCTATTTGGAGATTATAATCCGGCTGGAAGACTTCCGATTACCTTTCCAATACATGAATCTCAATTGCCGCTTTATTATAATCACAAACCAACCGGAAGAGGTGATGATTATAATAACTTAACCGGACAACCATTATTTCCGTTTGGCTATGGTTTAAGCTACACAACATTTGAATATAAAAATCTTTGTATTTCGAAAAAGGAAATTTCAAAAAACGAAAATGTAACTATAGAATTTGAAGTTATGAATATAGGAAATTTTCCCGGCGATGAAGTAATCCAACTTTACATAAAAGATTTATTTGCTTCAGTTGCCAGACCAATTATAGAATTAAAAGACTTTCAAAGAATTAATTTAAAAGTCGGTGAAACAAAAAAAGTTAAATTTGAAATTACTCCGGAATTATTAACAATGTTAGATAAAGATTTAAATGAAGTTGTTGAAGCTGGTGATTTTCAGATAATGATTGGAGCTTCGTCAAAAGATATTAGATTGAGAGAAAAAATTACTGTAAAATAGTCAACAATTTTTAGTTTCTTGGAGAAAGCAATTGTCAATTATTTCAAGAAGGGAATTTATAAAAGAAATTGGTGCCGGCTTATCATTTACCGCACTTTCTCCTTATCTATTTAAAAATAATTTTACCTCTGAAAATGACTTACCGAATATTATTATTATTTATGCAGATGATTTAGGATACGCCGATATTGGGAAAAATGGTGCTAAAGGTTTTACTACACCCAATCTAGATAAAATGGCTGATGAAGGAATACTATTTACGGACTTCCATGTGGCAACCGCTGTTTGCAGTGCTTCACGTGCGGCATTGTTAACCGGATGTTATTCGGAAAGAGTTAGTATTCGCGGAGCTTTATTTCCGGCTTCAACAATTGGATTAAATCCCGAAGAAGAAAATATTGCCAAAATATTAAAAAGGAAAAATTATAAAACCGGTTTAATCGGTAAATGGCATCTTGGTCATCATAAAGAATTTCTTCCGCTGCAGCAAGGATTTGACGAATATTATGGGTTGCCTTATTCTAATGATATGTGGCCCGTTGATTTTGATGGAAATCCAATTAAAGACAATTGGAAAACGATATATCCAGAACTAATGTTAATTGATGGAAATGATCAAGTTGAATCTGTTAAAACTTTAGATGATCAAGCTCAGCTTACAACAAAGTACACAGAACGCGCTGTTAATTTTATCAATAAAAATTCGCGAAATAAATTCTTTTTATATCTTGCTCATTCAATGCCGCATGTACCAATCGCAGTATCGGAAAAATTTAAAGGGAAAAGTGAGAACGGACTATATGGTGATGTTATTATGGAATTGGATTGGTCAGTTGGTGAAATATTAAAATCGTTAAAAGAAAATAATAGTGATGAAAACACGTTAATAATATATACAAGTGATAATGGTCCTTGGCTTAACTTTGGAAATCATGCCGGCTCGGCATTACCGTTTAGAGAAGGCAAAGGAACAATGTGGGAAGGTGGTGTTCGCGTCCCGTGCATAATGAGGTGGCCAAAAAATATTATTCAAAATTCTATTTGCGATAAATTGTCATCTACAATTGATATTCTTCCAACAATTTCTGCGATTACGAAATCCGAATTGCCAAAAAATAAAATTGACGGAATTAATATTTTACCATTACTAAATAGCGAAAAAGATGCAAATCCTAGAAATGAGTTTTGGTATTATTACGATTATGATTTAATTGCCGTTCGAAAAAATAATTGGAAATTATACTTTCCATGTACGCAAAGAAGTTATGAAGGTATGAAACCCGGCGTTGATGGATTCCCGGGCCAAACTTGGCAAAAAAAAATCAGTTATGAATTATATAATTTAAATGAAGATGTTGAAGAAAAAATAAATGTAATAGATAAACATCTTGATATTGTTGAGCAATTAAAAATTATTGGTGATAAAGCTAGGTACGAGCTTGGTGATCGATTGACCGGAGTTAAAGGTAAAGAAAATAGAGAGCCTGGCAGAATTGGAAAAAATAGAGCCGTGTTTGAAAATCATCTGGCGATTAATTCTTCAATTGAACTTAAAAATCCAGCGAGTGAAAAATTTGCTCAAGGTAATAAATTAATATTAGTCGATGGAAATTCCGGTTCCTTGGATAATAACGATGGTAATTGGCTTGGATTTGAAGGAACAGATTTTGAAGCAATTCTGAATTTGGGAAAGCAAACTTTTATAAATTTAATTAGTATTAGTTTTCTACAAAATCAAATGTCATGGATTTTTCTTCCTTTCGAAATAAAATTTTCAGTTTCAGATAATGGAAATAATTTCACTGAAATTCATCATGAAAAAAATGATACATTATCATCGTTGGATATTTTTGCAAAATCGTTTTCTAAAAAAGGTGTAAATAGAAAAGTTAGATTTATCAAAATTAATGCGCCAAATATTAAAGAATGTCCAAGCTGGCATAGAGGTAAAGGTGGTAAAGCTTGGTTGTTTGTTGATGAAATTATTGTCAACAAATAATTTTAGAATTCCATTTAAAGAGATTATCATGAAAAATATTTTATTAAAAATGTTAATTATTGTTTTTTTCTCAATAGAAATATTTGCGCAGGGAACTCAAAATATTCTGTTAAATAAAGCAACTGGATCTCATTCGGAAAGTTTTCAATCATTTACATTTGATGGAGCCTGGTGCTGGTTTTCAGATCCAAGAGCAGTTTATTATGAAGGCAAACATAAGAGAACCTATGCCGGTTGGATTGATAGTCATGGTGATGTTACTATTGGATATTACGATCACACAACAAATAAAATAAAAACAAAAGTTCTTGAAGATAATTATGAAATAGATGATCATGATAATCCTTCTTTAATTTTTACTCCCGAAGGAAAATTAATGGTCTTTTTTACAAAACACGGCGGACCAAATCCGTTTTTACTTTTTACGATGAAGAGTTCCGAAGACATTGATTCATGGGAACGGAATGAATTATTTCTGAACGATACTGAATTATATTCTGAATTTACAAATACGAACACATATGCAAATCCGGTTATTTTATCGGAAGAGAATAATAGAATTTATCTTTTCTGGCGCGGAATTGATAACAAACCAAATTTTTCATTTTCTGATGATATGGGAAAATCATGGAGTAAAAGTAAAATATTTGTTTTGCCTAATCGTATTTACAATATGCGCCGACCTTATATGAAAGTTGCGTCGAATGGAAAAAATAAAATTATGTTTGCGTTTACAGACGGTCATCCCAGAGACGAAAATGAAAATAGCATTTATTATATGTACTATAAAAATGGAAAATTTTATAATGCAGAAAATAGGGAAATAGGAATTTTAGGAAAAGAACCAATCTCGCCAAACCAATCTTCAATTGTTTATAATGCGTCATTGACAAAAGTAAAATCATGGATTTGGGATATTGCGGTAGATGAAAATGATAATCCGGTAATTGTTTACGCAAAATTTCCTGATAGTAAAAATCATATTTATGTTTATGCAAAATGGAATGGAGAAAAATGGATTAGCAGTGATTTAATAAATGCCGGAGCTTGGTTTCCGCAAACACCGCAAGGAAAAATTGAATATGAACAAAATTATTCCGGTGGAATTATTCTCGATCATGAAAACACAAATATTGTTTATCTGTCTGCCAAACGAGATTCGGTTTTTGAAATAGAAAAATGGGAAACAAAGAATGGTATAGATTGGGAAGCTAAATCAATAACTAATGGTTCAATCAAAGATAATGTTAGACCATTTGCAGTAAGAAATGCAAAAAGCGGAAACCCAATACAATTATTATGGATGCAAAATTCACATTATGTTCATTATACAAATTATCTTTCTTCAATTAAAATTGATTTAAAACCCTTTGTAAATGATGAAGTTTATAATGTTGAAAATATCAAAAACCTTATGAGACAAACTGCAGATTGGCAATTATCAAATCCGTTTATAAGTGCTCATCGGTTAGACTGGCATTGGGGTGCTTTTTATATTGGTCTTGCAGCACTTTATGAAACAGTAAAAGAAGAAAGATATTTAAATGAAATTATCAATATTGGACAAACGAATGATTGGAAAATAATTGCTGATGTTTATCATGCGGATAGGCTTGCAATTTCAGATGTTTATACTTGGTTATATGAAATTTACAAAGATCCAAAAATTATAGATAAATCAAAATGGGCGATGGATATTCATTTAGCAAGAGATCCCAAAACTGATATAAGATTTCAAGATAATAATTACAAATTAGAATGGTGGACTTGGTGCGATGCTTTGTTTATGGCTCCGCCATCTTTTGCTCGCATTTACAAAGCAACAAATGAAATTAAATATTTAGATTATGCTGATAAACATTGGTGGATAACTTCTGATTATTTGTATTCGAAAAATGACAGTTTATATTTTAGAGACGATCGTTTTTTTGATAAGAAAACATCAAACGGGAAAAAAGTATTTTGGGGAAGAGGAAACGGTTGGGTAATTGCCGGATTAGCTAGAATGCTTAAGTTTATTCCTGAAACTTATCCAACAAGAGAAAAATATATTCAGCAATTTAAAGAAATGGCTGAAAAATTATTAAAGCTGCAAAGGGGAAATGGATTATGGACTGCCAGTCTGCTTGATCCGGAAGAATTACCACTTGGTGAATCAAGCGGAAGTTCTTTTTATACTTTTGCCTTAACTTGGGGAATTAACAATAATTTCCTTGAAAGAGAAAGATTTGAACCGGCAGTTAAAAAGGCATGGAAGGCACTTACAAAAAATATTAATGAATGGGGAAGACTTGGTTTTGTTCAGCAAGTTGCGGGAGATCCGTATCCTTTTCATAAAGATCAGTGGCATGTTTACGCAACAGGAGCATTTTTACTTTGCGGAAAAGAAATAATTGAATTGCTTGAAAAAGAATAAAAATAAATAAGAATGAATTTAGAATTAAAATATTAAAAATTCACCTTATTTAATGTTAATATAAATTGCGCAAAATTTTAGATTTATTTCTCGGAGCATAAAATGAAAAATATAATGATGGCATTAATATTCCTTTTAAATTTAATTTGCCTGAAAGCTCAAGATTTTACAAATGAAACGAAACAGGAAACTGACTTGAGAATGGAGTGGTGGAATGATGCTAAGTTTGGAATGTTTATTCATTGGGGAGTTTACTCAGTTCCGGCAGGCTGGTACAAGGACAAAATGATTCCCGGCATTAGTGAATGGATAATGTATTCGGCAAAAATTCCCGTTGAAGAATATGAAAAATATGCGGCAGTTTTTAATCCAATTGAATATGATCCAATAAAATGGGTTAAAATTGCTAAACAAGCCGGAATGAAATATATTGTAATTACTTCTAAACATCATGATGGATTTAGCATTTGGGATTCTAAAGTTACAAATTATGATATTGTTGATTACACACCTTATAAAAAAGATATTCTAAAACCTCTTGCTGAAGCATGCAAAAATGAAGGCATAAAATTAGGTTTTTATCATTCCATTATGGATTGGCATCATCCTGATGCAACAAAAGAAAATTTCGCAAAATACAGAGATGAATATTTAATTCCGCAGTTGGAAGAATTATTAAATGAATTTGATAATCTTTCAATCCTTTGGTTTGATGGCGAATGGATTGAAGAATGGACTGAACCTCAAGGGAAGAAATTATATAATCATTTAAGAAATAAAAAGCCGGAATTAATTATCAACAACAGAATTGGAAAAGGTCGGCAAGGAATGCAAGGCATGAATAAAGACCATAGTTTTGTTGGAGATTTTGGAACACCGGAACAAGAAATTTTGGAAACATCGTCAACTTTGCCTTGGGAATCGTGCATGACTATGAATGATTCTTGGGGATTTAAAAGAGGAGATGAAAATTGGAAATCATCCGAAACAATAATTTACAATATAATTGATATAGCTTCAAAAGGCGGAAATTATTTATTAAATGTTGGTCCCGATGAAAAAGGAAACATTCCTCATGAAAGTATAATTAGACTTGAGCAAGTTGGGAATTGGATGAAATTGAATAGTGAAGGAATTTATAATACAAGACCAATGAAGAATTATTTTGAAGGTGAAAATATAAAATATACTAAATCAAAAAATTCTGATTACATATATGCTTACATTCTTAAAAAACCCGTATCTGATTCAATTAAAATTAAGTATGTGGTTCCAAAAGATAATTCCAAAATATTTTTGCTAAGTCAAAATCTTACACTTAATTATTCAATTAAGAATAATGAAACAATAGTTTTATTGCCCTCTGGCATTGAAGAAAATGAATACCCGATCTGTTTAAAAATTGAAGGTTCAGAAAAAAAAGTTGCTTCATCACCTATAGTTAAGGTTAATGAAAAAGTTGTCAAAGATACATATTTATTTCAAGATAGCATTGATGTTGAAATTATTTCGAATGATATTGGTGCAGAAATTAAATATACGACTGATGGAACTTTGCCAAATCAGAATTCAAAATTATATTCTTCAAAATTAAAAATTAATAAGTCCGCAAGTTTGAAATCAATTTCTTATAAAAATGATTTTGTTGAAAGCATCTTAAAAACGGTACAATTTTATAAAATTAAATCAGTGAAAGATTTACAAATTAAGAATAATCCTTCAGAAAAATATTCTAATTTGAATAAGTTTATTCTTGTAGATGGAAAACGAGGTTCGGAAGAATATGAAGATAATAATTGGTTGGGATTTGAAGGTGTTAATTTTGAAACAACAATTGATTTAGGTCAGAATAAAAAAGTAAATGGAATTCATATTGGTTGTTTATCAGATTTAAATTCTTGGATCTTTTTGCCAAAAAAAGTTACTGTATATATATCAGATAATAATTCTGATTTTAATAAAATTTCTGAAGTTAAATATGAAACAAAAAATACTGAAACTCAGAAACCTTTTGTAAAAGATTTTTCTGCGAAAATTAATTCAAGTACAAGATTTATTAAAATAATTGCGGAGAATATTAAAGAATGTCCAAGCTGGCATAAAGGAAGTGGCGGTAAAGCATGGCTTTTTGTAGATGAAATAATTCTTGACTGATTTAATTATTTTGACTTAATAAAGTGTGAATAATTTTAAAACTGAACAATATTAATTTTTAACTAGAACTTTTTAATTGTAGTTATAGCTAATTATTGAACTATAAAAAATTTAGGAAATTCAATGAATCGTATTTTACAGAATTATGAAAACGCAAAAGATTTTTATTCATTAAATAATATTGATATTGAATCGGCGCTTAAACGGTTAAACGATTTCTCTATTTCAATTCAATGCTGGCAAGGCGATGATGTGGGCGGATTTGAAAAACCAAATTCGGAACTTTCCGGCGGAGGTATTCAAGTAACCGGAAATTATATAGGAAAAGCTCGTTCAATTTCAGAACTTCAATTAGATATGGAGAAAGTCTTTTCACTTGTACCTGGAAATCACAGATTTAATCTTCATGCAATTTATGGAGATTTTTACGGTGATATAGTTGACCGAAATGAAATTCAGCCAAAACATTTTGAAAGCTGGATTGACTGGGCAAAAGAAAATAATTTAAAATTAGATTTTAATGCGACATGTTTTTCACATCCCAAAGCTGATGATGGTTTTACATTGAGCAATAATGATAAGGAGATTCGGGATTTTTGGATTGAACATGTTAAACGTTCAAGGGAAATTACTGCACACTTTGGAAAGGAATTTAATTCACCATCAATTCATAATTTATGGATTCCGGACGGTTCTAAAGATATTCGATTTGATAAATGGACACCTCGACAAATATTGAAAGAAAGTCTTGATGAAATTTTCCAAATTGAGTTTGAAAAAAAATATATTAAAGATGCAGTTGAAAGTAAATTATTTGGTATCGGCAGCGAATCTTATGTGGTTGGTTCACATGAATTTTATTTGGGATACGCGCTTAGCCGCAACAAAATGGTTTGTCTGGATATGGGACATTTTCATTTATCTGAAAATGTTGCAGATAAAATTAGTTCTATTCTTCAGTTTTCAGATGAAATATTATTTCACATTAGTCGTGCAGTTAGGTGGGATAGCGATCATATTCCTATTCTAAATGATCAACTTTTAGAAGTTGCATCACAAATAGTAAGATACAATTTAGATAAACGAACAAATATTGCATTAGATTTTTTTGACGGTTCTGTTAACAGAATTGGAGCTTATGTTCTTGGAATAAGATCAACACTTAAAAGTTTACTTATTGCATTATTAGAACCATCTGTAAAAATTAATACTTTTGAAAAAAATGAAAATTATATCGGCAGATTAGCCTCGATGGAAGAAGCAAGATTTTATCCAATAGGTGCGGTTTGGGATTACTATTGCTACAAAAATAATGTTCCAATAGAATCTGAATGGGTAAACGAAATTATAAATTATGAAAGAAAAGTTCTAAGTAAAAGAATTTAAATTCTCTATAAAATTGTGGTGAGGTATTGATGAAACAAAAAGGTATTCAAGATCATTTAAACTCTGTTGAAGAATTTGAAAGGCAGCCGGTTCCGGAAAATAAAATAAAAGGTTGGAAAAGTTTTCTTGGTATGTATATCGGAGAACATACTGCCGGAACGGAATTCGTAATAGGACCATTATTTGTCGCTCATGGTGTTGCAGCAAATGATTTAGTTCTAGGATTGTTATTTGGAAATATTCTTGCAGTATTGAGCTGGGCTTTTTTAACCGGACCAATTGCAGTTAAAGAAAGAATTACATTATATTTTTTATTAGAAAAAATAAGTGGAAAAAAACTAACAACTATTTACAATTTAGTAAATGCATTAATGTTTTGTTTTTTAGCAGGATCAATGATTGCTGTATCTGCAACTGCAGTAGGCATTCCTTTTGGACTTCAAATGCCCACATTAAATGATTGGCTTCCAAATAGTATTGGATGGGTTTTTGCAGTTATTTTAGTCGGAACTTTGACTACAACAGTCGCAATGTTCGGATACAATCTTGTTTCAAAAGTTGCAAATATTGCCGCACCTTGGATGATACTTATTTTTCTAAGCGCCGCAATTGCTGTATTGCCAGACCTTGATATTCATTCTGTATCTGATTTTTGGGAAAAAGCAAATTTAACAATATGGACCGGCACGCCTTTGGAAGGTCAGAGCCAATTTAATTTTTGGCATGTATTGTTTTTTGCATGGTTCGCAAATATGGCAATGCATATTGGTATGGCTGATTTATCGATTTTAAGGTATGCAAGAAAATGGTATTATGGATTTAACTCCGGCGCAGGAATGTTTGTCGGTCACTATCTTGCATGGTTAGCCTCAGGTATTTTATATGCATTATTCTTAAAAGAATCAAATTTTAGTAATGAATTTGCTCCAGGTCCAATTGCTTTTCGCGCAGCCGGTTTTGCAGGAGCTATAACTGTTATTATTGCAGGATGGACAACTGCAAACCCAACAATCTATAGAGCTGGATTGGCTTTGCAAGCTATCCGTCCAGAATGGAAAACTTGGAAAGTTACGATGGTTGTTGGAATTATTACAACATTGGCTTCCATTTTTCCGGCGTTAGTTATGAAATTATTAGATTTTGTTGCATTATATGGATTAGTCTTAATGCCAATGGGTGCTATTATTATGATGGATTTTTATATTATTCCTAAACTTGGATTAAAAAGATATTATGCTCAGACATTTGGAAAATCGTTTAATTTTGCTGCCGCGCTTGCTTGGGGATTAACTCTATTGTTTAGTTTAATTTTAAGTTTATCATTTGGAGTTGAAATATTTTTTCTTGGCCTCCCAGGATGGTTTGTTGCCTCTGCAATATTTTTAATTGCGAGTTATTTTATTCAGAAGAAAGAATTAGAAAGGAGCATTTCATGAAAGCAATAAAAGTTATTTCTTTGTTAAGCCTTATAGCATGCATACTGCCTTCAGTATTGGTGTTTAATAATGTTGTTACATTAGAAGATAATAAATTAATTATGATCTTTGGAACGATAGGTTGGTTTTTAACTTCTCCTTTTTGGATGAATAAAAAAATCTAATAAATAAATTTTAATTTTGATTTAATGCTGATAATTGCAAGAAAGTATTTATATGAAAAAATCATATGCCTTTCACATTATGACAAAGCCAGCCGGACCATTATGCAATTTGGATTGTACATATTGTTTCTACTTAGAGAAAGAAAAAATTTATCCTAATACAAATAATTGGATAATGAATGAAGAAGTATTAGAAAAATATATCCATCAATATATTTCCACTCAATCTGTTAATGAAATTAACTTTGCATGGCAAGGCGGTGAACCAACAATTTTAGGCGTTGATTATTTTAAGAAAGTTGTTGATCTGCAAAACAAATATTCAAACGGAAAAATTATTTATAATTCATTTCAAACAAATGGAATTTTATTGGATGATGAATGGGGAGAATTCTTATCAAATAATAATTTTCTTGTTGGAATTTCAATTGATGGACCGCAAGAAATTCATGATAAATTTAGATTGTTTAAGGGCGGACAAAGTTCTTTTAATCAAGTAATGAGAGGGATTTCAACTCTAAAAAAACATAATGTTGAATTTAATACTTTAACATGCGTTCATAAATTTAATTCCTATAAATCTTTAGAAGTTTATAGTTTCTTAAAAGAAATTGGAAGCGGATTTATTCAATTTATCCCGATTGTTGAACGAAAATCTTCAATCCAAAAAAATGACGAATTGGAATTGGTTTCACCAAATTATAATGGTGATGCTGAAGTTACAAATTGGTCTGTTGAATCTTTACAGTATGGTAAATTTCTTTCTTCAGTTTATGATGAATGGTTAATAAAAGATGTTGGGAAAGTATTTGTCCAGATTTTTGATATTTCATTGGAATCATGGATTGGACAGCAGCCGAGTCTTTGCATATTTCGGGAAGCATGCGGCGGTGCTATGGCGCTTGAACATAACGGCGATTTGTATTCTTGCGATCATTATGTTTATCCGGAAAATAAATTGGGAAATATTATTTCTGAATCTTTGGAGAAATTGGTTGATTCAGTAAAGCAGACAAAATTTGGATTAGATAAAAAATTATCTTTGCCAAAATATTGCAGAGAGTGTGAATTTCTTTTTGCATGCAATGGTGAATGTCCAAAACATAGAATTATAAAAACTCCCGATGGTGAAAATGGTTTAAATTATTTGTGTGCCGGTTATAAATATTTTTTTAATCATATTGATTATTCTATGCAGTTTATGGCTAATGAATTAGAAAATGGAAGACCTCCGGCAAATGTTATGGGTTGGTTAAAAAATCAAAAGAAAATTCAAAAAAGTAAATTCTGTTTTACATCAAAATAAAATATTTATTTATTTCTTATTTCTCCAAAAGTTCAATAAAAATAAAATTATTTCAAATCACATTTAATTAAATTATATTCAAATAAAAATATTTTGTTAAATTGAATATGTTAAAAATGCATATTCAATTAAACTTGGTTAAATAATTGGATGTATTTGAGTTAGAAAATCGAAGACTTGATCTTCATCATGAAATTAATAATTGGAATTCAAACAGAGTTAAGTTATTTCTTATTTATGATTATTTTCAAAACATACTTTCACTAAATGACAGCAGTATTTTCAGTGCTTTTGCGACTGAATTTATTGACAAATATTTTTATCTACTCGAAAAAACCGATCCGTATTTTGTACATCCCAGTTTCTTCAACAATATTATTCTTCAGGCATCAGAAATAAAAAGGAAAATTTCCGATTCGGAATATTCCGAAAAATATTCAAATATAATTTCACACTTTGAAAATAAATTTAAAAAACTTAACGAAACACTTGCCGGAAATAATTTTAATGAGATAGTTCCTCAAATTAAGTTCCCGGTTTTAGAAAAAAGTGAAAATAAAAATATTTTCCTATCCGGATTTTTAGAAAGTCTTTCAATTGAAATTAAAAAATGCAACATAAAAAATAGATTTATAATTATTCCGAGCGGAGTGAATCTTGAAAATTTATTAGAAACCCAAATTAATATTTCATGGGAATTTGCAGTTTCATATTTAAAAAATTATATAAAGTATATCAGCAAATTTCATGAAGTAATAATTCATTTCGATCAGAAAGCCGGAAATTATATTGGTAATTCTTTGGGAGTTGTTTTAGCAATTTCGTTTATCGAAAAACTATTGGCTCTTTATATTGCCGATTATCAGATTAGCATAAAACCAGGAGTAACAATAACGGGAGGAATTGACCAGCATCAAAATTTAATTGCAATTTCAAATCAAATAATTTCGCAAAAAACTGAAATAGTATTTTATTCATTTGAAAATATTTTTGTAGTTCCAAAGAGTGATGAAGAAGCTGCAAAGAAAAAACTTAGTGAACTTAAAACTGAATTTCCCAAAAGAAATCTTTTTATAGAATCAGCTGAAAATATTTACGATATTTTTAATAGAAGAAATCTAATTGAAATAAAGAAACTAAGTTATGTTAAGAAAACTGCAAACAAACTTAAGAAAAATTGGAAAGCCGCAATTATTATTTTACCCCTTTTAATATTTGTAGCATACTTTTTATATCGTGATTGGGATGATAATCCGGCAAATTTAGAAGTCACGGAAAATACTGTATTTGTAAAAAATAAATCCGGTAGAGTTTTATGGACTAATAAAGTGGGTTTCGATCCTTATAGATTACCTGGTGAAAATTATTTGAATTATTTCCAAAAATTGGTCGATATAAATAATGATGGAATTAATGAAGTGATTTTATCTCATGAAGAATATTCTGAATTAGGTGATAAATCTAACTTTAGAAGAATTGTATGTTTTGATAAAAATAAAACAAAGATTTGGCAATATAGTTTTAAAGACACAATTACTACAAATTTGCAAAAAATGGATACAATTTATAGTTCATTTTTAATAGATACAGTAACTATTAAAAATAAAAAATCTTTGGTTTGTGTGGCAAATAATGCTAAATCTTATTCTTCTGCAATTTTTCAATTGGATTTAAAAACCGGTAAAAGAATAAATTCCACTTTGTGGAATGCCGGATTTTTTACAAATGGATTGATATTTGATTTTGATAAAGATGGTAAAAATGAAATATTTGCTAATTTTGTTAATAACGGATATGAACAAGTTGGTTTATTAGTAATCGAAACGGAAAAACTAAATGGACAATGTCCAACTACTTCTAATTATGAATATAAATTTTTACCAATTGCAGATTTAGAAGAATATATTTTGTTTCCTAAAACGGATTATACACATTATATAAATCGAAGGATTGAAGGTATTCCATTAGGTAGTTCGCTTCTTTTTTCAAACGAAAATAAATTTTTAATTAATGTAGAATTTGGTGTGAACCAAGTAAGCATACACTATTATTATAATTACTTATTAAATAATTTTGAAATAATTGTTGGAAATGGATTTCGCGTAATGAGAGATTCACTTGTTGTTCACGGAAAACTAAAACCGCCGCTTACAGATACGGATGAATATTGTAATTTGTTAATTTCTCAAATAAAATATTGGAATGGAAAAGAATTTGTTTATAGAAAAGATTTGTACCAATAATCTGAATACAGAGGTTTTAATCACAAAACCAATTGAGTTTTAATAGTTGAGATATTTTTGAAAGAAAAGTAAAAAGTAGCAGTGGGAAAAAAATTATTATTAAAATCTTAATCTCATTTTTAAATCTCAATTCTTTTTTCTCTAATCTAAAATCTAATCCAAATAATTACTATTTTTGTCAAATTCTTTATTAACAAAAAATCGAGCAGAACTTTTCTTTTCATACAAAATTTGGAGTTTAATATGAATAAAGCTGCAACCGGATTTATGAATAAATATATTGTTCCGCCATTAAATGCACTAAGCGAAAATGCATATTTGTCAGCAATTCGTGCGGGAATGGTTGCAGTTGTCCCACTGACAATTGTAGGAAGTATATTTATAATTATTTCTTACTTTCCACTTGGCGGATGGGATAAAATAATTGAACCGTACAGAGTTCTACTTGATATCCCAGTTAGTGCAACGTTTGGGCTCCTTGCGGTATTTGTTTGTTTTTCAATCGGATATGATTTGGGAAAACAAATGAAACAAGAGGCTATAATTAGTGCTTCGCTTTCAACATTAATATTTCTGTTAATTCAGTTTAATCCTGATGATGGTTTATTGATAATGGATAATCTTGGTTCAAAAGGAATTTTTACTGCAATACTTATTGCATTTATTTCCGTTAGTGTTCAAAAATTTTTCACTGAAAAAAACTTGGTTTTAAGATTACCCAAAAATGTTCCGCCCGTTGTTTATGAATCATTTGTATCATTAACTCCCTTATTCTTTCTTCTAATTTCATTCTGGCTTATCAGATATATTTTTGGAATAGATATAAATGAATTTGTTCAAATAATTTTTAGACCAATAGTTTTTGCATTTAATACATTGCCCGGAATTTTAGTTTATGCATTTTTAGTTACATTGTTGTGGTCGGTTGGAATAAACGGCGATAATGCTATGGATGCAATTGCCGCTCCCATATTTTTACAATATCTAACCGAGAATGTTACTGCCATGTCCTTGAATCAACCTTTGCCTTATATTACAGCGTACGGATTTTTCACAACATTTGTAAATGTCGGCGGAACAGGCGCTACAATTGGCTTGGCTTTGATTATGTTAAATTCTAAGGAACCGGGATTTAGAAAAATTAGTCGGTTTTCATTGCCTACACAAATTTTTCAGATTAATGAACCGATATTCTTCGGTTTCCCAATTGTACTAAATCCAATTTTTATGATGCCATATATTTTAATTACTTTATTTCTTACTGCCGGGACTTATATTTTAATGGATTTTAATTTGATTAGCAGACCGGTAATAAATGTTCCTTGGACAACACCGCCAATTATTGGGCATTATCTC
The DNA here is from genome assembly GCA_016708125.1 of Ignavibacteriota bacterium. Lineage (NCBI taxonomy): Bacteria > Pseudomonadati > Ignavibacteriota > Ignavibacteriota bacterium. The sequence goes on along the minus strand of JADJGF010000001.1, from coordinate 3,990,804 downwards.
GTTTCCGGTGGTGATTGGAGAGCTGCTGTTTGGGGAGTTGTATCATTATTAATTGCAATGGCTGTTTATTTTCCATTTGCTAAAATTGCTGAAAGAAATAGATTAAGAGATGAAGCCGCCGGAACTTCACACGAATAATAAAATTTAAGAGTTCGTAAAAATTATATTTTGACAAACAATAAAATAAATTACAAATTAGCTTCTGTAGGAATTAAATCAACTCTTGTTGGAATATTTTCTAGTTTAATTCTTGCAAGTATTAAAATTATTAGCGGAATAGTCGGGAATTCTTATGCGCTAATTGCTGATGGAATTGAGTCAATTGCTGATGTATTTACGTCATTTGTAGTTTTAACCGGATTGAAAATTGCATCAAGACCACCGGATGAAAATCACCCATATGGTCATGGAAAAGCTGAACCGCTTGCAGCGCTCGTGGTTGCAATTGCGTTATTCTTGGCTGCATTTGTAATAATTTATCAAAGTATTCATGAAATTATTACTCCGCATCATGCTCCGGCAGAATTTACACTTTTGGTATTGATCATTGTTGTAATTATTAAAGAGATCTTATTTAGACGAATTAAAAACGTAGGAACAAAAATAGAAAGTGTTGCTGTAAAAAATGATGCTTGGCATCATAGAAGTGATGCTATTACCTCCGGTGCCGCATTTATAGGAATATTAATTGCAATTATCGGTGGGGAAGGATACGAAAGTGCTGATGATTATGCTGCTTTATTTGCATCAGTTGTAATTATGTATAATGGAGTAAAATTGATGAAACCTACTGTTTATGAATTAACAGATGCAAATTTATATGAAAAATTAATTGCGGATATAAAGAAAGTCGCGCTGAAAAATGAAAAAGTCCGTGATGTTGAAAAATGCTTTGTAAGAAAAATGGGATTTGATTACTACGTTGATGCACATGTTGTTGTTGACGGAAATTTAAAAGTTTCTGAAGGTCATTTAATTGCTCATGAAGTTAAAGATTCACTTATTAAATTTAATCCAAAAATAAAGGAAGTACTTGTTCATATTGAACCAGACTTGAATATTTAGTTTAACAATTTATTTTGAATTACTTTCAAAATCTAAGTGAGATTTTCTGAAATAAAATCAAAATTACTTGAAATAAATATCATTCCACCGAAGTTCTTTTTTTAATTCTGAAATATTTGTAGAATCGTTAATAAGTAAATGTTCAATATCAGCAATCTCTGAAAAATCCTCAATAAATTCCGATGTGATGGATTGGCTAAAAACTGTGTGATGAGCACCTCCGGCATATATCCAAGCCGCAGCACCAATTTCTAAATTTGGTTTTGGAATCCACATTGCTCTTGCCACTGGAAGTTTTGGTAAATCTTTATCCGGATTTACAACTTCAACTTCATTTGTAATTAATCTAAATCTGTTTCCTAAATCAATCAAAGAAATATTTATTGCGTTACCCGGATTTACATTAAAAACTAATCTTGCAGGATCTTCTTTCCCACCAATACTTAATGGATGAATTTCCAATCTTGGTTTTTCCGATGCAATTGACGGGCAAATTTCTAACATATGTGATCCTAAAACTTTATCACCATTCTGATTAAAATGATAAGTATAATCTTCCATAAATGAAGTTCCGCCTTTTAAATCATTTGCCATAGTTTTAATTGTGCGTAACATGGCAGCAGTTTTCCAATCTCCTTCGGCTCCAAATCCGTATCCGTCGTTCATTAATCTTTGAACAGATAAGCCGGGCAATTGTTTTAAGCCATGCAGATCTTCAAAAGTAGTTGTAAAAGCTTTAAAGTTCCCATCCTTTAAAAATGTTCTTAAACCTAATTCAATTCTTGCCGCATCTATAACATTACTAAATTTTGGACCATCTTTTTTCGCTTCATCGGAAATAGTATATAAATCGAAATATTCTTCAACCAAATTATTTATTTCAGAATCGCTAATTTCATTTATTACTTTTACTAAATCACCAATGCCAAAACCGTTTACTGAAATACCGAATTTCATTTGTCCGCTTACTTTGTTACCTTCCGTAACCGCAACTTCTCTCATGTTATCGCCAAAGCGGGCAATTTTCATATTCTTCATATCGGCCCATGCTGAAACCACTCGCATCCAATTTGCAATTTGTTTTTGTACGTTTACATCGCTCCAATGACCGACAATAACTTTTCTATTTTTTTTCATTCGAGAGCAAATAAAACCGAATTCTCTATCTCCGTGCGCAGCTTGATTAAGATTCATAAAATCCATATCAATTGTGTCCCACGGAATTTCTTTATTGAACTGAGTATGAAAATGAAGAAATGGTTTTTGCAAAATATTTAATCCATTTATCCACATTTTTGCAGGTGAAAAAGTATGCATCCAGAAAATTAAACCGATGCAATTAGAATTTATATTTGCTTCATTTATTGTATTAAAAATTTTATCAGAAGTTGTAACTACCGGTTTGAAAACTATATTTATCGGAAGGTTTTTAGACTCATTTAAACTTCTAACTATATGAGTTGAATTTTCTGCAACTTGTCTTAATGTTTCTTCACCATATAAATGTTGACTGCCGGTTACGAACCAAATTTCAAAAGAATTATTATTCATTATTTACCCGAGAAAAATTTAAAATTATTTTTGTCCGTAATAAGAATCCGGACCGTGTTTTCTATTGTAATGTTTATCTGAAATATATTTTGGGAGATCTTTTAAATTTGGATTAAGCTGATATGATTTAAGATTCATCTCGGCAATTCTTTCAAGTATCAAAGAGTTTTTCACTGATTCATATGCATTCTTTCCAAATACAAATGGTGCATGTCCGGCGACTAATATTGCCGGATTATTAAGAGGGTTTGTATTTTTCAAAGTTGATACAATTAACTTTCCGGTATTTAGTTCATAATTATTTTGTACTTCAGCTTTAGTGAGAAAGCGAGTAACCGGTATTGTTCCATTAAAATGATCTGCGTGAGTTGTTCCAATACAATTAATCCCACGGCATGCTTGCGAAAATATAGTTGCATAATTGCTATGTGTATGTGTAATGCCGCCAATCTGCGGAAAGAATTTATAAATTTCAACATGAGTCAGTGTATCGGAAGAAGGACGTTTTTTGCCTTCAACAATATTTCCTTCCAAATCAACAACAACCATATCGCTGATTTTTATTTTATCATATTCAATTCCGCTTGGTTTAATTACAATAAGATTATTTTTTCTATCAATACCGCTTACGTTTCCCCAAGTAAGAATTACAAGTCCATACTTTACTAAATTTAAATTAGCCTCTAAAACTTCTTTTTTTAGTTTTGATAAAATCAATTTAATCTCCTAACGGAATTTTTAATTTCCAATAACTCTTTCATTATATTAAATAAATTTCCGTTCCACTTATTCGTCCCAAATGCATCATGTAATTCATCATAAAGTTTATATAATTTTTTATAAATATTAACATTCTCAGAAATTGGGTAATAAATTTTATCAATACCGGTCATAGCGTTTATTGCATTTTCAATTTTATCGTAACCGCCGTTTTTAACACCAGCGGCAACAGTTGAATAGATTGCTGCCCCTAAAGCTGGTGTTTGTTCGCTTTTAGAAACCTTCATTGGTCTATTTGTTACATCTGCATAAATTTGCATAAGAAGTTTATTTTTTATTGCCAAGCCACCGCAATTTACAATTTGATTTATCGGAACTTCATTTTCTTCTATTCGATCAATAATTTTAAGCGCACCGAATGCAGTTGCTTCAATTAATGTACGATAAATTTCATGAGGCTGAGTGTGTAAAGTTTGACCAACAACCAATCCGGTTAAGCGGACATCAACAAGAACGGTCCTATTACCGTTATTCCAATCCAAAGCAAGTAATCCTGATTCTCCCGGTTTTAATTTTTCAGCTTCTCTTTCCAGAGTTACAAATTTTTCTTCAATTGTTTTGCCGTATTTTTCTGGAACAAAATTATTTACGAACCATAAAAAAATATCACCAACTGCTGATTGTCCGGCTTCAATTCCATAATAATTTTCCATTACTGAATTTTTAACAATTCCGCAAACTCCGGGGATATCATTTATTTTTTTAGCTGAGTTAGAAACCATGATATCACAAGTACTGGTTCCTAAAATTTTAACTAAAGTTCCTTCGGAAATTCCCGCACCGATTGCTCCCAAATGAGCATCAAATGCGCCGACAGAAACTATAACATCTGTAGATAAACCAAGTTTATCAGCCCATTCTTGTGAAAGACTGCCAATAGAATTTTCTGCAGAATATGCAGTATCAAATAAATTCTCTCTAATATTTCCAAAATTTGGTGAAAGCTTATTTAAGAATTCACTATCCGGCAAGCCTCCCCAAGTATCGTTAAACATTGCTTTATGTCCGGCAGCGCAAACACTTCTTTTAATATTCTTAGGATTTAAATCACCAATTAAATTTGCAGGAATCCAATCACAAATTTCTACCCAGCTAAATGCAGCATCATAAACAACCGGGCTTGTATTTTTGCAATGCAATATTTTACTCCACCACCATTCAGAAGAATAAGTTCCTCCAATTTTTGATAAATACTGAGGTCTTATTTGTGCAGCCAATTCCGTAATTTGAGCAGCTTCTTCAAAACTTGTATGATCTTTCCAAAGCCAAACATAAGCTGCCGAATTATTTTTAAATATTTCATTAAAACAAAGTGGAGTGCCGTTTTCATCAACCGGCATTGGACTGCTACCCGTAGTATCAACACCAATACTTATAATATCTTTTTGATTAAAATTATCTATAATTTTTTTTGCACTTTCAATAGATTTTTTAACTGTAATTTCAATACCTAAAATATAATCTGCCGGATTTTGCCTTGCTAAATTGGGATCATTTTTATCTATAATTACTCCAGCTTCTCCGGAAGGATAGTTAAATACATGCGAAGAAATTTCAGAACCATTCTGAATATCAACAATTAAACATCTGCAAGAGTTTGTCCCAAAATCAAGACCAATAGCATATTTGTTCATTACATCCTCTGAAAATTTTTCCTTAATAATTTTCTATCATCCATTGAAATAGATATATGCAACAATAATTATAACCAATACTAATGCCGAAGTAATTACATCAATTGCAGACCAGCTTTTTCTTGTTTCTAATTTATGTTCCTCGGTAATTGTTCCGAAAGTTAATCCGCTAATTTTTTCATAGTCTGGTTTCTCTGTCATATAACTTACAATAATCATTACTGCAAGGCTGATAAGGAAAATTAAGAGTCCATAATATTGAAAGAAAATATTATTTATTATCCAAAAGAATGATCCTTCCGTATAACTAAAATTAGTTCCTAATTTAACAGGAGTATCAATTGCAAGTCTGAAAAGTCCCAGACTAAAACCAGTGTAAAGTGCAGCAATTGCACCTTTTCCATTTAATCTTTTATTAAAAATTCCGGCAAAGAAAACAACAAATATCGGAGGCGCAAGATATGCCTGAACTCCTTGTAAATAATCATATAAACCTTTTCCTCCTTGAATAACGGGTAGCCACAACAATCCAATAAGAACCATTACGGAAGTAGCAATACGTCCAACCCAAACTAATTTTTCTTGAGAAACATTTGGTTTTAGTCGTGAATAAAAATCTATAGTGAATAAAGTTGAACATGCATTAAAAACACCCGCTAACGAACTCATAAGAGCTGCTAATAATCCGGCAACAACTAATCCTCTGATTCCAACTGGTAAAATATGTGCTACCATTAATGGAAAGGCTTGCTGAGCATTTTCTCGAATAATTTGACCATCAGAGCCAATTAAATGCGACTGAAGAGCTGGATGTTTTCCACTTACAGCTAAAGCATAGGAAATTATTCCTGGAATGATAAATATGAAAACAGGCAATAATTTAAAGAATGCGGCAGCGATAGAGCCTCTTCGTGCTTCAGTTACATTTTGTGCAGAAAGTGTTCTTTGAACTATATATTGATCAGTTGTCCAATACCATAAACCGATAATTGGAGCAGCAAATAACATTCCTATCCAAGGATAATTATCATTAAAATACCATGCCATTTTTCCAGCTTCTTTAACCGGAGCCCAAGTTCCTTCAATTCCTGCTGGTACGAGAGGTTTCCACAAATTAAACATTTCAGCTCCAACAATTTCTTTTAATTGTGTCCAGCCTCCGATTGCATCTAATCCAAAATAAGTTACCAAAGCCGATCCAATAATTAAAACAATTGTTTGGAGTGCTTCGGTATATGCTACAGCAGCCATTCCTCCAAGTACAGTATATAAACCGGTGATAACAATTACCAGAATTGAACCAATCCAAAAACTATCCATACCCATGAAGTTTATTTCTGGTAATAACACCGAGAAAACTACACCTCCAGCAAATACACCAACAGCAATTTTTGTTAACACATATGCAACTAACGAGATTGCAGATAAAACCGTTCTTGAGTGAGGATTGAATCTTCTTTCAAGAAACTCCGGCATCGTAAAAACTTTTGAACGAATATAAAATGGAACCATAACCCAGCCTAAAACTAATAAGCACCATGCGTGCAATTCATAGTGAGCCATAGCTACACCATCTGTTGCACCTGAGCCTGCTAAACCAACTAAATGTTCTGACCCGATGTTTGATGCAAAAATTGAAGCCCCAACAATGAACCATCCTAGATGGCGACCTGCAAGAAAATAATCTGCAGAAGTATTTTTTTGTTTTCTTATTACCCACCATGCTAATCCAAGTATAATAGCGAAGTATCCCGCAATTACAATCCAGTCAATTGTATTTAGTACAGACATGTATGCTCCTTTGATGAGATTAAAAAATTAAATTACATTATTGAGAGATAGCTTAATGATGTAAAAATAATTTTAAATTTGTGACTTTTTCAAATATAGTTTTTATAAATGATATTATATTTTAAAATTGGATGAATTAAAAACCTTTTTGCGTTAATATTTAACCAATTTGCGCAAATTGAAAAAATCTGATAATCGCTTGACATATTTTTTGTTTGTTTTACAAAGTATTAAATTCACCATCATTAAAAGTTTACAAAAATTATATTTGTAAATGAATTTGATTTGTTCAATTTCAATTGCCAAAAATATTTGAAGTAATTAATTAAGTTTATAAATATTATAAATATTCACTCATTAATGAAAATAAAAATTATGAAAACGAAACTATTTTTCTATTTGATTCTTACTTTAGAACTGATTTCATTTAAATTGTATTCATCAGACGAACCAAAAAAAAATCTACGCGCTCCGGCTTATCCACTTATAACTATTGATCCATATATGAGTTTATGGTCGATGAATGATACTTTGTATAATGATGTAATGCGACATTGGACCGAAATACGGCAAAGTTTAATTGGAGCTATTAGAGTTGACGGAAAAGTTTATAGATTTTTAGGAAAGGAAGAACTACCATTAAAAGTAATTGTTCCGATGGCAGATAAGGAAAAATGGAATTGTAAATACTCATTTGAAGAACCAAAAGAAAATTGGTTTGCCGATAATTTTAATGACGCAAAATGGCAAAATGGATTTGCGGCATTTGGAACAAAAGATGAACCATCGGCTAAAACTCTATGGGAAACTCAACACATTTTTGTAAGGCGCGAATTTAAATTAGATAAGTACACTACTGATGAAACTTTATATTTGGTTTATACCCATGACGATGATTTAGATCTATATCTGAACGGAACAAAAATAGTATCAACTGGAAATAAATGTTCAAAGGATGCTTTACTTAAATTGGATGAAAAACTACTTAATAAAACCGGAACAAATATAATCGCTGCTCATTGTTACAATAGAGTGGGAGCGGCAATTTTAGATTTTGGAATTTTGCAGGAGCGAAAAACTTATCAACAATTTAAAAATACAGCAGTTCAAAATTCAGTTGAATTATCTGCAACTCAAACAACTTATAATTTTACTTGCGGAACTATTGATCTTAAACTAAAATTTACTTCTCCGCTGTTGCCAAATAATTTAGATATTCTTTCAAGACCGATAAATTATATTTCTTATGAAATTATCTCCAATGATGGAAATAAGCATGATGTTCAAATTTATTTTGAAGCAACTCCGGAAAATGCTGTGGATGTTGTTAGTCAAAAGATTAGTGCAACTAAAAATAAATTTGGTAAGATAAATTATTTAAAAACTGGAACAACCGAACAAAATATTTTAGGAAAAAAAGGAGATAATAGAAGAATAGACTGGGGATATTTTTATTTAGGCGGAATTGAGAACGAGAATTTTGATTATGCAATTGGTGAATACCAAAAAACGAAAAAAGAATTTATTGAATCCGGAAAAATCACCCAAATTAAATCAATTGAGATTATATCAAATATGGATGAGCTAATGCCGGTATTGGCAATCTCTCATTCACATAAGCAAGTAGGGGATCAATCTGTTGGAAATTTTATTATGCTTGGATACGATGATATTAAGTCAATTCAGTATTTTGGTGAAAATTTAAATGCATGGTGGCGAAAAAGCGAGAATGAAAATTTTGAAAATTTGCTTGAAAAATCTTATTCGGATTATAATGAAATAATGAAAAGTTGTAGTGAGTTTGATGCTCAGCTTAAAAATGATGCCATTATTTCTGGCGGTGAAGAATATGCTGATCTTTGTATTCTTGCATTTCGGCAATCTATTGCTGCTCATAAATTGGTAAAAGATTCTAACGGGGAAATTTTATTTTTTTCAAAAGAAAATTTTAGTAACGGTTCTATCGGAACTGTAGATGTAACATATCCTTCTGCACCATTGTTTTTGTACTATAATCCAGATCTATTAAAAGGAATGTTAAATCCAATATTTTATTATGCTGAAAGCGGAAAATGGCAAAAGCAATTTGCTCCGCATGATGTTGGCACTTATCCGATTGCTAATGGACAAACTTACGGCGGTGATATGCCGGTTGAAGAATCTGGTAATATGTTAATTCTTACTGCGGCAATTGCTCATATTGAAGGGAATGCAAATTATGCACAAAAACACTGGGAAACATTAAAAATTTGGGCAGATTATCTTCTGGCAAATGGACTCGATCCCGAAAATCAATTATGTACGGATGATTTTGCGGGACATTTTGCGCATAATACAAATCTATCGGTTAAAGCTATTTTGGGAATTGCAAGTTTTGGAAAAATTGCAAAAATGCTTGGCGAAAAAGAGTTAGGTGAAAAATATTTATCAAATGCAAAAGAGATGGCAATTAAATGGGAACAAATGGCATTTGATAAAGATCATTATAAATTAACTTTTGATCAACCCGGAACATGGAGCCAAAAATATAATCTTGTTTGGGATCAGCAGCTTGGGTTCAATCTTTTCAATAAAAATATAATTGATACAGAAATAAAATATTATCTTACAAAACAAAATGAATTTGGATTACCATTGGATAATAGAAGAACTTACACTAAATCAGATTGGATAATATGGACAGCTTCACTAACAAATGATGTTGAAACATTTAAGAAATTTATTATTCCAATTTACAAATTTGTAAATGAAACTCCTGATAGAGTTCCAATGACTGATTGGTACGAAACAATAAATGCCAAGCAAGTTGGTTTTCAGGCGAGGTCTGTCGTTGGCGGATATTTTATAAAAATGCTTAAAGATAAAATTGAAAGTAAAAAATAATTTTTTACATGATAGACTAATAAATTAAAAGCATAATATTATTCTAGAAATAATTGAATTTTACAAGTTTCAAATTAATCATAAAAAACTTTCTATTGTTATGGACAATAATGCAGAAATTAGAATAAATGAAAGTATGTAGATTCTTTTTATCGGAAAGAGAGTGTAAAATAATTTGTGTAAATGGAAAAATAAGTTATTAAAAATCATGAAATCTTTCCTTAAAATAAACAGAAAAATTAGAAAGAATAAGTGCCCAATTCTGAATAGGCATCGACCATTTTTTAGATAAATCTCTGTAAGCCAAATATAACATTTTTTTTAGAGCATCATCATTTGGGAAAAGTGATCGGGATTTTGTTACTTTTCTAAATTGACGATGTACAGATTCAACCGCATTTGTAGTATAAATAACCGTTCTAATTTCTTTTGGATACTTGAAAAATGTTGAAAGGTTCGTCCAATTATTTCTCCAAGACCTAATAGCAAGGGAGTATTTATTAGCCCAATTATTTTCTAAATTATCAAGATTTAACAAAGTAGCTTCTTCAGTTGGAGCTTTGTAAACTTCCTTCAGTTCTAACATAAATTGTTTTTGATCTTTAGAAGCGGCATACTTTATGGTATTTCTTACTTGCCTGCTGCAAGCAGGTCTGGTAAATAACGCATGACTGGATTTCAGCTTTTGGGAAAACAGAATTTATGGCTTCGGGGAAACCTTTCAATCCATCAATTGATGCAATGAAAATATCATTTCTGCAAGCTCAATGTATCACTTCAACTCCAAGGTTTTTAAGAACACTTAGCCAGAAGTTTGATCCCTCTGCTTCACCAACCCACAAACCAAGTAAATCTTTGTGTCCTTCGATATCAACTGCAAGACAAGTGTATACTGCTTTTGAAATTACTTTCTTTGATTCATCTCTAACTTTGTAATGAATTGCATCAAAAAAAACTATAGGGTAAATTTTCTCAAGCGGTCTCTCCGTTAGTTAACGGATCATTCTTGAGAGATTTATGAGTTTTACCATTTCTGCTGTTGCCATTATTTTTGCCTGTTGGTGAATATTTTTCATAACCTAAGTGTTCGGTTAATTCACTTTTGAGCATTTGTTCTAAAGATTGGGCAATAGTTTACCCCGCAATAGGGGGGCTCAACAGCATTTAATTAAAAACCATTTACACAAATCTTTTTACAGACTCTAAAAATGTCGCTTAATTTTTTTTCTATTTCCTAAATACTTTTTTGTCTTGTTTTTTCGGGGGAAGATCATTCATTTTTCTATTTTTATCGGAACAAAGTTTTGTTAGTTTTGTATTAGAATCAACTCACTCATCATTTATTGGAGTAAATTTGCAAATAACAATTCAAGATAAAAGTAATTACTTTAGAGGATTATTGGTTTTAGTCGGACAAGACAGAATAATTCATAATGAAGAAAAAAATAAAATATTAAAACTTGGTAAACTTTTCGGATTTGAAGAAAGTTTTGTTAATGAATCAATAAATAATTTACTTGAAAATAATTTTATAAGTTTTGAGCCTCCGAAATTTTCATCAAAAAATGTTGCGGAAAAATTTATTAAAGATGCCATAAACATTGCGCTTGTTGATGGTGATCTTCATTTATTTGAGTTAGAATGGATTAAAAATGCTGTGGAAATAAATGAAATTGATCAAGAATATTTTGAAAAATTATTATTAATGCATAGTGAAATTACTGATAAAATTCATTTTGAAATTTCAGATTTGGTTGCAAAATAAATTAGAAAGGAAAATTTATGTCTTTCACTTTAGAAATTGGAAATACTGCTCCGGATTTTTCACTTCCCGCAACTGATGGAAAGAATTATTCTTTATCACAATTTACAGATAAATATTTAGTAGTATTTTTCACATGTAATCATTGTCCATATGTAATTAATTCCGATGAAATTACAAGGAAAACCGCAGAAAAATTTGTTGAGAAAAATGTAAGGTTTATTGGAATAAATTCTAATAGCAAAAATACTTACGCCGAAGATAGTTTTGAAAATATGATAATTAGAATGAATGAGAAAAAATTTCCGTGGATTTATTTGCGAGATGAAACTCAAGAAATAGCAATAAAATATGGTGCTTTACGTACTCCACATTTTTTCGTTTTTGATAAAGAAAGAAAATTGCAGTATACGGGAAGGGGAGTTGATAATCCGAGAAATCCTCAATTAATTTCAATTAATGATTTAGAAAATGCTCTTGAAGAATTAACAAGCGGAAAGGAAATTTCAATAAAACTCACAAACCCAATTGGCTGCAACGTAAAATGGGATGGGAAAGATCCGCATTGGATGCCGCCGGACGCTTGCGATTTAGTTTTCTAAAATTATTTTTTTACTTCATAAATTTCTGTAGTTTGGCTTTCATCTTTCTTTGTAATTTCCACTGAAAATTTTGCCAAAACTCCGGCTAAAACTCCAATTAAAGTTATGTAAGGTGCTGCAAGTGAACCAATTGCTCCAACCAAAAGAGGAATTTCTATATACTTTTCTCCGCTTTGGTCTCTCACAATTATTCTTCGTAAATTACCTTCTTTAATTAAGTCTTCAATTTTTTCTAAGAATTCGTTTAAATTCATTTGAAATGTATTTGCCATTTTACGCCTTCTTTTTTCTATTAGATGCTTAAAAAATACATTTTGTTCCATTTTGTAAAATAATTTTTTAATTTTAACAGAAATTAATTTTGTAAAAAATGTCAAATTATTTTAAAACAGTAATTTTAATAACGTTAATTATTTATTCAACATTCGTGTTTAGAATAATTTTTCCTCTTTTGGATTATGTAATAAATTACAGTTTCATTGTTGCGGAGCTTTGTGTTGAAAAAGATAATCCGCAAAATATGTGTATGGGAAAATGCCATCTTCAAAATGAAATTAGAAAACAAGTAAATGAAACAAGCAAATCGCCCAAAATAGTTTCAATTGAATTTCTGAAAATTCCGCATTCTTTTGCAAAAATAGTTATAAATAATATTTTCAAAACTTCTGTTTATCTTATTTATCAGTTTACAACAAATGCAATTCATTTAAATTACGAACCAAAAACTCCGCCGCCAAAGTTTTAATTACATCTCAGAATTATTTAAAATTATTATTTCATAAAAATGAGAGAGGTATAACTTTGTCAAATAAAATTATTCTATTATTCCTTTGCGTTTTTTCGGTAAATCTTTTTTCACAAAGTGAAGATTCTTTAAATTCATTTTGGTTAAAACAAGTAGAAATTAATGCAAAAAAATTAAGTTTAGGTGATGCAACAAATCAAATTTCTAAAGACAATCTTGAAAATGTTTTGGGTAAAAATGGTTTTTCTCTAATAAGAAAAGGAGTGTTTTTTGCTCAAGATATTTATGCAGATGGATTAAAAAAAGGTGATATAAATGTTGTGATTGACGGCGAACGATATCATTCAGCTTGCCCAAATAGAATGGATTCACCGCTTACAAGAATTAATCCGCTCGATTTGGAATCCGTTGATTTAAATAAAAGCAGCAATAATATTCAAGCGGGATTGGGAGGAGTAGTTCAATTTAACAGATCAATTCCGAATGATAATTTAAATGTTCAACTCGGATTATCAACACTCACCGGCGCACAAAACGGTATTGATTTTGCCGGAGCTACAGATTTTCAAAATCAAAGAATAAATTTAAGATATGCAAACGGTTCTCCATTTGTTGATGGTGATAAAAGAACATTTTCCGATAGTTACGGTTTTAAAGAAAATTATAATTTTACTTTAGCTGAAGGTTCCTTAAGAGGAATGATTAATAAACTTTCTTACGGATTTTCTTTTTCTTACACGGATAATGTTTCGTTTCCATATTTATTGATGGATGAAAGATTGAATAGAGTTTACAGCTCATTTATTCGTTATGAAAATCACAAATTATATTTCAACTTTACTGATCATGTTATGGATAATGATTTGCGGGTCAATACAATGTTGATGCGTACTTCGGCTAAAAATTTAACAGTTGGAGCAATCGGAGATTTTTATGAAATTGTTTACAGAAATTGGGACGCAAATAATTTCTTTAAATCTGCAATGGTAAATTTGGAAAACGATTTGATGCCGAATGTAAATTCTTATTTAGTAAACTTATTTAAGACTTTTGAATTTTCCCGAATTCAGCTTCATAGCAAAATTGGTTTGTCATACCAAAAAGTAGGTGATGAAAGTCGCGAAGAATTTTATAATGTTTATTTCAATAATGTGAAATTAGAAAGATATTTTCCGGTTTTTAGTTTTGGAATTTCTCATACAAATATCATTTTCAACAATGTGGGATTGGGTGGAATGATAGAAGTAAACAGCGAAAGTCCCGAAACGGAAAGTTTATTTATCGCAGTAAAAAAACCGGGAACCAAACCGGCATGGAGCGGAAATCCAAATTTAGATCAGCCGATAAAAGCTACATTAAGAAGTTCAATAACTTATAATAATTTTTCGTTGGAATTATTCGGCTCAAAAGTTTGGAATTATAATAATTTATCAAAACAATTTATTGATCAAACTGCGTTTTTAACATACAGCAATATTGATGCAACTATATTGGGCGCAAACTTTTATACGAAATATGATTTTCTTGAATTTGATTTATCATATTTGTGGGCAAAAAATAATTCTAACAATTTGCCGCTTTCAGAAATTCCTCCATTAAAAATTGGGACAAAAATCATTTCTCCGGAATATTTAAATTTTACTTTTTTTCTCAAACATACTTATAACGATGCTCAATTGAGAATTGATGATCTTTTAGATGAAACAACTTCCGGTGCGTGGAATAAAATTGATTTAGGAATTAATTATAATTTCAATCAATATTCTGTAAGTGTAGAAATTGAGAATATTTTGAATGCAAATTATTATCAGCATTTATCTTACTTACGAGATCCGTTTGCTTCCGGATTAAAAGTTTTTGAACCGGGAAGAGTTTTTAGAATTTCGTTTAAGACCAATCAATTATTCTAAATCTATTTTAAAATCTCATTCATCAAAAGTATTTTGTATTTTTGATGAGTGAGATAATTTTTTGAAAGTCACAATGCATAATCACCATATAGATCATAATGAGTTTAATAAAAAGTTTAAAATCGGAATAATTCTAAATTCGATTTTCATTTTAATAGAAATATTTTTTGGATTATCATATAATTCCTTAGCTCTTGTTGCTGATGCGGGACATAATTTAAGCGACGTTTTAGGATTGATAATTGCGTGGACTGCAAATTATCTTGTTTTGAAAAAACCTACAAAAAATTTTACATACGGATTTAAAAGAACAACAATTTTAGCGGCGATGTTAAATTCACTTCTATTAATTTTTGCATTAGGAATGATTCTTTGGGAAGCAATTGAAAGATTAAATTCAGCTAAAGAAGTTAATGGAAATATTGTTATGATTGTTGCCGGAATTGGAGTAATTATAAATGGAATTACAGCAAGATTATTTTTGCACGGAAAGGAAAAAGATCTAAATATAAAAGGTGCATATTTGCATATGCTTGCAGATGCAATAATTTCAGCCGGAGTAGTCGTTTCCGGATTTGTAATTTTTCTGACAAAACTTTATTGGCTGGATTCTGTAATTAGTATTATTATTGTTTGTGTAATATTTTGGGGAACTTGGAAATTGTTAAGAGATTCAACAATTTTATCTTTGGATGGAGTTCCGGCAAATATTAATTATGAAAAAGTAAAAAATTATTTTTTAGAATTTTCCGAAATTCAATCAATACATCATTTACACATATGGGCTTTAAGTACTTCTGAAACTGCACTCACGGTTCATGTTGTTCCCAAAAGTAAATTTAATTCCGCTGAGTTGTTTAAGAAAATTAATGAAGGTTTACTAAATAAATTTCAAATCAATCACACAACAATTCAAATAGAAAATGAGAATTGTGAGGGAAATTGTTAAATAATTTTTTTAAAAAATTATCCGTAAATTGGTCCAAAATTTTTACAAGCTTCCAAATCGGCGGCTTCTAAATTAGCTGTTCCGAAAGCACTCCACGCGCTTGGTCTAAAAATTCTATCTTCAGAAATATTATGCATGTTAACCGGAATTCTTAACATTGAAGCAAGAGTAATTAATTTATCTCCGATATGTCCGTAACTAATTGCACCATGATTTGCACCCCAATTTTTCATTACGGAATAAACATCAACAAACGCGCCTTTACCGGTTAGTATTGGAGCAAACCAAGTTGTTGGCCAAGTTGGGTCTGTTCTTCTATCTAAAATATTATGAACTTCATTTGGTAAATCAATTGTAAATCCTTCAGCAATTTGCAAAACCGGACCCAAACCTTTAATAATATTTATTCTGCACATTGTAACCGGCATTTCACCAATTGTTAAAAATTGTGAAGAATAACCGCCGCCTCTAAAATATCCTAAATTTGCCGGACACCATTTTGTAGCTTTCAAACATTCATCAACATCTTCATTTGTAATTTGCCAGAATGGTTTCATAATTGAATTGCCATTTTGTTTTTGTCGACCAGTTCCATCCAAAGTTGTTGAGCCGGAATTTATTAAATGAATAATTCCGTTTTTAGCTTTTCCGGTTAGTTCAAAATTTGTAACTCTTTTGACAGATTCCAGACTCCAAAAAGTTCTGACATCGGAAAAAATTTGTGCAGTATCGGTTAATAAATGTCCGAATAACATCGAGATTCCATTTAAACTATCATTTTCTGTTGCAACAGTAAATGCTTCTCTAATTCCATTCCAATCAAATGATGAATTTAAAATTGCCTCAGAAAAATCTCCATTTGGAAAGTGATCAGTCCATTGTCTTTGTCCTTGAAATCCCGAAACAATTGCATTATTTCCCAATGATTCCTCTTCAAATCCAATCTCTTTTAGTTTATCGTTTCCTATCATTAAATCGCGAATAATAATTGTCATTTTTACAACAGTTTCCCAATCTTTATCTTTTTGCTCTCTGGAAAGTTGTTTTTCATTGGAATTAATATCTTCACCTTCTTTGCAATTTATTTTTGTCCATCTGAGGGCTTTTTCAAATTCTGATTTATCGTATATTCCTTCATCCATTCTTCTTATTACTTCAGTCATATCAATTGAAGCTGTTCTCATTCCCAAATAATTTTGAAGAAAATCTTGGTCAACAATTGATCCAACAATTCCCATTGAAACTCCGCCGATCGCCAAATAAGATTTGTTTCTCATTTCGGCAACGGCTAAACCTGCTTTAGCAAAAAGCAATAATTTTTCTTTAACATCTTCAGGAATTGAATTATCATTAGAGTCTTGTACATTTTTTCCGTAGATACTAAAAGTTGGTAAACCTTTTTGATTATAACCGGAAATTGCAGCCGCCAAATAAACTGCTCCCGGTCTTTCAGTTCCGTTAAATCCCCAAATAGCTTTTGGCGTAAGTGGATCAATATCCATTACTTCGGTTCCGTAACACCAAGCTGGTGTAACTGTTAAAGAAACTCCAACTCCTTCGCGAGAAAATTTTTCTGCAGTAAGTGCGGCTTCAACAACTCCGCCAATTGTAGTATCTGCAATAACGCACTCAACCGGCATTCCATTTGAGTGTTTTAAATTATTTGATAAAAATTCCGCTGCGGATTTTGCCATATTCATTGTTTGTTCTTCAAGTGATTCCCTTACACCGTTTCTTCTTCCGTCAATTACCGGTCTAATTCCAATTTTGGGTAATGATCCTTTTAATCTAATTGCAGCTTGGGAATTATTCTCAAAAATCATTTTGCATTTTCCTAAATAATATTTACGATTTTAATTGTTGATTGAAGAACTTAAGTTAATTTCGGTTTTGCAGTTGATTTTCTAATTTCAAATTTTGTGTCTACGCAAATAATTTTCGGATTATTTAGTTTATTCGTTTCAATTTGTTTTAGTAATAGTTTAAAAGCTTTTTCACCCATTTTTTGTCGGGAATGCGTAATTGTAGTAAGGGGAGTAGATAGAAAAGGCGAGTACAAGCTATCAAAAAAAGCTATTATGGAAATATCATCGGGAATCCTCAAACCCTTTTCAAGAATTGCTTTAATTGCACCAAGAGTAACTAAATCACCGCCGGAAGAAACAATTGCAGTAGGCAATTTGGGAAGTTCTAATAATCTTAAAGTTGCTTCATATCCTTGTTCAAACTCAAAACCTTCGCCAACAATATAATTATCATCTAATTTTAAATTAAATTCTTGTAAAGCTTGCTGATAACCGGCTAATCTATTTTTTATTGTATAAATATTTTTTTGACCTCTTAAAAAAGCAATTTTTGTATGACCTAATTTTACTAAATGTGCAATTGCTTTAATAACAGATTCGGCATTATTTGTAATAACAGCATCAACATTTAGTTCATCAAAAATTCTATCAATTAAAACAAATGGTATCTTTTTATCAACTAAATCAACAAGATGATCTTTACTATCCTGCACCGGAGCTAAAATAATTCCATCAACTCCGCGGGAAATTAATTGATTAAGATATAATATTTCTTTTTCTTGATCTTCATCCGTGTTGCATACAATTACCGTGTATCTTTTTTCAAAACCCAATTGTTCAATTCTTCTTGCAATTCTTGCAAAGTAAGGATTCAAAATATCCGGCACAATTAAACCAATTGTAAAACTTTTTTTCATTCTTAACGCACGAGCTGTAAAATCGGGAATATAATTAAGTTCTTTAACTGCTTTAATAATTTTTTCGTGTGTTTTAGCAGAAATTTTTAAATTTTCTTTACCACGTAAAACTCTTGAAACGGTTGAAGGATGAACTCCAACAAAAGCAGCTACATCCTTTAAGGTAGGTGCCATATAAATTCCCTTTAAATTCAAATCTAACTTAGCAAAAAACCTCAAACAATTAAAGAACAATCGTTTGTGGAATATTTAAAAGTTAATATATGATTTTAAACTCAATAATCAAAATTGAATTCTTTAAGAAGTGTCAATTTATTTTTAGATTATGTACGATTTTATTTATGTTGTTTAATTAAAGCATATTATCTAAATTTGAAACAAACAATCGTTTGCGTTAAATTGTTTGGTAAAAAATATTTTTTAACTAAAATAAATTAATTATGAAAAAAATTATTGAGTATGAATTACAATCCCATAAGTTAGTAATTGAAAAAGTAACAAACTCCTTGCAGCAAAATATTGAATTAGCTTGCGAATTAGCTGTAAATACACTTAAACAAGGCAACAAAATTATATTGATGGGAAATGGCGGAAGCGCTGCCGATGCTCAACATATTGCCGCCGAGTTTACCGGAAGATATAAAATTGAAAGAAAAGGTTTGCCGGCAATTGCTATAACAACGGATACTTCCGCATTAACTGCTATTGGAAATGATTATGGATATCAGCATGTTTTTGAAAGACAAGTTGAAGCAATTGCTAAATCCGGTGATTTAATTATTGGAATTTCATCAACCGGAAATAGTGAAAATGTAATACTTGCTTTTTTGAAAGCTAAAGAAATAGGCTGTAAAACTCTTGGTTTAAGCGGAAAAGGCGGCGGCAAATTTAATGGAAATTGTGATCTAAATATTGTAATTCCTTCGGATGATACGCCGAGAGTTCAAGAAATGCATATTTTAATTGGACATATAATTTGTCAAGCTGTAGATGAAAATTTTAAAATGTAATTCGGATTTTTTATGAAAATATTTGAAATAAATAAAATTTTAGAAAAGTTTGAAAAAATAAAAGTTGGTGTAATTGGCGATTTTGCTTTGGACATTTATTATGATCAAATTCAAAATACCGGCGAGAATTCTATTGAAACCGGTAAGCCGGTTTTGTACGGATCATCAATAAAATCTTACTTGGGAGCTGCGGGAAATATTGTAAATAATCTTGTGAGTTTAAGTGCAAAAAATATTTATGCATTTGGATTTGTTGGAAATGATATTCTTGGGCGAGAATTATTATTTCAGCTCAAAGAAAAAAATGTTAATACAGAAAATCTTTTGTGCATAAATAAAGTTTGGGAAACTTACACTTATATTAAACCTCTTGAAAATAAAGAAGAAATTTCTAGAATTGATTTTGGTTCATTAAATTTTGCAGAAAAAAATTATTTAGATATTATACTAAATAATCTTAAAATCAAAATTAAAGAATTAGATGTACTTATTATAAATCAGCAATTTAAAAGCACACTTTTGGATGATTATGCGCTAAGAAAATTGAATGAAATTATTGTTGAAAATCCAAAATGTAAAATTATTGGTGATTTAAGAAATAGTTCAATTAATCTGAAGAATTCTATTTTAAAAGTTAACGCTTTTTCGATTTCGAAAATTTTAGGAATAGAAATATTTGATGAAAAAGATTCTGAAATTTCAGTTAAAAATTTAAAAGAATTATATGATAAAATAAAAACTCCGCTATTAATGATTAGAGGTGAGAGTGGATTAATTTATTTTGATAATCAAGATACTGTATCGGTTCCGGGAATATATTTAACCGGTGATATTGATAAACTTGGTTCGGGAAATGCTTGCGTAAGTGCGTTCGCGCTAAGCTTGGGAAGCGGCGCTGCAATTGATTCTTCATTAGAAATTGCAAATTTAGCATCGGCTATAATTTTAAAAAGAATCAGACAAACCGGTTCTGCAACTCAAGAAGAAATCTTAAAGTTAGCCGAAGAAAGTTATTATAATTATGATCTTGCATTGGCCTATGATCCAAGGAAAGCAAAATATTTTGAAAATTCCGAAATCGAAATTATTGGTGAACTTCCGAAAAATTTAAATATTCAAAATATAATTTTAGATCACGATGGAACAATTTCCACTTTGCGCGAAGGTTGGGAAACGGTAATGCATAAGTTAATGCTTGAAGAAATTTGCGGAGAAAAATTAAAAGAATTATCCACTGATGAATATAATCGACTTTCAATAAAATGTGAAAAGTTTATAAATGACACAACCGGCATTCAGACAATTATTCAAATGATGGGATTGAGAGATATAATAATTGAAGAAGGAATTATTTCAAAATCGAAAATAAAAACTCCAGCAGAATACAAACAAATTTATTTAGATAATTTAATGCTTAGTGTGGATGACAGAATTAAAAAGTTTGAAAAAGGTGAACGGACAATTCACGATTTTACAATTTTAGGTTCCGTAGAAATGTTAAAAGAATTTAATAAACGAAATCTGAAATTATTTTTAGCAAGCGGAACTGATGAAGACAGCGTTGTGGCAGAAGCTGATTCTTTAGGTTATGGGAATTTATTTTCCGGTGGAATTAGAGGCAGCAAAGGAAATGAAATTGGCGATGCAAAAAAAATTGTAATAAATAGAATAGTTGAAGAAGGAAATTGCAAAGGTGAAAATTTAATGGTAATCGGCGATGGTCCGGTTGAAATTATTGAAGGAAGAAAAGTCGGAGCTTTCTGCATTGGCATTGCTTCAGATGAAGTTAGAAGACATGGAATGAATTATAAAAAAAGAACTCGTTTAATTAGAGCCGGTGCAAATATTATTATTCCCGATTTTTCTCAACTCGAACAGTTATTTAAAATTATCTTTAAAAATTAAATTCAACTTATGAATAATATACTTCTTCAAAATAATTGGAAATTAATTTCTTCGGAAAAAATTATTGCTGAAAAAGTTGAAAATATTTCTTCGGAAAAATTTGATGATTCAGATTGGTATGTTGCAAAAATTCCTTCAACTGTTTTAGGTACTTTAGTAGAAAATGGAGTTTATAAAAATCCATATTTTGGAACAAATTTAAAAAATATTTCAACAGAACAATTTAAAATTCCTTGGTGGTACAGATCAGAGTTTATCATGAATGATGAACAAGTAAATCAAACAGTTCTGCTGCATTTTGACGGAATAAACTACAAAGCAAATGTTTGGTTGAATGGAAAATTAATTGCTGATGAAAAAAATATTTTTGGTGCATTTAGAAGATTTCAATTTAATATTTCTGAAAATATTAAAGTTGGAAAAAATATTTTAGCTATTGAAGTTATTCCTCCAAAACCCGGTGATTTTACAATTGGATTTGTTGATTGGAATCCAAATCCACCGGATAATAATTTAGGAATTTTTAGAGATATTTCAATTCACTTCAATAAAGGAGTTGAAATTAAAAATCCTTTTGTTGAAAGTGAAATTGACTTAACTAATTTTAGAAATGCAGAATTAATAGTTTCTGCAGAATTGGTAAATCATTTAGCAAAAAAAATAAATTGTGAACTAATTGGAAAAATTGAAAATATAATTTTCAAAAAAGAAATTAATTTGGAAGTTGGTGAAACAAAAAATGTAAAATTAAGTGTTAAAGAATTTCCTCAGCTAAATTTAGAAAACCCAAAAATTTGGTGGCCGAATAAATTAGGTGAACCAAATTTATATGAAATAAAATTGTCTGCAATTTCTAATAATGAAATACTTGATGAAACTTCAACAAAATTTGGAATTAGGAAAATTGAAGATTATATAAATGACGGAGGACATCGCGGGTTTAAAATTAATGGACATAAATTGTTAATTAGAGGTGCGGGCTGGACCGATGATTTACTTTTGCAAGACACTCATCAAACTTTGGAAACACAAATAAAATATGTTAAGGATATGAATCTTAATTGCATTCGTCTCGAAGGCTTTTGGGGAAAAGATCAAAAGTTATATGATCTTTGCGATGAAAATGGAATTTTAATAATGGTCGGCTGGAGCTGTCAATGGGAACACAAAGAATATTTGGGAAAAGAAGTTCACCCAAAATATGGCGGCGTAATTGAAAAAAATGAAATTGAATTAATTGCTAAATCTTGGGAAGATCAATTATTATGGCTGCGAAATCATCCGTCAATATTTGTGTGGACAGTTGGTAGCGATATGCTGCCTCATCCGGATTTAGAAAAAAAATATATAGAAACTTTCAATAAATATGATCAAACTCGTCCATATTTGAATTCAACCGGAGGTGTTGGAAGTGAACAGGGAATTATTACATCACAAGAAATAATTAGTGAAATAAGCGGTTCATCGCGAGTAAAAATGTTGGGACCATATGCTTATACACCGCCAATTTATTGGTACACAAATAAAAATTTAGGCGGTGCTTACGGGTTTAATACAGAAACTTGTCCCGGTGCAAATATTCCTCCAATTGAAAGTTTGAAAAAATTTATTCCGCAAGAAAATCTTTGGCCGGTTGATGTCGTTTGGAATTTTCACTGCGGGAAAAATTACTTTTCTCATATTGATAGAACTCAAATTGCGATTGAAAAAAGATATGGTAAACCTAAAAATGTTGAGGATTTTGTTTTTAAAGCACAAATGTTGAACTATGAATTAATGCGACCAATGTTTGAAGCTTTTCAAGTGAATCAAAAAAATGCAACCGGAATAATTCAATGGATGCTAAACTCAGCTTGGCCCGAATTATATTGGCAGCTTTACGATTCTTTCTTAATGCCGAATGGTGCTTATTTTGGCGCAAAAATAGCTAATGAAACTATCCAGCTAATTTATAATTATGGAGATTTTGAAATTTATATTTTAAATAATTCACTTTCTCATTTAGAAAATTTTAAGGCTGAAATTAAGATTTATAATTTGAAATCAGAAATTATTTTTGAACAAAATTTACAAATATCAATCGATGCAGAATCATCAAAAAGTATTTTGAAAATTCACAATAATCTTGAATTAACTACAGTTTATTTTGTTGATCTGAGAATTTTTGATAATCAAAATAATCAGATAAGTAATAATTTTTATTGGCTTAGCAAAAAAGAAGATATTCTAGATTATGAAGCAAAAGTTGAAGGATGGAATTATTATACACCGAGCAAGCAATATGCTAATTTTTCGGAAATTGATTTATTGCCAAAAGTTTCAGTGAATATATCACAAGAAATTATTTCCGGAAATAATATAAAAATTAAAATTGAAAATAATAATGATGTGATTGCGTTTTTTATTGAGTTATTACTTTTTGATAAATATTTGAACGAAGTGATTTTACCAGTTTTATGGAGTGACAATTATATAAGTTTGTTGCCAAATGAAATTAGAATTATTGAAGCGGAAATTTCCGATAAAATAGATTTGCATAATTCTGAAATTCGAATTAAAGGATGGAATTTAAAATAATTTGATTTATAAAGTGAGGTAAATATGTCAAAATTAGCAATCAACGGTGGAACTCCGGTTAGAGATATAAAATCAAATCCTTGGCCTGCTTGGCCAGTGTGGGATGAAAACGAAGAGAAAGCATTACTGCAAGTTTTACACAGCGGAATTTGGTCTTATAACGGTCCAAAAGAAATTGAATTTAATAAAATGTTTGCGGATTTTACTGGAACTAAATATGCAATTTCTGCTGCTAACGGAACAATAACTTTACAATTAGCTCTTGAAGCTTTGGGAATTGGGTTAGGAGATGAAGTTATTCTCCCAGGTTTAACTTGGCAAGCTACTGCAGCAACTATTATTGATGTAAACGCCACACCAATTCTTGTCGATGTTTGCGAAGATACTTGGTGTATTGATCCGGAAGAAATAGAAAAAGCAATTACTCCTAAAACAAAAGCAATTATTCCCGTACATCTTTATGGAAATTTTGCAGATATGGATGCAATAATGGAAATTGCAAAAAAATATAATTTGGCAGTTATTGAAGATTGTGCTCATAAACATGGCGGTGAATGGAATGGAAAAAAGGCTGGAAGTATTGGAGATGTTGGAAGTTTTAGTTTTCAATTATCCAAACATTTAACTGCGGGAGAAGGCGGTGCTTTATCTACAAATAATTTTGATCTTGCCGAAAAATTAGATGCGCTAAGAAATTGCGGAAGGAGACCCGAAGTTGAAGAATCTCAAAATACAGATAAAGGTGCCGGAGTTTATTTTGATGAAGGAAATTTTATTCAATCCGGCAATTATAGAATTACGGAATTTCAAGCCGCAATTTTGGTTGAAGGAATGAAAAGACTTACAGAGCAAAATAAAAATAGAGATGAAAATGGAATTTACATAAATTCACTTCTTAAAAATCTTCCCGGAATAATTCCTATGAAAAGGGACGAAAGAGAAACAAAAGAAGCATATTTTAATTTTACATTTAGATATAATAGTAATGAATTCAAAAATCTCCCTGTTGATAAATTCAGAAAAGCACTTAGTGCTGAGCTTGGAATTGCGGTGGAACCATGTTATGAGCCATTAAATAACGCTTCATTGTATGTACCGCATACAAAACCGGCAAGACATAAACTTAATGCTCAATATTGGGAAGATATTAAACCATCAAGATTCAAACTTCCCGTATGTGAAAAATTATTTAACGAAACATCAGTTTGTTTTCATCATAAAATTCTTATGGGAACGAAAAACGATATGGAAAATATTGTTGAAGCAATTAAGAAAATTTATGAAAATGTTGAAGAATTAAACTTGAATCAAAAATGAAAAAAATAAATATTGCATTAATTGGTTGCGGATTTATTGCAGATTATCATGCAAGAGGTTTGCAATTAATAGATGATGTTGAAATTTCATCAGTTGTTGGATTACCAATTGATTCTGCCCAAAATTTTGCTCAAAAATATGGAATTAAAAAATTTTCAGAAGATTATAGAGATTTTTTAAATGTTGAAAATATTGATGCTGTAATTATTAGCACACCAAATAAATTTCACGCGCCAATTGCAATTGATTTTCTAAATCATGGTAAAGATGTTTTTCTCGAAAAACCAATGGCTCTTAATCCCATTGAAGGTGAAGAAATTATAAATGCTGCAAATAAGAATAACAAAATTGCAATGGTTGGTCACATGTGGCGGTTTGATGATGAAGTTAATTTTGTTAAAAATTTAGTTATTTCCGGCAAACTTGGTAAAATTATTAAAACTAAAGGATATGGAATTCATGAAAATTGGGGACCGGGTGGATGGTTTACTCAAAAAGAAATGTCCGGCGGCGGTGCTTTAATAGATATGGGCGTTCATGCAATTGATACGGTAAGATATATTTTAGGTGATCCTAAACCAAAAGAAGTTTTTGCAAAAATTGGAACTCATTTTGGTGATTATAATGTTGATGATAGTGGAATTATTGTAATTACTTGGGATAACGGAACAACATCAATAATTGAAAGTGGTTGGTGGCAGGCTCATATGGATGGCCCAGAAGCAAGTACTCAAATTTTTGGAACTTTAGGCTATGCATCAGTACTTCCAACTTTTGTTAAATTAAAATCTGAAGAGAAAATTGAAATTCCTAAAACAACTAAAACAGAACATTGCGATCAATCAATATATTCAAAACAAATGCAAAATTTTGTTGAGTGTATAAAATCTAGAAAACAACCATCACCTGGATTTTCTGAAGGTCAAATAGTTTTAAAAATCGTTGAAGCAGCTTATAAATCTTCGGAAACCGGAAAAAATATTACTTTATAAATTTTGGAGCTGGATTGAAAAAGAATCAAGTTATTGGAATTGATTTAGGCGGGACAAATGTTAGAATTGGTTTAGTTGAAGATAATAAAATTGTAAAATTGATATCAAATAAAATTTCTTCAAAAGAAAGTCAAGAAATTGTAATTAATGAAATTATAGATGTCATATCAAAAATAATTACTAAAAATGTTAGAGGAATTGGAATTGGTGTACCAAGTATTGTAAATATTGAAAAAGGAATTGTTTATGAAGTTCATAATATTCCATCTTGGAGGGAAGTTCACTTAAAAGAAATATTAGAAAATAAATTTAAAATTCCAACATATGTAAATAACGATGTAAATTGTTTCATCCTTGGTGAAAAGCATTTCGGGAAAGGAAAATTTTATAAAGATATTATTGGTTTAGCAATGGGTACAGGCTTGGGCGGTGGAATTATTATTAACGGAGAATTATTTGCCGGTAAAAATTGCGGAGCCGGTGAATTTGGGTTAATGAAATACTTAGATAAAAATTATGAATATTATTGCAGCGGACAATTTTTTCAATTTAAGTATGGAATAAAAGGCGAAGAAATTTTAAAAAGTGCACAAAATGGTGATGAAAAGGCTTTAGAAATTTTAATTGAATTTGGAGAACATATGGGAAATTTGATAAATTCTATAATGTATGCACTAAATCCGGAAATAATTATTTTGGGAGGTTCAGTCAGCAAAGCATACAAATTTTTTAAGAAATCTATGTATGAAAAAATAAACGAATACGAATTTAAAACCCAGCTCACGCAACTTAAAATTGAAAGATCAACATTAAAGAATTCTGCGATATTGGGAGCTTCTTCATTAGTTGTAAACAAAAATTAAAATGTTAATATTTATTTAACAATGCAGTAATGATTTAATAATTTGTCAATAATATTTTAGCGCAGAAATATAATTTTAATATCTGAGAAGTGGCTGTATAAATATAAATTTCAAAAAATTCATTTCTCTAAAAAAACTTTAAGGATTATTTTCACTTTATAATTAGCAAGTTTAGTTAGCTTTTTAACTTGACAAATTATTTATTTATTGTTAACATTGAGTTAGGCAATCGTTTGCACTAAATTTGATTATAAAATTTACAGCAAAAAATTTAACGATTTCCTTAATCAATTAAATTGAATTTCCTTTTTACCTACGGTTGTGAATAAAATATTTATTCAATAATTTTCAAAACACTTAACGGGAGGCAGTATGAAAAAAACTTTGCAGTTTTTACTCTTAACAATTTTGTTCGTTTCATTTTCGGATGTACGTTCTCAAATATTTATGGATGGGGATAGTACGGATTGGGATAGTTTACCATTATTGGTTCAAAAAGCAAATAATGAAGACGGAGTTTTCCCAGCAGAAGTCGGTGCTGCAGTTTCTGATATTGTAGATATTAAAGAAATGAAAGCAACATTTGTTGGAAATACTCTTTTTGTTTTCAGACGTATGTGGGGTGGTCCCGCTTGGCCGAATAATGCATATCAAAATGATCACGGCGGAACTATATATAATGAATCAAGAGGTTCTTACCACGTTCTGCTTGATTTAGATAATGATGTTACAACCGGATGGAATACGGCTTGGTATGAAGCACATTATACACCTGTTGGTTATTTGCAAAGTTTAGCTGTTGAAGGACAAAATCCAATTGGCGCTGAAGTTATGTTGGAATGGGGCGGAAGAACTAATGATGATTGGAAAGTTGAAAATGAAGGTGCAAATCCTGTTAGGAATTTATCATATTGGGGTGCAGATTATTCAGAATATAATGGAGAAACCGATTTAGGTTCTGATTATGAAATTTTCAATATGGATGTTCCAAATGCTGATTCAGCAAAAATGGTTTCTTGGCAAGGTTCTGTTGGAATCAACAGTTCAGATAATGATGAAATTTTAAATGATACTTTACGTTCATATTGGGCTGGACATGGCTGGGGTTATGATTTCCTAGAATTTGGAATCGAGATTACTCCGGTTAAGAAATATTATGAAGCAAAAGGTTACAATTATTTTAATCCTGGTGATGTAATTGGACTTTGCGGAATGATCGAAACTCCGATTGATGATTGGGGAACAGACATTTCTACGAGAGGTGAATTAACTTTACCGGATGCAATCGCAGCTCGTCCTCAACTTATAACATTTGATGGAGACGAATCAGATTGGGCAAATATTCCAACTTTAATTCAAAAAAATAATAATGAAGACGGAGTTTTCCCAGCTGAAGTTGGTGCAATAGTTTCTGATATTGTTGATATTAAAGAAGTAAAAGCTAAAACAGACGGTGAAAATATTTATTGGTATCTCAAAATGTGGGGTGGACCTTGCTGGCCGAATAATGCTTATCAAAATGACCGAGAAGGTACTATTTATAATGCTTCGAGAGGTTATTACCATATTTTAGTCGATATTGATAATGATGTAACAACAGGATGGAATTCTGGATGGTACGAAGCGCACTATACAACAGTTGGTTATTTGGCAAGTTTAGCAGTTGAAGGTCAAAATCCAATTGGAACTGAAGTTATGTTGGAATGGGGTGCAAGAACAAATGATGATTGGCAAGTTGCAAATGAAGGCAAAGCTCCAATAAATAATTTGGATTATTGGGCAGCTGATTATTCAGAATATAACGGTGAAACTGATCTTGGTTCTGATTATGAAATATTTAATTATGAAGTTATAAATAAAGATAGTGTAACTGTTATGCATCATGATGGAATGTTACTAAATAATTCTAGCGATGATCCTTTAACAATGGATGGTCAACCAGATTGGATGGCACATGCTTGGGGTAATGATTTTATTGAAGTTGGTATGTCTTTACGTACTTTAAAAATGTATTATAAAAACAAAACCGGAGTTGATTATTTCAATGATGGTGATATTATTGCAATTTGCGGTATGAACGAAACTCCGATAGACGATTGGGGTACAGATATAACAACACGCGGAGAATTAACAATTCTTACAGATGTTAGACAAGATAATGGTAATCTTATTTCTAACAATTTTGAACTAAGAAACAATTATCCAAATCCGTTTAACCCGGAAACAAATATTAGTTTCTCTGTTCCAAAACTTTCAGAAATTTCTTTAGTTATTTATAATTCATTAGGCCAAAAAGTTAAAACACTTATTAACGGAAAAATGATTTCAGGAAACCAATCAGCAGTTTGGAATGGTAAAAATGAATTTGGTAATAGTGTGCCAAGCGGAGTTTATTATTATAGATTGGAAGCTGGTTCAAACTCAATTACCAAAAGAATGGTATTGTTAAAGTAAACAATTCTTCAATGTGTGAATGGGGAATATCCCCATTCACATTTTTTGAAATACATTTTCTATCTTTAGAAAATCTGATATTTTTATAATTCACAAAATAGTCTTAAAATTTTGGCACTATGATTAGCATAAAGTTTAATAGGATTTTTTTTATAATCCCAATAGCAATTTTTATTTTTTGGAATTGTTCCTCAAATAATGAAAATTTAGTTTTAGCTGAATTTACCGGCGGAAATGTTCTGCAAAATGAATACATAGATCATTATCTTCTGAGTACACAATACAAACCGGAAAAAATTCCAACACAAACAAATCTTGAGGAAATAGTTTCAAATAAAGCTTTGGAAAAAATTTCTGTTTTAGAAGCACTTGAAAGAAATGTTGATAAAGATTCAATTTATTTAAACATTATTTCAAATAACGAACGAAGATTACTCTATCAAAATTTTATTCAAAATGAAATTAGTCCTAAAATAATTTCTGATAGTTTGATAAATAAATTTTATGCTGAATTTTCTCCTCAATATAAAATGAAATATATTATGCGCCCATTTCTTGAATCCTCTGATGAAAAATTTCATTTATCGCAGCAGAAAGAAATAAATAGTGCTTATGAACAACTGAAAAACGGAAAAAATTTTGAAGAAGTTGTTGAAATATTTTCGCAAGATATTTCGACAAATAAAAAAGGCGGAGATCTTGGTTGGATAATTAGAGAATCAGTTGGAGATAACGCAATTAGAATTGTGATGGATACGCTTTCACAATTTAATTATTCTTCTCCTTTTAAAGGTTATGGCGGGTATTATATTTTGTACAAAGGTGAAAAACGAGAAGTAGAAGTTCCAGCTTTCGATGAAGTAAAACAAAAAATTTGGCAATCACTTTTTCATAGCCGAAGAGTTTTTATTCAAAATTTGATTAATGAACAAATAAATGTTTTGGAAAAGAAATACAATTTTAAATTATTTAATTCTAAAATTGAAAACATTTTATCATTAGTTGAAAATGCGAAATCAGAAACAATTAATTTTGATAAAATTATTGATAATGAACAAAAAACAATTTTGGCAGAATATTCAAACGGAAAAATTTACTTATCTGATATTTTTGCTGAAAGAAAAAAATCTCCGACAAATAGAAATGAATTTTTTCAACGATTATCTGGAATTAAAGAACAGCATCTTATTTCAAAATATGCAAAAGAACAAGGTTTGAATGAAGATCAAGAACTGCAAAATCAAATCGGCAAAATAAAAACTTCTTTGCTAAGTACAATACTTTATCAAAAAGCGGTAAAAAATAAAGTTAACGAAGAATTACAAAAAGTTACAAATCTTCCGGATTTAGAAAAAGTTAAGTATAGAAGTGAAAAAGAAAAAGCTTTAAGAACTGAATTTGAAAATTTTCTGAAAGAAAAATATTATTTTAAATTTTTAACATCCAATTTTGAAACTGCTCTTAATAAAGCATCAGAACTAAAAGCAAAGCAGAATTTAGAAAAACAGAATTAAAGATTATTAAAGTTAAAAAAATATTGGTTTTTGGTAAAAATAGTTTTTATAAGTTTTACATTAATTAAAAGTTAATTTATAGGTTCAAGAATGATATTGTTAAAAAATAAATCAATATTTTCATTCCTAATTATTTTTATCTCACATTTAACATTATTTGCTGGATCTACCGGTAAAATTGGCGGAAAGATTACTGATGCCAGAACCGGAGAAGCTTTATTTGGCGTAAACGTAGTTGTTCTTGATGGCGGAGGACAAGGTTCTGCGACCGATGTTAATGGTGAATATATAATTATAAATTTGCAGCCGAATACTTACAAATTACGCTTTTCAATGATTGGTTATAAGACGGTTGAAATATCAGACATTCGCGTTTATATTGATAGAACCGTGAATTTAGATGTTAAACTGGAAGAAGCAATTATTGAAGGTGAAGTTGTACTTGTTGTTGCTGAAAGAGAAGCAGTAGAGTTAGATCGTACAAATTCTGCTTCTTATGTAAATAGCGATGAAATTGAATCGCTTCCTGTTTCAACTTTAGATGAAGTTATTCAACTTCAAGCTGGTGTAATTAAAGATTCCGGCGGTAATTTGCATATTAGAGGCGGAAGATCAAGAGAAATTTCTTACATGATTGATGGAGTTCCGGTTACAAATACATTTAGTCAAAGCGGCGGTTCGAACGTAAATGTTGAAAATAATTTTATCCAAGAATTGCAAGTAATTACCGGAACATTTAATGCTGAATACGGTTCTGCCCAATCTGGAATTATAAATGTTGTTACAAAAGTTCCTGAACAAAATTTTTCCGGAACAGTTGAAGCACTTACCGGAGGATATTATTCACCAAATTCTCCAATGTACGTTGGCGGATTAGAAGATTTTGATCCAATGAATGAAAGTGAAGTAAAATTTTCAATCTCGGCTCCTGTTAAATTTCTACCGGAAAGTTTTGGAAAACTTGGATTTCTTTTTAATGGTAGGATTGAAGATTCCAAAGGATA
Organism: Ignavibacteriota bacterium; assembly: GCA_016708125.1. Taxonomy (NCBI): domain Bacteria; kingdom Pseudomonadati; phylum Ignavibacteriota; species Ignavibacteriota bacterium. The sequence goes on along the minus strand of JADJGF010000001.1, from coordinate 3,958,774 downwards.
TTTAAATGGCGAAAGAAGATTTAACCCCGAAGACGGTTGGGAAATAGCAGTTTATAGAGAATGGTACAGAGCCAGATTTGATCCTCCCGATCCATTGGTAATTCCATTACCGGATTCACTTCACACTGGAAATGGTGAAATGGTAAATATGGAAACTTTTAATAATTATAACTTTAATACAAAATTGGTTTATCAGCCTTTTGGTGGATTAACAACTTCCTACAGTATTTTTTATAATACTACAACTTCAAAGGATTTTAGCAATAGCTGGAAGTTTTGTCCGGATGCAATGCCAACAACTTATAATGATAACATAACACACATGTTTGTTATTACTCATACACCTGCTGATAATTTATATTATAATTTACGGTATTCATATCAAATGAATAATGAGAAAGAATATATGTACGAAAGTGCAGAAGATTCAAGATATCAGCTTAATGCAGTAAATCAATGGGATCCGGGAGCAAGTACAGGATTTGATTATGGCGGTATTAGTAGTTGGGATAGAAATTGGTTTGATCAAAAAATCCATCTTATAAATGGTGATTTAACTTGGCAGATAAATAAAGTTTTAGAAATTAAGTTTGGATTTGAGGGAAAATCATATAATATTCATTATAAAAATGCACCGATGAAAGAAGTACTCGGTCATGAAATAATGCAATTCCCATATACACAAAGTGAAATTAGAGCTTTTGAATTACCTTATTATGAATTTAGAGAAGCAACAAGAAATTATGCTTTCGGAAATATTTTATTAAGAGAAGCTTCTCCTGATAGTTCAGCTGATGATTTATTTTATGTTGATTATACAAGAAAACCATTAGAAGGTGCAGCATTTGCGCAGACAACTTTAAATATGGGTGAAATTGTACTTAATGCAGGAATAAGATTTGATTATTTTGATTCCCAAGATAGATATGCACCATCGTACGTTGATGTTAAGCCGGAACTTGTTGGTGATGACAGATATTATGTTCAATCAGAAAGTAAGTATCAATTAAGTCCGCGTTTGGGATTGTCTTTCCCAATCTCCGATGGAGGTGCGTTAAGATTATCATACGGACATTTTTTTCAAACTCCAAGTTATGAAAAAATGTTTGATAACCCTGTTCTTCCTCATTATAATCAATTTAGTATTGCAAATAGAACAATCGGAAATCCAAATTTAAAACCAGAAAAAACCGTACAATACGAAATTGGAGTTCAGCAAGCTTTGACACAAGAACTTTCGATGGAGCTAAGTGTTTATTACAAAGACATTAGAGATTTATTAGGTATTGAATTACTTACATTAAGTAATGCTACTACATTCTCCAGATATGTTAATAAAGAATACGGACATTCTTCCGGATTAACTTTTGCTTTAAATTATAGATCATCTGATGGAAGATTTTCCGGAGGATTAGATTACACCTATATGGTTGCAAAAGGTTCATCGTCTTCTGCCGATGCATTATTAGCTGTACAAATTCTTTCTGGTCCAAGTCAAGGTGCATATACATTAGCGACAAGAAATATTGAATTTTTAGATTGGGATCAGACTCACTCTTTAAATGGATCATTTAGTATAAGACCTTGGGAAAGAACTGTCGTTAGTCTTTTAGGAAGACTTGGTTCAGCGCTTCCTTACACACCAACAACAATTGATTATGCATTAGAACTTCCAAGCGGCTGGTGGTCAAATATTGATCGAAGACCAATCAGATGGAATATTGATATGAAAATCTCAAATGGGTTTACTTTGTTTAGTTTAGATTTTATTGCAAGCCTAAACATTTATAATGTTCTAAACCATCTTGAAGAAAATAATGTTAACTCTATTACGGGTAGAGCTGGGCCAAATGCTTATATTCCGGAAATTGGTGAACGAAGATATGAAAGAATCGATGAAGTTGGAGCCTTTACACATGAGGAAGCAGACTATAATCCTTCATGGTATGCAAGACCAAGATTTATTCAAATTGGATTAGGAATACAATTTTAATTAAAATTTTATACTAAGAAAATATATGAAAACAGAAAAACTTTTAATTTTATTTCTCATACTTAATTTCTCAATTCAACTATTTGGGCAAGTTAATTCCGATGATTTGGGATATAATACAGATGCCAATAAACGGGGATCAAACGCTGCTGCAATGCTTGGCATTGGAATTGGCGCAAGAGCCGAAGCTGTAGGCGGTGCATTTGTGGCAATTGCAGATGATCCTTCTGCATTATATTGGAATCCGGCTGGAATTACTCAGTTAAAAACTATTTCAGTTCAAGTTACTAAAACTGATTGGTTTGTTGATACTGATTTTAGTTCATTAGGCCTCGTTATTCCTTTGCCTTCTTTAGGAGGTTCGCTTGGATTTCATCTTGCAATGTTAAATTACGGTGAGAATCCGGTTAGAACAGTTTTCAGACCTGAAGGAAACGGTGAAACATATTCAGCTTCTGATTTTGTTGCTGGTTTATACTATGCAATGAATATTACAGATCGAGTTTCTGCAAGTGTTGGCGCTAAATATTTTAGACAAAGTATTTGGCATGTAAGCGGTTCAGCATTTGGCTTTGATATGGCAATACTTTTTCAAACTCCGGTTGATGGTTTAAAACTTGGCGGAACAATTAGTAATTTAGGTGCAGAATTTGGTTTATCTGGAAGAGATTTAACAGGAATCATAGATGTTGATGGTCGTAAAACAGTTTATTTAAATAATGATAATGTTCCAATAAATCTTGCAACTGAGACTTACGCCTTACCGTTGTTATTTAGATTCGGTGTTGCTTATGTAATGGATTTAGATGAAAATAATTCAATTACATTTGGAAGTAATTTAAATCATCCAAGCAACAATGTTGAAACAGTTGATTTGGGAATGGAAGCAAAAGTCTTTGATGCATTTTATTTACGTGGAGGATATCAATCACTTTTTTCAGATACTGCAGAAAACGGATTAACATTAGGTGCAGGAATAAATTATAAAATCCTTGATCTTGCTACTTTTACAGTAGATTATTCTTGGTCGGATTGGGGAGTTTTAAGTTCAGTTAATAGATTTTCTATTGGAATAAGTGCTTATTAAAATTATAAAAATTTATAAATTTTTAAAGAATTAGTAAAACAGGAGATTTTAAGTGTTATTACTTAAAAAATTTAGAGAAACATTAAAATTATCTTTAATTATTTTTTTAACATCCTTAATATTAGTTTGTTCTGAAAATAAAATATACGCGCAAGTTGCAGGTTCAACATCAGATTCTCATCCAATGCATTGGGCAAGATATTGGGCAAGAGGTTTGTTTGATAGAAATTTAATTTACACTTCTGTTTGGAATGTTGGAAATATTACGGATGCCGGAATGTCTGGCGGAGTTGGAATGCGATGGCCCGGAAGCGAAGGATTAAATTATTTATCGAGTGCAAACTTTTTAGTTGCTGCTTATGTTACTGATATGAAAGCATTAGAAGGCAAAGTTGTTCCGGAAAATTGGGACGGCGAACAATTTGGAATTCTAAGTAATGCCTATTTGCCTCACGTTAGTAATGCTACAGTTGCTCAATTATCTTCGGATAGAACACATCAGCAAATTTGGCAGCCAATTCCAGGTTGGTTCAATGATGGATTTTATGGATATATATGGGGAATTAATGAAGATGTTGATGGTGATGGTGAACTAACTCCAAGTGAAGATGTAAATTTTAATGGAGTACTTGATCTAAATTTGGATCCTCCAACAAGTATTTTAAAAAGTATGGCAATTAGTACCGATAAAAGAACTTGGCCGGAATATTGGCCGGGAGGTTCGTACGTTGGGGATACCAGACCTCCGGCAGGAAGACCGCCAAGAACAACAGGTCCAGGACCAAGAGCAGGTAGTTGGAATGGTGAATATAAAGCTGGAACAATAGCTGATCAAGAAACAGTTTATATGCTTGATGATCATGAAAATGATTATTGGGAAGACTATACAACACTTAGATATTGGCCGATGAAAAATGCTGACGGTACTCCAAATACCACAAAATGGAAAGATCCAGACGTAAATAAAGTTAGTATTCGTGGTATGGGTGTTGAAGTTGAATCAAGATCGTATGCCTGGTTTCATCCTCTTGCTGAAGATATTTTAGTTTCAGTTTACAGAATTCGCAACTATAGTGATTATAACTTAAATAGAGTTGTTACAGGAATGTGGGCTGATGCAAGTATAATACAAAGTACGTTTAATGCTGTTGATTATGTAGTGGCTGAATTTGGAACCGGAGATGAAGGAAGATTAGCTTTTGATATTTTATATCAATGGCATAAATTTCCTGATCAATTAAATACATATCAAAAAATAGGTGTTTTTGGCTTTGCATTTTTGGAAAGTCCGGGTATTGAAGATAACAGTATTGATGATGATAAAGATGGACTTGTTGATGAAAGTATGTTTGATAAAATAGATAATGACGGTGATTGGAAATCATTTAGTGATACTGGACTATTGAATATTGAAGGTACATCTGGAAATGCAACATGGGATACTGAAGACAAAAACCTAAATGGTGCACTTGATCCTGGTGAAGACGTAAATAAGAATGATAAATTAGATTTTGAACCAGTTAACGATGATAGAGGCACAGATGGAATAGGTCCTGATGAAAATGGATGGCCCGGACCTGATTCAGACGGAAGTGAAACAAATGGAAGAATTGATATTGGTGAATCTAACTATGATATTACTGATATTGATGAGGCAGATCAAGCTGGTTTGGGACATATTTATGTTTATGAATCTAATAAAGAACTAAGAAACCAGAAAGGGTTTTGGGAAAAATATTTAAGTAAAGTAGAAGATCCGGAAATAGAAGAAACGGACGATGATATTGTTTTTATTTTTGGTGCAAAGGATGTCAAATTAGAAACTACTGACGCACTTGAGCAAGCTCAAAGACCTGTTTGGAAAAGATTTACAATTGCTTTACTTATGGGTGAAAACCAGGAAGATATTGTAAGAAATAAAGCTACTATGCAAAGTATTTATAATGATAATTATAGATTTCTAACACCTCCATTACAGCCAACTCTTATATCAAATGTTTCTGATAGAAAGGTACAATTGTATTGGGATACAGAAGCTGAGTTTTCTAAAGATCCATTCTTTGGTTTGGATTTTAACGGATATAGACTTTATAGAAGTACGGATCCGGATTTCTTAGATATTAAAACAGTTACAGATGCTTTTGGGAATGTACTTTTGTTTGAACCACTTAAAATTTATGATAGATCCGATGATGGATTAAGGGGAGCACATCCAATACCTTTCCCTAATCTTGGAGTTCATTACGATATGGGAAACAACAGCGGATTAAAACATTCATATGTAGATACTTTAGTTGAAAACGGAAGAACATATTATTATGCAGTAACTTCAATCGATGCCGGAAATGATTATGATTTTTTTGATAGAGGAATTGTAACTGAAGATTATCCTTTACAAGCAATGCCAAGTGAATGTGCATTTAATATTACTGTAAATGAATTAGGTGATGTAGTTTTCCGTGATAGAAATACAGCTGTTTGTGTGCCTCAAGAATCTGCCGCCGGATATACGGAACCGTTTGTTGATTCTTTGAAAATTGAACATAGTAGCGGTTATTCTCGCGGTGGAAATTTTAACGTTGATGTTTTTAATAAACATCACGCTACTGATCATTTATCTGATATTTATCAAATAACTTTTAAAGATGATGGCTGGCTGACTGCACTTACACCACTTTATAAATGGGGTGGTACAAGAGGAATAACTTTAATGAATACTACTACCGGCGATACTCTATTTAATGTAATTCATCCCGGACCTTCAGAATTTGTGAAAAAAGGTTACGCAGCAATTGAAAAAGGAGTTTATCAAGGTGTTAAATATGATCTGAAATTCCCAATTGAAGATGAAATAAATAATGATAATGTTAGAAATATTTCTGTAATCAAATACAATAAATATAAACGAGAAACAACTGATTGGAAATTGTGGGCAACCGACACTAAATCTAATATTCGTTGTAATTCAATTGAGCTTACTGGCTCAGGATATGCACTTCCGCGGGATTTTGATTTAGTTGTTTATGATCATATTGTCGATACTTCGTACGCTCCTCCGGGTTCACTTGTATTAAAACAGTATCCAATAAATTTTAGTGTCTGGGATGTAACCGATCCAAATAATAAAATAAAAATGACCATAAATGTTATTTATGAAAAAAATAGAAATAACGGAAATTATTTACCTCCGGAAATGTTTGGACAAATTTGGGATAGCACGCGTGTTGTAATTAAATTCCCTAAGTATGATCATGTTGTAAGTAACGATAGGTATTGGTCTTCTTGGGAATTGAGATTCTTCAAACCAGATTTCCTAAGAAAAGACACTACTGTAGTTCCGCCGTCTCCTGGTGATGTATATAGTTTTAGAACAGAACGAAATCCTACTGAACAAGATACTTTTCGTTTTGCAGTAGAAGGCGGCGAATGGAAAGCCACGGATGTTAAAATTAATGATGAGAAAAAAGTTTATGTTGTTCCGGATCCTTATGTTGCAACAAGTACTTTGGAATCTATTTATGAAATTGCCGGCAATTCTCAAAGACGTGTTGATTTTGTTAATCTTCCGCCAAAATGTACAATTTATATTTTTACTGCAAGCGGTGAACTTGTTAAAAAAATTGAACATGAAGATGCGTTTGATGTAGGCCGTCATCCGTGGGATTTAACAACTGAAGATGGTCCCGAAGTTGCATTTGGAATGTATTTCTTTGTGGTTGAAGCTAAAGGACTTAAAACACAAAGAGGTAAATTTGCAATTATTAAGTAGCTAAAAATATTAGGTAGTTTATAATTTTGAATTCACATAAAAATAAATTTGCAAACCCGATTGTTGCCTTAATAATCGGGTTATTTTTTTTATCATGCTCAGATGATAAAATTCCGGAAGATCAAATCATTGCAAAAGTTGGCAATAGAATTATAACGGTTGACGAATTTAAAAGCAGTTTTGAATTCAGCTTGAAAACTTTGCGATTAGGGAGCAATCCCAGAAAACATTACTTAGATCTTATGATCAAAGAAATGCTGATTGCAAACGAAGGTTACAGCAAAGGTTACAATAAAAGTAAATATGTTTCCGATCGAGTAAAGAATAGAACAAATAATAATTTGTTAGAATCATTTTACCTTAAACACGTTCATGCAAAAGTAAAAATACCGGAAGAAAAAATAGTTGATGCATTAAAAAAATCAAGCATAAAATTCAGACTCTTAATTTATCCTACGCCATCTTTACAAAAAGCTGCAGAAGCTTATGAACAAGCTCAAATATCAAATTTGGGAGATTTTATTGATAAGCAAATTGATCGATTAGAAGTTAAAAATGTAAAGAAAGAAAATTTTGAAACTGACTGGATGGATTTTATGGAAATGCCTCCGGAAATGTTTGCATCAATTCAAAATTTAGAAATTGGAAAACCGTCAGAACCAATTCCTTTTAATGATGGATATGCAATTTTTCAAGTAGTCGAAATTAAACGAGAAGCAATTAAATCTGACGAATTAAAATTTGGTACAAAAAGAAAAAAAATGTATGCGCGTTTGCATAATGTTGAATCTGATAAAATTGTACATAAGTTAATGGATTCGTTATTAACGCCATTGGATATCAGAGTTAGCAATACAACAATAGATCAAATGGTGAAACCTCTTTTCGAATGGATTAAAAACGGAATTCCCAAAAGTGGATCAATGGTAAAAAATTTAAGTCAAGTTACTGACACATCAAAAAGTTATTTGAAGCAATTAAAAAAAATACTTCCGCAAAAATTATATTCTTCTGTAAACGGAATTACAACTGTTGAAGATTATTTTAATTATATGAATTATCACAGAAAAACTATTATTGAAAGTTCTGATTTGAATGATCTTAAAAATAGATTGATAACCGAAGTTGGAACAATGATTAAAAATAATCAGTTTATTGAGATAGCAAAATCCGATGGCGTTTTGGATTCCTCAAACGTAAAAAAAGATATTGAGTTGTGGGAAGAAAAATGGACTTATGATATTTTCAGAGATCACATAATTCAAAAAATTTCAGTAACTGATGACGAGATGAAAAATTATTTTAAATTCAGATGGAAAGAATTAAGAATTTCCGATATAGATACAACAAGATTTTATAAGTATAAGAATGATGTGTATAACGCAATTCTTTTTGAGAAGCATAAAAAATTGCTTGATAAAGAACTTGAAGATTTAAAAAAGAAATATTCAGTTTGGATAAACAATGATGTGCTATATAAATTGAAATTAAATGATGGACCGAAGTCGCTTGAAACATCAGTCCTTGTTGTTAAAAATTTTACCGGTGAATTTTTAGTACCGACTGTAGATACTCAATGGTTTTATTATTAGATATTTGTCCAAATAAAATTGATTTAGAAATTTGAGAAAATAAATTATGAGAACTTATTTGTTTTATTTACTAATTAGCTTTGTATTTGCAAACTGTACAAAACCAATTAACAATTCTGAAAAAGTAAAACATCAATCAATAGTTAAAGAAGAATTTATTTATGAAATTTCGAATGCGCCAACTTCGCAATGTCACGCATCCACAATTGCAGTAAGCGGAAATAATGTTGTTGCAGCTTGGTTTGGCGGAACTCATGAAAAAAATCCCGATGTAGGAATTTGGGTTTCAATAAGTGAAAATGGGAAATGGTCAATTCCTACTGAAGTTGTAAATGGAATTCAAAAAGATGGATCGAGATATCCATCATGGAATCCGGTTTTATTTCAACCACAAAATGGACCTTTATTTTTATATTATAAAGTTGGACCAAGTCCACGAGAATGGTGGGGACTTTATGTTACTTCAAATGATAATGGAAGAACTTGGTCGGAGCCAATTCGTTTACCGGATGGAATTTATGGACCAATTAAAAATAAACCGATTCAATTAAGCAATGGTGAAATTATTTCACCAACAAGCACTGAACACGACGGCTGGAAAATTCAAATTGAAAAAAGTAAAGATTTGGGGAGAACTTGGATTTCTTCGGGCGATTTAAATGATGAAAAAGAATTTGGAGCAATTCAACCGACAATTTTAATACATCCTAATAATAGTTTACAATTACTTTGCAGAACTGAAAATGAAGTAATATCACAAGTTTGGTCATTTGATAATGGAAAATCTTGGGGGAAAATGACCGCATTAAATTTACCGAATCCTAATTCCGGTATTGATGCCGTAACACTTAGTGACGGACGACATTTATTAGTTTATAATCCAACTAAAACAAATTGGGGAAAAAGAATTCCGTTAGCTATTGCAATTTCAAATGATGGAAAAAATTGGAAAAATATTTTGGAATTAGAATCAGTTTCAAATCCAGATACTATTGACGATGAGGAATATTCATATCCATCGGTAATTCAATCGAATGATGGTTTGGTTCATATTGTTTATACATGGAATAGAAAAACAGTAAAATATGTGGTTCTAAATCCGGCAAAAATTTAACAACAAAAATATTGGAAGGAAAATCAATGAAAAAAATAAAAACATTTTTAATTTTGTTTTCTTTCTTAATATTGGTCTCACAATATGTATCAGCTTCTGAATTAAAAGTCGGAGCAGCCTCTCGCATAATAACTCCCAATCCTTTGCTTCCGGTTTCCGGTGGAGTTGGAATTCCCAAACAGGCAAATATAAAGCATGGTGAACTTTCTACACGAGTAATTGTTGTTGAAAAAGATAGCGTGAGATTTGCAATTGTCTCAATTGATAATTTAGGCGTTACAAAAATAATTGGTGATAGAATAAGAAAGTTAGTGCCAAAAATAAAACCGGAAAATATTTTAATTGGTGCAACGCATACTCACAGCGCGCCGGATTTATATGGCTTTGCGGATGAGAATGGTAATAGCGGCGCAGACTTAAATTATATTGAAACTGTTGTTCAAAAAACTGCAGAAGCAATAAACGAAGCGTTAGAAAAAACACAACCAAGTTATCTAAAAGTTGCAGTTGAAGAGTTAAACGGAAAAATTGCCTATAATGCTTACGCGCCAAAACTGTTTGATCCGCGATGCGGCGTAATTCAATTTATTTCTGAAAAGAATAAAAATGTTATTTCTACTTTAGTTAATTATGCAATTCATCCCGAAGTTATTGGAAGCGATAGAGGCATTTGCACACCGGATTTAATTGGACCATTTTATAATAAAATTGAAAATCAAATTGGCGGTATTGCAATTTTTATGAATAGCGCGCAAGGCGGTATGGTTACTGCGGATAATCGATTGGAGAATGGAAAAGAAGCAAATAATTGGGAAGAGTGTATTAGAATTGGCGAATTATTAGCCGACGAATCTTTAAGAATAGTTGCAGATGCAGAAATTCAGAAAAATCCCAAAATTGAAATTGCTCATAGTAAAATTAAATTTCCGATAGAATCAGAACTCATGAAAGCAATTTTGAAAAATTCTATTATTGATTATAATATTCAAAACAATGAAGTATCAACAATTTTAAATTTAATAAATATTGGAACTGCGCAAATAATTACAATTCCGGGCGAAGCTTTACCAAATATAGGATTTTATTTAAAACGAAAAATGAAAACTAAAAATCCTTTTTTATTTGGATTAACAAATGATGCTTATGGATACATTTTAACTAAAGAAGATTTTAACAGTTTTAAAACTTACAATTACATTTCAAGAACAAGTCTTGGAGAAAAAACCGGAGAAATATTTATTAATTCAGCCTTGGAATTAATAAATAAAAATGGCAGCTCTGAATAATATTCACAAATTCATATAACTCAATCAAGTGAAATACTTATGAACAAATTACTGATCCTATCTCTAATATTTTTTAGTACGTTTTTATATTCTCAAAACAATATCATAATTGATGGAAATTTTAATGATTGGGAAAATATTCCAGTTATAGTTTCTGACTCAGCAAATAATGTTCACGATACTGATGGTTATGAAGAGGGCGGAGAACCGGCACAATTTTTAGATTATTCCGATGTTGATATTCTTGAGGTAAAATTTACCAACGATGAAAATTCACTTTACGGCTATATAAAATCAAAAGGAATTATTGGAAATACTTCATCAACTTCTCTCGGTCATACAAAAAGCGGAAGATATTATTTTATTTTTACAATTGATGTTGATGATAATGACACAACCGGCTATCCGCTTAGAGAAGGCGGGTATTACCCGGATAGTAAAGGTTACGATATGAATATGGAAGTTGAATTTTATAATGGCGAATATAACACAGGACATTACTTGAATCATGAATATATTTCTGAAGAAGATTATAATGCAAATTGGCAAAATGATCTCACTCAAGGAATTGTTAGACTTACACCAGGAACTTATGACTGGTATTCGCAGTGGGTTTTGTTTGAAGATTCTACCTATGTAGTAGTTGAAGATAAAGGTCCGATTTATTATGGAATTATAAAAATTGCTGTTTCGGAAAATGGAAACGAAGCGGAAATCTCTGCTCCTTTTTGGGGATTTCTAAAAACTCCGGATGGGAAAAATATTATTGATGTAAACCAGAATATTAAAGTTTCGGCTTCATTAGAAGGAAGCGGTGAACTCTCGGAAGAAGCATTAAAACTTGGTTATACAGCCGGAAGTAAATCTGTTTGGGGTTCAAACACTGCTGAATCATTTAATTATTTTATAAAATCTACAGCAGTCGCAATAAAGAATGAAAAAATGATTCCCCAGAAAATTGAATTATTCCAAAATTATCCAAATCCATTTAATCCAATTACAAAAATAAGATACACAATTCCCAATATGGAATTAGGATATATTCAGTCTGTAAAATTAATTATTTATGATCTTCTTGGCAGAGAAGTTGTAACATTAGTTAACCAAAAACAAAAACCGGGAATTTATGAAGTATTGTTTGATGCAAGTGAATTAAACAGCGGCATATATTTCTATAAATTAATTTCCGAAAAAATTATTAAAACAAAAAAAATGATACTGCTCAAGTAGGATAATTTTTGCAGTGTAAAAATATTTTTTATTTATTGTGCTCATATCAAATATAGATGAAAATAAAATTCTTCAAACGCAAAATTATTTTAGACATAAGGCCCCTCCATAAATAAAAAAAATCTATTTAGATTATACATAACTTCAGTCACTTTTATTTATTTTACTTTAGGAAATCTTATAAGCTATGTACAAAAATTAAATTTAGATTTTTAAGAAATTGCAAAATAAAATTATTCAACAAAATTTGGTTAAATAAAATTCAATAAATTCATACCCAAGAATCGGAAGGAGAATATTTATGAAATCGCAAAATGAAAATATCTTTAAAAGTTTGTTATTGATTATAATCGGAATGATGATTTTACCACTTCAAAATTTTGGTCAAGATGAAGGAAACCCAAAGTTAACAGAAGTTTGGAAACCGGTTCCGGCAATTGTAACTCCCGGAGAAAATAATTTACCACCATCTGATGCAATAATTTTATTTGATGGAACAAATTTAGACGAATGGGAAAATGTAAAGGGCGGTGAAGCAAAATGGCAATTGGGTGAAGGAGCAATGACCGTCGTTAAGAAAGCGGGAAGTATTCGCACAAAAAAATCTTTCGGTGATTGCCAGCTTCATATTGAATGGAAAACTCCGGAAAAAGTTGAAGGCGATGGACAAGGAAGAGGGAACAGCGGAATATTTCTTCAAGAAAGATATGAAGTTCAAGTTTTAGATTCTTACAATAATGTAACTTATTCCAATGGACAAGCAGGAAGTATCTATAAACAATTTATACCTTTGGTTAATGTTTGTAAAGCTCCGGGGGTTTGGCAGACGTATGATATTTTTTATTCAGCACCAAAAATTAAAGAAAATGGTGAAGTTGAAAAACCCGCATTTATTACGGTTATTCAGAATGGTGTTTTAGTTCAAAATCATGTTGAATTAAAAGGAACATCAGTTTATATTGGCGAACCAAAGTATGAAAACCATAAAGAAAAAGAACCTATTTCATTGCAGGATCATGGAAATCCGGTTAGCTATAGAAATATTTGGATAAGGGAATTATAGGATCACCTAAATTATTTTTGTTAAAGTTAATGGAAACTAAATGAAAAATAAAAAAAAGTATTTCATATTTCTTTTATTGATTATAGTTCTGTCTTGCAAATCTGAAGAGAAAAACTATAAATATGTTGGACCTCAATCCGACGGGTGTTATTTAGTTCCAAGCAATCAATTACTTAGACCGGAAGGAACACAAATTTATTTTCCCGGAAGACCAGTCGATTTGGATTTGAGTAATGATGGCAAAACCTTAGCAGTATTGAATAAAAGTTCTTTAGAAATAATAAGTGTTGATTCTCAAAAAGTAATTCAAACATTACATATTGGCGGTGGAGCTTCATTTAACGGAGTGAAGTTTACAACTGATCAAAAAAATATTTTTGCAAGTCAAGCAAGAGATAGAATTTTAATTGCAAAATTAAATGATGAAAATATATGGCAGTGGGAAACATCAATATTATTTAATGAACCTAAAATCGGCGGTCATCCGGTTCCAGGCGGATTTGATTTTTCAAATAAAGAAGAAGAACTTTTTGTTCCGTTAAGCAGAAGTAATTCAATTGCCGTTGTTAGTATGAAAGATTTTTCAATGACCGAAATATCAGTTGGAATATCACCTTACCAAGTTTTAGTATTTTCAGATGTAAAAGCTTATGTTAGTAATTGGGGAGGAAGAAAACCAAAATTAGATGAGCCAACTTATGAATCTTCAGGAAGTGAAGTTTTGGTAAATCCAAAAACCGGAATTGCAAATAACGGATCGTTATCAATAGTAAATTTAAAATCCGGTAAAGAGGAAAATATTATAGATGTAGGCTTGCATCCAACTGGAATGGTATTAAGTCCCAATATGGAATTTTTATATGTTGCTTGCGCTAACAGTGATTTCATTTCCGTAATTGACACAAAGACTGATAAAGTTGTAAATGAAATAAATGTTAAAATGAATAAAGATTTACCATTTGGAAGTGCGCCTAATTCACTTACAATTTCTAAAGATGGGAAAAAACTTTTTGTTGCTAATGGAACCGATAATGCAATTTGTGTAATAGATTTAGAAAATCCCAAAAACGAAAAACACTTTATTCCAACTGGATGGTATCCGGGAGCAATAATTCTTGATAATGACGAGAAAAAATTAATTGTAGCAAACACTAAGGGAGTTGGATCAAGAAATTTAGAGAAGGATGCTAAAGGTTATAATTCGCATAACCATCTTGGTTCGGTTTCAATTATTCAATTGCCTAATAATGAAAAACTACTTGAACTAACCGAAATTGTTAAGGAAAATAATTCTTATTCTAAAATGTTTAATCACATTAATAGTAAAGAAAAAATGGACGATATTGTTGCAGTTCCGCAATTGCCAGGACAAAAATCTTTTTTTAAACATGTGATTTATATTATTAAGGAAAACAGAACTTACGATCAAGTTTTTGGGGATATGCCGCAAGGAAACGGAGATACATCTCTCGTTCATTTTGGTAGAAATGTTACGCCAAATCATCATGCCTTAGCCGAAGAATTTGTTCTTCTGGATAATTTTTATTGCAGCGGAATTCTTAGCGCTGACGGACATCAATGGACTGATGAAGCTTATGTTACAGATTATCTTGAAAAATTTTTTGGAGATTTTCCACGCAGTTATCCTTACAATGGAGGTGATCCAATTGCTTATTCACCAGCCGGATTTATTTGGGATAATGTTTTAAATCACGGTTTAACTTTTAGAAATTACGGCGAATTTGTTGACGCAATTATTGAACCAAACACAGCAACATTTACAGATATTTATAACGATTACAAGAACGGAACAAATAAAGTTAAATTTCGTTCAAAGGTTAATCTTCCTCAAATTGAAAAATATACATCCGAAAATTTTGTGGGATTTCCGGAAACAATTCCAGATGTTTACCGCGCAGCAGAATTCATAAGAGAATTTAAAGAATTTGAAAAAAATAATAATCTTCCCAATTTTATTATTATGCTTCTTCCAAACGATCATACTTCCGGAACGAGACCGGGATTACCAACTCCGCGTGCGGCTGTCGCAGATAATGATCTTGCACTTGGACAAATTGTTGATGTTATTTCGAACAGTAAATTTTGGAAGGAAACTTGCATCTTAGTAACGGAAGATGATCCGCAAGACGGTCTTGATCATATTGATGGACATAGAACAGTTGGATTAGTTATCAGTCCTTACACAAAAAGGGGAGAAGTAATATCCACAAATTATTCACAAATTAATATGTTCAGAACAATTGAAAATATTTTAGGTATTCCTCCACTAAATCAATTTGATTTAGCTGCAGAACCAATGAGCGATTGCTTTACAAATAAACCGGACTTTTCGACTTACAAAGCAAGAAAAAATAATATTTCATTAGATGAATTAAATCCGTCACTTTCTGAAATTACCGGAGAACAATTATTTTGGGCGCAGAAATCGTTAGAACAAAATTTAGAGAATTATGATAGAATTGATGAAGATACATTTAACAGAATAATTTGGCATTCAGTTAAAGGATATAAAATTCCATATCCCAAAACAAAATTGCAAAATTGATTTTGGGAAAATGAAAGCAAATAAATTTTATATAAATATTATTTCACAATCATAAAAAATAATTGGCTTATGCCATTAAATATTTGCCAATATTGAAAAAAATACATAATTTGCTTTTACAATTAGACAAACGATTGTCTTTTCAAATAAATAGTTCTTATCGTAAATGTTTAAAAAGGTTTTCACATTTATCACTTCAAATTAAATAAAGAGGTTAACGAATGAAAAAGTTTCTTCTCCTATCTACATTATTCATTATGTCTTGCAGTTCTCATTGTGTTAAAGAATGCGATTCCGACTGGGTTTCACTTTTTAACGGAAAAAATTTGGATGGTTGGTTCGTAAAAGGTAAAGCAATGTGGGATGTTAAAGATGGAATTATGATTGGTGATGGCGGAATGGGTCATATTTATACAGATGCAGTTGCTGCTGATTTTGAAATTAAGGGGGCATTTAAAATTAGTGATAAAGGCAATAGTGGATTGTATTTCAGAGCAAATCCTCCGGCAGATAATCCGGATAATTGGCCGGCTGGATATGAAGCCCAAATCGATAATCATCAAGATGCACACACAGCTACACTTTGGAAACCCGGTAAACCAACGGCACAAGCTAAAAAATTAATTACAAAAGATAATGAATGGTTCACAATGAAAGTTAGAATGGTCGGAACTCAAATGCAGATTTGGATTAATGATGAATTGATGACAGAATACACGGATTCAGATTATGCAAAAGGTCACTTTGCAATTCAAGGACACAACCCGGGACAAATAATCGAAATAAAAGAATTAGCTTATAGAGATTTAAGTAAAAAGTAAAACTTACTTAAATAATTTTGGGAGAATTTATGAATGCTGAGTTGCGCGAAAAATTAAGCAAGTATTTAGATGTTACAACAGATTATTTAAATAATAATCTAATTCCATTTTGGGCTGAAAGAGCCGTTGAGCCAAAATTCGGCGGATTCCAAACAAATTATGATAGAAACGGTAATAGAACCAACGTTACGGAAAAATCTTTTCTTTCACAATGCAGAAGTATTTTTACAATTTCGCATGCAATGCGTTTAGGTTTTAATTGGCCAAACGGAATAGAGGCATTAAAACAAGGTATCGATTTTCTGTTTAAACATTTTTATGATGAAGAAATCGGCGGATTTTATTGGATTGTTGAAGAAGACGGAACTCCAAAAGATGTAAATAAAATTATTTACGGACACTCGTTTTTAATTTATGGACTTTCAGAATATGCACTTTTAACCGGAGATGAGTTTGCTAAAAATGAAGCAATAAAAGTATTTAATTTACTACAAGAAAAAGTCGCTGATAAAATTAACAAAGGATATTTTGAACATTTCGACCGCTTCTTTAAAATCAAAAGTTCAAGAGGTGATATAAGTGTTCATAAATCACTAGACGTTCATATGCATTTGATGGAAGCTTATACAACTTTATATGAATTGACTAAAGATGAAAATCATAAAAAAGCTTTGGAAGAAGTAATAGAATTAATTTTTGATAAAATGATTGATTCGGAAACCGGGACTGGAATTTCCATGTTTACACATGATTGGAAACCAATTGCAAATGTTGAACTTGAAACAGTTTGGGGACGTGATAGATTTGATGAAAATGGAAAATCCACTGATATTACTTCTTATGGTCATAATATTGAACTAACCTGGTTATATTTACTTTCTCAAGATATTTTAGGAATTCCAAGAGAAAAAAGTTTAAATAAAGTTCTCCCAATTTATGAACACACATATAATAATGGAATTGATTGGAAATTTGGCGGAATATATGTTGAAGGAAGAAGAATTGGCGCAGTAACCGAAGTCACAAAAGAATTTTGGCAGCAAGCAGAAGCAATGGTTGGATTTTTAGATGCATATTTATTAACAAAAGATGAAAAATATTTAAATGCTTTTTTCAATGTACATGATTTTGTTTTTACTAAAATGATAAATTGGGAAAAAGGTGAATGGTTCGCTTTACTTGCGGAAAATGGTGATGTTATTTGGGATTATATGGGAACAAGCTGGAAAGTTTTTTATCATACTGTAAGAGGTACTTGTCAAGTTATTAAGAAATTAGAAAAATGCATTAATAAATAAATTAATTTTACAGATTAAACTGGAGAATTTACAATGGGAGAAAAAAATTCAAGTGGAATGACAAGACGCAAGTTTATTGGAAATGTAACAATGACTACTGCGGCTTTTTCAATTATTCCCAGACATGTTTTAGGCGGTAAAGGTTATGTTGCTCCAAGTGATAAATTAAATATCGCAATAATTGGAGCAGGTGGAAAAGGAAGATCAGATATGTGGACAGTTGCGGCAACTGAAAATATTGTTGCACTTTGCGATGTTGACGATAGAAAAATTGATGAGACTTTAACAAAAACTAAAGAGGAAAATAAACCTGAACTTTTGGAAGTACTCAACAAAATACCAAAGTACAGAGATTTTAGAGAAATGCTAGATAAACAAAAAGATATTGATGCGGTAACTGTCAGTACTCCGGATCATACACATGCGGTTGCAGCAGCCTATGCAATGCGCAGAGGTAAACATGTATTTGTACAAAAACCTTTAACTCATTCGGTAAAAGAAGCAAGAATTTTAAATCAAATTGCGAAAGAAACCGGTGTAATTACTCAAATGGGGAATCAAGGTCATGCCCAAGAAGGAATTAGACTAATAGCTGAATGGCTGGCTGATGGTGCAATTGGACCAGTAACAAAAGTTGATTGTTGGACAAATAGACCAGTTTGGGAAACCGGAATGGAACGACCAACTGAAATCCCTTCTGTACCAAGAGATATTGATTGGAATCTTTGGGTGGGCCCAGCAGAATTTCGTCCATATCATCCTTCTTATATGCCATGGAGTTGGAGAGCTTGGTGTGAATTTGGTACCGGAGCATTAGGTGATATGGGAGCACATATATTTGATATTCCATATGAAACTTTAAAACTTGAATACCCAACAATAATTGAAGCAAGCTCAAGTAAATTTAATGGCGAAAGCTGGCCTGTTGCAGAAATATTCCATTATCATTTTCCTGAAAGAGGAAATTTGCCAGCAGTTCAATTAAGCTGGTATGATGGCGGAGTTATGCCCCCAAGACCCGAAGAATTAGAACCCGGCAGAAGAATGGGCGACGAAGACGGCGGAGTTATGTTTTATGGTTCAAAAGGCAAAATTATGTGTGGATGTTACGGAAGCAGTCCAAGATTAATTCCGGAAACAAAAATGCAAGAATATAAACAACCGGAAAAAACTATTCCTCGATCACCGGGAATTCATGAAGAATGGGTTGAAGCAATTAAGAAAAATGTTCAGGCTACTTCTAATTTTGAATATGCATCAAAACTTGTTGAAACAATGATGCTTGGAAATATTGCAATTCGCATGGCTGATAAATTCGATAAATTAGTTTGGGATGGTGAAAAAGGTGAAATTACAAATATTCCCGAAGCTAATGAATTTTTAATTAGAAAATATCCTGCTGGTTGGGAATTATAATTGTAAGAATATAAAATTATTTTAAATCACTATTAGTTTATAGGAGTGTAATCTTATATGAATACACAAAATATTAATTCGAAAAAATTATTTCTAATGAGTTGTATTGCGCTAATTGTTACGGCAATTAGTTTTGCACTTAGAGCAAGATTGGAACCAATATTTATGACCGATTATGGACTTACCGCAACGGATATTGGGTTTGCTTTTGGTCCGGCATTTTATGGATTTACAATTTCAATGATTTTATTTGGTTCCTTTGTTGATTCGTGGGGAATGAAAAAAGTGTTAACAATGGCTTTCATTCTACATTTTATTGGAATTACGGGAACTATCTTCTCTAGCGGAATGTGGAGTTTATTTTTTTCAACTGCCGCAATTGGTATTGGAAATGGTGCAATTGAAGCTGCATGCAATCCTTTAGTTGCTTCTTTATATCCCAAAAATAAAGCAACAATGCTTAATAGATTTCATGTTTGGTTTCCCGGTGGAATTGTTATTGGAAGTTTGTTAGCATATTTTATGCTTGATGTTATAAACTTAAATTGGAGAATTTACGTTGCAGTGCTATATATTCCTTTAATTATTTATGGATATATGTTTTTAAAAGAAAACTTCCCTCAAACGGAAAGAGTTACATCCGGTGTAACAACTTCTGAAATGTGGAAATCTTTATTAAAACCTATTTATATATTCATGGCTTTTAGTATGCTTTTAACTGCTGTTACGGAATTAGCAACTCAACAAAGAATTAGTACACTTTTAGCAGACGCACATGCAGTTCCAATGCTTGTATTAGCATTAACAACAGGTTTAATGGCATTAGGAAGAGCGTTTGCCGGACCAGTAGTTCATAAATTAAGTACATCCGGAATGTTATTGTTTTCTGCAGTAATGTCATTTATTGGTTTGCAATTGTTAAGTAATTCTGATGGAATAATGGTTTATTTCTCAGCAGCAGTATTTGCTGTTGGTGTTTGTTTCTTTTGGCCAACTATGTTAGGTTTTGTAGCCGAAGAGATTCCGGAAAGTGGGGCATTAGGTCTCTCAGTTATTGGCGGACTTGGAATGTTTTCGGTTTCTATTGTACTTCCAATAATGGGAGTATTTATGGATACAGGAACTCAAGGATCTGAAACACTTAGATACATGTCAATTCTTCCGGCAATTTTAATTGTGCTTTTCAGTTTATTATATTTTAAATTTGGAAGAAAGAAAAAAGTTCAAGCAAGTTTATAAGTAATTTGTATAAAAAAAATAGAGATTAAAATGAGTAGAAAATTAAAAATGGGAATGCTTGGCGGAGGACCCGGAGCATTCATTGGAGAAGTTCATAGAAAAGCTGCAAGAATGGATGGAAATGTTGAAATTGTTGCCGGAGCTTTTGATATTGATCCAATTAAATCTCACCAAATGGGGAAAGAACTAAATTTAAATTCAAATCGTGTTTATGATAATTATCAAAAAATGATTGAAGGCGAATTAAGTCTTCCCAAAAATGAAAGAATTGATTTTGTATCAATTACTACTCCAAATAACTGGCATTTCCCAATGGCAAAAGATTTTCTAAATGCCGGATTTCATGTAATGTGCGAAAAACCAATGACAATTTCAGTTGATCAAGCTTTGGAATTGGAACAAATTGTAAAAAATACTGGAAAAGTTTTTGGACTAATGCACACATACACCGGTTACCCAATGGCAAAACTTGGTAAAGATTTGATTAAAAATGGCGAACTTGGTGAAATTAGAAAAGTTGTTGTAAGATATCCGCAAGGATGGTTAACTAACGCAATTGAGAAAACCGGACAAATGCAAGCTTCTTGGAGAACTGATCCCAAACAAACCGGTGCAGGTGGAAGTATTGGCGATATTGGTATTCACGCTGCAAATTTAGCTGAGTATTTTACTGGTTTAAGAATAACGGAAATTAGCGCCGACATTACATCATTCGTTGAAGGAAGACCGGTTGATGATGATGCAAATGTTTTGTTGCATTTTAATAATGGAGCAAAAGGAGTTTTATTTTGCAGCCAAATTTCTGTAGGTGAAGAAAATGATTTAGCAATTTGGATTTATGGCACAAAGAAAAGTTTGGAATGGCATCAAGAGGAACCAAATTACCTCCATGTAAAAGATGGTGATAATCCAATGCAAGTTTGGAAAAGGGGAAATCTATACGTCGGTAATTTTAGTAAAGCTGCAGCACGAGCTACAAGATTACCTTCAGGTCATCCGGAAGCATTATTAGAAGCAATTGCAAATATTTATAATAATTTTGGCGATACAATTCGACTAAAAGAATATAATCTTGAGGTTGATTTGGAATTGATTTCTGATTTCCCAAATGTTGATGATGGTGTGAGAGGAATGAAATTTATTGATGCTGTAATAAAAAATTCCAAAGGAAATGAGAAATGGACTTCAATTTAAAATTTGTTAAGGAGTTTTAAAATGGCAAGATCAATAACTTTATGTACTGCTCAATGGGCAGATATTCCACTTGAAATTTTAGCAAAAAAAGTTAAAGATTGGGGATATGACGGAATTGAATTAGCTTGCTGGGGCGATCATATGGATGTTTTTCGTGCAGCAACAGATCTAAATTATTGTGAATCACAATTAGATATTTTAAGAAAAAATGGATTAAAACTTTTTGCCATAAGTAATCATTTGGCTGGGCAGCTTGTTTGCGATTTAAATAATGATGATCGTTCAGATGGATTTGCTCCAAAAGATTGTGCTGGCGATGCAGAGAAAAAAAGAGCATGGGCTGTTGAAGCAATGAAGAATTCTGCAAGAGCAGCAAAGAATTTAGGAATTGATGTTGTTAATGGATTCACCGGATCTTCAATATGGCATATGTTTTATAGCTTTCCTCCGGTTTCTCCGAAAACAATTGAAGAAGGATTTTCTTACTTTGCAAAAATGTGGAATCCAATTCTTGATGTTTTTGATGAATGCGGAGTTAAATTTGCTCTTGAAGTTCATCCAACAGAAATTGCTTTTGATATTGTGACTGCACAAAGAGCAATTGAAGTAATCGGTGGAAGAAAAACTTTTGGTTTTAACTTTGATCCAAGCCATCTTCACTGGCAAATGGTTGATCCGGTTATGTTTATTCATGAATTTTCGGATAGAATTTATCATGTTCATATGAAAGATGCGGCAAGACAACTCAATGGAAGAAATGGAATTTTAGCTTCGCATTTAGATTTTGGTCATAAAGATAGAGGTTGGGATTTCAGATCTTTAGGTCACGGTGGAGTAAATTTTGAAGAAATTATCAGAGCATTAAATCATATTAATTATAACGGACCATTGTCTGTTGAATGGGAAGACAGCGGAATGGAACGTGAACACGGTGTAAAAGAAGCTTGTGAGTTTGTTAGAAAAATTGATTTCAAACCATCAAACGTAAAATTTGATGCAGCATTTGACGATAAGTAAGATTAATTAAATAATGTAGTTTTAAAAAGCTATTTACTCAAATTTAGAATAATTGATTAAGTAGCTTTTTTATTTTTTAGAATAATCATTTATAATTTTTTCAAATGGAAATTTCAATAATAATACCAGCGTTTAATGAAAGTAAAAAAATATCTATTGATATTTTGGCGGCGGATAAATTTTTATCTGAGCAAAATTTTATTGGTGAAATAATAATTGTTGATGACGGAAGTTCAGATAACACATTTCAAATTGCAAATGACAATAAAATTAAGGTTAAAAATTCATTTAAAGTTATACAACTTTTTCAAAATGTTGGAAAGGGCGGAGCAATTATTGAAGGTATAAAAAATTCAAAAGGGAAGATAATTATTTATGCAGATTCCGGTTTAACAGTTCCATTTGAAAATGCCATTGTTGGTATTGATTTGATAAAAAATAATCAATGCGAAATTGCAAACGGTTCAAGAAAAATGAAGGGATCAAAAATTATTAATGAACAAGATTTAGATAGAAAAATTATATCAAAAATTTTTGGTTTTGCAATAAAATATTTTTTGAAAATCCCCAAAAATCTTACAGATACTCAATGCGGATTTAAAGTATATAATGGTGATGTTGCAAGAAATTTATTTCCAAAATTAATTACAAAAGGATTTTTATTTGAGATTGAATTAATTCTTTTAGCTCAAAAGGAAAATTTTAGAATCCTTGAATTTCCGGTAGTTTGGTCTTGCGATAGAGACAGTCGATTAAGTATTGGTAAAAGTTCAAATAAAATTATTGCAGATTTTATTTATCTATATAAAAAATTTATCTGCAGAAAAATTATTTGAAATAAAAATATCCTCTTTTTTTAATACGGTTGAATCTTTCAAAATTATCATTCCGCTTATAAAATTATTAGTATTACAAATTTCCGTAATTTCGTTTTCATTCATCAACATAAAAGCTGTTGACATTGCATCTGAAATAGTTGCAGATTCCGACAAAACCCAAGCAGCGGTTCTGTCATTATTGGGCAAAAGTGATTTCGGATTAATAATGTGGTTCTCTTTTTGTTTTCCGGATCCGCTTAATGAAGAATTTTTAAGTAAAATTTCTGCAATTGTTTGCAAATTATTATTTGGATTGCTTACTGAAATTAACCATCCATCGGAATTGTTATTCTTACCAATTGTTTTAACAGAGCTTCCACCGCCGTGAATTAAGGCATTTTCAATATCCCATTCAATTAATAATTTTGCTGCCAAATCAATTGCATAACCTTTACCAATCCCGCCCAAATCAAAGCTGATATTTTGATTTAATTTTTCTATGGTAAAATTAGGTTCATCCAAAACAAAATTATTAATTCCAAAATCAGAATTATTTTCAACCGATATTTCGTTTCCAGAAAATTTATTTTTCCAATGATCAATTACATTTCCGGCTGTTATATCAAACAATCCATTGCTTATTTCAAAAATTTGTTTTGCAATCCATATGCATCCAAAAGTTTCAAAACTTAATTTTATTTTTTCACCAACTTTGGAATTATTGATTTTAGATATATCAGTATTGGGTCTAAATCTGCTGAATTTGTTTTCTAATTTATCAATTTCCGAAAACACATTTTGTGCAGCTTGCTCTGCATATTTTTTATCTTCTAAATCAATAATAATTTCAAAAACTGTTGCCATTGCTTCATGTATAAAATGATGTAAATTATTTGAGTCATTTTTAGGAAAATTGATCATATAAAATTTTACTTTGTATGATTATTTAAAGTTCGTAAATATTTTTCATGTAAACTATTTCTTACTATACCAATAATCTCAACATTTGGTCTTATTGTTGTGTAATCATTAAAAAGGGGAACATACAAATTTATTTTTCCAGGCTCGGGAAGAGAATATAATTTATTTATTATTTCTTCTTCAAAATCTGGAGTAGTAATAATTATTTCAAAATGATGAATATCGTTAGGTACATTTTCATTCCAAGCAATATTTTTAATTTTTCGCAAATACCAAGGTAAAGGCCAATAATCATTGTTTTTAGAAATTACATTTACAAAGATATTTATATTTGTCGAATCACTTTCTGCAACTTTAATAATATTTTCCGAAGCAGAAATTACATCCGGAGTTGGCTGCGAATATGTAAAAGGATTTCCCAGTTGATATGGGAATTTGAAATTTGTTAAATATGTCTGAAAAATATTATGAGATACAATTAAAAAAATAAAAGATACAATAAGAGTTTTTTGATTTTTCTTTGATATAATTAAATATGACGAATAAATTCCAAATGAAGAAATAAACAAAAATCCAATCCAAAAATTTAATGCAAGCCAAGGAGTTTTATAAGGTATAATAATGTAAACGATTGCTTGAATTAAGCTAAACCAAAATATGAATCTGAAAAAGTAATTTTGCAAAAAATATTTTTTAGAAAATAAAAAATAAATTCCTATCAAATAAAAAATGAATAATGGAATTTCTGTAAAAATTACTAAATCATTTTTTGTGAAAAGTAAAAAACTAAAATAATAATACCAAGGTTGGATATGCTCCGTATTATTACCAGCTTTGCCAAAATAATTTGTAAAAGTTTTTAATGAGTCAAGAATTCCATTTGGATTTGTAAAAAATGATGAATAAAATAAAATTGAAACAATTATGAAAATTATTAAAAATAATATTAGATGATTTTTGTTAATTCTAAATTTCGATTTTAATTTTTTGTTAAAAAAATTAAGAATTATGAACGATGCAAATCCGGAAAAATAAATTATTATGCTCGTTTCTTTTGTCGTAAAAATTAGTGAGCAAAATATTGCAGATAAAATTATCCACAATGTTTTTTTTGATTTAAAATATTTATAGAATGTTATAATTGCTGAATAAGAGAAAGTAACCAACATAGATTCTTGAATATAATATCTGCTGTAAAAAACAAATATTGGTGAAATAGAAATTAAAATTCCAATAAGCAAAATCAAAAATTTATTCATTTCTGATTTAATAGAAATTAACAGAATAATTAATATTACTGAAATTATAGCCGGAACAATTCTTAATGTAACTTCATTTGTATCGGATAATATTTTTTCATCGAAAATTTTTGCAGAAATTAAGGAAAAGTAATTTAAAGTTGGACCATGATATTCTATTGGATCATAAATATATTTTCCGGTTTCAAGTAATTCACCGAATTTTATTGCGTGGACGGCTTCATCTGTATGGAACGGACGATTATTTAAATCAAATAATCTTAAAAAGAGGGCAAAAAAAATGACGATCACAAAAATGTAACCGTCATTTAAATTGGATAATATTTTTCTATTTTCCGTAAACTGCAACTTCTATATAATGATTTAAATCGTTACTGTTATTTCCTTTACTGTAACATCTAACATATCTTGCTTTTTCACCTTTTGCATCAATTAATTTACCTTCTGCAGTTTCTACATAATGCCAATCGGTTCCTTTGCCTTGTTTGCTTGAGTTATCAAGATCATTGTTAAAAATTGTTTTTACACCTTTTTTAAAATCTTTATCATTCGAAAGTTGAACAACAACATCAAAATAAACTCTTGGCTGTTTATGAAAATGCCACAATACTAAGGCATAAATATTATATTCTTTTTCTAAATCAATTGTTACATGTTGAGTAAAAGGTCCAAGTTCAACAAAATTACCTTCGTCGCCGTCTTTTTCACCATCAGTTAAATAATCAACTTCACCAATTATTGGCATATCATCTGTGCTTACGACTTTTTTATTTAAGGCGAGATTTTTGGTTCCTTCCGGAGCTAAAAATGGAGGTCTTGGTTTACCCAATGGTTTTTCTAATTTATCGATTGTCATATTTGTTGGTGTTCCAACAAACATTGCTTTTGGAAGATCAATTTTTATAGGAACCATTTTTTGAGAAAAAACATTTGTAGCAAATAATCCCAAAAATAAACTTGCGAAAATAAGTGTACTTAATTTGTTACTTTTCATCATTTTTATTAACTCCAAAGAAATTAAAATTTCAAAATTATTTTAATTCATTTCTGAATTTAGTTGCTAAATATCCACTTTGTAAAACTACCAAAATAAACATGAGCAAAGTAGAATATCTATGAATTTCTAACAAAATATTTTGACCTTCAGTTCCAAATAACGGAAACATATTTAAGATAATTGAAATAATTGCCGGTAATGAAAAAATTGCAATCAACCAGAATATTAATTTTAAATAACCATCATTATTAAATTTTGGCAAATTATTTTTTTCAATTTCATTTTGATAAATAAAATCACTTTTGGCAAATTGATTTGAATGCGCAAATAAAACAATTGTTATTGCTAATGAAATTGCAAAAAACGGTGCAAATGAAACATGAATCAATAGAAAAATTCCGCTTAAATTTTCGCCAATAATTATTGCGGGTAAAAATGCAGAAATTGCCATTACGAGAAATAGGGAAGTTGTAATTGTGTAAAAAATATTTTTAATTATTTTAATTTTTTGTGCGAACAATTCATTTTTTAGAGAAGAAATATTATTAAATAAATTTTTGAAATTGGAGAAGAATTTTTTAAATAAATCAGAAATTGTGAAACCGTTTTTCTTCCCAAAATTATAAAGCCAAATTAATGATCCAACAATCAGCAGAAATGATAAAATTCTAAACATAAAAATTATTTATCTCCATAAGAATTATTACTGTTGGAAAAAATAAAACTTGAAATTGATCTAATTCCAAACACAGCATAACCAATAATTACTATAAAAATTATAATTGCCGAAAAAATAATTATAAACTTTAGAAAAGGTCTGAAGAAAAAAGTTAATGAAAATAAAGATTGATAAATTTCATTATTGTTTTGAAAACTGCTTGCGGAAATATTTTTCCCTTGCTGTGAGAGTAGAGAACTTTCAACATCAATATTACTTGTAAAAAAAGCAGATGACATCGAATGGCAATCGCTGCAACCGTTTATTCCAAGTGCTTGCGAAGCTGGTCTTACAGTGTGAGCAATTCTCCAAGTAAATCCATTTACAAAATATTCTTCATTAACAAGATTTTTTCCATCAACTTCAAAAATTTTACCGCCGGTAATTAAAACCGGTTGGCCTTTAAAAAGTTTTGCACTTTTAATCGAATCCAAAATTGAAATAATTAAACTCTCTTTCACACTTGGCCAAGTTCCAAAATTATAAATTGAATCCAAAGCTAACATTGGTCTGATATTTTGCTCGACAAATTCAATTGGTAAAGGTGAAATTTTTGCGGAGCTATCTTTAATTCCCCAAAAAGATGGAAATATTAAATTTCTCGGTTCAATTTTATTGGAATTATTTTCTGTAAAAATATTTGTTAAAATATGCGGAAAAACATCCAGTGATTTATTTGTTCCGTGCATTCCCAAAAAATGTGCGCGTGAAGTTTTGATCATATTGGGTTTATTAGTTGGCCAGGTTCCGGAATGACAAGTTGTACAAGATAATCTTTCGAAATGAATTGGCGGAATTCCCAAATGTTGTGGAATTGGTGCGCCTAAATTTCCGTTAACCGGTTTTCTATCATTTGAATTTGGAATATGACATCCTTCACAAGTAAACGAATTTGACTGCGGAATTTTTGAATCGGAAATCCCTTTCATCATATTATGATCTAAGCCATTTCGGTGACAATCAATACAATTTAATCCGGCTTTAAGATGAACGTCTTCTTCATTCTTCCAATTTGAATGAATATTTTCATTAGCAACAATTGAGGAATGGCAATAATAACAATTATCATTCGGAATTTTTTTTGAAACATTAAAATAAATTTTATTTGCAGAATTAAATTTCGTTGAATCATATTTTAAAGTCGGCGGAACTGAAGACCTTTGATCAATACTTTGAACGGTTGTTAAATTGTACATATCATAATTATTAGGCATTTTTGAAGCGTTGCCTTTAAATTCAGCAAAACTAGTACTTGCAACAGCCGCCCACTTATAATTTTGTTTTCTAATATTTGAAGCATATTCGGCTTGATCATAAAACGGATCTGTATCATGACAAATCAAACAATTTACTTCTAATTTACCCGAGACATTCCATCTCATAAAATCTTTAGGATTTTCAAGACTATCTAATTCACTAATATCTCCGCCGGGATAATATGGACCAAAGCGAAATAAAAATTCCATTGGTGATATATTTAATTCATCCGGAGAAAAAGTTCCTTTTTGTTTTTTATAAGAAAGTGGAATTATTGTTAGGGTTGTTGGATCAGTATAAATCCATGGCTCATGAGTTTCTAAATCAATTTTATTTGAATCATTATAATTAAAATGAAACCCATCGCTAATTACTTTGTAATTATGACATTCATTTGCACAAGTATTTTTTGTAGAAAATGGAATTCCATATTCATATTTTGGATCAATTGAGTTTCCGTCATGATCAACTAAATTCAATAAATGTACGGGATGTAATTTACTGCCGTCATTTACATCACCAACTTTACGATCTTGAGGAGTAATTTTAGATGCATTAATTAAAAATAAAAATATTATAAAGTTTAATAAAAGTTTGAAATTATATTTCATAAATTATATCTAAATTTTAAATTCGGATGGATTAAAATTAATTTCACGTTTAGCTTGAATTGCTTCGTTAACTTTTAAAACAGCAACGGCAGTTTCATAACCAACTTCAACCGGACAATTTAAAGTATCTTTCCCTCTAATTGTATTAAAGAAATTTTCCAAATGAGGTTTATGATATGGATCATTAAATTGAATTGGTAATGAATATTTTGGCGGCGCAGCAGTTTCACGAACATCTAAAATTGCCGCAGTATTTTCCTTTTTTGCATCTTCTTTTGGTGCATCAAGTAATCCTTTTGTAACCCATTGATCCCAAAGAGGAGCGTTGGCTTCTTTATAAACTCCAACTCTTCCGGCAGATTCTGAAATTGTTAAAGCTCCTTGATCACCCATAAAAGTTTCAAAATATCCTTGGTTGCTATTTGTAGTAATTGTTTGATAAAAAGCTCTTACAATTCCGCTCGGTGTATTATACTTAAAGGTTGCTAATACTGTATCATACCATTCATGTGTACTTTTTTCATAATAATCAGTTCCGCCGCTTGCCATTACTGAACTTGGAGGAACACCCAAAAACCAAGTGTAAATATCAATTTGATGTGAGCCTAAATCTACAATTGGTCCACCGCCTAATTTTTTATACCATCGCCAATTTCTATGTTCTTGCATATTATTATAACCGTATTTACTTAGAATATGGTTTGGAATAGGAAATTTTTGCGGCCAGCCATTATCCGGCTGAACAGATCTATTCCATTGACCATTTACGGTTGTAATTTTACCAAGAAGTCTGGCATCTTTTATCAAATTATTATATGAATGCAAATAATACGGATTGCTTCTTCTTTGATGGCCGACTTGAACAATTTTTCCGGTTCGTTTGGCAGCATTAACTATTTGACGTGCACCTTCTAAAGTATTTGCCATCTCTTTTTCTAAATATACATGTAATCCAGCTTCCATAGAATCAATAGAGTGACGAGCATGCCAAAAATCCGGAGTTGCAACAATTACAGCATCCAAGTCTTTTTCTTTTGCTAACATTTCTCTATAATCAATATAACCATTTGCATCATGACCAAATTTTTTAAGTAATCTTGTTGCACGAGTTAAATGATAATTTTCCCAAATATCACAGACTGCTTTAAATCTAATATTTGGAATTTTTAGACATGCATCCATTAAAACTTGACCTTCAGCTCCGGCACCAAGTAGTGCAACATTTATATCATTGCTTGATGATTTTTGACCTGAAGTTTTAATATAAGGTGCAACAAACAATCCAATGCCAACTGTTGCTGAAGTTTTAAGAAAATCTCTACGAGAAAATCCAGAATTATTTTGATCCATAATATTTTATTTTTTAGTTAAAGTTGAATTAAAATATTTTACATTTCCCAACCTTGGGGATATTTTTTTGTCAGCAATTCATTTGCTTCATCCATGTTTGTAAACTGACCTTTTTTACCATCATATTCCAAAATTGTATTTTTTTCTTTCAATTTAATAGCAACATTTCCAAGTAACATTGTTTCTGTTAATTTTGCACTATATTCAAAATCAGTTGTGCTTTTTGTACCATTTTTAATTGCTTGAATCCATTCTTCATAAATGCCTGGGGATCTTAATAAAGTCTTCTTTGGCATATCAAAATTCTTCATTGCTGTTTCGGGGATTAAACGTGGACTTTCTCCATAACTATCATGCATAAGTTTTCCATCAGATCCATAGTAAATGCAAACTCCAAGTTTTCTTCCGGGTTCCAAATCTTCTGGTCTAGGAGGCATAAGCCCGCCATCATACCAAACTATTTTAACCGGAGCTCTTCCATCTTTTTCCGGGAATGTCCAAGTTACAATTGAGGAAACGGGGAAGGTTTCTTCATTAAATTCGGATGATGTAGCTTGAATTGTGTCGGGAAAATCAAGATTTAAAGCCCAAAATGGTTGATCTAAAATATGAGCACCCATATCACCAAGTGCACCGGTTCCAAAATCCCACCAGCCTCTCCAGCTAAATGGATGATAAGCTGGATGATATTCTCTATATGGTGCAGGTCCAAGCCATAAATTCCAATCTAAATAATTTGGTAATGATGGAATTTCTTCAGGTTTTTTTATTCCTTGCGGCCAAATTGGTCTGTTTGTCCAAGTATGAACTTCGTGAACATCACCGATTGCACCGTCTGCAATCCATTCATTTATTAATCGTGCACCATCACTAGCATGTCCTTGATTTCCCATTTGAGAAACAATGTTATATTCTTTTGCAGCTTGAGCAAGTTTTCTTGCTTCATAAACTGTATGTGTTAATGGTTTTTGAACATAGACGTGTTTACCAAGTGTTATTGCAGTATATGCTATTATAGCATGTGTATGATCTGGGGTACTAACAGTAATTGCATCAATATTTTTTTCTTTTTCTAAAAGAACTCTGAAATCTTTGTAAAATTTTGCGTTTGGATATTTAAGTCTTGTTTCGGCTCCTCTTACATCATCAACATCACAAAGAGCAACAACGTTTTCATTTTGCATTGCTTCTGAATCTTCAACACCTTTTCCGCCAATTCCTATGCATGCAATATTTAATTTATCACTTGGTGCAATATAGCCTTTTCCACCTAAGACATGGCGAGGTATAATTGTAAATGCAGCAGTTGCGAGAGCGGTTCTTCCAATAAAACTTCGCCTTGAAATTCCATTTTTTGAATCATTACTTGTTAAGTCTTTCTTATCCATTTTAACTCCTATGTGTAAAAGGAATAATTTATTGTATGAAATTTTGTGATTATTTAACTTAATTATTAAGATAATCTAAAACTAAAAAAAATGTTTGATATTTGTTTATGGAATTAAATAAAAATTTAGTTTATTTTAAGAACAATCGTTTTACTTGCAATATAATATTTTTTTTTTATTGCCTCAACATTTTTAAGATTTATTTTTATCACAAAGTAAAATAATTTATTTTATTATTAGTTAATAATTTTTTATTCAGATTCCGGAGAGATTTAATGAACGTAAAAGTAAGATTAGGTATTATGATGTTTCTTCAGTATGCAATTTGGGGGGCATGGTACGTAACGGTTGGAAATTATATGAACGCAATTGGAATGACTTCGGTAATTCATTGGGCTTATACTGTTAGTCCTATTTCAGCAATAATTTCACCGTTTTTTTTGGGAATGGTTGCAGATAGATTTTTTGCAACTGAAAAAGTTTTAGGCGTTTTGCATATCATTGGCGGTATTTCAATTTTATTAACTCCGTTTGCCGCTGAAACATCACCAACGCTTTTCATCTTACTTTTGTTAATTCATATGTTAGCATACATGCCTACTGTTGGATTAACAAATTCATTAGCATTTGCAAATCTTAACAACCAAGAAAAAGATTTTCCCGTAATCAGAGTTTTCGGAACCATCGGCTGGATTATTGCTGGAATATTTGTGAGTAAAATTTTGGGCGCTGATGAATCTTCACTTCCGTTAACAATTGCCGGTATTGTAAGTTTACTTATGGGCTTTTTTAGTTTTACACTTCCACATACTCCACCTCCGGCAAAAGGTGAAAAAACTTCTTTTAGAAAAATTATAGGTATTGATGCGATAAAAAGATTAAATACAAAATCTTTTACAATTTTTATTATAAGTTCATTCTTAATTAGCATTCCTTTGGCTGTTTATTATGCATATGCTCCTGTTTATATAAATGAAACCGGAATTGAAAATCCTGCTTTTGTTATGTCATTCGGACAAATGTCAGAAGTAGTGTTCATTCTAATTATGCCGATGTTATTTCCAATTTTAGGTGTAAAAAAAATGTTGCTTACCGGAATGGCAGCTTGGGCATTACGTTACTTTCTGTTTGCATTAGGAGCAGATGATTCAATTGCATGGATGATAATTTCGGGAGTAATTTTACATGGAATTTGTTATGATTTCTTTTTTGTTGCCGGATTTATTTATGTGGATAAAACTGCTCCAGTTGATATTCGTGGACAAGCTCAAGGGTTTATCATTCTTGCAACATATGGTTTAGGAATGTTAATCGGATCGCAAATTGCCGGTATTTTATTTAATAATATTATCACCGGAAATAATTTAATTGAATGGCAGAATTTCTGGTATATTCCAGCTATTTTTGCTGCAATTGTAATGTTATTTTTTGGATTAATGTTTAAAGAAAATAAAGCTTAAAATTTTTAGAAAAATTTTAAAGGAAAAAATATGGTAAAAAAAAGATTAGGTGTTGGAATAATTGGAACCGGATTTATCGGAAGATTTCACATTCGTTCATGGGTTTCTGTTCGTGACGGAGATATAAACGGAATTTTTGATAAAAATATTAATTCTGCAAATGAAGCCGCAGCATTGGTTAAACAGTTAAAAGTTGGCGAACCACAAGTTCATAATTCAATAGCTGATTTAGTTGCTGATCCGAATATAGATGCGGTTTGGATTTTAACTCCAAATTTTACGCGACTTGAAGTTATGGAAGAAATTGTAAATGCAATTGAATCTGGGAAGGGCGAACTGATTGGTGTAGCATGCGAAAAACCTTTAGGAAGAAATGTTTATGAAGCAAAAAAAATGTTGGAACTTGCTGAAAAAGTAAATTTATTAGACGGATATTTAGAAGATCAAATTTTTGCTCCAACCACAAATAGAGGTAAACAATTATTGTGGTCTCGAGGAGCAAATGCCGGAAGACCATATTTAGCAAGGGCAGCGGAAGAACATAGCGGTCCACATATGCCTTGGTTTTGGGAAGGTTCATTACAAGGTGGAGGAGTATTAAATGATATGATGTGTCACTCCGTTGAAGTTGCGCGTTATTTGTTAACAGAACCCGGAAAACCGCGGGAAAGTTTAACTCCGGTAAAAATAACTGCACATACAGAATGTTTAAAATGGCAAATTCCAAAATATTCTCAAATTCTTTCAAAAAATAGCAATGGAAAAGTGGATTATCAAAACCGACCTTCTGAAGATTATGCTCGTTCAGTAATTGAATATAAAGATGAAAACAATGATAAAATTATTGTTGAAACCACAACTTCTTGGTGCTATGTTGGAGCCGGTTTGAGATTAAGTATGGAAGTTCTTGGTCCCGAATATTCTCTTTCTATAAATTCGCTTGATACAGATATGAAAATATTTTTAAGCAGAGATATTCAAGGTAAGCAGGGAGAAGATTTGGTAGAAAAACAAAATGCCGAAGTTGGCTTAATGCCGATTGTAAGTAATGAAGAAAATGCATATGGTTACGATGTTGAAAATAGGCACATGGTACAATCTTTCCTAAATGGAAAAAGACCTGAGGAAAATTTTAGCGATGGAGTGAATGTTACAGAATTATTAATGTCAGCTTACAAAAGTGCTGAAGAAGAAACAACAATTAAATTTCCTCCGCCGGATTTAGATACTTTTGTTCCAAAAGTTGCTAAAGGCGAATGGAATCCAAAATTAAAAAAATAGAATGGAGATTTTATGAAACAACTCAAATATGTGACTTTATTATTATTTCTAATTTCATTATCAAATATTTTTTCACAAAAAAAATTAAATGATGTAAAAGAAGAAGTTATGAAAACAAATTATTCTGATGTAAGAATTAAAGAAATTCCTGCGGCAATGCAATGCTGGACATTTAGACAACTTTCGTTTATGGAAACTTTAGAAAAAGTTAACAAATTAGGAATAAAATATCTTGAAGCTTTTCCTGGTCAAAAATTATTCGCAAACAATGATGAAAAAACAATGCGTCCAGGAATGAGTGAAGATGATATGAAAATGGTTAAAGATAAACTTGCAGAATACGGAATTACTTTACGTGCATTTGGTGTAACTAATTTTGAAAACAATGAAACCGATGCAAGAAAAACTTTTGACTTTGCAAAAAAAATGGGAATTAAAGTCATAATGTTAGAGCCTAGTTATGATGATTATTCAATTGTTGATAAAATGGTAAAAGAATACAATATAAAAGTTGGAATTCATAATCATCCGCAGCCTTCAAAATATTGGAATCCCGAAACTGTTATGAAAAATGTTGATGGTCTTGATTCGAGAATTGGAATTTGCGGAGATACCGGTCATTGGCTAAGAAGCGGAATAAATCCTCTTGAAGCTTTGAGATTATTTAAAGGAAGAATTCATAATGTTCATCTTAAAGATTTAGATAAAGCCGGTGTTAAAGAAGCTGAAGATGTTCCATTCGGTTCTGGCAAAGTTAATATTCATGATATTTTAGCTGAGTTAACACTTCAAAATTACAAAGGAACTTTTTCTATCGAGCATGAAAGGGAAGATGAACAACCTGATCCAAGTTCGTCAATAGCTAAAGGATTGGATTATATTAAAAGTATAACTTATTACAAAGGTTTTACAGAAGTTCTTGGTTCAAATGATAATGGAAAATACAATAAACATGGTTGGAACCATTATGGTCCTGGATATTTTGATTTGGATGAAAATACGGGTGTTCTTACATCAAGCGGTGGTATGGGATTATTTTGGTATAGCGTAAAAAAATATGATAATTTCGTTCTTGATTTAGAATATAAATGTTTGGCTCCTCAAACAAATTCCGGAATATTTTTTAGAGTACCGGAAGTTGTTACAAGTGATGATTATATATATCATTCTTTTGAAATTCAAATTGATGATGATGCCGATCCAAGTCATAAAACCGGCTCTGTATACGATGCTGAACCAGCTAAAGAAGATGCAGTGAAACCAACCGGTGAATGGAATCATTACAGAATTACAGTTGTTGGAAATAATATAAAAGTAGAACTTAATGATGTTTTAGTAAATGATTGGAATGCCGAACCAAGAGGTAAAATTAAAGATTTTTCTTCCTCCGGTTACTTTGGATTGCAAAATCATGATAGCGATGCAAGAGTTTCTTTTAAAAATATTTTTGTAAAAGAATTAAAATAAAACTGCATAAGAATTTCTTAAAGACTCAATTTCGTATTGAAGTTGAGTCTTTAAAAATTATCAACTTAAAATCCTTCCCAAATCTGACATCTAAATTTTAACTTATATTCTTTATAAAATTTTTTTGAACTAAATGTAAATTGATTTTTATTCAGAAAAATATTTTTCAAAAAAATCATCTCAGATAAAAGAAAAACTGTAAAAGGGGAAGTGAGGTATTGGGAAATAGCATTTTATAAATTTACTTCACCTTTCTTTGATTTCCACCAAAGATAAAAAGTAAGTAACGCACTTAAAAGCGCCATTGAGACTAATAAAATTAAGATAGGAGTTAATTCTTGATTGTATTTTGTATAAAGCCATCCAATAATTTCTTCTTGGAAAATTGGACCGATTGAACCTGTTCCGTTTATAATTCCCGCAGCAGTTAATGCCCCTCGCTTTGAACCAACATCAATTGCACCCACACCGGAAATTAGAGAATCCGGTCCGTATAACATAAATCCGGCAATTCCCATAGAAATAGTAAAAAATAATAAACTTGATTCGCCTTTAACATACATCAATATAAAAGCAAAAGCCATAAGACTAAGCATAATTGCCGATAATAAAGATCGTTTTCCTTTAAAAATTTTATCGGATACAAAACCTGCAAATAAAACACCGGCAAATCCAGCTAAATCAAATACTACTGATAAATATCCCGCATTACTAACATCCATAGAAAAATTCTTATTGAAAAAAAACGGAACCCAACTCCAAAGAGCATAACGTAAAAATTTTATTGTAAAATAGATTAAACCCATTGTAATAACGGTAGCCCATACATCTTTTGACCAACCCAATTTACCGGAATTAAGATTCTCATTTTCACAAGTTACATCTTCTTCTTCAATTGGTTCAAGTCCAACATCTTCTGGTCTGTTTGGATGCATAAATAATACAATAAACCAAATAATCAGTAATACAATTGAAGCTCCAAAAAAAGACCATCTCCAGCCAAACTCACCAAGAATGTATGCTGCAAAAGAAGTTGAAATTACAGATCCCACTTGATAGCATGTTGACCAAAATCCTAATATTGTTCCTCTTTTTTCCCGTTTAAACCAAAATGCAAGTGATCCAATACATCCGGGCCATCCAGTACCCTGAGCCAAACCGTTTAATGATAGAAATAGTAAAATTGTCCAAAAACTATTTGAAAGCCCAAAAACAAAATTACATGTTAAAGAAATACCCATTCCAAGAAGTAATAAAAGTTTTGGACCAAGTTTCCTTCCAAAATATGCACTTGAATATTGACCTACCATGTAAAAAACTAAATAAGCTGTTCCGAGATGGGCTAAATCTAATGCAGTAAAACTTAATGAATCTGCAAGCGGACTTTTAACTACATAAAATGCTTTGCGTGCAAAATAATATCCGACATACGCAATCCATGTTGCACTAAAGATTTTTATTTGCCAATGCTTAAGCGATTTATTTTTAGATGATAGATTTTTTTTCAAAATTACTCTAATCTTTTAGAATGTGGTATAACAATTTTATTTAACCAATTAACAAATTCCAATTGCCTTATTGAATCTTGAAGTACATCTTCATCAATTCCATATTTCCATCGCAAATCTTTGTTATTTTTATTTTCAAAAATCGTTTCCAAATCTTGAACATAATTCATCAAATCTTCTTTCGAATTAAAATAATTTTGTTTAATTAATTTCTCTTCACGCGCAATTATTAAACGTGCAACTTCATGCAAATCATATTCGGGATGATATTGGGGAGCCCAAAAAATTCCTTTTTTATATTTCACCTCAACTGCCTGCACTTTTGTAAAATCATTAGATGCAAGCCATTTACCGCCTTCGGGAAGTTTTGTAATTTCATCATCGTGACTAATAAAACCGTCAAATACTGGAGGTTTGCCTTCGTACATTGGATGATTAAGTCCTTCTTCTGTAAGAAAAACTTTTCGAGCAAGTCCCATTTCTCTGCCTTTTGGATTTGGTTTTACTTCGCCGCCAGCAGCATAAACTGCAATCTGCGCAGCCCAGCAGCTTCCAAATTGCGGAACTCCAACTTCATAAGCAGCTTTGCATAAATCAACCATTTTTGTTACTCGTTCATCATGATCATGATATACAGTTAAATTACATCCGGGCCATAAAACTCCATCATATTTTTCGAGTTCTTCTTCATTTGGCAAAACTACACCGGGATCACTAGAATAAAAAATATCATACTTTGCATCAGGCATATGTTGAAGTAGTAATTTCGCATATAATTCACCGGCTTTTGTCATTCCAACTTCTTCAAATTGTTCACGACTTGGTTTTGGATAACCATCTATTATAATAAATTTCAGTCCACTCATAAATTAAATATCCTTTAATTTTTCAATTAATTTGGGTAGTTCGCTGTAATGTTCAAAAAATCCGTTTGGTCTGTTTCTATCACTTCCACGATCAAGTGCAGCGAGGCAAAGAATTGATCTCATACCCATTTTTTCCGGACCGAGAATATCATTATGTTCTCTGTCACCAATATGAACAATTTCATTAAATTCCAATCCCAAACTTTTTTTGGCTGCATGGAATACACATTCAGCCGGTTTTGAACATCCAACTTCATCTGAAAAAACAAATGCAGAAAAGTATTGTAAAAGATCTTCATCTTCTAACAATTTTCTTAAAGATCTTCCAGGACTAAAAATAGCATCTGAAATTACTCCAAGTTTATAATTTTTACTCAATTGTTTAATAGCATCATGAACGCCTTCAATAAAATCCGGTTTAAACTCTAATTCCATTTCTTCATGAAGTTTTATAAGTTCATCTAATTCATTTTTTGGTAAAGTTGCATTTAAACCTTTAAGAACAATTTCAAGCCGTTCTTTCACAGTCCAAGTAATATGATGTTCATGCCAAACTTTTCTAAATGCAGCATCTTGAGCATCATAAGCTGCATTTACTTTTTCTTGTGATATTTGTTGGTGCTTATTTACAAATTGATAAACTAACAATCTTCTTTCTACTGATTTTGTTGGTCTTCCGGCTTTCTTTCTTTTTGGCTCATCGGAATCATCAATAAAAACTGTATCCCAAAGATCAAATGTAATTCCTTTGATCATAAATAAAATTTCCTATTCAATAATAAATTTTTAATTATTCTTGTAACATCACCAACTAAAACTGGTTTCGGATTTAATGGTTTGCAAGGATCTTCCATTGCATAGGCTTCTAATCCCGCAATATCTTCTTCCTTTACGCCGATATTTTTCAAATCGGTAGGCATTCCAACTTTTGTTAACCATTTTTCAATTGCCGAAATTACGGATTCAGCATTATTTTCGGTATCAAGTAAAGTTCCTAATGAAGCTAATTTTTTATTTACTTTTTCATCTGTTGAATTAAATTTCATAACTTCAACAAGGACTGCAGCATTTGCCAAGCCGTGGTGAGTATCATAAAAAACACTTAATGCATGAGCAATTGAATGATTTATACCAAGACCTTTTTGAAATGCAGTCGCTCCCATTGCAGAAGCCATTAACATTTCGCCTCTTGCCTCAACATTATTTCCATCTTCTACAACAATTGGCAAATATTTAAAACAACGTGAAATAGCTTCTTTTGCAATTGCATCAGCATAAGGATGAAAAGTATCCATAATATAAGCTTCTAAATTATGTACAAATGCATCAACTCCGGTTGCAGCAGTAAGTTTTTTTGGCAATAATAATGTAACTTCAGGATCAAGTACAGCAATATCTGGCATCATTTTAGGAGAAAAAATAATTGTTTTTTTATTTGTTGATTTTACAGTAATTACACTACTTCTTCCGACTTCGCTTCCTGTGCCGGCAGTTGTAGGTATTGCAAAAAACGGTGGCATTTCATTTACAATGTATTTGTCTCCGCCCTTGAAATCATCCAATTTCTCAAGCGGTTCTTCATGGGTAGCAGTTACTTTTATTGTTTTACCAACATCAATTGGGGAACCGCCTCCAAGCGCAACAATAAAATCACAGTTATTATTTTTGTAAATGTCTGTTGCGTCAATAACATTTTGTTCAGTGGGATTAGATACAACATCGCTATAACTGAAAATATTAATTCCTTGCTCGGAAAAATATGATCTTAATTTTTCTGCTAAACCAATACTTTCAATACCCTGATCTGTAACTAATAAACCTTTTGTTAAACCTTTACCTTTAATGATTTTTGGTAAATCAGCAATTGCTCCTGGACCATATTCAATTCTGGTTGGGAAATTATAAGTGTGTCTTAAAAGTGGCATAAAATATCTCCGAATAAAATTTTATATTAATGTTTAATTCTTAAATGAAATGATTTTGGTCTTGTTAATTGCTCATAACCAACTTTTGAAAGTGAACAGCCTCTGCCGGAATCTTTAACACCTACCCAGCTTAAATAAGGATCGAGATAATCACAGCGATTCATAAACCAAGTTCCAGTATCAACTTGATTTCCAATTTTAATTGCTTCATCTTGATTCTCTGTCCATATTGATGCTGTTAAACCATATGGACTATCGTTCATTAATTTTAATGCTTCTTCGTCATTTTTAACTTTCATTATGCCCACAACTGGTCCAAAAGTTTCATCATACATTACATTCATTTTGTGATTAACATTTATAAGCACTTGAGGAGCAAGATAATTTGAATCACTTTTTGCATTGGGAAATAATGATTCATCAATCATTGCGCGCGCACCGGCATTAACTGCTTGTTTAATATGTTGTCTAACTAATTCAGCGCCGCTTCTTTTTGCAACGGGTCCCAAAGTAGTTTCATGATCAAGCGGATTTCCCAACTTGTAAGTTTTCGTTAAATCAATAAATCCTTCAATAAATTTATTGTAAACATTTTCATGAACATAAATTCTTTCAATTCCGCAGCAAGATTGTCCCGAATTAAAGAACGAACCATCAACTAAATTTTCTACTACGTAATTTAAATCTACATCTGGCATAACATAAGCCGGATCTTTACCGCCGAGTTCTAATCCAACACCGATAAATCTATTTGCCGCAACTTTTTGAATTTCGTATCCGCCTTTAACAGAACCGGTGAAAGCAACAAAATTAATTCGTGAATCTAAAATAACTTTTGAAGTGTCTTCGTGTGTAAGATGTAAAAATTGGAAAAGTCCTTCTGGCAA
This sequence comes from Ignavibacteriota bacterium, assembly GCA_016708125.1. Lineage (NCBI taxonomy): Bacteria > Pseudomonadati > Ignavibacteriota > Ignavibacteriota bacterium. The sequence continues at coordinate 3,917,376 of JADJGF010000001.1, read as the reverse complement.
TCCGCTTGCTTGAAAAGCATCAAACAATCTTTCGGCTACCAATGGAGTTTGAGCAGAATGTCTAAGTATTACGGCGTTACCAGCTAATAAAGCCGGGACAATACTATTAATAGCAATTAAATAGGGATAGTTCCAAGCTGGAACAACAAAGACAATACCTAATGGTTCGCGTTTAATGTATCTGTTAAATCCATCTTTTTCTCCAACGAAAATATCTGACAATGATGATTCCGCTAAGTCAATCATTCCAAGTGTGCGTTCGATTGTACCTCTTACTTCAGATGGGCCATATTTTATAGGACGTCCCATTTGCCACGTTAACTCTTCACTTATTCTTTTTTCGTTACTTTTAAATGCTTCTACGAATTTGCTTATGTAAACTTTCCTTGTTGTTATTGAAGTTTCTTTCCATGCAGATTGAGCTTTTAAAGCTAATTTTAATGAGGCTTCAATATCTTCAGCATTATTCAGCTTTCCTTCATAATAAATACTCGAATCAATTGGTGATATAACTTTAAATGTTTTTTCCATGACACTTTTTCCTTGTTATTACAATGTAAAGTAGAAATTAAAATTTAGTAAAATGTTTCAGAAAATAGTTAGTAAAAAATCTTTTAATATTTTGTTGAACCAAAGCAAGCATCAAAAATTTTAAGTTTGCAAAACAAATTAATCTTGCAAATTATTCTTATTAGATAATTTGTTTTTTATTTCTATAAGTACTAATTCCAAAAGAGCTAATTGTGATATTCTTGATTGACAAGAAAAACTGCCTAAAAGATTATCCGGTACGCTTGTGTGTAAAACATATTTTGCATATTTAGTTAAAGGTGATGATAAGAAATTAGTAAGCGCAATTGTTACCGAACCATATTCATTTGCAGCTTTCATTGCGGAAACAATTTCTTCAGTCTCCCTGAATGTGAAATTGCAAAAACTATATCTGTGCTGTTTAAAGTTGGAATAATACTTTGAATAATTGAACGATCATTGATATAATTACTGTAAATTCCTAAAACGCTTAATGAATCGTTAAATATATAACCAACTCCAGCAGCTCCGCCGATTCCAACAATAACCATTCTTTTGGATTTTATTATTTGCTCAGCAATTAACTCTAAAGAATTCATTTCCAAATTGTTAATAGTAAAATCTATTTGCTGTTTTAAATTGAATAAAAAAGTTTGTGTAATATTTTGCGCGTTGGTTGTGTTTTCAATTTCTTTAATAAAACTTTTACCGCTTCTCAAAAGTTCTGGTACAAGTGCAGTTTTAAATTCATTAAAAGTTTGATAACCGAGAGATCTGCAAAATCTAATAACAGTAGCATCACTTGTTTTGCATCTGGAAGCTATTCCTTGAGTTGTTAATAGAACAACTTCATCAATATGTTTTTGAACAAATTCAGCAACAGTTTTTTCACTCTTACTCAAATTGTTAAAACGTTTGTTGATCAAATTTAGCGGACTGTTCATATTATTCTTCTGTTCTATTATTTCAGATCGAATTTTTTATCAAAACTAGTTATGTTATTTAACAACTATCTAACTAATCAATTCGTTGTATTATTTTAAAGTTGTTAAAAACTAACAAATTAAAAAAATCATTGTAGCATATACAACAAGAAAATTTTAACAATGTTATAATGGCTACAAAAGTAATTATAAAATATTTTAATGTCAAATAACTTTAGTAGAATACACTTTCAAAATAATATTATAGCTTTTTTTGTGCTTTAAAATTAAATTTGCAAGAATTTTAATTTTTCATTTAAATTTTAAGCCCCCAAAAAAAGCTTAACAATTTCTTAATATCTGCATAATCTTAAATTGATAATTTAGATTTATTTTTCAATTGTTTCTTAGTGATTTATTTACAACATTAAAACTCACGATAAGTATTTATCAAAATTCGAATAATACCTTTTTGCAATCTGTTAGCAGATACAATCAAAACAGTATTATACGATGTAGAAGTTTGTAAGCTAATTCGAAATCCATCTAGCAACTATGAAAATGGAAATAGTAAAAGGCACATAATTAAAGTAAAATTATTTATTGACAATCAAATAAATTATAATTATGTTGAAGTTAGAACAAGATTAGAAAGTTATTGTAGCAAAAACAACATAAAAAGTTCTGTCTTTCTTTAGAACATAAGGCGTAAGAATGAAGAGTTTTTCCCGATTATTTTTTTACTTAATAATTTTATTGAGTTCGACTCTTAATGTACTTGCGCAAAATAAGACATTAGAAAAAATTTCTGCGAATTTAGTTGGTCATTGGACATTTGACAATCCTAATAATTTAACGGAAGCAGCCGTTGGCAATCCTTTAACTTTATCTGGAAATTGTACTTCAGTTGATGGACCAACTGAAACAACCGGTGCAGTAAGAATTGGTATCGGAAGTTTTTTTACTGCAACACATGGAATTTCACCAAATGGCGGCGGTAGTTTAGTAAATAAATATACGTTGGTAATGGATGTAAAAATCCCAGTTACCGGAATGTGGTACGCACTTTATCAAACGGATGTTACAAATTCAAATGATGGCGATTGGTTCGTTAATCCAAGTGGAAATATTGGTATTGGTGAGATTGGATATACACCAAAAGCTCTCCTCGCTGATCAGTGGTATAGAATAGCAATTAGTGTTTCCAATGGAATTCGTTATGATTATTATATAGACGGTGTAAAATCATTAAGCGGAAACAAAGGTTCAATTGATGGAAGATTTTCTTTAGCTTCAAAAGTATTATTTTTTGCAGACGAAAATAGTGAAGATAATATTTTTGATATTGCCGATATTCAATTATATTCAAGTGATTTATCAGATACGGAAATTAGTATTTTAGGCGGATATGAACATGAACCGGTTTATTTAGGAATTAAATCATATCCGTATTTGCAATCACCAACCTCAAACTCAATTTATGTTTGCTGGACTTTCGCGGGAAATAATGCAATTGCAGAATTTGGTACTACAACAAATTTGGGAAATCAAGTAGTTCCCGAAAAAACTCCTATTGATGACGGAAATATTTATTTTAATTGGTATTCAGCAAAGCTTGAAAATCTAATTCCAAATACTGTTTACTATTATAAAGTGAAAACAGATAGCGCAGAATCTGAAATATATAAATTTAAAACACAACCTGCTGATAATGATTCAACCGGACATATTCGACTTGCTTTATATAGTGATAATCAAACTAATTTCGGAAAATTTACAGAGATCAATGATTCGTTATTAAGTAAATTTACTTCAATATATGGAAATAATATTGAAGATAATTTAAATCTTGTTTTTGATTCAGGAGATATAGTTGGAAATGGATGGTCATTGCAGCAATATTTACAGGAATATTTAAATCCTTCGCATTTAATATCAACTTCAATTCCATACATGGTTAGCATAGGTAATCATGAAGGCGATTCTCCATACTTTTATGATATTATGAAATATGAAGATTTTGGCGGACCTGAAAATGAAAAATATTATTCATTTAGAATTGGAAGAGTATTAATTGTTGCTCTAAATAGTAACTCAGGTTATAGAAATGATACGCAAATTGACTGGTTAAATAATATATTAACTACTGCAGAAAATGATGAAACAATTGAGTGGATATTTGCTTTCAATCATCATCCTGGGCATAGTGAACTTTGGCCGGATGGAAATACAACTTACGTGCAAGATAGAATTATTCCAACGCTAAGTAAATATTCCAAAGTTGATATGTTAACTTACGGACACTCACACAATTATGAAAGAGGAACGGCGCTAAATAGTAATTTACGATTAATGTGTATTGGCGGAGCCGGAGGAGCATTAGATCGTTGGGAAATGTATAATAACCAAACTAATTATCAAGAAATACAAAAAACTATTGATCATCATTGTTATGCAATTGTTGATATAGATATTGCAAACAAATCATGTGAAATTACAACATACAGCATCGGCAATCCGGATAATCCATTAGACAATATTGTAATAGATAAATTTTTTAGAAATAAAGCTGATGAAACACCTCCAATGGTTCCAACATTTATTTCGCCAAGTGGAGATGCACAAGTTTCTCCGTCTTTTATTCTCGAAGCTTCAGAGTTTAACGGAACTTATGAAATGATGAGTTCCCATTTCCAAATTACAAACAATAAGGGTAATTATGATTCGCCGATTTTAGATATTCAAAGAGATTATGAAGATATTTATGGAAAACCTCAAGCACCCAATTATTTTCAAATTGATTTAAATAGTGGAATTGACCTTACACAATTATCAGTTACTCAATTAAATTATACCGGCGATATTTGGGCAAGAGTTAGATACCGTGATAAAAATCTTCAATGGTCAAATTGGTCTTCGGAATTGGATTTAGTTGTAAGCACCTTAAGCAATACCGAAAAAAATGAGTCGATTCTTGTCGATGAATATAAATTATTCAATAATTATCCAAATCCTTTTAACCCAACAACAACAATTCAATTTGATATAAAAGAATCAAGCTATGTAAATTTAAGAGTGTTCAATAATCTTGGTGAGTTGGTTGAAGAATTACATAATGGAAATTTGAATAGAGGTCGTTATACAATAAATTTTGATGCGTCAAATTTAAGCAGTGGAATGTATTATTATAGAGTAAAAGCAGGTAATTTTGTTGATATAAAAAAAATGTTATTATTAAAATAATTTTAGGTTAAGAAATTTTAATTACTATTTATAAAATCTTAATTAATAAAGAAGTCAGTTCTTATAATTTGTAATCTTATCCAAATCAGTAACTAAATTAAGGAGTATCTTCTATGAAGACAAAGTTAATATTTTTATTTTTTCTAACGGCAATGACTTTTTCCTTTGCCCAAACGCCAGTAGCAGAATGGTTATTTGATGATCCAAGTAACTTAACAAAAGCTGAAATTGGTGATGATTTAATTCTTGTTGGTGTTGATTCTGCAGTTTCAGGACCTGAGGCAGGGGATGGTGCTGTATCTATTGGAATTGGAAGTTATTATATAGCAAATCCCTATATGTTGCCAAATGGCGCAGATACGGCTAAACGTGTAAATGTTTACACAATGGTTTTCGATTTTAGAGTATTGGATTTAGAGCAATGGCATTGTTTCGGTCAAACAGATCCTACAAATTTGAATGATGGAGAATGGTTCATTAATCCAGGTGACGGTAACGTAGGAGTTGGTTCTTCTGGTTATACAAAAAATTCAATTACTCCTGGTGAATGGTACAGATTAGCAATTGTTGTTAATACCGCTGATACAAATGATAATAGCGGTGTTAAATATTATTTTGATGGAGTTGCGCAGTCTTTACAAAGCACAGGTCATGTTCAATCAATTGATAATAGATTTTCAATTGCTAGTGCAGATTCTGCAATTCAGTTGTTACTTTTTGCTGATGAAAGTGAAGAAGATGATATTATAGAAGTTGCGAAAGTATCCATATATGAACAAGCTTTGAACGCTGCTGAAGTTGCTGCATTGGGTGGTTATCCACATCAAGAAATCGAAGAATTTACTGCTGTTGGTTTGTGGGATTTTGATGATCCAGCAGATTTAACCGCAGCAACTATTGGTTCACCGCTTGAATTAGTTGGAACAGCAGAAGTTGTGGCTGGTCCTGAAGATGGAAATGGTGCTGTATCTATTGGAGTTGGAAGTTACTTTAAAGCACTTACCTCTATTGCTCCTAACGGTGGCGGTACAAAAGTTAATACATATTCATTAAGTATGGATTTTAGAGTAAATGAATGGAGTGATTGGATAAGTTTAATGCAATTAAATCCTATAAATGATGATGACGGTGATCTTTTCTTAACATCTCCGGATTATGATATAGGTGTTGGAGCATTAGGTTATTCAGATCCGGGAATTATTTACCAAGGTGATTGGCATAGAATGGTAATGGTAGCAAATGCTTTCAAAACTGATTCAGTATCGGTTGATATTTATCTTGACGGTAAACGTGTTGTAAAAGGAAAAATTCAAACAATTGACAGCAGATTTTCATTAGAAAACACATTATTATTCTTTGCGGATAATGATGGAGAAGATAATACAATTGAAGTTTCTCAAATAGCTATTTATGATTCTGCTCTTACAAGTCAGGCTGTTGCTGGATTAGGTGGTTATCAGCACGGAACTGTTGAAGAATCAATAGTAGGATTGTGGAAATTTGATAATGCAGATTCATTAACATTAGCAACTGTTGGAAATCCTTTAATCTTAGCAAATAAAGATGGTGCTGAACCAGTGGCTGAAGCTGTTGCCGGACCTGTAGTTGGTGATGGTGCAGTTAAGATTGGTCCAAGAAATCATTTTATTGCTAATCCGAATATGCAGCCAAATGGCGGCGGGCTAAAAGTAAATAGATATACAATTGGATTTGATTTTAGTGTTGATGCTTTAGGAAATTGGAGAGCATTTTACCAGACAGATTCTCTTAATGAAGATGATGCTGAATTCTTTATTAAAAAAACTGGAGAAATTGGCGTTGGTGACCTTGGATATTCAGATAGCGTTGTAGTAGCCCCAAATGAATGGTATAGATTAATCATTACTGTTGATCTTATGGATACTTCTAAAAATGCAATAAAATATTATATTGATGGACAAGCTGTTCCTCATGGAGAAAGCGGTTATCAAAGAATTGATAATAGATTCTCATTTGGTTCGGTTGGATATGTAGATCAGTTAATTCTAATGGGTGATAATGACAATGATGATGGTTTAATTAATGTTGCTCAAGTAATTCTTTTTGATAGAGTTTTGTCTGCAGAAGAAGTTGAAGCATTAGGCGGTTACGGACATATAGTTGGTGTTGAAGAAAATGAAACATTTACACCTGAAGTATTTTCTTTGAACCAAAATTATCCAAATCCTTTTAATCCATCAACTATTATCAGTTATTCTATTCCAAAACAAAGTATGGTTAGTTTAAAAATATACAACGTACTTGGTCAATTGGTAACTACACTTGTTAATAAACAACAAAGTGCCGGAACATACCAATTTGAATTTAATGCAAGAAATTTAACAAGCGGAATTTATTTTTATTCGATCAAAGCAGGTGATTTCACAAAAACTCAGAAAATGATGCTAATAAAGTAAACTGCAAAATTTCAAGTTAATTTGTTAATTCTTAATCCTCCAAGAGTAAGTAATTATTCTTGGGGGAATTTGAAATTGTTACAAAATTTTTTCAAAAATATATTTTTTTACCCGTAAAACTTTAGCAAATAATTTATTGAACTTCATTTTTGATTTATAGAAATATTCAAAATAAATTTTGATAATGTAAATTAAAACTATTTTGTTCTAATTTAAATAATGAGGATGTTTTGCATATTAAAAATTCTTTCAGTGTATTTGTTTTTATAGTTATAACATTTATAATTTTTAATCCGAATCTGCAAGCCGGAACAACAGGGAAAATTGTAGGTGTTATAATTGATAAAACTACTGGAGAACCCTTGCCAAGTGTTAATGTTATGATTGAAGGTACTACACAAGGAACTGCTTCAGATTTAAATGGTCATTTTACAATATTAAATGTTAGTCCGGGAACTCATACTATTGTTTTTAAAACAATTGGTTATGCTGATTATAGAGTGGAAGGAGTAGTTGTTAACGTAGATAAAACTACAAAAGTCGATGCCCAATTAAGTATTTCAACAATTGAAATTTCGGAAGTAGTGGTAAAGGCTGAAAAGCCGCCGATTGAAAAAGACAGAACTTATTCATCTGCCGTTGTAAATTCAGATGCAATTCAAGCATTGCCGGTAACTGAAATGAGCCAAGTAATTACTTTGCAGCCTGGAGTTGTAAAAACCGGAGGCGAACTGCATTTTAGAGGAGGCAGGTCAAGAGAAGTTGCTTACGTTGTTGATGGTGTTTCTGTAACAAATGCTTTTAATCAATCCGGTGGTTCCAACGTTTCTGTAGAAAATTCCATGATTGAACAGCTTGAAGTAATCACAGGTACATTTAATGCTGAATATGGATCTGCGCAATCCGGAGTGGTAAATATAGTGACTAAAGGTATATCATCTAAATTAACAGGAAATATTAATGCATTCATTGGTGATTGGGTAAGTGATCAAAAAGATATTTTCCTTGGTGTTGATCATATAAATCCTTTATCCGAACGGGATATTCAAGCAAATATTAGCATCCCTATTATCCATGATAAATTAGGAGTTTCTGTTGTTGGAAGATATAATTATTACGAAAGTATTAATTGGTACGAGAAACGATTCAATTCAATTGATGGATGGAGAATAGCTGCTTACGAAAGATGGTTTAGAGAACAAAGATCGGATGAAGCAGGTGCCTCGCAAGCAATTAATATTCCCGATTCCTTGAAAACCGGCGACGGTTCAATGGGTCCGTTATTAACCAACGATAGATTCTCTGGTAATATTAAAATTAACTATTATCCTTTTGACCGTTTTAAAATTGCTTATCAGGCGTTTGGTGATTTTTCTGAAAGACAAGGTTATGATGAAACAATTGGCGGAAGCGGAATAAGTAACGAAGATTTAAGAAGATATCAACCCGATGGAGCAGGTACCGGTCAATCATATAGTCATAGTCATTTTTTATCATTTAGACATACACCTACAGATAATTTTTATTATAATATTTCAGGATCATATCAATATAACCGAAGTGAATCTTGGTTTGATAAATCAAACAAAATAGCTCTATATCCTGGTGATACAGGAATTCAACTAATTGGTTATTCGACAGATGGATTTTCAGTTGGTAATACTGATGGATTTTATTCAAATGCTGATGGGAAAAATTTTAGAAAACAATATATTTTTAACGGAGACTTTAATTGGCAGATAGATAAATATAATTTTCTAAAAGCCGGTTTTGAATATAAAAGACATGAAGTTAACACATATTCATGGGGATATATTTCAACTCCGGATTGGAATACAAAAAAATGGATAAATTTTGATGCTGACCCAACCTTAACATTTAACGATTATTGGAATATAATGGTTGACTATTGGAAAAATTGGGAAAATATTTATGATACTGTGAGATATAGAAAATATTATGAAGATGAATATACACTATGGCGTGATTATACAATTACTCCAAGTGAAGCAGCAGCTTACATTCAAGATAAAGTTGAGTTGGGAGAAATAATAATTAATGCCGGTTTACGTTTAGATTTATTTATGCCGAATGAAAGAGTTCCAATAAATTATAGAGTTGAGTCTGCACAACTTGCTTCCGATGTAAATTTAAAGGATGCTTCCAATAAAGTTAATTTAAGTCCAAGGTTTGGTGTTTCTTTCCCAATATCGGCAACAGGAGCATTCCACGCGGCTTACGGACATTTTTACCAAATGCCAAGTTTTGAAAAAATGTTCAGCGAACCGATTTATGTGCTTACTCCACTTCAACTTAATGATATGAAATTGGGGAATTCTGATTTAAGACCGGAAAAGACAATTCAATACGAATTAGGTTTGCAGCAGCAAATTTTTCCCGGAATTACGACAGATGTCTCAGTTTATTATAAAAATATGAGTGATTTGCTGGGACTTGAATATTTAACTACTATAGACAACGTAAGATTTAGAAGATTTACAAACAGAGATTATGGAAATTCAAAAGGATTGACGATTGGGATTAATGCATTTGGAAATGAGTTTATTAATGGCAGCTTAAATTATTCATATTCAACCGTTAACGGAAGCGCTTCTGATCCAGAAAGAATTGCAACAATCCAATCTTCAACCCAAATTGGCGGAGATGCAATTGAATTTCTTGATCGACAAGTAATAGCATTAGATTGGGATCAAACACACACGCTAAATGCTCTTGTTGATTTGAAATTTGCAAGTAATTTATTTATGTCTGTAATTGGTACATATTGGACTGGACAGCCTTACAGTCCAGAATTTGTTGAAAAATATGATATACTTAAAATTGAGTATCTTAACTCAGATAATAAACCAGTACAATGGAGTGTTGACTTAAAAGCAAGATATGACTTTGAAGTTGGCTGGTCAACTATTACAGCTTTTTTACAAGTTGATAATTTATTTGATCACTTAAATCAAAATAGAGTATTTGTTACTACAGGAAATGCATACAACAATGCAAGATTACCAGATGTTGAAGAAACATTAGTAGAAAGGTTAGAACAAGCCGGATTATTTATGCTTGAAGAATTGGATAATAAACCGCAATGGTTTTCAAGCCCAAGAAAAATTAGATTAGGGTTTACCCTAAATTTTTAAATTATGGAGAATTGGAATTTATGCTAAATAATTTTATTTCCAAATTGTTAATACTAACTTTAGCATTAGTTACATTTAAAGTAGTTGGACAAACTGTTGACGAGGAAAAAAATACACCTATTTATTTAAGACCTCAATCAATTACTGGTTCAAGAGGCTACTCGGGTGTTTTTAATAAAGTAGAAGAAACGCAAGCTGAAGGAAATGCCAAATATTTCAGATTTACTGTGCATGACGGAAATTTAATTACTGGTGCAGTTATCAATTCTGGAATTTTGTCTTATCATTATGTTCCTGGAGCTCCGATGATGGCATGGCCTAAAGGACCAAAATCAGTTCCAATACTATACGGAGCCAATTTTTTTGTTGCCTCGGAAGTTGTCGATGAATCCGGCGATTCAATTCATATTGTTTCAGATAATTTTAGAAGAGGCAATGTTGAAGAATCCTTAGATCAATCACATTGGTGGTCATTTATGCCCCTTGGAAAATATTTTAATAATGATCAACCTGGTGCTCTTGATCCTGATATGGGAGGTTTGAGTGAAGACGTTGGTATTGATGAAACTCCAAACACAGGTGATTTTGGTGAAGGAGACGGAATTCTTCAAGATGAAGAAGATTTTAATTTGAATGGCGTTTTGGATTTGCACTTACAAAACGGAGTTGGTTGGTTTGCAATTAGTCATAGAAAAGAAACTTGGCCTCAATATTGGCCGGTAGGGACTTATCCCGGAGATGATAGACAACCTGGCGAAGAAAGACCCGGAATACGTGCAGGAAGATGGAACGGTGAATTTGGCTCATATATTCGCTCTGATCAAGAATCCTACTATGTTATGGATGATAGGGAAAATGACGAATTTGATTATTATCCTTTTACTGATGCAGAATCAAGATTGCCATGGCCAAATGGAAGAAGAGGTTTGGGTGTAAAAGTTTCAGTTCGCAATTATCAATGGTCTGCAAGACTTGCTGAAGATCTGATGATTTCGATTTACGATATTGAAAATGAAGGAAAAGAATTAAATAAAGCAACAGTTGGAATGTACGTTGATCCAGATTTAGGGGGATCACTTGAAGGTGATGATGCTGATTTCGATGAAGTTGATGATATAACTTATGCGTTTACAAAAACTGGTGTTTCAGTACAGGGATTACCAATTGGCTATTTTGGCTTTGCATTCTTAGAAAGTCCGGGCTTAGTTGATGGAAAAGATAACGATACTGATGGAATAACTGATGAAAGTCAAAATAATGGAATTGATGATGATGGTGATTGGCTTGCATGGGAAGATGATAATTTAAATGGAGTCTGGGATTGGGAAGATGTAGGAATTGATAGAATTCATGCCACGGGAGATTTTGGTGAATATGACGGAGCATTACAACCGGAAGAAGATCTTAATGATAACGGATTGCTTGATAATGAATCCATAAACAATGATGTTGGTTCAGATGGAATTGGACCGGATGATGAAGGGTATTTTGGTCCAGATCCGGATGGAACTGAAACTAATGGAATCCCAAATCCTGGTGAACCAAATTTTGACTTTACGGATAATGATGAATCCGATCAAGTTGGGTTAACATCATTTTATCTAAGAGATTGTGATAATACTATGGGTGATGATGAAACTTATTGGAATGTTGAAATTAAACCTGGTGTATTTAATATACGACCCGGATACCAACGCGATATAGCATTTAGCTATGGAAGCGGATATGTTAAATTTGCTGGCGAAGAAAGAAAACACAGATATGCAATTGCTTTAGTTTTTGGAAATAATGCAACAGACATTTTAAGAAATAAAAGAACCATGCAAGTAATTTATGATGCGGATTATAATTTCTCAAAACCTCCAAGAAAACCAATTGTTTCTGCTACTTCAGGTGATGGAAAAATTATTTTACATTGGAACAGCGATGCTGAAAATTCCAAAGATCCATTGTACGGGCTTGATTTTGAATGCTACTATATTTATAAAAGTACTGATCCGACATTTGATAATATAAAAACCATTACAGATGCTTATAATAATCCAATACTTATGGAACCTGTTGCAATTTTTGATAAAAAAGACGGATTAAAAGGTATTCATCCGGTGAATATTGGTTCGGAGCTTGGACAAGAAAGCAATCTTGGCGTTTCTTATAATATGGGAACTGATAGCGGTTTAAAACATTTCTATGAAGATACAGATGTTACAAACGGCAGAACATATTATTACGCTGTAGTTTCTGTAGATCAGGGTTACCATGATTCATTTTATCCAAATATTTCTTCAAGAGAAGGTTTGGTAAATACTTCACCGACAGAATGTTCTGCAATTATTCAAACAGATTTATTGGGAAGAGCAGTTAAAACAGATAAGAATACGGTTATAATAACTCCTTACGAATATCCAGCCGGTTGGGTTGCCCCAACTTTAAGCGAAAAAGGTTTTGAAAAAGTTTCAGGATTCGCAACTGGGAAAGTTGAATTGGAAATTTTCAGCCCAAAAGAAATAAAAACAAATACATCCTATTCTGTTAGATTTTCAGATGATGGCTCACAACAAAAATATGACAGCTCATTTACCGGACAAACAACTCGGGCAATAATATATAATGAAACAACCGGAGCAATAATAAATAGTATTGATGATCCGGATAACAATGAAAAAATAGATGAATTTATTGCAGATGGCTTCAGAATAAAATTGAAGAATGATTCGGTAAGCTTCAATTCGGCTGAATGGATTGTTGGAAATTCTAACATTGAGATTTCTTCAAGTACCGAAGATTTAGGCAGTGATATGGTATCTCGCGATTATGAAATAAGAATTTTTGCTCCAATTGATTCAATAACTGGTGCCGGTGCAGATACTTCTGTTTATTCAAATAAAACGCCGACGAATTTTCAAGTATGGGATGTTACAAATCCAGACAGCACTTTTAAAATTGATTTTAGATTTAGAGATGGAACTCAAACTCAGAATAAGAAGGGAAGTTTAAGTCATGGCGATAAACTTCAACTAATATCTAAATATAATGAAGCTCAAAGAACATGGTTTTTTGATATTAACGTTCCCGATTTTGAAAACTTGAGTGCGGATCAGATAATTTACCCGGTTGAAGGAGATATTCTGAAAATAACAAGTAGAAAACCTTTTGATAGAAACGATAAATTCACTTTTACAATTGATGGAAATTATATAGAAACAAGTAAAACTAAAAAAGACCTAAATAATATTTATGTTGTTCCCGATCCATATATAGCAGTAAGCTCACTTGAAAGAAAAGTTATAAATACAGATGAAGGAAGAGGGGATAGAAGAATTGATTTTGTGAATTTGCCTAATGAATGTTCGATTGAAATCTACACTACTTCTGGTCGATTTGTTAGAGAATTATTTCATTCTTCTGCAAATTCGGAAGCAAGATTATCGTGGGATTTAAGAACAAAAGATGGTTTAGAAATTGCGCCCGGAATATACTTTTATGTAGTTAAAGCTCCTGGAGCGGGACAATTTACTGGTAGATTTGCAATAATTAAATAATAATTTTATTGGAAAAAATATGAAAGTTATTAATTATATAATTAAAATTTCTCTGGCTCTGTTAATTTCATTTAATGTTATTCTTGCGGGTGATGATCCTGTAAAAACATCAGCCACAACTGATGTTGATGCAATTGGAACAGCTACAATGACGTTTCTTGAAATTGGCGTAGGAGCCCGTGCAATGGGAATGGGAGGCGCATTTGTAGCAGTTGCAAACGATGCCTCGGCTACATATTGGAATCCTGCCGGTATCGTTTGGGCAGATAAAGTTCAAGTTGAAATTAGTCATAACGAATGGTTTTTAGATTCCAAACTTCAATCATTTAGCGGAGTTATTCCACTTCCTCAGTTTAATTCTTCCATGGCACTTAGTATTGTAACAATGGGATTTGACGAACAGGCTGTAAGAACTGTCGAACGTCCCACCGGAACCGGTGAAATGTACGATGCAAGAGATTTTTCCGTAGCACTTTCTTGGGCAACTGCATTAACTGATAGATTTTCTTTTGGTCTATCCACTAAATATATTACTTCTCGTATTTGGCATGAATCAGCAAACGCATTTGCGCTTGATTTTGGTATTTTTTATAACACAGAATTGAAAGGATTAAGATTGGGTTTTAGTATGTCCAACTTTGGTTCCGGAGTTCAATTTAGCGGCAGAGATCTTGATTCAACGATTGATCCTGACAAAGAAGTGGAAAATTTTGATAGAGTTCCTGCGCAATATAAAACTGATTCTTATCCTTTACCAATTTTATTTCGTGCGGGTTTATCATATGAATTGAATCTTGATGATTTTGGGAATGCAATTTTTGCGGCAGATCTACTTCACCCGAGTCATTCTCCCGAAGCTGTAAATGTTGGATTAGAATATGGTTTCAAAAATATGTTTTTCCTAAGAACCGGATACCAAAATTTATTTGATAATACTTCAGTAAACGGTCTTACTTTAGGTGCAGGAATTGATTATTACAATAAAGAAACCGGATTTGGAGTTAGATTTGATTATTCTTGGTCTGATTGGGGAAATTTAAAAAATGCTCAAAGATTTTCTGTCGGAATTATTTTTTAATCAGATGACTTTTTAGGAAAATACTTTATAATACATCAAAATTTGTGAATGAATAAAAAAAAATACTTTTCAAAAAAGAATATATTAATCTTTACAAGTCTTATCGTTATTACTTTTATTGTAATTTTTTATTTCTTCAATTTTAATAATTCGAAAATAAAAGTACTTGCAAAAGTTGGTACAAAAGTTATCACACTTGAAGATTTTCTTTTGAATTATGAATTTGGATTTCCGCACTTAAAAATCGGTAATACAACAATTGAACGAAAAAAAAATTACCTTCAATTTATGATTAATGAATATTTACTTGCTTTAGATGCTGAATCAAAGCAATTAAATCTTTCTCCTGATGTGCAATTTCAAACCGAAAGAATTAAAAAAGAATTATTATTAGAAAGTGTTATTGATAACGATATAAAGAAAAATATTAAGGTTAACCCCGATGAAATAAAAGATGCAATTAATAAATCAAAAGTTAGTTTTAAATTCTTCTTTTGGCCGGAAACTGATTTTAATAACGCAATAATAATTAAAGAAATGTTCGAGAAAAATGGTATTGATGAGACATTTAAAAAGTTAAGCGGTAAAAAATCAGATTTCCATTTTGATTATTCTAAATATATTTCAGATTACAAATCTTGGCTGGATATTCCGGAAGAAACATTTTTAGCAATTAAAGATCTTCCGGTAAATAAATTTTCTGATCCGATAAAAATTGACGATTTATATTTTATTTTTCAAGTTCAAGATATAAGGCGTGAGGCAGTTAGAAATGAAGAATACTTGAGCAAAGCACCAACATTTCAAAAAATTCTATTTAATGCTAAACTGCAAGATGGAGTTATTGATTATGTTGATAAACTTGTAACTCCAAAAAATGTACGAACAAAAGCCCGTGTATTTAATATTTTTGCAGATGCAATTATTGATTGGCATAACTCAAAAGATAAAAATTCTCAAAGTTTTTCTAATTGGATAAAAGCCAATGCGGATAATCCAATTGTTCAAAAATATTTCACTTATCAAGATTCAATTTTAATAAACTATAATGGTGGATCTTTTACACTTGGAGAATTTCAAAAGTATTATTACTTCGATAAAATTTCTGAAGAATATCAAACCAGAAAACAGTTTAAAAATCATTTGAATTTTTTAATTGGCATGTCAGTTAGAGATTATTTTATGGAACTTGACGCAATGGAAAAAGGATATGATAATTCACCTTGGTTTGAACATCAATTTATGAAATGGACTTCAAAATTTGCATTTGAAGAAATATTTAAGAATTACGTGGCTCAGAATACTTCATCAAATTCAAATATAAAAGAAAAAATTAATGTTGATTTGAATTTATTAAAATCAAAATATGATATTTATATTAATTCTGAAATGCTTGATACTGTAAAAGTTAACGAAACTCAAAAATCAAAAGGCGGTGCTTTTCAACTTATGAAATCCGGAGTTAATAGATTAGCTGAACCAATTGTTGACGGGTACTGGAAATCAATTTCAAATTAAATGTAATAAAACAAATTAGTATGAAATTTAAAATTGCATTTATTATACTTCTATTATTTTCGGTAAAACTATTATCGCAAAAAAGTTTTCCAAATCAAAGTCCCCAATTCACATTTGAAGAAAATATAGATCATATCGGGCAATGGAATTCAACCGGTCAAACTACTTCTGTTTTTGTTTCAAATAATTTTGCATTTATTACAACAAATAATAAGTTAGAAATTTTAGATATTTCAACGCCAAATGTACCTCAACTTATTGGGGAATTAACTTTGGGTTCGTCTTTTTTTAGTGAAGATATTGTTGGAAATTCCGAAAAAATATTTGTGGCAAATAATCGAACTATTTATGAGTTTGATATTGCTAATCCAAATAGTCCGGATTCTATTGCTTCAATTACGTTGGATGCAATTATTAATGATATTTTTATTTCCGAAAATATTCTTTATGCAATTGCTTCATATGATTTTTATATTTTGGATATAAGCAGTGAAAATACAATTTCCATTTTAGGAAAATTAGCTTTACCCGAATCATCATTAGGACTTACAAGATTTGATGTAGAAGGGAATTTCGCATATATTGGCTCTTGGGCAGCCGGTGTATTTATTGTTGAAATTGAAGATCCGCAAAATCCAAAATTGCACGGCAGATTTTTGGAAAATTCACATTTAGTGTTTGTGAATGGAACTAATGCTTATGTTGCCGATCTTGATTATATCTACATGTTAGATATAACAGATACTGTGCTTCCGTCTATACTTCTCAGAAAACAAATTATTGGAATTCCACAAGATTTAATTGCAGACGAAAAAAATCTGTATGTTTCAACAAATGATGGTGTAGAAATTTACGGAAAGGATGATTTAAATTTCATTGCTTCGTATTCACTGAATGATGTTGGAGAAAGAATTCTAATTGAGAACGATTTTATTTTCGTTGCAAACAATGAAGAAGGTGTTAACATTTTAAAATATAACAATCCATCTTCAACAATAAATTCTGATGAAATAAAATATATTTTTAACCTTTACCAAAATTATCCGAATCCGTTTAATTCATCTACAATTATTAGATATCAACTACCAGAACACAGCCAAGTAAAATTGAGTGTTTATGATATACTTGGAAATAAAATAGCAGAATTAGTAAACGAATATAAATTTGCCGGATCTTATAAAACAGAATTCAATGCAAAAAATTTAACAAGCGGAATTTATTTTTATAAACTTAAGACATCAAATGGATATTCGGTAACTAAAAAATTTCTATTTTTAAAATAAGATTATTCTTCCCAAAATTATTTGCTTAAAATTTTAACTATTAATTATCTTTTAATTTATTTTAGTAACTGAAGTTACGCAAAATGTCATTCTGAGCGAAGTGAAAAATCTCAATGTTGCAAATTTACTCTATTTTGAGATATTTCGCTTCGCTCAATATGACAAAGACCTCAAATTGCGTAACTTCAGTTAGTAATGTAAATATTTCATTCACGATTTTGTTTTATCTAAAAGAATTCTACACTTTATTTAGATTTCTCTTTGTAATGATTTTCTCTTGCATCATCAACATCATCCATTGCCGGACCTTTTTCAATCTTTCGCCAGTCAATAGTTTTGTTATATCTTTTCATTGATAATTCAGCATCGAAAACTCTTTTTTCATGCATTTCCAAAGTATATGGAGTAAAATCCGGTGTATCTGTAAAAAAATCTTGCAGCAAAGAAGCTGTTACATCAAAATGATTTACATAAGGCACATTTAAAATATTGTAAATAGTTTTTAAAATTGATCCAAAATTAGCATGCGTATGTGAAACATATCCTTTTTTGACATATGGACCAGCCAGTAAAAGTATAGAACGATGTGCATCAATATGATCAACTCCACCTTGAGGATCATCTTCTGTTATAATTACAAGCATATCTTTCCAATATTTTGTTCTGGATAAAAAGTGCAGAATTCTACCGACTGCAAGATCGTTATCCACCATAAAAGATTGCGGATAAAAATATCCGTCTTCCGGTCTAACTCCGGCACCGTGATCGTTTGGAATCATAACTGTAACTAAAGGAGGCATTTCTTCACTGCAATTTATCCATTTTGCGGTAAACTCATTTTCAAATTGATCCATTCTATATTGATCCGGAATATTTGTATTATATCCGGCATAGTTGTGACTTGTTCGTTTGAATAAAGCGTTTTGCATTGGAACCATAACTCCGTGAGCCGCACCGGTATTTGTATCATACCATTCTTCTCTTACGGAACCAGTTTCATTACCTTGACCGAAATTATAGAATTCAACATTTTGTCTTTCTAAAGCTTCCCAAATACCGCCAATTTCTGCATAATCTTCAGGATCCACACTTCCGATTGTAGCTGGGAAACGTCTTCCCGGAGCTTTGGAAAAAGTCATAAAAGTTTTACTTGTACTTGCATTGGATTCAACCCATTCATTTGGTATAACGCCAACTAACCAATGATGTCCATGCACAGAAGCATCACTATCACAATAATAATTATCTGAAAATGCAAATTGCTTTGCTGCTTTAATATGATTTGGAGAAATTTTTAGATTTGGAAATTTTTCACGATATTCTTCGGGAAGAGTATATTCATTATTAATACCGAATCTGGCTAATGTACTATCGCCGGAAGCATTTTTCAATTGACCAAAAACTTCATCATAAGTTCTATTTTCTTTTGTGATATAGACAATATGTTTAATTGGACTTTCACGCAAACCCGGTAAAGGCGGCAATGGGTTTTTCACATCATCAACAATTGTTGTTTCAATAAAAGTGTTATCAATAGTTTGTTTTGTAAAATTTGCTAATTCAATATCAGTCGGCATTTTAATTTTTTGAAAACTTCCCAACTGAATATCTCCAACATAATTTCCTTGTATTGGACTTATAAAATCTTTTCCACCATTGGGACCGGCACCTAAACCTCTGCAGCTAATTGCATAAAGGAAATTTTCATCTTTTGAAAGTTCAACCCGTGTTGGACCCCATCCAGATGGTATCAATCCTTTTGTAGTTCTTGTAGGAATGTCGATCACGGCAATCGCATTAAATCCTAAAAGTGCAACGTATAAAGTTTTTTCGTCCTTACTCATTGTTATTCCAAATGGTAACGAACCACGATGTTTATCTATTCGCTTATCAATCTTAATTGGAATATGATCAACAATTTCTTGTTTTTCATAGTCAATAACAGCAATATTATCATTTGTCGCATTTGTTATGTATGCAAATTGTTTACCAACCACAATAGAATTAGGGCTTGCGCCGCCTACAACTTCAGCATCTTCAACAGTTTGCCCAATCTGAAATCCAGTTTTAAACTTACGATTCACTTTATTATTATTAAGATCAATAGTAAAAACACTCATTGCATCGGGATGAAGCGGACTTCCCAAACCCGGAACTTTTCTACCTTCTACAATTGTTCCTTCAATAGATTCTTTAGTATTATCGCCATAAGGATGATGAGAAATCATTAATGAATCAATATTTTCCGGAGTTGCTCCATCAATTACCGGATAAGAATAAACTCCAACATTTGCAACAAATGCTTGTTTTTTATCCGGACTAATTGCAATACCAAAAGGTTGTCGTCCAACATTTATTGATGCAGAAATTTTACGAGTGTTCAAATCAATTCTGACCATTCTAAAATTACCTCTATCAAGTACAAGTAATTCATTATTATCTTCATTCAATAATAAATCCGAAGTAAAACTATCTTGATAATCAATATCACTAACAATTCCATTTAAACTTATTGAATCAACTTTTTCTAATTTGTAAATATCATAAACAATTATTGCTCCGTTATCACCGCCGCTCAAATAAACTTTTTTAGAATCATTAGAAAAAGCTACACCGAGAAATGAACCTTTAGATAAAGGGGATTTAATTTTTTTATCATAACTTGGAACTCTTGTAGCTTTTAGAGAATTTAGTTCAATAATTGTGAGCACTCCATTGTGAAGAGTTACCGCTTTATTTCCATCAGGTGAAATTGCTAAACCATAAGGATCATGAGTGATTCTTAAAAAATCGCCAGCTGGAGTTGCATAACGTCCGCTTGGAAGAATAGATACTCCGCCGTTTGTATCAATTTTACAAAATTGATCTTTTCCCGGAACTTGCAATATTTTTACATTCTGTGAACAATTTATAATAGGCAAACTTATTATTAAAAATAAAAAGTACTTTAATTTCATTGGTTTTCTCTTTGGGATGATGAAAGATTTATATCTTAGTTATAATAAATTTACTGAATTTTTATTCTTGATAAAATCAATAATTAATAAAATTCACATATCGAATTTTATTATCATATTTACCAAATTCCTGATTAAGTAATTAATTATAAATTAAAATATTATCCTCTGCACATATTCAAAATTTCATCCATAAATCAATTTTATAAAATTTGTAAAATCAAATTAATATTCCTAATTTAAGTTAGGAAATCGATTTACTAAACTGAAAATGCAGTATCTATAAATTCAAAAAAAGATATTTAATTAATGTTTTTTGAATTTGACTGAAATGTAATCTCAAAAAATTTCTCACAAACAGTTTTTCAATTTTAATGAAATGAGTTATCTAAATGGATAGCAAAAAAGTAATTGAGAAATTAAAATCCGGTGTAACAGAAATCAAAAATGCCATAAACAATTCTTCGGAAAATCTAAATGAAAATTCAAATTTTATTTAAAGGAATAAAATGAAAATACTTTTTTGTTTAATCTTTACATATATGTTTTTGCATGGACAAATAAAAAGTACGGATATTTTTTTTCAAGAAACTGCAACAGTTTTCACTGAAAAAAATGGTTTACCGGAGACAAATATTTTACATATCAATTTTGATAGAAACAATAATATAATTGCTTTTTCAGATAAGAGCGAATTTATATTTGATGGTAAACTTTGGAGACAATCGAATAGTGAATCCAAATTAATTAGAGTTGAAGGCAAACAAAAGATATCAAATTTTAATGAACCGATTTTATCGCAAATCAAATTTAATGATTTAGAATTTGTTGGAACGGAAAACGGACTTTTTCTCAAAGCCATTTCTGGTTCAGAATGGAATGAAATATTTCCAAGTGATAAAAATTACAGTTGGAAACTTACGAATGTAAAAGTATTAATTGTTGATTCAAAAAATAGATTGTGGTTTGGTTCAAACGAAGGTGTAGGATTTTTAGAAAACGATAAATGGAAATTATTTACTGGAAAAGAAGGGTTGCCTTATAAAAATTTTACTTGTATTGAAAAAACAAATTACGGCGATGTTTGGTTTGGTACAGAAAAAGGTGCAATTAGATCAGACGGAGAAAAATTTTATTATCGATTTAGCAGAAGATGGTTAGCAGATGATTTTATAAATGAAATTAAAGTTCAAAATGATAGCACAATTTGGTTTGCAACAAAAAAAGGCATTAGTAAAATTGATATAAAAAAAATAAGCTTAGAAAATAAAGCTGAATATTTTACATCACAAGTTGAAGAACGACATAATAGAGATGGATTTATTGCACAAAATAAATTAACGGAACGTTACGGTCTAAATTCTTGGAAATATAATATTTCGGATAACGACGGAATGTACACCGCAATGTACGGTGCCGCACAAGCATTTAGATACGCTGTTACAAAAAATGATGAAGCAAAAAAACTAGCAAAAAGAAGTTTTGAAGCATGCAAATGGTTAGTTGATATTACACATGAAGAAGGTTTTCCGGCACGAGTAATTATTCCAATTGATTGGGATGAACCGGTTAATGAACAATATAATCACGAATATAATATTACTAAGCAGCAAGAAGATCCATTCTGGAAAGATATTCTTCCTAGATTTCCTAAAAGTAAAGATGGAAAATATTTATGGAAATGTGACACAAGTTCTGATGAATTGACGGGACATTATTTTTTCTATGCAATTTATTATGATCTGGTTGCGGAAATTAAAGAGGAAAAAGAGCAAGTTAAAGATGTTGTTGCAGCAATAACGGATCATTTAATTCGTAATGGATTTAAGCTTGTCGATCATGATGGAATGCCAACTCGATGGGGAAATTTTTCACCGGAATATTTTAATTCGATTTGGGGTTGGGATCAAAAGGGATTAAATTCAATGATGATGCTATCGTTTCTAAATGTTGCATATCATGTAACTCAAGATTCAAAATATTTAGTTACTGCAAAAATGTTAAGGGATAATTATCATTATCATATTAGCGCAATGCAATCCAAAATGTTTTTTCCACCGGAAGATGTTGTCCCTTGGGATAATAATTTATGTTTAATGAGCATGTATGGATTGTTAAATTATGAAAAAGATCCTGAACTAATTTTAATGTATAGAGAAAGTTTGGAAAATTCATGGCTAAATGTAAGTAAACAAAAAAGTGCTTTTTGGAATTCACTTTATTATGCAATGGCTAAAAAGTTTAATGATCTGGTTGATTCTGGAATTTATAAAACCGGGAAAATATTTCCTGAAGCCGGATCATATTCCGAATATACCTCAACAAGATTTTATATGGAAGAATTTTCGAGCAATGATATTATTGAAACATTACAAAGACTTCCACTTGATTTGATTGGTTATCACATTGATAATAGACATCGTTTGGATATTCAATTTGATTTGACACCGGGACAAATTGTAAATGAAGGCTGGCGTCCAATTGATCCAATTAGAACAGAAAATGTTTTTGAATATGCAAAAGAACATAATCTTAAAGTTGGATGGAGTGCGGTAGATGGCAAAGCATTACCAATTGATGAAAGATGTCATGTTAGATTAGATAGAGACGGATTTGTTCTTGATTCTAATGAGGGAAATGGTTATACGGAAAATGAAGGAACGATTTATTTATTACCTTATTATATGGCAAGATACCACAAACTTATAGATTAACAATTTGCATTAAAAATTATACAAATTCATTTAGGATCACTTTATGAAATCTAAATTACTGATTACATTATTTTTTATTTCATCTATAATGCATTCGCAAAAAGATATGTTATGTGTAGGAAAATATTGGTCGGAAGACGAAGCAAATATTAAAATGAAAGAATTTGCAACTAAATGGAATGATTTAAAATCTTGGGAAGAACGTGCAGATATAATTAGAAAAAATATAATTAGTGGAATGAAATTAGAACAGATGCCGAAAATAAAAGGGAATTTTAATCCCATAATAAGAGACACCAAAGTAATGGATGGTTACATAGTTGAGAATATTGCAATAGAAAGTTTCCCCGGATTTTATATAACCGGGAATTTATATCGGCCGATAAATGCTAAAGAAAAAAATGCTGCAATACTTTGCACTCATGGACATACAGAAAATAAAAGACTTAAAGAAGATGTTCAATATCGTTCGGCAGTATTGGCAAAAATGGGAGCAATAGTTTTTGCTTATGATATGATTGGATATGGTGAATCAACTCAAATAAATCATAAAATTCCAATTGCATTAACAATTCAAACTTTTAATAGCAGACGAGTTTTAGAATATTTACTATCGAGACCGGATGTTGATTCAAATAGAATTGGAATGACTGGAGAATCCGGTGGTGGAACTCAAACATTTATTTTAACAGCAATTGATAAACGTATAAAAGTTTCTGTGCCTGTTGTTCAAGTTTCAGCACATTTTTTTGGCGGATGCATTTGTGAAAGCGGAATGCCAATTCATAGAACGGAAGATTTTCAAACAAATAATGTTGAAATTGCTGCTCTGTGTGCTCCGCGTCCATTAATGTTAATTTCAGATGGAATGGATTGGACGAGAAATACTCCTCGAATTGAATATCCGTATATTCAAAAAGTTTATTCACTTTATAATGCAGAACATAAAGTTGAAAATGTACATTTCCCATCTGAGAAGCATGATTATGGTTATTCAAAAAGAGCAGCAGCTTACATTTTTTTAGCATATCATCTTAAACTAAATGTAAGTGAAGTTCAATTTGATAAAACAATCGATGAAAGTTTTGTAAAAATATTATCTCCTGAACAATTAAAAGTATTTAACATAGTAAATCCAAGACCAGACAATGCTCTTATTGGTGATGAGTCAATTATGCATTATCTCAATTTAAAGTAGAAAAGAAAATGAATACAAATTTTATAGCACATATAAAAATTATTTATTTAATTCTTTCATTTTCGGTATTCTATTCATGCAATAATCATGATGAAAAAATTTCAGTTATTGAACTTAAATGTGAATATTTAATTAATCCATTAGGAATTGATGTTAAATCTCCGCGATTAAGCTGGAAACTTTTTTCTAATAAAAATTATATTGAACAAACAGCTTATCAAATAATAGTTGCAAGCAATTTGGAGAACTTAAAAAAAAATATTGGAGATTTATGGGATTCAAAGAAAATAATTTCAGATCAATCTATTCATATAAAATATTTAGGCAAGGAATTAATTTCTCGTCAAAAAGTTTTTTGGAAAGTAAAAATTTGGGATCAAAAAAATGTTGTTTCTTCATGGAGTGAAATATCAACTTGGGAAATGGGTTTATTAAACAAGTCTGATTGGTATGCTAAATGGATTGGGAAAGATGAAAATCAAAAAGTAATTGTTGGTCAAAAAAATCCAGCAATTTATTTGCGAAAACAATTTAATATAGTTAATAAAACAAGCAATGCGCGAATTTATATTTCAGGATTAGGTTATTACGAACTATATATAAACGGCAAAAAAGTTGGGGATCATGTTCTCTCGCCAAATCAAACAAATTATGATAAACGACAAGAGGAAAGTTTTGAAAACGGTAGAATTGCAAATATGTCAACTCGAATTCTTTACGAGACATTTGAAATAAATAAATATTTAGTTGAAGGTGAAAATGTAATTTCCGTTATACTTGGGAATGGCTGGTATTTTCAAAATGAACGAGAAGAATATTTACCACTTTATTTTGATTCTCCGCGATTATTAGCTCAACTGGAGATTCAAAATTTAGTTAAAACCAAAACAATAATTGTAAGTGATGATTCGTGGAAAATTAATACTGGACCGATTTTAGATAATAATCTTTATCATGGAGAAATTTATGATGCGCGACTTGAAATTCCAAATTGGAACTTACCAAATTATGATGATAGCAAATGTACAAATGCAAAAATATTAAGAGCTCCGGAAGGAAAATTGTGTTGTCAAATGTCGCCTCCCGATAGAATTATAAATTCAATTAAACCTATTTCAATATCAAAAATTAATAAGACTAATTACAGATATGATTTTGGTACAATGTTTTCGGGCTGGGTTAAATTAAATATAAATGGCAAAAGAGGCGATGAAATAAAGTTGACTTTTTTTGAAGATAGCGGAAATTCATTTGAGCAATCCGATACGTATTTTCTAAAAGGCAATGGAAATGAAATTTGGGAACCGTGCTTTACATGGCATGCTTTCCGTTTTGTTGAAGTAAATTCTCCAAATAATTCTTTGTCAATAAATAATATAGAAGGTAGAATTGTAAATACAGATGTTTCATCATCTGGAAAATTTGTTTGTTCAAATCAATTATTTAATAGAATTCAAAATGATTATAGAAAAACACAATTGGGAAATATACATGGCGGCGTGCCAAGCGATTGCCCGCATAGGGAAAGACGCGGTTATACCGGCGATGGTCAAATATCCGCACAAGCTGCTATTTACAATTTTGATATGCACAGTTTTTATACAAAGTGGTTGAAAGATATTTCAGATGCCCAAAATAAAAAAACTGGATATGTCCCCAACACAGTTCCATATCACGGGGGCGGGGGCGGTACAGCGTGGGGATCTGCATTTATTATTATTCCATGGTATATGTATTTATATTATGGTGACGTTGCAGTTTTGGAAGAGCACTATGATGGCATGAAAAATTATATAAATTATTTAAAATCTCAAACTGATTCTGAAAATTTAATTATTGAAAAGGAATTAGGCGAATGGGTCCCTCCAACAAAAACTGAAATTCCTCCTTCATTTGTAAGTTCTGCATACTATTATTATGATTTAAAACTTCTTAAAAAAATTGCAAATATTTTGGGGAAAACTTCTGATTCAAATTTATTTTCAAAAATTGCAGAAAAAACAAAAAAATCATTTAATAAAAGATATTTGAATTTAAATGATTATAATTATTCTATCGGCAGACAAGGAGCAAATGTTTTTCCGTTAGCGTTTGAACTTGTCCCCAAAAATTTGGTTGAAAAAGTATTTGCGAATTTAGTTAAGAATATTGTAATTGATGAAAAAGGTCACTTTGATACCGGTATGATGGCAACTCCATATTTGCTTGAAGTATTTACAAAATATGGGCGAACTGATTTAGCTTATACAATTATGAACAGAAGAGATTTTCCAAGTTTTGGTTACAACATTGAAAGGGGAGCAACATCAATTTGGGAAACGTGGATTGGTCATGATTCTCATAGTCACCCAATGTTTGGAAGCGTTTGTGCATGGTTTAATCAATCATTAGGCGGAATAAATCCAGACCCAGGAGTACCCGGATTTAAACATGTAATTATAAAACCAGAATTAGTAAATGAATTAGATTATGTTAATTCAACTTATCAATCAATGTATGGTGAAATAAAAAGTAATTGGGAATATAAAAACGGAAATTTAAAACTGAGTGTCAACATACCGCCAAATACTTATGCTTCAGTTTATATTCCAGGAAATAATAAAAATCAATTTGAAGTTAATAATTCCGAAGCAAAGTTTATAGGCTTTGAAAACGGATTATTGCAATTCCAAATTCCCTCTGGTGAATATATTTTTATTTCAAAAAATATTAGTGACAAAATAAAAACACCGATGGTTTCTATTCCCATTATTGATCCTCCGGATTCAATCTTATTTTCACCGGATTCAGTATTAGTAAATATCAGACAGTATTCAAAGAATTCAGAAATTCGTTTTACCATAGATGGAAGTGAGCCAAACATTAACTCTTTACTTTTTACTAAACCTTTCACAGTAAAAAAAAGTACAACTGTAAAAGCAAAAGTTTTCAGAAGTAAAATTGATTATAGTTATTCGAAATCGAATAGAATAATTATTTTAGATTCTTTGAAGAATGGATTGAATTATAAATATTACATCGGAGCTTGGCAAAAGTTACCGGATTTTTCAAAATTAAATCCGCATAAAACTGGCAAAATGTTTGATGTAAATCTAAATCAATTCAAGCATCTTGATGATAAATTTGGAATAGTGTTTAACGGTGAAATAGAGATAACCAAAGAAGGAAAATATACATTTTATCTTCTATCAAACGATGGAAGCAAATTATGGATTGATAATAAATTGATTGCAGATTCTGATAACATGCATGTTTTTTTAGGTAACTCGGGATCAATAATTTTAGCAATGGGAAAACACAAAATTCAATTAAATTATTTTCAAGCTGGCGGTGGCAAAGGACTTGAATTACAATATGAAGGACCGAATATTGAAAAGCAAAAAATTCCGGCAGATGTTTTCTTTACGAGCTGTAAGATTTAATAGTTATAAAAGTTTTACACTATAGTAATCAAATTTTATTAATAATATTTTTTGTTATGAAAACAATATTGATTCAAAAAATTACAATTTCTTTTCTTTTCATCTTATTAGTAGAATTTATTAATGCACAAGACATTGGTAAATCATGGGAATTTAATGAAGATGGTAATTTTGAAGGTATTCTTTTTAGTAAATCACTTAAAGATTCAGTTGTTGAAAATGGTAGTTTATCGGCAATAGTAGCGAGTGTTTTTCCATCAATCAGCAGTGAACCATTTGAAATTAATGCAAATGAGTTTGGATTTATTCAAATTCGATTAAGAATTCCGGGTGCTACATCCGGTAAAATAATGTGGAATAATGATTCCGGAGCTTGGGGCTTTATGCAATTTATAACAAGCGGTGATTCATCATTACAAGAATTTAATATTCCGGTTTATCAAAGTAATCAGTGGGTTGGAAAAATAACAAAAATAATGCGATTGGATTTTAATCCAACGGTTGGTTCAAGAATAGATATTGACTATATAAGAATTGTACATTTTGGTGCTCTACCCAAAATTGAAAACTTTGCTGCGATACGAACAATATTTAAACAAAATGAAAATATCCCGCTTACGGCAATAATAAGAAATGATGGTGATGTTGAAACAAATCTAAGAAGTCATTTTGTTCTACCAGAGGATGCAATTTTAATAAATGGAAATATTGAAAACGAACATGGAATTATTTTTAAAGAAATTTCAGATACAATTG
Source organism: Ignavibacteriota bacterium (assembly GCA_016708125.1). Classification (NCBI taxonomy): domain Bacteria; kingdom Pseudomonadati; phylum Ignavibacteriota; species Ignavibacteriota bacterium. The sequence goes on along the minus strand of JADJGF010000001.1, from coordinate 3,888,621 downwards.
ATTGGGTAATTTCATTTCCCAGCTTAGGCAAATATGAAATAAGTTTAAAATTATTTAATGATATTGATACAGCAGAAACAAAATTAATTTTTGATGTTACAGACAAATATTGGAAGCAAAATGAATTTTTATTAAGTGCTTGGTCTCCCCCTTATGCTTGGTACGGACCACCTTATGAAGATAATATTTTTGAAGATTATAAAAATGCTAACTTTAAAAATGTATTATGGGTAAGACCGGAAGATGAATTAATCAATAAAGTCAAAAATCATAATCTAAAATATTTTCTATTAGTTACAAATATTCTTGGCGGAGATATTTATTTAAGAGCGCCGGAAGAACAAATTCCACCGGAAATTACTGAAGAAATGCTGCTGAATTTAGACGCAATTATTGAAAAATATAAGTATGATCCAAATTTGATCGGCTATCATATTTGTGATGAACCTCATGAACAAGCGTTTGAAAATATCGGGAAAGTCGTTCAGCGAATTAGAGAAAAAGATCCAACACGATTGAGCTTTGTAAACATATGGCCAAGCGGCAGCGGCTACAGAGAATATATTGATAAATTATTACAGACCACAAAACTGGAATTGCTTAGCTATGACCGATATCATTTTTATAATGGATATGACGGCGGTGAATACTTTAGTAATATTGATGTAATAAGAGAATATGCTTTAAAATATGATATTCCATTCTGTAATATAATTCAAGGAATCGGAACAAACGGAACAGTAGAAGAGGGATTAAACTGGCGGACACCAAATGAAGCTGAGCATCGTTGGTTGGTTTATTCCTCGTTGGCGTATGGAGTTCATGCATTAATTTGGTTTCACTGGCATGGAGATTGGGGTTTAACCGGCAATCCCGATAAAGAAATTATTTATCCTTCCATTCAAAAAATAAATAATGAAATTGATTCACTAAGTCAAATTATGGTTCAGTTAAAAACAACTGGAGTATATCATACAAAAATATCGGAACCAAAATGGAAATTGCCAAGTGACGGCATAATAAAATCAGTTTCGGCTAATTCAGATTTGGTAATTGGCTATTTCATTGATAAAATCGACAAGAATTATTTTATGCTGATGAATAAGGATTATGAAAAATCTACTATAGCAACAATTTCAATTAATGGAGTTGCAAATAATCTTATTTATTTCGATGTTAATTCAAATCAATGGAATTTGGTTAACGCTAAAAATAATTCCGGAGTTACAACTTTTGATTTTGAAATTTTACCAGGAAGTGGAATATTATTTACATTTTCAAATTTAACAGAAATCTCTGAGAATAATTTACTCCATTACAAATTTGAATTAAATCAAAATTACCCGAATCCGTTCAATCCAAATACAACAATAAAATATACAATACCTTCAACTTTTAGCAATGAAAATATTAGTTCTGTTCAATTAAAAGTATTTGACACTTTGGGAAGAGAAATTAAAACTCTCATAAATCAAAAACAGAAACCGGGAAATTATGAAATAAATTTTGATGGTTCCAAATTATCAAGCGGTGTTTATTTTTATGAATTAAAATATGATTCATTTGTTCAAACTAAAAAAATGATTTTAATAAAATAATTTTAAGTTATGAAAAAATTAAACTGGGGAATTTTAGGAACTGCGGCAATTGCAAAAAATCAAATCATTCCGGCAATATTAAAAAGTAAATATTGCAATCTCACAGCAATTGCTTCAAGAAATATTAATGATGCAAAAAAACTTTCAACGAAATTTGGCGTTCCAAAATATTATGGATCATATGAAGAGCTTTTAGCAGATAAAGAAATTAATGCTGTTTATATTCCTTTGCCAAATCATTTGCATGTAACTTATGCAATTAAATCGCTTGAATACGGCAAAAATGTTTTGGTGGAAAAACCAATCGCATTAAATTTTAAGGAAGTGAAATTATTGATTAAAAAAGCAAGAAAGTTTCCGGATCTAAAAATTATGGAAGCTTTTATGTATAGATTTCATCCGCAATGGATTAAGACAAAAAAAATTATACAAAAAGGAGAAATAGGAAAATTAAAATTAATTCAATCTTCTTTTTCTTTTTTTGATGACAATGAAAATAGCATTGTTAATAAAAAAGAATATGGCGGTGGAAGCCTTATGGATATTGGATGTTATTCGGTTTCACTAAGTAATTACATTTTTGAAAATCTCCCGAAATCAATATTTGCAACGAATGAAATTCATCCGAAATTTAATGTGGATATTTCAACAACTTGTATACTTGAGTATAAAAACGGGATTTCTACATTCTTTAGTTCAATTCAATTAAATGAAAACCAAAATGTAAAAATATTCGGAACAAAAGGAATTATTGAGTTTGAACTTCCTTTTAATCCTAATAATGATAAAGTTTCAAATATTTGGTTGACAAAAAATAATATTAAGGAAAAAATTGAGTTTGATATTTGCGATCAATATAAAATTCAAATAGATCAATTTTCAGAAGCTGTTTTGAAAAATAAAATTCTACCAATCACATTAGAAGATTCGTTAAATAATATGATTGTTATTGATAAAATTATTGAAAGTGCAAAAAGTGGTAAAAGAATTCTTCTGTAAAAAATTAGCGAAGGAAACTATGAACTATAAACTAAATTTAATAATATTTATCTATTTTATTTTCAGTGTAAGTTTAACTGCTCAAGTAAAAGATACTTTGTTTGAACAAGAATATCACGAAAGTTATCCTCTCAAAAATCAAAATCATAATGAAGTAAAAACAATATTGGTTGATAATCAAAATAATATTTGGATTGGTACCTCAGAAGGATTATTTGTTTTAGATAAATCAACTAAAAAATGGATTCCGAAATTATCAAAAGAAAATCAAGGACCAATAAATGATTTATTTGAAAATACCGATGGGAAAATTTGGATAGCAAGTTGGAACGGATTGTATTTTGGAAATATTGTAAACGTTACCAAAGTTGATGAAATTAATTCGACAACTTCTGTAGTAAATAAAATACACAATAAAATTACTGCAATTTCATTGGATAAAATTTGGATACAAAATAATTCAAATTGGGAAAGTGAGAATCTATCCACATCTCTGTTGGTGAGAGATATTATTCAAGATAGTGACGGAGGATATTATGTTGCTACGGGTAAGGGACTCTTTCATAAAACAAAAGTAGGAATAAAACTTTTTCAAAATGAAGATGAACTAATTAGTGATAATATTTTTGGACTAGATTATTCAAATGATAATAAACTTTGGATTGCTGGACTTGGCGGAATAACGGTTTATGAAAATAATAAGCGAGTTAAAAGTTATATCGCGCAAGAAGGAATTCCAAATAGCTGGGTGCGTTGTGTTGAAAAAGCTCCAGACGGAAAAATGTGGATTGGAACTGATTTTGGAGTTGCAAGATTTGATGGTAAAACTTGGAGTGTGAGAAACAGTAGAAGATGGCTGATTGATGATAGAGTTAAAGATATTTCTTTTGATAAAAATGGGAATGCTTGGATTGCAACATCAAATGGAGTTAGCGCAATTAAAACTAGAATAATGACTTTAGATGAAAAGGAAAAGTATTACAAAAATATTACCGAGAAAAGACATATAAGAAAACCATATTTGGTTGAAAAATGTAAATTATCATCACCGGGAGACACACTAAATTGGAAAGCAAATGATGATGATAATGATGGACAATATACAAGCATGTATTTGGCTATGGAATCTTTTAGGTATGCAGTAACAAAAAACTCCGATGCAAAAAATAATGCTAAGAAGGCATTTGATGCATTAAAATTTCTTCAAACAGTAACAGAAACTAATGGATTTTTCGCAAGAACGGTAATTCCCTCAGACTGGACTGAAATGGCAGATCCGAATGAAATTATTGATGACCGCGAATGGTCGAAAAGAATTCTTGATGACCCCAGACGCAATAGATTAGAGCAGCATTGGGTTTTATCAAAAGATAAAAAATGGTTCTGGAAAAGAGGAACAAGCAGTGACGAAGTTACCGGACACATGTATGGATATTTATATTATTATGATTTAGTTGCAGATGAAAAAGAAAAACAAATTATAAAAGATCATGTTACTAAAATTGTAAATTATATAATTGATGGCGGATATGTTTTTAAAGATATTGACGGAAAGCATACAGAATGGGGAGTTTGGGCTCCGGAATACTTAAATGAAAATCCGGATTGGGCAACTGAAAGAGGAATAAATTCTGTTGAAATATTATCATATTTAAAACTTGCTTATCATGTTTCGGGAGATGAATTTTATCAAAAAGAATATTATAAATTATGGAATGATTATTATTATAAGGAAAATGTAATTAATGCTAAAACAACTTTGGCATCTTGGAGAACATATATTGATGATGAACTGCTTGCACTGGCTTACCCAGCTTTATTTATGTACGAAACGGATTCCGAAGTTTTGGAATATTACAAAAAAAGTTTAGATAACTGGTATTCTGCGTTTGTGAATGATGATAACCCCTATTTCTATTTTACATATAATGCATTTACTAAAAATAAATTTAATTTAGATAGATCAATATTTTTACTTCAAGATAATCCACTTGATTTGGTCAGATGGAAAATTGATAATTCAAAAAGAGAAGATATAATTTTAACAAGAATTCCGATTATGGAAGATTTGCAGACAAATAAACTTGTTTCCCCGAGCGAAAGAGGAATTATGAGATGGGATAATAATCCATGGCGTGCAGTTCAAGGAGACGGCGGACTTACAGAAAGTGATGGCGTATATTGGAGATTAGCTTATTGGATGGGAAGATATTATAAATTGATTGAGTAAATTATTTAATCTTAGAATACTTTTAAACATTTTATGGAGGTTCGAATGTTAAGAATGATTTTTATTGTGTTCATAAATTTTACAAATATTTCATTATTATTTTGCCAAAGTACAAGTTTGAAAAATCTCTATAAATTAAATGATGGAATTTCAAGATCAATAAGTCCAGAAAATTTTACCGGAGAAAAAGGTAAAGGAGGTATGGCGACGCTTGAAGAAGGAACTGCATCAAAAGCTGCAAAAAAATTAGGACAAGGATGGAAAGTTAATCCTTATATCCATATTGAACCTGGAGCTACATTCACATTAGGAGAAATAAATAATTCCGGAATTATTAATCATATTTGGATGACTCCGGTTGGAGATTATAGATTAATGATTTTACGAATTTATTGGGATGATGAAAAAGTGCCGTCAATAGAAGTTCCAGTTGGGGATTTCTTTGCAACCGGTTGGGGAATAATGAACGAACCAATTATAAATTCACTTGCAGTTTGTGTTAATCCAAGAAGTGGTTTTAATTCATACTGGCAAATGCCTTTTAGAAAAAAATGTAAAATAACAATGGAAAATTTAGGTGAGAAAAGAGCTACTGTTTATTATCAAATAAACTATACACTGCAAAACCTTGAAACCAATACTCCATATTTTCACGCGCAGTTTAGAAGAGTAAATCCATTACCTTACAAAGAAGTTTTTACAATTTTAGATAATGTTAAAGGCAAAGGGCAATATGTTGGAACTTACTTAGCTCACGGAGCGCGCAAAAAAGGCTGGTGGGGCGAAGGTGAAATAAAATTTTATCTTGATGGCGACAAAGAATTTCCAACAATTTGTGGAACCGGAGAAGAAGATTATTTCTGCGGATCATATGGCTACAACGATCGAGAAAAAAATGGTAAAACTATTTATTCAGAATTTAGCAGTTTATATTCTGGATTTTATCAAGTTAAAGATTCAACAATTTCAGACTATGTTGGAGTTTTCGGTCAATACAGATGGCACATTGAAGATCCTATAAAATTTGATAAAGATTTAAAAATAACTATTCAATCTTTAGGCTGGGGATATGATGGTTATTTACCTTTAGAGGATGATTTGGCTTCAGTTGCATATTGGTATCAAATCGAACCGCATGAAAAATTTCCAAATTTACCGGATAAAGAAAATTTAATCATTAAAAGGAAGAAATAGTTTTTATGAAGAAAACTTTTTATTTAGCATTAGTAATCATTTTATCAATTACATTAAATTATTGTATTGATAAAAATGAACCAGAAAAAGTAAATCGATATTTACCAAAAAATAATATTCTTACCGAGAATGAGAAAAGTAATGGATGGATTTTATTATTCGATGGGAAAACCACAAATGGCTGGCATGAGTTTGGGAAAGAAAAAGTTGAAACCGGATGGGTTGTAAAAAATGGCGAACTTTTTGCATTCAGTGATGAAAATAACAAAAGCAGCGACATAATAACTGATGACAAATTTTTTAATTTTGATTTTATTTGTGAGTGGAAAATATCGAATGGCGGGAACAGCGGAATATTCTATCATATTCAAGAAGGTGAAAATTTTAGAAGTCCTATTGATTCGGCACCGGAATATCAATTAATTGATGATATTGGTTTCCCAGGTAAATTAGAAGAATGGCAAAAAACCGGCGCAAATTATGCAATGCATAATCCATCTCAAAATAAAAAATTAAAAAATGTTGACGAATGGAATATGAGCAGAATTATTGTTAAGGATTCGCTGGTTCAACATTTTATTAACGGAGAGAAAATTGTTGAATTTAAACGGTGGACTAATGATTGGAAAATGCGTGTGCAAAATTCTAAATGGAGAGAACATCATAATTACGGGCTTTACAAAGAAGGAAGTATCGGTTTGCAAAGCCATGGGAACAGTATTTGGTTTCGTAATATAAAAATTAGACAACTATAATTAAGCGGGAAATTATTATGAAGAAAATTATAATTATTACATTAACGTTTTTTACAATTTTAAATTTCATTTCATGTTCATGCAATAAATTTGTAAAGGACACAAACACAACAAAACTTTTCAATGGGAAAGATCTTACCGGCTGGAATATTCACGGAACGGAAAAGTGGTATGTAGAAAACGGAGAATTAATTTGTGAAAGCGGACCGGATAAAGATTATGGATATTTGAGTACTTCAGAAAAGTTTAAAAACTTTGAATTGTCACTTGAGTTTAAGCAAGAATCCGATGGCAATAGCGGAGTGTTCTTTCGTTCATCAATTGAAGGTGTAAAAATTAGCGGCTGGCAAGTTGAAGTAGCGCCTCCAAATCATGATACGGGTGGAATTTATGAATCATACGGAAGAGGCTGGTTAGTTCAAATTCCAGAAGAAAGAGAAAATATTTTAAAAGAAGGACAATGGAATAAATTAGTAATTCGTGCCGTAGATGATAATGTAAAAACATGGCTCAATGATGAACAAATGATAAACTTTACAGATAGCAAAATAGGCGAAGGATACGGATTTATCGCTTTGCAAATTCATGACGGAGGCGGTATTAAAATAAGATGGAAAAACATTGAAATAACCAAATTATAATCTAACCCAGTTAACTTAAAAACATATAAAAATTTATAAAAATAAAAGAAAATGGAAAGAAGAAAATTCATTCAAATATCATCATTAGCCGGAACAGCTCTACTATCTGGTGTTCATTTAAATAATGTAAGTGCTTTTACGAAAAATAAAATTAAACATCAATGGCCGATTTGTTTAAATACTTCTTCAATTAGACCGGCTTCCTTAGATGATAAAATAAATTCAGCACAAAAAGCTGGATATGATGGAATTGAAATTTGGATAAATGAATTAGAAGATTATGAAAATGCCGGTGGAAATTTAAAAGAACTCGGAATTGAGATTAAGGAAAAAGGAATGTTTGTACCCAACATTATTGGGCTTTGGGATTGTATGCCGATGGACGAAAATGGATTTAAAGATTCACTTTTGAAAACAAAAGAAAGAATGAGAAGAAGTGCAGATGTTGGTTCAAAGCATGTTGCGGCAATTCCGGTTCCGGATAGAATTGATTTTGATCATCAAATTGGAATAAAGCGTTATAAAGAATTATTGAAAATTGGGAAAGAAGAATTTGGAATTATTGTAGCTTTTGAATTTGTTGGTTTCTTCAAAGGTATTTATCAATTTGGACAAGCCGCTGGAATAGCTTTGGATACAAACGATCCCGATGCTTGTTTGATTATGGATACATTTCATCTTTTCAGAGGAAACTCCGGTTTCAACAATATTAAAAAAATAAATGGAAATTTAATTGCAAACTTTCATATAAACGATGTCAGCGATTCAGTTCCAAGAGAAGAACAAGGCGATCAACATAGAATTTATCCTGGTGATGGAATATTACCGTTAGTTCAACTTTTCAAAGATTTAAAATCTATTAATTATTGCGGTCCATTATCTCTCGAAATGTTTAATAGAAATCATTGGGAACATAATCCGTATGAAGTCGCAAAAACCGGAATTCAAAAAATTGAAAAATTAATAGAATTAGCTGAACTTAGTTAGATAGAAAATTAGATATTATTCTTTGGAGCAATAATGAAAAATATATTTATGATTTTTCTAATCATATTTATTAGTTCAAGTTTAAAAGGTGAGTCGGTAATTATTAAAAATTTGAGATGCGAATATAAGATCAATCCAATTGGCGTTGATATTGATCAACCTCGGTTTAGCTGGGTTTTGGAATCTGAAAAACGAGGTGTAAAACAAACTGCTTATCAAATATTTGTTTCTAAGGATTTACAAAATTTAAATTCTGAAAATAATATTGAAATATGGAACAGTGAAAAAATAAATTCTGATAATACAATCCAAGTTTATTATGAAGGTAAAACTTTGGAAAGTAATACAAAGTATTTTTGGAAAGTAAAAGTTTGGGATCAAGATGGAAATATTTTTACAAGCGAATCTGCTTTTTGGGAAACTGGATTATTTAAAGAAACGGATTGGAAAGCAAAATGGATTGGACTTGATAGAGCAGTAGGAACTGATAATCCGGAAACTCCGAATAGAATTCTTTCTGCAAGAATGTTACGACATGAATTCAGCATAAATAAAAAAGTTAAAAATGCAAAAGTCTTCATATCTGGTATGGGTTTGTTTGAACTTTCTATAAATGGGAAAAAAATTGGAGATGATGTTTTGGTTCCCGGTTTGACAGAATACAATAAAACAACTTTTTATATGACTTACGATGTAACAAAAAATATTAATAAAGAAAATGCTATTGGAATAATTTTAGGTAACGGAAGATTTTTTGCTGCGCGAAAAGAAATTCCGGTAAATACAAGAAATTATGGGTTTCCCAAAGTTATTTGTCAAATAGAAATTAAATATGAAGATGGAACAAAGGATTATATATACACAGATAAAAATTGGAAACTCACTACGGATGGTCCGATAAGAAAGAATAATGAATATGACGGAGAATATTATGATGCAACAATGGAAATGGCTGATTGGGACAAGATTAATTTTAATGATTCCAAATGGATGAATGCTGAGTTAGTTGAAAAGCCAGGTGAAAAATTATTATCACAGCCTAATGAACCAATAAAAATTATGCAGGAACTTAATCCAATTTCTGTAAATGAAATTAAACCCGGTGTATTTATTTTTGATATGGGTCAGAATATGGTTGGCTGGGTTGAATTGTTTGTTAAAGGAAATAGAGGCGACAAAGTTACAATGAGATTTGCCGAAACATTAAATCCCGATGGAAGTTTATTTTTAGATAATATCAGAAGTGCTGAAGTTACCGATACATATATTCTTAAAGGCGAAGGAAACGAAAGCTGGGAACCAAAATTTACTTATCATGGATTTAGATTTGTTGAAATGATTGGTTATCCCGGCATACCAAATTTAAATTCATTAAAAGGTAAAGTTGTTCACGATGCTCTTGAAATTACCGGAACTTTTAATTGTTCAAACGAACTTATCAATCAAATTTATAAAAATGCATATTGGGGAATAAGAGGAAATTACAGAAGCATGCCCACTGATTGTCCGCAAAGAGATGAAAGGCATGGCTGGCTTGGCGATAGATCATCTGAAAGTACTGGCGAAAGTTTCATTTTTAATATTTCTAATTTATATAATAAGTGGGCTTGCGATATGCGCGATGCGCAAAATGAAAAAGGAAGTATTCCCGATGTTGCTCCGTCATATTGGCCTTTTTATAATGATAATACAACTTGGGCTGGAACATATTTATTTGTTTCGGATATGCTTTATAATCAATATGGTGATTTAAAAACTATTAAAACACATTATCCCAATATGCAGAAATGGATTGACCACATGAGTCAATATCTTAAAGACGGCATAATGTACAAAGATACTTATGGTGATTGGTGTGTTCCGCCGGAAGATGTGAAATTAATTCATACAAGTGATCCTTTAAGAACTACAAGTTCGGAATTTATTGGAACAGTGTTTTTCAATTTTGAACTAAGAATAATGGCAAAATTTGCAAAACTTCTTGGTAAAGACGGGGATGCTCAAAAATATTTACAAAAAGCTGATGAGATTAAAACTGCCTTCAACAATAAATTTCTTGATAAGGAATTAATTCAGTATTCAAATAATTCACATACATCAAATATTTTAGCCATTGCATTTGATTTAGTACCTTCCGAATTCCGAGATAAAATTATTCAAAATCTTATTCAAAAAATTTTAGGTGAAAGCGACGGTCATGTTGGAAATGGGATTATCGGTGGTCAATGGTTAATGCGTACTCTAACTTATAACGGACATGCTGATGTTGCATATTTATTGGCATCGCAATCTACATATCCAAGTTGGGGATACATGATTAAGCAAGGTGCTACCACAATTTGGGAACTATGGAACGGGGATCATGGTGATCCAGGAATGAATTCCGGAAATCATGTTATGCTTCTTGGTGATTTAATAATTTGGTACTATGAAAATTTAGCCGGAATAAAAACAGATCCGTTAAACCCTGCATTCAAACATATAATTATGAAACCTGAAGTTTTAGGTGATCTCAATTTTGTTAATGCAAATTATAATTCTTCGCGCGGTGAAATAAAAAGTAATTGGATATTGGAAGGAAATAAATTTAAGTGGGATGTAAAAATTCCGGCAAATACAACAGCAATTATTTACATTCCTACTTTAAATAAAGAAGATGTTTATGAAGGTAACCAAATTGCAAATAGTGTTAAAGGTATTAAATTTATTGGCTGGGAAGATAACTTAGCAATTTTCGAAATTTGTTCCGGAGAATATTCTTTTACAACTAAGGGAGTTAAAAAAAAAGTAACTAAATCTTTTACTTCAAATGCTGTAATTTCTCCAAGGGACTCAACGGCTTTATTTGGTAAAAAAATAATTGCATCAATTTCATGTAGAGATAAAAATGCCATCGTTCATTATACGATTGATGGAAGTGAACCTAACTTAAATTCTCCGGTTTATACAAAACCATTTGAGATTACAAAAAATACGATTGTAAAAGCCCAAGCATATATGTATGGATTTAATCCAAGTGTGCTATCAAAAGTAGTTTACAATTTTGTTGATCCAAAAAAAAATGGAATTGAGTGGAAACTTTTTGAAGGCGAATTTAAAAAACTTCCCGATTTCAATGAATTGAAACCAACAAAACAAGGAAATATTTATCAATTTGGATTGGCAAATATTCCAATCCCAAAATATAACTTTGCTATTCAATATAGTTCATATATTAGAATTGAAAAAGACGGAGAATATGAATTTTTTACTTCATCAAATGACGGAAGTAATTTATATATAAATGATAAATTAGTTGTTGATAATGATGGAGAACATGCTCTGAAACAAGGAAGCGGAACAATTTACTTAACAAAAGGATTTCATAAAATTAGTGTTGAGTATTTTCAAACCGGCGGAAGTAAAGGATTACAAGCGATGATTAGCTCAAAAGAAATTAGCTTTCAGCCAATTCCGGCTGGAGTTTTGTTCATTGAAAAAGAATAATAATTTGCAAATTTATCAAAAGTTTAAATTGATAATTAAAATAATTTCAATACTATTCTCATTCGTAATTACATTATCGTTTTCGGATAATAGAATTTCGCCGCCTACTGGTTTATTGTGCGAATTATTAAGATTTCCGGAATCTGCAGCGATTACTGATTCAATTCCAGAGTTTAGCTGGATTGTACCTTATGAAGTTGCCGAACAAAAAAGTTATCAAATTTTAGTAGCTTCTTCAAAGTTTTTGTTGGATAAAAATAAAGCAGACTTTTGGAATTCGGGAATAGTTTTATCAAGTAATTCAATTAACATCAACTATGATGGACATCCACTATTAGAAAATTCTACTTATTGGTGGAAAGTTAAAATTTTTGATTCTAAAAATCGTGAAAGCGATTTTAGCGAAGCTCAGCAGTTTCATACATCTGTATTCAAAAAACAAAATGATGAATGGCTCGGACAAAGTAATTTTGTTAAACTGCCGAATAACACTTGGGTTTCTGAAAATAGACAAACATCAACTATTCATAAAATATCTCCAAAAATATTTAACAAGACTTCTTCACAAAAATGGTTCGCGGATTTCGATAAAGCGGCTTTTGCATCTTTAGAATTAGAAATAACGGCTGACAACAATAATGATTCAATTACAATTTTTCTTGGAGAAAGAAAAAATGAAGATTTAACAGTCAATAAAAATAAAGGTAAATCAAATATTGGATATGAAAAATTCTCATTAAAATTAAATAAAGGATTACATAAGTACAAAATTGAAATTCCAACACATCATTCGAATTCACCGAATCATCAAAAATTACCTCCTTTCTCAATTGAAGTAATGCCGTTTCGTTTTGTAGAAATAATTGTAGAAAATAAAAATGTTGATATAAAACAAATTACTCAGCTCGCATTATTTTATCCTTTTAATGATAGTTCTTCGGATTTTGAATGTTCCGATACAAATCTTAATAAAGTTTGGGAACTTTGTAAATACACATTAAAAGCAACTCCATTTTTAGGAATTTATGCAGATGGAAATAGGGAACGTATGCCTTATGAAGCTGATGCATATATTCAGCAGCTTGGTCATTATTCGGTTGATAGAGAATTTTCTGTTGCAAGATATTCTGCTGATTTTTTAGTGTACAATCCGTCTTGGCCGACTGAATGGCATATGCATTCAATCATGATAGCATGGAATGATTTTATTTATACTGGTAATAAAGAATTGCTAATTAAAAATTATGAATATTTAAAAAATAAAAGTCTAATTACGCTTGCAAGGGAAGACAAATTAATAAGTACAATTACCGGCAAAGTAAATGAAGAATTTCTAAAAAGTATAAATTTCTCTGGAAAAGGAATTGAAGATATTGTTGATTGGCCAAAAGGAACACCAATCGGAATTAGACAAGCAAATAATGCCGGACCAACGCCGGAAGGAGAAAGAGACGGTTTTGAATTTTCAAATATAAATACTGTAGTTAATTCTTTTCATTATAACTCATTAATTTTATTGGCAAAAATTGCTGAAAACTTAGGTAAAGAAAATGATAAAATATTTTTTTTGCAGCGAGCTTTTGAAGTTAGGAAAAGTATAAATGAAAAATTGTTTGATTCATTAAAAGGTATTTATAACGATGGAGAAACTTCTAAACATAAAAGTTTACATGCAAATATGTTTCCGCTTGCATTTGATTTAGTTCCAGAAAAAAATATTGAAACTGTTAAACAATTTATTAAATCAAAAGGAATGGCATGCAGTGTTTACGGAGCACAATATTTTCTTGAAAGTTTATTTAATGTCGGAGAATCTGAATTTGCAATATCATTAATGAATTCCAATTCAAAAAGAAGTTGGATGAATATGCTGAATGTCGGTTCGACAATGACGACAGAAGCTTGGGACGAATATTACAAACCAAATTTAACGTGGAATCATGCTTGGGGAAGCGCACCGGTGAATATTATTCCAAGAAAGTTAGTTGGTATAGAACCAATTGAACCCGGATTTAAAAAATTTAGAATTGTTCCGCAGATTGGAAATTTAAGTTTTGTTAAGTTAAAACTTCCAACAATAAGAGGGGAAATTTACTTTGAATTATTTGTAAAAAATAACGAATGGAATTTAACTTTAACTATTCCCGGTAATACAAAATCCGAACTTTTTATTCCTTCAATATTTACTGAAGTTAAAATTAATTCTTTCAATAAATATCCGGAGAAACAAATATTTTTTGCCGGAGAAAATAAAAATATTTTTTCTCTAGAAAGTGGAACTTATTCAATTATTGCAAAGAAATAACACAAAATTATTTTCCGTCTCTTTCCATTATAAAACGATCAATTACATTTATTAATTCAGAATTCTTTGTTTGAAATTTTTCATCTTTTACATTATCAAGAAAATATAAAATATATTCTTTTACTTTTTCCGGATTTAATTTGTGTAAATGCCAAGCAACTCTATTTATTCCATCATCAATAGTTTGTTTTAATTCCGGCTGATTAATATAGGATTTAAAAATATTTAAAGACTCAAAATCATCAATATGACCAATGCAATCAAGTGCAATATTTTTTTCATTATCAGTTTGCGAAAGTTTTAAAGATTTTTTATAAAGATCTATTTTTTCTGATGGGGTAATATTTTTATTTAGCTCAATAAAATTTGTATATCCTTTTAGAGCTGCACTTTTTATATTTTCGTTTGATGAGTTTTCAGCAGCACTTAATAAATCATTCATTGGTTTGGGAGTTGACCAATTTGATAAACCTTGAATCGCAGCAATTTTAATTTGTTCGTTTTCGTTTTTCAATGCTTCAATTAATGTTAAATGTGCATTATCAGAATCTGTGAAACCAAGCAATCGTAAAATTGAAATTTTGCTATCGGCATTGATATTTTTGTTGTATTCATCAATTAATAAATTCGCAGAATTGTTTTTTGATTCAGTCTTAGAAATAATATTTGAAATAGTTTTTTCAACTTTTCGCTTATCTGAAACTTCTTTTTGCTGAACCAATACATTTAATAAATCTTTTAAATTTTCTTCTGAAGCAATTTCACCCAAAGTTTTAAATGCTTCGGATCTGATATTCTTATTCTCTGATTTAGCAAGTTCGAAAATATCCTTCAATGCTGATTTAATATTTCTGCTTCCTACTGCGCGAATTAATTCCAGTTTTACGTTATCATCCACAGAATTTATATTTTTAATTATTTCATCATCAACATTTGAGTCTTTCATTAAGTCTATTGTTAATCTTGCATAATCAGCTTCGCTGCCGGAAGTAGCTGCGGCAATTTTAGTAAGAGCTATAATATCATTTTTATCACCAATGTTTTTTAAAGCTTTGATGGCGGAAATTCTTACAAGTTCGTTTTTAGATTCTAACATTTCCAAAACGAAAGGTTTTACATTACTTTTACCTACGCATTCTAATGAGCCGAGAAGTTGAATTTGGTTAGCTGATTCTAATTTTGAAAGAAGTTTTGCAAAGATTGAAAAATCAGTTTCTTTGGGAAGTTCTTTTATTTTTGAAATTGGAATAAATCTAAAATCGTTTGGTTCGCTTAAAATTCTCTTTTGGATTACATCAACTTTATTATCATAAAAATTAATAATACCAGCTAAAGCAGCTTGTTTTATTGGTGTTGGAAGATTATTTGTATTATAGAGTTTTAAATAATCAGAATATGAATTTGATGAAGTTTTTTGAATACAATTTAAATAAGCCGAAAATATTTTATTTCTTAGATTTTCATTTGGGATGTTAAAATGTTTTTCCAGAACGAATTTGCATTCTTCATTTGCAATATTTCCCAATGCAGAAACCGCTGTAATTGATAATTCTTCATCGTTTACCGAAATTATTTTTGCTAATACTTTAACAGAAATTTCACTTTTTCGCATTCCTAAAGTATTGATGATCCCTATTTTATTTTTTTTTGAGACTTGAGGCAGAGCTGAAATTAGTAATTTATCAATTGATTCAATCTGAATATTTTCTAATGCGTATCTTGCAATATCACAAGTATTATCATCTAATAAAAAATCCCTTAATTCAATTGCGGAAACTTCAGAACCAATAACTCTTAATTGTCTGCAAGCGAAATCTTTTGCATCATAAGAAATATTACTTTTAAGAAAATTCAGAATTTCTTTTTCAACTAAAATTGATTTTGCTGAATCATTTGTTGAATTAAAAACAATATCAGAAATTTCCATAAGCTTGCTTCTGTCATCACCAATTTTGTAATTGGAAATATCTTCAAACAGTTTTGTCGGAATTACTTGTGCAAAGAAATTTGTGTTAATTAAAAAGAATATTACTAAAAAAATATTCTGTAAAAATTTATTTTGTTTCAAATCTAAATATTTAATTAACATTAAAAACCTCGTAAATTTTAATAGTACGAAAAACAAAAATGTTTATAAAATCTTAAAGATGATAAGGACTTCTCATTGGTCTTCCCAATAATCTTGATGCAACCGTATCATTTATAATTTCTTCTGTCTCTGGATTAAATTTTATTGTTCTACCTAATAACATTGAGATTTGTCCCAAATGCCCTGGTGTTGCAGATCGATGAGCGGTTTCGCATGGAGTAAGTGTTTCTTGTCGACTTCTCACGCAATCTAAGAAATTTCTCATGTGACCCGGGGATTTAAATAAATGAATTTCATTTGGTTTAATTTTATCTTGCAGCAATAGTTTATTACTTGAATCTAATCTTTCACCACGATCAACCCAAACCCAGCCTTCGTCACCAATCCATTTTGTTCCCATTCCACCGTTGCAAACATCAGGATGTCCTCCGGCAAGAATCATTTTTACACCGTTGGCATATTTTGTTTCAACGCGGTATTTATTCGCAGTATTAAAGATTCCAGTTTTAGGATATTCTCCAACTCCGGATATTTCAATCGGACCGGTATTATCAAATCCCAATCCCCAATGTGCAATGTCACCATGATGTCCAATCCAATCTAAAAACTGTCCACCGCCGTAATCCAAATTCCATCTCCAGCTTTTGTGTACTCTTGCAGAACAATAAGGTGCTAATGGTGCCGGACCCAACCAAGTTTCATAATCTAATTCTGTTGGTGGTTCTGTAATAATATCGTTTCCTCCAAAATCAGAATTTCCGGAAGGTAATCCAACTTCAACTGTGTGTACTTTTCCAATTCTTCCGTTTCTTACTAATTCACATGCAAATCTAAAATGGCTTTGCGATCTTTGCCAGCTTCCGGTTTGCCAAATTCTATTATATTTTTTTACTGTATCGCAAATTGCACGTCCTTCCATCAAATTATGAGAAAGAGGCTTTTCTCCATAAACATCTTTTCCGGCTTGTAATGCGGCAATAGAAATTATTCCATGCCAATGATCCGGAACAGCAATAGAAACAACGTCAATATCTTCTCTTGCTAAAAGTTCTTTATAATCGTGATACGTTTTACAATCGTTATTTCCGTAAAAATTATCTACGGTTTTCTTTCCTTCAATTAAATGATTTTTATCAATATCACAAACTGCAACAACTATAGCATCAGGTTCATTTAAAAAAGAATCCATATTGCCGGGTCCTTGCCAGCCAAGCCCAATACAACCAATTCTAATTTTATCGCTTGGAGAAATAAATTTATTTTTACCAATAATGTTTGAAGGAATGATATAAGGAAAAGCCGTTAATCCAATTAAAGTTCCAGCACTTTTCTTTATAAAATTTCGACGAGTAAGTTCATTGTTACTCATATTTAACCCAATATTTTAGTGATTTTAATTTTCTTTAATTGCCCAAAGAATTCCGCGTTTTAAAATTTCATAAACTTCGTAAACGTCAAAATCTTTCATTGAATGACCAACTGATGAATAAAAAACTTTTCCTTTACCGAATTTCTTTTTCCATACAACAGGCATCTTTACATCTTTTACCCAATCAGCATGTTCCCCGGAAAATGTTGTTGAAGCAAGAACTTCAACACCTGGATCAACAAGCATATAATATTGTTCGGAGTGAACTTTAAAATCTGAAATTCCTTTTGTGATTGGATCATTCTGATTTTCTATATTTACAATAAAATCAATTTGTCCACCGGGGTGTGCCGCAAATTGTCCGCCAACCATAAATAAATAATTTGTATTCGAACGAAACGAATCACCTAATCCACCATGATAGCCGGCAATTCCACAGCCGTTTTGAACAGCTTTTAATAATCCTTCTTCTTGCTCCTTTGTAATTTCACCCATTGTCCATGTTTGAATTATCAAATCAAAAGTTTTCATTTTGGCTGAATCAGCATAAATATCTAATG
The DNA here is from genome assembly GCA_016708125.1 of Ignavibacteriota bacterium. NCBI lineage: Bacteria > Pseudomonadati > Ignavibacteriota > Ignavibacteriota bacterium. Next base: position 3,870,408 of record JADJGF010000001.1, on the reverse strand, counting down.
AATTTGAAACGGTTACATCAAAACCTTGTTCATGAAGCCAGGGTAAAATTAAATCTTTAAATTCTGTTGGTTGATGACCGTCCCAGCCGCCATAAACTAATAAAATCTTTTTTTGTGTCTTGTAGTTTGCATCGATGGAAGTAAAAGTACATATAATAAAAAGAAAGGAAACGAAAATTACATCTAATAAAGGTTTCATAAATCTCCGTAAAAGTTTTTACTAAACTAACATAAAATTGTGAATAAAAAGCATAACAATTTTAATTAGCTGAAAATACTTTTGACAAGTTACATAATTTTTTTGATATTAGACAAACGATTGTCTAACTTTAAATAAATATAAATTTCATTTCAAAGTTTACAAAAGGAGTTATAATGAAAATTGTAAAACAAATATATTTTTTATCATTCATTGCATTTCAAATTTTTGCACAGCAATATTTGGATAAACCATTTATTCAAGATTTTGCCGAAAAGTTTGAATTAAGTGTGGATATGGAAAGTGCTGAATTATCTCAAGTAAGAAGTGATAGAAATGGTGTTATGAATATAAATGCAAGTACGGGAATTTTACAACCTTGGGAAAAAAGATTAGTCCCTGATTTGCGATATAGACCATTATCAGATCTAAAAATTATTTCATTTGATACTTATGAAAATCAATTTATTTATTTGACCGATAAAGCAATTTTTAGTTATGCTTGGGCGGGAGAAAAATATTTTGAACATGAAATTAAAAATCCAAATCATTTTGTTATTGGGCATAATTTTACTGTCCTAGTTTCATCCCAAAATAAATTGGCATTATTTCAAAATGAAAAAAAAGTTTGGGAAAAATCCGTTGAAAATATTGAAATAAAAAAATTATTATTTGATGAAAAAGGTAAACGATTTTTGATTTTATCAAGTGATAATTTATTCCAATTAAAATGTCATGATAAAGAGTTTTCAAGTATTTATACCGGTAAGGATTTTACATCTTTTGAAATCATTAATGATAAAATTATTGTGGGAACAAAAGATGGAATTATAAATATTGATTCAAAAAGTAACAAAGCTTCTGACTTGAATACAAAATTGCCGTGTACAGAAATTAATTGCATAACTGAAATTGAAGGAAGATTATGGTTCGGATCTTCTTACGGAGCTTTTGCTTTGCGTGATGATGGCAAATATGACTATTACGCTTCCCTACGCTGGCTTGTTGATGATTTTGTAGTTGATATTTCGAAAGGGCCAGAAAATAGTGTATTAGTATTAACAAAAAATGGTTTGAGTAAAATTAATTTCCTAAAAATGACTTTAGCAGAAAAAGCTGAGCATTTTCAGAAAGTACAACGGTTACGTCATATTCGTTACGGATTTAATGCAGAAGGTTATTTAAAAACTCCGGGTGATCTTTCAACAATGGTTCTTCACGATACCGATAATGATGGATTGTGGACTTCTATGTATTTAGCTGGTGAGTTATTCAGATACGCAGTAACAAAATCTGATGATGCTAAACAAAATGCTTATGAAGCTTTTGAGGCTATGGAAAGATTAACCAAAATTAGTACAGTTAAAGGTTTTCCGGCTAGAACATATGAGATTGATTCGTATCAATCCAGTGATACTGATCCAAATATGTCTGAAGATAAAAAGATTTGGCAGCTTGCCGAAAATAAAAGATGGAGATGGAAATCCACAACCAGCAGTGATGAAAGCTGTGGTCACTTTTTTGTTTATGCACTTTTCGCAGAAATAGCTCCGGATAAAGAATGGAGAGATCGTGCAATTCATCAACTCAAAATAGAAATGGATCACATCATAGAAAATGATTGGTATTTAAAAACTTGGAATGGTGAAATAACTCAATGGGGAAGGTGGCATCCGGATTATGTAAATAAATTCTCAATTCATACCGGAGACAGAAGATTAAATTCTTCTCTCATATTAGCATTCCTTCAAGCTACTTATCACTTTACCGGTGAAGAAATTTATAAGCAAAAAGCTTTTGAACTTATGGAAAATTACGGATACGATGATAATGCAGCTCTACCGGCTACTGTTATTGGATATGTAGAAGGTGAAGATTTAAGTGATACTTGGAATCACTCGGATGATGAAATGTATTTTCTCACAATTCCGAATCTGATAAATTTTGCTTTTAATGAAGAACTAAAAAAGAAATTTTTTGAAGCTGCGAAAAGTCATTGGAATATTGAGAGATCAGAAAAAAATCCATTATGGAATTATTTATATGCGCTAATTGGCGGAAAGGATTATGATTCGGAAGAATCAGCTTGGTGGCTGAGAGAATTTCCAATGGATTTAGTTTCATGGAGTGTTCAAAATAATCATCGTAAAGATCTCGTAAAATTAGAACAAAATTTTAGAAGACAAGAATACAGTGAAGTATTGCCGCAAGATGAGCGTCCATTGCATTTACATAATGGTGCATACAGAAATAACGCAGATTCTAAAGGAAGAGAAGAATATCCGCCATATATTTATCTATTGCCATATTGGGCGGGACGATATGTAAATGCTATAAGCGAACCTTTAACAAAATAGTCGGCAAATGAAATATTTATTTAATAAAATAGTTTTAATAATTTGTATTAACATAATATTTTTTGGTTGCGAAGAAATGCAAAATAAAAATAAAATAATTTTTATTCCGATGGAAGAAAAGCAATTAACATTTAGTACTAAAAATCACGCATTGGATAATAATGATAATTTTTCTCCGGATGGAAAATATTTATGCTATGATACAAGAGCCACTATTTATAATGAAAATTTGGCAAATTCCAAATCAATTGAAAAAGTAGAAATTGAAACCGGTAAGGAAACAATTTTGTGGCAGCCGCAAAATATAACCGGAGAAAATGCTGCTCCGGGAGTTGCCGCAGTGTCTTTTCATCCCAAAATAAATAAAGTAATTTTTATTCACGGTCCATTTTTGGAAGAGGTAAAAGAACGCGGTTATTACGGAATACGAAATAGAAATGGGGTTGAAGTTGACGCTGAGGGAAATGGTAAAATTACAAAAGTAGATTTTCGCGATGTTAAAAATACTCAAACAATTAACGGAGCACATAGAGGCGGAACGCATAGACATGAATATTCAAGAAGTGGAAATCGCATAGGATTTACTTATGATGATTATATTTTGCAGAACTTTGATAGAACGATCGGCTATATTGAAGTAAATCCAAATTCACCAGAAAAGTCAACACATTATTTTTCGGTAATTCTAAAACCGGCAGAAAAAGATAAATCAAAACTGGGAGAAATTGAAAAAGCAAATGATGATTCGTGGATTGATTCCATGGGAACTATGCGGGCATTTATTGGAAAAGTCAGAAATGAAAATGGCATTGATTATGACACAGATTTGTTTGTCGCAGATATTCCATTGTATGTTGATATTACAACATCTTTCTCAGGAAATGAAACGGAATTTCCTATGCCGCCAAAAGGAATAAAAATAAGAAGATTAACAAATGGATTTAAAGCAAGCGGGATTGTCCGCGGCTCTTTAGATGGAAAAATAATTGCTTTTACAGCTTTGGATGGAAACAATTTAAAACAAATTTATATAATTGCAGCTGATGGTTCACAAAAAAATCCTAAAAAAATTACGCAATTAAATTATGATTGCAGCTTTATCCGCTGGCATCCAAATAGTAAATATTTATTTTTTATAAGTGATGGAAATATTTATTCTGTTACAATTTTTTCAGATATGGAAAATAAGTTATTCAAATTTACAAATGATAAATTGGAAAGAACTCAATTGGTAGTTTCTCAAGACGGAAAAAGATTGGCTTATACAATTCCAATCCAGACACGCGATGAAGAAACCAAATTAGTTAAAGACTCTGTTGGAAATGATTTCACGCAAATTTTTATTATGGATATCAATTGGGAAAAAATAAATTCTTCGTTATCAATTTAAGTGAAATTGGATAAATTTTAAAAGAAGAAAGATTAGAAATTATGAGAATATCAGAAAATCCCGGAAGTAGATTTTGACTGGTGCAATGAAGGTTATGTCAGAATGAAATTATATTCTCAAATATATAGATGTTTGGCTAAGTAATATATAATTGTAAATAATATGAAAACAATAACTTATAATTTTTTTTATCTTCTTTTGTTTTTATTTACGAATTGTTCTCCATTTAAAGAAATTAATAATATAAAAATTGGAATGTGTTCAGATGTACATCTTCCAACAATGCATGATTCAAAAGAAAGAATTACAAAGTTTATTGATAGTATGAATACTGCGAAGCCGGATTTTATTATTGAGCTTGGAGATTTTGTTATTCCCAAATTACAATTTGATTCTATGTATGCAATTTGGAATTCGTTCAAAGGAAAAAAATATCATGTAATTGGAAATCATGAAATGGACGGAGGAACAACATTAGAACAAGCATTGGCATATAGAAAAATGGAAAGTTCATATTATTCCTTCTCGCAAAATGGATTTAAATTTATTATACTTAATGGAAATGATAAAAAAGATGTAAATCAAAAAGGTTACAGCACTTTTATCGGCAAAGAACAAATTATTTGGCTGCAAGAACAATTAATAAATGCAGATGAACCAATAATAATTTTTTCACATCAGGGAATTGGAACAGATCCGAACAATCCAAATGAAAGATATTCTGTTGAAAATTCCAAAGATATTAGAGCCTTGTTTGAACATCATAATATTTCAAATAAAATAAGTAAAATAATCTGCTGTTTTAATGGGCATACTCATCACGATTTTGCAGAAGAAATAAATGGAATTTGGTACGTTACAATAAATTCTATGGCGTATAAATGGCTTGGTGAAGAATATGAATTTATTAGATATAGTGAAGAAATTGATAAAAAATTTAAATGGATAAAATATACTGCGCCTTATAAAGATCCGCTTTTTACGATTGTTGAAATATCTTCCGAAGGATTTATTAAAATTGTTGGAAAAAAATCTGAATATGTGGGTCCATCTCCTTGGGAATTAGGTTATCCCGAACATTTACGAAAATTTGTAAAATCGGAAATCACAGAACGGTATTTAGAATTTACTTTGGAATAAATCTGTATAACTAAGTTTTATGGTTAGTTTTACAAATAGTATTTTGCTGATTTTGTAGAATACATTTTATGATGTTTTTTATTTCGTTTCCATTTCATATAATCCAAACATAAAACAAAAGCTTTTGTTTAAATTTCTTATTCATGACAAATGATTTTTTAAGATATAACAAAGAATTGATAAATTGAAAATTTGAGTAAAGAAATCTATTAACAATAAAATTCTTTGCTTATGATTTTACTTTAATTATCTTTATATGTCTCAATACAATCGATTGCCTAATAAAATCTATAATATATATTTTTATTTTCAACTTTTATTTTAAGGGCAGTTTTGTGAAAATAATTTTTAATATAAAAAATTTATCATTCTTCCAGCAAGTATTACTCATTTCTATTTTAGCAAATATTATTTTCTTAAAAGAAGTTTATTCCCAGAAAAATAAAAGTGATTTAGAAAGAATTAAATATCTCAATGAAAACTTAATTGTTGATTTAAGAGTTGGTTTATGGGCTTGGTCTTTACCAACAGATTATGGCAATGAAGGCGATAATGATCTTTTGGATAATTGTCACGATAAACCTTATAACGGTATTTACTTTAATGAAACATTAAAAATATATTTAGAAAAAAACTGGCGATTTTTACCTGATGAAAATAATGTTGGAATATCTGCGAAATGGTATGCAATTGATTTTGATGATTCCAAATGGGTTTCAATTGATGCCGGAGAAAGATGGGAAAATCAAGGTTATCCTAATTTAGATGGAATTGGTTGGTATCGCAAAAAAGTTTATATTCCAAATTATTGGAATGAAAAAGAGATATGGATAAAGTTTAGTGGTGTTAATGATGCGTATAAGTTATTTGTTAATGGTGAATATGTTAGCTCTGTTGGAGAAGCAAATATTAGTTTTGCTGGTAAGGCATCATTCACAAATATTACCAAAAATATATTTTGCGGTAAAGAAAATCTTATTTCAGTTCAAGTAAATGATTTTGGAAACAGCGGCGGACTTTGGCAGCTTCCAATTTTTATTACAACTGACGAAAATGAAACAAAGAATTTATTTAAACCTATTTCATCAAAACCTTTTATTCCGGAAGAAATGGGTTATAAACTTTTTTGGGAAGATGAATTTAATGGAATTATTTTGGATAAAAATAAATGGCAAGTACGTGGCGTTGGACCAAGAGCAGCCGGATTTGTTTCATCTGAAGCTGTAAAAGTGAATAATGGATTTTTGGAATTATCCGCATTAAAAAAAGGTGATTCAATTTTAGTCTGTGCAGTAGGAACACAAAATCTTTTCATGACGAAATACGGTTATTTTGAGTGCCATGCGCAGTTACAAAAATCAGAAGGAAATTGGGCAGCATTTTGGATACAGTCACCAGGAATTTCCAAAGGTGAAGATCCTGCAAAATTTGGTACCGAAATAGATATTATGGAATACTTCAAAAAGAACGGTGATAATTTTGTTTCACATAATCTGCATTGGGCTTACGGACCAAATCAACAAACTATTGGCGGATTGCAAAGTTTTGTCGAAGGCGTAAATGAAGGCTTTCATACATTTTCCCTTGAATGGACTCCTGAGAAATATGTTTTTTTTGTCGATGGATTGAAATATTACGAAGTGAATAAAGCCATATCGCACATTGATGAATATATTGTTTTAAGTATGGAACTCCCAAATAAATTGGAAGAATTGGTTAATTCAAAATTTCCGGATGTCTTTATAATTGATTATATGAAAGTGTATAAAAAAGAATAAAATAATTAAAATTTTAAAAGGAAGAATAAATGAATTTATTAATAACTTTTATCAAAATTTATATTGTGATAATAATTTTATCCATTTTTAGCATAGAATTATCAGCTCAAAATAACACTTCAATTGAAGAAAAAGCGAAAGAATTAATTTCACAAATGACTGTTGAAGAAAAAATAGGAATGATAGTTGGGGATGGAAGATTTCTGCCTTCGGCTGATTCTAAAATGGAAAATATAAATGATGTTTATATCGCAAACCGAAATTCAAAAATTGTTATTCCGCGTCTTTCTCTTAAATCAACTGCACTTACTGACGGACCATCCGGAATTAATAAAGACGAAGCTCCGCAAGGAGCGAAAGAATACACATATACAACTGCTTTTCCAACTTCAACAAGTTTAGCTGCAACTTGGAATACCGAAATTGCTGAACAAATTGGTGAAGCATTTGGAAATGAATTATTAGAATACGATTACGATGTGGTGCTTATGCCTGCATTAAATCTGCATCGAAATCCAAAATGCGGTCGCAATTTTGAGTACTATTCGGAAGATCCGTTACTTTCGGGTAAGATGGCAGCTTCAATTGTTAAAGGCATTCAATCAAATGGAGTTGGAGCAACATTAAAACATTTTTTAGCAAATAACCAGGAAACAAATCGAAGAAAATATAATGCTGTCATTAGTCAAAGAGCTCTACGTGAAATTTATTTGCGAGGTTTTGAAATTGCAGTAAAAGAAAGCCAGCCAAAAGCAATAATGACTTCGTATAATAAATTAAATGGTTTTTATACCGCTGAAATTCCGGAACTGCTTCAAGATATTGTTAGAAAAGAATGGGGATTTACAGGATTATTCATGACAGATTTTGACGGCTATTATGGTGATGCGGTTGCAAAAGTTCGCGCAGGAAATAATATGCTGATGAGTGGAAGTATGGATGAACTCAATGAATTAAAAAATGCTGTGAAGAATAAGACTCTTTCTGAAAGCAAATTGGATGAAAATTTAATTTACAATATGAAGCTAAAATTGAGTTCACCAAGTATGAATAATTATAAACCATCTTACAAACCTGATTTGAAAGCTCATGCAAAATTAGCAAGAGATGCTGCAAGCGAAGGAATTGTTATGCTAAAGAATAATAACAATACACTTCCTATTAATAACAAAATAACTGTAGCCGTATTTGGTAAAATATCTTATCACTTAATTGAAGCTGGAACCGGCAGCGGAGGAATTAGAAGTAATAAATATGCAATTACGGTTAATGATGGTTTGAAAGCAGCCGGATTTAAAATTTTAGATAACCTTGAAAAAACTTATATCGACTATATTGAAAAAATTAGGAAAGAAAATCTAGTGCCGGATTATTTTAATAATCCTAAAATGCGTGCTGATAACGGAATAAAAGACAATAAGGCTCCGGTTCATTTCAAAAAAAGACTCGTAGCATTTAGCAATGAAAAAAATATGTCAATTGATGAAATAAAAAAGTATGAACCAAAATCTCAAATTGCTATTATAACACTTGGCAGAAGTGCCGGTGAAAATTATGAAAATGGTTATCTTCCAATTACTGAAACTGAATTAGGTCTGTTAAGAAATATTTATGAAGTTTATCATGCAGCCGGGAAAAAAGTAATAGTTGTTTTAAATGTGGGTGGAGTATGGGAAACAGAAAGCTGGAGAGAATATGCCGATGCTATTCTTTTAATCTGGCAGCCCGGTCAAGAAGGCGGGCATGCCGTAGCAGATATTATAAAAGGTGCTGTTAATCCTTCCGGGAAATTACCAGATTCTTTTCCGTTAAAATATGAAGATGTACCTTCTGCAAATTACTTCCCTGGTTTGCCTGAAGATGAACCAATAAATTCTTTCTATAATGAAGGAATTTACGTTGGCTATCGTTACTATGAAACTTTTAATGTTCCAACTGCATATGAATTTGGTTTCGGAATGTCTTATACAACTTTTAATTATTCTGAATTACATTTGAGTGATACAAATTTTGAATCCAAAATAATAGTTAAAGTTAAAATAAAAAATATTGGTAAAGTTGCGGGAAAGGAAGTAGTACAGCTTTACTTAAAAAGTCCTCAAACAAAAATTGAAAAACCAAAATATGAATTAAAAAATTTCGCCAAGACAAAATTATTGAAACCTGGTGAAAGTCAACAAATTACTTTTGAATTAGATCAACGTTCATTAGCTTCTTTCTGGAGTGGAATTAGTTCTTGGGTTGCTGATAAAGGCGATTATGAAGTTTGTATTGGTGCCTCATCAAAAGATATTAGACTTAAATCATCTTTTAATTTACAAAACGATATTATTGTTGAAGAAGTTCATGACGTTCTTTATCCAAATTTTATATTAAATGAATTGAGTCAAACTAAAAAGTAAACTTTAATAAAATCATAACTTGTGAGAGTTTTATGAAAGCAAAAATCTTAATTAAATTTATTTTTTTACTTTTTCTAAAAATAAATATTGTCTTTTCACAAAATAATTATGTAAGAATTAATGAATGGATTACAGAATGGAATTTAATCGGACCTTTTCAACTTGAGGAAAGTATTGATAATATAAATCACTTGCAAAAGTTTGAGAAAGATTATTTAATAGAATTTGGAGGTGAAAATAATTTCACATTTAATTATGAAAAAATTATACAAGTAAATGAAGAAAAATTAAAATGGACAAAAATTTATAGTAAAGACTCAATTATTAATCTTGATGAAGCAATATCAAAGAAATCTTATATAACAGCTTATGCATATAAGGAAATTAATTTTGAAAATGACGGCACGTATATTTTTTCGCTCGGGACAAATGACGGCGGGAAATTGTGGATTAATGATATTGAAGTATGGGATTACTCAAGCGGGCGCGGACTAAAACCGGATGAGAATTTAATTCCGGTATTAATGAAAAAAGGTAAAAATAAAATTTTACTTAAAATTGAAGAACGTGGAAATTATTGGGGTTTTTGTGCAAGATTTATAAATTTTAAAATTGATAAATATTTAGAACAAAATAATATTTTTAATGTTGTCTCGTTCCCAAATGGAAAAGCAGAGTTAAGATTTTCATTAAATAAAGAAATTGTTAAAAATTTATTTAAGGAAGTAAAACTCGAAATATTTTCTGATGAATTTAATAATAAATTAATTTGGTCGGGTATTTGGAATCAAAAAAATATAATGGAATTAAGTATAAATGAAAATGTTTTCAAAAAATATTTACTAAAAATATCGGCTGAAAGAAATGATAATAAATTTTGGAATAAAACTATTCAATTTAATTCAGGCGTAAGATCAAAATACGTGCTTTTCGAAAACAAAAAAACTGCATATAAAATAGTTGTTGGCAAAGATGCATTTGAATCCGAGATATGGGCAGCGAGTGAATTACAAAATATTTTACATGAAATAAGTGGAGCTAATTTTCCCTTAGAATATGATGATTCTGAAATATCTAAAAATGAAATTGTTGTGGGCATCAATAAACACTCGGAAAAACTATTAGGAAATAATTATCCTAAGCTGGAATTTAATAATGAAATTATTAATTATGTAAATGTAAGCTCGAGTTTAATTTTGTTTGGCGGAGCCCAGCGCGGAACAATGTACTCAGTATTTTCATTTCTAGAAAATGAATTTGGCGTTCGATGGTACACTCCAAAAGTTTCTGTTATTCCTAAAAAAAATAAATATACTTTTGAATATTTCAATCATCAAGAAAAGCCTTTTGTTCAAGTTAGAAATGATTTTTATTATGAAGCTTTCAATCCAATATGGGCGGCACATAATAAAATCAACGGTGCAATGGGCTTCCGCGAACAGCATGGCAGAATTGAAGGCTATTGGTCGGTGCATACTTTTTATAGATTTATGCCGCCCTCAGAATTTTACGATAAACATCCGGAATATTATAGCTTAATTGATGGAGAAAGAATTCATGAAAACGCACAACTCTGTTTAACAAATCCGGAAGTTTTAGAAATCGTAACTGAAAGATTAAAAAAAGTTATGATTGAGGAGCCATCGAATTTAATTTACTCAGTTTCACAAAATGATTGGAGAAATCCATGTCAGTGTGAGAATTGTCAAGCAATTGTTAAAAGGGAAGAATCTGAATCCGGAGTTGTGGTTTGGTTTGTAAATCAAGTTGCGGAGAAAATTAAAAAAGAATTTCCAGATAAATATGTTGGAACTCTTGCTTATCAATATACAAGAAATGCTCCAAAAAATATTAAGCCAAATGAAAATGTTGTAATAAGATTGTGCAGTATTGAATGCTGTTTTTCACATGATTTCACGAGTTGTCCGGAAAATCAAGAATTTCTAACTGATTTAAATGATTGGGCAAAAATATCACCACATCTTTATATTTGGGATTATATCGTAAATTTTAGTCATTACATTTTGCCGTATCCTAATTTTTATGTATTGCAGCCGAACATTAAAACTTTTCATGAAAATAATTCAATTGGAATTATGGAGCAAGCCGCATATCAAAGCCGTGGCGGTGAATTCGCTGAGTTGCGTGCTTATTTAATTTCAAAATTGTTATGGAATTCCGATGCAAATGTTGAAAAAATAATTGATGATTTTATGTTTGGTTATTACGGAAGAAGCGGTCAATATATTAGAGAATATTTTGATTTGCTTCATTCGCAAATAACGTCGGATACTCATATTCACTTAGGATTAAAAACTGATGATGTGATATTTTCAAATGAATTTATAGAAAAATCGGATGAAATTTTTAACAATGCGGAAATTGTCGCAGAGAATAAAGAAATAAAAGAAAGAGTTGAATTGGCACGATTACCACTTATGTATTTAAAATGTTCGAGAGATCCACTAAACTCAAAATATGATGGAACTTATGAAAGATTTAAAGAAATTGTTGATAGAGAGGGAATAACACATTTTGCAGAAGACGGCAAGCCCCATTTAGAAGCTTTCCATAAACAAATTATAAATGCAAAATAATTTATTTTATAAAACAATTTTAAAAATTTATTTTTGGATAACTAAATGAAAACAAAACATATTTTCAAAATTTTTATAATTACTAGTATTTTAATAAAAGCTCAGACACAGATAAGTGGAGAAATAATTTTTCCATTGCAAGAACAGCATGTACATTCAAGCAGTATTGTTGAATTGACAAATGGCGATTTACTAGTTTGCTGGTTTCAAGGAAGCGGTGAACGATGGGCTAATGATGTAGTAGTTAACGGAGCTCGGCTTAAAAAAGGTGAAACAAATTGGAGCAAGCCTTTTTTAATGGCGGATACTCCAAATCATCCGGATTGTAATCCAATGCTTTTTCTTAATCAAGAAAATAAATTATTTTTATTTTGGATTGTTATTCAAGCCAATAAATGGGAAACCTCAATTTTAAAATTTAAAACTTCATCTGATTATTCTAATAACGACGCTCCAATTTGGGATTGGCAGGATATAATATTATTTACACCAGATGAAAAATTTTCAAATACAATTGAAAAACAATTTAAAGAAAATGAAGGGACCGAATTAGTTTGGGCAGAATATGCTCCGACATATGAATCAATGATAATCGAAGCTTCGAAAGATACTAAGAAAAGAACAATTGGTTGGATGACAAGGACTCATCCTACAATTTTAGAAAATGGACGAATTTTACTGCCGCTTTATTCTGATGGTTTTAATCTTTCAATGATTGCAATTTCGGATGATAAATGTAAAACATGGACAAACAGTTTACCAATTGTGGGAAGGGGAAATAGTCAACCTAGTATTGTTCAAAAGAAGGATGGAATGTTAATGGCTTTTATGCGAAACGATGGAGATTTTCCAGGAAAAATAATGACAAGTATTTCTGATGATAACGGTAATAATTGGAGCTTCTCAAAAAAAACAGAAATTCCAAATCCCGGTTCAAGTCTTGAAGTTATAAAACTAAAAAACGGTAATTGGTTTATGATTTTTAATGATGTTGAAGATGGAAGATATAGTTTTGCCGCCTCACTTTCTGATGATGAAGGAAAAACTTGGAAGTGGAAAAAATATATAGAAAAATCCGAAAAGGGAAAAGGCTCATATGCATATCCATCCGTTATACAAGCTAAAGATGGAAAGATTCATTTAACTTATTCTTATCATTTGCCAAATAATAACAATTCAATAAAACATGTTTGTTTTAATGAAGATTGGATAAAAAACTAATTTAACTTTTATGGAAAATTATGAAAATTGAAAAAGAATTTTGGGGATATACAAAAAAATCTGAAAGTGTTGATTTATTTACCTTAACAAATAAAAACGGAACGAAAATTAAAATTTCAAACTACGGCGGAATAATTCAATCTTTATTCACTCAAAATAAAAATGGAAAATTTGAAGATATTGTTTTGGGATATGATAATTTAGAAAGTTATTTAGATAAGACTCCATATTTCGGCTGCATTTGCGGAAGATACAGTAACAGAATAAATAAATCGAGTTTTATAATTGATGGAACAAAATATAATTTATCAGCAAACGAAGGTGATAACCATTTGCACGGCGGATTTATTGGTTTTGATAAAGTCGTTTGGAATGCTAAGGAAATTCAGAATGAAAATGAAGTTGGAGTTGAACTTAATTATTTAAGCGGTGATGGCGAAGAAGGTTTTCCGGGAAATTTAAATGCAACTGTAAAATATTTCTTTACAAATGAAAATGAACTTATAATTGAATATTCTGCAACGACTGATAAATCAACTCATGTGTGTTTGACAAATCACACATATTTTAATCTATCGGGAAATTTAAATAATTCAATTTTGGATCACCAATTGTGGATTGATGCGGATAAATATATTCCGATTGATAATCTTGCAATTCCTTCCGGCGAAATTAATTCAGTTATAGAAACTCCTTTTGATTTTACAAAAAGTACAAAAATCGGAAAAAGAATTGATGAACATAATACGCAATTAATAAATGGATTTGGCTATGATCATTGTTTTGCATTTAAAAATTTTGATGGAAATTTAAAACCTCAAGCAAATCTTTTTGAAGAAAATAGCGGAAGATTTATTGAAATGTTTACAACCGAACCGGCAGTTCAGCTTTATACTGGCAATCATCTTGACGAAAGTTTTATTGGAAAAAATGGAATTGCATATAAAAAAAGAACCGGAGTTTGTTTGGAAACCGAACATTTTCCGGATTCACCGAATAATCTAAATTTTCCATCTACTTTGTTAAAACCGGGCGAAGTTTATTCATCAAAAACGGTTTATAAATTCAAAACTATAAGTTATTAAAAGCATAAATTTGGGAAAGTGAAATGCAGACAAATTATGATAAATTAAAACAAATATTTAAAAAAATTAATGAAACAAAAATTGGTTTATACGGTGATTTTTGTCTCGATGTATATTGGGTTTTAGATCCGAGAGGTTCTGAAATTTCATTGGAAACCGGATTACAAGCTCAAGCTGTGAAAAAACAAAATTATTCATTAGGAGGAGCTTCAAATGTTGCGGCAAATATTGCAGCGTTAAAGCCAAAAGAATTAAAGACTTTTGGAATTTATGGAAGCGATGTTTTTGGTTCGGAAATGATTTCTCAGCTAAAATTACTAAATGTTAATATTGATGGATTTGTTTTGCAGAAAGAAAATTTTGATACATATACATTTTCAAAATTAATTTTAAATGGCAAAGAACAGCCAAGAATTGATTTCGGAACTTATAATATTAGATCGAATGAAACAGACGAAAAATTATTAGAAAATATTAAAAACTCAATAAACGATTTAGACATTTTTGTAATAAATCAGCAAGTTCCAGGAAGCATTACAAATGAAAAATTTATTGAAGGATTGAATGAAATTATTTCGGAAAATTCGAATAAAATTTTCCTTTTGGATTCAAGACATTTTGCTTCAAAGTTTAAAAATGTTAGTTATAAAGTAAACAATAAAGAAGCGCTTATTTTAGCAAATCAAGATTCAATTGATAAAAAAAATCCAAATGAAAATGAATTAGAATTAATCGCCGAAAAATTATTTACAAAAACGAATAAACCGGTTTTTATTACGAGAGGAGAAAACGGAATTCTTGCATTAGACAGCAATGGATTTTGTGAAACTCCCGGAATAAAATTGGATTGTGAATTAGACATTGTTGGCGCAGGAGATACTGTTTTTTCAGCAATTGCATGCGCATTAGGATCAAGATGTTCACTTCAGGAAACTATTGAGTTAGCAAATTTAGCCGCAGCCGTAACAGTGCAAAAATTATTTCAAACCGGAACTGCTAATGAGATTGAAATTTTAGATTTATTCGAAAAAATTAATATGAAAAATTCTGTGTAACACTCTTAAATTGACATTATATTTTTGATTGTTTATCTTTAACATAATTAAACAAACGATTGCATTTTAGAATTATTTTTATGATGAAAAAAACTTGTAAAATTATAACTAATATTTTTATTATTGTTTGTATTACCTTTTCGGAAATATTATCACAAACAAACGATACAACAAATTATAAATGGGTTCCAAGTTTAGTTGGCGGATTAAATTTTAGTCAGATTGCATTTAGTAATTGGACTAAAGGCGGTGAAAACTCACTTACTTGGACATTAAATGTTGATTTTAATCTTAATTTTGAAAATGAGAATTTGGGGTTCAAAACAAAATTTAGATCACTTTACGGCAGAACAAAATTTGATGGTAACGATTATAGAACTAACGAAAACGAAATTTATTTAGATCAAATTCTTTCTTATCACGTTGATTGGAAAGTTGACCCGTTTTTCAGCAATTCTTTTAGAACTCAGTTAACAACCGGATACGACCATTCCGCACCAAAGCCAGTTAAAGTTTCAGATTTTTTCGATCCGGCAATTATAACGCAAAGTGTCGGATTTACTTATGACAAATTAACTGCTTTGCAGACACGACTTGGAATTGCTCTTCAGCATACAACAACCGATATTTACAGAAAATATACAAATGATGTTGAAACACTGAACAAAGAAGAATCGTATAAATTTGAAACTGGATTTGAAAGTGTAACTAACGCAAAAATTAATTTAGATGATAATATTATTGCAGAATCAAATTTGATTTTGTTTACAAGATTTGAAGAAATTGATGTTTGGGATGTTAGATGGGATAATAAAATGGTTGCAAAAGTTAATAGTTGGTTAAACGTAAGTTTTACTTACAATTTTATTTTTAAAAAGTCAGAATCAATTATTGCACAAATGAAAGAATCATGGCAAATGGGTATAAGTTATAATTTTATTTGAAAGTATTAATTTTTCTCGCCAAAATATTTTGTTAATTAAAGTTGCCGCAAAGATTTTCAATTATTAAACTTTCACAATTATTGAGTAAAAAGGTTTTTATGGGTATTTCAGAAATTATAGGTTACTTTGCTGCAGCAATTGGCTCCTTAATATTTATTCCGCAAGCAGTTCAAACAATAAAGACTAAAAATACCAAAGCACTGTCGCTTCCCACTTTTATTTTAATTTCACTTAATAATTTTCTATGGATGACTTACGGAATTTTAACTTCGGATATTGCAATAATTCTTTCACAAATTTTTGTGCTGCCATTGGGATTATTGATTCTTGTTTATAAATTCAAATATGGTTAATGTTGAAAAATTTAACTTTATATGAGGATTATAAAAATGAAAAATCTTCTTAAAAAAAGTCTAATAATTTTTTGGGGAATAATTTTAATCACCATAATTATTTTCTGGAATCGAATTTACAATTCCTACCGAATTTATTCTTTAATTGAAAATGTTACTTACTATTTACAGAATGGAAATGAGAATTATAATTTCAACCTAATTGCAGAAATTGATAAAGAAAAAAAATCAGATACTTTAAATGCCAAAATATATTATAAAAAAGATCAAAATTATTTTTATGCGGATGTAAATTATAATCAAAACGAATATCTTATAAAAAGTGATTTTGATTCTACAAAAGTTTTGATGAATCCATCAAACGTAATTGTAGCAGCCGGCGGAAAAGATCAAGGGAATTTTGATATAATAAAATTACTTGGAGATATTTTAAAAAAATATCCGCAATCAAAATTAATTTTAGAATCTTCCTTCACTAAAAAAATAGGATTCGCAATATGGGTATTATTTAATTGCAGTTTTGATGAAGCTGAAAAAAATAAAATCAGTTATTCATTAGTTGGTAAAGTTGTCGATTCTACCAAAATTAATATGTGGATGAGCGAAGAAAATTTTAATAATTTATTCTTAACAATTGAATCTTCAAAATCAAAAACAAATATTCATTTTAGTTTGAATGAAAAAAATAATAAATCCACATTTAGAACAAATAGTGAAACCAAAATTATCAATATCGATAGAAAAGAACTTAATACAGCAATTTATAGAGGTGCATTAAGAACCGGCGGATTATTGCTTTCAAGAATTGAAGCACCAAAAATAAATGCGATTGAAAAATCATATGGAAATGGGAAATTAATTTTCAAGGATAACAACCGAATTCTTCTCGCAAAAGGAACACATAAAGAAATAGGAGAAATTCACGGCGCTCTTTTAAAAGATGAAATAAGAGATATGGTTGATGCAACTCTTTACACTATGTGCTGGGTTTATACAATTGAAAGAAAATCGTGGTTTATAAATGATTTTAGAGAAGCATACAAAAGATTGAAACCTTTCATTCCGCAAAAATATGAAGACGAAATGATAGGGATTTCAGAGACTTCCGGAATTTCGCTGGATGAAATTCATTTAACAAACGTGTTCCCGGAACTTTTTCATTGTTCAGGATTTGCAGTTTTTAATACTTCCACAATTGGTGGGAAATTATTTCATGGAAGAGTTTTAGATTATATGACAGAAATTGGACTTCAATTTAATGCAGTTGTTTTCATACTTAAACCAAATGATTTTAATGCATTTGTGAATGTTGGATATGCCGGATTTATCGGTTCGGTAACCGGTATGAATGAAAAACAAGTCAGCTTTGGTGAAATGGGCGGCGGCGGTGAAGGTGAATGGGATGGAATGCCGATGGCATTTTTAATGAGAAACGGACTTGAAAATACTAATACACTCGATGAAGCTGTTAAATTATTTCAAGAAACTCCGCGTACATGCGAATATTATTATGTAATTGCAGATGGAAAAATTCCGGATGCAAAAGGCTTATCCACAACACCATCAAAATTTGAAATTATAAATCCGAATTCATATCATGAAAAATTAATTGAGCCAGTTGAAAATGCAGTTATTATGTCTGCCGGAAATCGATATAAAGATTTAGTTGCAAGAATAAAAGAAAATCACGGGAAAATAGATACTGATAAAGCCATTCATTTAATGGATAGACCCGTTGCGATGAAAAGTAATCTACATAATGTTTTATTTGCTCCGCAGACTTTAGAACTTTGGGTTTCCAATGCCGGCGTAAATACCCCCGCAGCAAATGAGCCTTATGCACATTACAATTTCAGAGAATTGTTAAATCAATTAAATTAATATTTTTTTAGAAAATGAACTATTTAGAAATTTATAGATTTGGGAAAAATGAATTTTTAAGAAGTTTGTTCATAACCGTATTTTTATTCTTGTTCTATACTTTTTTTATTTGGGAGAAAACAGAACTTGAAGATTTCTTAATCTCAGTTCCATATTTTCTTATTTGTTATTTCATATTTTTCTCAATTGGTTCCGACAAAATTTCTAAAAATTTATCAAACCTTATAAATTACAATTTACGCAAAGCAATATTTTTCCCGCTATTGTTAGTCACAATTTATTATTCATATATTTTTGTAAATGGAGAAAACCCGTTACAAGGAACTACTTTTTTATTTCCGTTTTTTATTTTATTTCCAACATTGATATTTCTTTCTAAGAATGAAAATATCTACAAAATTGATTGGATAGATTTTTTTACTTTCACATTATTTTTATTGCCAACAACGCTTATCAAATTTGAGCCAAATACTAATTTGCCATTTAGCGGCGGCGGATTTGATTCTCTCTTTAGAATCACAATTATGATAATTATTGTTTATAGTTTTTCCATAATTAGAAAATTAAACGATGTTGGATTTTATCCAATATTTAGTCTTAAATTCCTAAAGATTGCAATTGTTTCATGGATTTCATTTTATGTTGCAGCGTTAATAATAGGATTAAATTTTGAATTTATAAAATTTGTCGGATACAAAGAAGTTTCAGTTAATCAAACATTAATTGGAACAAGAGAAGTTCTTGCAGTTTTTCTTCACACGGCAATTTTTGAAGAATTATTTTTTAGAGGTTTGCTGCAAAATTTACTTTCCAAAAGAATTTACCAATCGCAAAAGTGGTTAACATTTTGGAAATGGGGATTTATAATTCTTGCTGTACTTTCTGCATTAACCGGATTTTTAATGAAAGGAAAATACGGATGGATAATTTTAGCAGTCACAATAATTTTATTCTCAACTTCATTTTATTTTGAAAATAAAAAATTTGATAAAATTGGAAGTTATACATCTTTGGCAATAACAAGTATCATCTTCGGAATAGTTCATTTTCATGCTGGTTCAATAGTTTTTGTTGCTTTAGCATCACTTGCGGGCTGGGCATACGGTTATACTTATCTTAAAACAAAAAATGTTTTTTATGCGGCATTAGTTCACGCATTGGTAAATAATACAGATCTTTTTCTTGGCTTAGAGTTGATTAAGTAAAATTCAAAATCAACAAAAGTTATAAGGATTTTAACCAATAAAAATGAAGTGTAAGGTTTATAATAATTTAATTTGCTTATTGAAAATAAAAATTATAATTTGAATTGAAATAAGACAAACGATTGCATTGTCTCAAGCTTAAAAACTTATTTCACATAAATTCATTTTTTGTTGATGTTTCCATTTGTATGGAGAAGATCATATGAAGAGAATAGTTACAATACTTTTTCTACTTTTCGCATTAACCACATCTATATTTTCATCAACGACTGGAAAAATTAGAGGAACTGTAGTTGATTCTCAAACCGGTGAACCGCTTGTGGGAGTTAATATTATCTTAAAAGGTACTACACTTGGAGCAGCTACAAATATTAATGGAGTTTTTATAATTCTTCGAGTTCCACCCGGTTTATATGACGTTGAAGCAAGTATGATTGGTTATAAATCTGCTATGTTCACTAGAGTTAATGTTGAAGTTGATAGAACAATTAATCTAGATTTTAAACTTCAGCTGGAAGTTATTGAAAGTGATGAAATTGTAATTACTGCAAATAGGGAGTTAGTAAAATTAGATGTATCAGCTTCTGAAACAAATATTCAAGCTACTGAAATTGCGGAATTGCCTTTTGCAAGCAGAGTTGAAGATATTATTGGAATGCAAGCGGGTATTCAAGGAAGTTTAGTTGAGGGCGATCTTCAAATAAGAGCAGGGGATGCATCAGAAGTTAATGTACTTGTCGATGGTTATTCAACAGTCGATTCAAAAATGGCAAAGGTTTCATTTCCAATTAATAAAGGAAGTATCCAAGAAATAAAAGTTTTAAGAGGAGGATATAATGCCGAATATGGTGAAGCCCGCTCCGGTGTTATAAATATTGTAACAAAATCTCCGGGTGACGAATTACATTTAGCTTTGGATTATCAATTTGAACCTTCCGACTTAAGGCATGACGGACCAAATTACTATGATCCCTCGGTTTACTGGCCTTATCGATTATACGACGGACCAAATGCTGATTCATCATCTTACTTAGTAAGATATGAAGGTATTACGCCGGATACTATTAAATGGGAAGGTTGGAAAGCTTATTCCGATAGATTGTTAAGTGATAATAATCCGGATAATGACTTAACTCCGCAGGAAGCAAGAGAATTGTGGAAATGGCGGCACAGACCAGTTGAATATGGAAATATTCCCGGTCACAACTTGGATTTAACATTAAGCGGAGGAACAGATTTTCTTCCGTGGCATTTAAACGTTTTAGCTGGTTTAAAATACATTAATCGTCCATATACATATCCTCAGGCAAAAGATAGTTATGAAGAAAATGGGTTTTCATTAAAATTAATCAATAGAATTGGTGAGAACACACATTTAACAATTTCCGCCATAAATTCTTTTGTAAATACAGTTTCAAGCGATGACGCAAATAGTAAATGGAGCAATGAAGTAAAGCTATCTTATGATGGAGGCAACTTCGATCCGTTTTACTTTTTTAATAAACCAAGAGTTATGTATAATACAACACTTATCGGGGCTAATTTAATTCAAGTTTTCTCATCAACTTTATATACAGAATTGGATGCGAGTTATTACAGCGCAAAATGGAATACCGAACGATTTCCAAATTCTTCAGTTGAAGATGGTAGATATTTCCATGATAGATTATACTATGATCCGCAGTCTGGCTTCATTCCTTTAGAATTAGGTGTTACGGATGATGTAACCGGAAATAGAATGTATGGAAGAGCAAATACCGATGATAATTCATACAGTGATAGATTTTTAATTAAGTTATCGTTGATAAATCAGTTTCATCCAGCCCATGAATTAAAAACCGGAATTGAATTTAAATTAAATCATTTAGTCGAAGATAGAGTTCATATGCATGATGATGATCCTTCCCAGCTTTTTGTTTGGGGATATGATGTTTCTCCAATTGAGTTAAGTGGTTTTGTTCAGGATAAAATTGAATTTTATGGAATGGTTGCAAATGTAGGTTTGCGTTTTGATTATTACGGTGCAAACGGCGAGTTACCGGATGTTACACAAACTTTAGATTATGCAACAAATCTTGATGTACTTAATGCATTTTTAGATGGAACTTTTCCAACAAGTACGCCTTCTGGAAAATTTTATGTAAGCCCAAGAATTGGTATTTCTTTTCCAATTACCACTAATAGTAAAGTCTATTTTAACTACGGACATTTTGTTCAAATGCCCAAAACGGAAGCTCTTTATTCAACAACAGCTCATTATAATTTCAGATTGCAATGGTTAGGAAATTCAAATCTCGGTTTCCAAAAATCGATTAATTTTGAACTTGGTTACGATCAAAATGTTTATGACTGGTTTCAATTGCATATTGGAGCATTCTATAAAGATTACTCTGATGTTGAAAGTGGAATTGTGTTTGCCCATTCTGATCAAAGTATAGTTCTTGAATCTGCGGTTCAAAGGGAATATAGAGAAGTTAGAGGTGTTGATTTAGAAATTAGAAAATCCGTTGGAAGATTTTTAACCGGATTTTTCAATTTTAATATTACACAAAAAAGTGTGAGTGATTTAGAAGTACCTAATATAAGTCAAATTCCGGTAATTACAGATAATCCGGCAATTGGAATTGATGGAGAATTAAAAGGCGTTCCCCGCGCATTGCAAGAAGAAATTACACCTTATGGAAGAGGCGTAATTGTTTTAAGTGCTCCAGAAGATTGGGGACCTCGAATTCTTGATTATCCAATTTTGCATAAAACCAAAGCAAGTATTAGTTTGTTCTATCAAGGTCAGCAGCTTGTTGAACACCCTGATGAAGATTTTAGAGTTCAAAATCCGGATGTGAAATTTTATACAATTCCATATTTCAATTCTAATTTAAGAATCAGCAGAAATTTTGATGTACAAAATATTTTCGATTTGGAGTTATATATGGATATTAGCAATTTGATTGTCAGCACATATAGAACAGCAATTCCAAACTCCAAAGATTATTTTGATGATCTTTATGCAAATGGAAAAACCGACAAAGTTGGAAGTGAAGATGTTTCTGATAAAAATATTCTTAGAACTGAAAGCCAAGTTCTTTATCAAGGGCAGCATAGAACTTACATTTTTGGAATTAGAGTAAATTTATAAAATGAACTTAGAATTAAGAAAATCAAAATTGAGTTATTTCGGAGGAATTTATGTTTGTTGAAATGAGAAAACTATTATTCTTTTTGATTTTTCTTTCAATAATTTTTTTAAATGTTGTTTTTGCGCAATCTACTAAAAGTCATGAAATTGGTCCACTTTGGGAAACAATGTTTTCAAGCGGATCAATTCCAAGTTATGCTCCTTTGCAAAATCAAATGACTTATCCCGGCGGTGATTTTAGAACCATGACAAGAAAAAATCTTGAAGGTTTGGGAATTTGGATTGGGACAAAAAATTGGACAGATAAACAAAATATATTTCACTCAACTTATGTTTCTGAAGGTGGTTTTGAAAATGATGAAGCATTTGAATTTAATTATCCAATTTCAATTAGAAAAAGAGTTAGAAATAGATTGCCAAATGTAACTGTTAATGGAATTGTTGAAGAGCGATTTTTAGATACTCGCTCATCAAGTACTAAATCTTCTACAATAATTGCAGATGAAGTTATAGATTCTAAATATTCAACAAACGTTGGCGTTAGTGTTAAAATGTCAAGTTATGCACTGGCAAATCATAATCATAATAGTTATATAATTAGAGAATATACATTTACAAATGACGGCAATGCCGATGGAACTGAAAATACGATTGAATTAGCAAATCAAAACTTAACAGACGTTTATTTTGGTTTTCAATATGCACTTTTGCCTGGTGGAGATCGTGGACATCAAATTGTAAATCAAAATGATGAGTGGGCTGTTTATTATGGAAATCAGCCGAATGATACTTTGCGCGGATTGTATTATGTATATGACGGAAACGCTGATGATAATCATTCTGATTATGATGATATAGGCGATCCGGATCCAACAACCGGAGAATTTCTATCTCCTCAATATCCTGGTTTTGGCGTACTACATGCCGATACTTCACCGACAGACAAAAATGATAATAGATCACAGCCTTCTACGGTAAATATTGTTCCAAGAAGAATTATGAAATCTTATACAAAAGGAAATACAGAAAATGAAATGTACCTTGAAATGAGTTCGGGAGAACAATCTCAAGGAACAGTAGGGAAAGCCTCAACATCTTATGATCCGCTTGTTCAAGCTCCAATATTATTGATGTCATTTGGTTCATATAATTTAAATTTTGGAGAAAGTGTAACAATAGTTCTTTATGAAGCTGTTGGTTCAATTTCTCAAAAACTTGCAATATCAGCCGGTTCAGAGTGGTTAAATGGAACTTTATCTTTTAATGGAAAAACCGGGGGTGAAGCAAAAAATACATTGGTATCTACGGGTTTAGATTCTTTACTTAGGTATGCAAAAAATGTTGAATATGCTTGGGAAATTGGCTTGCAAAATTTGCCAACTCCTCCTCCAGCTCCGGATGATTTTAATATAGCTTCCGGTCCCGGAAAAATAGAATTGGAATGGGGATCGGTTGCCGATATTGCAGATTGGCAGACCGGTAACTATGATTTTGCCGGTTATAGACTTTATAGAACAGAAGGATCATATACAAATGTATATCAAAATATTGCAACATTTTATGGAGATACTACAAAATATACAGATAGAAATGTTGAACGCGGAAAGAAATATTATTATGCAGTTACTGCATTTGATGATGGCTCACAAAATACTACCGGAGTAAAGCCAGGAGAATCTTTAGAATCAAGTAAATATTATAATAGGAATTTTGGTGTTGCAGCTTCGCCATTTATTGGTGCTCAGCCAACTTTAGATTCTGTATATGTTGTTCCGAATCCATATCATGTTCAAGGGTTAACTTATGGCGGAAGTGTTGTTGAAGATTATACAGATGTTCCAAGACTTGAAGATAAATTAGGTTTCGTAGGTTTGCCTGCAAAAGCAATTATTAGAATTTTTTCGATGCATGGTGATTTACTTGCTACAATTCCGCATCCAAATCCGGATAATCCAAATTCAGTGCCGGAATCAGCAGATGAAGAATGGTTTCAAATTACAGATTATTGGCAAACAATTAAAAGCGGTGTTTATGTTTATTATGTTGAAGGCTGGGATTTAGAAGGTAAATCTGTAGGATCAACCAAAGGTAAATTTGTCATAATTAGATGATGTAAATCTTTTGGAGTAATTATGAAATTAAAATTTTCAATTTTAATAATACTTTTTCTGTTATCAAATCAGATTATTTTTTCGCAGAAAAAGAAAGCCGGACAAAGCGGCATGACATATTTAGCTATTAGTCTTGGTGCAAGAGAAAGCGGAATGGGGAATGCAAGTGTTGCCAGCGTTAATGGAACACAAGGATTATTCTATAATCCGGCAGTTCTAACAAATATTAATGGATTTGGTTTTTCTTTGAATCATGTTAGCTGGATAGCAGATACAAGAATTTATGGATTTGGTGCAGCTTATGATCTTGAAGATTATGGAGCATTTGGCGTTGATTTAGTATATATGGATTATGGTAAAATTATTGGCACACAAAGAGTTGATAAAAGTGTTGATGAGAGAGGATTTATAATCACCGGTGATTTATCAATCTCAGATTATGCAGTTGGGTTAGCTTATGCATATCCGGTGAACGATGTTTTTTCTTTTGGAGTAAAGTATAAATTTATTCACGAAAATTTGGGAGATGCTGCAATTGCAGTAAAGGAAATTGATAAAGAAAACGGTATATATGAATATGAAACAAAAGAATGGCAAATTAATCATTGGGGATTTGATTTTGGCGGTTATTATGAAGTTGGCTACAAAGATTTGGCGATTGGAGTAGCGTTTCAAAACTTTTCTACTGATATGAAATATTGGACAGAAGTCTTTCAGCTTCCGTTAGTTTTAAGAATGGGATTGACTATGGATTTGGCTCAACTAATAATGAGTGATCAAAGTGATTTTAAAATCAATACAGCGGTTGATGTTCTTCATCCCATTGATTATACTGAAAGAATTCACATCGGAACCGAAATTATTTACAAAGAAATATTTGCATTGCGTTCCGGTTATAAATTCAATTATGATGTTGAAGATTTTAGTTTTGGACTTGGAATTAAATTTAATTTTCAAGGATATAAAGGAAGTTTTGATTACGGTTACACACACGCACAATTTTTTGAAAGCATAAATCGTTTCAGTATTAATTTTAATTTGTAATATATCATTTAAATAAAAACCAAGTTAATAGGAGGCAGCATGAACATGTTTAACCGAATTTCCAAACTACTGTTTTTATTGTTATTAGTTTTAAATAATTACACATTCTCTCAAGAAGTTGGCGATATTTTGTGGGAAGATCATTTTGATGATGCGGCAGATACAGCAATGCATCTTGATGTTGGTTGGTTCTACTACAATGAAAATGACGGCTTAGCCGGGGCAATTGTTACACAAGTAGATGGGAAAGCTTTTTTGCAAACCGGAAATTTTTCCAATTTTGTTGGAGCAGTTGTTGCATCAACAAATGGTGTTTCTTTTTTAGATGAAGATAATGAAGAAGCAACGCACAAAGCTCTATTGGAAGAAAATTATGGTCAGCCAAATCAAGAAGTTACATTTAATGTAAATTTTAAAAATATTACCAACTCTTTCTTTGCATTAAGTACACGTTTAGTTCAGAGAGATACGGCAGAATCTTTACCTGATTCTGATCCAACTCATGAAGGTTCATATGTTTGCTTTTTTAGTCCATTAACCGATCAAATTACTCTTTCCAGAGTTTTGGGAGATGTTGAAGGCGGCGATGAAGGCGGAGCACAATATGATTTTTTAAATCCGGCTCAGTGGCAGCATTTTGCAGCATCAACAGATTTTGATTTAGAATTAAACGTAAATTATTGGGTTAAATTTTATACTTATAACGGTGATTTAAAAATGAAAATTTGGGAAGGTGAACTTACGGACGAAGAAGCAACATGGTTTTTGGAAGGTACAGATCCAAATCCAAGAGTTACCGGTTCTTTTTCAATGTTCAGTATAATATCTTCCGATCCCGCAGTTACAGATCAAGTTGAAATTGATGATGTTGTTGTAAGAATTGTTGGTGATCCGGTAGGAGTTGAAGATAATGTTAATATCCCACTTACTTTTGAACTAAAAAATAATTATCCAAATCCATTTAATCCAACTACCAATATTGAATTTAATTTAGCCAAATCTGGGAATACATCTTTAAAAATTTATTCAATAACCGGTGAATTGGTTAGAACCTTGGTTGATAAAGAATTAAATGCCGGATTACACAATTTTATATTTAATGGTAAAAACGATATGGGTCGTGATTTAACAAGTGGAATGTACATTTACGAATTATCGAATGGCGTAAATATTTCCGCAAAAAAAATGTTTTTAATTAAGTAAAATATCATCCCATTTTTAGAAAATATTTGGTAGAGTTTGAACAACTCTACCAAATTATTTTAGGAGAAAAAATGAAGACATTTAGATTCACAATTTTTGCTGTATTATTATTTGGTAATACTCTATTTGCAGAAAATAATGAAGCAAAAGTATTTACAATTGGTAGTGGTGTCGATGAAATAAAAGTCGTTGTTGTAAGTGGAACTCCTTCTGAAATGGGTTTTCAATTAGGGAAAGCGTTAAAGGATGATGTAAAAATTTGTATGTCTAATTTTTTAAAGTATGCTGCAATGGGTGATCCGGCAAGATATAATAATGAAGTGTTAGATAATGCATGGATTTCTATCGAACCATACTTAAAAAATAGATTTAAAGAAGAGCTCCAAGGTTTAGCCGATGGTTCACAAGTTCCTTGGGATGAATTAAAAAGAGCACATATGATTCCTGTAGTGGGAAATTATGCTTGTTCCGGCGTTTCCGTTTGGGGTCCGGCATCTGAAAACGGCAATTTATATCAGATCAGAAATTTAGATTTCACTATGGGCGGAGGTTTACAAGATTTTCCTACAATTGTAATATATTTACCGAGTGATGGAATTCCTCATGCTTCTGCGACATTTGCCGGTTATATTGGAGCACATACCGGAATAAATGCTGAAGGAATTGTACTAAGTGAAAAAGGCTCATCGCCGAACAAAGAATATCCATTTGATTTGGATGGAACACACTTTTCTACTTTATTCAGAGATTTACTTTATGATGCAAATACACTTAACGAAGCACTTGAAATTGTTACTTCCGCAAAACTTATAAAAAGATATCATCTTTATATTGGTGATGGAAAAGCGGGAAGCAAAGGTGCAGCTAAAATATTAGTTTCTTCACCGGATTCTGTTAAACTTAAAATTTGGAAAGATAATGATCCAACTGATGAAGTTGCTCCAAAAGTAATGGGAAATACATGCTACTATACAATGGATAATGATGCAGCGTATGAATTTTTAACCAAAAACCATGGGAAATTTAATTCAGATAAAATGATTGAACTTTCGCGTTTGGTTGCAGATGAAGATGGTAATTTGGAAAATGTTGTTTATGATGCTACAAATCTTGAAATGTGGGTTGCGTATGCAAATGGAAATGAAGTTGCAAGCAGCAGACCATATGTTTATATAGATCTGAAAAAATATTTCACAAATTAGAAATTCGATGGAAAACAAAATTACACGAAAAGAATTTATCAAGTATTTAACATTTTTTTCCGGAGCAATTTACTTTTCCGGCAGTGAATTATTTTCTAAAAGTGAATCAGAAAATTTAATGAAACTGGGACTTGTAACTTATCAGTGGGGCAAGGATTGGGATATTCCAACTCTTATAAAAAATTGTGAACTTGCCGAAATTTACGGCGTTGAATTAAGAGTTGAACATGCTCATAAAGTTGATATAAAATTGACAGCCGCTGAAAGAAATGAAGTAAAGAAAAAATTTGTTGATAGTAAAGTTAAACTTTTGGGAATAGGAACAAATCAGCAATTTGATTATCCGGATCAAAATGAATTAAAGAATTCTGTTGCGGTT
The DNA here is from genome assembly GCA_016708125.1 of Ignavibacteriota bacterium. Lineage (NCBI taxonomy): Bacteria > Pseudomonadati > Ignavibacteriota > Ignavibacteriota bacterium. The sequence goes on along the minus strand of JADJGF010000001.1, from coordinate 3,841,726 downwards.
GTAAAGGAATTTATAAAACTAAGTTATGATATTGGCGGAAGCGGTGTAAAGGTAAAACCAAACGGATTTCATGAAGAAATTCCTAAAGAAAAAACTGTTGTGCAAATTGGAAATTCTTTGTTAGAATTAGGAAAATTTGCTGAAGATTATAACCAACAAATTAGACTTGAAGTTCACGGAAAAGAAACGCAAGAATTACCGAATATAAAAGCAATGATGGATATTGCAGAACATCCAAATGTAAAAATTTGCTGGAATTCAAATCCGGAAGATTTAATTGGCGAAGGACTTGACTATAATTTTAATTTGGTTAAAAACCGTTTAGGTGATACGGTTCATGTTAGAGAATTAAATGTTGGAGATTATCCGTATAAGAAATTAATGCAGATGTTAAAAAAAGAAAATTATAACGGTTGGATTTTGTTAGAATGCAGAACTGAACCAATTGATAAAGTAAAAGCCATGATTGAACAAAGGCTAATTTGGGAAAAAATGATTTCGTAAATAATAAGTTTTTATATTCATAATTTCAATTCCACTAATAAAAGATTGGATTTATAATTAATAATGATTAAACATAAATTTAAAATTAGTTCGTTTCTAATATTTCACATATTTCTGTTTCAAATTTTAGTAACTGCTCAATCCGAACCACAAGTAAAAAATGTAATAGATAATGTTGTAACAAGATTATATAAAAATTTATCCGAAAACGAATTATCAAATTTGGATGATGAAAAAGTTAGAAGTCTTTTTACAAAAGAAGAATTAGTGATTTTAGCAACGCAGCATTGGATTTTTGATGTAAATATTCCGGTAATCGTTTCTATTATGCAAGATCAAAGTCAACAAACTGTTCCTTTCTGGCTTAATGAAAATCATTTTGTAAAAACAGATTTAGTTGTAAAGAATGAATATTCGACTTACAACGTTTGGCAGAAAGAATTTCCAACCGGAACAATTCATTTAGGAATAAATGGATTTGATAAACATAGACCTCATTATTTTGTTTCAGTTAAGCCGCAAAACAAAAATGATAAATTGGAATTTTCAAATTTTTATCCGGAGAATCAATATGTAACAAATTTAGATGTTGGCTCATTTACTTATCATGATTGGGATGAACTTGTTTTAACTGAAGTTCCGGAAAGTTTAATAGGTGGAAAACTATTAACAACAATTCGTGGAAGAGCAAGAGAAGCACATCTTATAAATGCTTTTAGAAAAACCGAATATGCTTCATCCGAAAAACCGGATCAAATAATTTTAACGTGGAGCGGAAATCCATCAACTTCACAATCTATTCAATGGCGGACAAATACTTCAATCAATAATGGAGTTGTAAGATATTGGGTGAAAGGTAAAAATCCGAATACAGAATATTTTGAGCAAAAAGCAGAAGTAAAAATTATTGAAGATCGACTTTTGCAAAATGATAGATATGTAAACCACTACACAGCCGTACTATTGAATTTATTTAGTGAAACAATATATAATTATAAAGTTGGAAATGTTGAAAAAAATATTTGGAGTGAAGTTTACGAATTTAAAACTGCTTCAGAATCCGCAAAACCTTTTTCATTTGTTTATTTAGGTGATACACATAAATCGAACGCTTTTGGAAAAATTGTAAATTTAGCATTTAACGATAATCCAGATGCATCATTTTTTTCAATCGGCGGCGATTTGGTAAGTACCGGTTTACACAGAGATGAATGGGATTTATTATTTAATTATTCAAGAGAAGTATTTAGAAATCGACCGCTTATGCCGATTCTTGGGAATCATGATAGTCAAGATGGACTTGGTTCTTGGATGTATCAAGAATTATTTGATTTGCCAAAAAACGGTCCAAGCAATTTACCATTGGAAACGACATATAGTTTTGAATATCAAAATTCGCTATTCTTGATGATTGACGTAACTGCACCATTTCAGATGAATACAAAATGGATTGAGACTCAGCTAAAAGAAACAAAAGCAAAATGGAAATTTGTTATGATGCATTTTCCGCCGTATTCAAACGATGAAAAATATCCTGTAATAAAAAAAGAGTGGTGCAGTTTATTTGATAAATATCATGTAGATATAGTTTTTAGCGGACATGTACATTATTATATGCGTTCAAAGCCAATGTTTAACGAAAAACCAGTTAGTTCAACATCAGAAGGTACTATTTATGTTATTTCAATTTCTACAAATGATAATGATAGACCTCGTGAAATGGAAGATTATGTTGAAGTTCAATTTGGCGGAGAATATTTATATCAGTTAATTAGTCTTGATAATAATCAGCTAACCTTTAAAGCTGTAAATCATGAAGGAAAAATTCTTGATAATTTTAGTATAACAAAATAAGTATTTAGGAGAAATTTATGTGGTTTAAAATTTTATGTTTTGGATGTTTAGTTGGATTAGTCTCATGCTCTTTATTTCAAAATGAAATTGAAAATAGTATGATGAAGAAAATGAATACTTTAACAGAAAATGAAATTGATGAAGGATGGCAATTATTATTCGATGGAAAATCTTTTGACGGTTGGCGAGGAATTGGAATTGATTCTATACCAAGCGGGCATTGGAAAATTGAAGATGGCTGCATTAGAAAAATAAAAAGCGGTGATGTTCCTTTAAGAGCTGACGGACAACCTTTGAAAGGAGGAGATTTAATTACAGATAAAAAATTCAATAATTTTGAATTAGCATTTGATTGGAAAATTAGTGAAGCCGGAAACAGCGGAATTAAATATAATGTTGATGAACAATATTCAATAACAAATGGTTCATCAAACGCACTCGGATTTGAATATCAAGTTTTAGACGATGAAAAAAATAATGATAATCTAACTCCTTCACATAGATCAGCATCATTATATGATTTGATTGAAGCAACTGGAAAAACTCTAAATCCGGTTGGCGAATTTAATACATCAAAAATAATTTTTAATAAAAATCATGGTGAACATTGGCTTAACGGTGAAAAAGTAGTTGAGTTTGATCTTACATCACAAGAGTTTATTGAGTTTTTTAAGAAAAGCAAATATTCCAAACATGAAGATTTTATAACTCATAAAATTGCGCATCTTGTTTTACAAGATCACGGAAGTGATTGCTGGTATAGAAATATTAAAATTAGAGAAATAAAATAATTGCAAGTTAAAGAAATTCAAAATTTCAAATGATTTTATAATTAAATTAATGAGGTAAAAATTGAATACTAACAGAAGAGAGTTTATTAAAAAAGTGGGATTGGGAACAGCAGCTATAACAGTTGGTTCATCAATAATTGAAGGATGTGCATCAATAGCAAAAACTGAATCAAAGGTAATTGTTTCAGATGCGATGCATTACAATAGAATTATTGGAGCTAATGATCGAGTAAGAGTTGGTGTAATAGGATTTTCCGGAAGATTTAGAGGATCGTTAAGCAAAGCTTTTGCGGCAAGTTCAAAAGATTTAAATATGGAATTTGTTGCAGTCTCAGATATTTGGAATAAAAGAAGGGAAGAAGGCGTTGAATATTTATCGGAGTTACAAGGCAACAAAATTATTGGTTTCAGAAATAACGAAGAACTTTACGAGAAATCTGAAACAGATGCAGTTATTATAAGTACCGCAGATTTTCAACACGCATATCATGCAACAGAAGCAGTAAATTCTGGAAGAGATGCCTATGTAGAAAAACCATTAGCTGAATCAATGGCTGATAACATTATGGTACTTAAAGCCGTTAAAGAAACCGGAAAAATTGTTCAGCTCGGTTCACAAAGAAGAAGCGGAAATAATTATAAAACTGCTGCCGATTATATAAAATCCGGAAAATTTGGTCCAATTAAAGTTGTAGAAATGACTTGGAATGTTAATCAACCGGATAGATGGCGACTTCCCGATGTTGTTGCAGGATTGAAGGAATCAGATGTAGATTGGAATAGATTTTTAATCAACAGAGAAAAAATTGCATTTAATCCGAGAATATATTGCGAGTATAGACTTTTCTGGCCTTATTCTTCGGGTATTCCGGGTCAATGGATGGTTCATCAAATAGATACGGTTCATTGGTTTACCGGATTGAATTATCCGTTAAGTGTTGTAGCAAACGGCGGAGTTTATATGTGGAATGACGGAAGAATAAATGCAGATACATTAACCGCAGTTTTTGAATACGGTCCCAAAAATGATCCCGATCCTACAAAAAGATTTTCTGTAATTTATTCTTCGCGTTTTTCAAACTCAGCCGGTGGAGTTAAAGAAATTTATTATTCAAACGGCGGTGAATTAAATTTAGATACAAATAAAGTTACATCTAACGGTGGATTAAGCAAAGGTCATGCTGAAAGATATCCTCAATTTGGATTAAAGGAAAATTTACTTGCTGATTATGAACTTGCTTCTGCACAATCACAAGTTGTAACAAGTGCAAATACCGGAACCGATTCTGACACTGTAAATCACATGCGAAACTGGATGGAATGTTTGCGCAGCAGAAAACAGCCGAACGCTCCAATAGAAGCCGGATATAATCATTCTGTTGCAAGTTTGATGGTAACAGAATCCTTACTCAGAGGTAAAAAAGTTAAGTTTGATGAAGTCAATCAAGTAATTCTGGACGCATAACTATGAAAAATAAAAAATTCATTTTCGTTATTCTTAATTTCATTTTCCTAATCGGATGTTCATGTTTAAGTGAAAAGCAATCGTTAAATGAAATTAGTTTTAGCAATAATACAAAAGAAAAAAAAGTTGATGTATTGGTGAATGGAAATTTATTTACATCATACATTTATAATGATGAGATTTCAGTATTAAAGAAAACAGTTTTATTCCCATTAATTTCTGCAAACGGTGTTGCAATTACTCGCGGGTTTCCTCTTGATCCAAAACCAAGTGAACGAGTTGATCATCCTCATCATATTGGTGCATGGTTTAATTATGGTGATGTAAATGGATTGGATTACTGGAACAATTCCGATGCAATTTCCGAAGATAAAAAAAAGGAAATGGGAACAATTCGCCATGATGAAATTTTAGATATGGAAAATGGAAATGGAAAAGGCGAATTAGTTGTTTCTACAAATTGGTTAAAACCAAATGGTGAAATTTTGTTAAAGGAAAAAACAAATTTTACTTTTATGGCAAATAATGATTCAAGAATTATTGATAGAGAAGTTACTTTAACTGCTCAAAATGAACCAGTTTTATTTAAAGATAATAAAGAGGGAATGATTGCAATTCGTGTTGCACGGCAATTAGAACATCCGAGTAAAGATCCGGTAACGTTGAGTGACGCACATGGTAAAAAAACAGATGTTCCGGTTTTGGATAATACCGGCGTAACCGGTCATTATATTTCGAGTGAAGGAATTGAAGGCGATGATGTTTGGTCAACCCGAGCACGCTGGGTTTCTCTCGATGGAACAATTGATGGAAAAGATGTTAAGGTTGTAATTTTTGATAATCCGGAAAATGTTGGATTTCCAACTTATTGGCATGCACGCGGGTATGGACTTTTTGCGGCAAATCCATTAGGACAAAATATTTTTAGTAATGGAAAAGAAACTTTAAATTTTAATTTGGAAGCCGGAAAATCAGTTACATTCAAATACAGAATTTTAATTCAAAACGGAAAACTTTCTAAAGATAAAATTGAGGAATGCTTCAACAAATTTTCCAAAAATAATTAGCAAGGAATATTAAAATGTTTAAAAAATTTTTAATTGTTATAAGTTTATTTTCATTTGGCTTTATGGGAAATAAATTAAACATGGAATGGGAATATTTATTTAACGGTAAAAATTTAGATGGCTGGGAAAAGCGCGGCGGTGAAGCAATTTATGAAATTGAAAATGAAATGATTGTTGGAATTTCCGGAAAAAGTACTCCAAACACTTTTTTATGCACCAAACAAAATTATTCTAATTTTATTTTTGAAGTGGATTTTCTAGTTGATGACAAAATGAATTCCGGAATTCAAATTAGAAGTAATAGTATGGATTCATATATGAATGGAAGAGTTCACGGGTATCAAATTGAAATTGATCCATCGGAACGAGCTTGGAGCGGCGGAATATATGATGAAGCAAGACGCGGCTGGCTCTACGATTTAAGAAATAATGAAGCTGCACGCAAAGCATTTATTCACAATGATTGGAACAAACTTCACGTTGAAGCAATCGGCAATTCTATCAAAACTTGGCTTAACGGAGTTCCATGTGCAAATTTAAAAGATTCATTAACGAAAGATGGATTTATTGCATTGCAAGTTCATCAAATGGAAACTCCGGGTGTAAAAGTAAAATGGAAAAATATTAGAATTATGGATTTGGGAACTTCTACTCAATTTCCGCAATTAATTGAGAGCAATTGATTAAATTTCCATTTTAATTTTTTTATTTAGAATTATTTTTATGAAATACTCGATTATTCAAACTACAGTTTTGCTGATTTTACGATTAGTGCTCGGCTATCATTTCTTGTATGAAGGAATTGATAAATTATTAAATGAAACTTGGACATCTGCGCCATTTCTATTACAAGCAAATTGGATTTATACTGATTTCTTTCATTCGCTTGCCAACGACCAAACTTATTTAAGAATTGCGGATTTACTTAATATTTGGGGTCAAATTCTTATAGGAATAAGTTTAATTATAGGACTTTTTTCAAAAGTTGCTGCATATTTTGGAGCCTTTCTTTTATTTATGTATTACGTAACTGTTCCGCCGTTTCTAAATAACCAAATGTTAATTGATAAAAATGTAATAGAATTTTTATGTTTTTTAATAGTTGCATTATTCCCAACTAGCTCAATTTTTGGAATAGATTTATTTTTGAAAAAACGAAATGAGTAATAAATGTTAGAAAATGATTCATCTGAAAATAAAAAAGTTTCGAGACGAGATTTATTAAAAGGACTCTCGACTGTTCCAATTCTCGGTGTGTTTGCTTATGATTATTGGAAAAAGAAATCGTTTGAAAAAATAAAAGATAAAGCTGTTCATCTTAATTTAGGATTAAGCAAAGATTCTCCTAAAGTTATTTCAAATAATAACGAAAAAAGTTTAGGCGATGTTATAAAAATTGGAATTATTGGAGTTGGCGGAAGAGGAGTTGCATTATTAAAAGCAGCCGGATTTGTTGATCCTAGTGAATTTAATAGTTTAAGCAAAAAAGCAAAAAGTGGTGATGAAAGTGCAAAATCAAGAATTGCTTCTTATCAAAATCAAACATTATTAAATGTTCAAATTATTGGAATTTGCGATGTTTTTGATATGAGAGCTGAGAAAGCAATTACAATTGCATCAAATGGAATTCAGCCAAACGGCGAACCGATAAATTTAAAAAATGTTAAAAGATATTTGCGATATCAAGATTTGTTAGCTAATTCGGAAATTGATGCGGTAATTATTGCAACACCAGATTTTCATCATGCGCAAATGACTATTGACGCAGTATATTCCGGTAAACATGTTTACTGTGAAAAAGCAATGACTTTAACTGAAGATGAACTTAATAAAGTTTATGAAACTGTGAAGAATAGTAAAATTGTTTTTCAATTAGGTCATCAAAACAGTAAGAATGAGACTTTTAAAAAAGCGAAAGAAATTATTGATAAAAATCTTCTCGGCAAAGTTACTTTAATTGAAACAACAACAAACCGAAATAGTAAAGAAGGCGCTTGGATTAGACATCTTGATTCAAATGGAAAACCAAAACCGGGATCTCCAAAAACAATTGATTGGGATCAATGGCTTGGGAATACACCAAAAATTCCATTTAGTATGGAAAGATATTACGGTTGGGCTCGTTGGTTTGCTTATGATACCGGACTTGCCGGACAATTGTTTTCTCATGAAGTTGATGCTCTAAATCAAATTATGGGATTTGGAATTCCTAAATCTGTAACTTCTTCCGGAGGAATTTATTTTTTCAAAGAAGATCGTGATATGCCGGATACATTTCAATCGGTTTTAGAATTTCCGGATCGTCAATTTACAATGCTGTATTCAGCTTCGCTTGCAAACAGCAGATCTCGTGGTAGAGTTTTCATGGGACATGATGCAAGTATGGAAGTCGGCGGAGATTTAAAATTAATTGCTAATGATGATTCAACACAATTTAAAGATAAAATATCTAATGGAATTATTGATCCTTCCAAACCATTTTATACTTTCCCGGAAATTTCAAAATTAAAAATTGATGGAGTAACTTCTGCAACAGAAAAATATTATGCCGAGCGAGGATTGATTGATACAAATGTCGATGGTAAAAATATTGACATTACCCATTTACACGTTAAAGAATGGATTGATGTAATTCGTAATGGCGGTAAGACCGGATGCGATATTGAAAAAGCATTTATCGATACAGTTTCTGTTTTAATGGTTCACAAATCATACGTAGAAAATAGAAAAGTGGAATGGGATCCGATAAATAAGAAAATTATATAATTAAAAATTTTTCTTTGGAATAAAATGAAAAACATTTTTAAATTCAAAATTCATAAAAACAATATTGTAATAATTATGTTATTTACAATTTTTTCTTTATTAGCTTGTTCAGATAGTGAATCATTAATTGCTCAAGAATTAAAAGGAAATAATTGGGCAGAAAAATTAGGATTTCCGGAAGGGAAAAAAGTTTTAATTTTTCATGCTGATGATGTTGGAATGTGTGAAGAAGCAAATACTGCAGCAATCGCATATCTTGAAAAAAGTGAAATTCAAAGTGCAGCAATTATGGTTCCTTGTCCGAATGCAAATAATGCAATTTTGTGGGCGGCAAATAATAGAAATAAAGATATTGGTTTGCATTTAACTTTAACAAGTGAATGGAAAACTTATAGATGGGGAACTGTTGCTGAATCCAGTTTAGTTCCAGGTTTGCTTGATGAAGAAAATAAAATGTACAGAAGTGTTGAAGAAGTTGTAACAAATGCAACTCCGGCTGAAGTAGAAAAAGAAATTAGAGCACAAATAGATAAAGCAATTTCTTTGGGAATGAAACCAAATCACATTGATACTCATATGGGAACGCTTTATGGCTCTGCGGCATTTGTGAATGTATTTTTTAGAGTTGCAGAAGAATACAATATTCCGGCAAATGCAATTGATTTATCAAAAGCTGAAGTTGCCGAACATTTTAGAAGTGCCGGTTATCCGATTGATGAAAATGTAATTCAATCAGTAAATGAATATAAACTGCCAAAGTTAGATTTCTTTTCAAGTGTGCCAAACGGAAATACTTATGAAGAAAAAAGAGAAAACTTTTTCAATCATATTAAGGAATTGCCCGCCGGTTTAACCGAAATAATTTTCCATCCTTCAGTTGAATCTGAAAATTTAAAAAGTATTACAAATTCTTGGCAGCAAAGAGTTTGGGAAGCTGAATTATTTTCAGATCCAATTGTTAAGCAATTTTTTCTTGATGAGGGAATTGTATTTACAAATTGGAAGGAAATTATGGAAAAGTTCAATTCTCTTATAAATAATTAATTGAGATTAGCTCAAGATATTTTAAGGAAAAAATTTTGAAAAAGAATTCTCCGTTATTTTTCGCTGCAATTTTATTTCTGTTTCAAAACTGCTCGACAATTGATAATAGTAAATTTGTAGAGAAAAATTCAAATCCCAAAAATGTAATTTTATTTATTAGTGATGGATGCGGATTTAATCATGTTGATGCGGCAAGTTATTATCAATATGGAAAAACCGGTGAACAAGTTTATGAAAAGTTTCCGGTAAAATTGGCAATGGCAACTTATTATCTTCATGGAAATAAATATAATCCAGATTCAGCTTGGGCAAATTTTGATTGGGTGAAAAAAAATCCTACAGAATCTGCCGGAGCAGCTTCAGCAATGGCTACCGGTTCAAAAACAACTAAGAAATCAATTTCATGCGATACACTTAATCAACCATTAGAAACAATTGTAGATAAATTTGAAAAACTTGGAAAATCAACTGGAGTTATTTCAACAGTTCCTTTTAGTAATGCAACTCCGGCTGCCTTTGTTGCACATAATGAAAACAGGCAGAATTATAGAGAAATTGCAGAAGAGATGATTCTTAAAAGTAAAGCTGATGTAATTATGGGAGGCGGACATCCGTTTTATAATCCCAATGGAACTTTGGTTGGTAAATTAGCCGAACGTTATGTTGGTCAAAAAGAAATTTGGGATATGAATAATGGCGGAAAACCAATAAATGATGAAGATGGAAAATTAGTTGAAGAATCTGAATTCAGATATGTTGGCGGAAAAAATGTTTGGCAAATGTTAAATGATGGTAATGCCGGAAATGATGCAGATGGTGATGGAAAAAATGATATGTGGAATTTTATTCAAGATAGAGAATCATTTCAAAAATATATGAAAGGTGAAGTTCCAAAAAGATTAATTGGAATATTTAAAAGTGGTCAAGCATCTCAAGTTGAAAGAGATACGGCAAATGAAAATTGGACACCATTTTCAGTTCCGTTTATTCAGACGATTCCAACTTTAAAAGAAATGACTTTATCGTCAATTAATGTTTTGGATGAAAATAAAAATGGATTTTTTCTTATGGCGGAAGGCGGTGCGGTCGATTGGGCAGCACATGATAATGTTTTAAATAGAACTATAGAAGAACAAATTGATTTTAATCTTGCAGTTGAAGCCGCGTGTGATTGGGTAGAAAAAAATAGCAGTTGGGATGAAACATTAATTATTGTAACAGCTGATCACGAAACCGGTTATTTATTAGGACCGAATTCAAATGAAGTAAAATCAAATAAAAATTCCGAAAAATGGAAACATCTAACTGGGAATGGTAAAGGAAATATGCCAAATGTTGAATGGTTCAGCAAAGGACACACAAATTCTCTCGTTCCATTTTATGCAAAAGGAAACGGAAGTTTAAATTTTCTTGAAAGAATAAAAGGTGATGATCCAGTCTTTGGAAAATTTATTGATAATACGGATATTGGAATTATTATCAAATCATTTAATTAAACCCTCATTTTATATTTTCAAAAAATATTATCCTTAATATTATATTTGAGATTGAACAAACGATTGTCTAAATTTAATTTCAAGTTTCAAATTCATCTATGTTCGGAAGTAAATCAATAAATTCTAACTTTTGAAAATGGAGACAATAAATATGAATAATAAAATTATTCCAATTATAATTGTTGCATTAACTTTAGGATTAGGCTGGGCAATTCGAGGAAGTTTTGGTCATGAGTGGGGAGCTTCTTGGGCTGGTGCAATGGGCGCATTTGCAATTATTGTTGTTTCGGGAAATAAAAACTGGTTAAAAAATACTCCGGTTTTAGCATCACTTGGTGCAATTGGCTGGGCAGTGGGCGGAATGAGCAGCTATGGAATTGTTATCGGATATTGCAGAACTACAGATTTTGTGAATGTTCTTTACGGATTTAGCATGCTGTTTATTATTGGTGGAATTTATGGATTTATTGGCGGTGGATTTTTAGGACTTGGATTAGAATCAGAGAAAAGTAACAAACCCAATTGGGCAATTTTAATTTCTCAAATGGTTGCCGGAGCAATGTTAACTTGGGGATTTTTAATCTATCAATTGGAGTGGTTTATGACTCCACCAAGATCCGAACTTTGGGCTGCAGCTTTTGGAGCTTCGGCAGCTCTTGGTTGGTTTTTATGGAGAGAAAATTTTAAGAAATCTTTTCGGATTGCAGTTTATACTTCACTTGGTGCCGGATTGGGATTTTCTTTTGGAAATTTCATTCAAGTTATAGGTGCCACGAGTGGAATTTCCTATAATTGGTGGAACGTGATGGAATTCATTCTCGGATTTTCCGGTGGAATTGCATTGGCTTATGCAATTTTAACAACGGCTTGGAAAGGTGAAATTGAATTTTCAAAAAGTACTAATTTTTTTGCATTAATTTTTCTTTTTATAATTATTCCAATTGTAAATTTTCAACAATCTTTCGATAAAGAATATTTTAGTAAACTTTCCGAACTGCAATCTTCGTTGATTCCATCTGATTTTGCCAATTTACAAATTTATTTCGGCTGGATATTTATGCTTATATTTTCTGTTATTTCAATTTTTATTTGGAAACGTTTTTCAAATACCAATAAATATCAGAGTAAAAATTTAATTATTATTTTGTTTTTTATAAATTCACTTTATTATACATTTTTTCTTTTGATTAGAAACGGATTATTCTACGAAGGATTTGGATTTGAAAACTCGAATACTTTATACATCCCGATTTTATTGTTGATCTTCATTTTATTATATTTTCAAAAAAATAACGAAATAAAAATAGTTGAAGATAATTCTATTTCAAATTATTTGGGTAACTGGAAATCAATTACAATTGCCGTTTTGCTGATTATGATTTTAATTTCATTTATTTCAATAAATATTAATATTGATTTACCCGGTTCACATTTTCGGTTTCAATAAATTTTAGAAAGATTAAAAATTCTTAACTGGAGCATTAATGAAATTACACTGGGTTGATATTATAACTCTTACAACATACTTACTTGCTGTTTTGGGCATTGGAATATATTTTTCAAAAAAAACAAAAACTACCGAAGATTATTTCGTTGGCGGAAGATCATATAAAGGCTGGGTAATTGGTTTGGCTATGGTTGGAACTTCAATAAGTTCAATAACATTTTTAGCATATCCGGCAGATTCGTTTAAAACTGCGTGGTTAAGATTTTTACCAAATTTAGCTTTACCAATTGGAGTTATTCTTGCAATGTATTTTTTCCTTCCGTTTTATAGAAGAAAGAAAACAATTTCCGCATATGAATATTTAGAAGATAGATTTAGCCCTTCAATAAGAGTTTATGGAGCTGTAACTTTTATTATTGGGCAATGTGTAAGATTAGCATTAATACTTTTTTTAGTTTCACTTTTAATGTATGAAATAACCGGACTGGGTGCTTTAGAAAGTATTTTGCTCATGGGAATTGTAGTTTCAATTTATACTGTTTTGGGAGGAATTGAAGCTGTTTTATGGACAGACGTAATGCAAACAATTACATTAATTTTTGGCGGAATATTTATTTTAGCTGTAATAGTTATTGATCTTCCTGGAGGGTTTAGTCAAATTTTTGAAATTGCAAATGCAAATAACAAATTTGCTGTTGCCGAATTATCAAATGGAACTTTACAGCATGTTCCGTGGAAGCTAACTTTATCTGATAAATCTGGGTTGATGATGTTATTAGTCGGATTAACAGTTTGGCTTCAAGAGTTTGGAACAAATCAAAATGTAATACAAAAATATGCAGCAGCAAAAAGTATGAAGGAAGCTCGTAAAGGATTAGTTACAATCGGATTGATGAACATTCCAATTTGGGCATTATTTATGTTTATCGGAACAGCTTTATATGCGTTCTTCCAAGTTTTCCCAACACCGGAAGCTCATGCAATGTTAACCGGTGATAAAAAAGCTGAAGGGATTATGCCGTATTTTATTCTAAACTATTTACCGGTTGGAATTCCGGGAATTGTTCTAAGTGCCGTTCTAGCCGCAGCAATGTCATCTTTAGATTCAAGCATAAATTCAATTTCAACAGTTGGAGTAAATGATATTTACAGACGACATTTTGTAAAAAATAGAGAAGATAAACATTACTTAAATGTTGCTTGGATAATTGCATCCGTAACTTCTGTTATTATGATTTTAGGTGCAATAATATTAGTCGAAACCGAAACCAAAACTTTGCAAGATGCAATTACGATTTTAAATTCAGTTGTAATGGGCGGAGTTTTTGGAATGTATTTATTGGGATTTGTTACAACCAGAGTTAATGCAAAATCAATCTGGGTTGGAATTTTTGTAACGGTTATTTTTTCTGTCTGGGTAATTCTTTCAGAAAGAAACTTGGTTCCGGATTCAATGATAATTCCGTTTGATTTATATTATACCGGAATGGTCGGTCATATTTTATTATTTGCAACTTCATTATTAACTTCAATTTTTGTGTTCAGAAAAAAAGATAAAAATGATTTAACAAATTTAACTATTTGGACAAAAGACGGAACTCCAATTGAGTAATAATATATTTCAACAAAGAAAAAATTTAATTCTCATTATATTTTTTCTAAATATTTCTAATTTTCTAACTGCTCAAGACAATGTTGAAATGTTAGATCTTTCAAAACCTAAAAATGGTAAAACTTTTGTCATTGCTCATCGCGGAGCACATAATTATTGTCCGGAAAATACAATTGCCGCTTATAAAAAAGCAATCGAATTAAATTGCGATTTTATTGAAATTGATGTTCGAAAAACTAAAGACGGAAAATTTGTAAGTATTCATAATTCAAAAATTGATGAATATGTTTATGGAAGTTTTGGAAAAGTAAATGATTTTACACTTTGTGAATTGAAGAAAATGAATATTTCTAAAAAGTTTGCTGAAATTAATGATGATGAAAAAATTCCAACTTTGGAAGAAATACTAGAATTATGTAAAGGTAAAATTGGAATTTATTTGGATTTGAAAGACCCATTTGTTGAAGAAATTTCAGCAATAATTAAAAAATATGAAATGGAGAAAAATGTTCTTTGGTATATTCCTTTTTCATATTTAAACGAAATTAAAAAACTTAAAGAAGTTTGCGAAGAATGTTTGTCAATGCCGGATCCGGGAACAAAAGAAAATTTATTAAAACTATTTTACGAAATAAATCCAAAATTTATTGCGACAGATATGAGTCAGTTAGATTCTGAATTTGTTGCAATTTGCCATAAGAATAATGCAAAAGTTTTTGTCGATGAAGAAATTGGCAATGAAAGAGAATGGCAGAAAATTATTGAATTAGGAGTTGAAGGAATTCAAACGGATAATCCGGAAATGTTAATTCAATATTTAAATAATAGTAATTAGTTTTATAAATCTCACCGAATTGATATAAATCATATCATTAATTATTTGTAAATTTTTGTTTAAAATTACTTAACATTCTAATTATATTTATTTGTAATTAATTTGATTTTGGAGCAAAACTGTGAAATATATTTTTCAAATCTTTATAATTGCAATAATTTGTTTTAGTAATATATTTTCAGAAATACTTAAGCCGACAAAAAGCATTCCCACAATTCAAGAGTTAATAGATAGAAGTAATAATGGCGATACTGTTTTAGTTCCGCCCGGAATTTATTATGAAAATATAAATTTTAATGGAAAAAATATTGTTGTTATGTCATACTTTTTGGAAATGAAAGATTCATCATACATTCAAAGTACAATCGTTAGTGGCATGCAGCAAGGTTGCGTAGTAACTTTTGAAAACGGAGAGGATTCAACCTCAGAACTAAATGGTTTTACAATTAGAGATGGAATTAGCTTTTCTGATACTTTACACGGAGGTGGAATTACAATTAAAAATAAGTCTGCTACAACTTTGAAGAATTTAATTATTTCAAGAAATACAGTTGAAGACTGTAACGGTGCCGGAATTTTATGCAGAGACAGTTCAAAAATATTTTTAGAAAATTTGCATATAATTGAAAATGAAGCGAAAAATGGAAACGGAGGTGGAATTTTTCTGCAAAATTCAATAGCAAAAATAATTGATGTAAAAATTTCTAATAACAAATCAAACTCTGGTGGAGGAATTTTTATAGACAGTTCTCAAGTTGAAATTAATAATTCAATTTTAGAAAATAATCAATGTGAAAATGGTGGTGGTGGAATTTATATTAATTCTGAAATCGAAATTATAAAATTCAATGGTGTTATTGTAAGAAATAATTTATCTAAATCTAAAGGTGGTGGAATTCATTCTAAAATTGCTCTTAATTTTCCAGATTCTTCAAATTGCAGTATTTTTCTAAACAGAGCTAATTTTGGAAGTACGGATATTCATTTTGATTCTTTGAATTCTAACATTCCATATATGTTAAGTTTAGATACAGTTACAGTTTCGGAACCAGAAAAATATCATATTAATGTTATTAATAAAATCAATTTTCACTTTAAGCATGCAATTTTCAAATCAGTAAATTCGGATTTATATGTTTCACCCAATGGATCAGATTCAAATAATGGAATTTTACCAATTTCACCATTGAGAACAATTTCTTTCGCAAAATTAGTTGCAAAAACAGATTCTGCAAATCAGAGAAAAATAAATTTACTGCAAGGTGTTTATTCAAATTCAACAAATAATGAAAACTTCCCGATTTACTTGAGAGATAACATTTCTTTGGTTGGAAATAAAGTTGATCAAACAATTCTTGATGGAGAAAATAAAAATAGTCTCGTAACAATTTATCATGAAAATAAAAATGTAAGTGTTGAAAAATTAACGCTTCAAAATGGATATGATTTAAGCGGAAGCGGAATTTCGGTTTCCGGTAAAAATATATTGCTAAAAAATCTGTTAATTAAAAATAATATTTCTGAAAATGATGGCGCCGGATTGAATATAAGTATGGCGGAAAATGTTAAATTAAATAATCTTACTGTTACGGAGAATAATTCAAAAAACCAAACTAGTTCTGGTGGAATTTTTATTAATGGGGAAAAAATATCATTAGTTAATTGCATCATTTACAATAATAAACCAAAAAATATAAAATTAAGAAAAGGAATTTTATCAAACTCGGAATTAACTATTTCAAATTCAAATTTATTTGGAGGAAGAAATAATATAGATAATTTGGATAGTGTAAAAATAAATTGGTTAAGCGGTAATACTGATTCTGATCCGATGTTTGTTGGCGGAGAACCTTATGATTATAGTTTAACTGAAAATTCTCCTTGCGTAAATACCGGAACACCTTTTTTAGTTTGGGAAGGTGATACATTAATTAATTTATCCACTGATGAATATATAGGCATTGCTCCGGATATGGGAGCAATAGAATCTGATTTTTTAATTTCCATTAACGAAGATGAAAATTTACCAACTGAATTTAAATTAGAACAAAATTATCCCAATCCATTTAATCCGACTACGAAAATAAAATATTCAATTCCCGCCAATTCTGTCATCTCGAATCCCCAAAAGGGTGAGAGATCTCAAAATTCAAATGGTTTGGAGATTTCTCCCTTTGATCGAAATGACAATAATAATGTTTCTTTAAAAATTTACGACATATTAGGAAGTGAAGTAAGAACTTTAGTAAACCAGAAACAAAATCCCGGAAATTATGAAGTTATATTTGATGCACAAAATTTACCGAGTGGAATTTATTTTTATCAATTAAAGACACAAAATTTCTCTGAGTCGAAAAAATTCATTTTGCTGAAATAAAAACCAAAAAAACTTAGAATCTTTTCAGAACCAAAATCTTAAATCAATTTTCCAAATTATTTAACTTGATTATAATATGTCCATGTTATAAATTAGGCAAACGATTGTTTAGCATATTTACAAATATTTTATCAATCAAAAATTGAATTTAAATTTGAAGTGAAAAAATGAATAATATAGAAAATAGAAGATTCAAAGGAATTTGGCCGGTTTTAATAACGCCTTTTAACGATGATTTGACAATTGATTTTTCCGGTTATCAAAAAATGATTGAATGGTATTTACGATTTAAACTTGGTGGAATTTATGCTAATTGTCAATCAAGCGAAATGTACGAATTAACAGAAGATGAAAGATTAAAATTAATTTCAGATGCTGTAAAAGTTGTAAATGGGAAAATTCCGGTTGTGGGTACGGGAAATTTTGGAAAAAATCTTGACGAGCATATTGAATTTATTAAAAAAGTTTCTGACACCGGTGTTGAAATTGTAATGTTGACTATACCGGAATATTTAAATACAGACGAGGAGTTAGAAAAATATTATTTAACAATTGCTGAAAAAACAAATATAAAATTGGGGATTTATGAATGTCCGGTTCCACGACGATATTATTTGGGAATTGATTTAATAAAGAAAATTGCAAATACCGGAAGGTACTTTGCTTATAAAGAAACTAGCTGCGATTTGCAAAAAATTAATTCAATAACTGAAATAACAAATAATACAAATTTTGCTCATCTTCAGGCAAATGTTCCATATATGCTTGAATCAGTAAGGAATGGTACTCCTGGTTCGATGAATATTGCTGCAAATTGGCTTCCCGATTTAGTTGTAGAAGTTTATGAAAATGGATTAGCAAAAAATCCAAAAGCAGATGTATTAAATCAAGTTTTATGCGGAATGGAAATGGTGCAAAGATCTGTTCATCCAATGGGTGTTAAATTTTTAATTAGCAAAAGAGGAGTTCCGATAAAACCATTTACACGTTATCCGAGAAAATTATCTTTGGAAGAAATGTTTGGTTTGGAACAAGCTGCTAAAAATTGGTTTGATGATGAAGGAAAATTAAAAATTCTAAAATAATGTTTTTGGAAAAGGGAATAGATGGAAATAATAAATCCCGGTAATGAAGATTATCACATTCATTCAATAAATTTTTCCGATGGTTTAAATACTATTGACGAAATTGTAAAATTTGCCGGTGAAATTGGCTTAAACAAAATTGCAATAACAGACCACAATCAAGCTTATCTTGATGCAAGAAATTTCGGAAGAAAATCATATCGTGGAATTGTAAAACGTTGGAAAAATGTTTTCAATAATGTTGAAGTTCAATTCGGAATTGAAGCAGATATTCTAAACAGCAATGGTGATGTCTGCATGGACATTCAAGGTGAAGAATCTGATATTATGATTTTATCAACTCATCAAAACCCGCCATATCAAGAAGATTCAAACACAATTACTCAAGGTTATTTAAACGCAATTGAGAGATTTCATAAAAGAATAAAATTTCTTGGTCATCCGTGTTCTGTTTATCATGGAGATAATGTTGATATAATTGCTGTTACAGAACTTTGCAACAAATATGAAATTGCTCTTGAAGTTAACGGAGCCAATCTTTCAACAAATAGAACAAATTTAAATAAGCTTAAACAAATGTTAAAAAATGCAGATAGAATTTATGTAAATAGTGATTCTCATACTCTTTACGAGTTGAAAACTGTCCGAAAAATTACATTTCAATACTTAAAAGAAAATGGATTTATAAATAATATTTTCTAAAATCAAATTATAATTCCGGTCTTTTATCTCCAGAATAAGGATTTGCACCTTTAATATTTATTGACTCATTCTTATAAGTAGTTAAATTTTTATCATTAGATTTTGGTTCTGTAATTAATCCAAAATATCTGCCCATCCAATAATCATGAATAAAATCAGTCGGATCCATAACTCTATTCCCATTTGCTCTACCATCTAAATTAAAAGAATTTCTGTTTCCGGAAGATTCGCGAGGAGAAATTATTTTTGTTCCACCTTCGTAAGAAACATATCCGGGTTCAATAAATAAATCATCTCTATGAGAATTTGTAAAATTATGTTCAACACAATCCAAAGTCCATTCTCGCAAATAATTTACGGCTTGATAAGCTTCACAATCATTTCCGGTCATTACTCCGTAAGCAAAATTGAACCAAGATAAATGTTCTAATCTTTTTACTTCCCAAGTTCTTTCCAAACTTCTCAAATAAATTGATCTCAAATTCGGATCATCAACATAACGGAGCAGTGTAAAATATGACCAAAAAGCTAAATTATCATCCCAAGGTGCAATATTTTCCGGAGGGAAAGTATTTTTTTGACGAACTATATGATTTAAATATCCCCAATCAACTAACTGCTGAAATGCTTTATTGAATTTCGGATTTTTAGAAATTGCCAATGCAGATTTTGCAATTGCTTGAGCTTCAAGTCCGTTTAAACCTTTATCAACCCAGCCGTAAGGATTGAGAAGATATTTTGCATCCCAACGACCCCAACGTGTTGGTTTTCCATCCATATCTTTCAACACCCAGCCATTTTCTGAAATATATGAAGCAATTTTTTCTATATGTTCTTTTGCCAATTCTTTATCTTTTCCTTCTGCAATTAAATCATGAAAAAGTGAAACAGAATAAAAATGAGCCATAATTTCATCACTTGAAGTATCACCTTTCCAATACCATTTGCCATCTTTTGTGGGATACCATTTTGCCGGTAAACCTCCGGAGCCTTGTGTGCTCATTTCATCATCATCTCCGGTTGCGGACCAAATTGCACGTGCAATAAATCCATCGATTGGAGTTATTTTTTCAAGCCAAATCATTGCATAAAAAGAATTAATTGCTTCTTGCTTAGCAGATTCATCACCGGTAACTAAATATTTATAGCACATTGCCGCAAGATACGGAGCAGTATGCCCGCCATCGTTATCGCTAATTTCTCTTATCCAATCATTACCTTGTTTATATAACATATGAATAAAACCCAATCTTTTGTGCCCCCAATTTTCCAAATGGTTTTCATAAAGTGCAACTTTCTTTTGTAACGTAAATGGTTCATAATTTATAATTCCAATTCCTTTATCTGTAGCAATCATTACCTTGCTTTTATAGACAGCAATATCATTTACAATATTTCCGGGAAGCCAATGATCGGCGCCAAAAAATTGCCAATCATTTTTTAACATTCTCACTGCACCTTTTTTTGTTCCAATCCAAAGATCATCTTCAAATCCTTTTTCTAAACACGTTGTATTTTCATATGACAAACCATCTTTTCCATCCAATACTGTTAAAGCAGCACCACGTAAAACACCCAAACCTCTATCTGTGCTAATATAAATTCGGTTTCCAAAAGCTAAAAAATCATTTGTATTCTTAGATGGCAGTTTACCCCAATCAATAAAATCTTGATTAACAATTTTTCCATCAAACAACGCAAGCTCTCCATATCTCAGAATATATAACGTTCCGCTATAAGAAATAATTTTTTGAACAGGACCAATTTCCACCGGATCAGCATGAAGTTGCGTTCCGTCTTCCATTAACATTGTCATATTACTTGAATAATATCCGCCTTCCGGTTTTATATTTGTCAGTTTATTATTTATAAATTTATAAACATCATTTTGAGTAGCGGCATATAATTCTTTATTGTGAATACATAAATCAACAAATAAATTTTTATCAATCAATTCCCAATTTTTTGAGTATCGGAAAAGTCCATTTTTTGTAAGTGCCCAAAGTGAATTATCAATAGAGATAATTCTATTTACTTTTACTGGTGATGAAGAAATTTTTTCAATATTTTCTTCATTTAAGAAATAGATTTCGGAATTCATCACTAGATAAAATTTATCTTCAAAAGCTGCAATTGATGTAATTTCATTTTCTGTGAATATTTTTGTTGAGACTTCTTGCAAATAAACTTTGTCTTCAACCGGTTTCCATTGTTGATTTTCATTCTTATAAATTTTTTGAGCGAAGAAAATATTTGCAATAAAAAGTAATGGAATTAAATATTTTATATTTGCTGATTTTATATTCATTTTAAAATCCCTCGTTTATTTCCCAAATATTAAAAGTTATGACCAATGAGATAAAATATGATTATTCTGCTGATTATCCATATTCTTACCTGCGGAAGAAAACAAATATTCAATTCTATTTCCGTAAAATTCTGTTATTTTTCCTCTAACCATTTTGAGTGTACTATTCAAGAATTTATTTTGTTCAGTAAATCCTTCTCCTAAAATTCCAATAGCAGCCGGAAGCCATCTTTCGGGAAACATTCCTTCATAAATTCCTCCTTTTTTATATTTATCAATTTCACTTTGAAGAATTTTTACAATTTCTTTTTTTGCTTCTTCTGAATTAATTGATAAACCATTCTTTTTTATTTCTTCCAAGAGTGCAGTTTTATTTGGATACAATAATGCAACTGTGTAAGGTGATTGATTATTATAAAGCATCACTTGTTCAATAAAAGGGGATTGATCAACCAATGCTTCTTCAATTCCTTCAGGGCTAAATTTTTCACCATCACTTGCAATCAACAAACTTTTAAATCTTCCCAAAACATATAGAAATCCGTCTGAGTCTAAATAACCCATATCACCCGTATAAAGCCAGCTATTTTTAATTGTTTCAGCAGTTGCCCGATCATTCTTCCAATATCCAGCCATAACATTTTCACCTTTGCAAATAATTTCACCTTTTTCTCCTTGCGGAAGTTCAACACCATCTTCATCAACAATTTTAACTTGGAGTCCTTTTACAATTTGTCCCGATGAACCCATTTTATGAAGATTTGGAACGTTTGCAGAAATAATTGGTGCAGCTTCGCTTAATCCATAACCTTGAAACATTGGCATTCCTATTGCATAAAAAAATCGTTGTAATTCAATATCCAACAAAGCGCCGCCGCCAATGAAGAATTCCAATTTACCGCCAAAATTTTGTCGTATTTTACTGAATATAATTTTATCATAAAATTTGTAAATAGGTAATTTGAGTTTTAACAGACCTTTCGCTTTTCTAAATCCATCACCGTTTAATTCATAACCTAATTTTAATGCCTTATTAAATAGCGCTTCAATTTTTGTACCTTTTGATTTTATACCGGCTTCGATATTTTTTTTGAAATTCTTAGCAAGAGCCGGAACGCTTAGAATAAATACCGGCTTAGCTTCTTTAATATTTACCGGAATATTTTTGAGAGTTTCTAAAGGAGTGTTCCCAACTTGAACAGATGACATACTTGCGCCGTTTTTCATCAATAAATAAATTCCAGCAGTGTGTGCAAATGAGTGATCCCACGGTAAAATTAATAGTGAAGAATAATATTCCGGAATCGGAAAAATAGCTGTCGCTTGTTCAACATTTGAAGTATAATTTCTGTGCGTTAAAATAATTCCTTTTGGATCTGCTGTTGTACCGGATGTATAACAAATATTTGCATAATCGTCACCACTAATATTTTGCCAAATCTTTTTAAAATTTTCCGAATTACTTTTTAAAAAATCTTCACCTAATTTTAGAACTTCATTTCTTGTTATTTCATTAGAATTTTTTGAATTTGTTTCATCAAGCACAATTATTTTTTCTAATTCAGGTAAGTCAATTTCAATTCTTCTAATTTTATCAAGCTGATTTTTTGAAACAATTGCAAACTTACATCCGGAATGGGCCAAACGAAATTTTAAATCATTTAGCTCATCAATCTTAACGGAAATTGGAACGTTTATTCCGCCGATAAAAACAATTCCCATTTCACTCATTACCCAATCATTTCTTCCTTCGCAAATTAGTGCAACTCTTTGCCCCTTATTTAATCCTAACTTCAGCAAACCGGCACTAAAATTATGAATTAATTTTTGCATTTCTTTGTAAGTTGTTCCAACATATTTTCCATCAACTTTTTCTAACATTAAAATATTTTTAGGATATTTTTTAACACTTTCTTCAAACATCATTGGTAATGTTAGTTTCATAAAAACTCCATAAGGATTAATTTTTTTTTATAATATTTTATTTCATTTAAAAAATTTATTTGAAATGTATTCACCAACATTTTTCATCACTTGATCATTACCCAAATCATTTAGATGTCTATCTTTGAAATCAATACAAATTTCATCTCCGCCATTTATTTTGAACATAAATAAATTTTCTGAATGAACTTTTTGTTTTAAAACTTCTGCAAAATTTAAATTAACTTCAAAATAATTTTCCGGGAAATAATAACTTTTTACAAACTTCACACATTTTTTACTAACAATATCAAAATCATCTCTAATAGGATAAATGACAAGTAGCTTAGCATGGTTTTTATTAGAAAGTTGATCAATTTTTTCAATAAGTTTTTTTGTTATATCAATTGAATAAATATCACGCTTAGATTTTGGAATTAAGTAAGGTGTAAAATGACTTCGTCCTTCAATAAAATTTTCATGTGTAAGAATTGTAATTTGAGAAGAATCTTTGTATTGCAAAATATTTTGCGAATATTCATTTAAATCAACTTCAAATGATTTTATTTTTTTTATTTCTGATAAATTATGAGATTCCGGTAAATCGTAATTCCAATTATCTAAAACTAATTGTTCTATTGTTTGGTTTTTATAATTTTGAATTGCAGAATAGACCAACTGTAAAAACACACTATTTTTATAATAACTATTTGATGTAAAAAATGGTCCATCCAAATTATTGTTTACTAATTTAAAAGTTGGTTTTAGATGTCCGGCAATTTTGCCAACATTTCTATCCGGGAAAGTATTTTCCCAAAAATCATTTTTAGGAGTTGACCAAATTAAAACAAGATCCGCACGAAAATTTTCAAAATATTTTTCAAGTGTAAGAAGTTGCTGATCTTGTCCCCAGCCGGCTGCGGCAAGTGAAAATACTTTTACTGATTTCTTTGAAATTTCACTAAGATAATTCTCAAGTAAAATCTCCGGCATTTTATTTGGCGAAGATGTGGCAGCTTCAACTTGACTATCACCAAGAATCAGAATTACAAAATCTTCATTGGTATAATTTATATTTTGTCCGCGCAAACCTAATTGATTAGGAAAATCATTTTTGAAATTTGAGAGATTTCTTCTTGGCGAATCATCCCAACCCCAGCCGGAATTTAATGGTTTGTAAAAAAAACGTAATAGAATTTCTGAAAGAAAAATTAGGATAAATAAAGTGGAAAAACTTAACAATATATTTTTAAATAAGTTTTTATTCATTTCGAGATTTGAGTAAAACTTTTTGAATTATCAATGAAAAATTTAAAAACTTTATAAGTATAAAATGCTATTTTAATAATCACGAATCTAAATTAAAAAAAAATCTTGTTAGATTCTTTAATATTTGTCTTAAACAAACGTTTTCATTATAATTACTATTAGTTCAGATTAATTTCTATTACTAAAATGAAAATTAAAACTCGCAATTACTTCAAATCAAAATTCATATCAATCTTAATTACTTTTTGAAATCAATGTTAAACTGAGGAAATTATGAAAAATAAAAATTATCGTAATTCAAATAATGTAGGAAGAAGAAACTTTATTAAAACAGCTTCACTTTCCGCAGCCGCTTTAACTTTAGGAGTGAGTAAAATTAATGCTGATATTCAGAAAAATGATTCAGATAAAAATCAAAAATTTAAAATGAAATTTGCACCGCATTTTGGAATGTTCGAAAATAATGCCGGGAAAGATTATATAAATCAGTTGAATTTCATTGCTGAACATGGATTTACTGCACTTGAAGATAATGGAATGAAATCCAAGACAATTGATGAGCAAAATAAAATTGCTAAGGAAATGGAAAAGTTAAATTTAACAATGGGTGTTTTTGTTGCTCACAATATTTATTGGGATAAGCCAAATTTAGCAAGCGGAAATAAAGAATTACGAGATGAATTTCTAAAGGATATAAAAGATTCCGTTGAAGTTGCAAAACGCGTAAATGCGAAATGGATGACAGTTGTTCCGGGTCATGTTGATTTACGTTTGGAGATGGACTATCAAACTGCAAATGTTGTTGAATCTTTAAAACAAGCAAGCGCAATATTAGAACCTCATGGATTAACAATGGTTCTTGAACCTTTAAACTTTTTTAATCATCCCGGATTATTTTTGAAAAAAGTTTCACAAGCGTATTTAATTTGTAAAGCAGTTGACAGCCCGGCATGTAAAATTTTAGATGATTTGTATCATCAGCAAATTACTGAGGGAAATTTAATTCCTAACATTGATGCGGCGTGGGATGAAATTGCATATTTTCAAATGGGTGATAATCCCGGAAGGAATGAACCAACAACAGGTGAAATTAATTATAAAAATGTTTTTGCACATATTCATAATAAAGGTTTTAAAGGTGTTTTAGGAATGGAACATGGAAATAGTAAAAAAGGAAAAGAAGGTGAATTAGCTGTAATAGAAGCTTATAGGAAATGTGATATTAGTTAACACTTAAATTAAAAATAATGAATAAAAAAGAAATAAAAGTAATATCTAAAAACTTATATGTTTTGCTAATATTCTTCGGAATGTTAATCTTTTTTTTGTTGAACTATGCTTATGAAGAATCATCGACAAATGAATTTTGCGAATCTTGTCACGTTCATCCGCAAGCAACACAATCATGGAAAATTGGGGCTCATGTTTACAATGAAAGCGGTGTAACAGTAAATTGTGTCGATTGTCATTTGCCTCCAAGCGGAATTAATAAATTTTACGCAAAAGCAACAACCGGATTAAGAGATTTATACGGATATGTTTTTAAGGATTCGTCAGATTTTAATTGGGAGAAAATGTCTCAGCGAGAATTTGCGGTGAACCATGTTTATCAAGAAGGATGTTTAAATTGTCACAAAAATTTATTTCCTCCAAAGCTTTCTAAAAAAGGTCAAGATGCTCATTTATATTTTGATCAAAATAAAGAAGAAGTAATGTGCATAAATTGTCATCTCGAAACCGGTCATTATCATGAAAAAGTTGAAGAAGTTGTAGTTGATTATTCAAAATCCGGAATAATATATAACGAAGCTGCCAAAGTAGATAAATTTGAAAATTTTATTGAACAAATTCCGGGAACAAATATTAATTTTGAAATGATTGCAATTCCATCCGGAAAATTTTTATTTGGGAGTGCTGATGATAATGAATCTAAAAAATTAGATGGAAGTCCGGCTGTTGAAGTTTCGTTAAGTAAATTTTGGATGGGAAAAGCAGAAATTACTTGGAATGAATATTATGCATTTATGAAAGAAACCGGAACCGAGGGAAGAACAGAAGATCAAATAATAAAATCTAGATTGAATAATGTAGATGTAATTTCCGGTCCAACTCCGCCTTACGGTGATCCGGGACAAGGTTGGGGAAAAGAAGATCGTCCCGCAATTACAATGACTCATTATGCTGCAAAAAAATATTGCGAATGGCTATCTAAAAAAACCGGAAAAAAATATAGATTACCAACTGAAGCTGAATGGGAATATTCTGCACGCGCTAATTCTAAAGGTGAATATTTCTTTGATGGAAATCCATCTGATTATACAAGCGAAGGATTTTGGAAATCTATTTTTGGTGCAGATACAAATATTATTAATTCATATTGTATTTATAAAGAAAATAGTTTGAATAAAACACATACACCAAATTCTGTTAAACCAAATAGTTTTGGACTCTTAAATATGTTAGGAAATGTAAAAGAATTTTGCTCAGATTATTATTCGGAAAATATTTATAATATTTATAAGAATCAGAAAGAAGTGCAAAATCCAAAAGGTCTATCAAATGGAACAGAATTTGTAATTCGCGGCGGATCTTATTTAAGTGATGCAGTTGATTTAAGAATTACAGCTCGTGATAAAACGAATCAGAAAACTTGGCTAAGAACTGATCCGCAGATTCCAAAAAGTTTGTGGTGGTATTCGGATAGTAAAGATGTGGGATTTAGAGTTGTATGTGAGTATTCGGAATAGTTTATTCAGATTTACTAAATAAATTCATTAATATTTTGAACAAAGTATGTGAGGTAATGTCATGTCAGAAAAATTAAACCGTAGAGATTTTTTAAATATTGGCGCTGTTGCTGCAACGGGAATTATTGTTGGCTGCAGTGTAGCTTCTGATAAAAAAAGAACGATGGAAGAAGTTAAGTTTTTCGATCAAGCTCCGGATGGAAAAGTTTTAAAAGCCGGTTTAATTGGCTGCGGAGGCAGAGGAAGCGGTGCTGCAATTGATTTTTTAAATGCCGGACCAAATTTAAAAATTCATGCACTTGGTGATGTGTTTAAGGATAGAGTTGAAGAATGTAAATTAAAATTGAAAAATGAAAAACAAGAAATAGTAGCTGATGAAAATTGCTTTGTCGGATTTGATGCTTATGAAAAAGTTATTAATTCCGGAGTTGATGTAATAATATTAGCAACACCTCCTCATTTTCGTCCAATGCATTTTGAAGCAGCGGTTGAAGCAAGAAAACATGTATTTATGGAAAAACCAGTTGCCGTTGATCCCGTTGGTGCAAGATCAGTTATTGCTTCATCAAAAAAAGCAGAAGCTCTTGGATTGGTAGTTGGAACCGGAACTCAACGAAGACATCAAAGAGATTATGTTGCAACATTTAAAGAAATTTTTGAAGGAAAAATTGGCGATATCGTTTCAGCAAATTGTTATTGGAATCAAAGCCAATTATGGTTTAGAAATCCTCAACCGGAATGGACTGAAATGGAATATATGATTCGTGATTGGGTAAACTGGACTTGGCTTTCCGGTGATCATATTGTAGAGCAACATGTTCATAATATTGATGTAATTAATTGGTTCACAGAAAAACATCCAATTAAAGCAGTTGGTTTTGGTTCACGTCAAAGAAGAGTAACCGGTGATCAGTATGATAATTTCAGTGTTGATTTTGAATATGAAAACGGAATGCATGTTCATAGTATGTGCAGACAAATAAATGGATGTACCGATAATGTTTCCGAATTGGTTTTTGGTTCGACCGGATATACAAATTGCAGAAATAAAATATTTGATATGAAAGGTAATGCAATTTGGGAATATCAGTATCCGAAAATTGAAGGAGTTGAAAAGAACGAATCAGTAAAAGTTTCGCCATACGTACAAGAACATATTGATTTAGTAAAAGCTATTAGAGAAAATAAACCTTACGTTGAAGCTGAAAACACAGCCATTTCAACAATGTGTGCAATAATGGGAAGAATATCAGCATATACCGGAAAGGAAGTTACTTGGGAAGAAGTTATGAATTCAGATCTTAAGTTGGGTCCGGATGTTTATGAACTTGGAAAAGTTAATATTGAAAAAATAATTCATTCACCTGGAATTGCTTAGGTAATAGGAAAATTTATTTGGCTAAAATAATTTTCTTTTTAATAGGTATTCATTTTTTATTTTTTTGTGAAGTTAGATCAAATATTATAATAGAAAAATTAAAATGTGAATACCTATCTTTACCAAATAACATCGATGTTTCAAATCCCCGTTTTAGCTGGGTTCTAAAATCAAATGAACGTGGTCATAAACAAACTGCATATCAAATAATTGTAGCAAGTGATGATAAAAAATCTGAACTCTGGAATTCCGGCAAAATTATTTCCTCAGAAAATTCTCAAATATTTTACGCTGGGAAAAAATTAAAGAGTAATTCTCATTATTTCTGGTATGTAAAAGTTTGGAATAAAAATTCCGAAGAATATAAAAGTGAAATTGCAGAATTTTGGACATCAATTTTAGATTCGACAATATGGCAAGCTGAATGGATTGGTGCAAATACTTCGAAAGAATTTTTTCCACAAAATGGTTTTTATCAAGATCCAAAAGAACAATATGAATTACCGGATACAATAATTCACGAAGGCAGATCTTTACTTTTGAGGAATGAATTTGATGTTAAAAACAAAATAAAAAATGCCAGAGTATTTGTAACCGGATTAGGTTTTTATGAGTTTTATTTAAATGGAAAAAGAATCGGAGATCATTTTCTGGCACCGGCAAAAACAAATTATCGAAAAGAAATTTTATATGATACATACAATGTTACAAATGAATTAATTTCCGGGAATAATGCAATTGGAATTCATCTTGGAAACGGTTGGTTTAATCCGTATAAAAAATGGTGGCAGCAATATAGAATGCAATGGTTTGGAGCTAAGCGGGCGTTGATGCAATTGCATATTGAATATGAAAATGGTGAAACTGAAATTATTACAACATCGGAAAATTGGAAATATGAATATGGTCCGGTAATGTACAATTGTATTTATGATGGCGAAACTTATGATTCAAATCTTGAAATTAGTGAATGGAATAAAATTGGGTTTGATGATTCAAAATGGCAAAATGTAAAAATTGTATCTTCTCCAAAAGGAAAATTAATTTCACATACAATGCCGTCCGTTAAAATTATTCAAAAACTTCAACCAGTTAAAAAGTTTATAAATTCTAAAAGAAAAATTGTGTTTGATTTTGGACAAAATTTTGCTGGATGGGTAAAAATTTCTCTTTCTGGAAAAAAGAATATAAAAATAAAATTACAATTCGCAGAAGATATAAATGATGATGGAACAATAAATATCACCAGTAATGAAAATGCAAAAGCTCAATACAACATTATTCTAAAAGGAGATTCGGTAGAAACTTTTCAGCCGAAGTTTACATATTTTGGTTTTAAATATGTTGAAGTTTCAAGCGATCAAGAATTTGAAATAGAAAGTATTGAAGGTCATGTTCTGCATACAGCAATTGAAAATACCGGAAAATTTGAATGCAGCAATGAAACAATTAACAAAATTCATAATGCAACTGTTTGGTCTCAAAAAAGTAATATGATTGGTTATCCAATGGATTGTCCACAACGTGATGAAAGACTTGGCTGGTTTGGCGATGTTCAAGTTACGATCGAAGAAGCAATGTTTAATTTTGATACTCCGCAATTTTATATGAATTGGCTGAGCGGAATTCGATCAAATCAAAATTCGGATGGTGATATTCCAATAATTTCTCCTCGCCCATATATTTGGGATGAAGGAGTTGAATGGAGCAGTACATATTTAATTCTTGTCTGGAAATTTTACCAATACTTTGGTGATGAAAAAATATTACTTGAACATTATTCTTCAATGAAAAAATATTTGGAATTCTTAAACTCAATTGCGGAAAATTATATTATTAAAAAAGGATGGATTGGCGATTGGGGAAGTTTGGTAAAAGGTTGGAAAGAAGGTGAACCGGAATCTGTTCCAACAGCATTTTATTTTTGGAATACAAAAATCCTTTCTCAAATTGCAAAAGTTTTGAATCAAACGGAAGATGAAATTTATTTTAATAATTTATCTGATAAAATTAAATTGGCATTCAACAAAAAGTTCTACAAATCAGAAACAAAGAATTATAACGATGGAAGTCAAATGGCAAATTCATTTCCGTTATTTCTTGAACTTGTTCCCAAAGATGATAGAAATTTTATATTGGAAAATCTTGTTAAAAATATTGTGGAAGAAAATAACGGACATCTTACAACCGGTGTTTTGGGTTCAAAATATATGATTGATGTGTTAGCAAAAAATAATAGAGAAGATGTAGCTTTTTTGTTGGCAACTCAAACCGGTTATCCAAGCTGGAGTGATATGGTTGAAAAATATACTACAATGTGCGAATTCTGGACATTGAAACAATCGCACAATCATGTAATGACCGGAAGCATTGATGCATTTTTTTATAAAACTTTAGCCGGAATTAATTTTGATGAAAATTTTCCGGGTTGCAAAAAAATAATTATTCAGCCATATTTTGCTGAGAATCTGAATTTCGTAAATTCATCTGTTGAAACAATAAACGGAACAATAAAAGTCAATTGGCAGAAATCAGATAATTCATTGAAATTAAATTTAGAAATTCCAATAAATTCTTCTGCTGAAATTATTATTCCAAACTTATTTAACAACAAAATATTTGAAAGTAATCTTCCCATAAATAATTTTGATGAAATAAAAATTATTGAAGAAAATAATAAATTCACCAAACTGAATATTGAGTCTGGTCAATATGAATTTATTGTTAAATAATTCACTTACATTTTAAGCTGTCAAATAAAATTGATAAATTTCATTTCCAAATAAAAATCCTAGAATATTCTTATGCAAAAATTTTCCAAAGTAATTTTCAAATTTGAAATATTGTTAATTATATTCTTGTCATTTTCTAAAAATTATTCTCAATCAAATTTAGATTTTACAACTGATGAAATTGTTGTTTCTTCATCACTATATGAAGAAAATATTGATTCGGTAAATCAGTCAATTTCAATTTTGCATAGTAGTTCAATAAATACAAACAATCCGATGAACCTTGCGAGTGCGTTAGTTGGAACATCTGGAATTTGGATGCAGCAATCAAATCATGGAGCCGGTTCGCCGTTTGTACGCGGAATGACCGGAAATCAAACTTTAATTATGATTGACGGAATAAGGTTAAATAATTCTACTTTCAGATATGGACCTAATCAATATTTGAACACAATAAATTTGAACGAAATTGAAAGAGTTGAAATTTTACGCGGTTCCGGTTCTGTGCAATATGGAAGTGACGCACTTGGAGGCGTTGTTCACATTTTAACTAAATCTCCTAAAATTGGATTAGCCAATAAAATAAACGGCGGAATTCAGTTTAAATATTTATCCGGCAACATGGAAAAATCAACAAATACTTTTTTGAATTATTCGACAGAAAACAGCGGATACCAAGCAATGTTTTCGTTTAAGAATTTTGAAGATATTATTGCCGGTAACGGAATTGGAAAAGAATCACCTTCTTCTTATGATGAGTATTCATTCAATCTGAAAAATAATCATCTATTAAATGAAAATATTTTGCTTACTTATAGTTATCAATATTTCCGACAAAATGACGTTGATCGTTTTGATCAAGTTGATGAAAGAGGTTATGAGTATTATAAATTTGATCCGCAAATAAGACAATTAGCATATTTGAAAAGTGAAATTTTCTCAAAAAATAATTTGTATAAAAATGTGAGTTTTACATTTTCTTGGCAAAAATCCGATGAAGAAAGAAAAGTAAAAAAAATATCTGAACTTAAAAGTACAAATGAAAAAGATGTTATTGATACTTGGGGAGCTAATTTTCTAATACTTTCAGAACCGGTTGAAAAATTGAAAATAAATTCCGGAGTGGAATATTATTACGATTATATTAAAAGTAGTGCAACTATTTTCAATTTAGAAAATAATACAAATGAAGAAAAACGCGGTTTATATTCGGATGGAAGCAAGTTTCATAATTTATCTGTTTTTCTTCTTGCAAATTTTAAATTAAATGATTTTGATTTTGGATTTGGCGGAAGATATAATTTTGCTTATTTGGTAATTAACGATGAAGAATTTGGAAAACCTAAAATAAATCCCGATGCAATTACCGGACATTTCTCAATCTCATATAATTTTAATGAATTTATAAAAATTATTTCAAAAATTAATACTGCATATAGAATACCAAATATAAATGATGTAAGCACATTTGGTTTATTTGATTTCGGAATTGAAGTTCCTAATAATAATCTATCGCCGGAAACATCAATAAATTATGAAATCGGAGTTAAATTTAATCACACAAAAATTAAATCTTCAATTTTCCTTTTTAGAAATAATCTTTCCAATTTGATTGAAAGAGTAAAATCTTCTTATAACGGAAGTGAAATTTATAACGGCGAAACGGTTTACACAAAGGAAAATATTGGTGAAGCATATATTCAAGGTTTTGAATTTGATGTAAATTTAATTTTAGCGGATAATTTATTTTTAACAAATAATTTGACATACACTTACGGTCAAAATATTTCGGTAAACGAACCAATGCGAAGAATTCCTCCATTTAATGGGGCACTATCAATTTCATATTTAGTTTTTGAAAAACTTGGATTAAAAATGGAATATATTTTTGCTTCGGAGCAAGATAGATTATCATCCGGAGATTTAGATGATCATAGAATTGATAAAAATGGAACACCAAGCTGGTATATTCTTAATTTATTTTCAAATTGTAATTTAGGACAGTTTAATTTCGGTTTTGGAATAAATAATATTTTTGATGAAGCTTACAGAACACACGGAAGCGGAATTGATGGAATTGGACGAAGTTACCAATTGACCGGAAAATATTTTCTAAATCTATAAAATCTTAGAAATTTGTTGTACAAATCCTATCATTTATAAACTTCTAATTTATTTTAAGTTTTACGAAGTTTTAATTTCATTCATGAATAAAAAATTACAATTCTTAAAAATAAGAGTATATTAAATCCATTTCTAAAAATTAAGAGATAAGTTATGAAATTACATAGTATTGATACGAAATTGGACGAAATTGATAATCAAAAAATTGGCATAATTTTAGAAAACAAAACTCTTATATCGTTTTATAATCTAAAATAAAAAGAGATAAGGGATAAAATGGAAAGACAGAAAATAACAATAGACGGCAATGAAGCCGCTGCTTATGTTGCATATCATAACAGTGAGGTAATTGCTATATATCCAATTACACCATCTTCCGGAATGGGAGAAATGTCTGATGCTTGGGCAGCACAAGGTAAAAAGAATATTTGGGGAACAGTTCCTCTTGTTTCTGAATTACAAAGTGAAGGTGGAGCTTCCGGAGCAGTTCATGGGGCATTACAAAGTGGAGCTTTAACCACAACTTTTACGGCATCACAAGGTTTGCTTTTAATGATTCCAAATATGTATAAAATTGCCGGCGAATTAACTTCAACAGTATTTCATGTTTCTGCAAGATCGCTTGCCGCATCTGCATTATCAATTTTTGGTGATCACAGCGATGTTATGGCAACAAGACAAACCGGCTGGGCGTTGTTAGCTTCTGCGTCAATTCAAGAAATTATGGATTTTGCAGCAATTGCACACAGAGCTACTTTGGAATCACGAATTCCATTTATCCACTTTTTTGATGGTTTTAGATCTTCGCATGAAGTAAATAAAATTGAACAATTAACCGTTGCAGATATTAAAGCAATGATTGACGATAAATTAGTTAGAGAACATAGAAAAAGAGCATTAACTCCGGATAATCCGTTTATCAGAGGAACTGCTCAAAATCCGGATGTTTATTTTCAAGGAAGAGAAGCTGTAAATAAATTTTATGATGTTTGTCCGGATAAAGTTCAAAGTGCAATGGATAAGTTTGCAGAATTGACGGGACGTCAATATCACTTATTTGATTATTATGGTGCTCCCGATGCAAAAAGAGTAATTGTTATGATGGGTTCCGGAAGTGAAACCGCTCTTGAAGCAATTGATTATTTGACGACGAGAATGGAAGAGAAAATAGGTGTTTTAAAAGTTAGATTATACAGACCTTTTGCGATTGATAAATTTATTGATGTTCTTCCAAAAACTGTAGAAAAAATTGCTGTATTAGATAGAACAAAAGAACCGGGATCAATCGGTGAACCGTTATACCTTGATGTTGTTACTGCACTTATTGAAAATATGAATACGGCAAATCCGAAATTTGAAAAATTACCAAAAGTTGTCGGCGGAAGATATGGATTATCATCAAAAGAATTTACTCCGGCAATGGTTAAGGCAGTTTTTGATGAATTGAAAAAAGAGAATCCGAAAAATCATTTTACGGTTGGAATTAATGATGATGTAACATTTACAAGTTTAGAATATGATCCAAATTTTGTAACTGAAGGCGAAGATGTTGTAAGAGCATTATTCTACGGATTAGGTGCAGATGGAACAGTTGGTGCAAACAAAAATTCCATCAAAATTATTGGTGAAGAAACAGAAAATTATGCACAAGGATATTTTGTTTACGATTCGAAAAAATCCGGATCAACAACTGTATCGCATTTAAGATTTGGGAAGAAAGAAATTCATTCAACATATTTAATTCAAACCGCAAATTTCATCGGTGTTCATCAATTCAATTTATTAGAAAATTTTGATGTTTTGGAAAATATTGTTGACGGTGGAACTTTCTTGTTAAATAGTCCTTATTCAAAAGATGAAACATGGGATAAGCTTCCTCAAAGAATGCAGCAACAAATAATTGATAAAAAGTTGAATTTTTATGTAATTGATGGTTATGCAGTTGCAAAACAAACCGGAATGGGAGCAAGAATTAATACAATTATGCAGACATGCTTTTTCGCAATTTCCGGCGTTCTACCTAAAGATGAAGCTATTGCACAAATTAAATATGCAATTAAAAAAACATACGGCGGAAAAGGTGAAATAGTTGTAAATAAAAATTACGAAGCTGTTGATAGCACTTTGGCTCATTTACATAAAATTGAAATTCCTTCAGAAGTTACAAGCCAAATTATTTTACCTCCAATAGTTTCAGATAAAGCTCCGGCTTATGTTAAAGAAACTTTAGCAATGATGATGAAAGGAAAAGGCGATTTAATTCCGGTTAGCCAAATGCCGTTGGATGGAACTTTCCCATCGGCAACAACTCAATGGGAAAAAAGAAATATTGCATTAGAAGTTCCGGAATGGGATACAGAAGTTTGTATTCAGTGCGGAAAATGCGCAATGGTTTGTCCTCATGCAACTATTAGAATTAAAGCATATGATAAAGAACTCACAAATAATGCTCCGGAGACATTCAAATGGACGGAAGCAAGAGGAAAAGAATATGAAGGTTTAGCTTACACAATTCAAGTTGCAGTTGAAGATTGTACGGGTTGTTCACTTTGTGTTGATGTTTGTCCAGCAAAAAATAAAAGAGAAACCGGTAAAAAAGCAATTAACATGGTTCCGCAAATTCCATTACGAGAAAAAGAAAGAGCAAATTATGATTATTTCTTAAATATCCCGGAATTTGATAGAACTAAATTAAATGTTGGTTCAATAAAAGGAAGTCAATTATTGCAACCATTGTTTGAATATTCCGGCGCATGCTCCGGTTGTGGAGAAACTCCATACGTTAAATTAGTTTCACAATTGTTTGGTGATAGAGCAATTATTGCAAACGCAACAGGATGTTCATCAATATATGGTGGAAATTTACCAACAACTCCATGGGCAGTAAATCATGAAGGTAAAGGTCCAGCTTGGTCAAATTCTCTTTTTGAAGATAATGCTGAATTTGGATTTGGTATGAGACTTTCGATTGATAAACAAAAAGAATTTGCCGAAGAATTGTTAAAAGGTTTGGAAAATGCAGTTGGTCAAGAATTAGTAAATTCAATTCTTAATGCAGTTCAAAATTCCGAAGCCGATATTTATGAACAAAGACAAAGAGTTTCTGAATTAAAAGAAAAATTAAAAAATAATAATTCAGATGAAGCCCAAAATTTACTAATGGTTGCAGATTATTTAGTTAAAAAATCAGTTTGGATTATGGGCGGCGACGGATGGGCTTATGATATTGGTTATGGTGGTTTAGATCACGTTTTAGCACAAGGAAAGAATGTTAATATTTTAGTTCTTGATACGGAAGTTTATTCTAATACCGGCGGACAAATGTCGAAAGCTACAGGATTAGGTGCAGTTGCAAAATTTGCAGCAGCCGGAAGACCAAATCCTAAAAAAGATTTGGGAATGATGGCAATGGGTTATGGAAATGTTTATGTAGCTCAAATTGCAATGGGAGCAAATGATACACAAACTTTAAAAGCAATTCTTGAAGCTGAAGCATATGATGGTCCATCTTTAATTATTGCTTACAGTCACTGTATTGCACACGGTTACGATTTAGCAAAAGGCATGGAACATCAACAATTAGCAGTTGATAGTGGACATTGGCCATTATACAGATACAATCCAGAAAATGTGAAAGAAGGCAAAAATCCACTAAAACTTGATTCAAAGGCTCCAAAAATTAAACTGGAAGATTTTATTTACACTGAAACTAGATATAAAATGTTGCAAAAAATTGATCCGGAAAGAACTAAGTATTTACTTGGACTTGCTCAAGCAGAAGTTAATAAAAAATGGAATCATTACGAACAACTTGCTGCAATGGATTATTCAAATTCAAAACAAGAATAAAATAATGCCGCTATTTAGCGGCTTAATAAAAGTTTAATAAAATTTTGGAGAAAAAATGGATTTATCAACAAAATATATGGGATTAAAATTAAAGAATCCTATTGTACCATCAGCTTCGCCTTTATCTCAAACTGTTGATTCAGTTAAAGCAATGGAAGACGCCGGTGCAGCAGCAGTTGTAGTTTACTCACTTTTTGAAGAACAAATTACGCATGAGTCCGGTGAATTAGATCATTATTTAAACTACGGAACAGAAAGTTATGCAGAGGCAACTTCATATTATCCCGAGCAAGAAGAATACAATATGGGACCTTATGAATATTTAGATCATATTGCAAATTTAAAGAAAGCAACAGATATTCCAATTATTGGAAGTTTGAATGGTGTTAGCAGTGGCGGCTGGGTAAAGTATGCTAAAAATATTGAGCAAGCCGGAGCTGACGCCTTAGAATTAAATGTTTATTATATTCCGACAAATGTTAATCTTACCGGTTCCGAAATTGAAAATATGTACGTTGATACTTTGAAAGCTGTTAAAGAACAAATTAAAATTCCTGTAGCGATTAAATTAAGTCCGTTCTTTACATCAATGTCAAATATGGCGCGAAGATTAGATAATGCCGGAGCCGATGCTTTAGTAATGTTTAACAGATTTTATCAGCCGGATTTTAATTTGGAAAAGTTAGAAGTATTTCCAAATCTTGTATTAAGCACAAATTGGGAAATGAGACTTCCTCTAAGATGGATTGCAATTTTATACAGCAACATAAAAGCAAGTATGGCTGCAACAACCGGAATTCATAATTACAAAGATGTATTAAAAGTTATGATGGCGGGCGGCGATGTATCGATGATGTGTTCTGAATTAT
This sequence comes from Ignavibacteriota bacterium, assembly GCA_016708125.1. Classification (NCBI taxonomy): domain Bacteria; kingdom Pseudomonadati; phylum Ignavibacteriota; species Ignavibacteriota bacterium. The sequence continues at coordinate 3,803,482 of JADJGF010000001.1, read as the reverse complement.
TAATGAATGGAGTTGGTAGAATTACTGATATTCTTTCCGAATTAAAAGTTTGGATGGAAGAAAACGAATATTCTTCAATCGATATGATGAAAGGAAGTATGAGTCAGAAAGCTGTTAATGAACCTGCCGCATTTGAAAGAGCTAACTATATGAAAGCTCTGCAATCATACAGAACAAATCTTATTTAATTTCGTAATTTTCTATGAATTAAAAGCCATCTCAAAAGGATGGCTTTTTTTTACTTTGTAAGTATTGGAATTATAAATAACTGTCAAAATTATGAATTATTTAATTTAAAGTAGTAATTCCAAAAAATGTGAAAAGTGAAATGTAAAACGTGAAAAATAGAATTAAAATTGTAGAGACGGGATATATCCCGGCTGTACGTTAAGTGATTTATGATATTCTTGTCAAAGAAGTTGCTACTTTGGTAAACCAAAACCAAAAACCCAGAAATTATGAAGTTGAATTTGATGGAAGCAATTTACCGAGTGGAGTGTATTTCTACAAATTACAATCTGGTGATTTTATTGAAACAAAAAAGATGTTATTAATCAAATAATTTAAATTATATTTAATGTAATAATAATTTTAAGGAATCAATATTATGAATGTGGGTTCCTATAAATATTCAATTGTTTTTTACCTTTTTCTCATTTCTTCATTTCATTTTCAGAATTTTAATAAACCAATTACTATTGTCCAAGATTTTCAAGTAAATGAAAATGGAGGTTACAATTATTCAAGTCAAACAGATCCTAAAATAGCGTCCGATTGCGAAGGAAACTTTGTTGTTGTTTGGGAAGATGATAGAAATGCAGTGAAGGAGATTTATTTTCAATATTTTTCTAATTCAGCTATTCCAATTAAACAAAATATAAAAATTGTAGATAATACTTCCTCCTATACTATAGGCAAATTTCCAAATGTTATAATGTTAAACGATGGTAGCTTTATAATAATTTGGTTTCAACCGAATTATCAAAATTATGAAATTTGTTTTAATCATTATTCAAAAGAACTTGAGCAAATTGGAAATACAATAAAATTTGAAATTGGTAATTTGTATAGTGCTGAGTCTCAAATATTTATGAATGAATCGGGAAAAATCTTAATAGCTTGGATGGAATATAATGCAGATGAAAGTAAAAGTATTTTTGCTCAAATGTTTTCTTCAGATTTTACAGCTATTGGAAAAAGAATACTTCTTAAAAATGAAACAGAAAATCTATACATTGAATCTTTTTCAATTTCATTAGATAATCTTAATAATTTTATTTTTGCTTGGAAAGAATGGAAAAGTGGAACACCAAAATTATTAATTCAAAGATTTTCAGAATTAGGTGAAAAGATTGGAATAGAAGTTAATGTAATTGATAACAATGCAGTTAATTCTAATCCATGTGATGTTACCATTGCAAATGATAGTAGCGGTAATTTCATTACAGCTTGGTCTGACTTCAGAAATTCTATTTACTCAGTTGATGTTTATGCACAAAGATTCAATAAAGAAGGTGAAAAAATAGGAAACAACTTTAAGATAAATACAAGTGATTCTTATGGTTCGTATCCTAATGAAATTTATTACTCAGATTTCAATGAATATTTAATTACTTGGTATCAACATTCTGAAGACTTTAAAAAAAATGTTTGGTATCAACGTTTAGATGAAAATGGAAATTTAATAGGAAATAATATTAAAGTAAATTCCATCCAAGATAGCACACATGATATTATGCCTACAATTACATCTGATTGTTTAGGAAATTGCTTTGTAGCTTGGGTTAAAGAAGAAAATTTAAGCGGACATTATAATTTTGATGTTTATTGTAAAAGTTTTGATGTTAATAATAAACAACTATGTGAAGAAATTAAAGTAAATGATGATGATGGAATTCCAGTTGCAGAACAATTCTCGCCGGATATTGAAGTGAGCCAAAATGGAAATTTTATTATTTGTTGGCTTGATTTTAGAAATAATTCTAAATGCGAAATTTATGCACAAAGATTTTTAAATGATGGAAGTTTTATTGGGAGTAATTTTAAAGTAAGTAATAAACAAATTTATAATTATTCCTCTCCGAAAATATCAATTACTCCTAATGAAAATTTTGTAATAGTTTGGATCCAAGATCATTTCTCACAAAATCCAAATGATTTTCCCAAATCACAAATTGTCGGGCAATTTTATAATTCTAAAGGTGAAGCAATTGATTCAAATATTATTCTTTCAGAACTTCTTTTGAATTATCAAAACGATATCGGTGTAATTTCTGCTAATGGTTTGGAAAATTATATTATATCATGGAGTACAGCTGACGATTCTACAAATAATATAAAAATTTATTTTCAACTTTTTTCAAATAGTGGAATTGCACAATCTGATAAAATATTATTGGATGATGATATTAATTTTGAAAATCAAATTGTACCTTCAATTTCTGTTTTTCCTAATAATAATTTTATAATTAGTTGGCTTGCTTTTGACAAAAATGATAGTACTGAAACTTTGTTTGCTCAAATATTTTCTGCAGATTGTAATCGAATTGGTGAAAAGTATAATATCTCACGAAGTGACAAAAGTTTATATATTTTCGGCAATAAAGTTTCTGTAAACTCTGATGGAAGTTTTAAAATTTATTGGGTAGAATCAGACGCAATAAACAAGAAGAAGTATCTTAAATTCCAAAAGTTTACAAATGAAGGAAATATTCAAGACTCAGTTAAAACTTTAGAAGTAGATGATAGTATTTTTGAGCCAAATGCGACTGATGAAAATGGGAATTTTATAATTTTAGATTTACAAGAAATTGATTTACATAATTACATTTACTATGCGCAACGTTTTGATAATGATGGAAATAAACTTAACTCAAATTTCAAACTTCTTAATCATGAAAATACAACAGCTGGAGGGTTTAATATTGAGATAAAAAATAGCAGAATTTATTCAACTTGGACTGAAAGTCAAAATGATAATGATAGTGATGTTTGGGCAAATATTTTAGATTGGAATAATCCGACTTCAATAAAAACAGAAGAAAGTTCAGTTTTACCTTTAAAATCAGAACTATCACAAAACTATCCTAATCCGTTTAACCCAACAACAAAAATTAAATATACAATTCCTAAGTATATGAAAAGTGAAACGTCAAAAGTAAAATTAGTAGTTTTAGATATACTTGGAAGAGAGGTTAAAACATTGGTAAACGCAAACCAAAAACCCGGTAATTATGAAGTTGAATTTGATGGAAGGAATTTACCGAGTGGAGTGTATTTCTACAAATTGCAATCCGATGATTTTATTGATACAAAAAAAATGATATTACTAAAATAGATAAAATATTATTGACCACTTTTAAAAAGCTCTTCTAAAATGAAGAGCTTTTTTATTTTAAATTATGTTTTTATGAAAATACTTAATTATATTTACTCAAATTTGAAATTCTCAAATCATTAAATTCTTTAGGTGATATATGAAAAAAATTGGAATTCTTTTTGGCCAAGAAAATACTTTTCCACAAGCATTTGTTGATAGAGTAAATTCAAAAAAAGAGAAGGGAATTGTTGCGGAATTAGCAAAAATTAATGTTGTTGAACAAGGTAAACCAACTCAATATGATGTTCTAATTGATAGAATTTCGCAGGATATTCCTTTCTATAGAGCATATTTAAAAAATGCTGCATTAACCGGAACTGCCGTAATTAACAATCCGTTTTGGTGGAGCGCGGATGATAAATTTTTCAATAATGCAATTGCAACAAAAATTGGAGTTAATGTTCCCAAAACCGTAATACTTCCTTCCAATCAACATCCACCGGATACAAATGCTAATTCAATGAGAAATTTAGCTTATCCATTAGATTGGAATTACATTTTTGATTATGTGGGATTTCCGGCTTTCTTTAAACCATTTGCCGGCGGCGGATGGAAAAATGTTTATAATCCCAAAGATATAAATGAGTTTTTTAGAGATTATCACGAAACCGGAACTTTAGTAATGTTGCTGCAAGAAGCAATTGATTTTACTGAATATTTTAGATGTTATTGTTTGGATAGAAGAGATGTAAGAATTATGCAGTATGATCCTAAACAGCCGCATCATTTGAGATACGTGCAAAATCCAAAACCTATAGAAAGCAAATTATTAAAAACAATTGAAGAGGATGTTTTAAAAATTAATAACGCATTAGGTTATGATTTTAACACTGTTGAATTTGCTGTGAGAGATGGAATTCCTTATGCAATTGATTTTGGAAATCCCGCACCGGATGCAGATATAAATTCTGTTGGTGAAGAAAATTTTGAATGGGTAGTTGAAGCTGCGGCAAATATGGCAATTAGAAAAGCGAAAAATCATAAAAAGGGAAAAAATAATTTAACTTGGGGAGATTTCGTTACAGCGTTTACATCAAATGAAAAATTAACTTCAAATAAGAAGAAAAAATAATTGAGGCAATTATGCTTTCTGATAAAACTTTTACATTAGGAATTGAAGAAGAATTTCAAATTGTTGATCCGGAAACCAGAGAATTAAGATCAAGAATTGAGCAAATTTTAAGCGGCGGAACAATTCATCTTAGAGAAAAAATTAAAGCTGAACTTCATCAATCGGTTGTTGAAACGGGATCAAAAATCTGCACAAATATTAAAGAAGCCCGACAAGAAGTTGTTCATTTGCGTTCGCAATTAGCAATGCTTGCAGAGAAAGAAAAATTAAAAATTGCCGCTTCTGGAACACATCCATTTTCAAGATGGGAAGATCAAGAAATTACTGATCAGCCAAGATATGCCGGAGTTGTGCAAGATATGCAGCAAGTTGCGAGAGCAAATTTAATTTTTGGTCTTCATGTTCATATCGGTATTGATGATAAAGAACTGGCTATTCATATAATGAATGCAGCGAGATATTTTCTACCGCATATTTTTGCTTTATCAACAAACTCACCATTTTGGAAAGGTAGAAATACCGGATTAAAATCATATCGTGCAAAAATATTTGATAGATTTCCGCGCACTGGGATTCCGGATTATTTTGCAAGTCATGGGGAATTTCAATCATTTGTAAATATGCTTATTAAAACAAAATGTGTTGAAGATGCGAGTAAAATTTGGTGGGATATTCGTCCACATCCAAAATATCCAACATTGGAATTTAGAGTCTGCGATTTGCCGATGACAGTTGACGAAACCGTTGCGCTTGCAGCTTTGTGTCAAGCTGTTGTTGCAAAATTGTACAAGTTAATAAAACAAAATTTAGGATTTAGACTTTATAGAAGATTGTACATTAATGAAAATAAATGGCGTGCCGCAAGATACGGTATTAGCGGAAAATTAATCGATTTTGGAAAACAAGCTGAAATTGAAACTCCGTTGTTAATTGAAGAACTTTTGGAATTTATTGATGATGTTGTTGATGTTTTAGATAGTCGCGAAGAAGTAAACTATGTAAGGGAAATTTTGAAAAACGGAACCGGAGCCGATAAACAAATTGCTGTATGGGATCAAACGCAAAATTTAAATTCAGTTGTTGATTTAGTAATTTCTGAAACTTACAAAGGATTGAGTTATTAAAATATGATTGCAGAAATTAGAGAAAAATATATTTCGTTATTTGATGATAAAACTTATGAAAAAATTATTCAAAAAATTAATGAAGAAACTAATAATAGATTGGATTTCAGAATCTCCGAAACACCTTTGTTTATTGATGAAAACTTACGCGATAAATTAATTTTTGCCGGTGAAGATATTTTAAATCAAATTCAGAAAAATGAATTTCTTGAAAAATCTAAAAATGCTGTCCCGCAAAAATATTTTGTCCCAAATGAAGATGATCATCCAATATTTTTACAGATTGATTTCGGAATTACAAAAAATTCAAATGGTGATTTTATACCGCAATTAATTGAGCTTCAAGGATTTCCATCACTTTATGCGTATCAAATTTTTCTCGATCAAAAATTAAGAGAACATTTTTACATACCGAAAAATTTCACAACTTATTATAATTCATTTGATTTTAATTCTTATGTAGATTTATTTAAAAAAACTTTAATTGGAAATTCTAATCCGGAAAATGTTATACTTTTAGAGATTGAACCCGATAAACAAAAAACGAGAATTGATTTTTACTTAACCGAAAAATATGCAGATGTTGAATCGGTTTGCATTACAGAAATAATTAAAAAGGGAAGTAAGCTTTTTTATAAAAAAAATGGAATTGAAATTCCGATTGAACGAATTTACAACAGAGTTATTTTTGATGAATTAGAAAAAAAGAATTTAATTTTTAATTTTGATTTTAGAGATGAATTAAATGTTATTTGGGTTGGTCACCCAAATTGGTTTTACAGAATTAGTAAATTCAGTTTGCCGGAAATTAAAAGCAAATATTCTCCGCAAAGTTTTTATTTAAATGAATTAGAAAATTATCCAAGTGATTTGGAAAATTATGTTTTAAAACCATTGTTTTCTTTTGCCGGTTCCGGAGTTGTAATTGATATAACTAAAGAAATTTTAGATTCAATAAATGATAAACAAAATTTTATTCTTCAGAAAAAAGTAGATTATTTTCCGTTAATTAAAACTCCCGAAGGAAATGCAAAAGCAGAAATTAGAATGATGTACATTTGGAATGAAAAACCAATCTTGGTGAACAATTTACTTCGTACAAGTAAAGGTAAAATGATGGGAGTTGATTTCAATAAAAACCAAACGTGGATTGGCTCAAATACGGTTTATCATCCTATTTAATTTTAACAAAAAAGATGCGGACTTTTTAAAAGATCAAATCTTAAATAATTCAGAAAACTATTTAACTAATCCTGACGGAATCCCATCTGGAAATAATTTATTAATTTCAGTATTAATTTGTGAAATTCTATTTGATGGATTTGGATGTGTACTAAAAAATTCAGCTTGACTTGAGCCGCCAGAAGCTTCTTCAAGAATTTTCATAACACCAATTAACGCCGTTGGATCATAACCGGAATTCGACATAAAGTTTACTCCAATTTTATCGGATTCAAGTTCATCTTCTCTACCATATTTCATATTTACTAATTGTGCAATATACGCAGCGGCTTGCGCAGAACTGCCTGATGGATCGCTGGCAATTAAAACTCCGTTTAAAATTCCTTGAGTTAAATTAGATTTTGCCATTTGTTGTGCAGAATGACGCGCTACAACATGACCGATTTCATGTCCTAAAACTCCAGCTAATTGTGCTTCAGTTTCCAATCTTCCAAAAAGTGCGGCAGTAATAAAAATTTGTCCGCCCGGAAGCGCAAAAGCATTTACGGTTTGTCTATCATTTAATAAATGAAATTCATATTGATACTCAGTTTCAGCAGCTTTGGAATTTCTTACTAAACTCATTCCAATTCTATCCACAATATCTTGATACTGCTGATTTGGATAAAGTCCGCCATATTGTTCAATCATTTGCGGAGCGGCTTGTAAACCTAACGCAATTTCTTGTTTTGGTGTCATTCCAATATATTGTTCTTCGCCGGTAACGGGATTATATTCTTTTGAACTAAGAAATGAAATAAGTGAAAATCCGATGAAAACTAACGCAATAATTAATCTTGATTTTCCAAAACTTCTTGAATTTCCAGTTCCGCCAATCATAATAAACTCCAAATTAATTTATTCAGCTGGTTCAAATTCTTCCACTTCCAAAAGTTCATAAACTCCGCCGGAAACTGCTCCAAAAAGAATATGTGTAAGGACAAAAGGCCAGCTTCCTAAAACAAAAAACCATGGGAAAAAATAACTAAGTGAATAAAAATTTATTAAATAAATTGCCAAACCAAAAACGGCACCGCCAATTATTCCGGTTGCTAATCCATATTTATGAAATACGAATGCAATTAAAAGTGTAAATAATTCCGATAAAATTAAATTTGTAATAATACTTACAATTAACGCAGTTAAATCAAAGGTTGCAGGAGGCGCTAAAATTGATTCACCTAAAAAGATTGAAGCAAACAAACGAACAATTACCCACATATTTCCACCGAGTAAAAACGGGACCAGAAAAAGATTCAAAAATAAAAAAATAAAACTTGCAACCAATCCAGCCCAAAGAGCAGCTTTCCAATCCATTACTTGCTTCATTTTTTTGTTCATAAAAATCCCAATAATTTTTCTTAAAGTTAACTAACATTTTATAAAATTGCAAAATGTGAAAATTCAACAATATATTTGAAAATAAATAAAAGAAGTTTCTAAAAACGAATTATTATAAAAAACTTCAAATTATAGAATTAACAATTTGTATCAGTTAAAAATTTATTAAATTTCAAAGTTTAATTTAATTAGATATTAATATATTATTTTAGAAAAATAGATAAAGGCAAAAAAAATGAAAGAAAAGAAAAATGAACCAACAAATTCAGTTGGAGGATTAAAACAAATTCGCGAAATAATTTTTGGCGAATATTTAGATAATCTTCAAAATCAAATTAATCAATTGCGCGAAGAAAATAAAAGCTTAAAACAGCAATTAGTTCAGCACGATAAAAATATCGAAAAATCTTCAACTCAAATAACTGATTTATTTTCTAAAAGTAAAACTGCAGATACATCTGTTCAAAAAGCTAACGATGATTTAGATAAAATTAAAACTGAACTCGAAAATAAAATTAAAGATTTGAAACAATCCAAAATTGATAAAAACCAAATTGGTCAAGTATTTATTGAGTGGGGAATGAAAGTTAAACAAGAAGAACAGTAGGTAATTTAAAAATGGTTTTTGATGAAGAAAAATCTTTAGAAATTCTGAAACAAATTTTCGTTTCCGAACAAAATAAAAAGTTGGAAGATTTAGAAAAAGAATTTTCTGATTTTCGGTTTCTTATAAAAGATAAAGAATATCAAATTTCTACTTTGTACCCAATTCTTAATGATTTAATTGATAGAAAAATAATTGCTTCTAAAAGTGAATTAGTACAATCGCTTTATCCGGTTGTTGGTCCCGCAATTAAAAAGCAAGTTACCGAATCAAAAGAAGATATAATTGATGCTCTGTATCCAATTATTGGTTCAACAATTACAAAATCAATTTCCGAAAAAATTAAGGAAATTTATCAAGCACTAAATCAGAAAATTGAAGCGTCTTTACAAAAAGGAATTTTTTCTAAATTTGTAAAATCTAAAATTTCCGGCGTTTCAACTTCCGATTTAATTTTGCAAGACGTTTTTCCGTTTGAAATAAAAGAAATTTTTCTAATTCATGAAAATTCGGGAATTTTAATTTCGCACATTTCTTCTTTGAAATTTCAGAAAAGTGTAGATGCAGATTTAATCAGCGGAATGCTTACGGCAATTAAAAATTTTGTGGCTGATTCATTCAAATCCGATTCCGGAAATCAGAATCTTTATGAAATTCAGTACGGCGATTCAAAAATAATTTTGGAAAGAGGAAGATATTCATATTTAGCTGCGGTTATTTTGGGACAAGAACCAGTTTCTATTCATTCTAAACTAAATGAATTAAATACGGAAATTCATAAAAAGTATCATAAAAATCTTAGAGAATTTGATGGAGATATTAAACCATTTAAGGAATTTGATAATTCACTAAGCGAATTAATAATTTCTGTGCAAAATGAAAATCTTCCCAAAGAAATTGAAAAGCCAAAGCCGCTTGTACTTTATGCATTTGGAATTTTATTGCTTTTTATTTTAATGATTATTGGAATTTTCACTTTACCAAAATATTTTAGAGAAAAATCAATTTCTGATATGTTGACTGAGAAATTCAATACTTTAAACAAAACTGATGTAGAAAATTTAACTTGGGAAGTTGAAAACAGAAATTTAAATATCGGCGGAACAATTCCATCTTTTTCCGTAAAAAATAAAATTGATAGTTTAATTTCTTCAATTCCGGAAATAGAAAAAGTAAATAATAATTTGGGAATAATTTTACCGATTGTTGCGCAAAAAGAAATTTCGGATAAAATTAAAAATATTCTTTCCAAATCAAATTATGCAGAAAATAGAAATTTAAATTTTGCTATTGATAAAGATGAAATAACTCTTTCCGGTGAAGTTTTAACAATTGAAGAAAAATTAAAATTAGGTTTTGAAATTTCACAAATTGCCGGAATAAGAATTTTAATAAATAATCTTGAAGTTTTAGAAAATTTAAATTTGAGCGAATCCGAAGCAATAAATAATTTAAATCAAACAGTAATTAATTTTGGTGTTAATCAAACTAGGCTTACAAAAACACACACAAAATTATTAGAACCGATAATTCCATTTTTGAGAAAATATCAAAACTATAAAGTTGAAGTAATTGGAATTTTAGATAAAACCGGAAACAAAGAAATAAATCTTAAAAAATCGAATGAAAGAATTGAAAATGTAATCAACTTTTTAACTTCGCAGGGAATTTCAAAAAATATTTTCATAACGAAAAATTCCGAATCTGATAAATATGTAAGAAGTGTTGAATTTAAAGTTAATCATTCGAGGTAATTTTTGCCGGTTCGGGTTAATACAAAAAAGAAAATTTGTTTATTAGGTTCTTACGGAGTTGGAAAAACATCTCTTGTCCGCCGTTTTGTTTACAATAAATATGAAGAAAAATATCTTTCCACAATTGGCGTTCACATCAGCAGAAAAACTGTTCACTTAAACGAAAGTGAAATTAATAAATTTGAAAAGGAAATAGATCTTTTTATTTGGGATATTGCAAATATTGAAAAGTTTGATTCGGTTACAAAAAGTTATATTAACGGAGCTCACGGAGCTGTAATTGTAACAGATATTTCTCGACCCAATACAATAGCTCAATCACTAAATTATGCTAAAATCTTTTTAGAGCTGAATTCCAAAGCAAAAATTATTTTTGTTGGGAATAAATATGATTTATTAGAAAATATTCATTTAGATGAAGAAAAATATATCTCGAATTTTAAATTTTACAAAACGCATTTTTCATTTGTAAGCGCAAAAACCGGAGAAAATGTAGAAGAGATTTTTAATATGCTTGGTGAAAAATTATCAGAGGAATTATAATCTTGATAAATTTTTATAACCAGCTTTTGAATGAAAAAAATATTGGTTTTGCAATTTGTGATAATAATCTAAAACTTATTGAAAAAAGTGAAAACCTTCACTCACTTCTGCAATTTGAAAATATAAATTTAGAACAATCAATTTTTGATATTTTCCCCGAATTTTTTGGCTCTGAAAAAGAAATTTACGAGGTTCAATCAGGTAAAAAGACAAAACTTACAATTGAAAAAGTTAATAAATTTAATAAATATGGTGAAATTAAATATTTAGATTTTACAATAATTTCATCAAAAGAAAATAAAAATGATATTATTGTAATTGTATCAGATTCAACCTCGGAATCTTCACTTCAACAGCAAATTAAACAGCAGCAAAACGAAATAAAAATTCTTAGAGAAAGTTTAACAAACTTTAAAAAAGATTCAATAAATAACATTCTTGGCAAATCCGAAGTTATAAATTCTGTTAAAAAATTTATTAAAAAAGTTGCAACCGTAAAAGATACTTCAATTTTGTTAACCGGAGAAAGCGGAACCGGAAAAACTTTAATTGCCAGAGTAATTCACAATTTATCATTTAATAATGAAGCTCCGTTTGTAGAAATAAATTGTGCTACAATTCCGGACGCATTATTGGAATCTGAAATTTTTGGTCACGTAAAAGGCGCATTTACAAACGCCGTGGAAAATAAAAAAGGACTAATAGAAGAAGCAAATGGCGGAACTTTATTTTTGGATGAAATTGGTGAACTTCCGATCTCGCTTCAGCCAAAACTTCTTACTTTTTTGGAAACAAAAAAATTCAGACCGGTTGGTTCCACGAAAGAAAATCAAGTTAATACAAGAATAATTACAGCTACAAATCGCGATTTGAAAAAAGCCGTAAATGAAAAAGAATTTAGAGAAGATTTATTTTATAGAATAAATGTAATCTCGTTAGAAATTCCGGCTTTGCGCGAAAGAAATGAAGATATATTAATTTTAGCACAATATTTTATTAGACATTTTTCTAATGAATTCTGTAAAGCAAATATTTCGTTAACAAAAAATGCCGAAGAAAAAATTTTACATCACACTTGGCCAGGAAATATTAGAGAATTAAAAAATGTTATTGAAAGGGCAATGATATTTTGTGAAAAACCAACAATTGATTATGATGATGTTTTCATATTTGAAACCGTGCAGAGTTTGCAAAGTAAACTTGATTTCAATATTCCAAATGAAGGAATTTCACTTATTGATTTAGAAAAAAAATACTTGGAAAATGCATTAAAAAAAGCCGAAGGAAATCAATCAAAAGCAGCAAAATTGCTAAAACTCTCTTTAGATACTTTTCGATATAGAATTAAAAAACATAACATTTCGTAATTTGTAATTTCATTCATTAAAACTAACAAAAGTAACATTCGTTATTTCACCAAATTCTGTTCCCGATATTGGTTATTTGACCAAATCATAAATTACATCTCATCAAAAAAATACCAAAATGCTACCATTTAATCTGTTTTTAAAATAAAAATATTTGGCATTGTTATTGATTTATTATAGAAAATATTTATAAATAATGATGTTTTAATGTGACTGAATAAATTTGGAGAACTCCCCCTTTTCTTCAAAGTTAGAATGTCACAAAGTAGGGAATTAGGCAACTAGTTCCCTATGACTTTAAACTCAAAATACGGAAATACCTTTATGGAAGATTTTATAAGTTCACTTAAGTATTTAGCACTAATTATTCTTTTATATTTTTTAAGCACAATTGTTTCGTTAATAAAAATCATAGCTTAATTTCAAAAAAAAATGCTAAAAAGTTTTGGCAGATAGGAAATAAAAATGATTGGTGATATAAAAATAATTGATGAAATTAAACATTTTGACGAAGCAAGCGCTAAAATATTATCAATTATTTCACACGAAATTAGAGGATCATTTAACATTATTAATGGGATAAGTAATCTAATTTTACGAGATAATATTATTAAAGATCCGGATGTTCGTGAACTGATTTTATTAATTCAATCTACTTCTACAAAAAGTTTTGATTTACTTGATAAACTTTTACAATTATCTAATTTGGATTCAGATATTTTTATAACTGATAAAAAAAATATAAGTATTAATAATATTATTAAAGAGATAATTGAATTTTACAAGTTTCAAATTAATCAGAAAAAACTTTCTATTATCCTTGATTTGGACAATAATGCGGAAATTAGAATAAATGAAAGTATGATGATTTTTATTATCAGAAATTTACTTTCTAATGCGATAAAATTTTCAAACATTAATGGTAAAATTGAAATTTCATATAAGTGGAAAAATAATTTCTTTGAGTTAAGTGTTAAAGATTATGGAATTGGAATGAACCGCAAAAAAATTGAAGAAATAAATGAGAATATTTATCAAGTTAGTTTTGATGGAACAATAGGAGAAAAGGGTTCTGGGATGGGTTTAAATCTTTGCCGTCATTTTATCAAACAGTACAACGGAAATCTTGAAATTGAAAGTAGTTTAGGAAAGGGAAGTAATATTATTGTTACTTTGCCGGTATAAATTCATATTAAAAAAGAAAAAGGGAATAAAAATTCCCTTTTTGTACCGAAGGCCGGACTCGAACCGGCACCTATTTGCATAGACTAGATTTTGAGTCTAGCGCGTCTACCAATTTCGCCACTTCGGCGTAAAATAAAGTGTAAATTTAATAAAGTTGAACTCCTCAAACAACAGTTTTTATAAATTTAATTTTTCTTTAATAAAAAGAACTTGAATAATTTATAAAATAATAGTTATTTTTATTTAGATATAAACCTCCATAAATTATTTTAAACTAAAAGCGGGGAAATTATATGTATGCAAGAATGACAACATTTTACCTACATGTTAAATCTATGGAACATGCAACCAAAGTATATCAAGAAAGTATTATTCCGGCTGCAAAAAATCAACCAGGCTTTTTAAGAGCATTTTTCCTAACAAATAGCAATGCGGGGAAATTTGTCGCAATAACTATTTGGGATAATATTGAACATGCTCTCGCAAATCAAAAATCCGGTTATTATCAAGCTCAAATTGATAAGTTTAATGATTTTATGATTGATAAACCAGACGTTGAAGGATTTTCAGTAGGGGCTATGTCGTTTTAAAAATTAGTATAAAAAAACTGTATTTTTTGATAGAATTTCTAACTGATTGTAAATAAATAAGTTAATGAAACTACTGTGTTGCAATGCTATAATGCAGTAGTATACTTTTTATTTAGAAATTATTTTAGACCAAGTATCCTTTAAAGTTACTGTTCTATTAAAAACTAAATTTTCATTTTTGGAATATTTATCTACACAAAAATAACCATTTCTTTCAAATTGATAATTTTCACCAACTTTGGCAGAAATTAAACTTGGTTCAATTTTACAATTTTTCAAAATTGTTAATGAATTTGGATTCAAAAATTCTACAAAATCTTTTTCCTTATCTTCTTCGGGAAATTCAACGCTAAAAAGTCTGTCATAAAGTCGTACTTCTGCATCAATCGCATGTTTAACAGAAACCCAATGAATTGTACCTTTCACTTTTTTTTCACTTTTTCCGCTTCCGCTTTTTGTATCTTCATCAAAAGTACAATGAATTTCTAAAATATTACCATTTTCATCTTTTATCACTTTTTCACATTTAATTATATAAGCATATCGTAACCTTACTTCTTGTCCGGGAGAAAGTCTGTGAAACTTTTTATGCGGAAATTCTTGAAAATCTTCTTGCTCAATATAAAGTTCTCTTGAAAAAGGAACTTTTCTTGTTCCCATTTTTTCATCTTGAGGATTATTAACTGCATCTAATTCTTCAACTAAATTTTCATTATAATTTGTAATTACAATTTTTAAAGGATTTAAAACTGCCATAACTCTTGGTGCGGTTTCGTTTAAATCTTCACGCAAACTGTATTCAAGCAAAGAAATATCAATTACTCCGTCTCTTTTTGCAATGCCAACTCTTTCGGCAAAATTTCTTATGGATTTTGGTGTAAAACCGCGTCTTCTAAAACCGGAAATAGTTGGCATTCTTGGATCATCCCAACCGTTTACTAAATTTTCTTGAACTAATCTTAGTAATTTTCGTTTACTCATTACAGTATAATTAAGATTTAATCTTGCAAACTCAATTTGTTGAGGATGATGAATTCCTAATTTCTCAATAAACCAATCGTATAATGGTCGGTGATTTTCAAATTCCAAAGTACAGATTGAATGTGTAATTCCTTCAATTGAATCAGATTGACCGTGAGCCCAATCGTACATTGGATAAATGCACCACTTATTTTCTGTTCTGTGATGATATGCGTGTCGAATTCTGTACATAATTGGATCCCGCATATTCATATTTGGTGAACTCATATCAATTTTTGCACGCAAAATATGTTCGCCATCTTTAAATTCTCCGACTCTCATTCGTTCAAACAAATCCAAATTTTCTTCAACTGGACGATTTCTAAATTTGCTTAATTTTCCCGGTTCAGTTGGAGTTCCGCGTTCATCTTTTATTTCTTCCAAAGTTGAAGAATCAACATAAGCTAATCCATCTATAATCAATTTTACCGCAAATTCGTAAAGCTGCTCAAAATAATCTGATGCGTAAAGTTCAGTTCCTTCCCATTGAAAACCCAGCCATTTTATATCTTCTTTTATCGATTCAACATATTCAACATCTTCTTTAGTCGGATTTGTATCATCAAAACGTAAATTTGTTTTTCCGTTATACTCTTTTCCCAAACCAAAATTTAAACAGATGGATTTTGCGTGACCAATATGTAAATATCCATTTGGCTCCGGAGGAAAACGTGTAAAAACTTTTCCGCCATTTTTGTTTTCCTTCAAATCATTATCAATTATTTCTTGAATAAAATTTCTCGGTACTTTTTTCTCATCTTCCATAATTATCACAAATTAAATTATTTATAAATATTTAGGAATTTCTAAAATTCCTTTATCAATTCTGGTTATAACTTCTTCTTTGCCGATAATATACAATAAATCAAAAACTCCGGGACCAATTCCAACTCCGGAAACCGCTAATCTAATTGGATGAATTAATTTCCCGGCACCAACATTATTTTGTTCAGCAATTTTATGTAAAATATTCTCATAATCTTGTTTATTAGGATTTTCAATTTTTACTAATTCTTCAGAAAATTCTTTCAACAATTTTTCTGAATCTTCTTTCCATCTTTTTTTAACTATTGCTTCATCATAAGTTTTTGGCGATTCATAAAAATAAGTGCAACTGTTTATAAAATCTTTAACAAATTCTACGCGTTCTTTCATCGCGTCAATAATTGCAAAAAGTTTGAAATCGGAAATTTGAATATTTGCAAAATTTGAGTTCTGCAATTCAATCTTAAACAAACCTAACAATTCATCATTACTTTTATTTCTCAAATGTTGACCGTTAAGCCAATTTAGTTTTTCAATATTAAAAACTGCGCCGGATTTATTTACTCGATCTAAAGAAAATTTTTCAATCATTTCATCGATTAAATAAAATTCTTTATCGTCACCAAAATTCCAGCCAAGCAAAGCAACAAAATTAATTAATGCTTCTTTCAAGTAACCTTTATCTCTGTAATCTTCAACTGCAACATCACCTTGACGTTTACTTAATTTACTTTTATCCGGATTCAACAAAAGGGGAAGATGAGCAAATTGCGGAAGTTCCCACCCAAAATGTTGATAAAGTAAAACATGTTTTGGTGTTGATGAAAGCCATTCCTCACCGCGAATTACATGAGAAATTTCCATCAAATGATCATCAACAACATTTGCCAAATGATATGTTGGAAATCCGTCACTCTTTATTAAAATTTGATCATCAATTGTATCAGAATTAAACTCAACAATTCCTCTAACAATATCCGAAAATTTTACGGATTGATTTGGTTCAACATTTAATCGTATAACTTTAGGAATTCCGCTTTCCAATTTTTGTTTAATTTCTTCTTTAGATAAATGCAGACAATGTTGATCATATTTTGCTTGAGGAAGTTTTAACTTTTGCTGCTCTTCTTTTAATGCTGAAAGTCTTTCCGGAGTGCAAAAACAATAATATGATTTTTTTTCATCAATCAATTTTTGAACTTGCGCTGAATAAATTTCTAATCTCTGCGATTGAAAATATGGGCCAAAATTTCCGCCAACTTCCGGACCTTCATCATAATTTAATCCAACCCAATTTAGTGAATTTATTAATTTTTCAACTGCTCCTTCAACGTAACGAGATTGATCCGTATCTTCAATTCTTAAAATAAACTTTCCATTATTTTTTTTTGCAAAAAGATAATTGTAAAGTGCAGTTCTTAATCCTCCAACGTGTAAATATCCTGTTGGACTTGGTGCAAATCTAACTCTTATTTCTTTATTCATTTGTTTAATTAATAAAATTTTGGATTGAAATATAAGAATTTTTTGTGGATTTCTTTGAATTGAATTTCAGCAAAAATTAAGGATTGTTTATAAAAGAGTCTTCTGAAATATTCAAAATGTCATTCCCGTGAAAACGGGAATCTATTGAATTCTCTGGATTCCCACTTTCGTGAGAATGAGAAGTACCTTTAATTTTCCAGAAGTTTTTAAAAATTATCGAATTAAAAATTTATTAATTCTCAATTTTTATTTGAGTATAATACTTTACTTTTTCAATAAATTCTTTGCTGTCAATTGGTTTTGGAATATAATCTGTAGCGCCGGCTTCCAAACATTTTTCGCGATCGCCTTTCATTGCAAAAGCCGTTAATGCAATAATTGGAGTATCTACATATTCTTCAATTTCTCTAATTTTTTGAGTTGCTTCAAAGCCATTCATTACCGGCATTTGCATATCCATAAGGATTAAATCTATTTTTTCTTTTTTACAAATATTTAAAGCTTCTTCGCCATTTTCAACAACAATTACATTTTCAAATCCGCTTTTTTTCAAAAGTCTGGTTACAATTATTTGAGAATGTTTATAATCTTCAGCCATTAAAATTGTTGGTGAATCGCTTTTCTCTTTTACTTCTTCAATTGATTTAGTTTCTTCAATATTATTTATCATTGCAGAAATTGCATTTTCAAGTTCATTCAAACTTGTACTTTTTTTATCGAGTAAATCGACAAACATTCCGTCAATTTTTTGTAAATCTTGCTGATAATCTTCTTTTCCGGTATAAATAATTATTGGGAGTTTATCAAATTTTCCGTGTGATTTAATTTGTTTAATCAAATCAAAACCGTTTAACTTCGGCATATCCAAATCAACAATTGCTAAATCTAAATCTTTATCTATAATTAAATCGAGAACTAATTCCGGTCTATATTCTGCAATAACATTAAATCCGGCGGTTTGCACAGCTTGCTGAACCAATTTCAAAGTCGGCTGATCATCATCAACACAAAGTACGGTTGAGTTTCTTCTCAATTTATAACTCGTTAAAATTTCTACAAGATTATTATAATTTATTGGTTTAACTAAATATTCAACTGCACCCATTAAATAAACTTTTTCTTTTTCTGCTTCCATTGAAAAAACAATTACCGGAGTATTACGTGTAAATTTATTGTTCTTAATTTTTTGAAGAATTTCTAAACTGTTTTCATTTCCTTGCTCTATGTTTAAAATTACCGCAACATATTTATTTTGCTGAAGAAGTTTTATTGCAAAATCTCCGGAGTTTACAATTTCAGTTTGATAATTCCATTTTGATAAATAATTATTTAAAAGTGCTGATGAAGCTTGATCGCTTTCTATAACAAGAATTTTATCTTTGTTCGATTTATTATTTTCCATTAAGATTTCATGAATTGATTTTTGAATTTCTGCTTGGAACGGCAATGTTATATTTATTATAAAATTATTTTCTTCAATATTTAATTTGAGAGATCCATCAACAAAATCAATAGTTTGAGCTAACAAGTTTAACGATAACCCGCTTGTTTTTTTTAACACTTCACGTTTTCCAAACGGTGTTTGAAGTTGAATTAATTCACTTTTTTCAAGTTTTGCATTTTTACCAATTATTTTAAAATAAATTTTATTATCAGAAATGAAATCTGAATTTAATATAACTTCATTTGTTTGTGATAAATCCAATGAAAAATTAAGAGCAGAATTTAAAATTGATTTTAAAACTTTTTCATCAAAATGAATTTCTTTTTGATCAACATTATTTAGTATAAATCTTGAATCCGGTAATTCTGCATTTTTAGATTTTATTAAATCTTCTAAGAAATTTGAAATGTTGAATTTAGATTTTAACTGATCAGCATTTGAGTTTAATAAATTTAGAATATTGTTTAAGTCTTCAAGCGAAGAAGAAATAAATTGATGTGAGTTTTTTATTTGATCCAAATATTTATTTATGCTGTTTGTTGAATTTTCTTCTTTAGCTAAAGTCAATAAACCGTTTATGGTTTTTAGTTCTTTCTGAAATCCTTTTATAGTTTTTGGAATTAAATCATCATTTGAATTTAAAATGTTAGATTTCATATTTTCGGAATTTTTCCAAGTTGAAAAACAATTTTGCACAAATTGAGCAACATTAAAAAATTTCTTTCTATCTTCTAAAGCCGGCTGAATTTTATGAACTAAAATTAGAATACCAAATTTATTTTCATTCAAATTAAAAATTATCGATTGAAGATTTTCATTTTGAACATTTACTGTAATTAAACATTCTTTAAAAATATTTCCGGTGAAGTTTAATTCATTTTTAAAATTTGAATATTCTTTAACACTAACAAAATTTGGAATTATTTGTTCATCAAAAGTTGTAGTTTTTCCAATTTGTACAAAGTTATTTTCCGAATTTTCTTCGAATAAATAAACGGATTTGAGATTTAATTCATCACTTAAAAACAAACATAAATCATCCGGAAAAGATTTGCTGCCTTGTTTTGCAAATTTTTGGAGAACATTTAAATTTTCAAATAAAACTAATTTTGTATCATTTATCATTTACAGCTTTCCAATCAATTATTAACACAAAGTTAAAGGTGAATTCATGTGAATGCAATAATTTTATAATTATAATTCATATTCGTTAAAATGTCCGATAATTTGAATAAGCTTGTTTTTGAAATTGTTTCAAAATTGGAAACTATCAATTTAAAAATATCCTTTTGAGAATATTTTTAACATTTGTAAATAAAATTAGTTGCAAAAAAAGTTTACAAAAATTATAACAAATTATATTCAACGTAAATTTTAACAACATTTAATTTTATAAATTTTATTTAAAAGTTTTGGCATAAAACGTGAAAGTTAAATTTGCCTTATGAAAATTATAATTAAAAATAATTTGTGTAAATAGAAAATGAAAAACTTTCTAAAATTATTTTTGATACTAAATAAATTTTAACAAAGGGTAATGGGGGAATTAGCTCCGCTTTAGGGCGGAGCCAATTTCTAACTTTAGAGATTATCAAAAAAGTAGTTTGAAATTTTTGTATAAAGGTGAAGTGCATCTTTTCCGCCAACTCCGTGTCCGTGCCCAACGTATGGATAAAAATCCAAAGGTTTATTTAGGTTTGCAGCTTTCTTAGCAAATTCCAAAGTATTTTCCAAAACTACAGTCGGATCGGAAGTTCCGTGAACCAATAAAAGTTTACCATTTAAATTTTCCACATAATTTAACAAACTAGAATTTTTGTAACCTTCGGGATTTGCTTCCGGAGTATCCATATATCTTTCACCGTACATAATTTCATAAAATTTCCAATCAATTACAGCGCCTCCGCCAACTCCAACTTTAAACGTATTATTTGTTCTCAGAATTAAAGAGGTTGTCATAAATCCGCCGTAACTCCATCCAAAAACTCCAATTCTTTCTTGATCAATATAATTTAGATTTTTCAAATAATTTATACCAACTAATTGATCTTCAATTTCAACAGTTCCTAAATTTCTAAATATCGCTTGTTCAAATTCCAAACCTCTGTTCGCAGAGCCTTTATTATCAAGCGTGAAAACTATGTAGCCTTTTTGCGCCATATATTGAAACCAAAAGTCATAACGGCCATAATACCAATTATTTGTAACCAATTGTGCATGAGGTCCGCCATAAACGTAAACAATTACGGGATATTTTTTTGTTTCGTCAAAATTAGTTGGAAGAATTATTCTGCAATAAAGATCAATGTTATTTTTATCTTTTAGAGCAAATATTTTTGGCTTACTTATTTCAAAATCAGAAATCGGATTTTCACTTTTATTTAATTGAGAAATAATTTCTCCATCTTCATTTATTATATTAGAAATTGATGGAATTTCAAGATTTGTAAATGTGTCAATAAAATTATTATTGAATGAATTGTATTTCACTTTATGATTTGCATTTTCTTTTGTGATTCGCGAAATTTTTCCACTCTTTAAATTTACTTTATAAGCGTTATCTTCAATTGGTGAATCTTTTGTAGCAATAATAAATACTGAATTGGAATTTTTATCAAAACCTAAAATTTCTTTTACAACCCAATTTCCAGAAGTGATTTGTTTAATTAATTTTCCATTAATATCATACAAATAAATATGCTGCCAATTATCTCTTTCGGAAAACCACAAAAATTTTGTCGGATCATTTGGTAAAAATGTTAATTCATTTTCGGGTTCAACATATTCATTGTCTTTTTCTTCAAATAATGTTAATAATTGTTTTCCAGTTAAAGCATCATACTTTATTAATCTTAAATGATTTTGATCTCTATTTAAATGTGAAATAAAAATATATTTTTCTGTTGGATCCCAAGAAATGTTTGTTAAATATTGATCAAAAGGTTCGCCGGTATTAAGCCATATTGTATTTTGTGTATTAAAATTATAAACGCCAACTTTTACAATTTCTGTATTTTGTCCAGCCATTGGATATTTAATATTTTTTAATTTTGCCGGAGTTTCGCCAATTTCAACCAAAGGATAATTCGAAACATTCGATTCATCTTTTTGATAGAAAGCTAAATAATTACTTTTTGGCGACCAAAATATTCCATCGTTAATTCCAAATTCGGAACGGCTTACAGTTTGTCCACTTACAATTTCTTTGTTTTCTTCATTTGTAATTTGAATTGAATTTGAAGAATCTAATGAAGCAAATAAATTATTTCCGATTGTAAAAGCAGTGAGAATATTATTTGGAGCTGTTTCACTATTTTCAGATTCAGCGGGTATTTTATTCAAAATATTAAACGAATTATTTTTCAAATTAAATGAAACCAAATAATTTTTATTCCAAAATGTAAAAGTTTTTGAATCAATCCATTTAATATTTGGGAATTTTGAAAATTGATTACCCAATTTAGAATTGTTAAATATTTTTTTAATTTTACTTAAATAAATCAAATTATTTTTAATATTTGTTTTTGTATTAAATTCAACTAAAACCGAATCTCCATCGATATAACTTACATTATTGGTATTTGGAATCCACTCCAATTGTTTTAAAGTTTTTGGAGCTAATTTTGAATATGAATCGAAAACTACATTTTCAATTGTTAAATTTTTCTTCTGAGCCAATAAAGAATTTAAAACAAAAAATATTATAATTATTAAAATATTTGGTTTCATAATTTCCCTTATTTCTAAAATATTTTATAAAATATTATTGTGAAAATTACAAAATGAAAATCTGTTTTCTACATTATTTAAAAGAAATGTTTACAGGTAAGTTTTACTTCTTACAGTAAAAATTAATTTTATTTTGGAAAATTCATTTGTAACAAAGTAAGAATAATTTATAAAATTGGGATAAAACCATGTCTCAAAAAAAACCACAATGTGATGTAAATCAAAATTAAGCAAATTACATTTTACCTTTTAAGTGAAAATATCCAATAAATTAAATCAAAAGACATTGTTTAATAAATATTTACCAACACTTGGTTTTTCAATCTTAAAAAATATTCTTTGTGGCACAATATGTGTTTATTATCACAAGTTTAAGTTTTTAAATAGGAAATAAAATGACAGAAACTCAACAACAAGTAAATAGTGGAAAAGTAAATATTCTTGATGATCAATATTTAGCTGAAAAAATACATCAAATAAAAGAAAATCATCTAAAAAATATTTCGCCAATTATTTTAATAAAACCAGCGGTTTTTTCTTTTGTAGTTTTATTGGTTTCGATGTTTATTGATCTTTCTTCTGTGCCGATTTTAGGAAATATTACTATAGATATTGCCAAATCTCTATATCCCGATTGGCAGCAAGCAGAAAAAACAATTGAGCCAATACAATTTTGGTGGCTTCCGTTGGTTAGTTATTTATTTTTTATTACAATTGCAGTAAAAGAATATAGAGGATTGTTCAGTCACGTTAGATCAACAACTCCGCGGGAAAATATAGATAGAATAATTTCTTCATCAATTAGTTTGATTGACGGTTACGCAACTGCGCTTCCATTAATTGGAGCTGCATTTTTATTAGTAAGTATAAAATTAGGTCCGGAAATATTTTTAGGATTATCAGTCCCTTTTGAAATAAAATCATTAATTGTATTAGCAATTGCAAAACTTTTTGAACCGGTTTTGGATTATATTGGTGTAAAATTTCAAAAAGTAATTAACGTTGCTTCGGATTTTCAAGAACAATTCTATCAAAAACTACAAGTTAAGCAAACTGATAAATTGATAAAATTATTATCAGAGAATAATTCACCAAAAGTTGCGGAAAATAATTTATCAATTGAAAACCTAAAAAATCTTCGTGAAGAATTAGAAAAAATTAAAACATTAAGTTTTGAATCATATCAGAATTTTAATATTCTAAACAAACTTACAACGCAACTCAATTCAAGTTTGGAAAATAACGGAAAACATTTAACGGCAATTAATCAAATGAGCCAAACCATCGATTCTATGGCATCAAATTTAAATAGTGATAAAGTTTTGCAATCATTAAATAGTCTCGAACTAATTGTAAATAAAAGGTAAACAAAATGGTAAGAAGAAGCAGAGATGCAAAATTTGTAATCTACCAAGTACTTTACATTTTTGTAATTACGGTTTTGGCTTTAAAAGGCGCAGAAATAAATTTGGGCGAAGTTGTAAAAAAAGAAAATGTTGTTTCAAAAAGTGTCCGTGATTCATTGATAAATGTAGTTGATTCATTAAGCAAACTTGGCTTGAAATTAAACATTGAAATTGATGAAGACGTTGTTTCTGAAAATAAAGTACTTAAAGAAAAATTGAATAATCTAAATAATCAAGTTGCATCACTTTCTCAAAAAGTAAAAGAAACTCCTTTGCCTGAACCAACTGTACCAATCGAAAATAAAAAAGAAGAAACAGTCCCATCGCCATTTTCAAAAAGCATGGAATTTCTACAATATTCAACTAACATTGCAGAAAATAAAGGCGATTATACAGTTACATTAATTGATCCGAAAAATAATTCGGAATTAGTAAAAGTTGAACCAAAATCTAAAAAAGAATTTGAGTTAACTAATCAAAATGAAATTGTTGTAAAATTCGCGAATCAATCTGATAGAATAAAAGTTAAAAATAATCTTCCGCCGGAAGTTGATATTAAAAAAGTTACAAACAAAATGGATAAGGGAGATATTTTCGTAAAAGAATTGCAAAGAACAACTTGTTATACTGTAGAAATTAAAGATGAAAAAATTGATCAAATAAAAGTTACTTATTCGGGACCAATTACTGTTTCTGGTCCGCAAAAAGATAAAAAGGGAAATTTGATTTATAATATTTCACTAAACCTTGCATCAACTGAAGATAAATTTAATAGTTGGACAGACAGAAACGAACAGCTTATCGATTCTGAAGGTCGTTATAAAACTAATTTCTTTTTCACAGCTTTTGATACAAAATCAAAACAAAAAACAGAAGTAGGCGAAGCTTTTTACTTTACTGAATTTTCTAAATAATTAAGATTATAGACATGAAAAAAATTACTCTAATTTTGCTTTTAATTTTAACATTTGTAAATGTAAATTATAATTTTGCTCAAGATGAAGAAGAACAAATAATGTATTACCAAATGGAACCGTTGGATGATAGTTTATTTGTTAAAATTCAAGAAAATTTATTTATTGATCCACCGGATCCGAAAGCAGAAATAATTGTTGATTTACGCGATTCAAAAAATAACACGATAGAAATTAAAAGTAGAATTTATCCGCTTGCGGCATTAAATGAAGAATTGCGTGCAAGGATTATTACTTATCCATTTAAAATTAATTTACAAGAAAACATTACATATACAACAGTTTTTACTGATGTTTTCAGCAAAATGAAATTCAATAAAATTTTTGATACACCAACAAAATATCAAATAAGTGCCGATCTGGCTTATGTAAATCCATATTTGCAATTATTTGGCGGCGAAAGATTTGGTGTGCCGATTAAAAAAGATATCGGAATTTCGATGGGATTAGGAACGCCATATTCCGGTCCTATGGAAACAGATTTGGTTGAAGCAAACTTTCATATTTTGGGTTTCAGATTTGGAATGTTTGGAATTATTGAAGCGTTTTCGAAATTGAAAGATGTAAATAATCATAATAATATTTATGGCACTCAAGGATTTCAAGTTGGTTATGTAGTTCCGTTTGGTAACTTTTTTGAAATAAGTTATCACAATGTTAGCAACGAATTAAGCGATGAAGCATATAATTTAAGGATGCAAGATTCTGTCGCAAAATTTGATTACAAACCGTTGATAATGAAAGGTTCATATTTAAACTATGAATTGCGATATCCTGTAAGATTTATGGGATCAACAAGAAGTAAATTTTATGCGGCAAAGTTTTTGGATGAATGGCATTTCGGATTTGTCGGGAGGGAATTATCACTTGCCGGAAGCACATTTGATTTAAGATTAGATGCAATGCCCAAAAGTGAAGTTAGAAATCCGCAATATTTAATTGATATTTTAGTTCAAAGAATTATGGAATCTTGGGGATTTAGCTCATTTGCTTTAGGACCATCGGCAATTTTTTCAAAAACAGATAATGGGAAATTTGGGGTAACTTCAATTTTTGTAAACTTGAGATTGAAAGTAGGAACTTCTCTATAATAAGTTAAATTATTATTTAAAACTAAAAACTCCGAAATTAATTCGGAGTTTTTTAATTTATGACTTACTACAATTCTATTCCAATTCAGAATTTCCAACTTCAAACTAAAATAAAATCTAAAATATTTTTTTTAAAGTGATTTAATTAAAATTTGTATAAGAATTAATAAAGCAATAATCAGTTATTGTAATCTTTTTATATAATTATTTATATATTTAAAAAACTTTATTTTAATTGCAAATAATCATAAAGATGCAAACTGCAATATTCCGAATTACATTTTTTTTATTACTACTTTTTAATACAATAATAAGCCAGCAAAATAATTATTTATTTGAAAAATTAGAAGTAAAAGATGGTTTAAGTAATAATTCCGTTAATTGTATTTTTCAAGATAGACAAGGATTTTTATGGGTTGGAACGGAATATGGTTTGAATAGATATGATGGTTATAATTTCACACAATTTATCCATAATCCAAATGATTCAAATTCTATTGGCGGATTTAATATTAGAGATATAGAGGAAGATAATGTTGGTAATTTATGGATCAGTACTGGAAATACACTTTCCTTACTTGCAAAAGAAAATAAATTTTTAGGGAAATTTGAAAATTTTAACCAACCAACAATTTGGTCTATTAAGCAATCTAAGATATTTCCGGATAGCATTATTTGGATACCATCAAAAAATGGTTTAAAAATATTTAATAAAAAAAGAAAAACTTTTTCTACATTTTTACTTGAAGAAAATGACTCTTCCTATTTTAGAACAGATTTTCTGTATAGCGTTTTAGAAGATAAATTTGGGAGAATATGGTTAACTTCCGCAAATTACAAATTAACATGCATAACAAATCCGCTTTCTGAAAAAAAAATAATTAAAAGTTTTCCAGATATTCTAAAATATACCGACAAAGATTTTGCCTATTACAGTATTTTTAAATTTTTAGAAGACTCAAAAAGTAATATCTGGATTGGTAGTTATGGAGCTGGTTTAATTAAAATACCAGCTGGTAAATTAAATGTAAAGGAATTTGATTATTACCATACAGATGCAGAATTAAAAAATAAAGTTGAATGTAACCTTATTTCAAACTCAATTATTGAGGATGATGAGGGTATTATTTGGGTAAGTACTGATTGCAACGGTATAATGAAAATTGACACTGAGACGAACAAAATTAATTACATCAAAGATGATCCTACAAAACAAAATAGGTTAGGCAGTAATAGAATAACTTGTTTGTTTTTTGATAAAGAAGGGATTCTTTGGGCTGGAACAAAGGATAATGGAATAGTGAAAATTATTAAAGACACGCCAAGTTTTAAATATTTTGAGTCAAGATTTGATAATAGAAAATTTATTAATAGGGTTAAATTTAATGCCTGGTCAATTAAGAAAAGTCGAAAAGAAAATTTGTATTGGGTAGGTATTGATGAAGGATTATTATTAGTTGAGAAAAAAGGAGATAGGTTAATAAATACTTCAGAATTTATTTTTAATAAAACAAATAATGCAAATCTTAACAATCTTCAAATACGCGATATTTATGAAGATGAAGACAATACTCTGTTGCTTGCAACAATTGGTTTGGGGATGATAAAACTAAATCCTCAATCAGGTGAATATACAATTTTAAGTGCTAAAAGAGATGATCCTTACTTTCCACCAAGTAATAATATTTATTGTATTGAACATGATGACAAATTTTTATGGTTAGGTCTAAATAACGGATCACTAACTTCTTTAGATTTAATTTCTAATAAATTCAAAGAATATCCTTTGCCAAATACAAAAAGTGAACAGCATTTTATTACTACAATAAAAAAATCAAAATTAATTCAAAATAGTTTATGGATTGGCGAGTGGAATTTCGGTTTGATTCTATTTAATACCCAAAAGAAAACCTTTAAATTTTATCATAATAATTCAAAATACTCGGAAAGCATTAATGAAAATTGTATTACTGCTTTATATGAAGATGAAAATAATGTAATATGGCTGGGAACTTATGGTGGTGGATTAATTAAATGTATTTTAACAGAAGTTAAAGAAAGTGTGCCTTCTGTAGAGTATAAAAGATATGATACTAATTTTGGATTAAATAATGAAATGGTTTATGGAATTTTGAAAGATAAAACTGGTAATATATGGATTTCAACAAACTTCGGGATTTCAAAATTTAATATGGCAACCGAATCTTTTACCAATTATACATCTAGTGAGGGCTTACCAAAGGAAGCCTTTAATCTTGGAGCAACCTTGTCAGATGATGGAATTTTATTCTTTGGTGGAAGCGATGGTATATATTATTTCAAACCAGTTGAAAATTGTAAAATAGCAGCACCAAATGTTGTATTAACTGAATTTAAAATATTTGGAAAATCTGCAAATAAGCAATTCCTTAAAAACAATGGAATAATTCAACTTTCTCATAACGATGATTTTTTCTCATTCGAATTTGCAGCACTTTCGTTTAAAAACCCTACTAAAAATCAATATGCTTATATAATGGAGGGATTTCATAATTATTGGATAAACATAGGAGACAAAAGAGAAGCAGTATTTATGAACATGGAACCAGGCAATTATAAATTTAAAGTAAAAGCCTCTAATAGCGATGGAATTTGGACAAATAAAATTTTAAGCATGGAAGTAAATATCAATTCGCCTTTCTGGAAAACCTGGTGGTTTTATTTCCTTAATATTTTAGCAATAATGATAATTTTATTTATGATTCATAAGGCAATTTTATATAGAACTATAAAAATTAGAGAAGAACTTAAAAGCAATTTAGCAAGAAATTTTCATGATGATACTGGAGGAATAATTGCCAGTCTAAAAATAAATAGTTACAATTTGCTTAAATCTGAAAATCAGAATAAACAAATTATGCTCCAGCAAATCAACAAACAGACAACTCAATTATCCAGAACAATTAAGGATATGTTATTTGAAATTGATCCTGATAAATCTTCACTAACAAATTTGGTTATTTATATAAAAAATTTTAGTGATTCACTTTTTGAAAACAGAGGAATAATTTTTCAGATTGAAGGACTAGAAGATAATTATGATAAAATAATATTACCATCGGAGTGGAAAATGAATCTGTTGGCAATATTTAAAGAAGGTATAAATAACATAATAAAACATGCTTCTGATTGTAAAAATGTTATTCTAAAAGTTGAAGCAAAAAGTAAAAGAATCACAATTCAATTAAGTGATGACGGAAATGGTTTTGATAAATCCATTAATTATGATGGTAACGGTTTGAAGAATATGAATTTCAGAGCATCAAAATTAAATTCAAAGCTGGATATATTCTCGAAGAAAGGAATTGGAACAACTATCTCCTTTAATGCAAAACTACCCTAAAGGTCAGTTGATTAACAAATCTCATTAGCATAATTTTTATTATGGTAAAAATATTCCTAATTGAAGACCAGGCAAGTTATAGAGATTCCATTGCCCAACTCATTAACAATCATGAGAATTTTAATTGCGAAGGAATTTTTGAATGTTTTGAATCTGCACAAAAAAGAATTTTACAAGACAAACCAGATATTGTTTTGGTAGATATAAAATTACCTGGAATATCAGGCATAGAAGCAACAAAAATAATTAATTCCTTATCGCCGGAAACAGCAATAATTATTCTTACCATTTTTGATGATTGTAACCTAATTTTTAGTGCTCTGGAAAATGGAGCAAGCGGTTACATTCTAAAAGATGATAATCCGGAAAACATTATTTGTGCGATAAACGAAGTATTAAACGGCGGTGCTCCTATGAGCATGTCTATTGCGCGAAAAGTAATTGAATCTTTTAAAAAACCAAATGCAAAAACTGAACTTACAAAACAGCAGATTACAATTCTTAAACTGCTCTCCAAAGGTAAAAATTATCAAGCAATTGCTGATGATCTGTTTATAAGTAAAACGACAGTAAAATATCATCTAAGAAATATATACCAAAAACTTCATGTGAAAAATAAGGTTAATGCTATATCAAAAGCAAAAGATGAGGGAATTATTTAAGAGCAGAATCAAGTATTTTGTATCAAGAATCAAGACCAAAAACTACAAGATTAAAACATTTCAGAAAAAGTTTAAAAGATGTAAATTGTTTACTTATAACAACACCTTATCAAATTGGTGTAGACAGAAAATTACAATCTTTTATAAAACCAATAACTAAAGAATAAAAATTAAAACATTTTCCGAATCAAACTTTTGATTCTTTTGCAAAAAACTGTCCTAAAGGATAGTTCCATCTGATTATTCCACTATATATTTTTATTTCCAATAAATTCATTAAAACATAATCATTTTTTAAACCTTACTTATAAAATAATAGTTTGACTTTTTAATATAGATACAACTCAGGTTGTAATAAAATTTAAATGTAGTCAATTGTTTCTCTGAATTGAAAGAAAGTAATTTTTCAATTTATATATAATGTGAGGGATTAAAAATGTTTAATTTTTTTGTTTTTCCGTTCGAAAATTTAAATTCAATTCTTAAACTTATTCTTATCTATTCAATCTTAATTGTATCACAAGTTTATTCACAAAATACTGATACACTCTGGACTGAAAATTGGGAAGGTGACTGGACGACAGACTGGCATGTTGATAAAAGTGAACGGGTTTAATATGCAAGCCAATATCTGCCTAAAATTCTGTATATGGTGGAGATAAAAATTTATAATAACTTATAATGTGAATCATTTTATCAAAATCAAGTTTTGTTGAATTACTATATACGAAGGTTAAAACGATATCAATTTCCTTAAACTTTCACATGTGTTACGATAAGCGATAGAATTAAAAAAAGTAAAAGAAAGAAGAATTAAAGAAAATCTTAACCAATTTATTAAACAGAAAGCAGCATGAACACGAAATTATTATTATTAAAAACTATGTTTTTTCTTTGAAACAATTGGTGATTAACTAAAATACTAAAAATAATTTTACAATTTGTTTAATCTAATAAGCTGCCTAAACGCTTAGTTGATATTGGTGAATTATAAACAGAAGTTATTTCTTGTTTAGCTCCTTACAAGATGAGATGCAAATTCTGCGTAATATGGATATATATACAAATGCATAAATTAACTTAATATGGCTAACAATTTTTATCAGTTATTAAATGAGGAGAATACTATGAAATTTACGAAATTAAAAACAAATGTTTTATTTAGTCTTGTGTTATTAATATTGCTTATTACTGCACAAAATCTTTTTGCTGTCAAGTATTATGTTTCACCAACTGGGAATGATATAACTGGTGATGGAAGTGAAGGAAATCCATGGCATACAATTCAGGGTGCAATTGATAATGTAGTTGTTATTAATGGAGATACAATAATCGTAATGAATGGAACTTATATTGAAAATGTCGATGTTAATAAAGAAATTATAATTCTATCTGAAAATGGTTATAATTCGACAATTGTAATTGCATCAGATACTAATGATCGAGTTTTTGAAATAACTGCTAATTATGTGACAATCAGCGGTTTTACATGTTATGGCTCAAACAAGGTATGGGATGGAGCAGGAATCTTTCTAGGTAACAATACACATCATTGTATAATATCAAATAATAGAAGTGGGTATGATCCTAATCATAAGAATTGGAAAGGCATTTACTTATACACATCCTCTAATAATATTATATCAAATAATATTTGCAATTATAATGATGAAATAGGTATTCAACTATAATTCGGCGTTTAGTTTGAGTATTTTTTGCGTTTAGTTTGAGAGTAAATTTAATACTAAAAAAGGTTAAATGTCACAAATAATTTTTCAACTACTATTTTTAGTTTTTAGTGTTAAAATGGAGTGAAAAAGATGTAATTAAACAATTGTTAAAGCGGTAATAAAATGCAATTTAAATTCTATTAAAAGACCTTTTTAATTTAGAATCTTCCTTCAGCAATTTTTGCGATTTGTTTGTGATTATGTGGCAAATTTCAGAATAAACTTTTTTAATAATTTAAATAAAATATTAAATACCTTATTTGGATTGAAAATATGCTTTTAAAAATGATAAAATCTTGTTAAATTATAATTAAAACTATCCCCAAATAGCTATTTATTTTTCATTCTAAATAAATAAAATATTATATACTATCATGAACAAAATAAAATTAAATAGTAAGAAACTGTTATTGTTACTTTTATATTCTTCAGGAAAAACTAGTGAAATTTGTGAAGAAATTAAAGGAAGAACAAGAATTGTCAAAATGATATTTCTTTTTAATGAAGAAATTAAAAAAGACTTTATAAAAGATGCCAATATTGAAATGGAACCGATAACATTTTATTCATGGGATTATGGGCCATTCTCAAAGGATATTTATAATGACATCGAATTCTTTATTAATAACAATTTAATTATTGTTAGAAATAATAGTTTAGAAAAAGAAGAAATTGAATTATTTGAATATGAAAGATGGTTAGAAGATCAATATATGTCAAATGAAGTAGTAAATTTATCAGAAAAATACAATCAAGAAATTTTTCAATTGAGTCAAAAAGGTAAGGATTGGATAGAAAAAAATATTTGGCATTTATTATCACAAAATCAAATTGAAATCTTAAAGCTATTTAAGAAAAGACTCAATGAAGCTTCGTTAGATGCAATTTTAAGATATACATATTTAAAATTTCCAAATTATACAGATCAATCAAAAATTAAAGAGAAAATTATTGGATTTTAATTTTTTGGTAATTTTACCAGCTATAATTTCTTTAATTGGTGTTGGAATTTCAGTTGTTAAATCTGATACACTAGATGGAAATATTGCTAGATCGATTGTTAATTGTAATAAGGCGATTTATTCATATTTACAAAACGAAAATAATAGATTTGCTGAAAAGATAACTTATTTACTTAATTTGACTTTCAATGAATTTATTAGAAATCTTACAGTTACTGACAAAAATTCTTTAAGTATTAAAGATTTTGAAATCAAAGAACTAACTAATAAAATTGAATATATAGTCGTTGATAAATTAATAAAAGCAACTGAACAAAAAATTAAATTAGAGGGTTTTCGACAAAGAATATTTTTTTATAGAATGATATTTTTTGTTTTTCTTATAGTAAGCATAATTCCAATTCCACAAATGTTTATTAAAACAATTTACATTTCAAATGAAACGCTAGAGGTAATTTTTAGTTTTTATCTGAGTGCATTGATTATTTTTCTATACGAAAAAATCTTACTAAACAAACTAATTGCTGATGTTGGAGTTGAACATGGCATTCAAATATGAATACGAGCTTGAAGATAAAGTTATTGCTGTTTTACAAAATCATACTAATACTTTTTTAAGACAATTTCCTTTATTTAATAGAGTTATTGATTTTGTAGCTATTGATAAAAACGACAATGTTTTTGGTATTGAATTTAAATTAAATAACTGTAAAAAAGTATTAGAACAAGCAAAGAAAAATAAATCCTCCTTTGATTATTTTTATATATGCCTTCCGCAAAAGAATTTTAAGTATAATTTCTACGAAAAAGTTAAAGAAGCAGGCATTGGGTTAATGTTATATGATGATAAAAAAGAATTTCTAGAGTATAAAATTTTAGCATCTTCAACATGTGAAAAATGGTATCCAAACTTAGAATACATACGGAATTTGTTAAATAATAATGGAAATTACTTTGGAAATTAAAAATGGACAATGTCTGGAAATATTATTATTTGGGACTTTTAGTGAAAGTAAATATTTCCTTGATCCTTCTTTTCAAGATAGTTATAACTTAATTGGTTTTAATGCAAATTTTGTTGCCTTTGCACCTGACGGAATAGCAGCCTTTTTAGCAAGATTAAAAAACAAAAGTTATTTTATTGATCCACAATTTTATGCTTTTCAGCAGTCCATTGAAACAGTTTTAAATAAAAAGAATGGTATAACAACATTAAAAACTTCAATTGAGAAATTGGCATTACAATATGGCGATTTTATTAATAATAATGCTGGCAAAAAAGCTCTAACAGCTTCTGATTTTAATGATATTCAACTGCTTGATATTACAAAAAAAGTGTTAAAATTTCAGTGTGAATTTCTTGAAAAAGTTAGTAAAGAACAAGATACCTCTGAATTCTTGGATCCAACTGATTTTCATCCGGAATTTTTAATTTCGCCATATCTTTTATTAGATTTAGATGATCTAGATAATGAATTAGAAATAAATAAAAAATTTATTATTGCTGCTAATGATTTAATTGAGAAAAAAGAAATATCATCAAAAGAAATATTTGCAGAAATTGTGTTTCAAAAAGAAGTTTTATTTGATACTGATGCAATTGATAAAATAATTTCAGTTTATCATACATTAAAAATTAGTGGTTTTGTAATCTGGATTGATAGTCTAAATGAGTTTGATGCAAGTTCTCATCTGCTTAGTAAGTTTAAATATTTTGTAAGTGAATTAGGAAAAAGTGGGATACCAATTATCAATTTACATGGAAGTTTCTTTTCAATCTGTCTATCAAGTCCCGAAATAAGTTTATTGGCAGGTGTGGGGCATGGAGTTGAATATGGTGAGGAAAGGCCTTTAATACCTGTAGGGGGAGGAGTTCCATTAGCTAAATTTTATTTTCCTAGATTTCACAAAAGAATAAATTATTATCCAGATGCAACAAGTATCCTAATTAGGAAAAATTGGATTTTAAATAAAGAAGTCTATTTCAAAAATGTTTGTAATTGTGAAACATGTCAAGAATTAAATAATAAAAATTCTAATGTATATGAAGCTTTCCAGGTTTTTGGTGAAACAAAGATTAGTACCAAAAATAATAAAGCTTATCCTACATCAAATGCAATGGATAAAAGTAGAAGGCATTATCTAAATATTAAACAAAATGAATATAAGTACTGCAAGTTTTCTACAAAGGAAAAAATTATTACAAATCTAAAGAAAAGTCTAGATATTGCAAATGAATTAGCTGAAATTCATGATTTTAGTTATATAGATCGATGGATTAATCAGATTATAAAATAACATTGTATAAAAATTAAGATTAAATTATTTTGGATTCAATTCTTATAAAATAATCTTATAATTTTTCATTATTATTTCTATAAATCTTTCTCACATAAACCGGAAAATATCCTTCATTAGTTACTCTTCCACTTGATGCATCAAATAAAATTGTTTTAATGTTTGTTATTTCATAAAAGATTTTTTCTGTTTTATCAAAAACTTTTTTCCCGGAAATATTAGGAATTGTTCCATCTTTATAAGTTTTTATCGTTCGTCGAGGAGGTAATAAACCTGATGTTTTTACTAGTTTGTAAGATTGATATTGAGATTTACTAATTATATCACCATCGGGGCCGAGATATAAATATCCATCATTTCTATCATACATTTCTTTTGTTACAGGTTTATCATCTAAATAATAAATTCTTTTAGTTGAATAAGTTGTATCCCTTTGATCTTTGTATTTGTTAATTACAACATATGCAGTATCAATTTTATTCTCATTATAAATCCATGCTACATAAATTAAATTACCAACTGTTTTAATTTCTTTTGGTACATACCATCTTTCATATTTTATATTTGGATAAATAGTATCACTGTTATAGTTAAGAAGAATTTCATAAGGAATATTATCAGTGTTAATATCTAATTCAGTTGCGCCTCTATTTATTGATTGTGGTTTACCTAGAATATTTTCAACTTCTACATAAGTCATGCCTACAATTATTTTAGTTTCTTTTTTTTGAGATGTGCAATTAAATAATGAAAGGATTGAGAATACTAAAACAAATAATTTTTTCATGGTAATTCCTTAATCAAAGAAATTTACCCCCCGGTGAAAAAATCTAAGCTGTATTTTTTGTTGGATATTGTAATAAGAAAAGTAGCAATAATTAGAAAAAAATAAAATATAATTTTTTGAATTGTATGCTATTAAAAAAATAAAATCTTAAAATTTCATTTTCTGCCTTGCGCACTAAAAGCACCAATCATTCTATGAACACTACTTTGCGACTTTTCAAACTGAGTAACAAATTCACGTCCACTCATTCGTGTTCTCCCTTTAACTTCAACAGTTATTGTTTGATTATTGTTGTTATAACCACTTAAGTTTGGTAATTGATTACTTGATAAAATTCTTAACATATTCTTTTGCATGGCTTCTGTTAAAACCATTTCACCAGCTTGTAAAATTGAAGGTATGCCAACAACTCCGCCGGAATGGAATTTGGGAGCTCCAACAAAAGATCGTTGATCGGCTAAAACTAATTTACTTGGTTTGCCTGCTATTCCGCCTGTATGATGTTGACCAACTAATAAACCTAAAGGGCCAAGAACAAATGAATCAACTGCATATCGCAAAGTTCCTAATAAAACCATTTTGGCAATTGTAGTTCCTAATTCTGTTACAACTCCCTTAAGACTTAACCTAGCTTCTAAAAAGCCGTTTACCATAGTAGTTATCAAAGTATCAGTTGCCTGTGTTGCAAGTTTTGAAACTTCAGCAATTTCACTTAAACTATTTTCTACATATGCCATACCCGGATTTTTTTTTGCTTGCGTTCTTAAACTTAATGTTTTGGGAACTCCATTTTCACCAATTGTATTTTCTGTTTTAGTTTCTTTTGGTTTTACTTCATTTGCTTTAATTGCAACTGAATCAAGTTCGTTTTGGAGAGCCTTAATCTTTTTATAATACAAATATTGTTCTCTAATAGAATCAGTTTTTTCAGATGCTAATTTTAGAAGTGTTATTTCTTTACTAATTTGATCATCGGTTAAAATTAAACTATCTTTTTTTTGTTTATTACCGGATTCATTTTTCTTTTTTACAATTTCAGTTGCTTCCATTAAATTTTTTAATCTTGAAATCTCAGTATCGTAAATATGTTCTAAACCTTTTGGAAGATGTCTTTTCTTTTCCTCAATACTTGCAAGATCTTTTTCCAACTCCATTATATAACCCATATTTACAGCAAGTTCTTGCAATGCATTTATTTTATTTTTTATTGCATTGTATTGTTTTTCATCTTCTTTAGATAATGTACCCTCATCCCAAAGTTTATTAAATATTTTACCGATACCCATAGGAGCTGCATTAAGAAAAGCAATTCTATCTCCATAAACTTTTTGTAATGCACTTGTGAAATCAAGTAAATTTTGTTTTTCTTTTGTTAATTCGTTTTGTAAACCAGAACGAGTTAATTTTTCATATTCATTTTTTAAGTTTTCAACTTCATCTTTTAATTCTTTTGTATCTGTTTTTGTTGTTCTTGATTGTAATGAAAAAAAAGTTAAAGCTGAAGTTGCTAATGAAACGGCAGTCATAATTCCCATCGGCCCTGCAAATGAACTAGCCAAAGTTAATAGTCCAGCTTTAACTCCACCGGAAGATTTTATTAATGATTGAAGTGAATAAATTGCAGGTTCAATATTATTTGAAATGGCAATAAAACCAAATGGAGCATCACTAACAACTCTATTTAAATTCATTAGTGCATACGAAGCTTCATTTCCGCCCGTTGAAGTTTTTCTAAATGATTCATTTAGTTTTACATTACTTACAGCAAGTTTTTGTGATTTAGCAATTAAGTATTCTGCACTTGTTGCACTCGTTCGTATTGCAGCATTAAATTGCTTTCCATCTAAAGTTAAAACAATTTGTAATTCTCTATCATTATTGCCAGTACTCATTTTATTTAACCTTTATCTTTATAAACTTTTGTGACTAAATTTGTTAAATACATCATTGTTACGATAAATATTGAATATGAATTTTTCATAATGTTCATTGTAATCAAATTTATCAATAGTCAAATTCTTAACTAAATTTGCAACTTCAGTTAAAACTTTTTCAGAAAACATTCTTTTAGAATTATTTCCAAAATTAAAATCTTCATCATTTAACTTTAGTTTTTCAAGTTCCGTTATTGTTTCAAATAATTCTAAAAAGTTATTTATTAATTCATTGTTTTCAACTTTAATATTTTCCAATTGAGAATTTATTTCTTCAGCTCTTTTTAATTTAGTTTCTCGTTCAATATCTTCTTTTCTTGAACTCAATATTTCAAGGGCTTTTTCTTTAGCATTTAAGTTTAGTCTAGCATTCTCAATTTCAGTTTTAATATCTTTAATTTTTTGTTCACATTTATCAACATCCTTTTGTGTTGCTTCACCCAAATTGAATTTTACTAAAACATTTGTTAATTCATCTTCAGCTTTTTTTAATTTTCCGGGTGAATTATTTTGACCTTCAGAAAGTTCATTCTTTAAACTGCTAATTTCTTTTTTAAGATTATTTACTTTCTGAGTAATTTCATTTACTTCAGGATATTCATTAAGTTTTGAAAATGTTAATTTTGTTACTTCGGTATTCATGGATCTCTCCTTTAGATTTTTAGATTATTTAATTCTTCATAACTCTTATTTTGTTCTTGAATTGTTTTGTAGATATATGATTCACTCACATTTAATGATTTAGCCAATTCCTTTGCAGATTGATCTTTATTAATAAGAATAAATTTTTTTATGCCATTGATAAATGGTTTTGTACTAAAATGAACATAGGTTTTTTCAAAATTATTATAGAGTTCAATAAATTTTTCCAATCCAACAATTTCATAAATTTGTTTTAGACCATTTGGTAAATCATCAACAAACTTTATACTATTTAAAAAATCATATTTAGAATTCTTCATATAACAATCCATTATTTTGACCTTTTAGAAAACTGTAAACAAATCTTTCACTTACTTCTAAATCATTTGCAAGTTGCTTAACAGTAATATCTCTATTCATTTTGATATATTTTTTTTTGCACTCTAATAATGATTTAGTAGAAAAATAAACTGAACTTTTACCAAATTCAGAAAAGAGAATTAGAAACTTTTCTTTTCCTACAATTTCTAAAACTCGTTTTAACTGACTGTCCAGAAATGGTTCAATATCAATATTTTTCATCCAATCAGTTTTCATTAACTAACTTCCTTTTTTCTCTTTTTGTTTTTTGTGACAATTTAATTTCATCTAAACACTTTAGAATTTTTGGTACATCTTTTTTCTTTAACCAAGTTATATGATCAATTTTTACTATTCTTTTTATCAGTTTATTCAATCCTTCATTAGAATTAGACTTGGATAAATCATGATACATAGCTTCAATTTTTCTTAACTGTCCGGGAGATGCAAAACCAAAAGGTCTTGGATTCAATTCATCATATTTAGTTTTGTTTTCTAAATCCTTTTCTTTCTTTAATTCTTTCTCTTTTGGTTTCCATCCTAATTGAATAAATATTTTTAATAATTGTTCAGCATCATTAAAACTTAAATCTTTACTAGATATTACATTAAAATTTGAAAGTAGAATTCTATAATTATCATCATTTAATTTTAATTCCTTTTTTGCAATATGAATTTTTGCTAACTGATTTTTTGCAATTTTCATAATCCCTCTTCTAATATCAACAAACCTAAATATGT
This sequence comes from Ignavibacteriota bacterium, assembly GCA_016708125.1. Lineage (NCBI taxonomy): Bacteria > Pseudomonadati > Ignavibacteriota > Ignavibacteriota bacterium. The sequence goes on along the minus strand of JADJGF010000001.1, from coordinate 3,763,890 downwards.
AATACTTGTTATTAGAAAATCTATCTCTCCGGAAAGATTAAATCGTTTTTTAATTAGTATTAAATGCAATAAAAAAAAGGCAATGTGTTCATTGATTGCTCTATAATTTGGAACATAAGTTTCATCCATTTCTTTATAGAAATAATCATAAATTTCATTGCCTATTAAACCGAAAAATGAAATTAGAAAAAAACTAAATACAGATAATTCTTTATGAGGATTTACTCTTAAATCAAATTCCAATAATTTTACCGCCGTAACCTCAATTATTGAAAGAATTTCCTCAAATCTTGATACTCTAATTATATGTTCAATTAAAATCATGCTGAATTTTGATATATTTTTTAATTTTTCTTTATCTGTTCTTTCAACTATCTTGAAAACAACCGTTTACTAACGTTTAATCACTGTTTAATTTTTATCAATACCGTTTTGTAGTATCCTTTTATTAAAAAAAGTAAATCAATGCCTTAAAACTCTTCTAATTGATTTATCTTAAATTCAATGAAGCTGCCATTCTTTCACCTTGAGCAACTTCATGATTTTCAATTTCAAGAGTAAGATTTAATATTTTATCACTTTCACTAAGTTGAATCGATTCTGCCATTCTGTCTCCTTTAAGAATATCATCAATTTGTTCATCTGTCATTTTCGTTTTTTCAGAAATCACATTTTTCAATGCATATAGAGCATTAATAGTTAAAGGATAATCAGTAAATTGATCATATTTGTTTGTAGCATAGTATTTGATATACGCATTAATTTTATCAATTACTTTGTGGAAAATATCATAAGCAAGTAAGTTATTTTGAATTAATAATTCTTCTATTGCCTTACTCAAATCTTGATTTTTTTCAGCTAATTCTCTAGCATTATCAATTTGTGCAAAACCTGACATCATTTTCACATCGGCTTTATTCGCCCTAATTAATGACCGAAAAGCTGCAATAACTAATTTTTTTCTTTCTCAGTATATCTTTCATTATCTTTCATTTTTCCCTCACTTAATAAATTTTCTGGTTTATTTGTTTTTAACTGATTATTATTTTTACTAGCATATCCAACTGGTATATATCCAAAACCATTATGTTCAATCATTGGTTTTCCGGCAAAATATTTTCTTTCATTTATTTTTAATATTTCACCTTTTGTTAATTTCTTACCAATCGGTTTGTATCTTATTCCATCTTTAACTAATTCCAATTCATTATTATAAAAATTGTTTACATGGCTTTCTGAAAATTCATTTATTTCACTAAATAAATATTCTGGTTTATCTTTATTCATTGTTACTCTTTATTTTTTTTCTAATTCTTCAAATAGTTTATTTTCTAATTTGTTTATTAAGTCAAGTTGAATTCCCAAACTATAACGATCTTCATAAGTAATATCGTTATCACGATCTTCAGTAATATCTTCAGAAACTTTAATTGCGTTTCTGGTTAAACTCATAATATTCACTAATAAATTTGAAGTATCGCTAAATTCTAAATTTACTTGTATCATTTTGAACTCCTTTTAATATTAAATGAATTTGTTTTATCCTTTATAGCCGTTTTATTATTTATACTTCTTTAAATTCAATACCACATTTTACTTTAAGAAAATCGTCTAATGCATCTCTTATTAATGTTCCTTCACATTCTAATATTTCTTCGTCTTTTGCATCTTGATCAAAAATGCAATTGTAAACATCTTTCAAAACCTTTGGATCTTGAATCATTAATAATCTACTTCTATTTAGTAATTCATTATTGCTAAAATCAAATCCTAATTCTTTTAATTTAATTGTATGCTTAACTTTAACTCTTTCAGTAAATTGAACTTTCTTTCCGTTGATAATTCTGTAGACATTACTATTATTATTTGTTTCCATTTTTATTAACTCCTTTTTAATTTTAACCTAAATTTGCTCTTTCTAAAAACATTGAGGCTTTGCTTATAGTTTCTGCACTAATTTTTACATCTTTATTTTTTGGTAGACTTAAAATCAATCTGCAATGATAAATCAATGCTGAAAGTATTCTAATACTTCCGTTTGAATGTTTATAAAATTCAGTTTTAAGTCCGTTTAATTCAGGCCAATTTTTATCAAGTATTTCATCACAATCATTTTGTGAAAATTTTTTCAATTCCAATTTCATTCTAATACGATCTTTTACTTGCTTTACTTCCGGTTCATTTCCTCTTAATGTTGCTAAGAAAGAAGGTAAACCAACAAACACAATTCCAACTCCGCTTTCATCATTTAATGATCTGAAAATATCTATTGCGGATAAGTTCAAATAATCACATTGATCAATAATTATAAGAATATTTTTTCCCTTCAGTTCATTAACAACATCCTGAAAAAGTTTATTCATTGTTCCAATTCCATTTTTACCAATTTGAGTATGAATTCTTTTTATGTACTCAATCGGGAATTTGAAACTTCTATTTGCTGAAATTTTAACAACATCATTTTCACTTTCATAAAGTTCAATGGAAGTTGTTTTACTAGTTCCGGTATCGCCAACTATAGCAGCAATAATTCCATCTCTATGGCAAGTTTTTAATACACTCAAAAACTTTTTTGTATTGTTTATTTCAACAAATTCAAGATCCTTTTTAATACCTTTTAACTTGCTGTTTTCAATTCTTAAAAACCTATCTACAGCAATATTAACATCATCATTATTGCCTGTATAGGAATTTTTTCTCCATGATGAAATAATTGATGGACTGATTCCTATTTTTCTTGATACTTCATTCCAAGAAAGATTTTTTCTTTCTTGATAATCTTCCAACTGATCTACTAAATCAGTTTTTGAAACGTTCATTTGACTTTTCAGTAATTCCATATTATTTTCTCACCTCACTTCTTTTAGTTATATTTTAAAAACCTCATTAGGACTTCCTCCAAAATGAGGTTTTTTATTTAGTTAATTAGTTCTTAATTCTCTTTCAATACTTTCTACTTCATCACTTAAAGTTTTAATTGTAAATTTTATTTCATGAATTCTTTCTTTTGGGTTTCTTAATATCCATCCTTGTTTATTCCAGAATGAATTTCTTAAATACTTTTCTCCAAATTCTTTTGGTGACATCCAAATATCAATTGAGTTTATTCTAGTATAAAACCAAAGGTTTTCATTAACAGCCTTTGAATAAAGAATTTTCAAATCACTTAGTTCAGCTGTAGAATTATTTTCAATAACAAATGAACTCATTTAATTAACTCCTTTTTTTTATTCATCAAAAAAATCAACCCAATTTTGTTTTTCTTCAATTTCTATTTCAGTGAATTCAAAATCATCAGTGCCGGTTTTTAATGCCTTTATTTTTCTATTTGCTTCACTAAGTTTTGACTTAATTATTATTTGTGAATTTCTTGGTGAAGGTATATCTTCAATTTCTTCAGTACTATTTTCTAAATCTTTAATTCCAAGTGCATGCAATCTTAATTCTTCATTAACTGAAATTGAAGATGTTGTTTCACCCAAACGTTTATCAATTTTTACTTCCTCATTTTTCTTTCTTAGTAATTCTGTAAGCTGCTTTTTATCCAAATCGGTTTTTGCAATTGCGGGAACATCCCAAACATTAAGTTGAGCTTCACAAATAAACGAATCGTTTTTTGCTAAGAATACATATGCCTTTTGATATGTTTTATTGTTTCTTCTTAGATAAACTAATGTACCCTTCATTCCATGCATTGCATCATTCCAATAATACAAGTCATGTTTCTGACTTAAGCAAACTCCATTTCTTCCTATTTTTTGTGGTCTGGCAGTTCGCATCATAAACATTTTCAAATCATCATCCGCAACTTTTCTCAATGGAGATTTTAATCCATTCTCTTCAATAAATTTCATATCTTCATTCCAAACTTGATTTCTACTTCTACCTTTCAATACTTTGCCATAACCAATTTGCGTATTCATGATATTTTCAATAAAAAAATCAAGTTGTTTAGAAACTTCACTTAGGAAAGGAATATTTCCTTTTTTAATTTCTGTATTTAATCTTTCAGGCCTTTCAACAATATTTCCGCCTCTATATGTTGGATAAATTTTATCAAGATGTTCTTTAAATGTTTTGAAGTTTCTTTCAATTGTTTTTGCCTGTGCATTATATGGGAGTGAAAAATTGACTTTGATTCTTAATGTTGCACAAAGGGAAGTAACTTTGAATGTATCAATGGTTTTTCTTTTATTCGTTTTGCCGCCTGCAAAATCTAAGGCTCTATAATCTTTTCCATTATCAATATAAATTTCTTCCGGAATGCCATGTTTTTGTGCTGCTAATACGAATGAATATAAAATATGATCTGTATTTGGATCTTCAACATGTAAAAACCATCCAAGCCATTTACCACTCTTAAAATCAATCCAAACAGTTATCCATGGAAATTGTACTTTACTATTTTTACCATTCTCTAAAAATGCATTTGGATTTTCTTCAAACCATTCATTTAATTCTTCTTTAACTCTATATGGTAAACTATCAATTACTCCAAAATCTAACTGCCTATGATCACTTACCCAAACTTGACCTGAAATTAAATTATCATATGTTCTATTTAAATAGTTATTGAATTTTTTATTGTAGGATTTAAAACCTTTTGTAGCTAAATGCCTTGCGGATTCTGGTATCTCATTTTTTAACCTTCTTTCAAATGCATCAACTGAAGGAATTTCAGAAATATCAATTTGTGAATTGAGTTCTTTAATTTTTCCAATTACTTTTATCCAACAACTTTTTGCAGATTTTTGACCTTGAGTTAATCTAAGTTCTTTATAAATTTCAAACCATTCATCTTTAACAGTTGTTTTACCTGCATTCTTACCATATTTACCTATTAAACCAATTTTACCACTTTCTTTCACAATTTTTCTTATTTCCCTAACTGTTTGAATAGCAGTTTTATATTCTGGAAATTGTAAATTAAAAGCAGTTATTTTTTTCCTTACATCCTTGTCTCTCATTCCCTCAAAAAACGTGTATATAAAATTATTTTTATCAAATTTTATTTTGTTACAATTATGAGCTACTGCATAACATTCATGAATAAAATCATTCTCAATTTCACTATCAGTTTTAACTTTACTAATTGCTTCTTTCTCAATTTTTCTTAACCAGATTTCTTTCTCTTTTGGTTTTAAGTTTTCAATAATTGAGTTAATGTTGATTTCATATTTTGTGCCGCCAATTCCCGTAGATTTTCTGGTAAGATATTTTATTTTGGAATTACCAATACATCTTGATTTTAGTGTTGATTCAGGTATGCCAAAAAATTTGGAACACTCTTTAACTGTACCCCAGTTTTTATTAATTAAACTGGAATTAAAATGATTTTCATTTGGTAAATTTGCTGAGTGTTCCTCAGTAAAAAATTCAGGTACGGTTTTTCTCAAACTTTGCATTTAAGTTTTACTCTTTATTAAAACAATATGTAAATTGAACTCCTAACAAAGCCAATTAGAACTTTTTCAAGTTCATTCTCCCTAAAAGCCGTAAACCTAAATTTTACTCCAAAAATTCTATTTTAAGTTGTTTCTATTTTTTCCAATCCACCGGATAAAAGACGTTCATAAACAGCGTGTGCTGTTATCATAACTTCAATTGGGGATTGTTCAACTTGATTATCTTGTTCTATATATTGTGCCATACCAACAAATTCATTATATCCAATATGACAATTCCCATGCACTTCCCAATCATCTGACCAAGATTTTAATCCTCTTCTTTTTAAAGCACTATTTATTTTTTTTTTCCAATCTATCTTTGTATTTAAATCAAATCCTGGCATTTTTAACTCCTATTTTTTATAGTTGGATATTTCCCTATAAGGACTTTGAGATTATTCACTTTTTTTAACAGATTTCTATATTTTATAATAGTTTGAGCTGCCATTTTTTTATCAGGTTTTGTTTTATTCCATTTAGGTGCAAATGCATATAAATCAGTATCACGTATTTTAATTGATGCCTTTAGACATTGTATTCTATTGATGAATTTTATCTTTTGCTTTTCAGTTGCATTTGGAAATGAATCTAAAACTTCAATAATATTTTTATCTGTAAAAATATTTTCTTCATTATATTCACTTGGTGACAATTCTTTTCTTAATTTTAATTTTTGATTTTCATCTAAATTTTCTAAAACGGAAGTTGTTTTAATAATCCTTTCATTATGCGAATTGTACCTAAAATTATAAACTCCATATTTGCATAATTTATCTACTGTCTCAAGGTTATTAGCGGATAAAAATATTGTTTCAATATCAGGTAAATATTTTTTCTTTAAAACATTTTCGTAAGTTAATATTTCAGTTTCTTCAACTTTATTTAACTTATATAAACAGTCGTTTAATAGCTTTTCAACGAATATTTTCTTAGCATTAAATTCTTTTATAGAATTTATTTCTTTTGAATTTTCAGCAATTGATAAAATGATAACTTCTTTTGTTTTGTTATCAATTGAATATTTTTCATTCTTTTTTGTATTCATTTTTTCTTTCTATTTCAAATAAATAATTTCAATACTATATTTGTTTGTGTACTATTTCGTACTTTGTTTCATTGCTAGTTCTTTAATAATTTTTTCAATTTCTTTTTCATACTTTTCACTTTTTTTTGTACCAAGTATGATTTGGTTTAGATAAGATTTTGAAATGCCTATTTGTCTAGCTATTTCAGCTTGGTTTAGCAATTTTTTGTATTTAATAAAAGATGACATAATTTTATAAAAGTAAATAATACAATTGTCCACAATATATGTGAATTCACAGTATTTAGCAAGTAAAATATTTATTTTACTTTAAAATCACAATAATAATTTTGAATATGCTTGATATTAACAAAAAAGAATTTGGAAAAAGGCTAAAACTATTCTTAAAAACTAGATTTGGTACTATTGAATCCGGGGCAGATGCACTTGGAACAACAGGAAAAAATATAAGTAGCAATTATATAAATGGACGTTCCTTACCAGGTACTGAATTTCTTTCAAAATTATATTTTTGGGGATGCGATATTGAATGGTTAATATCAGGAAAAGAAAACCGATTTTTTCAAAAAACTGGTAAAATTTACCAAAGAGTAAATAATGAGATTGAAAAACTTAAAAAATTAAATTTTTACTATGAATTTGCAGATGAAGAAAAAATAGGGGACTATTGGTTAAAAAGTACAATTTTACATTTATTAAATACTTGGTCTTTAACAAATAATTTAACACCTGAAGATTTAGTAATCTTAAGTAAGATTGCTAATGTCAAAATAGAATATTTATTAGGTTACGATACAGATCCACAAAGGGAAAAAATAATAGAAGAGTTTAATGAAAAAAGACTAGCTGAGATCTTAAAAAATAAGTTAAAAGAAATATCCTCATAATTTTCAAGAATAATTTTCATAATTGGTTAAATGATCTCAAAAATAGAAAATTTTATTGTTCAAATTGCATCAAAAAGTAGCTAAAATTATAGTTTTCTAAGTAGCCAACTTTTTTATATATGCACAAATTAAAAACGCTGTATATTGTTTTATTTCAATAAGTTATAAAAAGTAGCCAACTTTTAAAAATTAGCTACTTTTTTGGCTACTTAAACAAAATTAAAAAATTTTCTTTTTTGTACTATTTCGTACAGAAATGTTTAGATTATGAAATAAAAACGCAATTTTAAGAGTGTTTAATTGCCGTTAAAAGAGGTGCAATACAGTGTAATTTTTTAGTAGTTTTTGTAAAAATGCAACCAAACCTCTTTCAATGCTAAAACTACTCTAAAATAAGTAATATCAATAACTTACAGCGTTTTGAATGTAAATTAAAATACTCTCAAAATACACAAAGAACTATATCAACTTTGGGGTGGATCAAAAAATAATCAAGTTTTAAATAATATTTGTTCTGCAAATCAAAATGGAATTCAAACAGGAGGAACACAGACGATTAATACTAAATTACGTGGTAACATAATTGAAAATAATAAAAGTTACGGAATTTATATAAAATATGGAAATTTGGTAGATCTTGGTAGAAATGATATCTCCGATCAAGGCAATAACACAATTCGTAATAATGATAATGGCAATTTTCAAGTTTATAATAATACAGGATACACCGTAAATGCATATAATAATATTTGGGATTATCAAACAGCATTAGAAATTGATGCTCATATATATGATAATGAGGAAGGAAGTATGGGTGAAGTTTATTTTGATCCTTGGATAACTGAAAATCCTATAAATCATCCACCAATAGCAAATGCAGGAGATGCTCAAACAGTACATGCAGGAAGTATTGTAAATCTTGATGGAAGTTACAGTTTAGATTCAGACGGGAATTATCCGTTAACCTATTTATGGGAAATAGTATCAAAACCACAAACCAGTTTAGCGATATTATCTGATCCTACAACAGTTAGCCCTACCTTTACTGTGGATCAACCTGGTAATTATATCATTGAACTTGTTGTGGCAGATAATCTTGGTTTGAGTAGTGAACCTGCTCAAGTACAAATTAGTACTATTAATTCACCACCTGTTTCTGATGCTGGCCCAGATCAAGCTGTTCTGATCATTGGTTCTATTATACAGTTAGATGGGACTCAAAGTTGGGATGATGATGGAGATCCAATAACATATTACTGGAATATTATAGAAAAACCAGCTGGGAGCAATGCCGTTCTTAATAATCAAAATATATCTACTCCTGAATTTATTGTTGATGTGTATGGCGAATATAAGATAGAACTTATCGTCAATGATTCATGGACTTCCAGTAATTCTGATCAAATTGTAATAAGCTTTAATAATGTGAAACCACTAGCCGATGCTGGTAATAACCAATCATACTTAACAACTGAAATTGTGTATTTAGATGGGAGTTCAAGCTCCGATGAGAATAATGATATCCTTAATTATATTTGGTCTATTGCGTCAAAACCGGAGGGAAGTGAAAGCTTAATCGATGCACAAAATATTATTAACCCAACTTTTGTACCAGATATGGTTGGAGAATATGTAATTACATTAATTGTTAACGATGGTGAGTTGGAAAGTGATCCTTCTAGTATTACTGTATCCGTTTTATCAAGGTTAACAGTAGTAAGTGAAACTTTACAGGAAGGAATACAAACCATTAATCAATTGCCACTTGAAAGTCTAAAGAATTCGAATATGGCAAATACTCTAACAAATAAATTAAATACAATTCTGCTGAAAGTTGATCAGGGCAATTATGTTGATGCTGAAAATCAACTTACAAATGATCTACTGAAAAAAACTGATGGATGTGCTAATTCCGGCACTCCAGATAAAAATGACTGGATTACTGACTGCGAGAGTCAAAATCAAATTTATACTTTAATAATACAAAGCATTGACTTACTTAACGATCTAATTAATGGACTAGCAAAACAGATAGCAAATGAGGCTAAAATTGTACCTAAGACTTTTTATTTATATCAAAATTATCCGAACCCATTTAATCCAAGTACTTCAATTAAATATGATTTGCCAAAATCAACAAATGTTAGAATTGTAATTTATAATCAACTTGGTAAGGAAATAGAAACAATAATTAACAAGAATCAAAATGCTGGAGGTTATACTATCGAATATTCTGGAATAAATTTATCAAGTGGAATTTATTTCTATAGAATAACTGCAGGTGAATTTAGAGATACTAAAAAGTTAATATTTTTAAAGTAGCAAGAATTGACACAAAAAACTCCGAAATTAATTGGTAGTGTAAAAAGTTTTGTGTAAATGGTTAATAAAGAGGTTTAATTAAATGCCCAGTTGCCTCAAAATAAAAGGTAACTATGGTAAAGAAAAAATGTTGAAAAAAGAGTTCATAAAAATTCCAAATAGATAATAAAAAGTAATAATAATTGTTTCTTTCTTTTTTTGCTACTTTTTTTCTTTCTTTGTTAATATGTTGATAACGTCAAATCAACTTCAAGATTTCATTTATTTTACGAGAGATTGAGTTTTGTAGCAAAAAGGGATTTAATTTTGTGTGTTTATTTGTCAAGAGGATTTTAGTTTTCTTAGAGACAACCGTAGAGTCTAAAATTCTTTGAAAAGGGGTTTTAGGCTGATCGTGTTTTTTGATAACTTGAGAGCCATCGCGAACTTTGGAAATAATTTTAGAAGAAGGAATAAAGAAGTTAAAAAACAAAGACCATTCATTAGTAAAAATATCATTCATCAGCTCAACAATTTTAATATTATCGAAGCGATGATAACCAAAATATTGCCTGATGTGAGTCCAATTTTTACCTTCAATATGTACATTATCGTTTTTCATATAAGCTCGTGAACGAGTATAGTCAACCGGTTGTTTACGTTTCGTGAAGTAAGCCAATAGATGCCAGTTAAGAAATTCACCACCGTTATCAGAATCAAAACCAAGAACTTTGAAAGGGAGAGAATTCTCAATAGATTCAATAGCCTTAAAAGTTCCTTGTTGTCCTTTGCCCCATATAGCACGTGCTTCAGTCCATCCGGAGGCAATATCAACAGTGTTAACTGTATAGACAAAACTACCAGTAATCGAGTCTCCACAATGAGCTACGGTATCTGCTTCAATAAATCCCGGGGAACTCTCATCCCACTGGTTTGTTTTTATTGGAATTTGTTTTTGATTAAAGAACCCGGTTTGGTTGTTGATAATCCTTTTTCTTAAATTTATTCCTAATCGGTTTTAAGAGTCGGTCTATTGTTGCTGGTGAAATTCTGAGAAGAAGTTTTCTATTTTCTTCTGTTAGTTCTCCCTCATAAAATGGAAGCCATAGTGGTATTGCATATTTTAATCTTTTTGAGCAAATAAGATTAGTTGATTTCCAAATATTCTTTAATGCTGCTATTATCTCATTGTGAGCAAATTTTTTCTTTCTGCCGGCTTTTTTCTTTGGGGTTCCTTTTATTTCTTTTTTATTCAATACCCTTATTATATATTTTCTATTATATCCACAAGTAGTGCATATTTCATAAAGAAGTTTCTGTTTTTCTGCCTTATTTGAACTTAAATATCTTGCTCGTATAGCTGCAATATACTCTTGTTTCGACTTTTTGCTCATAATATTTCCGCTTTTTTCGGTTACTTATATTATGAGGCAACGTATTGTTTTCCTAATTAACTTCGGTTACTTTAATTGTGAGTCAATTCGTTGAGAATGAATTTCAAATTAATATATTTATAAATATTTAGTTTTTTAGTATTATTGAGGTAAATAAAATAATGTAGCTCATTCGGAATATAAATAAAGCTCATATTCGTACTTATTTTAGCTATAATCTATACAATTATGAGCTATAAAATAAAACTCAATGACTGATAAAAAAGAATTAGAAATACTTGAATACATTAAAAATGGAATCGAAATTTCTTCTAAAGATATTTTTGAAGGAATTCAGACAAAAATAAGTTATGCAACAGTTAAAAGAATACTTGCTAAACTAATTGATGAAAAATTTTTAATAAAAGAGGGAAAAGGCAAATCTACCAAATATTTAATATCACCGACCTATGAACTTTTATTTCCAATAGACATTGAGAAATATTATGAAAAAGATATTGATGAAAGGAATATAAAGGAAAGTTTTAATTTACGTCTTATACCGGAAACTCTAAAAGATACTTGCATATTAACAACTGATGAATTTAAACAATTAGAATTGCTGCAAAACAAGTTCGAACAAAACATAGCTCAACTTTCAAAAATAGAATATAAAAAAGAACTTGAAAGGCTTGCAATTGACTTAAGCTGGAAATCATCTCAAATAGAGGGTAATACTTACTCACTTTTAGAAACAGAAAGACTTCTCAAGGAAAAAGAAACAGCTTCGGGTAAATCTAAGGAAGAAGCAGTAATGCTTCTAAACCATAAAGATGCAATTGATTTTATTATTGAAAATCCTGATTACTTAATTCCAATATCAGTCTCTAAAATTGAAGATATTCACAGTATATTAATAAAAGAACTTGGTGTTGATAAAAATATTCGAAAAAGACGTGTTGGAATTTCCGGGACAAATTATAGACCGTTAGACAATGAATTCCAGATTTCTGAAGCTCTATTAAGTATGTGCGAACTAGTGAATAATAAAGAAAATGTTTTTGAAAAAGCTTTGCTGGTTTTAGTTTTAATATCTTACATCCAACCATTTGTTGATGGAAATAAAAGGACTGCCAGAATTGTTAGTAATTCAGTTTTGATGAATTATAAATATTGTCCCATTTCTTTTAGAACAGTTGATTCTGTTGAATATAAAAAGGCTATGCTTTTATTTTATGAACAAAATAATATTTCGAGTAATAAAGAAATCTTTATTAACCAATTCAAATTTGCTGTAAATACTTACTTCTAGTTTAATAAATAAAATCAACTGGTTTAGCCTCAAGTAAAATCTGTGAAAGTGTTAAAATCCAACTCTCCCAAAAAAACAATTTAAATAGTCTTATAATTAAATTATGTAAATAAAACTTCGATAGTTTTAAAAATATTAATAATTTCAAACTGACTATAAAAAACCTATAATTATTAATTCAATTTTCAATAGACATCTGATAAAATATTCATTTAATTTGTTTGAATGCTTGAATATTAAATATGATTTATAAAATAAATTATTAAAATAGGATATTATAATATGGAATATCTTTCAACTACTGCACTTGCAAATGAACTTGATATTAAATCAAGTGAATTGTTTGATAAACTTAAAAGTCTTGGTTTTATGGAAAGAAAAGACGAAAAGTGGGTTTTAACTGAATTTGGGAGACAAAAAGGCGGTCAAATGCGAAATAATCCAAAGTTTGGAGAATACATAGTTTGGCCTGAGAATTTATCCATCAACAATGGACAAGAATTTGAAAAACCAAAACTTTTGAATGCAACAACAATTGGCAAACACTTCGACATTTCATCTCAACGATTGAATCTGATATTATCAGAATTAGGTTGGATAGAAAAAAATATTGCTGGATGGAGAATAACAAGACTTGGTAAAGATTTAGGGGGTAAACAATGTGAACATGAATCATCGGGTGGATCATATGTATTATGGCCTGATAATATTTTATCCAACAAAAATCTAAATAATGTTTTTAAAGAAGTTACATTGCCTGAACATACGACAGTGCAAACAAATAAAGTACTATCAGAATCAAATAACGATAATTTTAGAGAGAAGTTCCCAGCTAAATTTAGAACTAAAGACGGTCATTTTGTCCGTTCAAGAGCTGAAGTTATTATTGATAACGCTTTGTATGATTATAATTTAGCCCATGCATATGAGCGAAAATTACCAATTGAAGAAGAATTATACCCTGACTTTTATTTACCAAATGGTAAAGTTTTTATTGAGTTCTGGGGATTGGAAGAAGATCCCAAATATGCTGAAAGGAAAAAAGCAAAAATAGAAATCTACAAGAAATATGATTTTAATTTAATTGAACTCAATGATAGTGACATTTCGAATCTTGACGATCATTTACCAAAAAAATTATTAAAGTATAGTATCAAAGTATATTGACAAAAAACTACTTATTAGTTTGTATCTTATATTTCCAACTAAATTTAGTGAAGTGACCTAATTTTTCAGATCACTATAGTCAAACGGCTTGAACCTTTAAAATGAAATTACTATACAATTATCTTACTTGCTGAGTATATTTTTATAAAATTCATGGCGGAGAATTTATTGCGACAAAGAAGATGCTTCTAATAAAATAATCTTTTGTAAATATTTTCAATCCAGATTAGCCCTTCCCACAAAGAAGGGCTTTTCTTTTTAAACCAATCCAATTTAACAATCACTAAACTAAAGGAGGCATCCGTATGTACACACCGGCTCTAACAGAGGAGCTAATCAGAAAACTATATCAACTTAAGCAGGTTGAGAAAAGACCAATGACTGTTTTAATAAATGAAGCAGTTGAGCAATATTTAAATAACAAAGTAAATAACAATAATATTCAAGGAGGTAATAGTGGAAACAGAAATTAATTTCATGGATGAATTATTAGCTGAGGTTGAAGTCAAAGAGGAGCGGCAGTCTGAAACATATTTTGATATACTAATTAAGCAGGAATTTCAAAGATTTCAGGAACCGAGGAATTAAAACTAACACTATTCTCGGTTGCAAGTACAATGAAATTGTTTTGTGTTGAATTTGTACAACAATTCTGTAAGTAATTGTTAATTCAATAATATTCAAGAGAATGAGCGTCTTAAAAGTATTTTATTTTTGATTAGTCAACATCCTAAAAATGTTAGGATTTAAATATGAGATCTGAAGTGAGAAAGGTAAAGAAAAATGACAGTCTGGAAAATTATTTATGTGAGATAATTTCTTCTTTTAAATCTGAAATAAAATTTTTTATATCACTTTCATAAATAATTTTTGTTTGAATTTTATCAGCATCAATTAATAATTTTTCTTTTATCAGTTTGGAAATATTATACTCTAGTTTATTTGATGGATATTTAGTTAAAAAATTTAATGATATTATTTTTTCCGAAGTAATAAGCTCTCTTAAAATTCCATCCCATCGATAAATTTTATTTTTTAATCTATCTTGTTCAACATAATCGAATGATATTGGTTTGTAAATATTTAATTTACCATTGGTCCAACAAAGGTTAAAATGAAAGGAATCATTTTCAGTAGAGATAAATTCTTCATTTAATTTTTCTGTAATGAGATTTTCATCAAAATACTTTTTATAAACTTGCTGCCAAACTTCTTCATCTGAAAATGATTTTTTATCATTGTTAAATTCATATTTTCGAATTATTTTATTAGATAAATTCTCCAATGCATTTTGTAATTCTATCGATCTACCAAATTTAGTTTCACTGAAATAAAGAGCTGAGTCATCTTTTGGCAAAATATAATTACAAATTTTTTCAAGACTATCTAATCCATCTAAATTTAATTCACTTTTTAATTTTTTATCAATTTTTATTATTGTCGTGTTTAAACCTTGTATTAGATTTTTTATCCTGCGGCCATCTATACCATGAAAAAAGTCTGAAAGTCGTTTTGCATTTTCAATAAACTTTGCTTGTAATGACTTTTCTTCTTTTGAATATAAAATTACACCAACATTTATAAATTCACCAGTAACTTGGTCATGTAAATACCGTAATATTGAAAACTCGTATGTTTTCATGATAATACCTTTTCAATTTCCTTACAATAAATTTCTAAATTAGAAACTCTATTCTGTACATAATTTTTTAGGTCAATATACTTACCATGTAAATAATCATCGGGAATTAATTTTTCAACTTTATACCAAAAATTATCATTTATTTTGTTAAACTTTTCAACATAAATTTCAGATGAAAATTTTTTCTTTTTTAAAAAAGAGAAAAAAATATGATTTTCAAGCAAAAATAAATCTTGTTGAGTTAATTTCCAAGGTGTCGGATTTTTATAACCAATTAAATCTGTGAAACTAAATGCAAGTTCGTGATCTAAAATTAAAATATCAAGACCATTAGTAAGCATATTTGGTTTATTTATTGTTCTATCCGGATTTTCAATAAATAAATCAAAAAACAAAATTGACTGAATTTGATTAAACAAACTTTTCTTATTAAAATCGTCATGATTCCAAACGGGCATACCTTCAAAGTACAAGTTTCCAAAATTAAGTCCAATACTTTTTGTCATTGTTTCATAAGAAATAAGACCTTTGAATAGTAATAACGATGAACTATCAATGCTTATAAGTACTGGAGTAGGAGTAAAATAGCATAATTCAATCGCTATAAGAGAGGCAACTAATTCTTTTGTTATTGCATCACCATACATTCTTGAAGCTCCGGTAGGTTTTAAAACATAACTTCTGTTAACACCATCTTTTAAATTTCTACCTTCGATTAAAATAGGTTTGTTTTGTGAATATTGGAATTCCTTATGAATAACTTCTGGAAATATTATTGGTATGCTAAAATCTGAATCAGTTATTTGTCTCATGTTTTTTCTATAACATAAGTATTCATAATTTAAGTTTTAAACTATTATTTAAATTATATTAAGACAACTATTTTTTTAGATAAATTAAAAATATTTGTGCTTAATTTGTGTGGCGTGTCTGTAAGTTATTGCTTTTATTGATAAATGGCGGAGAGGGCGGGATTCGAACCCGCGGTAGAGTTTAACCCCTACGACGGTTTAGCAAACCGTTGGTTTCAGCCACTCACCCACCTCTCCAATTAGCTGAATTTCAAATTTTAAAGTGAAAATATATGAAATAATATCGGAATTACAAAAATCTAATATTTATGACGAATTGACTCACAATTAAAGTAACCGAAGTTAATTAGGAAAACAATACGTTGCCTCATAATATAAGTAACCGAAAAAAGCGGAAATATTATGAGCAAAAAGTCGAAACAAGAGTATATTGCAGCTATACGAGCAAGATATTTAAGTTCAAATAAGGCAGAAAAACAGAAACTTCTTTATGAAATATGCACTACTTGTGGATATAATAGAAAATATATAATAAGGGTATTGAATAAACGAAGAAATAAAAGGAACCCCAAAGAAAAAAGCCGGCAGAAAGAAAAAATTTGCTCACAATGAGATAATAGCAGCATTAAAGAATATTTGGAAATCAACTAATCTTATTTGCTCAAAAAGATTAAAATATGCAATACCACTATGGCTTCCATTTTATGAGGGAGAACTAACAGAAGAAAATAGAAAACTTCTTCTCAGAATTTCACCAGCAACAATAGACCGACTCTTAAAACCGATTAGGAATAAATTTAAGAAAAAGGATTATCAACAACCAAACCGGGTTCTTTAATCAAAAAACAAATTCCAATAAAAACAAACCAGTGGGATGAGAGTTCCCGGGATTTATTGAAGCAGATACCGTAGCTCATTGTGGAGACTCGATTACTGGTAGTTTTGTCTATACAGTTAACACTGTTGATATTGCCTCCGGATGGACTGAAGCACGTGCTATATGGGGCAAAGGACAACAAGGAACTTTTAAGGCTATTGAATCTATTGAGAATTCTCTCCCTTTCAAAGTTCTTGGTTTTGATTCTGATAACGGTGGTGAATTTCTTAACTGGCATCTATTGGCTTACTTCACGAAACGTAAACAACCGGTTGACTATACTCGTTCACGAGCTTATATGAAAAACGATAATGTACATATTGAAGGTAAAAATTGGACTCACATCAGGCAATATTTTGGTTATCATCGCTTCGATAATATTAAAATTGTTGAGCTGATGAATGATATTTTTACTAATGAATGGTCTTTGTTTTTTAACTTCTTTATTCCTTCTTCTAAAATTATTTCCAAAGTTCGCGATGGCTCTCAAGTTATCAAAAAACACGATCAGCCTAAAACCCCTTTTCAAAGAATTTTAGACTCTACGGTTGTCTCTAAGAAAACTAAAATCCTCTTGACAAATAAACACACAAAATTAAATCCCTTTTTGCTACAAAACTCAATCTCTCGTAAAATAAATGAAATCTTGAAGTTGATTTGACGTTATCAACATATTAACAAAGAAAGAAAAAAAGTAGCAAAAAAAGAAAGAAACAATTATTATTACTTTTTATTATCTATTTGGAATTTTTATGAACTCTTTTTTCAACATTTTTTCTTTACCATAGTTACCTTTTATTTTGAGGCAACTGGATTATAAAAATTATTCAACTAATTTCCTCTCAAAGCACTTACAATATTTAATTTTGCGGCTCTAAACGCTGGGAAAATTCCGCCAACAAATCCCATTGAAATTGCAAAAATAAAACATGAAATAATTATTTGCGGATTTAACGCAAAAGAGAATGATAAATCTGCAAAAGAATTCCAGTTTAAAGTTGAAATTGTTAAAAATTGCAAAAATGATGCAAAGAATAATCCAATTGTTGCGCTAATAATTGCAATCAATAATGATTCAGTAACGAAAACTGTTAAAATACTTCTTCTGCTAAATCCTAATGAGCGCATTGTTCCAATCTCTATTGTACGATTTGAAACTGCTGCATACATTGTAATAGCTGCTCCAATAATTGCTCCAAAGCTGAAAATTATTGTAATGAATGTTCCGAGAATTCTAATAAATGTTGCTAAAATTTCTGATTGCATTTCGAAAAATCTTTGCTCAGACATAACTTCAAATTGTAGCAATCTTTTATCTGTAAAAAATGAATGTTTGAATTTTTCAAAATTATTTTCATTATCTAATTTTAAAGTAATTGTAGAAACTGTATTCCCTCTATTAAAAGCATTTAAAAGTTGTGATGCATCACCCCAAAGTTCTGATTCAAATCCGCTTCCGTTTGCTTCAAAAGTTCCCACAATTTTCCACATTGCTCCGGCAATTTTTAATTCACTGCCAATTTGTGCTCCGTCAAATTTATTGGAAATAGATATCCCAACAATTAATTCCCGTAAATTTGGATTGAACATTTTTCCTTCAATTATTTTTACTTGAGGACGCAAATCTTTAACAACTTGCGAAACTCCTCGCAAAGTAATATTGCTCATTCCGCCATCTTTAATTTCTAAATTTATTATTAAAACCGGTTCTTCAGAAATTAACAATTTACCTTCGGAGTTTTTAGCAACGTGAGGAAGTGATTTAATTATATTTTGCGTATCACCATCAATTAAACTTGAAATTTCTCCTTGTGAAGATTTTCTTTGAACTTTAACATTATCTTTTTCACCGGTTGCAACTAAAGTTTTTTCAACACCAAATGCCATCATCAAAACTGCGGCAAATACAAATACCACAAGCGCAATACCGGTAATAGTTATAATTGTTGTAAGTTTTCTAGTCTTGAAATTTTTTATCATATATTTAAATGGAACAGCCATTTTTACTCCTAAAAATTTTTCAGAATTTTGTGAAAATTCAATTTTCGAGTTAAATAAAATTTATCCAACATATCTAAATCCATCTACAATTTTTGTGCTTAAAGATTTTTGAATAGGGAAGATTGCTGAAACAATTCCCACTAATAATGTTGCGATAACTGCAAATATTATTGTAATTGGTTCGATATAGAAAAACGGGAAAAAACCCTTTGGCATTGCTTGTTCAAATCCGGCAACAAGTGGAAATGTTAGAAATAATCCAATGCCACCGCCAATAAATGAAATGAGCAAAGATTCGCCAAGAATTAATCCAACTAAATGTTTTGCAGAAAATCCAAGAGTTTTTAGAACAGCATATTCTCGAGTTCTTTCTCTTGCTGCCATTATCATTGTGTTTGCAAGAACCAACATTATGATTCCAATGATTGCAAATGACATAATATTCATCGCACTTATAATTGCTCCGGATGCTGAAACAAATCCTTGTGTGAATGCTTTTTCGGTTTCCGTTTTAGTTTCGGCAATTGAATTTTTAAATTGTGCGTCAATTTTTGCAGAAATATTTGCAGAATTTTTTGGATCATCAACTTGAATAATATACCAACCGGTTTCGTTAGCTCTGGTTGGACTCTCAACAAGCATTCTTTCATTTAAATAAGTTGAGTGAAATAACATTTGCGTTGCATCTGTATTTTTATCTCGTGGTTTATAAATTCCCTTAACTTCAAATTCCCATCTTCCGGGATAAATATCACCCTCTAAAACCATTTGATCGCCGACTTTTATTTTATATTGATTTGCAATTTGAGAACCGATAATACATGAATTTCTATTTTTTTTGTAATCATCCAGTTCGTTCTTGGAAATAATAAATTCCGGGAAGAGTTCAAAATAATTATCATCAACCGCCATTCGTGCAAAGAAATTGTCTTTATTCTTATAAACTCCGCCAAACCAATTTGCTCCGGTAATTTTTGTAACTCCCGGAACAGATAAGATTTTATCCTTATGTGCATTGGGTAAAGGATAGATAAAAGAAATTGCTTGCCGTGTAATTAATCTGTTTGCGCTTGCTGCATCAACGCTTGAATCCCAAATAGTAACAACGGTTCGCAATAATCCAAAAGCAATAATTGCTATTGCAATTCCGGAAATTGTAAGAATTGATCGCAATTTATGTCTTAATGCATTTTTGAAAATTAATTTTAATACTTTCATAATCCCTCACTAATTTTTTTCGTTTGAGGATAATTCACCTTTTTCAAGATGCAATAATCTTTTTGCTTTTTCTGCAGCATGCGGGTCATGTGTTACCATCACAATTGTTTTATTGAATTCTTTGTTTAATCGATCCATCAAAATTAAAATTTCATTTGCGGAATTTTTATCAAGATCACCAGTTGGTTCATCTGCAACAAGAAGTGAAGGATCCGTAACTATTGCACGTGCAATAGCAACACGCTGTTCTTGACCGCCGGAAAGTTGTTTTGGATAATGATGAATTCTATCGCCAAGTCCCACAATTGTAAGAGCAGTTTCCACATGTTTCTTTCTTTCCGCTTTGGAAAGTTTTGTTAGAAGCAATGGAAGTTCAACATTTTCAAAAGCTGTTAAAACAGGAATTAAATTATAGAATTGAAAAATAAATCCAACATTTGAAGATCGCCATTTTGCCAAAGCCGATTCACTTAGTTTTGCAATATCAGTATTCGCAACAGTTACACTTCCGTTTGTTGGTCTATCAATTCCGGCAATTATATTTAACAAAGTAGTTTTACCGGAGCCGGAAGGACCCATAAGTGCTAAAAATTCTCCTTCTTTAACATTTAAGGAAAGTTCATTTAACACGGGAATTTCTAAACTGTTTCTCCAATAAGATTTAGATAATTTTTTTACTTCAATGATATCTGACATAATTTCCTCTCAAACTTATTTATTAATTTTTACTTTTATTCCTTCCTTAATATTTTCATTGAGATTATCAATGATTTCTTCACCAACTTCTACACCGCTTAAAATTTCTATAAATTCGTTAAAATCCTTACCAGTATTAACGTTTACCTTGTATGCTTTATTATCTTTTATTTTAAAAACTACATTTTGATCATTCTCATTTCTCATTGCTGATTTAAGAATTACCAAACTTGGTTTTTCTTCAACAATTTCATTTTGCATTGCTTCACGCAAGAATAAAACTTTTGCACTCATTTCCGGTAGAACTTTTCTATCATAATTTTTGAATCCAACTTTAACCATAACAGTTGCTTTTCCTCTATCTGCAGTGGGTACAATTTTAGCAACGTATCCCGCATAATTAAAATTTGGATAGGCATCAATTGTAATTTGACATTCTTGGTTTGGTTCAATTTTTTCAATATTAGATTCACTAACATCTGCTTCTACTTGAAGTGAAGTCATATCAGCAATTGTTACAACAGCAGATTTTGAATTTACACTTGCAGCAAAAGGAGCAACTATTTCTCCGACATCTGCATTTTTACTTAAAACAGTTCCATCAAATGGAGCGCGGATTATTGTATTTTCCATTGCAACTTCTGCTGCAAGCAATGTAGCTTTTGCAACATCAATAGATGCCAAGACTTTATAATAATTAGATTCGGCTAAATCTAAAGCCATTTCACTTGATAATTTTGATTCGTTTAATTTTTTTTCACGATTAAAATTATTTTCAGCTTCCTTTAATGATGCTTCGTTAAGTTTTAAATTTGCTTTTGCTTGTTCATATTGAGCTCTAATATCATTATCCTCTAATCTTGCAATAATTTGATTTGTCTTTACTTGATCTCCTTCAACAACTCCAAGATAAACTAATCTTCCGGTTCCTTTCGATGCAATTGCAGCTTTACGTTGAGCAACTACATAACCGCTTGCGGTAAGCACGGCACTGCTTTGAGCATTTGACTGTAAAACTGCGGTTGTGACTTTTACTTCAACTTCCGGAGAAGTTAAATTTTTCCAGCCAATATAAAGTCCGGTTAAAATTGCAATTATTAAAATAGAGTAAATTATAAATCTTACGTTTCTTCCTTTCAATTCCGGATTAACATTTTTCTTTGTTCTGTCAATTCTTAATGAAGATAAATCAGCTTTTTGTGTTTCCATCATTTTCTCAAAAAATTTTCTAGATTATTGTTTATGAAACTTCTTAAACTTTTTTCAAAGGTTCAAATTAAGTTATTGTAAAAATATTGTGTACTCTTAAATTATTTCAGATGAATTCGGTAAATGATAAATTTTTCTCGGTGAATATTAGAATTTTGCCAAAGAATGAATTCCTTTCTTAGATATTTTATATTTGTGAAGGATTTTCGACTTTTGATTGAAAATATAATTGAAATGTTTTTATTATGCTAAATATTTTTAGGTTGATTTAGCAAATTTTCAATTTTGAATTTCAACTCATCTTTATAAGGAATTGCTTGTTGAAATATATTTTCGGCTTTATAAAATTCGTGAACACGTACATTTTGTATATCTATTTTAATTAAAATATCCGGCTGTGATTGTTTTAACTTTTCTGTAACAATTGAATTCTGCATAATCTGAAAAGCTGAAAAAAGAATTTCCCAAGCGGGCGGGGAATAATTGCCGGTTTTAATTTTATTTGCCGAAACGTCAATCGCGATTGTAATATCGCACTTATCTTTTATTAAATCATATGGCAACGGATTTACCATTCCGCCATCAATTAATAATTTTTCACCAAAATTTACCGGAGCAAATAAACCGGGCAATGAATAACTTGCACGCACAGCGTGAATTAATTCACCTCTTCTCAAAATAACTTGTTTCTTTTCCCAGTAATCTGTCGCAACAATTTTTAATGGAATTTTTAAATCTTTGAAATTATTAATTTTTATTGCTTTAGAAATTATGTTAACAAATTTATCGCCTTTTAACATTCCGCCAATTGCAATGCCGGGATCAATCAAGTTAAACATTTTGGTAATATCAGATTTTTTATGGATTTCCCAAAATCTGCTGTTTTTGTGGCGAAGAATATCAAAAACTATTTCGTTCATTTCGTGAGAAGTTAATCCCGAAGAATAAGCTGCTCCAACAATTGCTCCAATGCTTGATCCGGAAATTATGGAAGGTTTTATTCCTAATTCCTCAAATGCTTGAATCATTAAGATATGAGCTAAACCTCTTGCTCCGCCGGAACCAAACGCAATTCCAATTTTCTTCATTTTCAAAAATTAATTTTTAGGGATTTGAACAGAATCGGTTTGCGAAATTTTAGCTGCTTCCTTTTTTTGAATTGAGGAATATTTTATACTTACTCGAAAAACAGAATAAACAAGTAAAATTACAGCGAAGATTAAAAGTATGAAAATTATATAACTTGCGTATATCATTGCTTTTTCAAATTCATCAATTGTGATCGATTCTGCAATTAAATTTTTTACAACCATATAATTTATAAACTGCCAAGTGAGCGCAAGAAAAGCAATAATTAAAACAGTAATTGAGCGATTACGAGTTTTTCTAATTAAAATTTCCATACATAATTTCCTTACCTAAACTTTTTGAAATACAGAATCCAATATTGTTCCATCAACCCATTTAACAACAGCAACGACTTTATTCTTGTTAACTTTTGGTTTTGACGGAATACCGCCGCAAATTTCATTTACTTCGTTGTAAATTTCTTTTATAGTTTTGATAGGTAATTTAGTATTCTTTACAGCTTCAATCAAATCTTTTCTTTTGGGATTTATCGCAATTCCGCGCTCGGTTACAATTACATCAACTAATTCTCCAGGTCCGCATAAAGTTGTAACTTCATCAACAATTACGGGAATGCGATCTCTGAAAGAAGGAATTGCTAAAATTGTACATTTTGAAAAAAGGCAATTCTGCCATCCGCCAATTCCGTGAAGCAAATATCCATCGGAATGAGTAACAACATTTGCGTTAAAATTAAGATCAACTTCAGTTGCCCCTAAAACTACTACATCCAAAATTGATGCAAAATTTCCTTTACCGTGATAATTATAACTTGTGAACGGAGACGTATTTACGTGATTTGCATTTTCGTGCATGGATCGTACACCTTCCAAATCAAAAGTTTGTCCGTCTAAAATATAATCAGTTAATCCTTCTTCCAACATTTCTACTAAATATTTTGTGCTTCCGCCGCGTATAAATCTTGCCTTAATATTTTTTGCTTTCATTTTTTCTTTGAGGAAAAGTGCGAATGCTAAATTTGTTCCTCCGGCACCAGCTTGAAATGAAAATCCATCTTTTAATATTCCGGCATCTTCAAAAAATTGAGCAACATATTCAGCAATTAATAATCTATCCGGACTTTTTGTAACTTCAGTAGTTCCGGAAACAATTTTTGATGAATCTCCAAGCGAATCTGTCTGCACAACAAAATCAACATTGTTACCTTGAATCTGCCAAGGAATGCAAGGGAAGGGAACAAGATTATCTGTTACCACAATAACACGATCTGCATATTCCGAATCGCCGAGTGCGAAACCTAAAAGTCCGCAAGCAGATTTTCCTTGATCCCCAGTTGCATTCCCAAACGGATCAGCAGTTGGAGCAGCAATTACTGCAATATCAATATGAACTTCACCATCTTGAATTGATTGATATCTTCCGCCATGCGATCGTAGAACTCCAATTCCTTTCATTTTTCCATCAGTTGTAAATTTTCCTAAAGGTCCGTTCATGCTTCCTTCAATGTGATGAATTGTGCCATCTTCCAAATATTGAATTAAATGTTGATGACATGGAAATGATGCGCTTGGAAACCATCGAATATTTTTGATTCCCATTTTTTTAATTGTATCAAAAAGTTGATTTGTAAGAACATCGCCATTTCTTAAATGATGATGTGTGGAAATTGTCATTCCGTCTTTCAATCCGGCTTTTTTTAATGCTTCTTCTAAACTTGAAACTAATTTATTTCCATCTGTTGGATAATCAATACAAGTTCTAATTGGCGGTTTTGCTTTGTTTCCTTTTGGTCTAAATTTGCCAATTCCTTTATATGGAATTTCATCACGTTTATTTATTCTAGTTGGAACAAATCTTCCAGCAGCATTTTTAACTAATTTCATTTGATTTCCAATTTTTATCTAACAAACTATTTTCAACTGCAAGTTTGATTGTTTTTTCTGCACGTTTTACAATGGGCGCATCAATCATTTTACTTCCTAACGATACAACTCCTAACCCTTTTGATTTAGCATCATCAAAAGCTATAACAATTTTTTTTGCTTTGTCAATTTCATTTTTTTCGGGAAGAAATGCTTCATTTATAACTTTTATTTGTCTAGGATGAATGCAACCTTTTCCTTCAAAACCCAATTGTTTAGCCTCCAGAACACTTTTACGTAAACCTTCCATATCATTTATATCTGAGAAAACTGTATCAATTGCTTGAATTTTTGCAGCTTTTGCAGCATTAATAATTTGACTTCTTGCATAAAAACTTTCAGTTCCTTCTGCTGTACGTTGAGTACCAATATCGGCGGTGTAATCTTCAAGTCCAACAGCCAAAGCACAAATATTTTCAGAAGCAGTAGCAATTTCGAAAGCTTTTTCAACTCCAAGCGCACTTTCTATAATCGGCATAAAAATTATTTCGTTGGAAATTTTATTTTTACTTTTTAATTCATTTACAATTTCCACGGTTTCTAAAACTTCATTTGTTGATTCACATTTTGGAATTAAAATAAGATTAACATTATGTGGAATTACAAATTTTAAATCATCCAAACCTTTTGGCAATTGGTTGATTCTTACCATTCGTTCCGCGCCATAAAAATTTATACTTCTTAATGCATTACGAACCAAAAATTGTGCTGAATCTTTTTCGGTTGGAGAAACGCTATCTTCTAAATCAAGAATAATTCCATCCGGGGAATGAAGTCCGGCATTTGGATAAAATTTTGGTTCATTTCCGGGAAGATACAAACGGCTTCTTCGCAATTTATCTTTTACAGTTGAATACAAATTATTTTTATTCATCGGCAACAAAAATTCATCGGTAATTTCCGGATGTAATCTTTTAATTGCAGATTCAAATCGAGCAGAAATTGTAAATGGCAAAGCTCCGGAATCTTCGCACAAAATATTTGCATTTTTAATTTTGAAATACTTGCACATTTCCAAAAGCATTGATTTTATTGAGCTTCCGTACATTACATCAACTTTACTTTTCAGATCAATTTTAATTCCACCGGAATTTGTTTCTTCAATTTCGATGTAACAATCAGATCTAACTTTTGGTCCTTTTTGACCGGCGAATGATTTTTGCATAAAACTCTCTTGAATTGTTAAACTGATAAATTGCTTAATTGTTAAAAGCAATTTGAATCAAATTTGTAATTTATTATTCGTAAAACTAATTAAAGAATTTATTGATTTGGGTAATTTTTGGAGTTCATTGAAAATATAATTGTTGTGATCCTTAGTTAATAAATTCTTCACTATTGATTTTTGATTCCAGTCCAATGATTCAAAGACCGAACCAAAACTTATTCGATAAAATCTGATTTTATCCTTTTTTGAATATCTTCCAAAACCTTCAGCAATATTTGCAGAGATAGAATCAACTGCATCGACATATTGTTCTTCAATTGTTTTCTTTGCAAAAATATCCCAAGTAATTACAATATCCCAAATATAGTTACTTAAATTGAAAGCAATTTTATATGCTTCGATATCATTTAATTTTAAGAATTTTTTTTGTTCATTTTCCATTATAATTCTCTAAATTATTATTGAATTGTTATATAACTAAATTGTTGAAAGATTAAATTTTATGGGAAGAAAATTTAAAACAACCATTTAGCCATTTAACAATTAAGCAATTTAGCAATGCATCAATTTAACAATTACACAATTAATTTCTCCATAAATTCTCTTGTAGATAAATTTTCGCAATTAAAAATTACACTTTTTATTTCTTTTTGTTTTTCTTCATTTAACCAAGGTGAAGCTA
Source organism: Ignavibacteriota bacterium (assembly GCA_016708125.1). Lineage (NCBI taxonomy): Bacteria > Pseudomonadati > Ignavibacteriota > Ignavibacteriota bacterium. The sequence goes on along the minus strand of JADJGF010000001.1, from coordinate 3,737,042 downwards.
ATCCACTAAATTTATTTTCTAAATCTTCCATCGTCATTGGTTCTTTTGGATTCCCTTTCGGATATTCCAAATATTCAGAATATTCTTTTCCGTCTTTTGTTTTTATCACCACTTTTGATGGCTGTTTTGCAGGGAACATTTTTTCAAATTCAATTGAAGGTTCACCTTTAATTTTATCAATTACTTCAAAAATTCTAGGGTCTTTTAATTTTTCTTCACTGAAAGAATTTGTCGTGATTTTTTTATCAACAATTGCAGCAGCTAAACAATAGGGAAGTGAATGATCTGCGGTTTCTCGAGATTCTGGTCTATATTTTGCCGGATCAAAAAGTATATCATAAGCTTGAGCAAATGCCGTAACTCTAACTTCATCAATATCTGAATAGCTCAAATTATTTTCTGTCATAACTTTTATAGCGCAAGATATATGAGTGTGCGTTAAAGCTTCGGTTGGAAATGCCTTCATTCCGCAATCTAAAATTTTAAAATCTTTTCCCAAATTTCCAATTAAAGCATCAACATCCCAACTCCATTTAGAAATTCCATCGCGTCCTTTCATTTCGGTTGGATTTAGATTTTCATCTTTTGCATTCCAACCTATAAATGCATCCATAAATCCTTCTTTTCCTTCGAAAACTTTTTCAGTTCCGCTGAAACCTTTTTGTGCCATTAAAGCTGCAAAAACTCCGGATTGAACAGCCATTGGATCAACTGTATTTTTCATCATTGTTAATTTCCCGGCAGTGGGGCAGCCGATAGTATGATTATGTGAACCATTAATTCCAATTGCATTTACCATTTCATCAACTGTTAATCCTAATAATTTTCCGGCTACAATAGGAGAAACAAATTGTGTTAAAGTTGCATGATGCCATTTCCTTTCACGCACACCGGGCTTTGCAAATAAGCATAGTCTTTGTTCAAATTCGTAAGCTAAAACAATTGCTACAACTACATCTTTCATTGAAGCATTTACAAGTTCTCCAACAGCAAGTGCTGCGGGAATTATATCAGAAGGATGCGAAGGATCATCTTTCCAATAAATGTCATTGAAGTCCAAAGCTCTTATCATTAACGAATTTATTAAAGTTGCATTAACTGCTGGCATTTTATCGCCAAAACCAATTACGGTTGCTTCTTCTTTTCCAGCAATATTTTTATATATATCACGAATTATATTTACATCTTTAGTTTCCTTTGCGCCATATGCACATCCAATAGAATCATATAAATATCTTTTGACTTCATGTATAACATTTTCCGGTAAATCTTCATATTTCAATCCGATAGAAAATTCGGATAATATACGAGAAATGGATTTTCCCATAACAAGAATTCCTTATTATTATATTTTAAAATTAACTATTGCGCCAGTAAGTTTGGTACAACTTTGGGATGTTGAGATATGGTAAATAAATAAATATGCTTTTTGCGATTTTAATTAACATCAATAATTTGCGTTAAATATGATGAAAAATTACATAATAATTATCGAATAAAACAAATAAATTTTCGTCAGTTTTATATTTCCTAACACTCACGTTATAAGAGGTTAATTCTATATTTTTACACAGCCCTAAATCTCCTCTCAAGAGTGGACTTTTAAAGAATTATAATTATTCTACTTGCCAGCCGTAATCAAAATATTCGGATTCAATTTTGTCTTTTTTAACTTTTACGATTAAAAATCCTTCTTCCATTCCTTGATTTGGTCCTTGCCACCATCTTGCACTAACTGCTCCGCCGGTAATAATTCTAAATCTGTTCATTATATTTAAATCTTCAAAAACATGTAAATGACCTTGTAAAATTAATTTCAAATTATGTTCTTTTAATAATTCCAAAACTTCTTTCGAGTTTTCAATTACAAGTCCGCGATCACATGCAGCCATTGATCCATTTGCCATTTGGGCAAACATTGTGTAGAGTGGAATATGTGTAGAAATGATAATCGGCATTGTTTTTTCTGTTTCTGAAAGTTCTTTTTTTAGCCATTCAATTTGTTCGGAATTTATAAAACCATAATATCCATTTTCCTCAGCAACTTCTTCAATTGAATCAAGTATTATAAATTTTACACCTTTGTGAATGAAAGAATAATAAAGTTTACCAATTCTGTTTTGATACATTTTTTTGCCGAATTCAGGATGAGATCTATCAACATTACTTTTTTTGTACCAACCAAAAATTTCGTGATTTCCAATTGTGTTGAAAAGAGGAGCATTTAATAATTTTATTGTTTCGTTGTATAGATTATATTGGCTATCGGCTCGATTAAAATTTGCTCCAAGAGCATCCATAACCAAGTCGCCGCCGGTTATTACAAAATCTGGATTTAGTTTATTTATTTCTTCAATTGCCTTTGTAAAACCTTTATCGGCATTTCTTTCTTTTTGAATGTGAATATCTGTTGCAAAAACAAAAGTAAATTCTTCATTTTGAGCATTTACATAAATTGATAAAACAAATATTTGCAAAAAGATTAATGAGGATTTAAAATTTCTTAAAATATTTTTCATAACAAATTCCTATTAAAATTTTATAAATTTTTCTTAATCCAATTTTCCAATCCACCGGTTACAACTAATTCTTGGGCTGCAGTTCCAATTGGTGCAAAATTATATTTTTTATTTTCAAAAATTAATTCTGAATTTACAAAATCAAGATATGCAATAGAATTAGTATTTACTGTTAAGTTTTTGTTACTAAATTTATTTTTGAGATCATCAACTAATTCCGGAATTTCAATAACCAAATAACCATTATTGAGAGCATTTCGTTTATAAGTTTGACTTGCAGAACCGACGATTACTAATTTAATACCTCTATATTTCAATGCTGTTGCAGCTTGTTCGCGCGAACTTCCGGTCCCAAAATTATAGCCGCCGACAAGTATATCACCAACTTTTGCAATTTGTTGAAAGTCGGGATCATAATTTTCCATTGCAACTTTAGCTTGATCTTCCGGTTTGAAATCATCTACATAAGTATATTTGCCGGGATAAATTCCATCTGTATTCAAATTATCTTGATGACAGAAAATTATATTGCCATTAATTTTTTCCGTAAATCCATCAATAATTTTTACTTTTACTGCTTCGCGAATTTTTGGTTTGTTTGTTTTAATTTCAGCTTTGATTTCTTTTTGTTCATTCCAATCAAAATCAATTTTACCTTTTAAAGCGGAATAAGCTACAACCGCCGATGAAGCCAAATAGGCTTGGGCATTGGGCGAACCCATTCTTCCTTTAAAATTTCTATTTGTCGCAGAAATTCCAACTTCGCCATCTTCAAGCAGACCGGTTCCAAGTCCAATGCAAGGTCCGCATCCGGGTGGAAGTGGAATAGCTCCGGCTTCAATTAAAGCTTGCCAATCTCCGCGTTTTTCACTTTCCGCTTGAACTTCGCTTGATGCAGCTGCGATATAGAATTTTACACTTTCTGCAATTTTTTTATTGCGTAAAATTTCTGCTGCTTCGGAAATATCATCCAATCTGCTGTTAACGCAAGAAACCAAATATGCTTTATGAATTTTGATTTCCTTTTTGCTCAACTCTGAAGTTGAGTTCATTACTTTTACAGAATTTGGTCCGGAAACCATTGGCTGAATTGTGCTTAAATCAATTGTTAATTCTTTTGCATAATAAGCATCTTGATCGGGATGCTTATTTGGTAATTCATTTTTCAATTCATCAATTCTTTTTTTATTCAATCTTGGATGAATACCATTTCCATCAATATCAGAAGGCACTCCGGCTAATCCACGATTTTTAATAAATTCAGTTCTTTCTTCAAGCCATTTAATTGTAATTTCATCAATAGGGAAAACTCCGCCAAGTGCACCCCATTCGGTTGTCATATTTGCAATTGTTAAACGTTGATCAATATTTAATTCTTTAATTCCATCACCGGAAAATTCTATGATAAAATTTAAAACTTCATCGTTATTGAAATAACCGCAAAGTGCAATAATTAAATCTTTTCCAACAACACCTTTGCTAAGTTTTCCAATCAATTCAACTTTTGCAATTGGGGGAATTTCCCACCAAGTTTTACCGGTTGCCCAAATTCCGGCTGCATCTGTACGAACAACCGGAGTTCCCAAAACACCAAGTCCGCCATACATATTTGAATGACTATCCGAAGCAACAACAACATTTCCGGGCCAAGCGTAACCTTCTTCACACATAATTTGGTGACCAATTCCTCTTCCAGCGGGATAAAAATCTGCACCGACAGATTTAGAAAAATCTTCAATCTTTTTATATTTCTCCAAATTTGATTCAGATTTATCTTGAATATTATGATCAAGTGTGTGAACAACTTGTCGGGGATTTGCTAATTTTGTTGCACCAATAGATTTAAATTTTGGAATAACAGCGCCGGTGTTATCGTGCGTCATTACATAAGCAGGTTTTATGGATAGAATATCTCCACTTTGAACTATTTGATTTTCTTCTAATCCAACTGCAAATTTTTGTACGATTTTTTCAACAAGATTTTGTGACATGATTACTCCGTTTAGACGTTAAAACGTTGAGGCGTTGAAACGTAAAATTTATTTAATGGAACTAATTAATTTTGAAATTAGAGCAAAGTTATGATTTATAAAATCGCATAGTGCAGTAATATCAGATTCTATAACATAATTTAATTTTAAACAAATTGTAATTTGAGTATCAATTTCAACTATTGATGATCTTGCAATATCTGAAAATCTCTTTGTTTCAATTTTTGATTTTCTTGCATAACCTTTTGCAATGTTTGATGAAACTGAAATTGCTGCACGTTTTAATTGAGGGATAATAATATACTTTTCTTTATCCGGAAGTCTATCGCAAAATTGATAAATCTCTTTTACAAGTTCTAAACTTCTCTCCCAAGTTGTAAGATTTTTATGACTAAGATTTAACATTGCTTATTTTCATTTTTTTCACTAAACGTTTTAACTTCTCAACTTCTATACATTTAAACGTTTCACTTCTTGAAACGGCTCAAAGCTAACAAAATCAGCATGATGAACAATTATTGATTCTATTGTTCGCTTTCCCAAATCACCTTCTTTCGAGTGATACGCAATAATGTGTTGAATATCGAAAGGTAAATCGAATCGATTGGCAATTGAAACTCCGCTGAATGGATGGCGCAATAATTTTCCATCACGACTCGTTCCCAATTTTCCATCATTAATTTCATATTCTAATAATTTTCCAACATCTATTAATATTGCGCCAGAAATTAAATAATCCCAATTAATTTTCATCTTGAAATTTTCTTCCATTCTTTTTGCAATATCTATCGAAAGATGTACCGCTGTTCTTTTATGATTCATAAATGAAATATCACAATTATCTATCAACAAACTAAAAGGAATTTTTTCTAAATCTTCCGGTTGAAGAGGAGAATTTTCAATTGCATATTCCCAACATTTATATGTTTTCTCTTTAATATCTTCATCTTTTATTAATTCAATTTCTGGCCAGATTTGTTCTATTTTTTGTCGCATTATTTTTCTCCGTGAAAACGTTAAGACGTAAAGACGTCGAAACGTGAAATTTATTTAGTAGAACTAATTAAATTTGAAATTAGTGCAAAATTATGATTTACCTAATCACTCAATTCTAAAATATCATTTTCAATGTTTGATGAAACTGAAATTGCTGCTCTTTTCAATTGAGGAATAATTATATATTTTTCTTTATCGGGAAGTTTATCACAGAAAAGATAAATTTCTTTTACTAGTTCTAAACTTTTTTCCCAAGTGGTAAGATTTTTATGGCTAAGATTCAACATTTTTTCTTTTCACTTTTCTTGTCTAAACGTCTATACTTTTTAACGTTTTACAATTTTTTAATTACCGCATCAGTCATTTCTTGAGTTGTGCAAGCTCCTTTTGAAAATACATCTGCGCCGCCGCGTAATTTCATCATATCGTAAGTTTTAACTTTACCTTCTTCAATTACATCTGCAATTGCTTTTTTAATTTTTAATGCCAATGCTTTTTCTCCAATATGATCAAGCATCATGCATGCGCTTAAAAACATTGCAATTGGATTTACAATACTTGGATTTAATTCTTGATATTTTGGAGCTGAACCATGAGTTGGTTCAAATACAGCAACTTCTTCACCAATATTTGCTGAGCATGCAAAACCTAATCCGCCAATTAAACCGGCAAAACCGTCACTAATAATATCACCAAACATATTTTCAGAAACTATAACTCCATAATTTTCCGGATTTTTTGTTAACCACATCATTTGTGCATCAATGTTTGTATCCCATAAATCAATTCCCGGAAATTCTTTGGCAATTTGTTTTCCAAGTTTCATAAACATTCCGGAAGTTTCCCGCAGCACATTTGGCTTTTCGCAAATTGTAACATTTTTATAACCAAACTTTTTTGCATATTCAAATCCCGCGCGAATAATTCTTTCAGTATATTTTTTTGAAACAATTCTTGTTGAAATTGCCATTTCTTCACTTGGAATATTTGCAAAAGTTTTCATTTTAGGATGAGTTTCAAAAGCATCTCTTACTTGTTTTGGAGGATTTGTCCATTCAATTCCGCCGTACATTCCTTCTGTATTTTGTCTGAAAATTACTGTATCTACCAAGGGTTCTTCAAATCCGCCTTTACCATCTTTTCTAATAAAATTAAGGGGATTTCCTTTAAATGAATGACACGGACGAATGCAAATATCCAAATCAAAATGTTGGCGTAAACTTACAATTGGACTAAAATAAACGTAACCTTTTCCTTTAAGAGAAGGATCAAGTTCAGCATCGGCGGCATCTTTTGCTTTACTTGTAATTGCGCCAAACAAACCAATTTTATGTTCTTGCAATAAATCTATAGTTCTTTGTGGAAGTGCGTTTCCTTCTTTCTGCCAAAATTCCCAGCCAATATCTCCATGAACATAATTTGCTTTAAATCCCGCTGCATCCAATAATCTAATAGATTCCGGTAAAACTGTTTTTCCTATGCCGTCTCCAGGCAATGATACAATTGTTCTCATTCAATATCCTCTGTAAATAGTTAAGTTTATTAGGTAAAATTAGATAGACAAAAATTATTAAGCAAGATAAAGTAAATTGAAGTATTTATTTTAGAATCTAAAATAAATTTGTGCGGAAATTTTATTGTCAATATTTCCAATGATTTCTGAATAACCGGAGCTTAGTGTTTTTTCATTTGGTTTATAAGTTTCTGAATATTTAAAATAAATTTCTAAATTGTCAATTGGGTTATATTGAATCAAAAAATATATTCTCATTCCTTCGCCAAATAAAGCTAAATTATTTAAAACTCCTTTAATATCATTTTCAAATTCGTAAATTCTGGAATTATAAGATTTTGTTTGGAAGAAAATAAATCGAGTTGAAACTGAAATATTATTTTTGATTTTTAATTTTAAATCTTGAAAAAGTAAATAACCTTCTTCGATATTTTTTACTTCAATGAATTTAACATATTCAAATCTGGATTTGCCAAAAATTAGTTTTGATAAATTATAATCCAACGTAAATCTAAAAATCAATTTTTCTTGTGCGTCAATTTTTTCTTCTAAATTTTCTATGATAAATATTTCTTTAACTTCATCTTTAAATTTTAAATCAACTTTTATATTCGGTAAAATTTTATTTTCATAATTAAATAAAAAATCATTTCCGTTTGCTGAAAAACCGTTCAACGAATTTGAATATGGAAAATTAAATATATCGTAATACAAATTTATTTTTCCAAAATCCGAATTAAATTTTACACCGAAATAAAATCCGTTTTCATTTTGTGTATTTGAACTTTCGCCAAATCCAAAACTGTAAATATTGTAATATTCTTTTGGATAATTTCTATATGAAGCTGAAACTTGAAACGATTTTGATAAATCCAAAAATAAATTATTTATGATTGCAGTTGTTTTTGAATTATTAGAAAGTTCTCCGGTGAAGATTAAATTTTCCCAATTAAGATTGTAGCTGAATGAAGTAAATGAAAATTTATTTCCGTGTAAACCAAAATTATTTTGAAACAATAAATTTTGATTGAAAATATTTTTTACGTGAGAAATTCCTAAACTCAAATTTTCGTTTATGAAATAATTAATTATTCCTCCAAAAGTTGTTTCCTTTAAATTTTCAAAATTGTTGATTTCATTTTCCGTTCTATGAAATCCGGTAAAATTAAAATTTGTTACATTTCCAAAATCATCAATAGAAGCATCTTTGTAGTTCTGGGAAAAAAAAGTTTTTATTTCAAAATTATTTAGTTTAGAATGAATTGCAATTCCACGTAAAAATTTATTTTCTTCGGAAGAAATATGCGGAACTAAATTGCGTTCTTGCTTAATAATATTATTCGCATCGCTGCTTTTTGAAAATGAATAAGGACTCCAAATTGCTAAGCCTTGTCCAAACTCAATATTAAAATCACCAACTAAAATTTCTTTAACAATTCCTAAATTTTTGTATGATAAAAACCCGGAATAGTGATCAGTAAATAATTTTTCGCCGACATCTTTTTCAGTTAAAAATCCTAAAGAAAAATCTGAATAATTAAATTTAATTCTATTATAATTTTTTAATCCATTTCCGGAAAATTTATTTTCGGTAAATCCGGAACGTTCCTGTAAATCATTGCTGATTCTTGATCTTAAAGAAAAATTATTAAAATAAGTTTTAGCAGATTTATCATTTTTTGGTTTCACAATTACTAATAATTTTAGAAGCATTAAAATATCCGGATGAATATCTTTTACTAAATTCAAATCTTCAATTGAAGTAAATTCATTGAGCATTTTTCTCGTCTTCAAAATTGATTTAGCGTCATTCAATTTTAAAAATGGAATTTTCAATAATTCATTTTTATCCGCAGAATTTATATCTATTGGATTTTCAATAAAATTTTCTAATAAATCATAATAATTAAAATCGTCATCTTCGCTTGAAAAATCTTCAAATAACTCAAATATTTTTAAATCTAAAATTTCGGACGAATCAATTTGTGAGAATAAAATTATTGGATTAAAAAGTATAAAAATCGTTATGCGAAATTTAATTTTCATCTGAATAATTTATAATTATTCCAACTTGATGAGTTAAACCCAAATCCGGATGGTTGTTAATTGCGTAATCAATATTGAAGTAAGAATAATTTATTCCAAATCCGCCGGAAAAATTATTTGGATTATTTTGAATTCCTAAACGAATTGAAAAATATTTAATAATGTTGTACTCAATTCCAGAGCTTACTGAAATTGGGAAATTTATTTCTTTGAAAGCGGACAAATGAATTTTTGCATTATCTAAAATTTTGTATGTAATTCCGGTTCTAAAATTTGTTGTAAGCGAAGAATAATTTTTATTTCTCAAAATATTATGAAGTGTAAATCCGATTGAAAAATTATCATCAACTAAAAAAATACTTCCAAGAGAAAAATTGAAAAAGTTTGTGTTCCCATAGTTCTGAATCTTCAAAATTTGGTAAAATGCGTTAATTCCAAATAGAAATTGATTTCCAAAATTGTTTGAATATCCCAAATAAATTCTATTCTCTTTAAAAAGTTCAAAACCGTAATTCATTGCGCCAATTGAAAAGCTACCTAGATTTGTTGGCTGATTAATCGATAAAAATCCGTTTGCCAATTCTTTTATTCCAAATGGAGAAGGAGAATAGAAAAATCCAATTTGAGTTTTGTTGATTTGAGATAATCCAGCCGGATTTGAAAACAGTGAAAATACATCGTTTGCATTAGCCACATCTGAATGAGAAAGAGAAATTTGTTTTGCACCCGGTTGTAATTGTGCATAAATAATTTTAGTGAATGGAAAAATTATTACGATAATTAATAATATCTTAATTCTATTCATCAAAGTGTAAAAGATAAATAAATAATTAGCTTCTAAATTTTATATTTTAAGATATAATTAATATTTCAAAAATTAAAATCTTTTGTGAAACTTTTTTACTTGTTTTGGGTAATACTTTTAGATTTTAATTTGAATAATAATATTGAAATAGAATTAGTAAATATTTATTTTCAATAGAAAGATTCTTAAAAAATGGGAAAAAAATGAAGAAGTTGACTTTGATTTTATTGTTCATTTTAAGCGGATATTCTTATTCACAAGAACTTAATGCAAAAGTTGTAGTTAATACCGAACAACTTAAAACTTTAGGAAGAGATAATTTAGAAAATTTTGATAAAATTGTTGAAGATTATCTTAACAATAATAAATTTACAAGCGAAGATTGGCAAGGCGAACAAATAGATTGCAATTTCTCATTATTTTTTACTTCCTCTGAAGGCAATTCATATAGTGCTCAAGCAGTTATTACAAGTCAGCGAGCAATTTATAATTCGGAATCGAAATCTTTGATGCTTAAAGTTCAGGATAATAATGTAAGTTTTACTTATGAGAAAAGTCAGTCAATGTATTTCAATCCTTCTGAATTTAATCCATTGACAAGTTTATTAGATTATTATGCTTTCGTTATAATTGGTTTGGATATGGATTCTTATCAGCCACTTGCAGGGAACGAATATTTTACAAAAGCTTCTGATATTGCAATACTTGGATCAAATAGTTCATTTTCAAAAGGATGGGCTTTGGAAACTTCGGCATTTAATAAAAGGGGATTAGTTGATGATTTATTGAGATCAAATTTCCAGCAGTTTAGAATTGATTTTTATGATTATCATTACAACGGATTGGATTTAATGACAGATGATAAAGGTGAAGCGGTTAAAAATATTGCAAAATTAGTAAGTAATTTAGATGGAATTTACGATCAAATTAGTAGAATGAATTTATTGCTAAAAGTTTTCTTTGATACAAAGCACAAAGAAATTTTCAGCAATTTAAAGGATTATCAAGATAAATCAATTTTGAAATTATTGAAAAAGATTGATCCGACTCATGTTTCTACATATGAACAAGGTTTAGAAAATTAGATTTCTTTTTCGTAAATCCTATATTTTTTATAAATGCGACCTTTCATAGTTTCTGCACCGCGGTTCATCATTAAATTATCTTCAAGAATCCAGCTTGCTTCGCCTTGTGTAATTCCGTGTTTTGCGGCTCTAACCAAACATTCGTAATATAAAACTCCGTCAATACCTTTTTTCTGATATTCAGGCAAAACTCCTAATGCAATTACTCTTGCCCAAGTAATTTTTTTCTTTTGTGTAAATAATTTTAAAAATTGAAAAGGAAATAAACGGCCTTTCATAGATTTAAATATTTGATTATAATCCGGCATTGCTAAAACCATACCGATTACTTCATTTTTAATTTCAGCAAAAAATACAAAATCTGGATTAATTAGCGGTTTTAAGTCTTTTGCAGCGGCATCAATTTCAGCTTCAGACATTGGAATAAAGCCCCAATTTGGTGCCCAAGTTTTATTCCAGATCATTTTAAATAAATCTAATTCTTTATGAAAATTTTTCATATTAACCGATCGAATTTTTAATCCATATCTTTGAATAACCAAATCATTCACTCTTTTGATTTTTTCATTTTTCTTCATTTCAGAATTTTGAATATCATATGCGTAAAGATCTTTTGCTTTTTTCATTCCGTAATTATCATATAAATTCAAATAGTATTTGGGATTATATGACATTAACAATCTTGGAGTATCATCAAATCCTTCAAGCAAAGCTCCGTATTCATCATTACTTGTGGGATTTGTGGGACCGCGCATTGCGGAAAATCCTTGTTTTTTAAGCCAATCTTTTGCCGTATCTAACAATTTATTTGCAACATTTTGATCATTTATTGATTCAAAAAATCCGAAGAATCCAACATTTTCATTGTGAATTTTATTATGGGTGTCATTTTTTATTGCGGCAATTCTTCCAACGGGAGCATCATTTTTGTATGCTATAAATAATTCCATATCATTATTTGTATTTATAAAAAACGGATTTTTATGTTTATTTAAAATTTTTAATTTATCCATAAAAAGAGGCGGAACCCAATAGGGATCATCTTTATAAATATCGAAAGCAAGTTTTAGAAATATTTTTATTTCATTTACTGATATTTGTTTGATAATTATTTCATCCATAAATCCCTCTTCAAAAAAAAAGCATACTTTTTAGAAGTATGCTTTTTATGGAAAATTAGAAAATTAAATTAAACCTAATTTTTTGCCAATAATTTTAAATTTATCAATAATTTCATTTAAATGACTTTCTTCGTGAGTTGCCATATAGCTTGTTCTCATCATTTGTCTTCCAGGAGGAACTCCCGGAGAAATGAAAGCATTTACAAAAATTCCTTCATCATATAACATTCTCCACATTGTAAAAGCAAGTTCATCGCTTCCAACAATTACTGGAACTATACCTGTTCTACCTTCAATTACATTAAATCCGGATTCTAATAACCCTTTTCTAATATATTGAGCATTGTAAATTAATTTGCCGACACGTTCAGGTTCAGCTTCTAAAATATTTAATGCTTCCAAAGCTGCTGCAACAGATGCCGGAGTAGGAGATGCGCTAAAAATTAATGCAGGAGCATGATGTTTTATATAATCAATTACTTTAGCTTCACTTGCCACAAATCCGCCCAAAGAAGCAAAAGTTTTACTGAAAGTTCCCATTGTCATATCAACTTCATTCACTAAATTAAATTCACTTGCAGTTCCTCTTCCGCCAACACCAATAACACCAACAGAGTGAGCATCATCAATTAATAATTTTGCATTATTTGATTTTGCAAGTTCAACTAATCTTGGCAAATTAACAATTTCTCCTCCAGTGCTGAAAACACCATCACTAACAATTAATTTTGCTGCATCTTTTGGTAATTTGCTTAAAACTCTTTCAAGATCATTCATATCATTATGTTTGTATCTTAAAAGTTCTACAGTTGCACCGCGAGCAATTAAATTTCCGGCAACTATACATGCGTGATTATCTTTATCAGAAATTAAATAATCACCTCGTTGAACTAAAGTTGGGATAATTCCTTGCGCAGTTTGATATCCCGTGCTGAATAATAAAACCGCTTCTTTTCCTAAAAATTTTGCTAATCTGTTTTCTAATTCAATATGTAAATCTATCGTTCCAGTTAAATATCTTGATCCTGAGCACCCAGTTCCATATCTGTGAATTGCGTTAATTGCAGCTTCTCTAACTTTTGGATGACCGGTTAAACCCAAATAATTGTTTGAGCCAGCCATAATAATTTTTCTTCCTTCAATAGAAACAATAGGACCTTCATTTTCTTCTACTGCTCTAAAATACGGATAAACTCCCATAGCTTTAATTTCATCTGCTCTGGTAAAGTCATAACACTTTTTAAAAAGATCCAAATCAAACCTCCAATTGTATTTACGGTTTTTGTATATTTATATAGTAATTTTTATTCTAACACAAAAAAGTATAATTATATCTAATTAAAATCAAATTAAAACGAATATGAAAAATAACATTGCTGTTGTAACCGGCGGAACTGGATTTGTCGGAAGTCACCTTGTTGATTTATTACTTAATAAAAATTTTAGTGTAAGATGCATAGTAAGAAAATCAAGTAATTTAAGATGGTTGAAAGGAAAAAATGTTGAAATTTTTGAAACCGGACTTTACGATAAAGAAAAATTAAAACCAATATTTAAAGATGCAGATTATGTTTATCATGTTGCGGGAGTTGTAAGATCCAAAAATAAAGAAGGATTTTTTAAAGGAAATGTAGAAACTACTCGCACAATTTTAGATACATTAATTGAAGTAAATCCTAATTTAAAAAGATTATTAATTGTTAGCAGTTTAACCGCTTGTGGTCCGGCGGAAAATGGAAACCCGTGCACTGAAGAAACAAATCCACATCCAATTACAACTTACGGAAAAAGTAAATTAGCCGAAGAAGAACTTGCAAAAAGTTATATGGATAAACTTCCGATTACAATTTGCAGAGCTCCGGCAATTTATGGTGAACGAGAAGAAGATATTTACGCAATGTTCAAAGGATTTCAAAAGGGAATTATGACTTTAGTTGGATTTAACAATAAAAAATTAAGTTTAATTCACGGAAGAGATTTTGTAAATGGAATTTATTTAGCGTCAATTTCTGATAAAGCAAAAAGTGAAATTTATTTTATAAGTTCGGATGAAATTTATGATTGGAATCAAGTAAGTGATGCAATGGAAAAAGCAATCGGTAAAAAAGCTTTAAGAATTAGAATTCCTCATTTTATTATTTTTATTGTTGGCGGTATCTCTCATTTGGTGAATTTTTTTGTTTCAAAACCGGCAACTTTTAATTGGGAAAAAGCAAAAGATTTCGTTCAAGAAAACTGGACTTGCGATATTTCCAAAGCAAAAAGAGATTTTGGTTATACTCAAAATATTTCTTTAGATGAAGGAATGAAAAGTACGGTAGATTGGTATAGAGTAAATAAATGGTTGTGATCAATTTTTTTTTTGCTGAACAATAAATGAGAAATACAATTGTTGCAATCAGAATTTCCGAAATTTTTTATTTTGTGTAAAAGTTTAAATTCAGTTTCTAAAAAATTTACAAAATTACATTCTTCTTTTTTTGAATTATTTGGTAAAATAAAAACATTTTTTATTATTGAATTTTCGTTAGAAGTAATAAAATCAACGTGCCAATGAAGTTTTTTAGTTTTGCTGATATGTCGTAAAATCCTTTGCTTTAAATTTTTCTGCGCACTTCCAACATAATAGTAAAATCCTTTTTCAAAATTAAGCCTTCCGAATTTTCTTACTTCAATATTACATTTACGCAAAATTTTGATTTCAAGAACATAAATTCCTCTATTAATTTGCTTTTGCACCTTCTTCAATCCATGTTCTTAAACCTTCAATTTGATTTTCTGTGAGCGGAAGTGTTGTACCATAAGGCGGCGGCATAATTGAAACTCCGGAATTTCCTTCAACTGCCCAAATCATTTTGCTGTTATTTGGGAAACCGGGAGAAACAACCAAAGGATCGGAAGTTGCGCCTGCCCAAGTTGTTAAATCTAAATTTGCTGCTCTTGATTCACTATCATGACAACCGCTGTTTGAACATTTATAATTGAAAATCGGCTGAATATATTGTGAATAGCTCACATTTTGAGAAGGAATAATTACATCATCAATATTATCACCTTCACCGGTTCCATCACAAGAAGTTAATAAAAGTCCAAAAATTGTTAAAAAAAAGATATGTTTTATATAAATTATCATAAGTAAAATAAATTTGTGATTTAGGATATATCATTATAATAATAATTATGTTTTTTTTAAATGAAAATTTCTTTTTAGGAAAGTTTTTAGAGTTTCCTAAAGTAAAATATTTTGCTAACTTGAATCTTAAATAATTAAAAAAGACAATGATAAAATACTTTTTGAATGCGTTTTTATTTTTACTTGTTCTTAACGGACAAAGTTTAAGCCAATATACTTTGCAAATTATTTCTGCAGGAAATGGATCTGGTTCAATTACTGTTGATGGAAATTTAGAAAATCTAAATTATTCATCACAATTCTCAGAAAATTCAAGCGTTAATTTATCAGCAGGTGCAAATATCGGAAGTCATTTTATTGAATGGACTGGAGATTTAGTTTCTACAAATTCCGATGAAAGTATTTTAATGGATGCTGATAAAATTGTATATGTAAATTTTGAGTTGAATCAATATAATATTAATTTAACTTCAAATCCTGTTGAGGGAGGAAATTTATCCGGCGACGGAATTTATAATTTTGGTGATGAAGCTATAGTAAGTGCAAGTCCAAATTCCGGTTTTGAATTTAATAATTGGACAGAAAATAGTTCAATAATATCAAATAATACTCTTTATAATTTTACCGTAAATTCAGATAAAGATTTAGTTGCAAATTTTTCTACTATAAATTATACCATAAATGGCAATACAGATATTGGTGATGTAACACTGACTTGGTTCGATGGAACTGAACAGACTACAACTTCAGCTTCAAATGGAAATTATTCCATTACGGTTCCGTATAATTGGAGTGGATTAGTAACGCCTACAAAAATTGGTTATAGTTTTGATCCGATTTTTAGATCTTATAACACTGTAACTTCTAATAGATTTTTCCAAAATTATACAGCAATTTTAAACAGTTACACAATAACCGGAAATACCGGAGTTGGAGAAGTAACATTAAGCTGGTTTGATGTAACATCAAAAACAATGACATCAAATACAGATGGAAGTTACACAATTACAATTCCATATAATTGGAGTGGAACAGTAACACCATCAAAAGCCGGTTATACATTTGTCCCGACAAATAGAACTTATTCAAATGTAACAGCAAATCAAGTAAATCAAAATTATGTAGGAACATTAAACAGTTACACAATAACCGGAAATACCGGAGTTGGAGAAGTAACATTAAGCTGGTTTGATGTAACATCAAAAACAATGACATCAAATACAGATGGAAGTTATACAATTACAATTCCATATAATTGGAGTGGAACAGTAACACCATCAAAAGCCGGTTATACATTTGTCCCGACAAATAGAACTTATTCAAACGTAATATCAAATCAAGTAAATCAAAATTATGTAGGAACATTAAACAGTTACACAATAACCGGAAATACCGGAGTTGGAGAAGTAACATTAAGCTGGTTTGATGTAACATCAAAAACAATGACATCAAATACAGATGGAAGTTATACAATTACAATTCCATATAATTGGAGTGGAACAGTAACACCATCAAAAGCCGGTTATACATTTGTCCCGACAAATAGAACTTATTCAAACGTAATATCAAATCAAGTAAATCAAAATTATGTAGGAACATTAAACAGTTACACAATAACCGGAAATACCGGAGTTGGGGAAGTAACATTAAGCTGGTTTGATGTAACATCAAAAACAATGACATCAAATACAGATGGAAGTTATACAATTACAATTCCATATAATTGGAGTGGAACAGTAACACCATCAAAAGCCGGTTATACTTTTGTCCCGACAAATAGAACTTATTCAAACGTAATATCAAATCAAGTAAATCAAAATTATGTAGGAACATTAAACAGTTACACAATAACCGGAAATACCGGAGTTGGGGAAGTAACATTAAGCTGGTTTGATGTAACATCAAAAACAATGACATCAAATACAGATGGAAGTTATACAATTACAATTCCATATAATTGGAGTGGAACAGTAACACCATCAAAAGCCGGTTATACTTTTGTCCCGACAAATAGAACTTATTCAAATGTAACAGCAAATCAAGTAAATCAAAATTTTAATGAAATAATTGATAATTTTGAAATTAAATTTTCGTTAGGTGGAACCGGTAACGGAAAAATAAAAGTAAATGGTGTTTCGCAAACTTTACCGTATAATGAAACATTTAATTATAATTCTCAAATCACAATTGAAGCATCAGCAGCAATTGGCTCAAATTTTACTTCTTGGAGCGGTGATTTAAGTGGTAATACTAATCCTACAAATATTTTTGTTACTTCGGTAAAAAATATTAATGTTAATTTCACTTTGAAAACCTATTCTATTTCATTATCTAAAGCTCCAATACAAGGTGGAACTGTAATTGGACAAGGGACTTATAATTATGGCACCGAATTATCTGTAATTGCTACACCTAATAAGGGATGGAATTTTACTAATTGGACACAAAATAATATTCCAGTTTCATTTGATTCTCTTTATAAATTTACTGTTGATACAAACAGAACATTAACTGCAAATTTTTCACGAAGAATTCATTCGGTAACAACTATTGTTAACCCAACTTTAAGTGGTACTATTTCGGGAGGCGGAAATTATGATGAAGGTGATAACGCAAGGTTAGTCCCAACACCTTCAACTGGATGGAGATTTGTTAATTGGACAGAAAATGGAAATATTTTGTCAACAGATTCAATTTATACTTTTAGTGTTGAATTTGATAGAATAATCACCGGAAATTTTACGAAGAAAATATATTCTGTTACCACTTCAATAATTCCAGAAGAAAGCGGTACTTTAAATGGTGCGGGAAATTATCAGCATGGTGCAACTGTTACAATTTCTACAATCGCAAATGAAGGTTGGTTATTTAAAAATTGGACTGAAAACGATCAATTAATTTCGGAAAATAGCACTTATATTTTTGTAATTGATAAGCCGCGAAATTTTATTGCAAATTATGAAAAGAAAAAATATGATATTGTATTAAGTGCATCGCCAGAAATTGGCGGAAATATTGACGGTGATTCTACATATTCACACGGGGACACTGTTACAATTGTAGCAAGCGCAAATACAAATAGTGGTTATGATTTTGTTAACTGGACTGAAAGCGGAACGCAAGTTTCAACTAATTCGACTTATACTTTTATTGCTAATAAAAATAGAACTTTAGTTGCAAATTTTAGATTAAGAACTTATAGCATTAGTTTAACGGTTTTTCCGGTTAACTCCGGTTCAGTAACAGGCACAAATACTTATACGCATGGTCAAACTGTTACCGTCCAAGCAAATCCTGCTTCCGGTTGGTTATTTGTAAATTGGACTGAAAATAATGTTAACGTATCAAATAATTCTTCTTACAGTTTTGTGGCAAATAATAATAGGTCACTAATAGCAAATTTTTCAAAAGATGTATATTCAATTTCAGCATTTCCTTCACCAATTGAAGGCGGTAGTATTTCAGGAACCGGTTCTTTTTATTACGGACAAATTGCCACTTTAATTGCTGCTGCAAATCCCGGCTGGGCTTTTGTAAACTGGACAAAAAATGGCACAATAGTTTCGACAGATTCAAATTATATTTTTACGGTTAATAGTTCAGAAAATCTTCTTGCTAATTTCAAACTTGCCGATTATTTAATTAACTGCTCAAGCGAACCAAGTGAAGCCGGGTTTACTTCCGGATGCGGAATTGCAAGATATAATCAAACAATGATGATAAGTGCTGAACCTAATAACGGATATGAATTTGTAAATTGGACTGAAAATGGAGTTGTTGTTTCTTTTGAAATTGAATATGAATTTGTTGTAAAGAAAAGTAGAAATATTGTTGCTCAATTTGACTTGATAAACAGTATTGAAATGGATGAGTCAATGAATATTCCGGAGAATTATTATTTGTCAAATGCATATCCAAATCCGTTTAATCCTGAAACAAATCTTAAATTTGGTTTGCCGGAACAATCAACAGTAAATTTAATTATTGTAGATATTACCGGAAGAATTGTTCAAACTGTAATTGATGATATATTTTTACCTGCCGGAAATTATGTCAATCATATAAATGGAAGTAATTTTGCAAGCGGAATTTACTTCTATATTATAACGGTAAGTTCAAATATTTCGGATAAACAATTTAGAAAAACCGGTAAATTTATTTTACTTAAATAATAATTTAGTGTTATTAAATTAGCTTTCAATTATATATTTTTGATTTATGAGAAGAATTAAAACTTATAAAATATTTTTAGTATTAAGCTTTTTTGCAAGTTCAATTTTTGCGCAAAATAATAATGATGTTCATCCACTTTCTAATAATTTATTATTAACATTAGAAGTTGGCCCGAATTATGGTTTGACAGACTATGAAAAATCAAATTTGGGTTTATCCTTTTCTGGCGGAATTGAATATTTTTTACCAACTAATACCAGAAATGCATTTGGATTAAAATTAAATGTTTTTCAACAAAATATTTCCGGCGAAGAAAACTTTTTAGGTTTACCAAATACATATAGTTCAGATATTAATTCTGCAGGACTTAGTTTAATATATTCCCATTCGTTTAGTCAAGTTTTCTGCCCATATATTTCGGTCGGAGCTTCATATCATTGGTATAAATTTGAAACCGAAGGAGTTCAAAGTGATTTCTTTGAATATTCAAACGGCGGTGAAAAAAATTCTTTAGCTTATGATGTTAACGGAGGCGTTAAATTTAATATTGCAAATGGTATTGGAATAGTTGCCGGTGTTGGTTATCATTATGTAGCAAATGATAATATTGATGCTATAAAAATTGGTGAATTTGAAGACTTTTTTGTTTCTGGGAATATTGGACTTGTAATAAATTTGTATAGCGAAGATCCTGATTCTGATGGTGACGGAATAATTGATTCCGAAGATCCTTGTCCTACAGTTTCTGAAGATTTGGATGGATATTTTGACGAAGATGGTTGTCCGGATTTAGATAATGACGGAGATGGAATTAAGGATGATAAAGATTTATGTACGAATATTAAGGAAGATTTTGATGGATTTAAGGATGATGACGGATGCCCGGATGAAGATAATGATGGTGATGGAATAAAAGATGCTGATGATGTTTGCCAAAATAATAAAGAAGATTTTGATGGATTTAAAGATGATGACGGCTGCCCGGAAGTAGATAATGATGAAGATGGAATTTTAGATGCAGCAGACGGATGTCCAAATGTTTCGGAGACTTTTAACGGTTATTTAGATGAAGACGGATGCCCGGATGAAGCTCCAAAACCAATAATTATTGAAAAAGAATCGGAACCGGTAGTAAAAGAGAAAGTTAAAAAACCAAAAGAAGAAAAGAAAGAAACTCCAAGTATATCTGGGGCACCAACTCAATTTTCATTGCAGGGTGAAACAACTTTCTCATCCAATTCAGCGCAGATTAAAGGATCAGCTTTTGGAAGATTAAATGATATTGCAGAACAAATGAAAAAATATCCAACTGTAAGATGGCGGATTGAAGCTCATATTGATAAACAAAATTCAATAACTGAAGCATCAACTATTACAAAACAGCAGGCAAGTGCAATATTAAGTTACTTGGTTTCAAAAGGTGTTTCTTCGGCAAATCTGCAATCTGTTGGAATGGGAGATTCATCGCCAATTTCAAGCAATACAACTGTTTATGGCAAAATGAAAAACAAACGAATTATTATTAAAAGGCTATCAAATTAGTTATATGAAATTATCATTAATAAAATTTTTAATTAGCATACTTATAATTTTTATTTCAATTAATTCTTGCGTTGAAGATCATGTTATGCCAAAATTGGGAAATGTATTTATTACATCTGATCCAAGTGGGGCTAAAATTTTTATTGATGATGAAGAACAAAGTAAAGTTACTCCGGATTCATTGAATAATCTTCTTGAAGGTGAATATAAAATTACATTAAAACTTAACGATTTTAAGGATACTACATTTAATATAAATGTTACAGATAATTCAAATGTTACTGAAGATATTTATCTGTTCGAATCAAATCCAAAAGGAAAAATAATATTAAATTCAAATCCTTCGGGAGCTCAAATATTTGTTAATGGCAAAAATACTGGAAATACAACACCTGATACTCTTATAAACTTACAAAGAGGAACTTACAGTGTTTCTTTAAAATTAGATTTGTATGACGATTTTAATCTTATTATTCCATTAGGGAAGGATGAAACTGTATCAAAAAATATAAAAATGGCGATTGCCGGAACTTCTGGGACTTTAATTGTTACTTCCGATCCTTCTGGTGCTGCAATTTCACTTAATGGAGAAAATACTGGTAAAACAACACCCGATACTCTTAAACCTTTACAAACTGGATTTTATAATATAAAATTAACTTTAAGTGATTTTAGAGACACAACAATAACAACAAATATAGCTTCCGGTGTAATTGTAAATAAAGATGTTTATTTAACTGAGTCAAACCCCAAGGGCAAAATATCTATTACATCAACTCCATCAGGTGCTCAAATTTATCTTAATGGTATAACTACATCTAAAGTTACCCCAAATAATTTTGATAATTTACCAAGAGGGAATTATGAAGTAACTTTAAAGAAAGCTTTGTATGACGATGCAGTTTTCCAAATTTCTTTAGCTAAAGATCAAACTGTAAATAAAAGTATGGTTATGAATATTGCAAGTACTTCGAGTACTTTAATTATTACTTCTCAACCTAGTGGTGCTGCTGTTTCTTTGGATGGTAATATTACTTTTAAAGTTACTCCTGATACTATAAAACCATTGCAATCCGGAAATCATATTGTTGGTTTATCTTTATCAGGATATCGTGATACATCTGTTACTGTATTGGTCAATTCAGGACAAATAAAAACTACCAATGTAAATTTAACTGTCTATGAACCAAGAGGAAGTATTTCTTTAACTTCAAATCCGTCCGGAGCTTCAATTTATTTGGATGGAGTTAATACAGGTTTTAGAACTCCCAATAAATTAACAAAATTAGAAGCGGGACAATACGATATTACTCTAAAATTATTGGGTTACTATGATTCAACATTTTCAGTTAATGTAAATGCTGACTTAAATTCAACTATTCCGATTGTTAATTTAAGACCACTTCCGGCAATTGGAGATTTTAAAATAAATTCTGATCCGGCTGGAGCGGAAATTTATATTGGCGGAATTAATTCGGGTTTGTTAACCCCTCAAACTTTTGAAAAATTACTTGTTCAAGAGATTATAGTTACTTTAAAATTGGAAGATTTTGCCGATACAACAATAACGTTTGATTTGGTAAAAGATAACTTAGTTGATTTAGGAACTGTTTATTTAAGAGATAATGTACCGCCGGTTGATGTAATTTTAGATTATTTAATTAATGCAAATGAACAGTTAGTAATTTCATTTGTATTTAACCAAGATATAAAATTGGAAAAAGTTAACATAACTTTTCCGAATGGTTCGTTACAAACACAAAATTACAATAATCAGCTAATTCCTAAAGAACGTAAAATTGATTGGGTTTATCCTGAGAAAATTACAGGAGATTGGATTTTCAAATTTTATGGCAATAAAGTTGGCGGAAGACAAGTAGAATTTGAATTTAGTGAGCAAATTTCAGTACAATAAATATTTTCAAGACAAAATTTTTGGGGCTATAGCTCAGTTGGGAGAGCGCTTGACTGGCAGTCAAGAGGTCTGCGGTTCGAACCCGCATAGCTCCACTAATATCAATCTACTTCAGAATTATTTTTTATCTAATTAACTTCCTTAAGAATTTCCGAAAGATTAAACTGTTTGTTTTTTTCTAAATTTTCAATTTTCTCAAATTTTAGTAAATTATTAAACTGAGATAATGTTTGTCTAACATCATTTAGAAATTTTGATTCAATATCTTCGAGTTTTGGAGGATCAACAATAAATTGACTTTTTTTGAAATATTTTTTTTGACTGAAAAGGAAATTTTGCTCATCAAAATTAAAATGTATTGGACTTGTTTTAGCATATTCTTCTCTGAATTCTTTTAATTTTTTCTTTTCATTAGAATTCATTTCAATGCAATATTTAAATTCGTAGGCAATTCCCTCATGATCTTTTACAACTTTTGTTACTAAATTACAGTTGGAAGTTTCAAACATTTTTACCTCAAAATTTATCGATATTTTTTATCCTTTTATGATTATCGACTTTTTTCATCAATTTTTAATTGATTTATCAATCAAATCGAACTAAATAAAAAGGTAAAATTCTTTTATTTTTTGTTAAATAAATAATCCGCCGCCATTCCCAAGAGCATAAAATTTGTAGCTCCGCCGCCCATTATATATTCAGTTTGTTGCCAAAAATATGGCCAAATTTTTAATTCGGGAAAATCTGGTTGAATTAATGCTGTTCCACTTCCGGAACCTCCAGGAATATACGACCATTCATCTCGGTTTACACCGTACGCAACAGTTAAAGAATTTACTCCAACTCCGGAAACATAAGAAGATGTATTTACTCCGGGATGACAACCCAAAACAAAATTAAGTGCATTAAATAAATATTCGGAACCAAATATTTTTGGAAAACCTAGGTGCAAGAAAAGCTGTTTTACTCCAAATGATTGAATATCCCAACCGGCGCCCCAAATATTTGGTTTATAAGGAACTCCAAATGGATTTTCTTTTTGTAGTTCCGATATTTCATTATAAAATTTTGATACGGCCGTTTCAATTTTTTCTCTAAAAATTTTATCATTTAATTTTTCAGTAATTCTTCCAATAATTTCAGAATATCTTTCAATATCTGAAGCAAAAACATCTGCATTTTCTAACAGAATATTTTTATACTCAATTTCTGAAGTTGTTAAATATAATTCTGCAATTGTGTTTAATCTTAATTTAATATCAGCATTTGAGTTATTATCCAAAATTTCTTTAGAAGCTTTTAAACTATTTTTTGATAGGGAAGGATTATGTTTATCTAAAACTCTTGGAACAGACGCTAAAACAGAAGCAACATAAAGTTCTCGGTAAGGATTTTGTTCCGTAAAAACTAATCTATCATCATTCGGAAGCGGTAAATTTAAAATATGATCATTTCTATTTTCATCAAAAATAATATTATCTGTCATCGTGGCGGCATCCCCAAGATGAACATATTGCTGTAAAGTTGGACAAATAATTCCGCGATATAATCTTCCTAATGAATTGTAAGATCCAACAATACTTAATAATCCATGTTCAATTTGTTGAAGAATATCGGAAATTCCATCCGGTTTATGAATTTCAACTACTCGTGTAGTTTGATTAATTGTCGTTTCGTCATAATCATTTTTAAAAAACTCATAACTTAAAATTAATTTTTGAACGGTTCCTGCTTGAGATTCTACGCGTAAATCATAATCTCCGGCATCATGCCAACCTCCAATATTCAATCCCGGAACATGCTCACCGGATTTGAATTTTGATAAAGTTGATTCAAATTGAATATAGCCATCAAAGTGATTATGATTTATCGGAGCCATTGCTGCATCATCCATATGACATAAGCCATGCCAAACTTTGTATCTATCATTTATTCTCATGTGACACATTTGTACTGGAAGAAAATATTCTAAAGTCGGTTGCCAAACATGTCTTTCAAAAATATTTTTTTTAATTTCAAATAAATTTGATTCTACGTCATCATATTTTATTTTGTACAAACCTACTTCAGTAATTTCAGAAAAATCTATTTTGATATATTTATATCGCAAAAAATTTCCCCAAATTTCCGGTGATTCAAAATTTTTAATTATTTTTTCAGAATTCTGATTTATCTTAATAATCTGAACTGATGCAAAATTATTTTCTAACTTATCTAATTCGATAACAGCAAATTTATTCTGATTTGGATGATATCCAACTTGTGAAATTTGAATTACAGGTTTGTAAATCCAATTGTAATCAAAACTTGGTTCAATAATCCACTCAATTTGGTTTTCTGAATTATCATTAATAATTGATCTTAAAATAAACCAACCGTTATTGTGCAAACCTCTACCATCAATTAACTGTAATTCATTTTTTTCACTTGAAATTTTTATTTTTTTCAGATTTTTATTTGGTGAAAATATTATTTGGTTTCCAACTGCAAGTGGAGTTATTTGAAAATTATTCTCAGAATCCGAATACATTGGTCCATTTGCTTGGCGAGGAAAATTTCCGGACTTTCCATCCATAAAATAAAATTCACCAAAATATTCTCCAGGGAAAAATTCTAAATTAAATCCAATTTTATCTTTCCAATTTTCCGGAATTGGATTTTCAAAATTTACTGTTAATTTAATTTTATTATCTATTGTTTCAGTTTTTATTGAATAATTTAATTTCAAATCTGGATAAATAATTGGATTAAATCCTTTCCTATCCTTTGTTTGATCGGGATACGAAAGTTTTGCTGTTATAATATTTTTTTCTTTTTCGACTGTTCTATTTAATAATTTTGGAACCGGGGCCCATTGTCCTGGAGTTGGTTCAAGACGAATATCGCCATTTGCAGCAAGTCGATTTCCAAACTGAATTATTGATAATCCGCCTTGATGTCCTTCCGGATAAAAATCATGAAACACCATTATATTCAAGCTGGGCAATTCATAATATCCAAGATCGTTAATACATAATTTTTGGTTTTGAGATTTCATTATTACACTAAAGTAAAAAGTTATAATTATGATTAAAAAAATATTTTTTAGCAATTTCTGAACTCCTTGAATTTATTTCAATCATTTATATCAAATTTTTATTTATACTATTTAATCAATTTTTGAGCCATTATTTTTTTAATAGCAAATTGACTTGTTAAAATATTTGGCATATTAATGCTGATTTTCATCTTAATTTAGATTTATTTTGAAAAATCTGAAAAGTTGTTTTTTGGGATAAATTAATTTTGATCGAAATTTTTATCAAAAAAGTAAATTCTTATTTGTTTGATAATTTTTAAGAAATTAGTATTTCGATTTTACTATTGAAGAAATTTGCAATAAGCTTTCTTGCAACTTGGTAAGTTCTCTTTCTAATTTATCAATTTTGAAAGATTCCATAGATTCTGAGCCGCTTAAAAGCCAATTTATATCGCAGCCGTGTTTAAGAAGTTTTAATAAAATTTTTGATCCGGGTTCTCTTTTACCGCTTATATATTGATGCAATTGTTGAGGGGAAATTTCCATTGCTTCGGCTAATTTTTTTAAAGTACCGTATTTTCTTTTTGCAAAAAGTCTAATTCTTCCGCCAATTCCAATTCTTAATTTTTCTTCTGCAAAAAGATCAAAATTGGTCTCGCCAAAACCATTGAACATTTCCAATTCATCTTCATTATTCTCAATAATATCTTTTATTGTTTTATAAAGATGATTATCAAATTTTGAGCTTTCGTTTAAAATGTAAGATAATGTTTGAGGTTTTAACGCAAGTTTTTTTGCAAGCCAATTTTGCTTGATACCGTGGGATTGAATTAAATATCTTATTTCTTCTTGTGGTGTCAAATTTATAGTTTTTTAAAGTACAAAATTATAAAAATCAGAAATTAAGTTTATTTACAAATTCAAATCTAAAATAAAAACGCAGAAAGAATCTGCGTTTTATAAAAATTTAATATTTACGGAATAAGTATTGCACACGCAATTACTGTTGTCCATAAACCGTCTTTATTTCCTTCGGCAGATTGTGTAACATTTGTTGTGTTAACAATTTGTCCCGACATTTTAAAAACTTGTTCTCTTTCATTCCAAGCTGTATCCGGATTGAAATCAATACCCAAAGTTGTTGCAAGCATTGATGCAGCAAGGTCTTCAGCATAATCACCAGACTTTTTTGCAGATTCACCAAAAGGATGATGTTCTGATAAATATCCATACATTGATGGATCAGAAGGAATTGCAATTCCTAAAGAAGAAGCAATTAATCTATTTGGTTCATTTGTGGCGTTTCTTGCCATAACGGCGTGAATTATTTGTCCGGGACTTAATTTTTTAATTCCATTTGCAATAGTAACTTTTTTAACACCAACGGGATAAATACTGCTAACAGTAACAATATTATATTTTTCAATATGTGCGCTGCGTAAAGCAAGCTCAAAAGAAGCTAAATATTCTTTATGAACACCAACTCCTTTGGTAAAAAAAATTTCTTTAGGTACGTACAATTTTTACTCCATAATTTAATATTGACAATTAAAATCTAAAAAAAATCTCCATTAGATAATATTTCTTTTTTGAGTTTTTGAATATTTTTTCAAAAATATGTATTTATGTAAATAATATTTTAATTCAAATAATTACAAATTAAATTTTAATAATTTTATTCCTACAAAATTCCGATTCAAATTCCGTTATTATTTTTTCTGAAATTAAATAAGGCGATTCATTTGATTTTATTAGTGATTCTATCAAAATATTAATTTTTTCATTCTTCCAAATTTTAGAAGAAAAGTTTAATTCCGTAATTTCTTTTATTCTTGTATAAATATTACGTTCTCTGTTTGTTTGAAATTTTCCAATTTTTTGAATATGACTTTTATGATTTTTTATTTCATCAAAAATTTCATTTATTCCAAAAGATTCCGTTGCAACACATTTTATAATTTTCGGTAGATAAGAAAATTCATTGTGATCTTTCAATCCCAAAATTGTTTGCAATGATAAAATTGCATTTTCTGATCCTGGTCTATCACTTTTATTCATTACAAAAAAATCTGCAATTTCCATCAATCCGGCTTTCATTGCTTGAATTGAATCTCCGGATTCGGGAACTAAAACTACAATTGTCGTATCGGCAGTTTTTGCAATATCTAATTCGGATTGACCAACACCAACGGTTTCAAAAATTATAAAATCAAATTTTGCGGAATCTAAAATATCGGAAGCATCAATTGCTTTTTTACTTAATCCGCCTAAACTTCCTCTGGTTGCCATGCTTCTTATAAATACATTTTTGAAAAGTCCAATTTCATTCATTCTAATTCTATCACCAAGAACTGCTCCACCGGTAAATGGACTTGTAGGATCAACAGCAATAATTCCAATTGAATAATTTTCTTTAGTTAACAATTTGGTAAGCTCATTTGTTAATGTTGATTTTCCAGCGCCGGGAGGACCTGTAATTCCAATTTTGTAAGCATTTCCTGTATGATGAAAAATTTCTTTAAGAAAATTTTCGGATTCGGTTTCATTATTTTCTATTAAAGAAATTCCCTTGGAAATTGATCTTTTATTCTGATTTAAAATTCCGGAAATGAGCTGATCGAATTGATTCATAATATTTGAGAATACAAATTATTATTTTTTATATAATTAAAAACTGAGCATGGTAAAAGATATTCTACATTTAATTTTTTTGAAATTCTATTCCTAATTTCCGTTGATGAAATTTCTATTGTGGGAGTATTTTCATATTCAGCTTCTCCAAAATATTTATGTGCAGATTTGATTTCCTTATCATAAATTCTTTTTAATACTACCAATTTTGCAAGCTTAATTATTTCATCCGGTTTGTGCCAAGTATCAAAAGTTACCAAATTATCAAATCCAATTATCAATTCCATATTTTCATAGGTTTCTGAAAATTCTAATAGTGTATTATATGAATATGAAATTTCGTCTCGATTTATTTCAAAATCAGAAACTTCAAAATTTGGATTGGTTTCAGTTGCCAATTTTGTCATTTCCAATCGATGAATTGGATCAGAATAATTAAAATTTAATTTATGTGGAGAAATGTAACTTGGTACAAAAATAATTTTTGACAAATTTCTTTTTTCAAGTAGAGTTTGCGCTGTTATTAGATGTCCGTAATGTATCGGATCAAAAGTTCCGCCAAAAATTCCAATTGTTTCCAAAGTTTATCCTAAATTTTTTCTGAGTTTTCTTGATTAAAAAGATTTAGTATTTTTTTACGATATAATTCTATATCTAAATTATAAATTTCTTTCAAATTTTTGTTAGTATTTTTCATCTGGAATTTTCTAAAAGCGAGTTTTGTTGCAAAATTTAATAGGGATTTATTCTTTTTATTTTCAGGAAATATTTTATTTTCATTTTTAGAAAAACTCAATTTCTTTAATTCCGGTAAACCTAAAAAATCTGATTCTTCTAAAAGTTCATATTCGATAATTTTCTGTTCGGATTTTATCGAGAGTTTAAAAATTGTTAAAAAACTAATTACCAAAAAAAACATAAATAAAATTCCTACCCCAAAAGTAAATTCAAACATTAGCGAAAAATTCCACATAAAATGGAAAAACATTGCAAGCGAAATTCCAATAAACGGAAATAAAAATCTAAAATTAGAAATCGAAAATTTTGTTTTTGCTAAAAAGGCTCCAAAAGTTGCAGTGGCTATTGCGTGCATAACGGCAGAAAAAAAAGTTCTCGTAAAAACTAAAGATGCCCACTGAATAAAAGTTTCGTCATAATTTACAAAGTACATAATATTTTCAGTCATTCCGAAACCCAGACCAATTGCGCCGCCGTAAACTAATCCGTCTGTAATATTATCAAAATGTTTTCCATTAATACTTCGTAAAAGAAATATTCCTTTTGTAATTTCTTCAACAAAGGGTGCAATTAAAACTGTTCCAATAAATTGCATTTGGTTTTCTTTCCGAACAAATATTTTTATTATTGATTCAATAGAAAGTGAGAAAATAATTCCTAAAAAAATTGCTCCAAAAGCTCCCCATAAAAAATGTTTAAAAATTTTACTAAATGATTCGCGTTCATTTTTATCTAATTGCCAGAGTAAAATAAGGTAAAGAAACATTGGAATTAAAGCCGCCAATATGGAAGTTGTGATCGGCATATTATTTAATTTTAATCCAACTGATTATTTCTTTTAGAGAAGGTTTTTTACCGGAATTTAAAATCCCGATTCTAAATAATTTTGAAGAAATAAAAACGACTAAATAAATGCTGAAGATTAAAACAAGAACAATCGAAAAAATTTCTTCAAATGAAGGATTTGTTGTATTCAACCGTAAAAGCATTACCGGTGCAGAAGTTAAAGGAAAATATGATAATAACAATGATAAAATTGAATTTGGTGCTCTAATAATTTCAACAGCAAGTAAAATTGGGAAAATTAAAAAAATGCTTAAATAACCGGTTAATTGTTGAGCTTCGTGATCTAACGAAACTACCGATCCAATTCCAATAAAAATTGATGAATAGAAGACATAACCTAAAACAAAAAATAAAAATTGGAAACCTAAATTATTTATTGTGCTAAAATTTAAAGTATTTGTTTGATGAAGTATTAATCCCAAAAGTAGCCAAACTGCAAATTGAAAAATTCCGAAAAAACTTAAACCTAAAACCTTACCGAATAATAATTCTCTTGTTGTGCAGCTTGATAAAATTAATTCAATTATTCTATTGGATTTTTCAAGAACCAGACTTCTTACAAACATTCCACCGGAAAATAAAATCATTGTTACTAAAAGAATTATAAATAAATAAGAATTGATAAATGATTTGAAAATTTCTTCTTCGGAATTTGCATGAATATATGATTTTTCCAAAATCGGCATTTTCGAAATTAAAAAATCAATATTACTTCTGTTAATACCAAGTTCATTTCCATTAATGGCTATAATAGTTTTAATAAATGAGTTTTCAATCAAATTTAATTTCTCTTGATTAAATAAATCATTTGTTCGGAATGTTAATTTTATTCCATTATTTTCCTCAATAATTATATAACCAATTATAAAATTGTTAAGAACTTTTTCATCGGCATATTTCAACAAATCATTTTTATTTTTTGATAAAAGAGCCAAACTAAATGCAAAAAATGCAGGTTGATTATTTGGAAGTGAAATTTGCATTAATTCATTTGAAAAATCCTTTCCATATTTATTTGTAAAATCCAAAACTCCAATTGGGAGAGGAAAATCATTTCCCTTATTTACAAGAAAAGAGGGAAGTAAGCTAAAAATCATAACAATTATTGGCATTAGAATTAAGGAAATAATAAAACTTTTTCGTTTAATTTTTTCTATAAATTCCCATTTTGCAATTGTTAATGATTTAGTCATTTTGTTTTCCTTCAACTTGAGAAACAAATAATTGGTGTAATGAAGGAACAACTTTTCTGAATGATGAAATTGAATTTTGGGAAATTAAATATTTCAAAAATTCATCTTGATTATTATTCTTTAAATCTACAACTAGCTTATTTTCATTCAGAATTAGAATATCTATTTCACCAAATTTATTTACAAAATCTGTATTTAGGTTATTTTTGCTTTCAACTTCATAGATATTTTTTTGATAAGAATTTAAAATTTCATTTAAATCGCCTTTTAAAACTTCTTTCCCTTTATTTAATAATAGAAAGTCATCGCACAATTTTTCGGCTAAATCCATTAAATGAGTTGAGAGAATTATATATTTATCATTTTTTATTTCATTAATTATTTCAGTAAAAATTGTTTGATTGAGCGGATCAAATCCGGAAAAAGGTTCATCTAAAATTAAAACTTTCGGATTATGTTGAATTGCGGCAATAAATTGAACTTTTTGCTGATTCCCTTTAGAAAGTTCTTCAAGATGGTAATTTTTAAATTCCGCTAATTTTAATCTGTCCAACCAATAATTACAAAGTTTTGAAGATTCTGTGTGTGTTTTTCCTTTTAATTGACCCAAATAAATAAGAGTATTTAAAACACTACTTTTTGGATACAAACCTCTTTCCTCGGGAAGATATCCAGTAAGATTTAAAAATTTTTGATCAAGTTTAATTCCTTCAAATATAATTTCGCCTGAAGTAGGTAAAAGAATATTCAGAATTATTCTTAAAGTTGTTGTTTTACCGGCTCCATTTGGACCAATTAATCCAAAAATTCTACTTCTTTTTACTTCAAAAGAAAGATTATCAACAACAGTTTTAGTAGAAAAATATTTAGAAATATTTTTAATTTCGAGCATAAAAATTGAATTTATTGAAGTAAACTATCATATTATATTCATAAACTGTTAGAATTTCATATCTTGCTTATCAAAAATACACTTTATATATTTTAAAACTATATTTTTTTGAATATGTATGATAATTAAAATCACCAATTTTCCGGTTGGTGTTCACAAAATAGAGTTTGAAAAATCGATAAGTGAACTTCAACTTGGTGAACCGTTCATTGATAAATTGAATTTAATCTGCATGATGGATAAATCTATTCATCAAATAATTCTTAATTGCAATTTAACAATTCCGGCGCAATTTATTTGCGATAGATGTAATTCAGAATATAAAACAAAACTTATTTCAGATTTTTCTTTAGTCTATATTTTTGATAATAAAGAAAATATTGATGATACAAATGTTTTTTTTATTTCATCTAAAGAAGATAAAATTGATATAACTAATGATATTATTGATTACGCAAAACTTACAATTCCTCTTAAAAAATTGTGTAATGAAGATTGTAAAGGATTGTGTTTTTCTTGCGGAGTAAATTTAAATTTAGAGAAATGTAATTGTAAGAGTGAAACTGCGGACCCAACTTGGGAACCGTTACTAAAATTAAAAAATAAATTAAATTAAGAGGTTAGTAAGAAAATGCCGCACCCGAAAAGAAAAATATCAAAGAGTAGAAGAGACAAAAGAAGAACTCATTATAAAGCTGCTGCTTCTTCATTAAGTACCTGCTCAAATTGTGGTGAAATTAAATTAAGTCACCGTGCTTGCCCAAGTTGTGGATATTATGCTGGACGTTCTTTGTTTGTTCCAGAATCATAATCTAAAATGTCGAATATCAATAAAAAGTGTAAAATTATTGTAGATGCAATGGGGGGAGATTTTGCTCCCCTCAATCCTATTCTTGGTGCAATACAAGCAATTCAGCAAAATTCAAATATTGATATTACTTTGATTGGAATAAAATCAGAAATTGAAAAAGTTTTGAAAGAAAACAATTTAAATTTTGATTCATACAAAATTATCCATTCAAGTGAAGTAATTACAATGAGTGATTCTCCGACAATTTCACTTAAGCAAAAAAAAGATTCTTCAATTGTTAAAGGATCTGAATTAGTTAGAGATAAACTTGCAGATGCTTTTGTAAGTGCCGGAAATACCGGTGCAATGATGGCGGCATCAACTCTAATTATTGGCAGAATAAAAGGTTTTGGAAGACCAACAATTGGAGCTCAATTCCCAACGAACGATAAAAATATTTGTACGGTTTACGATGTTGGTGCAAGTGTTGACTGCAAACCAAATCATTTGTTAGAATATGGAATTATGGGGACTATTTTCGCTAAAGAAGTTGATGGAATAAAAAATCCAACTATTGGTTTATTGAGTGTCGGCGAAGAAGAATCGAAAGGAAATTCTGTAACATTGGAAGCATTCGAACTTCTCAAAAAATCAAAACTTAATTTTATCGGAAATGTTGAAGGAAGAGATATTTTAAAAGGGAAAGTAGATATTGTTTTAGTTGATGGTTTTATTGGGAATATAATTCTTAAATTTGGCGAAAGTTTTATAAGTTTCTTAAAAAGTCGTGTTCGTTCATATGCGGATGAATCATTCCTCAACAAAATTAAAGCTCTGATTACAAAAAAAGTTTTTAAAAGTTCACTTAAAGATATGGATTATGAAACTCACGGCGGAGTTCCCTTATTAGGTATTGATGGAATTAGCATTATTGGTCATGGATCAAGCTCCCCAATTGCAATTAAAAATATGATATTAAAAGCCAATGAAATGTTTGAAAAAGATTTATTAAATAAACTAAAGGAGGGTAAGGAATTTTATGGAAACCTCTAAATTAAAAAGATTTGTAAATGCTCAAATTACAGCAGTAGGAATGTATCTTCCGGAAAAGATTTTAGATAATCATTACTTTGAAAAAATTGTTGAAACAAGTGATGAGTGGATTGTGTCAAGAACCGGAATTAAGGAAAGAAGAAAAGAAGAAAACGGTGCAACAAGCGATATGGCGGCAAAAGCTGCTCTGGATTTGTTGAAATCTAAAAATCTATCGCCTGAAGAAATTGATGTAATAATAGTTGCAACCGTTACTCCAGATATGTTTTTCCCTGCGACAGCTTGTCTTGTTCAAGATAAAATTGGTGCAAAAAATGCGTGGGGATTTGATTTATCCGCGGCATGTTCCGGATTTTTATTTGCGCTTCAAACTGGAGCTGGTTTTGTTGAAGGTGGCAGATACAAAAAAGTTTTGGTTATCGGTGCCGATAAAATGAGCACAATAATTAATTATAAAGATAGAAATACTTGTCTATTATTTGGAGATGCCGCTTCAGCAGTATTATTGGAACCGACTGAAGATTTAAATATTGGAGTTAAAGATTCAATTCTACATTGTGATGGTGCCGGATCTGAATACTTGTATATGAAAGGCGGCGGAAGTTTAAATCCTCCGACTCATGAAACTGTAGATTTGGGATATCATACTTTATATCAAGACGGTAAAACTGTGTTTAAGGAAGCAGTAAAAGGAATGGCGGATATTTCTGTTGAAATTATGCAGAAAAATAATCTAACCGCTGATGATATTTCATACTTAGTTCCACATCAAGCAAATTTAAGAATTATTGACGCAACTGCTAATAGAATGGGAATTCCAAAAGAAAAAGCAATGGTTAATATTCACAAATATGGAAATACAACTGCGGCTACAATTCCGCTTTGTTTAACAGAATATTACCGTGATGGAAAATTAAAAAAAGGTGATAATTTAATTTTAGCTGCTTTTGGTGCCGGTTTTACTTGGGGTTCTATATATTTAACTTGGGGAATGGATTAGTGAGCAAAAGAGCTTTAATATTTCCCGGACAGGGTTCGCAATACGTTGGTATGGCGAAAGATATTTTTGAAAAATCTGAGAAAGCCAAAAATTTTATTCAAGAAGCTGAAGATTCAATTAATTTCAATATTTCCAAAGTAATGTTTGAAGGACCGGAAGAAGAATTAAAATTAACAAATATTACACAGCCGGCAATTTTTCTTCATAGCATTTTATTATTGAATGAAATTAAAAATTTAAATTTTGATGCTGTCGCCGGACATTCTCTCGGTGAATATTCTGCATTGGTTGCAAATAAAAGTTTGAATTCAATTGATGCATTCAAACTTGTGCGAAAAAGAGGCGAAGCAATGTTATCGGCGGGAATTAAATCACCCGGAACAATGGCTGCCGTTGTAGGATTAAATTCCGAGAAACTTGTAGAAATTTGTTCAGTAGCTTCGGTAGAAGGAATTGTGCAATGTGCAAATTTTAATTCACCCGGACAAATTGTAATTTCCGGATCAATTACCGGTGTGAAAAAAGCAATGGAATTATCAAAAATTGCCGGAGCAAAAATAGTTAAAGAGTTGGTTGTAAGCGGCGCATTTCATTCTCCGTTAATGGAATCTGCAATAAACGAATTGGAAGAAAGTCTTAATAATATAGAAATTTCCCAAACTCAAATTCCGGTTTATTCAAATGTAACTGCAAAACCATCTACAGAAAGTGAAACTATTAGAAAACAATTGCTTGATCAATTAACATCTCCGGTTAGATGGGAAGAATCAATTTCAAATATGATAAATGACGGAATTACAGAGTTTATTGAAATTGGTCCCGGTAAAGTTTTGCAAGGTTTGGTTAAAAGAATAAATTCAAGTTTTACAGTAACCGGAATTGATAAATTTGATGATTTAAATAAAATTTTATAAAATCATTTTTTATTTATAAATTATTGATTAAAAATTAACCAGAAATTATGTCAGATAGAAAATTAGCAGTTGTAACGGGCGGAACACGAGGAATTGGGAAAGCAATTGTAAATGCGTTTGCGGAAAATTCTAATTTGGGATTTCAAACTGATATTGCATTTATTTATAATAGCAGTGAAACAATTGCAAAAGAAATTGAAAATCAATTTTCAAATTCTGGTTTAAGTGTAATTGGTTACAAAGTTAATATTTCATCATTTGAAGAATCTCAAAAAGTTGTTGATGAAATTTTAAATAAATTTGGAAGAATAGATTTTCTTGTAAATAATGCCGGAATAACAAAAGATAATTTATTGCTGCGTATGAGCGAAAAAGATTTTGATGATGTAATTAATGTAAATCTAAAAAGTGTATTTAATCTTACAAAAGCAGTTTTCAAACCAATGATGAAACAGAAATTTGGCAGAATTGTAAATATTAGTTCAGTAGTTGGTTTAATTGGAAATGCGGGACAAGCAAATTATGCAGCATCAAAAGCCGGAATTATTGGTTTTACAAAATCTACTGCAAAAGAGTTTGCATCAAGAAATATAAATGTGAATGCTGTTACTCCGGGTTTTATTGAAACCGAAATGACAGCTGAATTAAATGAAAAACAGAGAGAAGTTTTATTGCAGAATATTCCATTAAAAAGGATGGGAAAAGCAGAAGATGTTGCAAATATTATAAAATTTCTGTGCAGCGATAAAGCGGATTATATAACTGGACAAGTAATTTCCGTTGATGGCGGAATGGTAATGTAACCACAAATTCAATTTCATAAATTAAAGGAGTATAATATGGATGTTGAAGCAAAAGTAAAAGAAATCATAATGGATAAGTTAGGTGTTGAAGAATCACAAATTACACCTGCAGCTTCTTTTACAAATGATTTAGGTGCTGATTCTTTGGATATTGTTGAGTTAGTAATGGGATTCGAATCAGAATTTGATATTTCTATTCCTGATGAAGATGCTGAAAAAATTACAACTGTTGGGGATGCTACAAAATATTTATCGGAAAAAGTTGCAAAATAATTTTTACAAAAAATAAAATTAATTCCGCGCAAATCATTATAATTGATTTGTTGCGGAATATATTTATTTGTAGTCCTTCATAATAATTTCAAATAATTTTAAGGTTTTATATGAATAAAAGAAGAGTTGTAATTACCGGAATGGGCGCATTAACTCCAATTGGTAATAATCTAAATGAATTTTGGAATGGATTGCTTACCGGAAAATCCGGAGCAGCCTTAATTACAAAATTTGATACAACTGAATTTGCAACAAAATTTGCATGTGAACTTAAAAATTTTGATGCTTCTAATTTTATTGATATAAAAGCTTTAAAAAGAATGGATCCCTTTACACATTATGCTTTAGTAACCGCAGAAATGGCAATGAATGATTCCGGTCTTAATTTAGATCAAGTTAATAAAGAAAGATTTGGAGTTATTTACGGAAGCGGAATCGGCGGAATGGATACTTGGGAAACACAGCATTCAAATTATATTGAAGGTGGTCCAAGAAAAATTAGTCCGTTTTTCATCCCGATGATGATTTCTGATATTGCTGCCGGTCATATTTCAATTAAGTATGGTTTGAAAGGACCAAATTATGCAACAACATCAGCTTGTGCAACTTCATCACATGCAATTGCTGATGCATTTATGCTGATACAAAGAGGTTCTGCAGATTTAATGGTTTCTGGTGGATCTGAAGCTGCAATTACTCCAATGTCTATCGGCGGATTTAATTCAGCTCGTGCAATTTCAACATGGAATGATAAACCGGAAGTTGCTTCAAGACCATTTGATAAAGATAGAAATGGATTTGTAATGGGCGAAGGTTCTGGTTCTCTAGTATTAGAGGAGTATGAACATGCAGTGAAAAGAGGCGCTAAAATTTATGGTGAAATTATTGGAGTTGGATTAACCGGTGATGCTTATCATGTAACTGCTCCACCGCCGGAAGGCGAAGGCGCTTTTAGATCAATGAGAGAAGCTGTTCGTGATGGAGAAATTACTTTAAGTGATATTGATTATATAAATGCACATGGAACTTCAACCGAATTAAATGATAAAAATGAAACCCAAGCAATTAAAAATTTATTCGGAGAACATGCTTATAAACTTTCAGTAAGTTCAACAAAATCAATGACCGGACATTTACTCGGTGCCGCCGGAGCAATTGAAAGTATTGCAACTTTATTGGCATTAAAGGAAGGAATTATTCCTCCGACTATAAATCATGATGAACCAAGTCCGGAATGTGATTTAAATTATACACCAAAAGTAGCTGTTAAGAAAAATATAAATTATGCAATTAGTAATACTTTTGGATTTGGCGGACATAATGCTTCTTTACTTTTTAAAAAATATGAAGGGTAATGTTTAAAAAATTCTTCAACCTTTTTAAGAAAATAAATCATTCCAAATCTGATGATTTTGATAAAATTAAAAAGGAAAAAATAATATCCAAAATTGAAGATTTCACCGGTTTAAAACCATCAAAAGAGGAATATTTTTTAAAAGCATTTACTCATCGTTCATTTCTTGAATTAGCCCGCGAAAACATTAAATCAAACGAAAGATTGGAATTTTTAGGCGATTCAATACTTGGTAAAATTACCGCAGAATATCTTTTCCATTATTTTCCGGATGCCGACGAAGGATTCTTAACAAAAACGAGATCTCAAATCGTAAACAAAAATTCCCTTGAAATTATTGGCTTTAATCTTAATCTGCAAGATTTAATTTTCCTTAATACTAAATATTTAACAACAGAAAAAAAGAAAATTGGAAATGTTGTTGCAGATTGTCTTGAAGCTTTAATTGGTGCAATCTATCTTGAGTTTGGCGAAAAAGCTGCAAAAAAATTTGTAGAAGATTTTATTGTAATTCCACAAATTAAAAATGGTGATATAAAAGACGATAAAAATTATAAGGGACAATTATTAGAATATTCTCACGCAAATAGATTAAACCAACCGGTTTATAAAGTTATAGATCAATCCGGACCGCAGCATAATAAAATCTATAAAATCAAAGTTGAAGTTGATGAAAATATATTTGGAATTGGAACTGGTCCAAATAAAAAAACTGCCGAGCAAGAAGCCGCAAAATTAGCTCTTTCATTAATCAATGAAAGTAAAAAGAAGAATGACATTGAATAATCTTAAATAAATTTTAAGATTTTATTCGAATTGAACACGCAATTAATTAAATTTCCTTACTAAAATCTTTTCCACTTAATAAGAGAAAAATTATGAATTTATCTTCAAATTATGATCAATTTGTGAATAGACATATTCCGCATAATGATTTTGAAATTAATGAAATGCTGCAAACTATTGGAGTTTCATCGGTTGATGAATTAATTGAAAAAACAATTCCAAAATCCATCAGATTAAATAATTTGCCAAACCTTGATAAACCCTTAACTGAGTTTGAACTTTTAAATGAAATGCAATCCCTTGCATCAAAAAATAAAATATTTAAAAATTATATCGGACAAGGTTACTATAATACAATTACTCCGTCGGTTATTAAAAGAAATATTTTGGAAAATCCGGGTTGGTACACACAATATACGCCATATCAAGCAGAAATTTCTCAAGGCAGATTGGAAGCTCTCTTAAATTTTCAAACAATGGTTTGTGATTTAACTTCAATGCCAATTGCGAATGCATCTCTTTTAGATGAAGGAACATCCGCTGCCGAAGCGATGAATATGCTATTCAGTTTAAGAAAGGGAAATAAGAAAAATGCC
The DNA here is from genome assembly GCA_016708125.1 of Ignavibacteriota bacterium. Classification (NCBI taxonomy): domain Bacteria; kingdom Pseudomonadati; phylum Ignavibacteriota; species Ignavibacteriota bacterium. Next base: position 3,697,315 of record JADJGF010000001.1, on the reverse strand, counting down.
GATACAATTTTAGTTTCGGATAAAATTTTTATTCAAACAATTGATGTTTTAAAAACTAGAGCAATTCCTTTGGGAATAAAAATTCAAATTGAAACTATTGAGAATTTTAAATTAGAGGAAAATATTTTTGCAATATTTGTTCAATATCCAAATGAAGATGGAAGTATTGTTGATTATTCAAATTTATTTAATGATGCAAACGAAAAAGGAATTTATAAAATTGTTGCTGCAGATTTATTAAGTTTATCTTTACTTAAACCACCGGGTGAATTTGGTGCCGATGTTGTAGTTGGCTCAACTCAAAGATTTGGAGTTCCGATGGGTTTTGGTGGACCACACGCTGCATTCTTTGCAACAAAAGAGGAATTCAAAAGATCAATTCCCGGAAGAATAATTGGAGTTTCAATTGATGCAAAAGGTAACAGAGCATTAAGAATGGCTCTTCAAACAAGAGAACAACACATTAAACGTGAACGAGCAACAAGCAATATTTGTACGGCTCAAGTACTTTTAGCAATTATGTCGGGGATGTACTCAGTTTATTATGGAAAAGATGGAATTATAAAAATTGCAGAAAGAATTAATTTCTTAACAAAATATTTATATTCAAATTTAAAGAATATGAATATTGAATTTATTTCTGAATCATTTTTTGATACGGTTACATTTTCTTTAAATTCTGATCAATACAAAAATCTGAAAACAATAACTGTAGAAAACAAAATAAATTTGAGATGGCTTGAAAATAATCAAGTTGGAATTTCAATCGGTGAAGATATTAGTTTTGATGATATTAAAATTTTGATTGAACTAATTTCAAAATCTATAAATCATGAAATCAATTTAACTGAAGAAAATTTTGATAGTTTTCCAAAAGAATTAAAAAGAACATCAGAATTTTTAACTCACTCGGTATTTAAAGATTATCATTCTGAATCTGAAATGATGAGATATATTAAAAGTTTGGAGAAAAAAGATCTTTCTCTGACTTCAGCAATGATTCCACTTGGATCTTGCACAATGAAGTTAAATGCAGCAAGTGAATTATACGCTTTATCAAATCCTAATTTTAGCAATATTCATCCGTTTGCACCGCTTGATCAAGTTGAAGGTTATTCTCAAATGATTGATAAATTACAAAATCAAATTGCGGAATTAACCGGATTGCCCGGTGTTTCACTTCAACCAAATTCCGGAGCGCAAGGAGAATATACCGGACTTTTAGTAATCCGAGCTTATCATTTGGATAAAGGAAATTCATACAGAAATGTTATGCTAATTCCATCGTCTGCGCATGGAACAAATCCAGCAAGCGCTGTTTTAGCCGGCAATAAAGTTGTAATTGTAAAATGTGATGAAAATGGAAATATTGATGTTGAGGATTTGAAAAATAAAGCTGAACAAAATAAAAATGAATTAGCCGGATTGATGGTAACTTATCCATCAACTCATGGAGTTTTTGAAGAAAATATTATTGATATTACAAAAATAATTCATGAAAATGGGGGATTGGTTTACATGGATGGAGCAAATTTGAATGCTCAACTTTGTTTAACTAATCCGGCACAAATTGGTGCAGATGTTTGTCATTTAAATCTACATAAAACTTTTGCAATTCCTCATGGCGGCGGCGGTCCGGGAGTTGGACCAATCGCAGTTTCCGAGAAATTAAAAAAATATTTGCCGGGTCATTCCGTTGTAAAAATTGGAAATGGAAAATCAATTCATGCGGTTTCTTCATCACCATTTGGAAGTGCAAGTGTTCTTACTATTTCTTATGCTTACATTAGAATGATGGGAAGTGAAGGATTAAAAAGAGCTACAGAAATTGCAATTCTAAATGCAAATTATATAAAGGCAAAATTGCAAAATCATTATAAAACTCTTTATAAAGGCAGAAACGGATTTGTTGCTCACGAAATGATTTTAGATACAAGAGAATTTAAAACTCGCGCAAATGTTGAAGTTGAAGATATTGCTAAAAGGCTTATGGATTATGGCTATCATGCTCCAACTGTTTCTTTTCCCGTTGCCGGAACTTTAATGGTTGAGCCGACTGAAAGTGAATCAAAACGTGAACTTGATAAATTCTGTAATACAATGGAAATGATTTACGATGAAATTTTAGAAATTGAGAAAGGAACTTTTTCAAAAGAAGATAACGTTTTGAAAAATGCACCTCATACTTTAAATGATATAACTTCTGAATGGAATCATTCTTATACAATATCAAAAGCAGTTACTCCAACAAATTTGGTTGCGCATAATAAATTTTGGCCAACTGTTAACAGAATTGATAACGCTTACGGCGATAGGAATTTAGTTTGTAATTGTGCTCCAATAGAAGAATATAAATAGATAAAAATGGATACTTGCGAAATTCTTAAAACTTCTAAAACAATTGCGGTTGTTGGTATTTCGAGCAGTCGTTTTAAAACGAGCAGAAATATTGCTGAATATTTAATTCGAAATGGTTACAATGTTGTTGGCGTAAATCCAAATAAAAATTTTACTGATGCAGACGGAATAAAAGTTTATAATTCATTGAAAGAGATTCCGCACAAAATTGATATCGTAAATGTTTTTAGAAAATCCGAAGATATTCCGGGAATCATTGATGAAGTAAATGAAATTTCTCCAAAAGTTCTTTGGCTTCAATTGGGAATTAGAAATGACGAAGCAGTAAAAAGTTCAATGCAAAAGGGAATTATTGTAGTTCAAGATTCGTGTATAAAAGTTGAACATTCTTTTTGTTTTTAATTTAGAAAGAGATGAATATTGGTTAGAACAGATTTATACATTTTATTTTTTTTGGTTAGTTCTTTAATTTTTTCGCAAAGTTTTGAAGATGTAAAATCTGAAGAAAACTTATTTCGAATTGATTCAATAAAAATTACCGGAAATGAAATTACAGAAGATGAAATTATTTTACGCGAATTGGATTTTTCAGTTGGACAAATAATTTCAAAAACACAATTAAAATTTAACGAAGAAAGAATTTTTAGTTTAGGATTATTTAATAAAGTTGAGTTAAATATTGTTCCGGAAAATGACATTCAAATTTTAGAAATTACAGTTTTTGAAAGCTGGTATATTTATCCCTTACCGTACTTGAGCATACGCGATAATCGTATTTCGCGAGCATCTTATGGTTTGATTTTACTTTATAAAAATTTTCGCGGAAGAAATGAAACTATAACCGGATTGGCAACCTTTGGTTATAATCCTAGTTATTCACTTTCTTATTTTAATCCGGTTTTAATTTCGGGAGAAAATTTAACTTTCGGAATTGGATTAGGTTACACGGATATTCTAAACAGAAATTTAATTTCGCAAAACCTTAATGGAGAAAATTTTGAATATAAATATATTTATTCAAATTTAAGTTTAGGATATCGATTCAATTTGTACAATTACTTATCACTTTCTCCATCGTTTGAATATATTGAAATCCCAACCAAAGTTTCAAATTTATCTGCAACAAATACAAATATTGATAGAACTTATTCTTTAATTCTTCGATACGAATTTGATAATAGAAATCTTAAACAATTTTCTGATGACGGACTTTTTACAACAGCTATTTTTTCAAAAAAAGGATTCGGAATAAATGATATAAATTTCAATATTCTTTCAATTGATTTTAGAGAATACAGAAAAATTTTAGGTGAACTTTCCGCAAAATGGCGCGGATATTATCGACATACTTTTGGTGATAAAATTCCTTTCTATGAACTTTCGGTATTGGGAGATTTTGAATTTGTACGCGGACATAAATTTGATAAACGCGAAGGAAATAATTATTTACTTAGCTCATTAGAAATGAATTATCCATTGCTAAAATCTTGGGATTTTTCATTATCACTTCCGTATTTACCAAAGAGATTGACTTCCGCAAGAATTGGAATTTATACAAATATTTTTTTTGATACCGGCACAACTTACAATAATGGCGAACCTTTAAAATTAAATTCTTTTGATTCCGGTTGGGGTTTTGGTTTTACACTTTTATTTCTGCCGTACAATGCATTTAGATTTGAATATTCATTTGATGAAATTGGGAAAGGGGAATTTATTTTAGAATCTGGTTTTTCATTTTAGTTATTTGAGGTAAAAATGGAAGAAATTATTTTTGCATTAAAATCCGGCGGAATTGGTCTTCTCTCCGGAATTGCAGTTGGATTTATTTCAAAAAAAGTTTCAAAAATATTGGTCTTTTTTATTGCTGTTGCGTTTATTCTAATTCAAGTTGCAATTTACAACGGATATTTGGAAGTCGATTGGCTCTCTTGGGGAAACAAAGCGGCAGATTTGGTTAAGGGTGCAGATATTTCCACCGACTCGATAAAAGAATTATTTGTTAGAAATGTTCCTTTCGCCATTGCTGCATTGGTTGGATTTATCTTTGGATTTAAGAAAGGATAATTTCAAATGATTTTTTCAAACACAGAATTTTATTTTACTAAGCGGGAAAATATTACAGAAAATTTAATTTCAATTTTTGATGAAGAAGCAAAACACATTTCTTCTGTAATGCGTCATAAAATTAATGATGAAATTTTTGTAACTAATGGAACTGGAAATGTTTACAAATCAAAGATTATTGAAATAAAAAAAAGTGAAATAAAGCTTTCCGTAATTGCGAATTTTAATATCGAAAAAAAATATGAAAACGTTGTGTTTTATATTCCAATTCTAAAATCAACAGAAAGATTTGAATTTGCTTTGGAAAAATGTGTTGAGTTGGGAATTATAAATTTTAAAATTTTCTCATCTGTTAAAAGTCATAAACGAGGAATTAAAATTGATAGATGGGAAAAAATTCTTATTTCTGCAATGAAGCAAAGCTTGCAATCTCATTTACCTAAAATGGAATTTGTAAAAATAATTTCTAAAGATTTAGAAAATTCAGTTAACATTATTTTTGATCAAAATGCAGAATATAAATTCACGAGTTATTTAAATAATTATAAAAATGAAGAAAATAGAAATAAAATAATTAATTTATTTTTTGGACCCGAAGCCGGTTTGACCCAAGCTGATATTGATAAAATACCAAATCCTATTTTTGTAAAAATGAATAAAAATCGTTTACGATCTGAAACTGCAATTATTTCTGCGGCTTCAATTCTAACTAATAATTTATAGAAGAAAATCGAAGCTTCAAGAAGCTACTAATTATTAGCTTCAAACCAATTTAAAGCAGTTTCAAGATTTCTGTGATTTCCCGATAAAATTAGTGTATCAAACTTTTGAACTTTTTCAAATTCTAAATTATCGGCAACAATTTTATTATCTCTAACAATTCCAATAATTTTAATCACATCATTTTTAACCGGCTCAAATTCTAAAATATTTTTAGAAATTAATTTTGAACTTGAGCTGATAAAAAACATTTCATTGTCTTTCTGGATAATATCGGATTCAAAAATATTCCATTCATAATTTTTATTGTGCGAAGTAAAAAATTTATAATGTTCTTTCTTAAGAAGATTTGTTTGAAGTCGTGTAATATTTCTCGGCAAATTATAATAATCTAAAATATGATTTAAGAAAACAAGCGAAGTTTCCAAATCTTGTGAAATTACCAAATCGGCTCCAAGTTTGTACATTTCTTCAACTTGTGTTACATAATTTGCGCGAACAATTAATTTAATATTTGGATTAATAGATTTAGCAATTTTAATTGCGCGTTGAGTAGCTTCAATATCAGAGATTGCAATTACAAGCAATGCTGCATTGATAATTCCCATTGAGTCTAAATTTTCTTTTCTATCAAGCTCGCCAAAATAAATCGGGTAATTTAATTTTCTATATTTGCGCACTGTTTTTGGATTTGCTTCAATTATAATAAATGGAATTCCAATTAATTTTAAAACATTTGAAATATTTTTTCCGTTTACGCCAAATCCCGCAATAATTGTATGATTTTTTAATTTAATATTTTCTGTTTTATCCGAATCATTTAGCTTGGTTTTTAAGTTACTTTTTGAAGATAAATTATCCCCAATTTTAATTAATAGAGGAATAAAAAACATACTTAAAACTGAAGCAGAAATAAGTAATTGATAAATATAATCCGAAAATAAATTATTCTGATTTGATAATCTTAAAAGTATAAAAGAAAATTCACCGATGTGAGCCAAGCTTAAAGCTGTGATAATTCCGTTGCTGATTGTGTTTTTAAGGAAATAAAAAATTGCTAGTAAAATTATTCCTTTAATTAAAATCAAAACAGACATTGATGCAATAATTTCAATAAAATTATTTTTGAAAAATGAAATGTCAACAAACATTCCGATTGATATAAAAAAAATCGAATTGAATAAATTTCGTGATGGTATTAATTCAGTATTAACATGATGTGCATGTTCGGTATCAGAAATTGAAAGTCCGGCAATAAAAGCGCCCATTGCCAATGAAGCTCCAAGTTTATAAGCTGCAAATGAAATTCCAAAAATTATTACAAAAATTGTAACAATAAAAAGTTCAGCTAATCTCAAATTTAAAATAAGATTAAAAAGTTTTGGGATAAAAAACTTACTTGCAATCAATAAAATTGTTATGCTTCCGATTGAAATTAAAATGTTATAAATAATTGATGTAGAAAATTCTGAAGTAGTTGTAAGTGCCGGCAATAATATTAAAAAGGGAATTAGAGCTGCATCTTGAAATAATAAAATTCCGATTATTTTAATTCCAGATGGAGTATTTAATTTATCAGAATCTTTTAAATATTTTAATAAAATTGCAGTGCTGCTAAGTGAAATTGCGAAACCAATAAAAATTGATTGGGAAATATTTAATCCAAAAGAAAAGCAAATTATTCCTAACACAATCCAAGTTAACAAAACTTGCAAGCCGCCAAAAAGTATAAAATCTTTTTTTAATTGATTTATTTTTTCAAGAGAAAATTCTAAACCGATTGTAAACATTAAAAGAATAATTCCTACTTCAGCTAAAATTTCAATATCTGAAATATTACTTACAAGACTAAAAGCGGAAGGTCCAATTAAAATTCCGGTAAATAAAAATCCTATTAAAACCGGAATATTAAATTTGGATGCAATAAGAATTATTAAAATTGCAAGCGATAATAAAGTTATTATATCAAAAAGTAATGACATAGATTTTTAAAGAGTCTAATTAAAATTAAGTTTACCAAATAAATTCAGAATAATGAATCAGTATCTGTTATAATTTACATCTTATAGAAAAAATAAAATTTCTTCCGGCAGAAACCATTCCCGAACTGTATGGACGATATCTCTGATCAGTAATATTCTCAATTCCGCCAGTAATGTTTAAATTATCTAAAATATTATAATCCAATTTTAGATTTAAAGTGTACCAACTTGGCGAATATGGATTTCCATTTTCATCGATTGCATAAATATAATCTTTTCCTTTTTCCTCTTCCGGCAAATTTTCAAAAGAAATTTCTCCGTTTGTAATTCCATAGAAATCCATTTTTATTTTTTTTATTGAATAAGTTAGATGAGCACTTCCAAACATTGGCGCAGCATGACGTAATGGGCTTTTACTTCCGTCATCTAAAACTTCTTCACCTTTTTGATAATTTGCATTTGCCGAAAATCCAAAACCCTTAGGAAGTTTAAACTCAATTCCGGCTTGGATTCCCCACACATAAGCATTTGCTGCATTTTGAAGTGCTTGTACTTTACTCATTTCACCAGAATAAATTATGCTGTCTAATCCGTTAATTGTAAAATCCCTTCTCACCATTGCGTTATCAAGAAATGTATAAAATCCGGTAGCATCAAGTTTAAGAAAATCATTAAAAACTTTTGCAATCCCCAAATCAATATTATAAGCATATTCAGCTATAAGATTTGGATTTGGAACAATAACTGCGCCCGGTTCAGAATCAAATACTTTTCCCAAATCATCAACATTTGGAGATCGAAAACCAGTCGATAGATTAATATTCATTGTTGTAGAATTATTCGGATTGTAAACAAATCCGAAACTTCCGGAAAATGATCCTTCGTTCAATTTTGCTGACGTAAAAGGAAAAGGATAAAAAGTTGTATCAAAATCTGCATTCAAAGAAAAATAACTATAACGAATTCCGGTTTCAAAAATTATTTTATTTGTTAGGAAGTTTTTATAATCTATGAAAGCTGAAATTGAATTCCAATCTGCTTGAGGATATCTCGAAGCACCTTTTATAGATTGATTATTATTGATATCCGTATCTTTTCCGTATGATTTAACATTATTATAAATTTCTTCAATTCCATAAACAATAGTTGAATTTTCCGTAAGTTTTTTGTTCATATCTAAGTTAATTGAATAAGCGTCAACTTCTTCAAATTTATCGAATCGAATATTATTATTTAAGTCTCTATCATGACGACTTTCTTCAAACTTTTGATGTGCAGTTCTAAAAATTAAATTATCATAGAAAATATTTGATTTGCTAAGAGAAATATTAAAATTATTCATCATCCAAACTTGCGGACCGTAATACCATTCGGCACTTCGCGGCAAATCATTTCTGTATCTTAACAATCTATCATAACGAGAATAGTTTGAAGTAGTTGAATAATGAAATCCATAATCAAATTTAATTTCATCATTCAATAAGAAACTTAATTTTTGCAAAATATTTATTTGATTATAATCAACCGGTTTTTGAATTAATGGATTTGAATTTGTTACAACAATATCCACAGAATTAATTCGTTTCACATATTCATTTCTTAAATATTTATTTGGTCCGAATTCTCCCATTTTAACATCACCAAATTTGGAATATGTAATACTTGTAATTGACGCAAATTTATTCCATCCTAAATTAAAATCAATGTGTCCGGTATTTTCATTATTTGCAGATGAAAATCTTAGTGCTGAATTTCCGCTGTAGAATAAATTATTTGTTAAACTGAATTTTGGTTGTAAAGTATAAAAGCTCATTACGCCGCCAATAGCATCGCTTCCGTAAATTACTGAGCCGGGGCCAAACATTACTTCAACATTTTGCAAAGAAAAATTATCAAGTGAAATTACATTTTGCAGATTTCCACTTCTAAAAATTGCAGTGTTCATTCTAATTCCATCAACAGAAATTAACAAGCGATTTGTTGCAAAGCCTCTAATCATTGGACTTCCGCCGCCTTGTTGACTTTTTTGAATAAAAACTTGTCCCGTAGAGTTTAATAAATCTGCAGTTGTTTGAGGATTTTGTAATTCAATATCTTTTGGAGAAATATTTATAATTTTAGATGCTATTTCATTTTTTGCTTGATTCCATCTTGTAGCAGAAACAACAATCTGATCAAGTGAAATATTTGTTGGTTTCATAAAAAGAATAAAATTTTCTTTTTCAAGTTCTGAAAATGATTTCTCCAAAGTTTCATAACCCAAATGTTGGAAAATAATTTTCTTTGATTCTTTAAAAGAATCTAAATCTGCTTCTCCAACAGAATTTGTGGATGTAATTGCTTTTGGTTTTTCACTTTTTATTATTACTGATTCAAGTTTTAAATTACTTTCACTATCTCTCACAGTTACAATTTGTGCATTTGTTATGCATGATAAAATTGTAGTAAAAGTAATTAGAAAAAAATACTTCATGCCATTTCCTATCTAAAGTTAAGTTCAAAAAAAATAATTTGAAAATAAGTTTAGACTTTTGGCGGAGGGGAATTAGGCGAATTATAAATATTTAAATAATTTTGTTTGTATTGATAATACTTATAGTTATCAGTTTGCGTTTGCAAAATATTGGGATTAAAAATCTGTATTAAATAGTAATTGGAATTAAATGAAGTAAGATTGTGAAAAATTTTACTTTCCGAATTATTTTTTTCTAACGAAGATGTAAGCAAATTTATAAATCTTTTATTTAACTCAGTTTCTTCATCATCTTGCCAGCAAATATATTCAACTGAGTCATGCAAATTAATCGATTCAACAACGTCATACATAATTCCATTATATTCAAATTCTTTGGAATGTTCCCAGTATAATTTTGTTTTAATTTCATCTTTGGAAAATTTCAGATGTGCCAAATCATTTTTGTCAATTTTTGAAATCAACATTTTCTTCACACTTTTTTTTATAGCTCGTTTTTCAATTTGATAAAGTGAAAATGAAAGCCAAAAAGGTATGAATAAAATAAAGATTAGAAATATGGGAATAAATTTTTTCAAAAAAATTGCCAAGCAAAATTTTATGGTTATATGAATTTAATAATTCTTTTAACTAATCTTTCAAATTTTTCTTTAGCTAAATCTGCAGTTTCCATAACTTCTTTGTGTGAAAGTTTTTGAGGTGAAAGTCCGGCAGCATAATTTGTAATTAATGAAATTGCAGAAACTTCAATTCCGTGGTAAGCAGCAAAAATTGCTTCGTGAACAGTTGACATTCCAACTGCATCGGCTCCAAATTTCTTTTGCATAATTATTTCCGCGGGAGTTTCATATGTTGGACCTTTGTTAAACCAATACGTTCCTTCTTTAATTAAAACTTTTTCTTCAAGTGAAGCATTCCTAATTATTTCATTAAACTTTTTTGAAGGAAGATTATGTATAAAATTTTTTTGTTCAGTTGTTGGAATTGCTAAAACATTTGATATTTCTTTTAAAATATTTTGTGAAATAAATCCAGTTACAAGCATTAAATCACCGGGAGAAAAATTGGGATTTACTCCGCCCGCTGCATTAGTTGCCAATAATTTCTTTACATTTAATTGAGAAGAAATGAAAGAGGGAATTATACATTTATCAATTTCATAACCTTCGTAAAAGTGAATTCGACCTTGAAAAATCAAAACATTTTTATCGAAAATTTTTGCAAAATGTAAAAATCCTTTATGTCCTTCAACTGTTGAAATTGGATAATCGGGAATATCCTTTGTAGATATCGATTTTTCAATATTAATTTTTTCCGCAAAATCTCCAAGTCCGCTTCCAAGAATTAAAGAAATTTCCGGAGTAAATGGAATTTCTGATTTTAAATAATCAACAAGATTTTTGTATTTAAATTCTAAATCAATCATCTAAAATAAAATTCCTGCTAAAGTTGCAGTCATTAAAGTTGAAAGAGAACCGGCAAGAACTGCTTTCATCCCTAAGCTAGCTAAGGCTGTTCTTTGGTTTGGAGCAATTGGAGAAATTCCACCAATTTGAATTGCAATTGAACTGAAATTTGCAAAACCGCATAAAGCATAAGTTGCCATAATAATTGCTTTTTCATTAACAATTTCTTTCATCTTAATTAAATTGCTCAATTCAAAATATGCAACAAACTCATTTAATACTACTTTTGAACCAATTAAACTTCCAAATTGCAAAGCACTTTCACTCGGAACTCCAATAGCCAAAGCCAAATATTGCAGAATTATTCCAAAAATTAATTGAAGATTTAAAGGTTTGTTATAGTTTTCCATTAGAATAGAATTTAATCCCGTTATTCCGCCTATAAATTCGAGGAAATAATTTGTTAACGCAATTAACGCAATGAAAGCTAATAACATTCCACCAACATTTAACGCAAGCTGAAGTCCATCGGAAGCGCCCATTGCCGCTGCTTCAATTGTATTTGAAGCTGTTTTTTCTACGGAAACTTTAACTTGACCTTTTGTTTCCGGTTCTTCGGTTTCTGGAAAAATTATTTTAGAAAGTAATAATGATGCCGGTGCTGCCATAATACTTGCGCCAAGTAAATGTGAAGCAAACATTAATTGAGCTTCAGTAATTGATAAGCCCATTGATTCACCAAAAGATTGACTCAACATTTGTATATATGCCGCCATTACTCCGCCAGCGATTGTTGCCATTCCTCCGGTCATAATTGTTAATAACTCACTTTTAGTAAGCCCTTTTAAATATGGTTTTATCATCAAAGGAGCTTCAGTTTGACCGACAAAAATATTTGCTGAAACAGATAATGATTCGGCGCCGCTTGTTCCTAAAAATTTTGCCATTACCCAAGCCATAACTTGTACAATTTTTTGCATAACTCCTATGTGATATAAAACTCCCATGAGTGTAGCAAAAAAAATTATTGTTGGTAAAACTTGGAATGCAAAAAAGAAGCCCAATGAACCCTCAGTTCCCGGGGATTTTGCTAAATCTCCAAAAATGAAAATTGCGCCGTCCGTAGTAAAATTTAGAATCAAAACAAAAAAACTGCTAATCCATTTAAAGAATAATTTTGGCCATCCTAATGGTGAAAATATATTTCCTAAATAATCTCCTTTAATAATGAAAATTGCGAAAACAATTTGCATAATCAAACCAGTTGCAACCAATTTCCAATTTATTTTCTTTTTATTATTTGAAAAAAGAAATGCAATTAAAATTATAACAGCAATTCCAAATATTCCTCGCAAAACGGAAATAAAATCCATAATTATTCCTCATTGGGGATATAATGACATTTTCTGCATCTTGCTTCGTAACTATCCGAAGCACCCACAACAACTCTTTCTTTGGTATTTATTGTTCTTTGTGTTTTATCAGCCGGATTACCACACTTTACACATATTGCCAAAGTTTTTGTAATATATTCAGCTTGCGCAAGAAGTTGAGGAATTGGTTCAAATGGAATTCCTCTATAATCTTGATCAAGTCCGGCAACTATAACTCTTTTCCCTGAATCTGCAAGTTTATTACAAACTTCTACTAAATCCTCGCTGAAAAATTGTGCTTCATCAATTCCAACAACTTGTGCATTTTTAGAAAATTCTAATATTTCTTGCGGAGTTTCAACAACTTGTGAAGAAAGAGATTGCTCACTATGAGATACAATTTCTTCTTTTGAATATCGAATATCAATCTTAGGTTTAAAAACAATTACATTTAGCTTTGCAATTTTAGCCCGTCGAAGTCTTCTTATTAATTCTTCAGTTTTTCCGCTAAACATACAACCGGCAATTACTTCAATCCAGCCGGTGTTTACTGGGGTTGAGTGGGGAATAAATTCCATCATTTTTTTAGTGATTCCTTGTTAAATGAGTTTGGCAATAATTCTTCCAAAGTTAAAATTCTAATTTCATTATCGCTATTTGTCATAACGACTTCTAAATTTTTTCCGCAAATTTCCATCATTACTTGTCTGCAAGCGCCGCAAGGAGAAATAAAATCTTCGGCATCACTTGTAATAACGATTGTTCTAAATTTTGTTTCGCCTTCTGAAACTGCTTTAAAAACAGCAGTTCTTTCGGCACAGTTTGTTAATCCATATGAAGAATTTTCAACATTAACTCCAGTATAAATTTCTCCATTTTCTGATAGTAGTGCAGCACCAACTCTAAATTTTGAGTACGGTGCGTAAGCTTTTAATTTAGCATCATTTGCTATTTGAATAAGTTCTGCGTAGTTCATAATTCACATTAAATAATTTATTAAAAATAGTTTTAAACAATTTTAAATCAAAATTATCAATTACCATTTACCTTTTCTGAAAAAACTTACAATAAAATTAAGTATGATAAATATTTCATAAAATATTTGAAGATATAAAATTTCAATAACATTAAATTTATAAGAAAAATCTTTTTTGAACGAACTTACTATAAAAATATCTGTAACAATTTTAATTAGGAAAAGATAAATGAAATTTGAATTTATCCAATAAAATAAAGGTGAAAATAAAAATAATAAATTAAGTAAATGCCAAACTCCGAGAATGATTTTAAATTTTACAGAATAATAATTTGATGAAGAAGTATGCCGTGACTTTTGTTTAATAAAATCTAAAGATGTTTTTTTTGTATTTGAAAATACTTCGGAATCATTTTCTGTATTAATTCCAATTTTCATTTTATATTTAATTGCTTCTTGCAAAAGTAAATCATCATCGCCGCTTAAAGTTTTAGTTGTATTTTTATATCCTTCAATTTTAAAGAATGAATCTTTTTTGAAACCAAAACTTCGCGCTGATGCAGAATAGGGAAATCCAATATTTGCAAAGGAAAAAGTTAAAATGTGTGTCCACAAATTATCAAAACAAGAAATTTTATTTATTAATGATTCCGTTTGGATAAGCGGAGCTTTTCCAATTACAAAATCAAATTCTTGATTAAATTTATTTGAAAAAGATTTTATCCAATTTTTAGATGGTTCACAATCTGCATCGGTTATTAAAATATATGAGAATTTACTTTTCTCAATACCAATTTGCAAAGCACCGCGCTTGCCTTCATATTTTTTATTTTCTGCCTTAACAATTGTAAAATTTATTAAATCATTTATTTCGATTTTTGTTTTTTCAAATGTTGAATCAATTGAGTTATCATCAATAATTATAACTTCATAATTTTCTTTTCGAAAATTTTGATTTGCTAAATGTTTAATTAAAGCAGAAATATTTTTCTCTTCATTTTTTGCCGCAACAATTATGCTGAATTTTAATTCGTCTAATTCAGATATAGTATTTTCGTTTATGTTAGATTTGAATTCAAAAAAGATTACAACATACAGAAAGAATATAAAAACTAAAAAGAAAATCATTTAGAAATCCTCTTCTAAAAGCCATTCCTCTGCAAGTTCTTCACTTACTTCTGCAATAAATCGAGAAGGTTTTGAAAGTGTCATTCCATTATGTCTATCGAAAATATTCATGGGATATGAAATGTATAAATTTTGTTTTGCACGCGTTGAAGCAACGTACATAAGCCTTCGTTCTTCTTCCAAACTTTCTATTTTATCGTAACTCATACTTGATGGAAAAAATCCTTCGACTGCATGAATAATAAAAACCGTATGCCATTCCAAACCTTTTGCAGAATGAATTGTTGAAAGCGTTAGAACTTCTTTTTCTTTATCCTCTTCGCTAATATCTGCAACACTTTCTGTCGGCGGATCCAATGCCATATCAGCCAAAAGTGTATTTAGCGATTTATAATTTTCAGTTATATTTATAAAAATTTCTAAATCTTTTTTCCGCTTGTTAAAATCATCATATTTTGTTTTGAAAATTGGTTCGTAATAATCTAAAACAATTTCGGCTAATTCAGTTGGTAATTGTCTGCTTGTATGAATTCTATGAAGTGCAAGAAATAAATTGAAAATATTTTCTTTGTAATTTTTACTCAAAATATTTTCCGGATGAGATTTAATATTTAATTCACCCGTAGAAATTTTTTCAATAATTTCTTGAGCTTTTTTTGGACCAACGCCTTCGTGTAAAAGTAAAACTCTGTACCAGCTTACAACATCTTTAGGATTTTCAGCAATTCGCAAAAATGCCAAAACATCTTTTACATGTGCAGTTTCAATAAATTTCATTCCGCCAAATTTTAAATACGGAATGTTTGCTTTGTTTAATTCAATTTCCAAATCGAATGAACTAAATGAAGAACGGAATAAAACAGCAATATCATTAAGCGGAATATTTTCTTCACGCAATTCTAAAATTCTATCAACAATAAATTTTGATTGCATATTTTCTGTTGTTGATGCAATTATTGCCGGAAGTTCGCCGCCGGTTTTTCTTGTAAAAAGTTGTTTGGGATATTTTTCAATTGCTGCATCAATTACATGATTTCCAAAATCTAAAATTTCTTGAGTGCTTCTATAATTTTCTTCCAACATAATAACTTTTACATCTTTAAATAATTTTGGAAACTGCATAATATTTTTAAAATTAGCTCCGCGGAAAGAATATATAGATTGTGAATCATCGCCAACAACCATAATGTTATTATTGTGTTGAGCTAAACCAAGAACAATATCCGCTTGAAGTTTATTTGTGTCTTGATATTCATCAACCATTACATATTTAATTGAGTTTGTCAGAATTTGCGATTTGATTTTATCATTTAAAAAATCTCGTAGATAAACCAATAAATCGTCATAATCTAAAAGGAGACTTTTCTTTTTATAATTTTTGTACAGATTAGAAATTTCAATTATCTTTTCTATATTTTCTGAAAAATGCGGATATTCTTCTACAAGAATTTCTTCTATTTTTTTTCCGGTGTTAACACTTAAACTTATAATTTTTGCAATTGTTTGTTTATTGGGAAATCTCTTTTTAAGTTTCACCAAATCAAGTTGAGCGCGAATAAGATTAATTACATCTTCGCTATCGCTTTGATCAAGAATTATAAATGCTGAATCTAATCCAATTATTTTTGAATATTTTCTTAAAGTCAAATTTGCAAATGAATGAAAAGTTCCGCCATTAATTTTTGAACATCGGTTATCTAATAAAACTGCAGCGCGATTCATCATTTCTTTTGCAGATTTGCGTGTAAATGTTAAAAGTAAAATTGATTTTGGATCAATTCCCATTTCAATTAGTCGCGCAACGCGATAAACTAAAGTTCTGGTTTTTCCAGTACCGGCTCCGGCAATTACAAGATAAGCGCCATCGGTAGATGATACTGCTTCGTATTGTGCGGGATTTAATTCATTCTGATAATCAATCTCAAAATTGCTTTCATCAAATTTTGGTATTTGATTTTCAATTTTATTGATTTTTATTAAACGATATTTTTTCTGCATTATCTTCGGAGAGCTTTTGGCTTACTTAAAATTTCTTGAATAATTATATAATTTTTCAGATTATTTTTTTCTTCTAACAATTTTGCAAACCGATTTGGTTGCTTTTTCTCTTGTCCAATAATTATTTTATCCTTAAATGAACTATGTTTTTCTTTTAAGGATGTAATTTCAGATTTATGAGCAAAATATTTTTCTGAAAAATTTGCTTCACTTCCGGTACTAATTTCTTCAAGACTTTTTTCGGAATCATAATTTTCATAATCTAAATTTTTTGATTCCAAAGAAGGAAGATTATCAGCTGAATAATTCGGAATCTCAGTTTTCTGAGATTCCGGTAATTCCAATTTAAAACCTAAAATTTCTTCTAAAACTTGAGTGCCGGTTTTTTTAATTTCCGAATTCTTATTTGAAGATTTAGGAATTCCAAGAGTAGGAATATTACTTTTATCCCTTTTCTTTCTTGATGAAGAAATTGCGCTAAGAATAAAAATAATCACAATAATTATTTGTATAAAATCTTCCATTATTTTTTCTCAGTTTCTGAATCGCCTTTGGCAATCGAATTTCGCATACTTGTATCTGATTGAACATTCTTAAGATTATAATAATCCATAATTCCCATATTGCCGTTTCTGAAAGCTTCCGCCATTGCTAAAGGAATTTCTGCTTCCGCTTCAACAACTTTAGCCCTCATTTCTTGTTCAAGAGCAACTGCAGCTGCACGTCTTTCTTCGGCTTTTGCTCTTGCAACTTTTAAATCTGCTTCAGCCTGATCAGTTTGTAAAATTGCTCCAATGTTTGTACCAACATCTACATCAGCAATATCAATTGAAAGAATTTCAAAAGCTGTTCCCGCATCTAAGCCCTTTGCCAAAACAGATTTTGATATGTTATCTGGATTTTCTAAAACCATTTTATGCGTTAAACTTGATCCAATAGTTGAAACAATTCCTTCTCCAACTCTTGCAAGAACTGTTGCTTCACCGGCACCACCGACCAATCTTTCAATATTTGCACGAACTGTAACTCTTGCAATTGCCTTAAGTTGAATTCCATCTTTTGCAACTGCTGCAACTAACGGAGTTTCAATAACTTTTGGTACAACAGACATTTTAACAGCTTCTAAAACATCTCTTCCGGCAAGATCAATTGCAGCGGCTTTTTCAAATAATAAATCCAAATTCGCTTTGTTTGCAGAAATTAAAGCATTTACGACTTTAGTAACATTTCCTCCAGCAAGGTAATGAGCTTCTAATGCCGATGCTTCTAAATGAATTCCAGCCTTTGTTGCAGAAATTAAATTTCTTACAATGATGGATGGAGGTACTTTCCTCAATCGCATTCCAACTAAATCTTTAAATATTTTTAATTTTACACCGGAAAAATATGCTGTTATAAAAAGTCCAATTGGAACAAAATACGTGAAAAGTATAAGCAGAAATATAATTCCAATTATTGCAACAATTGAGAGACCTGTAAATGCTTCCATGTTTACTCCTTGATATTCATTATCTAATCTATTTATTTGATATATAATTTAGCAAATACAAACTAATTAGTAAACAAAATATGGCGTTATCTAAAAATGAAAGTAAAAAATTTATTTTCTGATAAAAATGAAATCATTATACTTTTGTAATGATATTATCAAACTAAAATGAACATTTTCTTAAAATGAGCGATAATTATTTATAAATTTGTTTACCTTGATTACACAGATTGCAATATTTATATTTATTATTAGTTAATAATTTTTAATAAAATTTAAAAGAGACTGGAATACCAAATGGAAGGAAATTTCTCAGAACGAGTTCAAGAAGTAATTAGATTAAGTAGAGAAGAAGCATTAAGACTTGGTCATGATTATATCGGTACCGAGCATCTTCTTTTAGGAATAATAAGAGAAAGCCATGGAGTTGCTGTTAAAATTATGGTAAATCTTGGCGTGGATTTAGCAAATCTAAAAAAAACAATTGAAGAAACTGTTAAATCTACCGGCGGAACTTTAACAATCGGAAATATTCCTTTAACTAAACAAGCGGAAAAAGTTTTAAAAATTACTCAAATTGAATCAAAAATTTATAAATCAGATGTAATTGGTACGGAGCATATTCTTTTATCTTTGTTAAGAGATGAAGATAATGTTGCCACACAAATCTTAAATCAGTTTAATATAACTTACGAAACTGCAAGAGCCGAACTTAATAATATTCTAAGCGGAAAAAGTTATTCTCCGCAAGATAAACCGATAATGCCTTTTCCACAAAGTAAAAAAACGGAGAAAACAAAAACTCCGGTTTTGGATAATTTTGGTAGAGATTTAACAAAATTAGCTACTGAAGATAAATTAGATCCGGTTGTTGGGCGAGAAAAGGAAATTGAAAGAGTTGCGCAAGTATTAAGCAGAAGAAAAAAGAATAATCCCGTTTTAATTGGTGAGCCTGGAGTTGGAAAAACAGCAATTGCAGAAGGGTTAGCTTTAAGAATTGATCAAAGAAAGGTTCCAAGAATTCTACAGGATAAAAGAGTTGTTACACTTGATTTAGCTGGATTAGTAGCGGGGACAAAATACCGCGGTCAATTTGAAGAAAGAATGAAAGCATTGATGAATGAATTAGAAAAAGCTCATGATGTAATTCTTTTTATTGATGAACTTCATACAATTGTGGGAGCAGGCGGAGCATCTGGTTCACTTGATGCATCAAATATGTTTAAACCGGCTTTGGCAAGAGGAGATATTCAATGTATTGGCGCAACAACTTTAGATGAATATAGAAAATATATTGAAACAGACGGTGCTTTGGATCGAAGATTCCAGAAAGTTATGGTTGAACCGCCAACCGTAGATGAAACAATTAAAATTTTAGATTTCATCAAATTTAAATATGAACAGCATCATCATGTAAAATATTCTAATGAAGCAATAATAGCTGCTGTAAAATTAAGTGATAGATATATTACTGATCGGTATTTACCTGATAAAGCAATTGATGTTTTAGACGAAGCTGGTTCCCGAGTTCACATGGGAAATTTTACAGTTTCCGAAGATATTTTAATTCTTGAACAAAAAGTTGAAAAAATCAAACAAGAAAAAATTGATGTTGTAAAACAGCAGGATTACGAACAAGCTGCAAGATTACGCGATCAAGAAAGACAATTACAAATTGAATTAGAAACCGCAAAAAATGATTGGGAAGAAAAAACTAAAAATGAAGTTTACGATGTAAGTGAAGAAGTAATCGGAACAGTAGTTTCAATGATGACAGGAATTCCGGTAACAAGAGTTGTTCAGGCAGAATCTGAAAAAATTATGAGAATGGAAGAAGTAATAAAAAGAAAAATTGTTGGTCAAGATGATGCTGTTACTCGACTTTCAAAAGCAATAAGAAGAACACGTGCTGGATTAAAAAATCCCAACAAACCAATTGGTAGTTTTATATTTTTAGGTCCAACCGGTGTTGGAAAAACTCAATTGGCAAAAGAATTGGCAAAATATTTGTTCGATTCTGAAGATTCATTAATCAGAATTGATATGAGCGAATACATGGAAAAATTTGCTGTATCAAGATTAGTTGGAGCACCTCCCGGATATGTTGGTTATGAAGAAGGCGGTCAACTTACCGAAAGAGTAAGACGTAAACCTTATTCAGTTGTACTATTTGATGAAATTGAAAAAGCGCATCCCGATGTATTTAACATTCTTCTTCAAGTATTAGATGATGGTCAACTAACCGATAGTTTAGGAAGACGAGTTGATTTTAAAAATACAATTATTATTATGACATCAAATGTAGGTACAAAAAATATTAAAGCTACCGGAAGTTATGGATTTGGTAATGAATCCTCTTCAGATACTTATTCTAATTTAAAAAGTACAGTTCAAGATGCAATGAAAAATTTGTTTAATCCAGAATTCCTAAATAGAATTGATGAAACAATCGTTTTTAGAAATTTGGAAAAAGAAGATATTAAGAAAATCGCTTCAGTTGAAATGAAAGATTTGATTAATAATCTAAAAGAAAACAAAATGAAAATTATATTGGATGAATCCGCCGAAGATTTCATATCTGAAAAAGGATTTGATCCAAAATACGGAGCACGACCTTTAAGAAGGGCAATTCAACAGTATATTGAAGATCCGTTAGCTGAAGAAATCTTAAGAGAAGTTTTTAAAGAAGGTGATACAATAATAGTTAAACGTAAAGAAAATTCAGACGAACTTTATTTTATCCCCGAAATTTCAAATCCAAAAAAAGAAGAAAATAAACATAAGGAAGAGAATAATCCAAGTTAGTTTTGTAAATTTAAAAAACAAAAAAAATTACAGTGGATTACTGAATTATGACAAATCAAGAATTATTACAAATGTTTTATAATAGCAATGCCCTTTTAGAAGGGCATTTTTTATTAACTTCCGGAAGACACAGCAATCGATATTTTCAATGTGCAAAGGTTTTACAATATCCTAATTATACAGAAAAGATTTGCAAAGTTATTGCGGATTATTTTAAGGATTTTAAAATTGATACGGTAATTTCTCCGGCAATCGGCGGAATTGTTGTTGGTCAAGAAGTTGCTCGTCAGTTAAATAAGAAATTCATTTTTGCCGAAAGGGAAGATAAAAATTTAACATTACGCAGAGGTTTTGAAATTAATGATAACGAAAATATTTTAGTTTGCGAAGATGTTGTAACAACCGGCGGTTCCGTTTTTGAAGTTATTGAAATTGTTAAAAATGCAAAAGCGAATGTTGTTGGCGTGGGAATGATTGTTGACCGAAGCAACGGAAAAGTTAATTTTGGTGTTCCGCAAAAAAGTACAATACAATTGGAAGTTATTTCCTATCAACCGGAAGAATGTCCAATTTGCAAAACAAATATTCCGCTTGTAAAACCAGGTTCGAGAAAAATTAAATAAAATTCGACATTAACGAAAGTTTTTATAAAATACAAAAATTATAATTTGAATCAGAGAATTTAATTATGAAAAAAAACATCTTTTTATTTTTATTAATTCTATCAACAACAATATTTTCTCAAGTTAATTTTGAAGAATATTTTTTAGACAAACAATTACGTTTGGATTATTTCCATTCTGGAAATTCTGAAAAAGACTATTATTCATTCGATGAATTGATTGAAGAACCTTACTGGAGCGGATCAAAAAGGAAATTGATTGATACAATAGGTTTTGGAAATTTCATGTTTTTTGTTTTCGAACTAAAATCAAATAAATTAATTTATTCGCACGGTTATTCTACTTTGTTTCAAGAATGGCAAACTACTGAAGAAGCAAAAAAAATGGATCGTACTTTTTCAGAAAGTTTGGTTTTTCCATTTCCAAAAGATTCCGTTAGAATTGAAATTCATGACAGAGACGAAAAAAATAATTTCCAAAAAAAACATGAATTTATAGTTGATCCAAATTCATATTTCGTAAAAAAAGAAAAATTAAATGAATGCGAAAGTTTTAAAATACTTAATTCGGGAAATCATTCGGATAAATTAGATATAGTTTTTATTCCAGATGGATATACGAAAGATGAAATGGAAAAATTTGTTAAAGATTCCGAAAGGTTTGCAAATTATTTATTTGAATATGAACCATTTAAAAATTATAAAAATGAAATTAATATTTGGGTAGTAAAAGCAATTTCTAAAGATTCCGGAATTGATATTCCAGGAGATACAGTATGGAAATCAACATCGGTAAATTCGAGTTTTTATACTTTTGATAGTGAAAGATATATTATGACGATGGATAATAAATCAGTTAGAAATTTCGCATCAAATGTTCCTTATGATCAAATTTATATTTTAGTAAATACTGATAAATATGGCGGCGGCGCAATTTATAATTATTATTCAACAACCGCAGTTGATAATGAAGCTTCAAAAAAAATATTCGTGCATGAATTTGGTCACGGATTAGCCGGATTAGCCGATGAATATTATACTTCGGATGTTTCTTATCAAGATTTTTATCCGCTTGATGTTGAACCTTGGGAAGCAAATATTACAACTCTTGTTAATTTTGAATCTAAATGGAAAAATTTGTTAAACGGGAAAACACAAGTTCCAACAAGTGTTGATGGTAAAAGTGATTTGGAATTAGGAGTTTATGAAGGCGGCGGTTATGTTGCAAAGGGAGTTTATCGATCAACACCAAACAGCATAATGAAAGCTTTTAATATTGATGAATTTAACATTGTTAGTAAAAAAGCTATCGAAAAAGTGATTAAACATTTTATTAATTAAAATTATACATTTGTATTAATGGAACAAAAAAGATTATATAAAACAATTGATGCGCTTGCATCAAAACATTTTGAATCTGAAAGTGAACTTCTGCATGATGTTCTAAAACAACTAATTGAAAATTCAGATATTAATATTTCCGGCGGTAGAATTTGGGTTTTAAATGTTGAAGAAAAATCATATTTCTTAATGCACCAAATGGGGAAAGTTCAAAGAATTAAAAAAGATTTTAAACTTACTCTTGAAGAAAATCCTATACTAAATGTTGTTTCAAAATACAGAACAATTTTGGCAAATGAAACAAATGAAGTTTTACTTAAAAAGGGAATATTTAAATATTCCGCATCCGGCATTGGATCAAAGAAAAAAATTGGTGATAATTCCTATTACGAATATTTATTAGCCGTAAACAGCAATGAAATTAAGGATGAACTTCGTTATATACTAAATATTGTTGCAACAGTTTTAACTTCAAAAATAAGAGAAAGAAGATTATCTTTTTCAAGAAAAAATTTAATTGCTGATATTGATAAAGCTAAACAATTACAAAGAAGTATTTTACCCGAACATGAATATAAATTTCATGGGTATGATATTTTTGGAGTTACAATTCCGGCAGAAATTGTTGGCGGAGATTTTTATGATTATATAAAAGTCGGTGATGATGAAGAAAGATTGGGAATTGTTGTTGGTGATGCTGCCTCAAAAGGATTAAGTGCTTCTGCAGAAGCAATGTACATTTCCGGCGCAATTAGAATGGCTGGAAATTTCCAGATGAAAATTTCGCCAATGATGAATAGAATGAACAAACTTGTAAATAAAATTTTTAGCGATGACAAATTTGCTTCACTATTTTACGGTGAATTATCCGATGATAAAAAAGGTTTATTTTTATATGCAAATGCCGGACACAATCCGCCAATGTTTTATCACAATAAAACAAATAAAATTTTAATGCTTGAACCAACTGGACCGTTATTAGGTCCGGCACCAAACTCAAAGTATGAAACAGATAGTATAAATTTTAGTTCGGGTGATGTTTTAGTAATTTATTCTGATGGAATTACCGAAGCTGCAAATAATGCATTTGAATTTTATGAAGAAAATCGATTAGCAAATTTGATTATTGTGAACAAATCAAAAACACCAAAACAAATTGCCGCATTAATTATTGAAGATGTACAAAAATTTTCAACTGCGGATAGTAAATATCAAGATGATAAAACTATTGTTGTAATAAAAAGGAATTAGAATTGGATTTATCAGAAAAAATATTTAATGCCGGAGTTGTTGGAGCTGGCGGTGCCGGATTTCCAACTCACTTAAAAGCAAAATCCAATGTTGAAATAATTTTAGCAAACGGAGCAGAATGCGAACCATTACTACATAAAGATTATGAAATTATGTTAAATCATGCTCCGGAAATTGTTTTCGGAATGAAATTAATGTACGAAAGTACAAATGCTAAAAAAGGTTATTTTGGTATAAAATCAAAAAATGCTGCCGCAATTTCTAAAATTGAACCGCTTCTGAAAAATTCAAATATTGAAATGAGTATTTTAGGTGATTTTTATCCTTCCGGCGATGAATATGAATTGGTTTATCATGCAACAAAAAGGTTAATTCCTCCGAAAGGTTTGCCGTTAGACGTTGGCTGCGTTGTTAATAATGTTGAAACTTATTTTAATATTTACAACGCTTCAAACAATATTCCGGTAACAAAGAAATTTATTTGCGTAACTGGAGCTGTAAAAAATCCATCTTCATTTTTTGTTCCGATTGGAACATCATTTAAAGAAATTCTTAATTTTGTTGGAGGAGCTACCACTCGAGAATTTGGAATTTTCGTTTCCGGTATAATGATGGGAAAACTATCATTTAATTTAGATGAAGTTGTTACAAAAACAACTGCCGGATTAATAATTTTACCTAAAGATCATTATTTGATAAATAGAATGAACCGACCAAAAGAAAGTATGAATAGAATTGGAAAATCGGCATGCGATCAATGTAGTTATTGTACTGAATTTTGCCCGAGATATTTGTTGGGATATGATGTTCAACCACACAAAGTAATGCGCTCATTAGGATTTTCAACATCTGGAGAAAAAGTTTGGAATCAATATGCGGATTTATGCTGTTCTTGCGGACTTTGTTCACTTTACGCTTGCCCTGAAGATTTATATCCAAGAGAGGCTTGCGATCAAGGGAAAAATTATTTAAAAGAAAATTCAATAAAATTTGTCCAACAAAAACCTTTAAAGGTTCATCCAATAAAAGAGGGAAGGCGCGTTCCAATTAAGCAATTGATGAAAAGGTTAAATATTGAAAATTATAATCAGCATACTCCATATATAAGTAATTTTCCAGAACCTGAAAGAGTAAAAATTATGCTAAAACAACATGTTGGATTTCCGGCAATCTCAATTGTAAAAATTGGTGATAAAATTAATTCGGGTGAATTAATTGCAAATATTGAAAAGGGAAAATTGGGAGCACTTATTCATGCTTCAATTAGTGGTAAAGTAAAAGAAGTAACTTCTGATTTTATAATAATAGAAAAATAATTTCTGAAATTATTTGAATAATAAATTTGAAAGGATAGTACAAAATGGAAATGAACTCCATAGGATTAATAGAATTATCAAGCATTGCGGCCGGAATGCAAGCCGCCGATATTATGTTAAAAACTTCAGAAGTAGAGCTAATATTATCTAGAACAATTTGCTCCGGAAAATATATGGTTTTAGTTGGCGGAGATGTTGCTGCAGTTCAATCTGCAGTTGAAACAGCTGCTTCTCGAATTGAATTTGCAGTAATTGATACTTTTGTAATTCCAAATGTTCATAAAGATATTTTTCCGGCGTTATCAGGTCATTCTGGTATAGAAAATTTGGAAGCATTAGGAATTATTGAATCTTTTTCTGTATCATCTTTAATCGAAGGAGCAGATGCTGCTGTTAAATCTGCATCCGTTAGAATAATAGAAATTAGATTAGCAATGGCTTTAGGCGGAAAAGCATTTTGTACATTAACTGGAGAAGTAGCGGCAGTTCAAGCTGCAGTTGATGCCGGAGCAAATTTAATTAGCGAAAAAGGTTTACTTGTTAATAAAGTTGTAATCGCTCAACCAAGAAAAGAATTAATGAGTGAAATGATATAATATAAGAATCTATAACAAGTAGTTAAAATTTAGAATAGGTTTGTAAATATTTTATAAGCACCAATATAAGCTCCTAAAGCACTTCCTAAACTTGAAAAAGTAAATACAAGTAAAATTCGCAAAAGCTTATTTTTCCACCAGTTACTGATTTTATTTAAATCATTACTTACATTTTGAATTTCAAAGACTTTGGGAGGTTTAAAATAAGTTTGAACAAAAGCGGCAACATAACCGGCTCCAATTAAAGGTGATAATGTTGTAATTGGTGCGGCAAAAAAAACAGATATCACAGAATAAGGATGGCCGTAAGCGATAATTGTCCCTATTGCAGCGGGAATTCCACTGGCTAAAATCCAGATTAAAGCTGTATTTCCGGCTTCACCAAATCCTTTTTCAAAACCAATAAAAAATATTGATCCAATTATTAAAACTGGAATTGACCAACCAACTATTTTATTAAAAGGGGAAGGTTTAGGAATTTCAATAATTTTGTTAAAATCAACAAATTCATTATTCTGAATTTTTTTAATGATTCCTTGAACATGTCCAGCTCCAACAACAGCTACAATTTTATTTCCGGGAGCATTTTTAATTTTTTCAGCTAAATATGAATCGCGTTCATCAATTAAAACACTTTTTAACGCCGGCATTTCTTTTCCAAGTTCTGTCAATAACTCCGTTAAAATATCTTTGTTTTTTAATTTCTCTAGTTGTTTCTCAGATATTTCTTCATTCGTAAAAATACTTGCAATTGTAATTGATATAAATTTTGTTTTTTGAAAAAAACTCATTTTACGCCAAGCCCTTTTCAATGTAATTTTTACATCACGGTCAGAAAGATTAATATTTATATTATTTTCCTTAGCAATATTGTATGCTTCTAATAATTCCACCCCAGGATTAACGCCAATTTTGTTGCCAAGCTTTTTTTGATATGATGAAAGTAAAATATTTATAATTAAAGTAGTTAACTGCTTTTGCTTAATAATAGTTTTAAGATCTAAATTATCCCATTTATTTTTATTTAATAAAGCATCTAATCGGTTTTCGTCAAGTTCAATACAAACAGTGTCTGGTTTTTCTGTTAAAATTACTTC
This sequence comes from Ignavibacteriota bacterium, assembly GCA_016708125.1. NCBI lineage: Bacteria > Pseudomonadati > Ignavibacteriota > Ignavibacteriota bacterium. The sequence goes on along the minus strand of JADJGF010000001.1, from coordinate 3,670,317 downwards.
TTTAACTATTTCAGCAGATTTCTTTGAAATATGAGCGGTTCCAATTAAAATAATGTTTTTGTTATGATGTTCAAAAATATGAACATCATCAGATTCATAATGATTCATTCTATATTTTTACCTTTTTAGACTTGCAAATATTAACCGTCGTACTCATCTTTATAATCAAGAATTGAGGCTTCAACAACTTTTAATGCATGCTCCCGATCATAAATGCTATCAATTTGTACATTCGGCTTTTCACCGGGGATGAGTTTGTATGTTAAAAAATAGTGTCTTAATCTATCTATCATAACTTTTGGAAGATCACTTATGTTTTCGGCATTTTGCCAAACGTTATCATTAAGCAACACGGCAATAATTTTATCATCAGCTTCTTTGTGGTCAATCATTTGAATTCCACCGACAACTTTTGCATCCAAAATAATTTCGGATTTATTAATAGGGCGTTCTGTAATTATACAAATATCTAAAGGATCACCGTCACCTTTTTTAGCACTTGGTGAAAGATCTCTAACTCGGTTTCCGCAATAAGTTTTAGGTATAAATCCATACAAAGACGGCGGCTGGGAAGAAGTTCTATGCGGTCTATCAACTCTTAAATAACCGGTTATTTTTTCAACTTCGTACTTTACAAAATCGAAAGGTGTAATTTCAATATAAGCATTTACAACAAAAGGAGGATTTTTACCAAGTTCTAATCCGTGCCATGGATGAGGGCGCCATTTAAAAAAGGGGGTTGGAAATGACATGTTAATTCCATTTTATTTTTTAATGTGTAAAATATAATGAATTTGCTTAAAAGTAGTTTGGTTTTTATCACACTTTAATAAAATTCTTTTGGGAACCTATTTAATATATATACGTCTTAATTGTAAAAATGGAATAACAATGATAAAGAATATTATGTTTTTAATATTTGTTTCTATTACTATTATTTCTTGCAAAATTGGTGGAATTAAAGGAAATGGAGAAGAAATTACTGAAATTCGCGAAGTTGATTCATTTCAGAAGATTGATGTTTCAGGTAACTTTGATGTTTTGGTAGAAGGAGGAAAAGATCAAAATATTGAAATTTTTTCTGAGTCAAACTTAATTGATTTTATTAAAACAAAAGTCAAGAATAATACACTTCATATTTATTCCAAAGAAAATTTAAGACCTACAAAAAAAATGTTAATTTCCATTTCAATTCCGGAACTTAGAGCAATTAATTGTTCCGGAGCAAATAATGTTCAAGCTAAAGCTGTAACATCAAATAATTTTGAAATTGATTTAAGTGGTGCTGGATCTGTAGAAATTGAAGGTGCAACAAATTATTTAAATATCGATCTTTCGGGTGCCGCCGATTTGATAGCAAAAGATTTTATTTCAGAAAATATTAAAATTGATGTTTCCGGAGCCGCAAATGCTAAAGTTTATGCTTCAAATTCAATTGATGCAGATATTTCCGGAGCGGGGAATATTGAACTTTACGGCGATGCAAACGATGTTAGAACAGATATTTCCGGAGTGGGATCATTAGATCGAAAATAAAAGTAAAATCCTAAAAATAATTTTCAAATACCAAAGAACACTTTTTATTTTTATATTTCCGAACCGAAAACAAATATCATTTTGGAATTTTTATGAATAAATCTCCACTTATTGGAATTATTATGGGAAGCGATTCCGATCTTCCTATTATGGAAAAAGCTTTCGAAGTTTGTAAAGAATTTGAAATCCCTTTTGAAGTTAAAATTCTTTCTGCTCATAGAACTCCGGATGAACACGCAAATTATGCAAAAACTGCGTTTGAAAGAGGATTAAAAGTTATTATTGCCGCCGCCGGAATGGCTGCGCATCTTCCGGGAGTTACTGCAGGAAATACAATTTTACCGGTAATTGGAGTTCCGATCAAATCTAAATTTCAAGATGGACTTGATTCACTTTTATCAATTGTGCAAATGCCTCCGGGAATTCCCGTTGCAACTGTTGCAATTGATGGAGCAAAAAATTCGGCACTTTTAGCTGTTCAAATTTTAGCTACAAGTGACAAAAATTTACAGCAGAAGTTTATTTTATATAAACAAAAAATGGCTGAGGAATCATTAAAGAAAAATGAGAAATTAAATACTTAAATAATACTTAATCTTTTTCAGATGTTTTTATGATTGGCAGTTCTAACAGTTTGCCACTATTCCATTCAATTAGCTCAGTAAATTTTTCTTCTCTAACTTCACAAGAATCAAAATTACAATATTTACAATGTTTAGGTACACAAAAATCAAGATGAATTCTTATCTCTGAATTTGGAATTGTATTTTGAAATTTATCTAAAATGTTTTCTTCAATTTCGTGAGATTGTTTTATGTTAAAAAAATATGGAAGTGTTAAATGAAAGTCGATAAAAACTTTATTTGCAGATTTCCAAAATCTAAGTTGGTGAACATCAATAAAATAATTTGTTCTAATTCTATTAAGTAAATTTCCAATTTGATTCAGCAAATCGTTATCGGTTTCCATCATCAATCCGCCAACAGATTCTCTGATTAGTTTATAACCGGTGAATATAATATTTAATGCGACAAAAATTGCTATTAAAGGATCAATGATAAAAATATTAGTAATCAAAACTAAAATTAAACCAAATACAACGCCAATACTTGTATAGGCATCTGTTAAAATATGTTTTCCATCAGCTACAAGTGCAAGCGAATTTGTTTGCTTACCTTTTCTTACAATCCAATAACCAAGAAAAGTATTTGTAATTCCGGCAATTCCAATTAAAATGGTTCCCGTATCAAGCTGATTTGGCCGGGCGCCTAAAATTAAATCACTAACTGCAAAGTAAATAATTGTAAGTGCTGCAACAATTATTAATAATCCTTCAACTCCGGCAGAAAAATATTCAATATTTCCGTGTCCGTATAAATGAGTTTTATCGGGTGGTCTGGAACTTAAAATAATGCTGTATAAAACCATTGCAGTTGCAAGAATATGCACAATAGATTCAGCAGCATCAGAAAATATTGCGCTTGAATTTGTAATTATAAACGCTGAAATCTTTATGAAAAAAATTAGTAATCCGACGTACAACGAAATTTGTGCGGTTTTAATTTTTGTGTTATTAGTTATGATTGCCATTATTTATTTAAAAAGTTTAGCCAAAATTATAAACTTATTGTAAAAAACCCTAATTTTTCATTTTTTGAATCAATTTAAAAATAATTTATAAATATCAAATATTAGAAAATGACTTTTTTAATTTCCCACGCTTAAGAAATCAGATTCATTTTATAATCATAAATTGAATTTATTTTCAGTTAAAATTTACTATTATACATTTTACTTCGTGGCATACAAATTGTAAATGTACGTTAATTTCAAAGTTATGGAGTATTTTTTTGTGGAAAAAATTTTAGAAGATTATCCCCGAAATGAAAGAAGTAATTTAATTCCAATCTTACAAGATATTCAGCACGAATATGGATATTTACCGGAAAATATTTTATCGGAAGTTGCCGAACATATAAATATTCCTTTTGCAAGTGTATATGGTGTTGCTACTTTTTATAATCAATTCCGATTAAAACCGTTAGGTAAAAATGTTATTAGAGTTTGCAGAGGAACAGCATGTCATGTAAAAAATTCTGCAAATATTTTAATTGCATTGGAAACAGAACTTTGCATAAAAGCCGGACAAACAACTCGCGATAAACAATTTACTTTAGAAACCGTTGCATGTATTGGCGCTTGCAGCATTGCTCCGGTAATAAATGTTAATGATGAATATTTTGGAAGAGTTACTATTAAAGAAATTCCTAAGATTATTAAAAAGTATAAAAATATTTCAAAGTTAGACGAAGAAAAATTAGTCGAGAGCTCAATATGAATTCCTTTTTAGATGTAATTAAGTCTAATGAAATTAAGAATGAAGATTTTATTAACGTATGTACAAATCCCAAAAATTATACAATTTCAGATGAACTTAAAAATGAAATAATTGATTTAAATAAAAGTTTAAAATATGAAGTTCATAGTTATCCTCTAATATTTATTGGAATGGGAACTTGCGGATTAGCTTCCGGTGCAGAAAAAGTTAAAACTGCAATAGAAAAAGAATTACAAAAACTTAATCTTAAAGCTCAAATAATCCCAACAGGATGCATTGGATATTGTGCAAAAGAAGTTATTGTCGATGTAAAATTACCTGGAAATCTTAGAGTTTCTTATGGTGAAATAACTCCAAATGATATTCCTAAATTCATTAGAAAAACAATTGTTGAACAAGATATTTTTAGAGAAAAAGTTTTAGGAAGTTTTGGTAATGGAATTGAAGGAATAAAAAATATTTCTGATTTACCATTTTTTAGGAGACAGAAAAAAATTGTATTAGAAAATTGTGGGATAATTTCTCCCTTATCTATTGATGAATATATTGCAAACGGTGGATTTACCGCATTAAATAAAATTTTAAAATCATATTCCAGAAAAGATGTTGTTGACGATATTATTAAAAGTGGATTAAGAGGAAGAGGCGGCGGCGGATTTCCAACCGGCAAAAAATGGGAGTTTGCATATAATCAAATTTCGGAAATTAAATATTTAATTTGCAATGCAGATGAAGGAGATCCCGGTGCATTTATGGATCGTTCAGTTTTAGAAAGTGATCCATTTAAATTAGTTGAAGGAATGATAATTGGTGCATACGCAATTGGAGCTTGCTTTGGATACATATATTGCCGCGCGGAATATCCGCTTGCAATTGCAAGATTGGAAAATACAATTAATCTTTGTGAAGAATATGGATTGCTTGGCGAAAATATTTTAGGAAGTAATTTTAGTTTCAAAATAAAAATAAAAAAGGGAGCTGGTGCTTTTGTTTGCGGTGAAGAAACCGCATTAATTGCATCAATAGAAGGCAAAAGAGGAATGCCGAAGCCGCGTCCACCTTATCCAGTAATTTCTGGTCTTTGGGGAAAACCAACCGTAATTAACAATGTTGAAACTTTTGCAAATATTACTTCAATAATAAACAACGGCAGTGAATGGTTCTCAAACATTGGTACAGAAACAAGCAAAGGTACAAAAGTTTTTGCACTTAGCGGAATGATAGAATTTAGCGGCTTGGTTGAAGTACCTATGGGTATAACTTTGCGTGAAGTTGTGTTTGATATAGGCGGTGGAATTCCAAATGGTAAAAAGTTTAAAGCAGTTCAAATTGGTGGTCCATCCGGTGGATGCTTGCCGGAAAGTGTTTTAGATACAAAAGTTGATTATGAATCTTTAAAACAAGTTGGCGCTATGATGGGTTCCGGCGGATTTGTTGTTATGGATGAAGGAACGTGTATGGTTGATGTTGCAAAATTCTTTTTAACATTTATTCAAAATGAATCTTGCGGGAAATGTGTTCCTTGTCGTGAAGGAACAAAAAGAATGTTGGAAATTATTGAAAGAATTCCGGTTAGTTATAGAGATACTAAAAATAAATTAGATCAGCTCCAAAGATTTAAAGGAATAATTCATCTTGAAAGATTAGCAGAAGTTATTCAAGATACTTCATTATGCGGATTAGGACAAACAGCGCCAAACCCGGTTTTATCCGGATTAAGATATTTTAAAGAGGAATACGAAAGCCATCTTTTTGATAGAGAATGTAAAGCCGGAGTTTGCAAAGAATTATTAACATATAAAGTAATAACTGATATTTGTAATGGCTGCGGATTGTGTGCGAGAAAATGTCCAACAGAGGCAATTGTTGGTGAAGCAAAACATCCCTATACTATTGTAGAATCAAAATGCATAAAATGCGGTATGTGTATTGAGACTTGCAGATTTGAAGCAATTGAAGCAAATTAAAATGGTTTTGGAGAAATTATGGTTGAATTAAAAATAAATAATCTAAATGTTAAAGCCGAAGAAGGAATGACAATTTTAGATGCGGCAAAATCGGTGGGTATAAAAATTCCTACACTTTGCCATTTAAGTAATATGATGCCTACTGGTGCTTGCCGAATGTGTGTTGTTGAAGTTACCGGAACAAGAGGCTTAATTCCAAGTTGTGCATATCCGGTAAGTAACGGAATGATAGTAGATACAAATTCACCGAGAGTAAGAAAAGCAAGAAAAACTATTGTTGAACTACTTATTGAAAATCACCCTCAAGATTGTCTTGTATGTGTAAGAAATAAAAATTGTGAATTACAAAATTTCTCCGAACAATATAGTATTAGAGAACATAGATTTTCCGGCGAAAGCAAATGTCATGCAATTGATATTTCAAGCGCATCAATGGAAAGAGATCCGGCAAAATGTATTTTATGTGGAAGATGTGTAAGAACATGTAACGAGGTTCAGAAAATTGGAGCCATAGATTTTACAAATCGCGGATTTAAAAGTAATGTTACAACTCCATACAATAGAGGATTGAATGTTAGTGATTGTATTCTTTGCGGTCAATGTATTTTAGTTTGTCCCACTGCAGCACTCAGAGAAAAGAGTTCACTAAAAGAAGTTACAAATGCGTTAAATAATAAAACAAAAATTCCTATTGTACAAGTTGCGCCCGCAGTTAGAGCTTCGCTAGGTGAAGAATATAATTTACCGTTAGGAACAAATGTTACCGGTCAATTAGTTACAGCTTTAAAAAGATTAGGATTTAAATATGTTTTTGACACAAATTTCGCGGCAGATTTAACAATCATCGAAGAAGCCGCAGAACTTCAAAATAGAATTGTAAACAATAAAACAATGCCTATGTTTACAAGCTGTTGTCCGGGTTGGGTAAAATATATTGAGCAAAATAGACCTCATTTATTAAATCATGTTTCAACTTGTAAATCACCTCACGAAATGGAAGGTGCAGTTTTAAAAACCTATTTTGCAAATAAAGCCGGATTGAAACCCGAAGATTTATTTGTAGTATCAATTATGCCATGTACGGTTAAAAAGTTTGAATCAGAGAGACCGGAACTTTCTGAAAATAAATTAATGGATGTTGATGAAGTTCTTACAACAAGAGAATTGGTTCGACTTTTCAAAATTGCCGGAATTGAATTTGAAGAATTACCGGAATCTGAATTTGATAATCCGCTTGGTGAATCAACCGGTGCCGCTGCAATTTTTGGTACTTCCGGCGGTGTTATGGAAGCTGCGTTAAGAACCGCGTATTTCAATCTAACCGGAAATGAATTGGAAAATCTTGAATTGCAAGATATTAGAGGAATGCAAGGAATTAAAGAAAGTTCAATTAAGATAAATGATTTAGTAATAAATGTAGCAGTAGTAAACGGTATTGGAAATATAAAACCAATATTGGATGAAATTGAAAATGGAAGTTCAAAATATCATTTCATAGAAGTAATGGCTTGCCCGGGCGGATGTATAAATGGCGGAGGTCAGCCAATTCACCAAAAAACAGAAAAATTAATTCAGCGTGTAAAAGCTCTTTACCAAATTGATAAGAATATGCAAAACCGAAGATCGCATGAGAATGAATCGGTAAAAAAATTATATGATGAATATTTTGAAAAACCTAATAGTCATAAGGCACATGAGATTTTACATACAACTTATGTAAATAGAAAAGATATTTTGAAAAATTAAGAAATTTGAGATGGAGATTTATAAATGGAAATTACAAATAAAATAAAAAAAATCCTTCTTGTTGATGATGATATAGATTTGTTGGAACAGAATAAACTTATTCTTGAAAATAAAGGCTTAGAAGTTATTACGGCTGAAACGGGAAAAGAAGGATTGCAAAAATATTTAAGTGAAAAGCCAGATGCAGCAATTGTAGATTTAATTATGGAAGAGCATGATAGTGGATTTGTACTTTGTCATAAATTAAAGAAAAATGATATTGGAAAAAACATTCCCGTAATTATTTTGACTTCCGCAACTTATGATACCGGATTTAAATTTAGTACAGCCACTCCTGAAGAAAAAAAATGGATTAAATGTGATGCTATTTTAAATAAACCAATTGTTATTGATGAATTAATTACTCAGCTTAACAAATATTTCGAATGAAATTGGAAAAATGATTTTTATGGATATTGAATATCCAAAAATATTATTTATTGATGATGAAAAAGGATTAAGATTAGGAACTGAAAAATTATTAAAGAAGAAAAGATTTGATGTAGTTTGCGCAGAAAACGGTGAAAAAGGTATTCAGCTTGGAACTCAGTTTGAATTTGATGTTGTCTTAATCGACCTTAATATGCCGGATATAAACGGACTTTCCGTATTAAAGCAATTAATATCCTTAAAACCAAATACTGTTTATTTTATTGTAACTGCTTATGGAAGTTACGAATCTGCAATTGAAGCAACCAGATTAGGAGCTTACAATTATTTTCTAAAACCATTCACTCCTCACGAATTATTGCATCAAATTGAAAAAGGTTTAAAGCATAGGAAATTACTAATAGAATCTCTTGAACTTAAAAAAGAAAGAGAAAAAAATCTTACAACAATTGCTCATGAAAAAAGCAGACTAAATACAATAATTGAAGCAATCAGCAGCGGAGTTATGCTTATAAATAAAGAGAGAAAACTTGTTTATTATAATAAAGCGTGTCTGCAAAAATTAAATTTTGATGAACTGATATTTGAAGAAGAAATTATTGAAAAGCTACCTCCAAATATTGCGAAACTTGTTAATGAAATTCTTATATCGGAAAATCCAAGAGGAAAATCTTACACAACAGAAGTTGAAATTTTACCAAATAATGAATTAACCATTGAAGCAACTTGTTCAAGAGTCCCTCATCCTGATGGAACTTTCGCTGGTGTTGTTGTTGTATTAAAAAATATTACCCGCTTAAAACAACTTGAAACTTTGAAATCACAATTTGTTTCTATGGTTGCACACGAATTAAAAACTCCTTTAGCCGCAGTTTTAGGTTACCTTGATATTTTGACAAATAGTACTATTGTAGTTCCTCAAGAAAAACAAAAGCAATATATGCAAAGATCACATTTGAGATTAAGAGGTTCTCTGGATTTAGTTAATGATTTGCTTGATATATCAAGAATTGAAACTAACCATATTGTGAAAGAAACTGAAATTGTTTCAATTCCGGAAATTATCAAATCATGTATTGAAATTTTAGAACTTGAAATCAAGAAAAAAAATATTAACATTTTGCATAATATTTCAGAAGTCTTACCAAAAATTAAAATTGATAAAAATGATATCATAAAAATATTTTCAAATCTTTTAAGCAATGCAATAAAATATAATTATGAAAATGGCAGTGTAATTATTAATTATAGCTTGAATAAAAATTTTATTGTTGTTTCAATTTCAGATACCGGAATTGGTTTAAAAGAAGATGAAAAAATGCATTTGTTCCAACAATTCTATAGAGCAAAAAACAAACATACAAAATTAGTAAGTGGCACAGGTTTAGGTTTATCAATTGTTAAAAGATTAGTTGATGCTAACCAAGGAAAAGTAAATGTAGAAAGCGTATATAATGAAGGCAGTACTTTTATAATACAATTTCCATTTAAATAAATAAACACTTAACTAGGAGAACAAAATGGCACTAATCGCTGTGATTGATGATGATCCGGATATTCTTGAAGCGAGTACATTAATTCTAGAGGCGAATGGCTATAAGGTTGTTACCGCATCAAATCCAACAACTGGTTTTGACATTGTCTCAAATAACAAACCAGATTTAATAATTCTTGATGTAATGATGGACGAGGCTGATGATGGATTTTTTCTTGCTCAAAGATTTAGGAAAGAAGGAATTAAAACCCCAATCTTAATGTACACTTCCATTTCAAAAGCAATTGGTTTGCATTTTGGAGCTAATGATTTAGTTCCAGTTGATGACTTTGTTGAAAAGCCAATATCACCGGAAGAATTAATTAAGAAAGTTCAAAACTTACTTTAAGAAAATTGGGGAGCAAATTATGTTTATTGAAGAAAAAACTTCGCTTGCCGAAGAAATCGAATTTTTAGTTATCAAGTATGGCAACGACCGATCAGCATTATTAACCATACTACATGATATTCAAAAAAAACACCGTTACATTTCTGATTACGCACAACAAGAAATTGCAAGACATCTTAACATTCATCCGGTTGAAGTTTACAGCGTAATTTCTTTCTATTCATTTTTAAATTCTACACCAAAAGGAAGAAATATTGTAAGAATTTGTCAAACCATTTCTTGTGATATGAAAGGGAAAGATGTACTTGTAAGAGCTATCGAACGAGAATTAGGGATTAAAATTGGTGATACAACAAAGGATAATAAATTTACAGTTGAGTATGCAAATTGTTTAGGATTGTGCGATGAATCGCCGGCAATGTCTATAAACGATCGAGTTTATACAAAGCTTACTCCGGAAAAAGCAATTCAACTTTTAAGCGAAGTGAAGTGAGGAGAAAATGGAAATAATAAAAAAAAATAGGAAAGGTGAAGTCATTTTCTCTCAATATAAAAGAGGTGACGGAATTAAAAAAACTGTGACGTTAAAGAGAGAAGAAATTTTACTTGAATTAAAAACATCAAAATTAAAAGGAAGAGGCGGTGCCGGTTTTCCAACTTCAACAAAATGGATGCTTACTGCTGCTTCAATTAGTGATGAAAAATATATTATTTGTAATGCTGATGAAGGCGAACCGGGGACTTTTAAAGATCGAGTACTTTTAGTAGAATATCCGGAATTAGTAATGGATGGAATGGTAATTGCCGGTTATACAATTGGCGCGAAAAAGGGAATTATTTATTTACGCGGAGAGTATGAATATCTTCTAAAATCTTTGCAAGATTATCTACAAGAAATGAGAAAGGATAATTTATTAGGTAAAGATATTCTAGGAAAAGAAGGATTTGAATTTGATATTGAAATATTTCTTGGCTCCGGGGCTTATGTTTGCGGAGAAGAAACCGCTTTGATAGAATCATTAGAAGGAAATAGAGGTGAAGCAAGAAATAGACCGCCTTATCCCGTAAATACGGGCTATAACGGAAAACCAACTTCAGTGAATAATGTTGAAACTTTAGCAGCAATTCCTCATATAATTTGTAAAGGTGCGAGTTGGTTCTTAAATGTTGGTACTGATAAATCAGCCGGTTCCAAATTGTTTTCTGTTTCCGGTGATTGCGAAAAACCCGGAGTTTATGAACTGCCTTGGGGAACTACAATAAACGAATTATTAAATTTAGTTGATGCAAAAAACACAAAAGCCGTGCAGATTGGAGGTGCTTCCGGTTTCTGCATTCCAAAATCACAGTTTGATAGAAAGCTTTCTTATGAAGATGTTTCAACTGGTGGTTCCGTAATTATTTTTAATGAATCAAGAAACATGTTAAAAGTGTTGAAAAATTTTATGGAATTTTTTGTTGAAGAATCATGCGGTCAATGTACGCCGTGTAGAATTGGAAATGTTAAATTGCTTGAGGGAGTTGAAATGATTGAAAAGGGTGAACACACTTTTACATATCTGAATAAATTAAAAGATTTAGGTAAAACAATGCAAGTTGCCTCAAAATGCGGATTAGGACAATCAAGCCCAAATTCATTTATATCAATTTTAGAAAACTTTAAAGATGAAGTTTTGAATTATTCAAACGGAGGCAATAATGGAAGAATATAAACATGATAGAGCTCCGATAAGTCAAAAATCACATGTTATTGAGAAACCAAAAAATCCCGAATATATTGGCGGATCAGTAAAAATTCAAATTAATGAAAAGCAAATTGTTGTGCCAATGGGAACTACAATTTTAGAAGCTTGCAGACAACATAATATTCATATACCTACACTTTGTCATCATCCGGATTTATGTGTCGCCGGCGTTTGTAGACTATGTGTTGTTGAAGTAGAAAATATGAGAACTTTACAAGCATCATGCGCTTTTCCAATTACTGCTCCAATCAAAATTCATACTTCAACACCAATGGTTCGCAAAGCAAGGAAGCATATTATTGATTTATTATTAAGTGAACATTACGGCGAATGCTATTCTTGTTTTAGAAATAATAATTGTGAACTTCAAGCACTTGCAAAAGAATATGGCGTAGATCATTATAATTTTGGACATAAATCCGAACCAAAATTTGAAATAGATAATTCTTCATATTCAGTTGTACGTGATATGGATAAATGTGTTCTGTGTAAAAGATGTGTTAGAACTTGTATCGATTTACAAGAAGTAGGTGTTTTGGAAGCAATTGATAGAGGCGCAGAAACACATATCGGTACTTTTTTTGAAAAACAATTATCAGATGTTATTTGCATTAATTGCGGACAATGTATAAATCGTTGTCCAACCGGAGCTTTACGTGCAAATGATCCAAGAGATGAAATTTGGGCAGCAATTGATGATCCTAATAAACATGTTGTTATTCAAACTGCACCTTCTCCAAGAGCTGCAATTGGCGAAGAATTTGGATTAGAAGCCGGTCATTCTCTAACTGGTGAATTAAATACCGCTTTAAGAAGAATTGGATTTGATAAAGTATTTGATACTGATTTTACAGCAGATTTAACAATTATGGAAGAAGGTACGGAATTAATTTTAAGACTTTATAATGCATTGGTTAAAAATGATGAAAATGCGGTATTGCCTCAATTTACTTCTTGTTCACCGGGCTGGGTAAAATATTTAGAACATTTTTATACAGATTATATTGATAATTTAAGTACAGCAAAATCCCCTCAGCAAATGTTTGGCTCAGTAATTAAAACTTTCTATTCAGATATTACTGGAATCGATCCTAAAAATATTGTAACTGTTGCTTTAATGCCATGCTCGGCTAAAAAATTTGAATGCAATAGACCAGAAATGGTTGATTCGGGATATAAAGATGTTGATTACGGATTGACAACGCGTGAGCTTGCTCAAATGATTAAAGAAGCCGGAATATTTTTACCAGAAATGCCAAAATCAGATTTTGATGATCCATTTGGAAATGCTTCCGGTGCTGGATTAATCTTTGGGGCAACCGGCGGAGTTATGGAAGCTGCTTTAAGAACAGTTATCGAATTAGTAACCGGTAAAAAAGTAGAAAGTATTTTTGAAAATGCAAACATCTTACCAATGAGAGGTTTTGAAGGAATTAAATATGTGGAATTTCCAATTACTGAAGTTGGTGAAGTACCGGCAATTTATAAGAAATATTTTAATGATTGGAATTGGTTAAAAGGTGCAACTCTAAAAGTTGCTGTTGCTCATGGAACCGCAAATGCTAAAAAAGTTATGGAAGATATAAAAGCCGGAGGTAAATTTAGCGAATGTCATTTCATTGAATTTATGGGATGTCCCGGCGGATGTTTGGGCGGCGGCGGTCAGCCAATTCCCACCAGCGAAGAAATAAGAAAAAAACGTGCGGAAGCAATTTATAAAGAAGAAGAAGGTTTGCCAATTAGAAAGTCTCATGAAAATCCCCATATCAATTTTATTTATGAAAACTTTTTGAAAGAAGGACCTTGCGGACATTTATCGCATAAACTTTTACATACAACTTATGTAAAGCGCGGTAAATATATTTCTTAACTAAAATTATTCAGACTCACATTTATTTTGTGAGTCTGATATTATAAAAATATGTTTAAACTCGTTCCTAAATGGGCATATAATTACGATGAATATTGGAAATCAATAAGAGCAAGAAATATTTGGTTTATACAACTTAGGTTTGGTGCAGTTGTAATGCTGATATTTATGTTTCTTATTGCTCAACAATTATTTGGGATCAAATTTTCTGAATATCAGAAAAATTGGTTTATTTTAATTTCGATAAGTATTGCTATTTATAACACTTTTCTTTTTGCTTTCAGTAATAAAATTAAATGTACCCCGGGTAAATTTAATGTTCTGCATTATTCACTTCTACAAATGGTTTTGGATTTAATTGCACTTACTTTATTAGTTTATTTTACCGGCAGCATAGAAACTCCGCTTTACATGCTTTATATTTTTCATATGATAATAGGAAGTTTAATTTTACCTATACATGTTATTTTTATTATGGCAACTTTATTAGTTACAACTTTTTCAAGTATTGTAACATTGGAGCATTTGGGAAATATTCCTCACTATCATATAAATGAAATTTACTTTAGCGAAAATGTTCACAATGTAAAATTTATAATTTTCTCGCTCGGAATTTTCATTTTCACAATTTATACAACAATTGGAATTACAAGCAGAATTGCAAAAAGACTTTATAAACGCGAACAGCAATTAAAAGAAACTTTGGAAGAATTAAATAACGTAGAGGAAGCTAAACAAAAATATATTATGGCTGTTGTGCACGAAATTAAAAGTCCTATTGTGGCGGCTCAATCAATTATTGAATTAATTAAAAATGGTTATGTTGGTGAAGTTAATGAACAAATGAAGAGAAAACTTGAGCGAACAAAAACAAGAACCGATGAAGCACTTAGTTTGATTAATAATATTTTGCGAATTTCGAAATTAAAATTATTGAATGATATTACTTACTCAAAAGTTGATTTATTAAAAGCTTTGAAAATTGTTTTATCTCAAAAAAGTGACATAATAAAAAACAAACATATTGAACTAAAAGTGAATGATTATAGAAGCAGAAAAAATGAAATAGACTGTGATCCAATAATGATGGAGTTGGTTTTATCAAATATAATTGGGAACGCAGTAAAGTATACAAAGGAAAATCAATCGGTACATATAGATTTAAACGAAGACTATAAGTTTGTTACAATTGAAACTTCAGACAGCGGAATTGGAATTCCAAAGAACGAAATCGAAAAAATATTTCAGCAATTTTACAGAGCAACTAATTTACCAAGTAAGTATATTGAAGGAAGCGGTTTGGGTTTATCACTTGTAAAAGAAATTGTTGAAAGATTAAACGGCAGCATTAATATTACAAGTCCATCCAAAATTGGGAACAGTGAATTTCCCGGTACAAGTGTTATTATTAAGTTTCCGATAATTCAATAATTTTTCATGCAAAACCTCAATTTTTATGAAACATAAATTTTATATTGTCCTAATTATAATTATTTCTGCAAATTTTATGTTTGCACAAAAATCATTTGTTGAAGGTAAAATTAAATCCGATGTAACATTATTAAAAAATGTTGAAATTAAAATTGACGAGTTGGGAAGCCAATATTTTAGCGATGAAAACGGAAATTATAAAATTGAATTAAACTCAAGCGGTAATTATACATTAGTATTTTCTCATATTGGTTTTAATTCCGTAACAAAAAATATTTTTGTTAACTCAAATGAAAATTATGAATTAAATATTTCTTTAGAACCTAATATTATTGGGCTTGGAGAAGCAATAGTTCAAAGTTCGCGTTATGATAAAATATTAAAAGAATCCGTTATCCCAATTGAATTTATTACTAAAGATAAAATTGATAATTCCAACTTTATTACACTCTCAGATTTAGCAAGTAATAATTCTGGGATCACATTAATAAAAGATGCGCCATGGGGAACAACAATTAATATTAGAGGATTGAGTAAACAAAACATTATTTATTTACTTGATGGATATAGAATTGAAACATCGACAAATCTTTCAGCCGGTTTATCAATGTTAAATTTGAATGATATTGAAAATATTGAATTAGTTAAGGGTGGAATATCTTCACTTTATGGCAGCGGCGCAACCGGCGGAATTATTAATATTAAAAGTAAAGAACCAGAATTTGTAAATAACTTTTTCTTGCATCCGAGTTTTACTTCTTCCTATAATTCGGTTAATAATAATTTTTGTAATAATCTCAGTTTATCAACCGGAAGCAAAATTTGGTCTTTGATATTTAGCGGATTCTATAGGAATGCAGATGATATAAAAACTCCCAATGGAATTTTAGAGAATAGTTCTTTTAAAGATGAAAGTGTAAACGGAAAATTGAGAATTACTCCAATTGAAAATGTTGAATTAAATTTTTCATACAATAAATATTCTGCCTACGATGTTGGTTTGCCGGGTGGCGAACCTTTTCCCGAAACAGCAAAAGCAAAATATATTTTTGCAAAAAGGGAAATGTTAAATGGTGAAATTTATTTTTATAACATTTCAAAATATTTAACAAAAACGCAAATAAAGTATTATCATCAAATAATAAAAAGAAGTGTTGAAACAAGACCAAATGCAATTGCCGTAACAAATCCTTTTGCAGAGCATACAATGGATGGATTTACAATTCAAAGTGATTGGATTTTAAGTAATTCCAATATTTTAATTGCGGGAATAGATTATTGGCAGAGAAAATACGAAGGCGAAAGGAAAACAACAAATAATAAAACAAATATTATTACGGTTGATAAACCAGTACCGGATTCAAAATTTAGAAATTTAGGAATTTTTGCATCTGATGAAATTGAATTAATTTCAAATAAAATTTCTTTAACATTTAGCGGAAGATACGACTTAATAAATATTACAAATGATGAAACAAAAAATCCTTTGTACATAATTAGCAATGGTGTTATTAACACAAATGTTAGAAACGATGATGCATCATATTCTGCTTACGATGAAAACAATAAATCCTTCAGTGGTAATTTTGGAATTTTATATAAATTAAATAACGAAATAGATTTTACTTTTAATTCAGCTTATACTTTTAGATCGCCATCACTTGAAGAAAGATATCAATATATTGATCTTGGCGGAATTAAATATTTTGGAAACCCCAATCTTGAACCGGAAAAAGGAATTTCACTAGATGCTGGATTTAGAGTTTGGAATAATAATTTAAATTTTAAAATCAATACATTCTTAAATAGTTTATCGAATTTAGTTATTGATGAAGAAATCTTTGTTGATAGTTTATTTCAAAAACAAAATGTTGGAAAAGCTAGACTTTATGGATTTGATATGAGTTTTGATTATAATATTTATTCGAATAATTCTTTTTACGGAATTGCTTCATACGTAATTGGAAAAGATTTAACAAAAGATGAATATCTCCCGCAAATTCCACCTATGAATTTTATTATAGGTTCTAAAATTGAAATAATTAATGAAATTAATTGTGATGTTTCAGCAAATATTTTTACAGATCAAGATAAAATTTCAAATGACGAAAATAGAACCGGCGGCTATACTACATTTGATTTTTCAATTCATACTAAACAAATATCATTTTTAAAATCTTTAATTAAATTATCTGCTGGAATAGAAAATATTTTTAATAAAGCTTATAGAAATCATCTTTCAACTTTTAGAGGAATTAATTTATTAGAACCGGGAAGAAATATTTTTGCCAAAATAAATATCGAAATAAAATAATATGAACGAATGGTTTTTTATTGCTCTCGCATCAGCAATATTTTCTGCACTTGCTGCAATTTTTCAAAAGAAAGTTTTATTCAATTTAGATGCGTTGGAATTTTCGTTTATCCTTTCCATATTTAATTTAATAGTTGCACTTTTGCTATTTCCTCAAATGGATATGAGTAAAATATCTTTTGATGGATTAATAATTTTATATTTTAAAACAATTCTTGGAGCAATAGCATTTTTAAATATTATGCTGGCAATTAAAAATTTGGAAATCAGCAATGCTTTGCCGTTGATGACTTTAACTCCCGGAATAGTTGTGGTTTTGTCTTTCATCATTTTAGGCGAATCAATTTCAAGTATTGAATTTTTGGGAATGATAATTTTATTATTTGGTACATATGTTTTGGAACTTCGCAAAAAGGATAATTTAATTGATCCAATAAAAACATTGATAAAAACAAATTATCATCGTTACATTTTTTATGCTTTAATACTTCTTTCAGTTTCATCCGTTATTGATAAATTAATAATTAAGGATTTTAATTTATCACCGTTTAATTTTGTTGTCTTTCAACAAATATTTTTAGCTATAAATTTTACAATTATAATTTTAATTAAATTGAAAAATCCAATTAATATTCTAAGAAAAGTTTCAAAAGATAATTTAGGTTGGATTATTTTAATTTCTATTTTAACAATCGGATATAGATATACTCAAATTGAAGCAATAAAAATTGCGCCGGTTGCGTTAGTTCTTACTATAAAAAGAACATCGGTTTTCTTTGCATCAATTATCGGCGGAAAATTATTTAATGAAAAATATTTGTTAAAAAAGGGAATTGGAATTATTCTAATTCTAATCGGAGCTTATATTTTAAGTTAGATAAGTATAATAAATATTTCAAAAGATAATTTTATAATGATGAAATAAATTTAAAATATTCTTTTGGAAATAAATTATATACAATTTTTGCTTGCTCAATATTTTCAAAAACTCCATAAACCGTTGAACCAGTTCCGCTCATTAATGAAAATACGGCTCCGTTATTATACATTTCATTTTTAATATTTTTTATTTCTGAATATTTATTAAAAACATAGTTTTCAAAATCATTAATTAGATTATTTCTTAAAAAATTAAAATCAATTTCTTCACTATTTAGAAAATAATTGTAATCAAAATTTGAAGGCTTTGGTTGGATGTTGGAAAAAGCGTCTTTTGTAGAAATATGAATTTTGGGATTTATTATTAAAATTACTTTGTCAATATAATTTTGACTAATCTCTAAAATTTCTCCGCGAGAACTTCCAACAGCCGGTTTTGAATTAATGAAAAAAGGTACATCTGAACCAAGCTCTAACGCAATTTGATGAAGTTTTTCATCACTAATTTTTAATTCAAACATTTCATTTAATCCCATTAAAGTTGAAGCTGCGTTTGAACTTCCGCCGCCTAAGCCGGCACCGATTGGGATTATTTTTTCCAAATATATTTTTACGTTAAGTTTCCTTTTGATTAATTCTTCAATTGAAGAAACTGCGCGCTGAATTAAATTTGAAGAATCTTTAACTAAATCAATATTGTTCGAATCAAAAATAAAATTATTTGAATGCTCAAAAGTAATCTTATCACATAAATCATAAATTGGATAAAAAAATGTTTGCAAATTATGAAATCCGTCATTTCGTTTATTAATAATATTTAATCCAAAATTTATTTTTGCCGGAGAATTAAGAATTAGTTTTTTCATCTAAAAAATCTCTAATAATTTTTGTGTGATGGGGATTTGAACCGCAACAAGTTCCAATTAATTTTGGATTAAAAGGTAACGAAGATTTTACAATTTCTAAATACTGGATTGGAGAAATTCCGCAATTAATATTTCCATCATTGTAATCGCTGCTTCCGCAGTTTAAATAAAATCCCCAATTATCAATAACAAAACTTGATTTTAACAATTTGAAAAATGTTTCAGAAAATATGCAATTAAAACAAATTAATATTGGAGAATAAAAATTTATCATATCTAAAACATCTGAAAGATTTTCTCCGCTTAAGATTTTTAATTCATCCGTAATCAGCAAACTTATTATGTATGGGACTTTATTTTCAAAACAATATTTACAAACAATTTCAATTTCATCAAAATGACTTTGAGTTTCATTTAATATAAAATCTGCTCCATATTTATATAATAAATCAATATGTTGATGATGATTATCAATCAAATCTTTATACGTTATATTTCTTTCATTTTGATATGAATCTTCTGCCGGTGGATTCGATCCGGCAATTAGAATATTCGAATCGCCAACTGCATCTTTTGCAATATTTAGACTTAATTCAACAATTTTATTTTGATCAAAATCCGTAATCGTTTTTTTAAATACCGAAGGATTTGTCCTAAAAGTATTTGTCGTAATTATATCACATCCCGCATTTATATATTCTTTGTGAATGTCTTTTATAATATTTGGATATTTAAAATTTAGGTAACTCATCCACAAATATTTATCCGATTTGAAACCTCTTTGTTGAAGTAAACTTCCCATTGCTCCATCGAGAATTAGCGGTTTTTGCAATTGATTGAAAACTGTGGCTATCTCTAATTTATTCATTTGAAAGTATTTTTAGCAAAAATGAAAAATATTGAGATGATAATTCCGGAAGATTTTCGTAATCAGAAAATTCAAATCTTTTACTAAGTTTTATAAATTTCCTTTGTGATTGAGTTTCCAGATTTATTTTATCAATCAAAATATAATTTGATTTATTAAAATGGTATTCCCATGGAGTTTTGGCAACAGAGAAATAAATATTTTTATTCTTTAATAAATGCTGTCTATCAAAAATAATTTCTTTGTACTTTTCTAAATAAAATCCTTCAAGATGTAAAGTCGAACTAAAATAATTTCCCCACCAAAACATAGTTCTAAACGTAAAAGTATTTTCTTTGGAAAATAATTTCGGATAATCCAAAACTACATAGGGAAGTGAGAGATAATTTTCTCCTTTAAATATTTTTCCAATTTTTTTATCAATGAGTTTTTCAAATTTGAAATTACTTTGATTAATAATATCTGAAATTCTTTTTCGAGTTTCTTCAAGCTGGATATGGATTTTATCAATAATAATAGTTTTAGCTTTTAAAAAATCTTTATCTAAAATTATTGTTTTCTCAAAATCTGTGAATAGAATATTTTCTTTCAATTTTTTGCTGCAACAACAATATTTAAAATACCGTTATAATTTTCTAACTTAACTTTGACATAAGACGGTATTTTGCCGCCCAAATTATCTTTAACAAGAACTTTATCAGTATTTAAATCAGTGGAAAATATTTCCTCATTTAAATTATCATAAACCGTAAATTGACTATTTGTAGAACTGGTCTTATTAGATGTAACAGTAATAACTAATGAATCATTTGTGAAATCAACGTAATCATTATAATTGTAATTGAAATTCTTTGCATTAAGGGTAAAAACAAAACTATTTTCAACGTTTGCAATTACTGGAATATTATCATATTCAGGTAAATTAATATTTATTAAAGATCCGGTAATTGTGTCTTCATTTTCTCTGCAAGAAAATACAGAAATTAGTACAAGCAGAATTAGTAAAATTAGTTTTAGATTTATCATAAAATATCCGTAAAATTAAAAATCATTCAAATAAAATTGCATCAGCTTCAATTTCCACCAACATTTCCGGAAGTATCAATTTTTTAATTTCAATCATTGATGTAGCCGGTTTTATTTTATCAAAATATTCTCCATGCGCTTTACCAATTTTCTCCCAATTTTCAATATTAGTTACAAATATTCTTGTTCTTACAATATTGGTTAAATTTGCTCCAATTTTTAGCAAAGCATTTTCAATATTTTTAATACATTTAATTGTTTGTAAATATGGATCATCAATTCCAACAATTTTTCCATTTTCATCAGTTGCAGTTGTCCCGGAGATATAAATATTCTGACCAATTTTTACAGCACGAGAATATCCAACAATATCTTCCCAAACCGCATTTGATGAAATATTAATTCGTTCACTTTTCATAAATTATTTTCATTTTCCCAAACAATAAATATCTGTATTTTGAAATTATATCGTAAAACCAGTCTCTAATTTTCTTTGGTAAATATTTTACGATTTTGAATATTTTGTAATTTACCGGCATATCATTTAATAATTCTATAAAAGCATCACTCTTAAAATAAATTTTATCATTGGAAAATAATATAATTGTATTTTCTGGAATTTCACCAAGATTATATTTTTTAATTAATAAAATTCCTTCTTCCGATTCGGACGGAACAAATGTATAGTTTTTATCTTTTAAGTTTCTTTGAAGATTTGAAACAGCAAAATTGCAAAGTGTACATGTTCCATCAAATAAGATTTTTTTAACTTGTGAATGATGATTCAACATATTGATGACTAATTGTTAAGTGAAACTTAGCTAATAAATTATTTATAATAAATTGCAAAAGTTTTCACAATATTTGAATGCCGTAAAGTGTCAATTCTTCTTTCTGCTTCGGCAAAATCAATTTCAATTTCTCTGTAATTTGGACCATTATAATTTTCACAAGAAGCACCAAGAATGATTTTCTGATCAATACTTGTGAGTTTATAATTTAATAATTTCACGCCCCAGCCGTTTCTGCAAGATGTTGTATCTGATTGAAGAATCTCAACTTTTTCTTTGTTGGAAGTTAGTTTGTAAGTCGTAAAATATATTTGCGTAAACGGTCGTTTGTAAATTTGAAAAGTTGAATCTAAAACTTGAACTTCCATTCTTATATCAACATTGAGCGGTTCTTGTTTTGGTTCAACAATTTTATCAGAACAATTTATAAAAAGTATTAAAGAAATTATAACTAAACTAATACTTAATATTATGTATGTAAAATTTTTCATTTGATAAATTATTTTAAACTTTTATTAAATTTTTCTGGTTTGCAGATGTAGATTTTATCGTTTGTAACACGCAGACATTTTTTGCAAAAAAATTTTGGTTTTTTAATTAATTTGCAAATTTCAATTTCATATTTTTCAATTTCAGATTTAGAAAATTCGCAAAATGTTTTATCTAATTTTTTCAAAAAATATCTAACTCAAAAATTTTTTTTATTAAGATGAAAATTTTCATAAACATAATCAAAATATGGAATGAAACTATTTAAAACTTTTCCATAATGTAAATCGCTCAAATCGTTTTCTTCACTTCTAACAAAATCAAAATCTGAAATATATGGAACTCTTATCAGTTCATTATTAATTGATTTTCCGAAAAGACAAAAAACCGGTTTCTTAAATGCAGAAGCCAATTGTAAAGTAAAAGTATCCAATGTAAAAATAAAATTCGATCTTGATATTAAAGCTGCATATTTATCAAAATCATCTGAGAAAAATATTTTTTCTTTTCCTTCGGAAATTTTATCAGTGTTTTCAATATCTTTTTGAAGCGAAGTAATTATAATGTTCGTATCATAATTTTTAATATACTTAATCAGCTTTTTGAAATTATCAATTCCCCAAAAATTATTTTGTATTTCATCTGAAACATTTAGAATAACAAACATTTTACTTGAATTAAAAACGGTTAACAAAAATCTATCAACTTCTTCATACGAATTATCTAAAGGCTGATATAATAAATTCAATTTTGATTTATCAATTTCAAATTCAAACACTTCACAAATATTTAAAATTCTATCAACAAAATGATTTGTTGCTGGGTTTAATTTATCAACTAAATGTGTAAAAATTTTATCATAAATATTTTTAAATCCAACTTTAAAATTTGCTTTAATTAATGATGTATAAAATATTTCATTATCCTCATAATTTTCATTTGAATTTATAATTATATCAAATTTAATTTTATTCAATTTTCCTATTTGAAAAATTTTAGCTGATACATCATTCTCAGCAATAAATATTTTGTTTATATAAGGATTGTTGGAAAAAATTATTTCGTTTTCAATATTTACAATTAACGAAATCTCAGCATTGGTTTTTTCATAAATCAATTTAATAAGCGGAGTAATTAAAAGTGATTCAGACTTATTTTTTAAAATGATAATTAGAATTTTTGAATTACTATTTAGCAAAATATTTGAATTAGATTTCTTTTTAGAAGAAAGTTTTATCGAAAAACGAATAAATAAATGAATTAAATATATTTTTATTTTATGCAATTTATTTTAATGTAAAAATTAAAATTGTTTTATAAATGTTAGAACTTGTTTAGGAATTTTAATACTGAGAATTCCAACAATTAACAATGAAATATTTTCAACAATTTTTAACATGCCAACTTTTTGACCATCAATAGTTCCTTGACATCCGCAATCAATATCAAGATTTCTTGCAACTGCTGAAATTACTGCTAAAGTAAAAACTAAAAGTAAGGAAGCAATTATTAAAGCATTTTCTTTTATAAAAAATCCAAGCAAAAGAAGTCCGCCGGTAATTACTTCAATCCATGGAATGGTAATCGCCAAAACATTTATTATTTGCGTCGGGAATAATCTATAATTTTCAATTGAATTAGCAAATATTTCCAAGTTATTGATTTTTGCTAATCCGCTTAGTATAAAAAATAAAGCAAGATAAATTCTTGTCAACGCAATTAGATATTTTATAATAATTTCTTTTTTCATTTAATTACCTTTTGAAGTTGGAAGTTCAGCTTCCATCCATAATTTCATTCCACCAAGGAATACATAAATATTTTCATAACCCAATTCTGAAATTTGTTTTGCTAATCTTTTGCTTGTATCACAATCGTCGCCATCACAATAAATTACCAATGTTGATTTTTTTGAAATATTAGATAAAGTTTTATCGTTATTGCTAAAACTAAATTCCGGAATATTTAAAGCTCTGGTAATGTGAGATTCACTAAATTCCCATTGATCTCTTGCATCAATAAAAATCGCAGATTTTTTATTATGCAATTCCAAAGCTTGAGAAATATTTATTCCTTTTAAATTTTCCTTACTATTTGATTCTCCAATTTTCACAAAATCAATTTTTATTTCTTTGCGAATAAAATCAATTCCATCTGAAGAAAACGTATTGTAAATAATTCCCAATAAAATTGAGGAAAGTAGAATTAAAAATATTGCTTTATAATTTGTTTTTAGTTTCATTAAAATATCTTTATTTGTTAAACAACTATTATTCGTTAATCAATTCACAATTCTTGGGGATTTCCGGTTTTACTAAAATTGTATTTTCTTTTTGAAGCAAAACTTTTCCTGGTTCCATGCCTTTTTTCTTGTGAACAAATTTTGCAAATGTATATGAAACCGGCGCTGAGCCGGCAGTTTTGGCTTTACTATAAAATGCCGCAATTGATGCTGCTTTCTTAATAATTTCTTTTGGCATTATTTCTTTTAAATTATCAACTCTTAAAACTACATGAGAACCCGGCAAACCTCTTGCATGAAACCAATAATCATTTTGGTTCGCAAATTTGATTGAAAGATAATCATTACTCTTACTATCACGACCAATAAACACAGAATATTTTTCATCAATTTTGTAAAGCCAGTATTTGAATTTTTCTCCGGAATCCATTTTTACAATTTTTTCTTTTTTAGGAATTGCTCTGTTATAAATTTCAGTTATTTCTTCTATCGTTTTTGCTGATTTGAAATTATCAAACTCAGTTTGAAGCTTATCATACTTGGTTTTTGTTAAATTAAAAATCTCGACTGATTTGATAAAATTAACTTTTTCGTCTTTAGCTTTTTCAAAATATTTATCAATATTTTCTTTAGGATTTAACTTTGGATCCAGTTTAATTTTATATTCTTTTGGATTATCTAAAAAATTTAATTTTATTTCACTCAAACCTTTTTTTAGCAAATTCAAATTTGATAATAATATATTTCCATAGGTGTAATATAATTCTTCGTTTGATCCACTTTCAATTCTAATTTTTAGTTTATTTAATTTTGAGGCAAAATTAGATAATTCATTGTCAAAATATTTTTCAAGTTCATTTGTAAAATCCGTTTTTGAGTTCAATTTAAAATACGTCGAAATATAATATTGTAAAGCATCATTGAAATTATTAAAATCTTTAAAATCATTTTCTAATTCTATTGATTTAAGAGAACTTGGCAAAAAAACAATTTTTTGAAGATGCTGATTAAACCCAATTCTGATGGGTGAATTTAGAATTTCTTGAACAATATTTTGAAAAATGGAATAAATCGATTTTTTCTCAGTTGACTTTCTGAACTCAATTTCATTCTTTATTTCATTTGAAATCATCGGGAATATTTTTTTTAATTCAGAAATATCTAGAATAATATTTTCATCTTTTTCTAAATGAGGAATTGTAAATCCATTAAAATAATTTTGCTCAAGTTCATAATTTATATTTAGAGCGTTTGTTTTTTTGAAAGAAAAAAAATCATCATTCTTATCCATCAAAAATATGTTGGTTTTATTTCCTCTTACTAAAAAGTAAATTGATGAGTTATCTAAATCAAATTTAATAATTCTATCATTTTCTGCAATTTGAATATTTCTAATTTTTTCGCAAAGCGCTGAATTAAAAATCTGCATTACATTTTTCTTCGCTTTAAAATGTGAGTTTTTAACAAAAATATATGTGGAGTTTGGATTTGTTGAAATTATTAAATGTCTTTCCGGAAAATCAATAATTGGAATTTTTAGGAAAAGTTTATCCTTTTCTTGCGAATAAATATCGGTAATTGTTGCGTCTATTAAATACGGAATTAAATCATTTATTGATCTAAGTAAATAAAAATAATTTCTATACATTAAAAATAATTTTCAATTCTATTTTGGGAAACCTTTATCTCTGCGTTCTTTTTCAGTCAATTTAAAAACTGTTCTAAATAATTCTTTATCGATATCAGTTAAAATAACATTTCTTCTTTGCATAACTCTTTCTGCAACTTCAATACTTCGATCAATATCATAAGTCGTTAAAGCTTCTGATCCGCCCCAGCTGAAAGAGGGAATATAACGAGGTGGGAAAGTTCCTCCGAAAATATTACTTGATACTCCTACAACCGCACCGGTATTAAACGAAGTATTAATCGCAGCTTTTGAATGATCGCCCATTGTTAAACCGACGAACTGTTTTCCACTATCAATTTGTTGATTATTGATTATTACTTTGATTGTTCCATAATTATTCTTTAAATCGCTGTTTGTAGTTCCGGCGCCAAGATTTACCCAAGAACCCAAATATGAATTTCCTAAAAATCCATTATGCTGTTTATTTGAATAACTATGAATTATTGTATTTTCAATTTCGCCGCCAATTTTACTCACTTTTCCAACACTTGTATTATGATAAATTGTAGCGCTCATTTTTACTATTGTTTCTTCGCCAATAAAAACGGGTCCTTGAATTGAAGCATTGTGCAAAATTTGAACATTATCGCCAATAAATATTGGACCATCTTCTGCATCTAAAACTACTCCCGGTTTAATCTTAACATCTTTCCCTAAAAAAATTTCTTCACGATTTAAAAAAATAACTCCCGGAAAATCTTTTAAATTATTTTCTGTTTCGCCGGTTATTTTTTTAAAATCTTTAATTAATTCTTGATGATTATATGTAATTAAATCCCAAGGATAATTTATAATTGTTACATCAACTTCTTTTATTGGCAAATTTGGAAAATCATTTTTTGATAAAACATCTTTTAGTGAATTACTTATACTTTCTAAATTTTTTCCACTAACTCGCGCACCAATAAAATTATTATTTGAGAAAAAGATTTCATCTTTTCCATCAAGCGGAATTTGATTTACTAAAGTATCATCAACTAAAATTCTTCCATTTAGAAATAACATCGTTTCAGACATCACATGATTAACAATTTCAGAAGGATGATTTTGTTTAATAACATTTCGTAAATATCCTCTTGTATTTAACTCAACCCGAACGTTTGGATAATTTCTTCTGATTTTTCTATGAAGAGATAGAATCCCGCATTTTAAATGATATGACGGACGAAAATAAGTTAACGGCTGAAGTTGTTTATATTCTTCGTCTTCAAAAATGCAAATACTTTTCAAATTTCACCTTTGAGTTTATTAAAGAATAAGTGATTCCCAAGTGTCAACATATGTTCCGCTTAAACGAGATGCTGCTGATTTATCAATAATTACAAATGCTTCTTTATGCATTTGAATTATTGAAGCTGGACACATTGCGGTAATTGGTCCCTCTACAGAAGCTCTAATTGCTTCAGCTTTTGATTGACCTGATGCAACTAATAATAATTCTTTTGCATCCATAATTGTTCCAACACCCATAGTTATTGCATATTTCGGAACGTCTTCACCTTTTTCAAAAAATCTTTTATTGTCATCTCTTGTTGTAGGAGTTAGTGTTTTTATACGTGTTCTTGATCCAAGTGATGAACCGGGTTCATTGAAGGCAATATGCCCATTGGCACCAATTCCTAAAACTTGAATATCAATCCCGCCAAAGCTTTTAATTCTTTCTTCATACCAATTGCAAAATTGTTTTACATCATTTGCCATTCCTTGCGGAACATGAATAAATCTTGGATCCAAATTTATTTCTGAGAAAAAATTCTTTTGCATAAAATAATGATAACTTTGATCGTGAGAAGGCGGAAGTCCAATATATTCATCCAAATTAAAAGTAACTACTTTTGAAAAATCTAATCCTTCATATTTGTGCATCCTTATTAATTCTTTGTACAGACCTAATGGTGTGCTGCCAGTCGCAAGTCCAAGAACTAAATTTGGTTTCTTCTTCAATCTATCTGCAATTACTTTTGCAGCTTCCTGGCTTAATAATTCATAATCATTTTTGATAATTACTAACATTTTATTTATTCCTTAAAATTTATGATGTAGCTTGTTTTAATTTTTTTAATGTGAAGACAATCATTAACGCTGCTAACAAAGCACAGACAATTAATATTAAGAAGAATTGCCATAATTCCCATTCTTGATAGAATCTTCCCACAAATCCGGCAAGATAATTTCCAACAGCAGTTGCGCCAAACCATCCGCCCATTAGCAATCCTTTCATTTTGGGAGGGGCAACTTTAGAAACAAATGAAAGTCCCATTGGACTTAAATGCAATTCCGCAAATGTTAATAAAAAATATGTTGAAATTAAATAAAATGGACTTACTGTAATTGGCGAAGTACTTCCATTTAATGAATGAACAGGAGCTAATCCTAAAGCTGCAAATAACATTACAAAATAAGCAATTGCGGTAATTAACATTCCAATTCCTATTTTTGCGGGAGAAGACGGTTCTTTACCTTTTTTATTTAAATCGGAAAAGTATTTTACAATAAGTGGCGTAATCAAAACAATAAACATTGGATTGAAAGCTTGAAATTGTTCTGGAGATATTGTGCCGGTTTCTTCAACAGTAGAAATTTTATAAATTAATGTTGCAATACCAACCGCCGTTAAGCCAAAACCAATACTTTTTGATTTTGAAGTAGAATCTTTTTTCATCAAAGAACTTATTCCAAAAAACACAAATAAAATTGCATGCAGACTAATTACATCAAATAATAAGTAAGTAAACTTTCCTACAACTTGGTGTGTGTAATCTCTTGCAAAAAGAGAAAGTGCAGCTCCATTTTGATGAAACGCCATCCAGAAAAAAATAACAATTCCAAAAATTGTTAGAAGTGCTATAATTCTATCTTTTTCTTGTTTTTTTGTAAGAACTAAATCCTTACTTGCATTTGAGACATTTTTTGATTGGTAATCCGCATCTTTGTAATAACTTCTAAATATTGTGAAAATCAAAAGTGAAAATATCATTCCGATTGAAGCAATTGCAAATCCGGCATTATATCCTTGTGCCAAAGTTGCTCCAAAATTTTCAATTAAAAAGTTTTTTATTCCAGCAGCTGCAAAAGGAGCGTAAAATGCACCAACATTTATTCCCATATAAAAGATATTAAATCCCGCATCTTTTAAAGATGATTCTGAATGTTTATATAAATTTCCGACCATTACCGAAATATTTGCTTTAAAAAATCCGTTACCAATTGCAATTACTGCTAAACCGCCAAAAACCAGATAAGGATTATTTGTTGGAATTGACATTAATGCATAACCAATTCCCATTGTAATAGCCCCAATTATAATAGTTTTACCATAACCCAAAACATTATCAGCAACCCATCCGCCAATTATTGGAGTAAAATAAACTCCAGCCATAAAAATTCCATATATATTTGTAACAGTTGCTTGATCCCAGCCAAAATTTTCTTGAAGATAAAAAACAAATATTGCAATCATAGTATAGAAGCCAAATCTTTCCCACATTTCGGTAAAAAACAATATTGGAAGTCCTTTCGGATGATTTTTAAACATGTACACCCCTAATTTTATAAAATAAAATAAATGTTTTTTTTAAGTCGGTATTAAAGTAAAATTACAATATTTTACCAAGAATAAAAAATTATAAGTTGTTATAAAAAAAGCCATTTAATATATTTGAACAAATGAAAGCAACATTTAATAAAATATTAACCTTTACCGCAATTGCGGCAGCTATTTTAGCAATTTTGGCATTTATTTTAGATGTTATAATTATGCCTTTGTATGTTAAAAGTGAGGAAATTCAAGTTCCGGAAGTTATCGGATTATCAAAAGAAGAAGCTTCTGAAATTTTGGATGATAATGATTTGGTCGCATCTTTTGAAACTACAAGATACAGTGAAAAAATTCCAAGAGATCATGTAATTTTTCAAAAACCTTATGCCGGAAGTTTTGTTAAAAAGAATAGAAGAATTGTTTTACATGTTAGTGGCGGAAATCCGTTAAAGAGAATGCCGGATTTATTTGAAAAATCCGTTAGAGATGCACAAATTACTATTGAAAGAATGGGATTTGAAATTTCCGAAATTGAAGAAGTGAAATCTGAACTTCCGGCAAATACAATAGTCGAACAATATCCTTCGGCTGGAATTAATCTTTCAAAAGGATCAAATATTAAATTGATGGTTAGCATTGGTCCAAATAAAGGAATGGTTAGAGTTCCGGATTTGTTAGGAATGTCTTTAAAAGAAGCAACTTCAACTTTGGAAGAAAATTCTTTGGAAATTGGAATTTTAACATATGAAGCTTCCAGAAATCTTTTACCGAATACAATAATTTCTCAATATCCAAGTAAAAATACTTTGATTGAAGTTGGGGATTCTATAGACTTATTTATTACTAAAAATCAAGATTAAAAATGGCTTACTTAGCTCCCTCAATTCTTGCAGCAGATTTTACAAAATTACCACAACAAATTAGAGCAGTTGAATTAGGAAATGCTGATTTTATTCACTGCGATATTATGGATGGACAATTTGTGCCAAATATTACTTTTGGACCTCTAATTATTTCTGCAGTTAAAAAAATCACCAAACTTCCTCTTGATGTGCATTTAATGATAAATAATCCGGAGAATATGATTTCTAAATTTGCAGAAGCCGGAGCAAATATAATTACGGTACATCAAGAAAATAATCTGCATTTAGATCGTGTAATTCAGCAGATCAAAGAACATAATGTTAAAGCTGGAATTTCAATAAATCCGGCAACAGCTATAGAAACAATTTTACCAATTATTCATAATGTAGATTTGGTATTAATTATGTCTGTAAATCCCGGTTTCGGAGGGCAAACTTTTATTGATTACACTTTAGAAAAAATAAAATTTTTAGATAATCTTAAAAAACAAAATAACTTTAATTACCTAATTGAAGTTGACGGCGGAATAACTAAAGAAAATATCAAAAAAGTTAAAGATGCCGGATGCAATATAATTGTTACGGGAACTGCAATTTTTAAAAATGAAGATATTACTGTAGCAACTGTTGAATTAAAAAATTTATTATTGGATTAAAAAATGGAATTAGCATTTATTGGCGGAGATATTGTAACTCCGTTTAGAATTTTAAAAAAAGGTATAATAACTACAAAAGAAGGAAGAATTTATCATATTGGACCGGAAAATAAAATCGATCTTCCAAAGAATGTTGAAATTCATGATGTAAGTAATAAATATATTTTCCCGGGATTTATTGATTTATTAGTTCACGGCGGAGCTGGAGGCTATGGATTTTCAGATGAATCGGATGAAAGTATAAAAAAAATAAGTGAA
This sequence comes from Ignavibacteriota bacterium, assembly GCA_016708125.1. Taxonomy (NCBI): domain Bacteria; kingdom Pseudomonadati; phylum Ignavibacteriota; species Ignavibacteriota bacterium. The sequence goes on along the minus strand of JADJGF010000001.1, from coordinate 3,638,892 downwards.
TATTTTATCACAAAAGGTTCAACTTCAATTTTAGCAAGTTTGCATGCAAAACCGAAACAAGCCGTTCTGGATGATTTAGATAGAATTGCTCGTTTTATTAAAACCAATCCAAAAACAAATATTGTCGGAATTCATATGGAAGGTCCATATTTGAATCCGGAATTAAAAGGTGCAATGAACGAAAATTATCTTTGGAAGCCTTCGATAGAATCTTTCAAAGAAATGTGGGAAGCTTCACAAGGATTAATTAAAATGATGACAATTTCTCCAGAACTTGATGGAGCTTTGGATGTAATTAGAGAAGCTTCGTTTAATGGTGTTGTTTGTTCAATCGGTCATTCAACTGCAAGTTATGAACAAGTTGATTTGGCAATTGATCACGGTGCGGCTCATGTAACACACATGTTTAATGCGATGAAACCGATAAATCACAGAAATCCTGGAGTTGCAATTGCTGCACTTTTAAGAGATGAACTAAAATTACAACTTATTGCTGATACATATCATGTTCATCCCGCAACTATGGAATTTTTACTCAAATCTAAAACTTCAAAAGGAATAATTCTTATTACGGATTCTATTAGAGTAGGTGGAATGCATGAAGGAGAGAAAACACAATTTTCTGATCAAAATGTGACCCTTACTGGAAATAAAGCAGTTATGGAAGACGGGACAATTGCTGGGAGCACGCTTACGTTAAATAAAGCTATTAAAAATATTCATGAAACAACAGGAGCAAAATTAACGGAAGCCGTAAGAATGGCGACTGTAAATCCCGCAAAAGTAATAAAATTAGACAGCGGAATTATTGCAAGCGGTAAACCAGCAGATTTTGTTGTTTTAGATAAAGATCTTAATGTAGAAATGACAATTATGAATGGCGAAATTAGATATACCGCGGAAAATTGATTTCAAATGATTGATTTTTACGATTATTTATTAAGTTCGAAAATCCCTTTAGTTATGGGAATTGTAAATGTTACACCAGATTCATTTTCAGATGGAGGAAAATATTTCGATAAAAATTCTGCTGTAAATCATGCTTTAAATTTGATAGAATTGGGAGCAGATATTATTGATATTGGCGGTGAATCAACTCGACCGGGAGCAAAAATAATTTCAACAAACGAAGAGTTAATTAGGGCAATTCCAGTAATTGAAGAAATAAGAAAAATTGATAAAAATATTTTTATTTCCATTGATACAACAAAATCGGAAGTAGCAAAAGAAGCAATAAATTGCGGCGTAAATTTAGTTAATGATATTAGTGCCGGAAGTTTTGATCCAAGAATTTTTGAAGTTGTTAAGGAAAGTGAAATTCCTTATGTTCTTATGCATATGAAAGGGAAACCGCAAAATATGCAGAACGAACCTTTTTACAATAATGTTGTTGGAGAAGTATATGATTTTCTAAAAGAAAAAATTATTGAATTAAATTCAAAAGGGATTAAAAAAATTATAATTGATCCCGGTATTGGTTTTGGAAAAAGAATTGAAGATAATTTTGATATTCTAAAAAACTTAAATAAGTTTTTAAACTTAAACAAACCAATTTTAGTTGGAATTTCAAAAAAATCGTTTCTTGGAAAATCTTTAAATGTTGATATTGATTCAAGAGAAAATTCAACAATAATTTCAGAAACATTTTCAGTAATAAAAGGTGCAAAAATTATTAGAACTCATAATGTAAAAAATGCTGTAGAACTTAAAACTATTTTTAACTATTTAGAAAACCCAAAACAATTAACCAATGTTTGAATTATTTAAAATAGGATTCTTGCCTTTCACTTTACTTGATTTTATAGATATCATTCTTGTATCCTTTATAATTTATAAACTTTATACAAAAATTAGAGGAACAATTGCAGCACAAATTTTCATTGGATTAGTAATAATTTTATTTCTTTCATTTGTTGCTCAAGCAATAAATTTGCGGGCTTTAGGCTGGTTGTTAAATTTAATTACGGATATTTGGGTAATAGCTTTTATCGTTTTATTCCAACCTGAAATTAGAAGACTATTAGTTATTCTCGGTAAAAATCCATTGTTTAATGTTTTTGTAAAAAATGATGAAATCAATTCTGCCGCTGATATAATAACCGAAGCTGCATTTGAATTAGCTCAACATCAGCATGGCGCTTTAATCGTTTACCTAAAATCAACGGGACTTAGAAGCGTAATTGAAAGCGGAGAAATTCTTAATGCTAAACTTAGCAAAAATATGCTTCGTTCAATATTTTTTCCAAGAAGTCCGCTTCATGACGGAGCAGTAATTATAAACAATTATAATATTGAAGCAGCTCGTTGTACATTGCCTCTTACTGAAAGAACTTCAATCGATGGTAGAAATTTGGGAATGAGACACAGAGCCGGAATTGGAATTACTGAAAACGCAGATGTTATTAGCATAATAGTTTCGGAAGAAACCGGAAGTATTTCAATTGCAGAAAGGGGAAAACTTATTTCCGGCTTATCTAAAGAAGGATTAAAAAATCAAATTGTAAGAAGTACAATTTCATCAAAAGACAAAGGTGTAAAACATATATTTGAGTATTTCAGAAAACAAAAATAATGTTTGTGCTGTTATTCCATTCTTCAACGAAAAATCTACTTTGAATAAAATAGTTACAGAAACAATTAATTATGTTGATTTGTTAATTTTAGTGAATGACGGATCAACAGATAATTGGCAATCAGAAATTCTTAAAAGCGAAAAAATTATTCTAATTTCAAATGAAAATAATTTAGGAAAAGGTGCAGCTTTAAAATTAGGATTTTTGAAAAGTATTGAATTAAAAACTTTGATAACAATTACTTTAGATGCTGATCTTCAACACGATCCAAAACAAATTACAAATTTTTTGAATAACATTGAAAATTATGATTGCATAATTGGGAAAAGGGAAATAAGTAAAACAAAAATGCCGATTCATAGAAGATTGAGCAATTATTTGACTTCAAAATTATTGAGTATGAAAACCGGAACGGAAATTTTAGATAGCCAATCCGGATTTAGAGCTTTTAAAACAAATATACTTGAAAATATTTTGCCGCAATTTACCGGATTTGAAGCAGAAAGTGAAATGATTGTAAAACTTTGTAAACAAAAATATAAATTAGGCTTTATCCTTATTCCAACTATTTATGGAAATGATAATTCTAAAATGAAAGCAATTCCCACTATTTTAGGATTCATTAAAGTATTGCTAAAAACATAATTATTTTACTTCAACATTTCATTTAAAATTTCTGAAACTTTTTCTAATTCTTCATAACTAATTACAATTGGCGGAAGCAATCGCAAAACAGTTGTTCCGGCGGGCATTGCCAAAACTCCTTTATTCATTAGCTCAATAATATACGGTTGAACTTTTTCTTTAAGTTCAATTCCAATCATTAATCCAAGATTTCTAATTGCTCTAACTTTAGATAATTTTTCTACGTCAAATTTTGAAATAAAATATTTACCTTTTTCTTCAGCTTGTTTAGCTAAATTATTTTCCAACATAAAATCAATTGCTGAAATTGAAGCTGCTGCTGCAAGTGGATTTCCGCCAAAAGTTGTTCCGTGTTTTCCAACAGAAATATTAATTTTATTGGAACATAATGCTGCACCCATTGGGAAACCTCCAGCAATAGCTTTTGCCAAAGTTAAAATATCCGGTTGAATTTCAAAATATTCACAAGCAAACATTTTACCGGTTCTGCAAAATCCGGATTGAATTTCATCAACTATAAATAAAATATTATTTTCATCACAAATTTTTCTTACACCTTTAAAATATTCTTTTGACCCAATATTTATTCCGCCTTCGCCTTGAACAACTTCCAAAATTATTCCGGCAGTTTTTTCAGTAATTGCAGATTCAATTTTTTCCAAGTTGTTAAATGGAACAAAGGAAAACCCCGGAACTAAAGGCTCAAACGGTTCTCTGTACTCTGATTTATAAGTCCCGCTTAATGCTCCTAAAGTCCTTCCGTGAAATCCTTTCATCGCAGTAATAAAATCTGTTTTTCCGGTTGAAACTCTTGCAAATTTTATGGCTGCTTCAATTGCTTCTGTACCGGAATTAGTTAAAAATGCTTTCGTTAAATTTTTTGGTGCAATTGAAATTAATTTTTCTAAGACTTGGGCGCGCTTATCATTATAAAATATTGCGGGATTCGTAATTAAAGTTCTTGCTTGCAGTGAAATTGCTTCAGCAACTTTTTCATTGCAATGACCAATTGTTGCAACACCAATCCCAGCTGCACAATCAATAAATTCTTTGCCGTTCTCATCCCAAAGTTTTGCATCTTTTCCTTTAACAATTACAACGTCTCTTTTGGGATAAACATTTACTTCATATTTATCAATTAATTCTTTGTAAATACTCATTTTATTATAGTTCCTTTTCCGTTTATAGCGTCTGTTATTGGAGTTTCGGTTCTTCCATCACCAATATAAATTGTTGCATCGCCTTTTTCAAAAAGTTTTCTAAAAGCTAAAATTTTTCTTTTCATCCTTCCTTCAACTTGATTTTCTCTTCTTTCCAATTCATCTTTCGAAATATTTTTAACCAAAGAATTTGGATCTTTTGGGTCTTCTAAAAATCCGGGAGCTTCAATAAGCTGAATAATTTTATCTGCATTCAAATCATTTTTTAAAACAGCGACTATGTCATCATTTTCAGAATTTATTGCGAAATTATTTTCATCAATTATTGGAACAGACAAAACCGGAATATATCCATTATTCAATAATAAATTTAATAACGAAGTATTACTAGTTTTTGGTTTACCGGAAAAATCGTGAACAATTTTTAATTTCCCACTTTCTTTAATTCTAATTCCGCTATTTCTTTTTCCTTGAATTACTTTTCCGTCAATTCCGGAAAGCCCAATAGCATTTATTCCAACTTGCTGACACATTTCAACAATACGTTTATTTTTTAAACCAGCATAAGCCATAATCATAATATCTAATGATTCTTCATCAGTAAATACACTTGAATAACCGGAGGCAGAAGTTATAACATTTTTAGGTTTATTTAATTTTTCAGCAATCTCATCTCTTAAAGCATTTGCTCCATGAACAATTATAAATTTTTCTTTTATATTAGCTAAATCGTTTATTATTCCTTGCAAATTTAAATCTTTGCCGCCGCCAATTTTAACAATGTACATTAAAAAACCTCTAAACTTTTATTATTGATTTTTGTCCAATCATTTTCGCCAATATAATTTTGAGAACAAATAATTAATTCATCATTTGTTTTTTTATATGACATTTGAAAATAATCTTGATCTACATTGAAAAGGGAAGATACGTAAGCATTTTCTTTATCTGCAATTATTATATTCATAGCTCGAATGTAATTTGATTTTTTAACAATTATTTCGGTTCCTTTTTCAATTGCCTTTTTCATATCATAATTATGAAATCTTTTTATGAAATTAAAGATTTTTTCTGCGCCGATTCTACCTTCAGAATTAATTTTTACACCTCTCAATTCACCGTTAAAAATAAAAATAAATTCATCATCATAAAACGGCATGTTGTTTTCAATAAAAATATCTTTATCTTCAAAAGCGCTTCTGGCATGTACGATTAACCGGTTTGTAGTTTCAAATTTTGCGAAATCATCTTCCCAAATTGGATTTATAGTTTTGTAGTGCTGCCAATCATTTTCTTCATTCAAATAACTGCAGCCCCAACCATGACCTTGAAATTCTTTGCTTGATTTACAAACTTCAGCAAATTTTTCAAGATGGTATGATATTTCAAAATCCGAATCTGATTTTACAAATAATAATCTGCACATTGTTTTTTTATTTTTATTAATCTTACTCTTAATCTGCAATTAATCTTTTTTAATGTTATTAAAAAATACGAATTAAAAATAGATTAAGTTTAAGATAAAGATTAAGAGCAAGAAAAATAATTTAAATTAAATTGGAAGTAATCCAGGAAATTCTAGACCGGTTTTTTCATTAAATCCAAACATTAAATTAAATGCTTGTAGAGCTTGTCCGGCTGCACCTTTCATTAAATTATCAATTGCACTTATTACAACTAATCTATTTGAAAAAGGATCTTTCTCAAAACCAATATCGCAATAATTTGTTCCGTAAAGTAATTTTGGCTCCGGAAATCTGTAATTGCCTTCTTTCTCTTTTACAATTCTAATAAAAGGTTCTTCTGAATATTCTTTTCTGTAAACTTTCCAAATTTCTTTTTCATCCAAATCATCTTTTAAGAAAACATGACTTGTAGCTAAAATTCCTCTGACCAAATCCGTTGTTGTTGCTGAAAAATGAATTTCAATTTTTTTCCCTAAAGAAAGTTCTTGAAGCATTTCGGCAACGTGTCTGTGAGAAGTTGGTTTATATGATCTTAAAGAGCCGCTTCTTTCTGGATGATGAGATGATGGCGAAGATTTTTTTCCGCCTTCACTTGATCCAACTTTAACTTCTACAACTGTTTGGGTTTCATAAATCAAATTATTTTTGAAAAGTGGATAAAGTGCTAATATTGTTGTTGTTGCATTACATCCGGCACTTGAAATGTAATTTGCATTTTTCATTTCTTCACGATGAAGTTCGGGAATTCCGTAAATAAATTTTTCAAGCAATTCCGGTTTCGTATGATCCTCTTTATACCATTTGATATAATCATCTTTATTCTTTAATCTGAAATCGCCGGATAAATCAATTATTTTATCTGAAATGTTCATAAACTTTTCCATACTTTTCATCGATGAACCATGCGGCAAGCACAGAAAAAGCAAATCACATTTTTCTAAATCTGCTAATCCAGTAAATTTTAGATTAGTTATTCCGCGTAAATTTGGATGAACTTTTGAAATAAGTTTTCCATAATTACTTTCTGAAGTAACTTGAAAAATTTCAACATTTGGATGGAATAATAGTAAACGCAATAATTCTCCGCCGGTATATCCGGAAGCACCGGCAACCGAAACTTTAATTTTGTCCATTTTAATTTCCTTGTGCAACTTTAATTACATAATCAACAATATGTTCTGGAATGTTTACACCGGTTGTTGAAATACTATTTTTAAATTCCATTGTATAATTTACTTCATTCACTTGAAAACCTTCTGAAGTTTCAAAAATATCTAATGCCACAACTCCGCCGCCGACGGCTTTCGCAGCTTTTAGAGATAGTTCTACAATTTCATTTGTAACTTCACATTTTGTTGCAACTCCACCTCGAGCAGTATTTGTAATCCAGTGTGGGGAAGTTCTATAAATTGCAGCAATGCATTGATCACCAACAACAAAGCTTCTAATATCTCTACCTTTTTTCTCAACATATTCTTGAATATAAAATATTGAATGATGATAAGAGCCAAGTACAGTTTTATGTTCAAGTATAGATTCTGCAGCATCACGATCATTTACTTTTGATAAAAGTCTGCCCCACGAACCAACAGCCGGTTTTAGTACAACCGGATAGCCCATTTCTTCAATTGCTGCTAAAGCAGATTCCTCAGTAAAAGCAATTCTTACATTCGGCTGTGGTATTCCGAAATCTTGTAAAGCTGTTGAGGTTAATAATTTATCGCCGCAGATTGAAGCCACTTTGAAAGAATTTACACATTTAATTCCGGCACTCTCAAATAATCTCAATGCGTGCAAAGCTCGTGAATGATTTATTGATCTTTCAATAACTGCATCAAATGGGAACTTATTTTTTTTAAGGTCAAACTTTAATTCTCTATCATCGATCATTGTGAGATTAACATTTTTTCTTTTGCTAAATTCATCAATAAGAAGTTTTTCATCTTTTCTCATCACAGAATGTAAAAAGCCAATTTCCATTTCGGTTTTCCCTTAATTTAGTTCTTTTCAATTAGTTATTTGGATAAATACTGAAAAGACTAAGCGAAATCACTTAGCCTTGATTTGGTTATGTTTATAATTTTGTATTGTAAATTCAACAATATGAGGAAGTTCATTTAGTTCTACAACTTTACCTTTTTGTCCTAACGATTTGACTTCATTCAATACGGCAGTCTGAATTTCTAAATCTATATCATTGATATCTAATAATTTGAATGCATATTTTAATGAAGCAATTCCGGACATATGATCAAGAGAAAAATGTCTTTCTTTCCCAAGTAAATCCGGACTTAAACTTTCATAATGAGTAGGATTAACCGAAGCAGCGTGAGTATGAACTCCGGCGCAATGTGTAAACGCATTTTTTCCCATTACCGGAAAATGTACCGGTATGGGAATTCCCGAATGCTTACTTACAAATTGGTAAAGTTCATCAAGTTTTTTTAGATCCCATTTGTTGATATTGTAATCAGCAGATAATACAACTAAAAGTTGGGCAAGATCAACAATTCCGGCTCTTTCACCTAATCCTAATACAGAAGCATCAATAATTTCTGCACCGGCTCTGAATGCATCAAGTGCATTAGCAAGTGCAAAGCCTCTATCATTATGACAATGAACTGCAATTTTAGGAAATAAATTACTCACAGCTAATTCTTTTTTCAATCTTGAAATGTAATCAAACATATTTCTGTCAGTTCCGGGAACCATAAAACCGGTGGTATCGGCAACCGAAATAATATCTGCTCCGGCAATTACAGCAGCTTTAGCAGCTTTAATTACATTTTCAAATTGTGAGCGAACCGTATCTTCCGGGGTGTATCGAATTAACAAATTTGGATTTTGAGATTTTGCAAATGATATTACCGACGTAATTTGACTGATTGCTTCATCCAAATCTTTTTTGAAAACAGTGTCTAATCTTTCATCGGAAACACAATAAAATATTCCGAGAAAATTAACGCCACAATCAAGTGCTAACTCAACATCACTTTTTATTGATCTTGAGTGAGCACCAATAATAGATTTAAAACCACTATGAGAAATTGTTTTAACTGAATCATATATTTCAGAAGTTACTGCCGGATGTCCGGTTTCAATTATGTCAATTCCAATTTCATCCAACATTCTTGCTATTGCAAGTTTTATATGACGATTAAAATAGACTCCGGGAGTTTGTTCTCCTTCTCTTAAAGTTGTATCAAGTATTTGAAGCAATTATTGTCCCCAGTCTTCTTCTTCTTGTGGAGCTTCGGTAACAATTACGGGCTTAACGCTTACAACTTCAAGCTCGGTGCCGCAATCATTACATTGAATTAATTCCCCTTTAACGGTTCCGCGTTCTAAAATAATTTCTGCGCCGCAAACTGGACATTCTGACATTTTTTTATTCCTTATGATATAAGTGTAAAAAATTGTGCAAAGTTATATACATCAGAAGAAAATAACAAAGCACTTTATTTAATAGCGGAATTATAAAGAAATATTTTTAAAATAATCAATATAAAAGTGAATGAATATTCAAAACTTCCAATTTAGTGGAGAAATAATTATTACAAATTCACCTTTAATAATTTTATTTGGCAATTGTAATAAAATTTCACTTGGTAAACCCCGCCAGCTTTCTTCAAATTTTTTTGTGAGTTCTCTTTGAATAACAATAAATCTGTTAGGCATATATTCATTTAATTCTTTTAATAATTTTTCAATCCTATACATCGATTCATAAAGTACAATTGTTCGTTCTTCATTTGAGAGTTGGAGAAGTTTTTTTTGACGACCTTTTTTTTGAGGGAGAAAACCTTCGAAAATAAATGCATCAGTTGGTAATCCGGAAATGCTTAAAGCAAGTATTGCAGCGTTTGCTCCCGGGATTCCGGAAATTAATATTTCATTTTTTATTGCCGAATTTACTAATCTAACGCCGGGATCCGAAATACACGGAGTTCCAGCATCGGAAACCAATGCACAATTTTCACCATTGATAATTCTGTTGATTACGTAATCAATTTTTTTTATTTCAGATTGCGCATTAAATGAAATTAATTCCTTAGAAATATTAACTCTATCCAAAAGTATTTTAGTAGTTCTAGTATCTTCGCAAATAATAAAATCAACCATTTTTAAAGTTTCTATTGCGCGTAAAGTAATATCATCAAGATTTCCGATTGGCGTTGCAACTATATATAATTTGCCTTGATCCATATTTAAACATTAACGGCTCCATTGGAGCCGTTAATTTGCAAGTAGTGATATCCTTTTATTTTTAGTGCAATTCAAAATAAATTATTTTACTGAAACAATCAAAATAGTTGAATGAAAAATTAAAATAAATTTTAAGCCATTTCGAAAAATTCTTACTAATTTATCATTTATAAAATATAAAATAATTAAGGTGTGATATGGATTTCTTAAAAAAACTTGGAATTAAAAAAAATAATTTCGGCTCTTCAACCGGATTAAAATGGAATACAACAAAAAATCAAGGTGAGTTGAAAATATTTTCACCAGTTGATGGAAAATTTATTGCCTCGGTTTATCAAGCATCTATTGAAGATTATGAAAAAGTTTCTCAAATTTCTCATAAAGCATTTCTTGAATGGAGAAATATTCCGGCTCCTAAAAGAGGAGAAATTGTAAGACAACTTGGCGATAAATTCAGAAAATATAAAAGTCCGCTTGGACATTTAGTTTCATATGAAATGGGAAAATCTTTGCAAGAGGGTTTGGGTGAAGTTCAAGAAATGATTGACATTTGTGATTTTGCAGTTGGCCAGTCACGACAGCTTTATGGATTTACAATGAAGTCAGAAAGACCAAATCATAGAATGTATGATCAATATCATCCGCTTGGAGTTGTTGGAACAATTTCCGCATTTAATTTTCCCGTAGCAGTTTGGGCTTGGAATGCAATGCTGGCAACAGTTTGCGGAGATACAAATCTTTGGAAACCTTCGTCAAAAGTTCCGCTTTCGGCAATTGCAGTTCAAAATATTGTTGGAGAAGTAATCAAAGAAAATAATTTACCGGAAGGATTATTTACTTTAGTAATTGGTAAAGGTTCTTCAGTTGGTGAAAAAATGTTAAATGATCATAAAGTTCCTTTGATTTCAATAACGGGTTCAACTCATGTTGGAAGACACGGCGCAGAAGTTATTTCTAAAAGATTTGGAAAATCAATTTTGGAACTTGGCGGAAATAATGCAATTATCTTAACACCAGAAGCTGATTTGAAAATTGCTTTGCCGGCAATTGTTTTTGGCGCAGTTGGAACAGCCGGACAAAGATGCACAACTACTCGTCGATTGATCGTACATGAATCAATTTATGATCAAATGAAATCTTCATTATTAAAAGCATTCAGAAGTTTGAAAATTGGAAATCCTTTAGATGAGAAAAATCATGTTGGACCATTAATTGACAAATCTGCTGTTGCTGATTTTACAAATGCTTTAAATCTTGCAAAGAAAGAAGGCGGAAAAATTATTTTTGGCGGAGAAGTTTTACAAGGACAAGGATTTAAATCGGGATGTTATGTTAAACCTGCAATTGTTGAAGCTGAAAATCATTTTAAAATTGTTCAAGAAGAAACTTTTGCTCCAATTTTATATTTAATCAAATATAAAGGTTCGGTTGAAAATGCAATTGAATTACACAATGGTGTTGTGCAAGGTTTGTCTTCTGCAATTTTTACAAACAATTTACAAGAAGCAGAAATATTCTTATCGGCTTCCGGTTCAGATTGCGGAATTGCAAATGTAAATATTGGAACTTCCGGAGCTGAAATTGGCGGAGCTTTCGGCGGTGAAAAAGAAACCGGCGGCGGACGTGAATCCGGCTCAGATTCTTGGAAAGCTTATATGAGACGACAAACAAATACAATTAACTACGGAAAAACTTTGCCATTAGCGCAAGGTATCAAATTTGAAATCTAGTTAGTTAAAAGTTAAAAATCGGATTGAAAATGGAAAAACAAATTCTATTTGATAAAAATATTTATCCAACTGATGATTTAATTTTTTCAATCATTGGGAATAAGAAAAATTTATGGGAAAATTTATTTTCTATGATCTCTTCAGAATTTCCAGAAATTAATTCCGAATGGAGATATTATAACGATGGGAAAAGCTGGTTAATGAAAGTTACAAAGAAAGCTAAAACAATATTTTGGCTTTCTCTTTATCAAAAAACATTTAGAATTACATTTTATTTTGGCGAAAAAGCTGAAGCAGAAATACTAAATACTAAGATTGATAACGATCTTAAAAATCAATATACAAACGGACAAAGGTTTGGAAAAATTAGAGCAATTAGTATAATATTTTCAAAGAAAAAAGATATTGAAAATGTAAAATCACTTATTGAACTTAAACAAAAAATTAAATAAAACTTTTAGAAAATTGAGTTACTATTTTATTGCAAATATTAAAATTAATGATGAAAAAGAATATCAAAAATATTTAGATGAAGTTGATAATATTTTTTCAAATTTTAATGGGAAGTATATTTCAGTTGATGAAAATCCAATAATATTGGAAGGGAAGTGGAATTATACAAAATGTGTTTTAATTCAATTTGATTCAAAACAAGATTTTGATGATTGGTATTTTTCACACGAATATCAGAATATTCTTAAATATAGATTAAACGCTTCTGAGTGTGATACAATTTTAGTGAAAGGGGATTTCTAATAAGAAGAATTTAAAATTTTACAGATCCGATATGAAAACGAATGATGATAATGATATTATTAATTGGCTTCTAAAAGGTGATGTTTCTATTCAATATCAAGTTTATAGGGATTTATTAAATACAGAAAATCCGGATTTACGAAATAGAATTTCTAAAGAAGGCTGGGGCAAAAAGTATCTTTCGCTGCAAAATAAAGACGGGCATTGGGGACAAGGATTTTATCAGCCTAAATGGACATCAACACATTACACACTTCTAGAACTTAAAAATTTAAGTATTTCGCAAAATATAAAATCAGTTCAAAAAATAATTTTATCTATTCTCAAACATCAAAAAGGAACTGATGGAGGAATTAATCCGGCTAAAACTATGCAAAAAAGTGATGTTTGTATCTGTGGAATGTTTCTGAATTATGCTTCTTATTTTAAGTTGCCTGAAGAAGAATTAAAATCTATAGTTGATTTTTTATTAACTGAAAAAATGAATGATGGTGGATTCAATTGCCATTCAAATAGAATAGGAGCAATACATAGCTCTCTCCACACAACACTTTCTGTTCTTGAAGGAATTTTAGAATACAAAAACAATGGATACAAATATAGATTAGATGAATTACTAAAAGCCGAAAAAGAATCAATTGAATTTATTCTATTGCACAAATTATTCAAATCTCACCGCACTGGAGAAATAATTAAAAAACAATTTTTAAGTTTCTCATATCCACCAAGATGGTATTACGATATTTTAAGATGTTTGGATTATTTTTATTTTGCAAAAGTTGAATATGATGATAGAATGAAAGATGCAATTGATATAATAATTAAGAAAAAAAGAAAAGACGGCAAATGGTTACTTCAACAAAATCACAAAGGTGAAACTTATTTTGAAATGGAAAAAGTTGGGGAGCCGAGTCGCTGGAATACGCTGAGGGCTCTTCGTATTTTAAATTTTTACAATAAATTTTCTTAAAAATAGAACACAGATAAAATCATCAATATTAGTTTAATCAATGAGCTTCTAACCAGTTTTCACCAACTCCGGTATCGACGATAATCGGCACATTAAATTTCATAGAAGTTTCCATAATATTTTTAATTATTGGTCGCAATTCATCGACTTCATTTTTGTGAATATCAAAAAGTAACTCATCGTGAACTTGTAAAATCATTTTAGTTTTTGTTTTTCTTTTTTCCAATTCATTATGAATGTTTATCATTGCCAATTTTATTAAATCTGCGGCAGTTCCTTGAATCGGCATATTTATCGCAACTCTTTCTTCAAACTTTCTAACAACACTATTACTTGAATTTATATTTCTCAAAAATCTTCTTCTTCCAATAATTGTTTTAGCAAAACTATTTTTCTTTGCTTCTTCAATTAAACTATCCATCATTCCTTTTACATTTTTAAAAGTATTGAAATATGTATCAATAACTTCTTGAGCATGACTTCTCGGAATTCCCAATCTTCCAGCCAATCCGAAGGCTCCGATTCCGTATAAAATTCCAAAATTTACTTCTTTTGCTTTTCTTCTCATATCCGAAGTTACATCTTCCGGTTTTACAGAAAAAACTAAAGCAGCAGTTGCTCTGTGAATATCTTCACCTTTTTCAAACGCATCAATTAAAGCTTCATCTTTGCTTAGATGCGCCATAATTCTTAATTCAATTTGGCTATAATCCGCACTAAGAATTAAATAATTTTCATCAGTTGGAATAAATGCTTTTCTTATTTCCTTACCAAGTTCGGATCTGATTGGAATATTCTGCAAGTTAGGATTTAAACTTGAAAGTCTTCCGGTTGAAGCAACAGTTTGACTATATGTAGTATGAACTTTCCCAGTTAGCGGATGAATTAATTTAGGAAGTGAATCTGCATAAGTTGATTTTAACTTTGATAATTGACGATAATTTAAAAGTTCGTCAACAATTTCATGTTCGCCTTGAAGAAGCTCTAAAGATTTTGCATCAGTCGAAAATCCGGTTTTTGTTTTCTTTGTAGGCTTAAGTTTTAATTTATCAAAAAGAAGTGACTGAAGTTGTTTTGTTGAATTTATATTAAAAGTTTCACCGGCAAAATTGTAAATATTTTCCGTTGATTTAGAAATCATTTTTTCCAAATCAATACTGAATTCATTTAAACCTTTTTTATCAATTCTAACTCCGGTTCTTTCCATTTTTTCTAATACTGGAACAAGCGGAAATTCAATACTATATGCTAATTCTTCCAAATCATTATTTTTAAGTTCATTCTTAAACTTTGCATAAAGCTGAAAAGTTACATCCGCATCTTCACTTGCATACTCATTAAGTTTTTCCGGCTCAACAGAAAATATTTGAGTTGGATCTTTTTTAACATCATACAAATCTTTGAGATGAATTGGTTCATAATTTAAATATTTTTCAGAAAGTGCATCCATTCCATGTTTCTGATCCGGATCGAGTAAATAACTTGCCAGCATTGTATCAAAATAAAATCCTTTAAGATTAATTTCGTAACGTTTTAAAACGCTTAAATCATATTTTCCGTTTTGACAAATTTTCTTTATCGATTCATTCTCAAAAATAGGTTTAAATATTTTTATAAAAACTTCCACATCTAATCTATTACTTAAGTTATATTCAAAAAGTGAAGTATTTTTTAAATTTGGATTAATTGCAATAAAATATGCTTCACCTTGATTCAAACAAAATGAAGCTCCTGCAATGTTTAAATCAATTGTATCAAGTGAATCTGTTTCTGTATCAAAAATAAATTCATCACTTTTTTCTAGAAGTGATGCAAGATTTTCTGCGCCTTTTATCGTTGTAATTAAATGATAATTTACTTTCTCTTTTTCAAAAACTTTTTTCTCGGTTGGAATTTCTTCAGTTTGTTCATCAGATTGAGAATTATATATTTTTTTAACTTTTTCTAAAAGTGTTTTAAATTCTAATTCATTAAAAATTGATTGCAATTTTTCAAAATCCGGATTTTTAATTTTTGTTTCGAAATCAAAATCCATTTCAACATTTGTTACAATTGTTGCCAATTTTTTTGAGAGAAATGCGTTTTCTCTATTTTGCTCAAGTTTATTTTTAATTGCCGGCTTATCAATATTATCCAAGTTATCATAAATATTTTCAAGGTGACCAAACTTTTGTATTAGTGGCTGAGCTGATTTTGGACCAATTCCAGCAACACCGGGAATATCATCAGATGAATCACCAATTAATGCCAAATAATCAACCATAAATTTTGGTTCAAATCCTAATTCATTTACAACTTTTTCAAAATCCGTAATTATAAGTTCATCATTTGATTTTCCGGTTTTTATAAGTTTAATATTTTCGGAAACTAATTGAATATAATCTTTATCGGGAGTTACGGCAAAAGATTCCAAATTATTTTGCTCAGCTAATTTTACAGCAGTTCCAATAATATCATCCGCTTCAAATCCGGGTTTTATATAAAGCGGAATATTAAATGCGGAAATAATTTCTTTTATTCTATGAATTTGCGGAATCATATCTTCGGGCATAGACGCACGACTTGCCTTGTAACCATCAAACATTTCGTGTCTAAAAGTTTTTTCTTTTGAATCAGTTGCAACTGCGAGATAATCCGGTTTGGTTTCTTCAATTATTCTCAATAGTTGAGTAATAAATCCGTAAACCGCCGAAGTTGGTTCACCGCTTGAGGTTTGCAAAGGTCTGCTCATAAAAGCAAAATATGCTTTATAAGTAATTGCCATTGCATCTATAATTACAAATTTTTTCTTTGCCATTTTATTCCAATACTTTCTAAAATTTTATAGTTATTTTATTCCCTCAAAATATAAATTCTTTATAACAATAACTAAAATTTGTGGAATATGAAAAAATATCTGAAAACCCTTTTTATACTTTTTGCAATTTTTATTTGCAATTCTTGTTCACAGAATTCAAAATCAATTGCTCAACCAAACAATGAATTTTTTGTCGCGAATTGGAATGTTGAAAATTTATTTGATACCGTTGATGATCCAAAAAAAAATGATGAATGGTTTTTGCCGGAAAGTGAAATTAATTGGAACGAAGAAAAGTTAAACACCAAAATGAAAAATTTGGCAAAAGTTATAAATTATATGAATAATGGAAATGGTCCAGATATTTTAGGATTTGAAGAAGTTGAAAATAAATTTGTAATGGAAATATTAGTCGATAAATATTTAGATAATTCAAAATATAAAATTGCACATTCCGAATCTCCAGACGGCAGAGGAATTGATAATGCTCTAATATATAATTCGGAAAAATTTGATTTGCAAAATTCTGAATCCATTAAAATTAAGTTTGACGAAAAAAAATCTTCGCGAGATATTTTGCATACAACTCTTAAACTTAAAATGACTGAAGAACTAATTCACGTTTTTGTAAATCATTGGCCAAGCAGAAGAGAAGGATTGAAAGAAACCGAAAAATTTAGAATAGATGCCGCAGAAACACTGATTGAAGTTATAAATGAAATAAAAGTCGAAAATGAAAATTCAAATATTATTGTTATTGGAGACTTTAATGATTTGCCATCAAACCACTCTATAAGTAAAGTTATTGGTGCTGTTAAAGTAAATTGCAATGAAAATAATTCTGAAAATTTCTTATATAATTTAGCTTACAATCGCTTTCAAAAAGGTGAAGGAAGTTATAAATTTAGAGATCATTGGAATATGCTTGATCAAATAATTATTTCAAAGGGATTCTTTGATTTCAAAAACTCTGAATATAATTGTGATAGTTTTGAAATAATAAATCCGGAATTTATAATTGAAAAGGAAGGTAAGTATAAAGGCGATCCATTTCCAACTTACGGCGGGAAAAAATATTTAGGCGGATATAGCGATCATTTTCCTGTTGGAGCAAAATTTTTTGTAAAAAAATAATTTTGAGAGAAAATTGTCTTTTATTCAATTAAAACAACGCTTAAATTTACTTATTGACTTTTTTTTACTAAATACTTAATGTTAACCAACTTAATTTTGCAATTAAATTAAAGTACAATAAAAATAATATTGGAGGAAAGTTCTCATGCAAATTACTGAAATATTTGGATCAATTACTTACATTTTGGCTCAAGCCGAATCTACTAGCATGCTCACTTATTTACAAGATAAGTTTGTTGCTGGTGGAGGTTTCATGTGGCCAATTCTTGGCTGTTTAATTCTAGGATTAGCATTTTCGTTTGAAAGAATGTGGACTCTCACAAGATCAAGCACAAATACCAAAAAGTTTATTGTTTCCGTAAAAGATGCTTTGAAAAAAGGTGGAGTTAAAGAAGCTATGAAATTGTGCGAAAACACAAGAGGTTCTATTGCTTCAGTTTTCCATGCTGGTTTGTTAAGAGCAGATGAAGGCGTTGAAGCTGCTGAAAAAGCTATCATGACATATGGTGCAATTGAAATGAGTTTCTTGGAAAGAGGATTGGTTTGGATTTCATTATTTATCAGCTTAGCTCCAATGCTTGGGTTTACTGGAACTGTACAAGGAATGATTCAAGCTTTTGATGATATTGCCGCTGCTAACACAATGTCTCCGGCAATTGTTGCAAATGGTATTTCAGTTGCATTGTTAACAACACTTTTTGGACTTATTGTTGCAATGACTTTACAATTTTTCTACAATTTCTTTATTTCAAGAATAGATAGAATTGTTGGTGATATGGAAGAAAGTTCAATTGAACTTATTGATGCACTTTACGAAATGAAAAAATAATTTAATAAATTGAGAAAATAATGATTGCAGATAAGAAAAAAACAAGACCTGGTGGAGAGTTTTCTGCAGCATCGATGGCAGATATTACATTTTTACTTCTCTTATTCTTTTTAGTAACAACAAATATTGATGTTGATACAGGTATTGGTATGGTTTTACCTGAATATATTCCAGAAGATGAAAGAATTGAACAACCATTATCAAAAGATAGACTGGTTGCTATTCTTGTAAATGAAAATGGTGATGTTTTGTTGAATAATGAAATAATTGCTATTCCGCAAATTAAAGATTTATTAAAGGATAGAATTAGAAGTAAAATTGAATTACCTAAAAACAAAAAATTAGTAATTTCTATAAAAACTGATAGAGAAACTAATTACAATATTTTTATTCAGACACTTGACCAAGTTGAATTAGCTTTTAATGAAGTTAGAGAAGAATATGCGACTTCAAAATGGGGAAAGAAGGTTGTAGATTTAACTGAAGAAGAGTTTGAAGAACTAAAAGAAAAAGTTTGGAAAACTGTGTCATTTGCCGAACCTGAATCAATTAAGAAGTAATAAAAATTTTTGAGAGAAAGAAAATGAAATTTGAAAAATCACGTGCTAATGCAAAAACTGAAGTTTCAACAGCTTCTATGCCAGACATTATTTTTATGCTTCTTTTATTTTTTATGGTTGCAACTACAATGAGGGAGCAGGAAATATTTGTTAAATTCATACTTCCAGAAGCAAAAGCTGTTCAAAAAATAGAAGATAAAAGACTTGTTTCTTACATTTGGATTGGCGATAATGAAAGAATTCAAATTGATGATAATATTGTTGAACTAAAAGAAATTCAAGATATTATGTATAAGAAAAGAGTTGATATACCAAAAGTTATTGTTTCATTAAGAGTAGATAAAAATTCAACCATGGGCTTGGTGATGGATATTCAACAATCTTTAAGAAAAGCCGACGCAAGAAGAATAAATTACTCAGCAACAAGTAAATTGTAGAAATTATCTTTTTATTTTTATGAGCAGGTTATAATTTTATAACCTGCTTTTTTTTTAAATTGTAAATTCATTAAAGGTTAAAAATGTCATTAAAAGATAAAATCAACAATGATCTAAAAGACGCGATGAAATCCCAAGATAAACTTCGCTTAAATACAATTAGATCAATTAGAGCATTAATTTTAGAGTATGAAAAAAGCGGCACAATTAAGGAATTATCTGCTGAAGATGAAATAAAAATGTTAAGTTCTGCTGCAAAAAAAAGAAAAGATTCAATTGAGCAATATTCAAATGCCGGAAGAAAAGATTTGGCAGAAAAAGAAAGTCAAGAATTGGAAATAATTCAAAATTATCTTCCAAAACAAATGTCGAATGAAGAAATTTTAGCAAAAATAAAAGAAATTGCAAATGAAATTGGAGCAGTTTCAAAAACAGATTTTGCAAAACTTATGCCAGCTGCAATGAAAAATTTGAAAGGATTAGCCGACGGAAGCGAAATAAGAAAAATTGTTGAATCTTTTTTGAGTTAAATTTTGAATTATATTGATTATATATTAATTATTATAGTTTTTATCGGATTTATTCTTGGTTATAAAGACGGACTTGTAAGAAAACTTATCGGTTTAATTGGTTTAATTTTAGCAATTTACCTTGCGATTACTTATGCCGGACCAATTGGCGAACAATTAGCACCAATTTTCAATGACGAAATTTACCTCGCTAAAATGATCGGCGGATTTATAATTTTTTTGGGTACAATTTTATTTGCATCAATTATTAAAAGATTAATTCATCCTGTTGATAAAGTAAATAAATTTATAAATCAACTGTTAGGCGGCATTACCGGAACAATTCAAATTGTATTTTTCGCAAGTGTATTTTTGCTGCTTTTAAATGTTTTAAATATTCCTAAGAAAACTGATAAAGATAATTCTTTGCTTTATACAAAAATTTATAATATTACGCCGAGCATAATTGATTTAATAATTGGATCGAATTTTAAAACTGAAGGTTTTCTAAAAGATTATATAGATAGTAAAAATGATAAAGAAATTCCGGAAGATTTTTCCGAACCGGTTGATTTAGATACTCTTAATACAAATAATGATAAGTAACTCAGTTTTAGAAAAAATTGAATACGGCAAAGTTCTGAATTATATTTCAAACTATGCTTCCACAGAATCCGGCAAATCACAAATACTTTTGCAAAAACCTTTTCTAGAAAAAGAACAAGCAATTCAAAAAGGCAAACTAATTTCTGAAGCAAAAGAAATTTTAATTAATTATGAATATCCTCCAATTAATTATTTACCAAATCTTCAAAAAGTTTTAGTGCAAAGCACAATTCTTGGTACAATTTTAAAGAAAGAAGAAATTTTAAAAGTATTTGAACTTTCACAAATATCAAGAAGAATTTTTTCTTACCTTAAAACCAATGCCTTGAATACGGATTTGTTTACAAAATATTCAAATTCGTTTTTTGCGGATAAAAATTTTGAATCACTTTTTATAAAAATATTTAATGAAACCGGAGAAATTAGAGATTCTGCAAGTCCAAAATTAAGTGAAATTAGAAAAGAACTTATCAAAAAAAATTCTGCTCTTTCAAATGTTGTAGAAAAAATTCTTAAAAATTTAAGCGATTCATATTTAGTTCAAGAAGAATATATAACTCAGAGAGACGGCCGATTAGTAATTCCAATAAAAGCAGAACATAAAAGGCATGTTAAAGGTTTTATTCATTCCGAATCAAATACCGGACAAACAGTTTACATTGAGCCGGAACAAACTTTAGAACTTAATAATGAAATTTTATCACTTACTTTTGCTGAAAAAAGAGAGATAGAAATAATTCTTAGAGAATTAACAATTATTATTGGTAAAAATTCTGAATCATTAATATTATCTTTCGAAGCAATCACAGAACTTGATAATATTTTTGCAAATGCAAAATACTCCTTGGAAATTATAGGAAGTTTTCCTCAAATAAGTTCATCAAGAAAAATAAATATTATTGATGCTCGTCATCCAATTCTATTAAAAAAAATGGGAAGAGAAAAAACAATTCCTCTCAATTTTAATTTTGAAAAAAACAATATTACAATTATTACCGGACCAAATGCCGGAGGAAAAACTGTTGTTCTAAAAACTATTGGATTACTTTCACTTTTAGTAAACTCGGGAATTCACATTCCGGTTCATCCAGATTCGGAATTTATGTTTTTTGAAAATATTATGTTGGATATTGGCGATGAACAATCGCTTGAAGATGATCTTTCAACTTTTAGTTCACATCTTCGAAACATCAAAAATATATTGGAAAACGCTAATGAAAATTCACTCATTTTAATTGATGAAATTGGAACCGGAACCGATCCAAGTGAAGGAACTGCGCTTGCAACTTCATTTTTAATTAAAATGGCAGAACTAAAATCTGTTGTAATAACTACAACACATCACGGAAATTTGAAAATTATTGCTTCTGAAATAGAGCACTTTCAAAATGCATCAATGGAATATGATATTGAAAATTTAATTCCGACATATAAATTTCGTCAAGGAATTCCGGGTTCTAGTTATGCTTTTGAAGTTGCTTCAAAAATTGGTTTGGAAAAAAGTATAATTGATCAAGCAAAAAATCATTTGGATTCAAATACTTTTAAAATTGAAAACTTTATAACAGAACTTGAAAATAAATCAAGTGAACTGAATAAAAAATTAAACCAAATGGAAATTGAAAATTCAAGACTTCAGGGATTAACAAGTTTATACGAGCGTGAAAATCTTAAATTAAAAGATCAGAAAGAAAAAATATTAAAAGAAACCAAAATAAAAGCTGAAGAATTTTTGAATGATGTAAACAGTAAATTTGAAAATACAATTAAAAAAATCAAAGAATCAAATGCCGACAAAAATGTAATCAAAGAAGAAAAACAAAAAATTGAAGAAATTAAAAATTTAACAGAAATAAACTTTGCAATTCCAAAAAAAGAAATTTTTGAAAAAACAAATTTTGAAATAAAGGATTATGTACAAATAAAAGATTCTGGAACAACTGGTGAAATAGTAGAAATTGATTTTGAAAAAAGAATAATAACTTTGGACACCGGTAAATTAAGAATAAAAGTCAAATCAAAAAATTTAATTCACACCAAAAAAAACAAAGAAACAAATGCTGAATTATTTAACAATTTTGCTCAAAATTCAATTGAAAGTTCTCGGTTAGATATTAGAGGAAGAAAACCGGAAGAAGTTGAATTTGAAATAATAAAATTTGTTGATAATGCGTTTTTAAGTAACTTAAAAAATGTTGAAATAATTCATGGAAAAGGGACAGGAGTTTTAAGAGAAACTGTTCATCATATTTTAGAAACCCATGAAATGGTAAAATCGTTTGAATTAGCCAATGCTGATTTTGGCGGTGCGGGCGCTACATTTGTAAAATTAAAATAAATAAATTTTCTCATTTATTTTTCATATCTTAAATTTAATATTTTATACGAGCAAGCAATTTGTCAAAATTTAAAAAAATATTAATTGCAAATCGTGGTGAAATTGCTGTAAGAATTATTAATGCTTGTAAAGAAATGGAAATTGTTGCGGCAACAATTTATTCAGATGCAGATGAAAATTCTTTACATGTTAGAACCGCAGATGAAGCCTATAGAATTGGACCGGCGCAAAGTTCAGAATCATATCTAAATATTGAAAAAATAATAAATATTGCCAAACAAATTAATGCGGATGCTATTCATCCCGGTTATGGATTTCTATCAGAAAATTTTGAATTCATTGAAAAAGTTACGCAAAGCGGAATAAAATTTATTGGTCCAAGTTTTCAATCAGTGCAAATGATGGGAAATAAAACTTCCGCAAGGAAATTAATGATTGAAAATGGAATTCCCATTGTTCCCGGAACAGTTGAACCAATAATAAATTTTGAAGAAGCTGAAAAAATTGTAAATCAAATTGGTTTGCCAGTTATGATTAAAGCTTCTGCCGGCGGCGGCGGAAAGGGCATGAGAAAAATTTCCTCTTTCGATGAATTAGAAAAGGGAATTGAACTTGCACAAAATGAAGCTCAAAAAGCGTTTGGAGATTCTTCAATATATATAGAAAAATTTATTGAAAGTCCTAAGCATATAGAAGTACAAATTTTAGCCGATGAACATGGGAATTATTTGCATCTTTTTGAAAGAGAATGTTCTGTGCAAAGACGGCATCAAAAAGTTTTGGAAGAAGCTCCTTCAAATTCGTTAAACAATGATTTGAGAAATAAAGTAACACAAATTGCAATTGATGCTGCGAAAGCCGCAAAATATTTTAATGCTGGCACAATCGAATTTTTATTTGATCAAAATGAAAATTTTTATTTTCTTGAAATGAATACGAGGCTACAAGTTGAACATCCAGTTACTGAAATGATTACCGGAATTGATATTGTAAAAGAACAAATAAAAATTGCTTGTGGAGAAAAATTATCTATTACTCAAGAAGATATTAAAATAAAAGGCTTCGCAGTTGAGTGCAGAATTTATGCAGAAGATGTTGATAATAATTTTGCTCCTTCAACCGGAAAAATATTACATCACAGACTACCATCCGGTGCTGGAATTAGAGTTGATAGGGGAATTGATATTCTTTCAGATGTTTCAATATTTTATGATCCAATGCTTTCAAAAATTATAACTTGGGGAAATAATAGAAGTGAAGCAATTGCAAGGATGAAGCGGGCTCTCGGCGAATATCAAATTGCCGGAGTTAAAACTAATATAAATTTTTTCTATTGGATATTGGAACATCCTAAATTTTTAGATTCAACATTTGATAATAATTTTTTGGAAAATCATTTTTTGTCTTTAGAAAAAAGTAAGTGGCGCGAAAATATTAACCAAAAATACAATGAAATTTCTGCTGTGCTAAGTGCATTTCTAAAGTTTGGAAATAGTAATCTTAAGCCGACAAAAAATTGTATTTCTGAAACAAATAATTGGTCGCAGCAAAATGAAGAATGAATTTATTGCAACAGTTGATAATAAAAAAATAAAAATCAGAACTTCAAATTTTGAAAAAGTTTTGGTAAATGGAGTTCAACACAATTGTAATATTTCTAAATTGTCTCAACACACTTACAAATTGGAGTTTGATAATAATATATTTCATGTAACTGTAGCACAAAAAAATAAAAACAAAATTACTTTTTTAATTGATGGACATTATGTTGAAACATCTATTAAAACAGCTTTGGAAGAAAAAGTAGAAAATTATTTAAAGCAAAATGAAAGCCATAATTCAGTAGAAGAAATTATTTCGCCAATGCCCGGTTTAATTTTAAAATTATATAAAAATATTGATGAAAAAGTAAAACAAGGTGAACCATTAATTTTGCTCGAGGCAATGAAAATGGAAAATGAAATTCACTCTACAAAATCCGGAAGAATAAAAAATATTTTTGTTAAAGCAGGAAATTCTGTTGAAAAGAATCAAATACTATTAACTATTGAATAGCAAAAGTTGCAATTAGGCAAATTATATTGGTATCTTTAAAAAGCTTTATACTCTAAAAGGAGGGAGGATTGTTAAGAAAATATTTTACTATAATACTTTTATTTATTATTGCTTGTTCAAATATTTTTGCAAGCGGATTTCAAATTAATGAACAAGGTTCAAGAGCAATGGGATTAGGCGGTGCATTTACAGGTCTTGCAAACGATCCTTCTGCAATTTATTTTAATCCTGCGGGAATTACACAGCTTTACGGAACACACTTAATTGGCGGCGCAACTTTAATTTTACCAAGTTCAACATTTAGAGGACCTTCACCATCAATCACTGAAACTAAAATGAATTCGCAAGTTTTTAACCCAATTCATTTTTACGCTACTCATCAATTGTATGATAAATTTTTTCTTGGTTTAGGAGTTGGTAATAATTACGGACTTGGAACCAAATGGGACGAGAACTGGGTCGGAAGATTTATGACAGTTCAAACTGAAATTAGAACATTCTTTTTTAATGCAGTTGCTTCCTACAAAATTATGGATGAAGTTTCCGTTGGATTTGGATATGTATTTGCTTATGGTGATGTTCTCATTAATAGAAAAATTAATTTAGCTCCTTTCAATAGCGAACCTTCTTTAGAGTTAGAAGGAACCGGTTTGGGTTCGGGATTTACTGCTGGAATATTTGTTCATCCAATTAAATCAATTTCTTTAGGGTTATCATTCAGAAGTCAAGTTAGATTTGATTTTGAGGGCGACGCTGTTCCATCGAATTATTCTTCTCAATTTGACGGACTACTACCGAACGGACCAATTGCTGCTCCGTTAACAACTCCTGAAAATATAACATTAGGAATTGCAATTAGACCTTTGAAAAATTTTACTCTTACCGCTGATTATCAATATGTTGGATGGGATAGTTATGATAAACTCGAAGTTCAATTTGAGGAATTTGAAGATTCAGAAACTGGTGAACTTTTAGTTTCTACTTCAGAAAGATTATATGATAATGGATTTATTGCAAGGCTTGGTACAGAATACGAATATAGTAAATCTTTTACTGCGCGTGCCGGATTTTTATATGATCACAATCCAGTTTCGGATGAAAGATTAGATCCGACATTACCGGATTCCGACAGATTGGGATTTAATCTCGGAGGTTCTTACAATTTAAATGAAAGTGTTTCAGTTGAAGCTGCATATATGTTTTTGAGGTTTGATGAAAGAAAAATTACAAATTCATTGGAAAATTACAGCGGAATCGATAATAGTATTTCACCTATGAATGGAGTTTATAATTCAGTTGCACATCTATTTTCAGTTACGTTAGCTTATAAATTTTAAGTTTGGAGAAATAAATGAAAAAATTATTAGCAATAATTTTAATCGGAATTTTTATTTTATCTTGCGAAGATAGAAGTGACTTAACAGAACCAGCAAAACCAAATACCGGAAGCGCTGATTTCAGCAAGTTTGTAACAATTGGTAATAGTTTAACAGCCGGTTATCAATCAAGTGCGCTTTATGAAAGTGCACAAGAATATTCCTACGGAAAGCAAATTGCAAATCAAGCTGGAGTTGAATTTGTTCAACCCACAATTAGTGATCCCGGAATAGGCGGAAGAATAGAAGTTAAATCGTTAGATCCGTTTTCCACTAGCTATGCTTCAATAAATGCCGGATCACCGACTAATTTAAATTACGTTGGAGTTTATAATAATTTGGGAATTCCCGGAGCTCTGCTTCCTGATATTTTAACAGCAAAAAGCTCTGCAACCGCAATCGATAAAACAAATTTATTTTTTGATATCGTTTTAAGAAATCAAGACAAAACTCCTTTGGAAATGGCAATTTCCGCTCAACCAACATTAGTAAGTTTATGGATTGGCAATAATGATATTTTAGGTTACGCAACAAGCGGAGGAACTTTACCTCATACTCCAACAGAAACTTTTGCATTTTTATATGATCAACTTTGCGGAGGTTTAGCTCAAGCAAGTATTCCAGTTGTTTTGGCAAATATCCCAAATGTTAGTGCAATTCCATTTTTTACAACTGTTGCACCAAATGTTGGACTCGCAATTCAAGCGGCTCAAACACAAAATCCTCAAATTCAAGGATTGGTATATTCAACTTCAACTGAAATCCCAATTGGAGTTGCGTCCGTTTCGGATTTGCTAACAAACAAAACTATGGTTACTTTAAGAGGATCTTCGGCAGCTGCATTTATTGGTGATACAAAAGGATTATACTACTCAACAAATTCATTAGCAGTTCCGGAAGGCGTAAATACTGCTTATCCATTTGGATTAACACCGGAAAATCCGTTCCCAAATACTTTTGTTTTAGATCCTTCCGAACAAATAATTGTAGAAAATGTTGTGAGTAATTTTAATGCATCAATAAATAGTATTTCTCAAAAATATGGTTTTCATCTTGTTGATATAAATAATTTCTTCAACGAAGTTGCGGAAAATGGTTACATTGCAAATGGAGTTGAATTTACAACAGAATTTATTTCCGGCGGAATTTTTAGCTTAGACGGTGTTCATCCTACAAGTCAAGGTTATGCAATTATTGCAAACTTATTTATAGAAAAAATTAATGATGTGTTCGATGCTTCTATGGATAAAATAAATGTTTCTGAAATTCCAGGCAGTTTAGAATTAGCAAAGAAAGTGACTTTTACCAAAAATAATTTACCTATTTTTGAAAAAGGAACTTTTGATAGATTATTTTATTAATTGATATTTTAAATTAAGCTAAGTATTTTTGAGTATTAACAACAAACAAAAGTATAAAAATGAAAAACATATTTATTATTCTATTAATTTTTTCTTTCTCTGCTTGTTCAATTTTTCAATCTTCTGAAGAAGAAGAGCAAAAAGCTAAATCTGAAACTGAAGAAGTCTATGTTTTTGATGAAGTCGATCAATCAAAAGATAAAACTAAAAATGTTGATGAATTAAAAAAGGAAGTAGATAATACTTTTGATGATGATGAATCAAAAGATAATTTATTGAAATCATCTGAACATGGATTTTTCTTACAACTCGGCGCATTTTCTACAAAATCGAGAGCAGAACAATTTATGGCAGAAAATGAATCGAAAGTTCCTTTTAGATTATCAATAGTTTACAATAATACAAATGCACTTTATACTGTTAGAAGTACGCCATATAAAACAAAATCAGAAGCTCAAATGGTAAGAGATGGATTTTGGAATCAAAATATGTTTAAAGATGCATTTATAGTAACTGAATAAATTAAATAATTTTTGGAGAAATTTTAATGGCATTTTCATTAAATAAAGTTATGCTTATCGGTAATTTAGGTCAAGATGCGGAACATAGATTTACTACAAATAATACCGAAGTTACAACATTTTCCATTGCTACAACACATGGATATAAAGGCAGAGACGGTAATTGGGTAAATGAAACAACTTGGCATAATATTGTAATTTTTGGCGTATCTGATTTTTTAAAAGCAAATCTTAAAAAAGGCAGAAAATTTTACGTTGAAGGAAGAATAAGCAAAAGAGATTATGAGAATAAAGATGGTCAAAAAGTTTATGTAACTGAAATTATTGCTGATAAATTTAGCATTATTCCTTTAGATAGTTCGGAAAGTGGATCACAAAGTTCTTCGCATGATTCTGCAAGTTTTGTTCAAGTTGAATCCACAAATAATTCAGCCGCAGAAGATGATGATTTACCATTTTAGTTTATATGTAAAATAACATAGGTTAAGAATATTTTTTGGACGTAGATTGGTTTTATCGAACAATTTTTCTTATTGTTCTTCTATTATTTTCTGCATTATTTTCCAGTTCTGAAGTTGCATTATTTTCATTAGATGATAAAAAATTAGATGAAATTAATAAAAGCTCTAAACACGTTGGAAAATATATTGCACGATTAATTGCTTTTCCTAAAAAACTACTTATTACAATTCTAATAGGAAATACAATAAGCAATGTAGGTGCATCGATTATTTCTGTTTCTATTGCTTTAGATGTTGCAGAGAAATTTAAATATTCCATTGATATTGTATTATTAATTCAAATTATAACTCTTACCATAATTGTAATTTTATTTGCCGAAGTTACACCTAAAGTTTGGGCAAATAAACATCCGGTTAAGATTGCAAAACTAATTGCAACGCCGTTGTATTTTATTAGTATTGTTATTAGTCCAATTTCCAAAGTGCTTTCAATAATAATGAAAATTCTTACATCAAATGTAAAATATGATAAATCAAGAACAGCATTATCTACTTCAGATATTGCTGATTTAGCAGATATTGGAATTGAAAAGGGAACACTTGAAGAAGAAGAACATGAATTAATTCACGGGTTAGTTTCATTCAAATCAATGCTTGCCAGAGAAGTTATGACTCCGCGCGTTGATATAATTTCAGTTCCGGAAGATATTCCGTTTCCAGAGTTAATTCAAATTATAAAGACTTCCGGTCACAGTAGAATTCCGGTTTATTCAAATGATCTTGATTCAATTATTGGAGTTATTCACGCAAAAGATTTGCTCCCATTTCTTAAAAGTGAAACTTCGTTTAATATCAAAAAAGTAATTAGAGACTGTTTGTTTGTTCCCGAGACAAAATTATTAAGCACATTGATGAAAGAATTTCAAGAAAAAAATATGCATATTAGTATTGTTGTAGATGAATACGGTGGAACTGCTGGATTGATAACTCTTGAAGATATTTTGGAAGAAATTGTTGGTGAAATCCGCGATGAATATGATATTGAAGAAGACGAAATTTTACAAATAAGTGATAATAAATTTGTTATGTTTGGTAAAGTATATATTGATGAATTGGAAGAAAAACTAAATATCAATATTGAAGTTCCTAACGAGGATTTTGAAACACTGGGTGGATTTATTTTCAACCATGCCGGAACAATTCCGGATGTTGGTTATAAATTTGAAAAATATGGATATTCCTTTAAAGTTTTAGCATTAGATAGTAACAGAATTAGTAAAGTAGAAGTTGAAAAACTTTAATTAATTTTATGAAAAAAGGCTGCTTTTTAACAGTAATTATTTCTCTGACTATTTTTGTTGGGGTAGTATTTTATATAATTAAATATCATGGCGATGATTTAATTGATTTTGGGAAAGATAAAGTTATTGAATTTGCACAATCGAAAATTAATTCAGATTTAGAAAATTTAGAGAATAAGCAATATGTTGATTCTCTAAAAATTGTAATGAATAAATTCTTTAAAGATTTTGAAAATAAAGAAATAGAAACAAAAATAAACAAGTTGGAAGATTTTTCACACAATTTTGAAGTAATTGTAAAAGATTCAAAAATTGATTCTGTTGAATTTGCATTTGTTAAACAAATTTTGAAAACAAATGAATGAAGAAAAGAAAACTGAACTTAAAGTTGGTATAACAATATTTTTTGCATTAATAGTTATTGTATTAATTTTTGGCTGGGCAAAAAACTACAGTTTAACTTCTCAAAACATGCAGCTTTCCGTAAAATTTAATACAGTTGCCGGTTTGGAAATTGGTGATCTTGTAAGCGTAAACGGAGTTAGAAAAGGGTATGTCGAGTCAATCGAATCCGAAGTAAATTCAGCTTTAGTTAAAATAAATTTTTCGGAAGATCCGAACTTAAAAGAAGATGCAACATTTTCAATTATGATGTTGGATTTAATGGGCGGTAAAAAAATAGAAATTATTAACGGAACTTCATCTGCAAAAATTGACTTTAATAAAATTTATGTAGGTAAATTTTCCGGCGACATTTCAACTGTAATGGCAACTTTAAATTCCGTTGAAGGCGATTTAATTTCGGTTATAAAAGATCTCAGAACTTCACTTAATTTTGTCAATTCTAATTTTTTAAATGATGAATTCAAAACTAATCTGCATAATTCAGTTTCGAATTTACATTTATTGACTTCAAATTTAAATGACTTGCTTATTAAAAATCAGAGTGATATTTCTCAAATAATTGAGAATACAAAAGTTTTAACAAGCCAAACAAAAGATATAATTGCTGAAAATAAAATTACTTTTAACGATATGCTGAAATTATCAAATAAAACTTTGCAAAATGCAGATTCCTTAATTCAAAATATAAATTCAATTACTAAAGAAACAGTAAACGGAAAAAATAACATAGGCAAAATTTTATATGATGAAAACTTATTTAATGATGTAAAAGAATCCCTTGAGCAACTTAAGAAATTAACAAAAACGTTAAATAAGCAATTAGAGAAAGGCGGATTAGAAGTTAAAGCCGATGTTGATATTTTTTAATTGAGATAAAATGATTTTTGGAATTGGAATAGATATTATTGAAATTGAAAGAGTTAAAAAAAGTGTTGAAAAATTCGACGACCTTTTTTTAAATAAAATTTATACTGCCACCGAATTGGAGTATTGTTTAAAAAAGAAAAATAAATATCAACATTTGGCGGCAAGATTTGCAGCAAAAGAAGCAATTGCAAAAGCTTTAGCAACTGGATGGAGCAAAGGTTTTAGATGGAAAGATATTGAAATTTTTAACGAAAGTTCCGGAATGCCGAATGTAAATTTACATGGCAGAATAAAAGAATTTCTTGGAAAAGATAAATCATTAAAAATATCGATGAGTCATTCTGAAAATTATGTTACATGTTTTGCAATTATTTACGCAAATAATCATTACTAATTTCGGCTAAAATTTAAATTACAAATCCTATCATAGTCAAAACTATTTATGAGATATCTATTTATCGTAAATCCGGTTTCTGGAAAGGGAAGAGGCAGAAAATTCATTCCAATTATTGAAGAATTCCTCAAGAAACATGAAATAAATTTTAAACTGCAAATTACAGAATATCCAAAATTTGCCACTGAATTTTTGAAGAAAAATTTACATAATTATGATGTTGTTATTTCTGTTGGTGGTGATGGAACACTTAATGAAGTGGTTAATGGAATCCCCGATGAATTAATTAGTACAATTAAACTTGGCGTGCTCCCAATTGGAAGTGGAAATGACTTTTCAAAAAATATAAAATTGTCTAAAGATATTTTATTCAATCTAAAAGTAAATTGCGGAATTGAAAAAAACAATATTCGTAAAATAGATTTGTGTGAAGTAAAATATGAGACTGAAAATTCAAGTAATTTATTTCATAAATTTATTAACGGAGCCGGTTTGGGATTTGATGCGTATGTTGGAGCATTAACTCAAAATAATAAAGTTCTATCCGGAATTTCAGCATATCTTGTTTCTGTTGTAAAAGCTTTGTTTAATTTTAAAATGGTTAAAGTTAATATTAAATTTAATGATTTTGAGCTTGACGAAAGTAAATTGATGATTACTTTTGGAAATGGGATTTCACACGGAGGCGGTTTTTATTTAACACCATATGCAAAAATTGATGATGGATTAATTGATATAAGTTTATTTGATGAAATAACAAGACGAAGATTAATTGTGGCATTACCGAAGGCACTAATCAATAAAGTAAGTGAAATTCCAGAAGCTAAATTAATGAAGTCTAAATTTGTATCCTTAACATTAAAAAATCCATATTATTTTCACTGCGATGGAGAAATTATAAGTGATAAATTAAAATCTGCCGAAATTTCTATTTATAAAGAGAAATTACAAATAATTGAAATGGCATAGCAATATGTTGATGAAAAAATTTAAAAATAAGAAATTTGAATACCAACCAAGGTATTACAAACCTGAAATTGATCGTGATGAAATTCGAAAAAAAAAACTTGGATTCAGAGCAAGTTTTAAGAAATCCTCAAAAAAAAGATCACCGATTGTTTTTATTTTATTACTAATTATTGTAGTATATCTTATTGTTAAATATCAAGGTTTTGTTAAATAGGGAATTTATTAGTTTACATAATATACATTATAGGACAATTTTTAATAAATAAATATTAAAATGTATTACTAATATTTATAAAACCCTTCACCGGATTTTCTTCCTAATTTATTTGCAGCAACCATATTCTTTAATAACGGACACGGACGATATTTTGAATCATTAAAACCATCATAAAGTACATTCATTATAGATAAACAAACATCTAATCCTATAAAATCAGCTAATTCAAGCGGACCCAATGGATGAGCCATTCCTAATTTTAAAACAGTATCAATATCTTCTTTTGTAGCAACATTCTCATATAAGGAAAATATTGCTTCGTTTATCATCGGCATTAAAATTCTATTAGAAATAAATCCGGGATAATCATTAACCTCAACAGGAGTTTTACCAATTTTTAATGTAAGATTCTTAATAGCTTCAAATGTTTCATTACTTGTAGAATAACCGCGAATAATTTCAACCAATTTCATAACTGGTACAGGATTCATGAAATGCATTCCTATAAATTTTTCCGGATTTAAATTTGCTCCTAATTCTGTAATAGAAATTGATGAGGTATTAGATGAAATAATACAATTAGAATTAACTATATCCTTTAAATTATTATATAAATTGATTTTAGACTTTTTGTCTTCAATAATTGCTTCAATAACTAAATCCACTTCTGATGAAAGATTGTTAATTCCAACTTTATGCTTAATATTACTCAATGTCTTATTAAGAATTTCCTCGTTAATCAATTCTTTTTTAAGTTGTCTTTCTAAATTTTTCTTAATTGTTGCCATTCCTTTAAATAGTAATTCTTCATTCACATCAATAAATTCAACGATAAAATTATTTTGCGCAAAAACGTGTGCAATTCCATTTCCCATCGTTCCGGCACCAATCACTCCAATTTTTTTAATTTCCATAAATTACTCACAGAAAAATATTTTATAAATCAATTAAGGATTTTTTTAGAAAGTTTTTTTTAACGTGCTCCCAATAAATAAAAATAAATTACAATTTATTCTATTTCAAAGGATAGACAACATTTTAGTTTTCCACAAGGACCGGTATATTTTGATATGCTGTTAGCAACATTATTTTCTTCCGCAATATCAGTCGTTATTCTCTTA
The DNA here is from genome assembly GCA_016708125.1 of Ignavibacteriota bacterium. Taxonomy (NCBI): domain Bacteria; kingdom Pseudomonadati; phylum Ignavibacteriota; species Ignavibacteriota bacterium. The sequence goes on along the minus strand of JADJGF010000001.1, from coordinate 3,605,128 downwards.
AAGTTACTTATAAATGTTGAGCAGCAAAATTCTCGACCGCAAGTTGCTAATCCCCCAATTCTTTTAGCTTCATCTCTAACTCCCATTTGTCTTAGTTCAATTCGAGTTTTGAATGTTGCAGCTAATTTTTTGGCGAGCTCCCGAAAATCAACTCTACCATCTGAAGTATAAAAAAAGAATAGTTTTTTCCTATCAAATTGATAATGAATATCAACCAATTTCATATCTAGTGAAAGTTCATGAATATATTTTAGAAAAACTTTTTTTGCTTCAGAACAATTTATTACGTTATTGATATTTCTTTCAATATCTTTTTCATTTACAACTCTATCAATTACTGGCAATTTAGAGTCGCTATGTTCAATTTTGGAAAGTTTGAAATTTACAATTTTACCAGTTTCTATAATTGTTGCAAATTCAAATTCGTCATCAATTTTTAATATAACATCATCATAAAGTTTTATAGCTAATTCACTTACGTTTTCACAAAAATGAATCCCAAGTAAACCTTTGCTTTTTGCTATTAAAATTTTAGAATTACCATTTCCATTTGATTCTGAATAACCATCTCCAACTTGTTCAATTTCAGCAAGATCAGACTTACAGCATGTCAGTTCTTTAGTTATTTTATCATGCACAAGATTAAAATAATTGTTGTCAATTAGAGAATTAGATAATGTGTGGTGATTGTTTGAATTCGGTTGGGATTTATCGATCATTTTACTTTCATTCCAATAGACGCTATGTCAAATATAACATTCATCATTATCAGATTCAAGTTTACATTTCGTGCTGCTGCATCTCTATAGGATACTAGTTTAACAATAATTTCATTAACATCTGTTTTTAAAAACCTATTATTAAATTTTTCTAAAGTATCTTTATAATTATTAAATTTAATATTACTTATTTCATATTTCGATCTTAAAGTATCGTTAAACCAAGTAATTATTAAATCAATTATTGTGTTAAAATCTGCACCGGAATTTTTCTCAATCAAACTTGAAAACTCCTTACTTGCTGTGAAATATTTTCCAGCTAATGAATATCTTAAAATGGTTATGGCTTTCTGAATATATTTTTCGAAATTGGTTTCTAACAAAAACACAGAATTTGTAACCGATCCATTTGCAAATGGTAAAACGTCTTTAATCAATTCTGAAGAATATTTAAATCTTTCAACTAAAATATTTTGAATATCATTATCAAAAAGTGGTGAAAAATTCACAGTCCAACATCTTGATTTAATTGTCGTTAACAATTGATCCGGCTGACTAGAAATTAAAATAAAAATTACTCCGTTTGGCGGTTCTTCTAAATTTTTAAGGAAAGCATTTTGTGCTTCAATACTCATTTTATGAGCATCATTTATAATTATTCCTCTAAAAATAATTTCATCATAATTTAGTGAAAGGTTTTTGTTGATTTCTCTGATGCTATTAATTTTAATATTATTAGCATTTTTTATTTGAATTTGATGGTAAGGATTAGCAGCTTTAAGTTTTATCTGATCGTTAATTAGTTCAATTTCATCCGTAGAAAGTTTATCCAAAGGTAAATCAAAATTAGATTCTGATTTACCGCGAGGAAGTGGAAAAACTAATTTTATATAAGGTTCGGAAAGATTGGAAATTTTCTGATTGATTAAATCAGAATTACCATTTAATAATTTTAAAAACTGAATGGCTGAATAAAATTTTCCAATTCCTTCAATCCCGGTTAGCAGAATTGCATTTGGAATTCTCTTCGAAGAATAAATGTTGTGTAAAATATTTAATGCAGAAGTTTGACCCTTAACTTCAAGCAATAATTCATGCATTATAATTTTCTTGGTAAACGCTAATTGAATTCATTCTCGTCATCAAAATAAAAGAAATCTTCATCGCTTGGGTAATCCGGCCAAATATCTTCGATGCTTTCATATATTTCTTCATCATCTTCTAATTCACTTAGATTTTCAATTACTTCTACCGGACTTCCAATTCTATCGGCATATTCAATTAATTCATCTTTTGTTGCCGGCCATGGAGCATCTACTAAATAAGATGCTAATTCTATAGTCCAAATCATTATTATTTCACTCCCCTACTTTGAACTTTTTCATTATTTATATCAAAAACTTTTATATCGCTAAAAATAAAATTTTCCGGATTCAAATGTATTCCATTATGCATAACTTCATAATGAAGATGTGGACCTGTTGAAAGTTCACCGGAACTTCCAGATAAACCAATCAAATCGCCTCTTCTAACTTTTTGCCCTTTATAAACTTTTATTTTTGATAAATGGGCATATAATGTTATGTATCCAAATCCATGATCAAGTTGAACAGTATTACCATAACCAGATTGAACACCGGCTTCTAAAACTTTAGCATCACCTGGAGCGAAAACTTCGGTTCCGGTATCAATAACAACATCAAGTCCGGTATGCATTCTATTATATCTTAAAATTGGGTGGAATCTCATTCCAAATCTATCACCTATATTTCCTTCGGCTGGCAAAATAGCTGGAATAGATTTAAAAAGTTTAACATTATTTTTTAGAGAATTTTCAATTTCAAAATAATTTTCTTCTGCAATTGTAATTTTGGTTTTAATGGTATTTAGAGAATTATCTAAATTTTCTAGTAAATCATTTACATCCGAAATGCTGGTTGGCAAAATTTCATCAAATTCAGAACCGCCAATACCAAAATATTTTTCGTTTTCTGGAATTGGTTTTAAGTTTACCGAAAGTCTAAGTGCTTCATCTTTACTACGAAGTTTATCAATATTTTGATTAAGATTATTAAGCTCACTTGCAACTTCGTTAAATTTAGATTTTAATTTTATATTTTCAGATTTTAATGCATCAATATCAAACGAAGGACTTAAAAAACTTGATATAAATAAATAACCACCAAAAATAATTAATGAAGAAAGTAACCCAAATAATGCCACAAGTGAAAGAAATTTAGAATAAAAATTCTTTATTTCAATGAATTGTAGTTTTTTGTCCGAATAATAATAAAGACTTTTCTTCATACCTTAAAATGACTAATTTGGTTTCGAAGATACAAAAAGACATAGTTTTAAGCAAGCAATTTTAAGTAAGGATTTTTTATAATTTATCACTCAAAATCATGCTCAAAATAATCTACCGATCTATTTGTATCTGCATTTTTTGATTTAATTTTGGATCTTAATCTTTGATTAAAAACTTCTGCAGCATCATATCCGTAATGTTTCAAAACATAGTTAAGCGCAATAACTTCACTAATAACTGTAATATTTTTTCCCGGAACAATTGGTATTTTAACTGTTTGAATTTCAACATCTAAAACATTTGTAGTTTTTGCATCTAAACCAGTTCTTGTGTATTCGCTATTTTCGTTCCAAACTTCCAACTCAATTATAACTTCTAATCTTTTTTGAAAACGAATTGCTCTAATACCAAACATACTTCTAACATCAAGAATTCCAATTCCTCTGATTTCCATAAAATGTTTAACTAATTCGGTTCCGGAACCCATTATAATTCCTTCACCTTTTTTTGTTAAGATAACAACATCATCAGCAACAAGTCTATGACCTCTTTCAATTAAATCAAGTGCAACTTCACTTTTTCCTATTCCAGATTTTCCGACAATTAACATTCCAATTCCATATACATCAATAAATGATCCATGAACCGAAAGTCTTGGAGCAAATTGATCATCAAGAAAATCACTAACTAAATATGATAATTTTGTTGTACTTAAACTGGAAATAAATAATGGAATTTTAAACTGGTTTGCCAGCTCAATAATTTCCGGAACCGGTTTATTATAATTTGTAAAAATTATACATGGGATATTGAAACCAAAAAGTTTTTCTAGAGCATTTTTTCTTTTTTCAATTGTGAGTTTTTTCATGTAGTGAACTTCAGTATTTCCCACAATTTGAACTCGTTTATATGAAAACAAATCAACAAACCCGGCAAGAGCCAAACCGGGTCTGTGCAAATTTTGTTCAGTAATAGGTCTATTTAAATCGACATCTTTATTTAGCAATTCAATATCAAAGCGCTCTTTAGTTTTTTGGTAGAAAAAATCGACCGTAATACTTTCTTTTCTAAAAATATTTTTATTATTAATGTTCACTATCTTGTTTTTGCTATTCGTTTAGATTTTAATGTTTTTAATTGTTTTATTAATTTTTGAATTACCAAAATTAAAGCTTTTCCATATTCTTCACTTGATTCTGTTGCCGATAAAGTTTTGCCCGGAATATTTAAATTTATTTCTACAGTTTTTATACTGTCTTTATTATGAGTGTAACTTAGAATTACATTTGCGTCCAAAATATCGTCATTATATTTTTCAAGAGATTTTAATTCATTTGTAATCTCTTCTTTAAGAGAATCTTTTGCTTTAAATTTCCTTGATGTTATTTTTACGTTCATAAAAACTCCTTATGATTTTGGATGAGCGTTTTTATATGCCTGCTTTAATCTTTCAACACTTACGTGTGTATAAATTTGTGTAGTGGAAAGATTTTCGTGTCCTAAAATTTCTTTTACTCCTAATAAATCTGCACCATTATCAAGCATATGAGTTGCGGCTGTATGCCTTAGAATGTGCGGACTTTTTTTTGAAATATCTGAAACTTTTGAGAAATATGTTTTAACTAAACGATCAACATATTTGGGATAAATTCTTTTATTCGAGTTTGTTAAAATTAACGGATCACTAATTTTTATTTGTGGTCTGGATGACAAATAATCTTCCAAAATAATTTGAGATTTTTGCCCAAGCGGAACTAACCTTGTTTTACTACCTTTACCCAAAACTTTTATACTTTTACGGTTCAGATCAATATCTCCAAAATTTAGATTACAGAGTTCTGAAACTCTAAGTGCACAACCGTATAATAATTCAAAAATTAATTTGTTGTTTCTACTATCTTTTTGTTCCTCATCCAGAAATTTAAGAATTTTTAAATAAGAATCAAGCGTAATTATCTCCGGAAGTTTTCTCTGGATTTTGGGATTCTTAATATTTTCGAGTGGATTAGTTTTTAATTTTTCGTTTTGAATTAGATAATTAAAAATTCCTCTTAAAACCGATAGCTTTCTAGAAATTGAAGTTCTGCTGAAATTTTGTTCGTTTAATTTTAGAATAAATAATCTTACTGTTTTTTCCGTGATGAAATTTAATTCGGAAATTTTTCGTTCTTCCAAAAATTCAAAAAATTGCTGAAGATCATTTTGGTATGAAATTATTGTATTTATTGAAACTCTTTTTATTGCAGAAAGATTTGAGATAAATTCATTAATACTTTGGTTAAGAGTATTTTCTATCATCAAATTACAATCAATTAAATTTCTTCTTGTTCAACTTTTACTTGTTCTTCAACCGGTTTTGTCCAGCTTACATAATCGCATTTGGGATAATTACTGCATCCGTAAAAATATCTTCCGCTTTTTGCGCGGCGAGTTACAACATCGCCTTCTTTGCAAACCGGACACTTAATTCCAAGTGTAATTTGTTTTGTAAAATCACATTCGGGATAATTTTCACATCCAATAAATTTTCCAAATCTGCCGCTTCTAAAAACTGTTTTGTTTCCGCATTTTGGACAATCATCACCTGTAAATTCCGGTTCACTGTTTTTTGTTTTTAATTCATTTGTAGATTTTATATTTGTACAATTCGGATATGAAGTACATGCAAAATATTTTCCAAAACGGCCAATTTTAATTTCCATTTCCGAGCCGCATTTTTCACAAATAACTTTTTCTAAATTATGTTTAACAATATTTAATTGTTTAGAAAACGGATGATAAAAATCCTCTAAAACTTGAAGATAATTATTTGTTTGCGAAGCAACCATATCAAGTTCTTCTTCCATTTTAGCTGTAAAATTTACATCTAAAATTTTAGGGAAATTTTTTACAAGAACTGAATTTACTTTTTTCCCTAAATCTGTTGGAACTAATTTTTTTTCACTTTGATCAATATAAAATCTATCTTGAATTGTTCCAATAATTGAAGCATACGTACTTGGTCTACCGATTCCGTTACTTTCGAGCTCTTTAATTAGAGTACTTTCCGTATATCGCGGTAAAGGTTTTGTAAATTGTTGAGATTTTTCAACAAAATTTAAATTTAGATTTTGATTTTCTTCTAAACCAGCCGGAATTTGAGAAGTTTCACCATTTTCGTTTCCGTTTTCCTTTTCTTCTTGGTAAACTTTCAAAAATCCATCAAAAGTTACAACCGAGCCGGAAACTTTTAAAATATTTTTATCTGCTTTTACGGAAATATTTGTTGATTCAACATCGGCTGATTCCATTTGACAAGCAACAAATCTCTGCCAAATTAATTGATAAAGTTTAAACTGATCTTTCTCTAAAAATTCTTTAATTTCTTGTGGCGAATGTTCCAAAGAAGTTGGTCTTATTGCCTCATGCGCATCTTGAACATTTTTCTTATTATTCTTTTCATAAGATTTTGGCTGATGTGGTAAATAATCGTTTCCAAAATTTTCTTTTATATAGCTTCGCGCTGATGAAACAATTTCTTCACTCAATCTTGTTGAATCGGTTCTCATATATGTAATAAGACCGGTAATTTCACCTTTGCCAAGTTTTATTCCTTCATACAAACTTTGCGCCACGCTCATAGTTTTTCTTGGTCTAAAACCTAATTTTCGCGAAGCTTCAGCTTGCAAAGTACTTGTAATAAACGGCGGCGAAGGATTTCTTTTTGATTTCTTTTTCGAAATATCACTTATAAAAAACGAACTCGAATTTTTAATTTCATCTAAAATTTTCTCAGCTTCTTCTTTATTTGTAATTGCAAAATTTTTCTGAAGGAATTCATCCCAATCAGAATCAGTCATTTCGGGTTTTGGCTGAATTTTTAATTGCTTACCGTCTCTTTCAGCTAATTTTACAACTAATGTATCACCATTTTCTGTTTTAAATTCTGCAGAAATTACCCAATATTCTGTTGGAATAAAATTCTCAATCAACTCTTCACGTTCACAAATTAATCTTAAAGCAACTGATTGAACTCTTCCAGCGGAAAGTGAATTTCCCGATGCTTCCAAAATTGAACGCCACAACAATGGACTAATACTGTAGCCAATAATTCTATCCATTACCCTTCTTGCACGTTGAGATTGAACCAATGCATCATTAATTTCCAATGGATTTTCCATGGATTTTTTAACGGCGGTTTTAGTAATTTCATTAAAAAGAACTCGGTAAATATGAGCTTCGGTTTTTCCTTCCAAAACTTCAACAATATCTTGAGCAATTGCTTCGCCTTCACGGTCCGGATCGGTTGCTACAAATATTTTTTCGGCTTTTCCGGCAAGTTTTCTAATTTTCTTTATTGTATCGCCTTTTCCGCGAATATTTAAAAGCTGAACTTTAAAACCGTTTTCAATATCAATACCCAACTTAGTTTTAGGTAAGTTTCTGATATGTCCAACTGTAGCTTCAACAATATAATTTTTGCCTAAATATTTATTAATAGTCTTAGCTTTTGATGGAGATTCCACCAAAACAAGATTTTTTGCCATTTAAAATTCCTTAGTTTATTGTATCAGATGAGTATAACAAAACTCTGCTTCCGGGTAATATTTCCGAATCAAAATCTACCAATGAGAATAAAATTATCCAATTAATATCATCTTTGGAAATTTTTTCTTCGGGAAACATTGTCATTTGTTCAATCAGTAATTCAACATCGATTGGATCTAAAAGTCCAACATTAACTAAATGCTGGATGTATCTGGTGTTTTCAGTTCCAACAATATTTATTTCGTCGTTTGATAAAATTCTAAAACCTTTATTTAATAATTTTCCTTCTTTGCGAATTTCTAATCTGTTTGTCAAAAACTTATCAAAAACTAATCCGAATGCTGCGCTGACTGTTTGCTCATCAAAATCTTTATTTGTTTTAAGTTTTTTTGTTACTTCTTCAATAGTGTAATTTTTTTTTAGTCCCTCTAAAATTTTAGCAAGAACTTCAACAATTTTAGCAGTCATATTTTTTAATCAATTTTTGAGTATTTTCTTGAAATTTACTTACAAGCTTATTTTCTTCAACTTTCATTTTCTTTTTATCTTTCGTTAATTTATCATCAAATCCTAACAAATGCAAAATACCGTGAATTACTAATCTAATTAGCTCATTCTCTAAAGTTACGTTAAATTTTTTTGCATTGAAACAAGCATCATCTAAAGAAATAAAAATTTCACCGTCTAAACTATCATTTTCTCCAGAATAATTAAAGGTAATTATGTCTGTGGAAAAATTATGTCCTAAATACTTTTGGTTGATTGGAATAATTTCTTTTTCAGAAATGAAATTAATTGCGAGTGAATTTATTTGGAATGAATATTCCTTTTTGAGATTTAGAATAAGTTCATGAATTTTTCTTTTATCAATTTTAACTTTTGGATTTGTAGAAATTGTAAGATTTTTAATCAAATTTTCACTCTTTTTAATAATGATTCAATCGTAATTTGTGAATATTTTTTGTACCGCTCTGCTGAAGCTTCAAAATCATCAATTTCATTTTGGGTTAAATCTCTAAGAATTTTTGCCGGAACTCCGCCGACTAATTTTCCGGATGGAACAATAAAATTTGGTTTTACCACAGAACCCGCTGCAACCATTGATTTCTCTTCCACAATTGCTCCGTCTAAAACAATTGCACCAATTCCTATAAAAGATAAATCTTGCAAAGTACAGCCATGAAGTTTTACACTATGCCCGATTGTAACTTTGTTGCCTATGTTTAACGGAAATCTTTTATTTGTTACGTGAAGCATGCTCAAATCTTGAATATTTGTATCTTCACCAATTTTAACATAATGAACATCACCGCGAATTACACAATTATACCACACACTCGAATTTTTTCCAATTGTTACATCGCCGATAATTTTTACTCCATCAGCAAGAAAAACATTCTCACCTAATTTTGGAAAAAGATCTAAATACTGATATAATTTTTCTTCTAATTTTAAATCAAATTTCATTTTTATTTTTTCTTCGAAATTGGTAATTGATAATTTTTCTCTAATAATTCTTTGGCTTTTTCAAACTGTTCATCTTCATCCAAAAGTACAGAATACCAGCCGTTGTTGTTCCAAAAGTTTTTTGCAATATGAGCTTTCAATCTTGCTTTTATAAATTTTTCATCCTTTGTAAAATCTTTTCCCGAATATTTTACACCGTTTTCTTCCGCAAATTTAATAAATGATTTCATATCACTAATGCTAAAAGAAAAATCTTTCTTGAATAATCTAAAATCATTTTTAAACTTTTTATTCAAATCAGAATTTGTATCAATAATTCTGCGAGCAAATTTATAGTAAATATTATTACTTCTAAGCTGAAGTGAATAATCTGTTATATCATCATTTCTAACAATAAAATCGGGAGTAATTCCGCCATCGCTAATTACTTTTCTTCCGCCGGAAGTATAATAAATTTCTTTTGCAGAATCAGCTTCAAGTGAATGATTTATATTTTCACCTTCATTTTCTTCACGATTCATAACTTCATTATAATAATCTTCTTTATTTTTATAATCTCTTTGAATTGCTCTTCCGGATGGTGTAAAATATTTTGAAATTGTAATTCTCACTGCTGAACTATCTTCTAATATAAAAGGTCTTTGAACTAAGCCTTTGCCGAACGAAGTTTCACCGACTAAAATTCCTCTATCCCAATCTTGAATTGCGCCTGAAACAATTTCACTTGCAGATGCACTTCCGCGATTTATTAAAATTACAATCGGAATTTTTTCAAACGGATAAGTTTTTTCTGCGGTTAAATTATCATCCAAACTTGAAATTCTTCCACGAGTGAAAACTATTAATTTATTTTGATCAATAAATAAATCGGCAATTTGGAAAGCTTGATCCAAATATCCGCCGGGATTATTTCTTAAATCGAAAATTATTTTTTTCATTCCAAGTTGAGAAAGTTTTTCTAAAGATTGCTTTACTTCAAACATTGAAGTTTCCGCAAATTTGGAAAGCGAAATATATCCGATTGTATCCGAAATCATGATTGCGGCATCAACTGTGTAAATTGGAATTTGATCACGTATAATTTCAAAATCTAATTTCTTTTTTATGAACGGTCTGAAAACTGTAACTTTTACTTTTGTTCCTTTTTCGCCGCGCAGATTTTTTACAACATCTTTATTCGTAAAACCAATTGCACTCTTTCCTTCTATTTGAATTATTCTATCGCCGGCTTCAATTCCAACACTTTCGCTAGGCCCGCCGGTTATTGGCGAAACCACATTTATAGTATCATTATTTATTTGAAATTCAATTCCAATTCCTTCAAAATTTCCTCTGAATTCTTCTTCAATGTGAAGCTGATCAGTTGCCGGAATGTAAACAGAATGCGGATCTAGTTCATGCAGCATTCCATTTATTGCATTATCAACTAAATCTTTTGTTTCAACATCTTGGTAATAATATTTTTGAGTATAACTTAAAACTTCATTGAATTTTTTTGAGCCTTCCGTAACATTTACATCATACAAATAATTGTTTATAAAAAATCCGATTGCAATTCCAATAAGCAAAATTATTACTGAAATTAAAATTGTTAATGTTTTTTTGGTCAATTGAAATGCCCCATTAAATTTTAGTATATAACGAGAAAGTAGTGAAGAAATTTTCTAAATGTTGTGATCTGGCTAATGAATTATTTGTAAAATTCATATTTAACATAAATATCCAATTTTTAATTGGCTCAATGTGTGCAGAAAAAGTTAACAAACGCAAAATTTCTTTTTCACCTTTAAGTAAATAAACTTCTTCGGGATCACTAAATCTGTGTCCTAATAAAATATCTCCGCCGAAATTTTTAATATTTCCTTTAGAATCTTGAACATTGGCTCCGTGAACAGAATATTTATATGATAAATTTAAATTTATTCTGTGATGCAATCGGTAGAAAAAATTAATTATTCCCGTTGAAGAATTTGGTGGAATATCTGTTCCCAATGCAAAATTAGAGTTAGTAAAATTATTTTCAGATAATCTATGCGTGAAAACGTAAGGATCAATTTTTAAATATTGCAGTTCAATATCGAGCGGCAAAATTTTATAAAGTAAAGTTGAATAAGCGCCAATAGTAATTAATGATTGATTTCCATACCAGCCGGAACCAATTTTACCAAAATCAATATCATCCAACAAAATTGTTGAATAAAATTTTAATCCTTCAAATGAATTATTCTGAAAATCAAAAAACAAAAATGTGTTATCTCTATCTTGATTTGCATGTTCCGAACTTTTATAAAAGTTAAACGGATTCAAATAAGAAAAATCAACTTTTCTGTTTGCGTAAATTATCATTTCACCAGCACCAAATTGAAGATGTTTGCCGAAATCCAAGCCCAGTCTATGATATGCTAAATATTTATCATCAACATAATTTATTAAACCGCGAATTGAATCAAAACTTTGAGAAATATTTCCCATTAATTTTGAGTGGAAAAATGAAAAACTAATTTGCTTGTATTTTAAATTTAACTCCAAATATTCCATACGTGGAGCAATATCACTCAAAATAGTTTTGGTAAAACCATGACCGATAAACTTTCTATCGTTTCCAAATTTAATTTTTGCAAAATCAAAATCTGCGGAAATAAACGAAGAAGTTTCATCAAAATAATTATCGCCAAGCTGCGAGCCGCTTTCCAAATTAAATTTATAATTATATTTTAACGAAGAATAACTTTGAGCTAAATCTTTATTTCCGGAAAATGATCCATTTGTAGTATTTACAGAAAATCCAATTTTATCAAACAATGTTCCTCTAATTTCTCCGCCAAATCTGTAAAGTAAACTTGAAAGATTTTTAGCATCTTCATTTCGATTAAGAAAATCAAGCTTTCCAATGAAATTAACAAAGAGTGATGTATTATTTGTATCGGAATACTTATATAGGAATTTTTCTTTTTCCGAAAATAAATAATTGAAATCCCAATTGGGAATTAGTGATTCTGAATTATCAAGAGTTGAAAAAATATCCAATTCAAATTCCGATAAAAAATCATTAAACTTAAGCTGATCAATATCATCAATTATATATTCACTTTTTTTTATTTCAATTAAATACTTTGAAATTTCTTTTCTGGTTTTAGGAAGTTCAAAAGAATTATAATTTGTAATAATTTGTTGCGAACTCATTCTTTCAAGAAAATTATAAATTTCATCTTCCACGGGAATATATCCAATTTGTGAAAATATTTTTAATGGCAGAAAAATAATCCCTAATGAAAATATTTTTTTCAGATTTACATTCATTTTATCTAACTTCTTCCCACTCAGATGATTTTGATTTTTTTGTAAAAATAATATAAACGCTATTTAATAACCAAGTAAAGAAAATTCTAAAATGTCCAAGTTTTCTATATCTTCTCGGCGATTCATAAACAACTAAATTTCTTGAGAATAAAATTTTACCATATTTTCTAATTCTTCTAAATAAATCAAAGTCTTCGCCGGCAGCAAGATTTTCATTGTATCCATTTAATTTTTCGAAAATATCTCTTTTAATTATATGACACTCGCCTCTTCCCATTCCCATTCCTATTACATTTAAGGCATGAAAATGAAAATTGTAAAATGTCTGAAAAATCACATCAACAAATTTTTGTTCTTCCGGAAAAACTTCAACTTTGCAAGTCATTGCTAAATATTTACTTTGCGAAAATTTATTTTCAACTTCCATTAAAATATTTTCAAAATTATTAATTGCAATATCACCATTAAAAAATATGAGAATTTTCCCATTTGAATTTTTAGCACCAATATTTCTTCCCATTGCAATATTTTGTTTTTCATTAGGATTTATTTCAAGAATTTTTATTTCAAATTTTTTAGCAATTTCTATTGTTGAATCAGAACTTCCGCCATCTGAAATAAGTACTTCATAATTATATTTTTTTTGAAGATTTTTATCACAAATTGTTTGAAGCAAATTTGGTAAAAGTTTTTCTTCATTAAGAGTAGGAATTATAATACTGTAATTTGTCATTTCAATAAATAATTAGTGCAAAAGAAATTACATCTTTGGAAAATTGAATTCCCGGCATAGGAAAGTGAATGTAATTTAAAGTGTTTTTTATGAATGCCCAAAACTTTCCGTATAACGGAATTGTTTCTGCATCAATATCGAAAGCTAAATAGTAATTTTCTTTGATTGGTTTTTCGTAAATATCTCCAACATTACTAACATGATATCCGACTGATAACATTAAAAATGATGGCCAATATTCTGAGATACTTTTGGGTAATAAATTTTTCATTCGCAATGCCAGCCACATTTTTTGACCTTCGTAATCATCAGAAATATTATTATCTGGCTTTTCTCCATTTAACATTTCTTTTGAAGGAAAATAACTTACTCGCAATTGGAAATTATTTAATACCGGGAAATAATATCTTGAAACAAAATAACTTGCTCCAACAAAATTTGAAACTGCATCACCGGTACTAAATCCCCATTTAGGTTTTCCAGAAATTTTATCAATTGGTGAATAACCATCATTGATTTCTACAAAAGTTTGCATAGCTAATCCGCCAAGCGCTCCGAGCCAAACGCATGTTTCTTCTTCAATATTTGCAGCTTCAAATCCCGCAGCAAAAAAATGCGAAGTTACTGCAGTTCCAAAAGCATGACCAATTTTATCAATGTTTCTCGCATAGGTATTATCACTTACTATATTAAATTTATTATTGTAAACATAATTTGAATCTTTTTTCCACCATGTATTTTGATAGTAATTATTAATTTGATAAATAATAAATGAATAACTTAATCCAACTCCAGCAAGTATTGGGTAATTGATTTCTGTTTTAAATGGATTAATTTTTTCGGAAAAATTTTGATTCATCAAACTAATTGGAATTTTAACTTGAATTGAGTCGGAATTATTTTGTGCATTTGAATGTTTGATTAAGATTAAGAAAAGGATTAAAAAAAATAAATTTGTATTAAACAGATTTTGCAAGTTACAAAACTTTAAATATTCTAAATTCTTTATCTTAATCTTACTCCTAATCTTAATCATCTTTTAAAAATTATTTTTCCGGTCTCATTTGCGGAAATAAAATTACGTCTCTAATTGATGGTTGATTTGTTAATAACATTGTCAATCTATCAATTCCAACTCCAAGTCCGGCAGTTGGCGGCATACCGTATTCTAAAGCTCTAACGTAATCTTCATCAATTTGATGCGCTTCTTCGTCGCCTTCTTCCATAAATCTAACTTGTTCTTCAAATCTTTCTTTTTGATCAATCGGATCATTAAGTTCGCTAAACGCATTGCAAATTTCGCGACCTAAAACATAACCTTCAAATCTTTCAACAAGTCCTTCGCGAGTTCTATGTTTTTTTGCCAAAGGAGAAAGTTCAACCGGATAATCCATAACAAAAGTTGGTTCAATTAATTTTGGTTCAACAACCGCTGAAAATAATTCATCAATTAATTTTCCTTTGCTTTCGCCGCCGGATAATTTAATTCCACGTTTCTTAACTTCTTTTACTAAATCATCTTTGGAAATTGTGAGCACATCAATATTTGTTTCTTTTTTAATTTCATCAACCATAGAAATCCTTTTCCACGGCGGTTTGAAGTCAACTTTATTTCCCTCAATATTTAATTTCGATGTTCCCAAAACTTCGTTGGCAATGTGGTAAACCATTTCTTCGACAAATTTCATCATCCATTCATAATCTTTGTATGCAACATAAAGTTCCATCATTGTGAATTCCGGATTGTGAGTTTTATCCATTCCTTCATTTCTAAAATCTTTAGAGATTTCATAAACTCTATCAAATCCACCGACAATTAATCTTTTTAGATAAAGTTCATCGGCAATTCTCATATACAATTTTATATCTAATGCATTATGATGAGTTACAAATGGTTTTGCAGAAGCGCCGCCATAAAGTGATTGTAAAACCGGAGTTTCAACTTCAAGAAAATCATTTTTATCTAAAAAATTTCTCATTGAGCTGATAATTTTTGAACGTTTTACAAATACATCTTTTATATGCGGATTAACTACCAAATCAACATAACGTTGACGATAACGTAATTCTTTATCGGCAAATTGATCAAATATTTTCTTGTTACCTTCTTCATCAACAACTTCTTTTGCTATTGGAATTGGACGAATTGATTTTGCAAGCAATGTTAAAGATTTTGTATGAACTGAAATTTCTTCGGTTTTAGTTTTAAACACAAAACCTTCAACGCCAACTAAATCACCAATATCAAGTAATTTGAAAATGTCATATTGATCACCGATTTCTTCTTTCTTCAAATAAATTTGTATTCTTCCGTCTTTATCTTGGATTTGCGCAAATGAAGCTTTTCCCATTTTTCTAATTGCCATAAGTCTTCCGGCAATTTTAACTGTTTTATTTTCAAAATTTTCAAAATTATTTTTTATTTGAACTGAATATGTATCAACGTCAAATGAATATTCATATGGGCGAACATTTTTGTTTTTTATTTCTGCAAGTTCTTCAAATCTTCTTGCTATCAACGTGTTTACATCTTTATCTAAAAACTGATTTTCCAATTTATTCCTCCGAATAAAATATCTCAATATTTATTTACTAATTAAAAAATTTATTTCTTTTTCTGTAAGGATTCTGCTTTCACCTCTTTGCAGATTTTTCAAGGTAAGTTTTCCGAATCTAATTCTGGTTAAATCTTTTACATTATATTCAAAATGATCAAACATTTTTTTTACAAAATGATTTCGTCCTTCAACAGTAACAACTCTAACAATTGAAAAATTATTATCTTTTGGAAAAGAAATTTTTACGAATTTACTTTTTCTGTAATCAATAAAAATTCCCTTTAGCAAATCTTCTCTGTGTTCTTTTAATAAAGGTTTATCAAGTTTAACTTCGTATTCTCTTTCAATTCCATTTTTGGGATGTGTAATAAAATTAGAAAAATCTCCGTCGTTTGTTAGAATTAAAAGTCCAGTCGTATTAAAATCTAATCTTCCAACCGGGAAAATTTTTTCTCTGGTTTTAATTAAATCAACAACTGTAGCTCTGTTTTTTTCATCATCTGTTGAAGTAATTACGCCTTTAGGTTTATTAAGTAAAAAATAAACTTTTCGCTGGGCTTTACTTTTTTCACCATCAATCGAAACTTCATCTTGCTCTGTATCAATTTTGGTCCCAAGTTCAAAAACAATTTTACCATTTACTTTTACTCTACCTTCTTGAATTAGCAAATCAGATTTTCTCCGGGATGCAATTCCACATTCCGATAAATATTTATTCAATCGTGTTATCATTTCCACTCGAGTCTATTATTTCTTGTTCTAAATTTTCTTCAATTTCATTCATCATAATTTTTCTTTTTTGTTCAATAAAATCAGCATCTTTAACAATTTCTTCAATTTCTCTCGGCTTAGGCAAATCTGAAATTCTGTTTAAACCAAAATATTTCAGAAATTCATCTGTAGTTGCATACAACAAAGGTCTTCCCATTGAATCGGCTCTACCTTTAATTGTAATGAGATTTTTTTCCAAAAGCGTATTAATAATATAATCAGAATTTACACCGCGAATTGTTTCAATTTCCGGTTTTGTAATTGGCTGTTTATAAGCAACAATTGCCAAAGTTTCAAGTGCTGCTTGACTTAATCTACGTTTACTTTTTTCTGTTGATAGAAATCCAACATATTTTGCATATTCCGGTTTAGTTGCAAATACAAATCCATCCGCAATTTTTAGAATTCTATAAGATGATTCTTCATTATTATATTTTTCATTTAACTCATTTACGGAATTTTCAACATCGGAAATATTTATCTCAATATCATCACCGTCAATTTCCTTAATTGCTTTAATAATTTCTTGCGATGGAATTGGATCATCCGAAGCAAAAATTAGAGATTCAATAATAGATTTATAAATGTTATCCATTGCTCAATGCGTAAATTTCAAAATCATTAAATTTTGGTGATTCATTCAAACCTATTTTTCCCATTTTTACTAATTCAAGTAAAGCAATAAATGTAACAACAATTCTAATTTTCTCATTCATTTCTTTTACCAAAGCAATAAAATGTACTTTACCAAATTCTTTTACTTTAGATAAAATAAAATCTATTTGTTCATCAATTGTAACATTTAATTTTTTTACTTCGTGCAGAAAAGGCTTAGGTTTTTCCATTAAGGCTGATTGAAACGCTTTTATCAAATCATAAATTGTAACATTCTTAAGCAAAGTTTCTATTTCGCCTTGATGTTCAACTTCATCATTTTTAAAATTTCCACGATATGAAACTTTTCTATGATTAGCTTCAAGAAAAGAAAATTCATCGCTCATTTCTTTATATCTTTTATACTCAATGAGTGCATTTACCAAATCCATGCGCGGATCAATTTCTTCTCCTTTGGCATCAATTTCTTTTGGAAGAAGCATTCTAACCTTAATCTGCATAAGCGTTGCAGCCATTAACAAAAAATCGCCGGCAATTTCCAAATCCAACTTTTCTAATAATCCTAAATATTCAATAAATTCCTTTGTAATTCTTGAAATTGGAATATCATAAATATCCAGTTCGTCTCTTCGGATAAAAAACAAAAGAAGATCAAGCGGACCTTCAAAAGTATTTAATTTTATTTTGTACAATTGTTATCCCAAATGCATTGCAGATCTAACTTCTTGCATTGTTTCTTGTGCAACTTTTCTTGCTCTCGTTTCCCCATCAAAAATTATTTCTTCAACTTTTGAAATATTATTTTCAAACATTTTTCTTTTTTCAAGAATCGGTTCTAAAAATAAATTCATCTTTGATGCGCAATTTAATTTACAATCTACACAGCCTAAAGTTCCGCTTCTGCATCCGGCTTCAATTTCATTAATTTCTGTTTCATTAAATTTTTTATGATAACTAAAAACTAAACAAATATCGGGATTTCCGGGATCATTTTTTCTTAATTTCTGCGGATCGGTTTTTGCTTTTTTCAATTTATTAATTACTTCTTGCGGTTCATCAGAAAGTAGAATTGTGTTGCCAAGAGATTTGCTCATTTTTGCTTCACCATCCAAACCAACCAATCTAGAAAATTTTGTTAGCAACGGTTTTGGTTCTCTAAAAACATAACCATATTGATTATTAAATTTTCGCGCAATTTCTCTTGTGATTTCAACATTAGGAACTTGATCTTCACCAACCGGAACAGCTTCCCCTTTATACAATAATATATCTGCGGATTGCAAAACCGGATAACCTAAATGACCAAACACAATATTTTCAATATTTAAATCTCTAACTTGATCTTTCAAAGTTGGATTTCGCTCAAGTCTGGCTTTTGTAATTAACATTGAAAAAATTAAAAATAATTCTGTGTGCTCTTTAATTTGTGATTGACGAAAAAACGGTGCTTTTTCGGGATCAAGTCCAACGGCAAGCCAATCAATTACCATATCAATTGTATTTTGATAAATTTGATCCGTTTCAAGTTGAGTAGTTAAAACATGCAAATCAGCAATTAAGTGAAAACTAAAATATTCGTTTTGAAGTATTACCCAATTTTCTAACGCACCAACATAATGTCCAAGATGTAATTTACCGGTAGGACGCATTCCGCTTAAAATTCTTCTTTTTGTATTTACCAATTCCATAACGAGTTAATTTTGTAATAATTTTAAAATCAGTATCAAAATTACAAAAATTGTTTGATAAATTTTTATAAAATTGACTTGAGTTAATTATAGGTTTTTTGAACGATTAAGATTAGGATTAAGAAAGATTTATATTAATTACAAATTGAAATTTCAATTTCATCCAAAAGAATAGTTTTGCCAATTAATGATTCTTGTTCTGCAACAATTTCAAATTTATCGATTTCACTCCAATCAAATTTATTTTCCGGATTGTACCATTTCCCATTTTCATAACAACCAGTTTCGTAAAAATCATTTAATGGTATTTCAAACTTTTGCCAAGAATTTGAATTAACAGATTCTATAGAATAATTTTTTCTCCATGCATGATCTGAAGAATTAATTTTTGAATCAACAAATCTCAAATCAATTCTTGTATTTGCATGACTAAATTTCATTGAAAATTTTACAACAGCATTTTCGTTTGCTTGATTTTGTAAATTTTTATCAGGTGAAAAATCAAAAGTAATTGTTGAATATTTTTCAGCATTTTCCCATTTTAATGAAAATTCTCCTTCAGTTTTATCTTCATTTGCAAAAGTAATATTTTTCAAATTCGTTGATTTTATTGGCTGAACTTCATTTTCACAAAAATCTGAAAATATTTTAATAGAACATTTATCCAAAATTTGATTTACATAATTTATTGGCTTATAATTCAATAATTCTAAAAGTTCCAAATTTATTTCTTGGTCTGAATTGAACATTCCAAAATCACTGTTGAAATCCCAAACCGTCCAAGGTATTTCATTTTTTGTAAAATTTTCTGAAACTAATTTATGCCAAAAATTCCTATCATTTTTATTAACATTAAAATTTAAAACACCGAATTCACCGCAAAATAATTTTACATTATTTTTCTTTTTAAATGCAGAAATTTTATCAATCATTTCATTCAAATAATTTTCCGTTCCTTCAATTTTATATCTTTTAAATAAACTTTGAATCCAAGTTTTGGAGAAAGAATTATCTAAGTACATTTTTTTTTCGTTATACGGGAATGGAATATTTTTAACTTTCTCCATTGATGGATTTATCCAGCTTGCACCTTGATGCGTAAACAAAAAAGGTTCATAAAAATGAAAAGTGTAAATAATATTTTTATCATTATAGATTGTTAAAGAATCCAAATCTTTATAACTATTGAAATTAGCTGCGCCAATAATTACTGAATGTGTGGTATCAATTTTCCTAGTTTCATTTAAAACATTTTGTTGAATTTTATTCCACTTAAAATTTGAAATTCCGTGCGGTTCATTTAAGATTTCGTAATGAATTAAATGTGAACGATTTTTAAAATGATTGCTTAGTTCTTTCCAAATCGGAATTAAAATTTTATCATAATTTTCATTAGTTATATCTTTCCTAAAAGGATGATTATCGATAATAATATTTATTTTTAATTCTTCAGCCCAATCGCAGACTTTATCGAGAAGAAATAAAAGATAATCATCAACTTTATAATTATTTTTTACATCAACCATTGCCTGAAAATTGATGGGAATTCTTATTACATTACAGCCAATTGATTTTAAGTAAATAAAATCATCTTTGGTGAATTTTGTAAAATTAATTTCATAAATATTTTGTGTTTGAAACCAATTTGTAAGATTTACACCTTTTGTAAATTGGGTTTGACCATTATAAATATTGTACACAAAAAGAAATATAAAAACGAATAAAAATATTTTTCTCACTTTATCAGCATCATTTTTTTAATGTCAGAAAAAGTTCCAGCTTGAATTTTATAAAAGTAAACTCCGCTTGATAATTTGTTTCCGTCAAATTGTATTTCATAATTTCCGGGAATTTGTTTTTCGTTAACTAAGGTTTTAACTTCGCTGCCCAAAATATCATAAATGATTAAATGTACATTAGGAATTTCATTTTTCACATTTTTCGGAATTGAATATTTAATTGTTGTAATTGGATTAAAAGGATTCGGATAATTTTGCGAAAGTGAAAATTCGGAATAGATTTTATTTTCTTTAATGCCGACTGGATTATCAGAAATGTAAATATTATCAAACCAAAATTCTTTGCCAAGTAAATTTGCATCTTCTGCAACAATATCAAAATTATCAACTTGCGACCAATCAAATGCGCCGATTGGATTATACCATTGATTATTATCCCAAGAGCCGTGTTCAACAAAATTTGAAAATGGAATTGCTAAATCATGCCAAGTATTATTCCATGGCCCGCTGTTACTTTCGGTTACTGTGTATCTTCTCCTCCAAGGATGATCATTTTTGTCATCGGTTTTTGTATCAATAAATCTCAAATCAAATTTTCCCCCTGGAGAATTGCCTTTTACACTTATATGCAAATAGTAATTGTTTTGAGCTAAGTATGATAAATCTTTGTTTGGTACAAAATTAAAATTTATAAATTCATATTGATTTGCATTTGCCCAATAGAACGAAAATTTTCCTTCACGCGAATCTGAATCTACATAATAATTCAATTCGCCGGTTGTATGATAAAAATAAGGAGTAATATTTCCTCCGATTTTGTCTTTATAAAAATCGAAGCCGTTTGAATCGGGCTGAATAACTAAATCTTCTTGCACAACTTCATTAAATCCAAGCGCTTTTATCAAAGGAATATTTAAATCATAATTAAAAAGTTCATCAGTTCCCTTCTCGAATAAACCAAATCCATTTTGGTAATCCCAGCTTGTCCAAGTGATATCTTTTCCTTCTAAATATTCTCTAACAATTCTGTACCACTCAACTCTTTCATTAGTATCAGCATTTGAAATAAAAACACCAAACTCCCCGCAGAAAACCGGAACATTTCTATTCTTCTGAAAATTTGCAGCAATATCTATAAGACTTTTAACTTTAGCCTCAGTTCCGTCAGTCTTATAACTATTGTATGATGTTTCAACCCAAGTACCATCAAATGATGTTGGCATCACGGGCATTTCTGCGGCTGAATATGGAAATGGTACATTTGCTAAACCAACCATTGATGGACTTGTCCAGCTGGCACCTTGGTGAGTAAATAAAAACGGGTCATAAAAGTGAAAAGTATAAATTAAATTTGTATCCGAATATTGTGGCAGATAATTTAATTCATTGTATGAATTCCAGCTTGTTCCTCCAACAATTATAGTATGAACTGAATCAATTTCTCTAATTGCGTTTATAACATTTTGTTGAGTTGAATTCCAAATAGTTCTGGAAATTCCGTTTGGCTCATTTAATATTTCGTAAAAAATTAATTTTGATCTATTTTTATAATGTTCTGCCATTTGCTGCCAAACCGGAATCAAGACTTCTCCAACATTTGGATTCGTGCTAACAGCCGGATCAAATGAATGATTATCTAAAATTAGATTAATATTTATTTCTTCAGCCCAAGTTACAACACTATCAAGAAATTGAACGAAAATTGGATCTAAATAATAGTTGGGTGCTCCGTCAGTCATGAAGTGTAAATTAATTGGAAGTCTGATTACATCACAACCAAGTGATTTAATATTTCTAAAATCTTGTTTTGTATATTTCCCAAAATGAATTAATGTTGCTTTTTCTTCTTGGAACCATCCAGTTAAATTTATGCCTTTTGTAAAAGGAGTTTGAGCAAAGATTTGACTAACAACAACTATATAAAGAATAAGAAATTTCTTCAAAATTATTTTCCTAATTATTGAAATAAATATGGTTTCCAATTTTCATCAATTCTGCTTATGGAATTTAAAATAAACATTATATGATTTGGTTTGTGTGGGATAACTCTTAATTTCATTTCGGCTTCATCGGGAGTTCTATCACCTTTTCTGTTATTACAAGGAAGACATGCAGTTACCAAATTTTCCCAAGTTTCTTTTCCGCCTTTTGATTTTGGAATTACATGATCAACTGTAAATGCTAAATCTCCTCTTCCGCAATATGCACATTTGTGATTGTCTCTTCTCAAAATATTTTTTCTTGTAAGATTAATATTACTATGGGGAATTTTAATATATGTTTTCAATCTAATTACGCTTGGCCATGGCAATGATGTTGAAACAGATCTTACCAATAATTTGGGATTTTCTCTAATCAATTCGGCTTTTCTTAAATAAACCAAAACAACTGCTTTCTTTGCAGAGCATAATGTAAGCGGTTCATAACTTTGATTTAGTAATAGTACTCGTGCATTTAATACACCGTTATTTGAGTATGTGTGTTCGAAATTGCCTCCAATCAGATTTAAACTCTTTATTCTTTTGAAATAATTCCACCGGCTAATAAATATCCTTGTTCATCATAAATTGCTAAAGATTGACCGGGAGTAATTGCTCTTTTAGGTTCCAAAAATTCTAAAGTAATTTTATCTGAATTTGCTTCAACAACTTTTGCTAACGAACCTTTATCTGAATATCTAATTTTTGCAATTACAGTATTTCCAATTTCCAATTTATCAACACTTACATAATTTATTTGATCTGCAATTACATTTGTACTAAATAAATCTTCGGAATTTCCTAATTCAACAATATTATTTTCTTTATTTATTGATTTAACATAAACCGGTTTTCCTAAAGCAATTCCAAGACCTTTTCTTTGTCCAACTGTATAAAAAGGAATTCCTTTGTGATTTCCAACTTTTTCGCCTTCAAAAATTAAATCACCTTTTTCAACTTTTTCAATTTCATCCGGAATTCGTTCACGCAAAAATCTTTCATAATTGTTATCTGCAACAAAACATATTTCTTGACTATCCGGTTTATTTGCAGTTTTGATTCCTAATTCTTCCGCTATTTTACGAACTTCCGTTTTTGTTAAATCACTTAAAGGAAATAATGTTCTACTTAAACTTTTTTGCGTTAAACCCCAAAGTGCGTAAGTCTGATCTTTGTTTGTATCATTTCCAAGTTTTAGACAATAACGATTTGAAATATAATTAAATTCAACTTTTGCATAATGTCCAGTTGCAACATAATAAGCATCTAAGGAATCTGCTTTAGATAAAAGTTCTTCCCATTTAATTTTTCTGTTGCAAATTACACATGGATTTGGAGTTCTTCCATTTAAATATTCGTCAACAAAATCTGTAATTACATTTTCCTCAAAAGCTTTAGTAAAATCAACTGTATAATGCGGAAATCCAAATTTTGTGGCAATACTTTTTGCATCAAAAATTGCATCTAAGGAACAGCAGCCGGATTCATGTTTTGGTGCTCCGCCGACTTCCATAAATCCCCAAGTTTTCATCGTAATTCCAATTACATCAAAACCTTGATTCTTTAATAAAGCC
Source organism: Ignavibacteriota bacterium (assembly GCA_016708125.1). Classification (NCBI taxonomy): domain Bacteria; kingdom Pseudomonadati; phylum Ignavibacteriota; species Ignavibacteriota bacterium. Next base: position 3,581,150 of record JADJGF010000001.1, on the reverse strand, counting down.
GCCGCAACAGATGAATCAACTCCGCCGCTCATAGCAACTATAACTCTATTTTTATTCAAAATTAATCTTTCTAAAATTTAGGAAATAATTTAGGTAATTGGCAGAAAAGAATCTATATAATTAGCTATCGCTGAGATTGATTAGGAAATGCAAAAATATGTTTATTCTTCTATAAAAATTTTTTCATCAACATTTTTGACAAAAATTAACAAATCTGTTTTATTTGGAATTTCAATTGCAGGATAAAATATTTCATCATTTTTATCATAAAATCCGATTCTTAAATTTATGTAACCGGATTTTTCCAATTCAATTTCTGATACAAAATTATAAGTACTATCTTGAAATAAAGTATTTTCATCATCATTAAAAATTTGAATATATTCGTAATCATTCGAGCTGAAAATTTGAATTCCAAATTGAGAAAAGTAAGAATCGGTTTTAGGTTTTATGCTGAAATTTAATTCATAAATATCTGTTAATTTTTCATCGTTATCATTCTTTACCGAATAAATATAACTTATTTCTGCGTCAATTAATCTTAACGGAAAATTTGGATATACTTCATCAATTGTTAATTTTTTAATTTCCGGAGTTTCAACAATAATTGTTTCAACCGGAATTTCTATAACTTCTTCAAAATAAACGGGTTTTGGTTTTATTTTTGGATATTTGGGTCTAACTGGTTTAGAAATTTTTGGTTCTTCTATTTTGGGATTTTCTTTTTTCCGTTTTGGAAAATTATCATTTTTTAATTCGTCGTTTCTTGTTCTTCCAGCTTGTTTATCATTTTTGTTAATATTTCTTTTTTCAGTTTGTTTTCTTTCTTTTACTCTATCGTTTAAGTTTCTGGTTTGAGAATATTGAACACTTGAAGCAAGAATTACAATTACGAAAATGAATGGAATAAGATTTGCGGTTTTCATAAGGTCAGCTCAATATTTTAATTAAGAAATTCCAATATTGTGCCAAATTTATAATGTAAAAACTTAATTTAATTTATTTTTGTGTATATTTTAGTGTAAAATACATGTATGATTAATTGTACACTTTAACGAAAAAGTTAGTTTTTATTGTAAAATCAATTTTTAAAAAATAAGAATGGATTTCACCCAAAAATTGCGTTCACAAACTCTTTTGCATCAAAAGTTTGAAGATCTTCAATTCCCTCTCCAACTCCAATATATTTTACGGGAATATTTTGTTCGGCAGTTATTTGAAAAATTATTCCGCCTTTTGCGGTTCCATCAAGTTTGGTTACAATAAGCCCGGTTAATTCTGTTGATTTTGCAAATTCTTGCGCTTGTGTTAAACCATTTTGACCGGTATTTCCATCAATTACCAAAAATGTATCATTTGGTGCAAAGTCTAAAACTTTATTTAAAACACGTTTAATTTTTTTTAATTCTTCCATTAAATTTGTTTTTGTGTGCAGTCTTCCGGCTGTATCAATTATTACAATATCTGCATTACTTTTCTTTGCAGAAGTTAAAGTATCAAATGCAACTGAAGAAGGATCAGAACCATGCTCCCGCTGAATTATTTCAACACCAGCTCTATTTGCCCAAATTTCTAATTGTTCATTTGCCGCAGCTCTAAAAGTATCTGCAGAACCAATAACGACTTTCAATCCCGCTTTTTTATAATTATGTGCAAGTTTTCCAATTGTTGTTGTTTTGCCAGCACCGTTTACTCCAACAATTAAAATAACGTATGGTTTAAATTTTTCAATAAGATCATATTCTGTAACTTTAGAACTTTTTTCTTCAAGCAGTAAAATCAATTCATTTTTAAGAATTTCAATAATTTTTTCTTCGGATCTTTCTTTTTCATTCTTTAAAGTTCTTCGTGTAGATTCAATAATTCTTTCGGCGGTTTCCATTCCAATATCGCTTGATATTAAAATTTCTTCAAGTTCATCTAAAACTTCATCATCAATTTTTGCTTTTCCGCTAATTGTTTCCGAAATACTATTAAATATTTTTTCTCTGGTTTTGGTTAATCCGTCTTTAAGTTTTCCAAAATTTAGATTTTTAAACAACTTCATTTTTAACCTTTTTAATTTCTTTATATCCCCTCAATGCATAAAAAATTACTGAGAGAAAACTTAAAATAATTGATAAATTATAGAAAATTTGATGAGAAATATGCGAAGAATTATATCCCAGCGTAACAATTATAATATAAATTCCGATTGATAAAACCGTTGCTTTTCCTAAATAATTGGAAGGTAAAACAAAACCGATTTTCTTACTCACAAAAATTCCGCCGGTAAAGATAATCAAATCCCGTAAAACAATTAACCAAAAGTAAAATTCTGAAATGATATTAAAGTAGAAAAGAAAAAGCACAATCATAATTACTAGAATTTTATCTGCAAGAGGATCAATTATTTTACCAAGCTCCGAAATTTCATTGAATTTTCGTGCAAAATATCCATCAAGAATATCGGTTAAATATGCAAATAAATAAAGTGTAACTAAAATAATTCGTGCTCCCGTAATTTCATTTATATTATTGATGAAATAAAAAATTGGGATTGCGAGAAGTAATCTTACAAAACTTATATAATTCGAAATTGTGTGAATTTTATTTAATTGGATTTTCATAATTTTAACGAATTACAGCAAATTTGCCTAGTTTTTCTTGAGTATTTTCACCTTCAAAATCTTTAGAAATTACTTTAAAAATATATATTCCCGAAGAAATTTTGATATTATTATCTTCAATTAAATTCCATGAAATTCCACCGTTTCCGTCATTTTCAACTAATTTTTTAACAAATTTACCATCTAGTGAATAAATTAGAATTTCTGCAAATTGAGTTAAATTCGCAAACGTCATTTCCTCAACTTCACTCAAATTTACCGGATTTGGATATACGAAAATTTCATCAAGATTTGCTGAATTAGAAGTTAAAATAATTTGACTTCCCGAATTTTCTTTAATCGGTAAAAATCCGCTTTCTTTTGATGAGAAAATATCTTTAATTGATAATATATATTCTCTTCCAATTGAACCAAATGGTTTTTCTGCAAATATAAAAATTGAGTTTTTTGTATTTTCTTCAAATTGAATTTGCACAATATTATTCTGAGGTGATAAAGTATAATTGTTTAAATTTAATGAAGTTAACGTATCTAAATTAAGATTAAAAATAATATTTAATTTATGATTATCGATAATTTTATAATTTTGAATAAATAATTCTTCCTTTATTAAGTTTTCCAAATTTACTGAAAAATTTATTGTTGAATCTTGAAAAGGTGTATTATAAATATCTCTAATATTTGTAAAATTTAAAAGATAATCACCGTTTTGAAGTTCGGAATTTGTAATTAGCAATAGACTTTTTTCAGAACTTAAAGTGAAAGAATTTGGATTTTCATTTTCTATAAAAATGTTACTTAATTTTATTGAATTTTTATCAATTGGTAATGTGAAAAATACTTCCAAAGAATTTTTATTTTTTAATTCAACAGAGGCAAATTTTCCGGGAGCATGCGAATAAATTGAAATAATTTTACTTTTACTTGAAATTAAATTTTCGGAATTATTTTTAAAATCAATAGCATAGAAATAAGTTTCATTTGGATTTACGGAATCAATATAAAAATTATTAGTTGTAGAATCGTGCAATTGAATATTTTCAAAATTGCTACCTTTGTAAATTCGTGTCATTGAACTATTATTTTGCCATACAAAATAATTTTTGGTGGAATCAATACTATAATAATCTGTAATATTTGGAGAGTTTAAATTTGTAATTAAATTTAGTTCAAAAAAATTAATTAAATCGTTTTGCGGAATACCAATTTCTTTAATTCCATTTTCATCAATATCATCAACAAAAATTGATTGTGTGTTAACATTAGTTTTATAGTAAATCATTTTGTGATTTTCAGAATCAAATTCAAAAATATATAAATTTGGATTCTGTGAAATTATAATTTCATCTTTTTCATCACCGGTTATTTCTGCAAATCTTAATGAAGAATATGATTTATCAAAACTGCTTGTAAAATTTTCTTCAGTTTTAATTAACACTTTTTGAAAAATAGTTTCAAACTTATTTTCAATATAAGTAAAAACCGAAATATTACTTATTGGAATATCAAAATTATTATCCTCATAATTTGTTAAAACAGCAATATCTAAAATTCCATCGCCATTAAAATCACCTTTTGCAATTTGGCTTTCGGATTCGTAATTCGAAAATGTTTCAAGAATTAAATCATTTTTATAATTTCCATTATTTTCAATTTCATAAAAAAGTAATCTTCCGAAATTATCCGATGTTACAATTTCATTTTTTGAGTCATTATCAAAATCACCAAATATTATTTGATTATTTCTAAAAATGGAATTGGGAATATTACTTTCTTCAATATTAAAAATGTTTAAATCAGTTTCTTTTATTAAACTAAAATCATTTTGAACTTCCCAAATTGTGATTGTTTTCTCATCGCTAAAAACAATAATTTCAGTTTTAGAATCCAAATCAATATCTTCTGCTAAAGCCGGCCAAAATGTTTGCGATGTATCTTTGAAAATATTTTGAAATTCATAATTCTCAATGCTGGTTAGGGTTTCAATAAAACCACTTTTTACATAGAGACTTAAAATATCAGTTTTTTCATCGTTATTAAAATTGCCAACTGAAATCGGAATTCTATTTTTTAAGGAATTAATTTTTGTGATTTGTGAATTATTAAATTTATAAATACTTAAATCTGAAGAAGTTGAATTTTCATTTACGAATAAAAAATTATTATCCAATCCGGTTAATTTTATTTTATTTGGGAAAATCCTTCCGCTTGGAATTGAATAATTTTTAACATCATAATTTCGAATAATTTTTTTAATAGAATTTTCCGATGTAAAATAATTTTCACCATCTTTTAAAATAGTTTGAAGACCGGATTGATTTGTTATAACAAAAAAGAATTCCAAGTTTAAATCAGCTTGTATTTCATTAATAGGAATAAACCCAAAATGATTCCGTGAAGTAGTTTTTATATCAGAATTAAATTCATCTAAATAAATTGAATTAAATTCCTCAGAGCTATTTTTTTTTCTATAAAATATTTGTGCAGTACATTTATCATCAGTTTGAATTGATGTTTGAATTGTTTCTTCATCGTTTAACAATGCCGATGAAAAATAGTAGGAAAGAATTTGAGGTTTTGTTCTGTCAACCGTAAAACTTGAACGTTCTTCAAATATTTTATTATCAATTGTGTTAACTAAAAATCGAATTGTATAAGTTGTGTCTAAAAGATTTGTTAAATCAAAATTATATACATTTTCATTTAAAGTTTGATATTGATTATTTGGAATATTTATTTCAATCCAGTTAGTTGGATTATACCCAATACCATATTGCAAATTATACGATTTAAAACTTGGTGAAATACAAGAAATGTTTATTTTAATGTTTTCATTAGAAGTATTAAATTCATTTGCTGGAAAATTTATTTTTATTTCAGAAGGTAATAATAATTTTAATGCTTTTTCTAAATCTAGATTTCCGGCACCATATTTCTCATCCCATCCAGCTTCGCCTAAATCCTTACAAGTGGTTTTAATAACTTGTTTAATTTCTTCATTGTTAAAATGATTGTACGATAGAATAATTGAAATTGCTGCACTTACGAATGGAGCCGATGCAGAAGTGCCGCTAATACTTTTATATGTATTATTTAAATTTGTTGTTATAATTTGTGATCCCGGAGCTACTAAATCAATAGTTGATCCATAATTAGAAAAACTTGCTAAAGTTTCATTACTTTGAATTGCTCCGACACTTAACACATTTGAAAAACTTGAAGGATAATGCGGAAGATTTGACCCGGAATTACCCGAACTGCCCACCAATATTACTCCATTTGAATAAGCGTAATCAATTACATCTTTTAACACTTGAGAAAATTCCGAATCTCCCCAACTCATATTAATTACTTTAGCACCCATTGATACTGCATAAATAATTGCTGATGCAGCATCATCTTCCTCACCATTTCCGTTTTTATCGAATGCACGCAAATTCATAATTTGAATTTTTGGAATAACTCCGGCTATTCCTATTGAATTATGTTCAGCTCCAATAATTCCCGCAACATTTGTCCCATGACCATTTTCATCCATTGGATTATTATCCCAATCTGTGAAATCATCATTTATTTCAGCGGCATAAATATTTATTTTATTTACAAAATCCCAACCGGAAAAATCATCCACAAAACCATTTTCGTCATCATCAATCCCATTTGCAGCTTTATCATTTCCGTTTATATCAATACCTAACTCACCTTGATTTCTGAAAATTTGATTTTTCAAATCCGGGTGAAGATTATCTATTCCAGTATCTATTATTGCTAAAATTATTTTTTCTGAATTTTGTGGAATGTAAGACCATGCGTTTTCCGCATTGATGTTTTGTAATCCCCATTGTTCTGCATATAACGAATCGTTAGGAATTGAATCAATTATATAAGTAGAAGCTTTTTGAATATATTCGACATATGGATCATCTTTAAATTTGGATAAAATATTTTCTTGTTCAGATGGAATTTCGAAAGTAAACATTCTTTCTAAAATTTTACTTTTAGTCCTAAATCTTTTGGAAATCGATTGGAAAATTTGAGCGTTATTTTTTTTAGCAGAATTTGAGATTAACTTATGAGAAAGATTTTGTTCACATTCATTTTGTGAAAGATGGTTTTTATATTTTACAAAATATTTAGATTGCGAAAATAAAAAATTGCTTATAAAAAAAAATATTATAAACGCAATTTTATATTTCATATGCTGACTTTTCGAAGTTTGTATTTACCGGTATTGGGTAATTACCCGAAAAGCATGCAGTACAAAAATTATCCGGAGTATGATCAACCATAGCTTCCAGCATTTGATCAAGAGTCATATAACTTAATGAATCGACACCAAGATAATTTTCAATTTCTTTTATATCGCCATTAAATTTATTAGCAATTAATTCTTCGGCAGATGGAAAATCCATTCCATAATAGCAAGGATGCAAAATCGGCGGAGAGGAAATTCTTACGTGAATTGAACGCGCTCCGGCTTCTCTAATTAATTTAATTAATTGCTTTGATGTTGTTCCGCGTACAATAGAATCATCTATTAGAACTACTTTTTTATCTTCAAGAACACCTTTAACCGTATTAAATTTTATTCTAACGCCTACTTCCCTTTTTCCTTGTCCAGGTAGAATAAAAGTTCTGCCAATATAATGACTTCTAATTAATCCAATTTCATGTTTTGATTTAATTCCCATTTTTTCTAATTGGGTTTGATAACCAATGGCAACTGTGTTTGAACTATCGGGTACACTTATAACAATCACTTTTTCTTCTGGATTATCGGGATAAACCGGATGATGGTTTGCTAAAACTTTACCAAGTTTTCTTCTAATTTTATCAACATTTGATCCAAAAATTCTGCTATCCGGTCTTGAAAAATAAATAAATTCAAATACACAATGTTTTTTCTCAATTTGTACAGTATTTATTCTGTAAGACTTTATATCATCTACACTTTTTAAATCTTTATCAATAATAATTAATTCTCCCGGTTCAACATCTCTTATATACTCAATTTTATTTATATCAAAAGCACATGTTTCAGATGCAATTACAAAAGAATCATTAATTTTACCAAGAACCAAAGGTCTAAATCCATTGGGATCACGCGCAGCAATTAGTTTATCGTCCGTCAAAATTACTATTGAATATGCTCCTTCCACTTTTCTCAATGCTTCAACAACTTGTTCAACTTGCGATTCAAGTTTACATCGAGCAATTAAATGCAAAATTACTTCGGTATCACTAGTTGTTTGGAAAATTGCGCCGTCATCAACTAATTCTTTTCTTATTTTATCTGAATTTGTTAATTGACCATTATGAGCAATTGCAAGATTTCCCATTCTATAATTAACAGTAAATGGTTGGATATTTTTTTCGGATTCTGATGCTCCCGTGGTAGAATATCTATTATGTCCAATTGCGGCAAATCCAGGTAGTTTTGTTTCAAATACTTCTGAATTAGCAAAAACTTCCGAAACTAATCCAATGCCCTTGTGAATATTAAATTTAACTTTTCCGGATTCTGTATTTGAAGATGTAATAATCCCACTTGCTTCTTGACCACGATGTTGAAGCGAATGCAAACCATAATATGTATAAATAGCTGGATCTTGAACTCCAAATATTCCAAAAATACCACAATGACATTGAGGTTTATCAATTTTCAATTTTTCACTCGAATTAATTTCTTTAGGAATTGATGTAAGAGTCGGAACGGCGGGATTTGAACCCGCGACCCCTTGAACCCCATTCAAGTACGCTACCGGGCTGCGCTACGTTCCGAGTTCTTTTTTACTCTAAATTCACAATATTTATAATTTTTCTCTTACTCTATTTTATTATTTTTTTACAGTTTTCGACAGTTTAATAAAAAAATTGCAACAATATTGCAACATTCTAAAAATTAATCTTACTTCTTATTTCATCAAGTTCTATGTTGATATAATATTTATCTGTCGTTCTAATATCTTTGTGTCTCATAACTTTTTTCAATTCAAATGGCTTCAATATTCTTGCACATTTCGTTCCGTATGTTCTGCGGAAATCATGAAAGGTATAACCAAATTCAGTTAATTCCCTTCTTATTGCTTTTAACGATTGCCTGTTCTTATAGTCAAATATTTTATCATACTCCCTTGGAATTTCATTTAATATTTTTTCCGTTGTTTCAGATAAAATTATTTCTTCGTCTCTGTTCCCTTTCGTGTTCCTGATGATTATTGTTTTCTTGTTGTAATTAATATCATCCCATTTTACACTTAATAATTCACTTATTCGTAAACCGGTATTGAATAATAATTGCAAAAGATAATAATGTTTTTTGTTTCTGTTTTTAAAATGTTCAAAAATTTTCTCAAGCTCTGTATCACTTATTATCTTTACAACATTATCAACTTTTGCTTTCGGAATTATTACCGGATTACTCTTTATAAATCTATTTTTTACACAATAATCAAAAAATATTTTAATGTGTTTTAGGTAAGTAATTATTGTTTGTTCTTTCTTTTTCTCAGCTTGTAAGCTGCTGATTATTTTATCAATATCATTCTTACCTATATCATTCAAATATTTTTCATTATATCCACTTAGCTTCTTTAATGAATAATCGTAAATATCATAAGTGTTTTTTTTTTTCTTATTTTTTGTTTCTAAAAATCTATCAATCGCAGTTTTAACTTTTACTTTACCGATATAATAAATTTGAGTATTTTTTAGTTCATACTCTTTATTCTTTTTTATCTCATTCGCTATTTTGCGGTTTAATTTTGTATCTCTAAGTTTAAGACTTTCTTGTGCATGTACCCTTTTATCATCTTGGTATTCAAGCCATCCTAACCAGAGTATTCCACCTCTTGAATATATTGAAGCCATTTTATGCCTAAAATATAACTATAAAAACCATAACAATTGATCAAATTGAATTATTATTTTCAATTCTTCTAGGATATTTCATTAATTCGTTTCATTATTCTATTAACTTCTTTTTTCAGATTTTCTAATTCTTCAATATTAGATTTTCCAGTTAATAAATAATTTATATCAAATCCAAGTAGAGCTAACTTATATAATATTGTCGCTCTAGGTTCCCTTGGATTCTTTTTTGTGTAAACTCCAAGATTAGCTATCTCCGCCTTTTCCTCTACAATTTTAATATTCCCATACTTTTTTTTGGCTTCTATTTTTAATCGCTTGGAGAATTCATTTATATTGAATTCTTCCACATTACCCCCGTAATCTATAGCGTATTAAATATTTTACTTGAAAATATTTAGCGTATTAGCTATTTTTATTATTGATAATATTATTTATTACATTTTTCTACATTTTTATATACAAGGTAACACAATGATCAATAATAATCAATATTCTACAATACAGATTGATAAAAAAATTTATTTGCGCTTCAAACGATTCTGTAAGAAAAATAACTTTCAGATAAAATCTTTCGCTACTTCCATTATTATAAACGCTATTTCTGAAAAAAATGGAAAAGAACAGTAATTTATTACAAAGAATTGAAGCTTTGGAAATAAAAGTATTAGGGGGATTACTTAATTTTTCTGAAGCTTCAAATTATCTAAATGTCTCGCCATTCTGGTTAAAGTTTCTTATTGATAAGAATCTTATCAAATTAACTTTCATTCCCGGCTACACGAAACCTAAAATCTACAAAAAACACCTTGATGAATTTATCGAAGAAATGCACTCCAATAGAAATTTATACGTTAAAATTTTTATCACTGCAAATGAAATTTCATTAAAAAGATTTGCAACGTTCGAGGATAAATCAAATGATAATTGATATCGAATCTAATAAAAATTATTGCTTATACACTTTTCATAGAAGAACAAAGAAAGCTTATTCAATCGCTGATAAAAGATTCTCATTATTCAAATTTTTTATTTATTACATAAATGCGCTGCTAAAATGATAACTAAAGAAAAACTACTATTCGAACTCATCAATTATTCATCAATCGATAAACCTTTGGACGCTGCTTATTTCTTTAATAAGTTCAAATTACCCGGTGAAGGTTTATCTGATTATAGCCGCAGAATTGCAATTATTGTTAGAGAAATTCAAAACGATCAAATTTATTATTCATTGATTAACAACCCATTTTATTTGGTCTTTTCTTCCGGTAATGGTTACTACATCGCAAAAAATAGAGAAGATGCAGAAAAGGGACTCAACTTTTACTCAGAACGTGCCAAATCAATTCTTGCCTTAACCGGCAAAATTGATAAAATGATAAACTTAGCTTTCCCATTAGAAGATCCAAACCAATTAAAATTACTTTAACTATGGAGCTTAAATGAACGAAAAAAGGAAATTAGCATTTTATGAAATTGCAGATGGAACGCTTGCCTATGAAATGCAGAAAGCTTTTGAAAGTATTCAAAAATCTGCCGTTAATTCCGGCGTTGAAACTTCCGTAACTCTTGAAATTAATATTTTGCCAAGCCAAGATAATAAATTCGGCTCGGTTAAATATAAGATCAAAGAGAAACATCCGGGAATCAAATCAATTAAACTTACTACTCAATTAGATCAAAACGGCTTGATAATTTCTGATGGTTCATCGGTAATTGATATTCTACAAGAAGAACTCCAATTTCCTAAAGAACCGCTAATTAAAAATATTAAAGCAAAAATTAATTCGGTGGAATAATGGAAAACGAACCTAAAACTTTATTCCTAAATATTCCCGATGAAGTAAAAGGAATTTCTAATTTCCATGAAATTGACCAAGATGTTTTATGGACCTTCAATCAAATTTATCCGAACGATATAAAATATTTTCGACTCAATAACTTCTTTGATAATCTTGATTTTCGCGAATCGTTCCAAAAATATTTCAAAGAAAAATTTAGTATCAGCTTAACACCAATTAATTTTAACGAAATCTATCACATTTTAAACATGGTTCCTTATGCGAAAAAGAATGATAACACCGGATATTTGGTCGAACAGAAAATTCCTCAGATTAACGGATAAAGAAAAATTATTATACATCGGTTTATTTTCAACCGCTGATGATTACGGCAAACTTTGGTTTGATCTCTTAAGTATCAAAGCTTCTGTTTTCCCTTGTGATAATATTACTGAAACTGAATTATTTAATTCATTAAAAAAATTACATGATCTAAAACTTATTATTGCTGATGAAATTGTAATTAAAATTCATGGCTGGAAAAATCATCAATTTGTTCCAAAACCCGTTAATTCAACTATTCCGGAACCAAAACTTAATCATTTCAATCTACCTGCCGAAAGGCATGGTTTACCTACCGCTAGGTATGGCAGTACTACAACAGTAACGGCACAATCTAAAGAAAGTAACGTTACTGTACCAAGACAGTATCAAGACAGTAATGATACTGTATCAATAAAACTTGGTGAAAGTAACGATACCGTAACAGTAAATCTTGATGAATGTAATGATTCAGTAACGGTAAATCTTGGTGAAAGTATTGATACTGTATCACCACCGTTTAAAGAAAGAAAGAAAGAAATAAAGAAAGAAAGCGAACTGCTTTTATCCGATAAAGAACTTCTTTCAGAGGATACTAAGTCTTTATTGCTTAAACACGCAGCTTTATTCTCACATAAAGAATATAATGAAATTAACTCTTTAATCTTGGAAGGTAAAAACCTTTCAGCATCAACTAAAATTTATGAAAAACTTGAAAATATTAACACCGCCGCTAATTGAGCAATCAAAAGAGCGTTGTCAATTTTGTAAAAGTAATCTTACAAAAATCAGAAAAGCTAAAATTCTTTTCTCCTTTAGAATTCCTTTTACCTTAATTGATTTTTACTCAATAATCTACAGCAGAACTTTTAAGTTCTTTTGTAACAACTGTAATTATTATAAACCGCAGCAACAGTCTTTTTTTCATAAACATAAAAACTGATCGTGCATAAGGCAGACAAGTTATGATTAACGAACAATTATCAGAAAATTTTTTCTTAAAAGAATTTATCTACAGCTACACGGCAGAAAGATTAAATATCCCGAATATCCCTAACCAAGATCAGATATTCAATCTAAAAATGTTGTGTAAGCACGTTTTACAGCCTTTGCGTGAATATGTAAAATTTCCAATAATTATTACTTCTGGTTTTAGGTCCTATGATCTTAACAAAGAAGTTAAAGGAAGCCGAAATTCTGCACATCTTAAAGGATGCGCTGCTGATATTATAAGTATCAAATATTCTTCAAAAGAAATTTTTGATTCAATCAGAATCCTAAAACTCCCTTACGATGAATTAATACTTGAATTTTATCCGTCAGCTGACGGATGGGTTCACGTTTCTTATAATAACCGGAAAAGAAATATCACACTCATTGCAGAAAAAAATGAAGTTGGTCAAACACAATATAGGAAGGTCTAATTATGCAGAATCAAATAAAATTTATCCGTCAAACCGGAAGAGATAGTCACAGAAATCCAATCGGTTTTCCGTTAGCCAACGGATCATGTCATTGCAATACTTTGTTTCAATCCAGACTGTATGACGTTAAAATAAAATATACTAGCCTGTCTGCCGGCAGGCATGGTTCGTGCGGATGCACCCGTAAACGAAAAATAAAGAGGCTCTAATATGAAATTATATTTATTCTTTTCCCGATTCACCTTTCACTTTTTCCGTATCAACGTCTCCAAGTTTTTACTACTCACCTTTCACGCTTGCCTGCCGAAGCACATGTCTCAACGTTTTTACGTCTCAACGTTTTCACCTTTTTCTTTTCACTTTTCCGCATCTCAACGTTTCTACGTTTTCACGTTTCTCTTTTCACTTTTTCCTTCCTGCCAGCCCAGTGATCAAAAACCACAAGTAATTTTTGATACTGTTGATATCGTTAAAATAGATTCCTTCAAAGTAATTGAGTACGATACTCTTTTAACTTACTTGGTTGATACTGTAAACACTCTAGTAGATATCGATTCATCAGCATGGTTTTATTTTACTCAGAATTTTCACGATTCAATGGTTTATAAAACTTACGCCATTGTTTATTCGGATACAATTTTTAGAAATAAGAGATCTCCATTTGAAAACAATAAAACTAAATTCATTAAATGGAAGAATGTGATTTTTGAGATGTATGAATAAAACATTATTAATTTCACAATTACCTTAAGGGAAATAAATAAATTGTTGGGATGAGAGAATTAAATACTTTCTAACTCAACCAACATAAACTTATTTTGTCTTATCAGAAAGTTCTTCAAACTTTGCAGTCATAGTAGGATTTCCACTTGTCAATTTCTTTATAGTCAGATCTTCAGCCTTATTATTTGCCAATCTTAAATTATTTTCAGAAGATAATAATGCTTCTTTTGTTTTTTGCAGATGATCAATTGTTTTATCAATTTCTTCAATAGCCGTTTTAAATTTACGACTCGCTAATTCATAATTTCTTGCAAATCCTTCCTTAAAAGAATTAATACTCTCTTCAAAATTAGTAATATCAATATTTTGATTTCTGACCAAAGCTAATTCAGCTTTATACTTCAATGAATTCATTGCAGCATTTCTTAAAAGCGTAATAATTGGTATGAAAAATTGAGGTCGAATAACATACATTTTATCATATTTATGAGATACATCAACAATTCCTGAATTATATAATTCACTTTCAGCTTCCAATAATGTAACAAGAACTGCATACTCACAATTCTTTTCTGTACGATCTTTGTGCAACTCTTTAAAAAAATCTTCATTCCTTTTTTTAGTAGCAGTTTCATCTCCTTCATTCTTCATTTCAAACATAATTGAAATTATTTCATTTCCAGTTTCATCGGTTTCTCTAAAAATAAAATCACCTTTACTACCTGATTTTGAATTATTATCTTTTTCAAAATAGGCTTTCTGAAATGCTGTTGCTCGCAACTTATTGAATTCAGTTTCACAATGCTGCTCTAAAGTTTCACCAATCATTTTAGTTGAAAGTTTTAGCTTCATATCTTTGCGTAAAGCTATTTCGTCATCTTTCATCTTAATTATATCATCTTTTGTTTTAAGTTCAGCACTATATTTTTCATTTAATGATTTTTCAAGGAGCTGTTTTTCTGTTTCCTTATTTTTCAAATTGTTTGCTAATTCATCACGTTCTTTTTCGATTTTTTGAATTGCTTCAGTAACTGTAAGTTTCTTGTCAAGCTCAGCATTCTCAATTTTAAACTTCATTTCAGTTATCTCAGAATCTTTTTTAGCTAAATGTTCTTGAAACGAATTTTTTAGATTTGCTTCAGATAACTTAATGGCACTTTCTTTTTCTTTTTCCGCCAAGTCTAACCTATTTTTTATTTCTTCTTCAAATTGATGATCTCTAACTTGCTTTAAAATATCAGCAAATCCTGCCTCATCTACTTTAAATACTTTTTTACAATTTGGACAAATTATTTCCTTCATAATTTTCCCCATATTTTTTGATATTAAAACTTTATTAAATTATTTTTTTTAATCTTCAAAATCCATAACAAATAGATATCTTAAAATAATGCCGAAACATTATCTCAATTATTTTAAAATGTAAAATGTGAAAATGGTATCATCTTGATTGCCATATCGGTTGAGTTTTCAATTTAGAGACTATGTTACAACTCTTGAAAGACCTTTTAAGAATATTTGATTTTTTGTGCTTTTTATGAAAATTTTTTTAAGTTGACTCCAATACTTTTTTGATACTTTTTCCGAAATTCCTTTGCAAACCAAATAGGCTAAATCTTCCTCAAATGCGATCCATTTTTCAGATACAACTAATTCTGTTCTTGCTGAATTTAAGTCTAAATCACGCTCGCCACAAATATCAATTATAACGATTAGAGGAAATGGCCAGGATATCCTTACTTGGTTTTTTTTAAAGTTCCATTTAAATGGGAATAAAGAAGATGGGACTTCGATTCCATGTAAGGAAAATTGTGATCTTGACCTAGTAAATTCTCTAGTTGAGCTCGTTTCATTTATTTCACCATCGTCTGTAATTGTAATCGATTTTGATGTTTCTGAAATTGAATTTTCGCTAATTTCCATTTGTCGTTCTAAAGTAAAAATTTTACCTTCGATCTCAACATCACGCGAGTTTAGTTCAATTTTTGATACGGGTTTTCGATGACTCTCAAGAATTGCTACCGAAGCAGATCCAATTATACCTATTTCTTTATTTTTGAGGTGAATTTCAAATAACTTTAAATTTTCATGTGGTTCCCACGTATAGTCTTTTAAGGATTCTGTTGTTCTTTTAAAAAAACTGTTTTCGTTTTTTTCTTTAATTTCAGTTGTTGTATGTATGTTGATTTTAAAAGGTGGGTTTGGCAAAACGCTGTCAATAGATTTAATGAAATCAGTTTCAGACATCTCGTCCCAAGGATTTTCTCCTTTTCGAAGAATTAATTTTGTTGTTGTTCCAGGCATTTTTCTCTTGCCTTCTTGAATCCAGAAAATACTCTCTTGACCTTCCACAGAAATTTGTAAGGCGTCACTCGATTTGTGAGGTTCATAAACCCTTTTTGTATCAACAATTAGCGAATCAGCAACCATGAAACAAGATAAAATCCCAATTCCAAATCTAGAAGTTGGTGTGAACTCAGCATTTGATTCAGACTTTAGATTATAGAAATCAGTGGATTTATAAAATGATGATCCTATTTTTGAATAATAATTATCAATTATATACTGATCCATGCCAGTACCGTTGTCATCTACCTCAAGAATTACTTCCTTTTCTTCCTTATAGTATTTTACAGAAATTTCTGGAAAATATAAATTTCCCCATTTTTTTTCTTGGGCTTGCCTTAGTAAACATGCATCAATGGAATTTTGCAGTAATTCTCTTAAAGCAACCTCTGGATTGCCATACAGTTTTGTACCCATTAGAAGATCAACAACTTGTTTTTTACTAAGATTAAATTTTGTATTCCGGTATATGTAATAAGGTTTATTGTGAACATCTTTTTGAGTTTGAATTTTTTCTCTATTCACCTTAAACGGAAACTTAATGAGAATGTTTCTTTCTTTTATTTGTGACGAATCGTTAAGAACTGTCAAAATATTATTGCACACACTTAATTCTTGATCTATTATATCGCAAAACTCATGGATACTTGCTTCAATTGCTGGATGTTTACATTTAGCATTAAATTGAATCAAATCTGGATTTATTTCCCACGCCTGCACAGCTCTATGTTTATTCCACTCTTTTATTGATACAGGTTGGCGAACATTCAAATGTGAAAATAATAAGGGCGGGGTCCTTTTTGCATCAAAATCTAAAACATCTGCTAACCTCAAAATTATACCAATTAAAGGGAGACACAAATAAGTATTTTCGCCACATAAAAAATTTTTATCAAGTTCCAGTAACGCAAGAGCATTTTCGCTATGGCTATAGCATAACTGAGCAAATTCGAACGTCATGTCAACATCCCTATAAAGAATTTTATTATTCCAATCGGTGGCAATGATATCTTTTGCTCTTTCTGTATGAGTTTTTCGTATATATTCTGTTATTAAATAAGATTTTTGGATTTCCACTTCTGTTTCTTTAGCCTTAAGTTGCAACTGCTCAATTATACTAATTTCATCAGGTTTTGCTACAAGAAAACGATTGAATTCATCATAAGTTTTTGTTTCATCTATATCTAATTCGATATTTTTATCCCAAACTTTCTTCCATGCAAGAACTTCTTTCTCATTAGGTGCCATACCAATATCGTGGAAGAATGCTGTTAATAAAAGTAGGGTTAATTCAGGTATTGAATAATTATGCAAAATTTCTTCTGGTATTAATTTGTTCATTAAATGTAGAACCCGAAAGGAATGGTCGCTATCGTGAAGAGTAAATTCTCCCATGTGTTTTAAAATTGTTTTTGTTCTTTGATATGAATAAGAAACTGCTTTATCCACAAGGGAAATTATTTCGCTATCTTTTTCTTCACATTTTCTCTTTAATTCATTATAAATATTATTTTTCAGTAATCTTGGCAAGAACTCCTCTTTATAATCGTCGTACATAATAAATTCCTATTATTATATGGTAGTGTTTAGATAATATGATACTATTTTCAAAAAGCAACCAAGATGTTGCGCCTCACCTGAAGAACATAACAACTATGCTATAGTCTTAAAAATATTTTTACTTCAAAACTTTTACTTATATACAAATCGGGACGGCAATTACGATACGGTAATTCACACTTTTAAGTGCACTAATTCTGAAAACAAAGTTGTTGTTGTCTTGAACTAATTTGAATGAGCCCTTTTTAATAATACTATTTAATTATAATTCGTTAATTAATATTTCAAGTCCGTTTGATATTCCTTCAATTTTAGATTTTCCGTCTTTGCCAAATGATTCTGTTATTAGTTTTGAGAATTCATTCATTTGTTTTGTTTGTACTTGATTAAATACTTTTAAAAATGAAAGATATTGAATATTTGTTACAATTTGTTTTAACCAATTATCCATAAATTGACTATCAAAATTTTCGGAATTATTTTTAAGCTCCCTTAACAAATCAGTCAGAATATTTTTAAGAGCTTTTGTTGCATTTTTACTTTCAAATTGAGCAATAAACTGTGGGGAAAATTCTTTTAATTTATTTATTGCAATTATTATGGAAAGGTTACCTTTGACTGACTGCACCTCTCTTAATGCTACTTCTGACTTTGTGTTTGTCTCATTTAAACGGGTTTCAATTCCATCAGACATGCTCTTTGCTTCAGAAGCAATCTTTTTTGCATCAGTTGCATTTTTTGTGGCATCTATGTTAATAATTATTGGGATGAAAATTCCAATAAGCCCAATAAATCCTATCCATATTGTTACCCAAAAGTTTAATCTCTCAATATCCCTTCCAACCTCTTCTTTGGTTCTATTTGTTTCAACTTCTACTTGCTTCGCTAAAAATATTATGTGTTCTTTTAATATATTTAGTTGTCTCTCTGTTAAAATGTATTGTCCGCTTTTATTCGCCTTTGCAGGAAGTAAGTAAAATGGTTTGACATCGACTTCGTCATATGATAAAGGATTATTATTCTTTAAATATAATTCAGTAACAGTATTAATAATTTTATCTTTTAGCTCTTTGCTTAGCTCTTTAACTTTTGAAGAGTCCGTAGCAATAAAGAAAATTTCTGGTGTTAATAAACCTTTTTCTGCTTGCTGGGTCACTGTTGATTTTATTATATCTGAGACTTTGTTTTGCAGTTCAGAATTAAGGTTATTAATATTTGATCGCCATAATAAGATACCGATGGCAGAAAAAAGTATAATTGGAAGGATAGTGTAGACAATATACTTTAACAAAACTTTAAATGTTATATTCATTTCATCTCGATTGTGTTTTTGTATTGTTGTTTTGCATAGTAAGCCGGTATTTTATATATCAGATCTTTATAGTCGCCAATAACTGTCGATTCTTCGTGGGAGAATAGTTTTGCAAAGGCAAATGAATCACCTTTTAATTTATCTATTTCATTAAATGCTTTCATAGCACTTTCAAAAATAAGTTGATCGTGTGTGAAAAGAATTAATTGTAAAGGCAAATCAGGTGTAAATGTGTAAAATACTTTGAAAAGTGCTCTAATAAATTCTTCAACGGCTACTCTATTTTCGAAATCACTAGCATAAAAAATATCGTCCATTACAAGGGGCATATTTATTCTGGTATTAATACGAGACGTGATTGCAATTGCAACACCAACCATAGTTGAAAAAAGTCGAAAATGAAAAGTATTTAGTACTTTACTAATAGATTGTGGAGCTTCTTTTGATTTTTTTAATTTAATTTTTGCAGTTATAACTTCACTTAATATCTCTCCTGTCTCCTCGTCTACTAAATCAGGTTCTTTTGATATTATTAAATTGATATCTCTATTATCAATATTAAAATATTCTTCAAGCACTTCTTCAACAATAATTTTTATTGGAGCAAATGCAGAATTGACAATATCGTTAATTTTGCTTGATACTATTTTTTCATACTGCTTAGTTGATTCTTTGATTTCATTAAAAAGCCTGAGTGTGTTTTCCAGTTCTTCTTTTTTAGAAAATTCATTCTTAACAACTCTATTTGCTTCATTAATATGACTTTCATAATCACGAATCTCTTTTTTTGTCTCAATGATTTGTTCAGTAATTGATTTAATTTGAGTTTTATTTTGAAGATTGGAATCGACAAAATTTACTTCACTATTTCGATTATTAGTTAATTGAGTCAGTTCGGATTCTATTTTTGCTAATTCGCTAATAAATTTATCGGAATCGTTAACTAGTTTATATACGTACCCAGTTCTGTTTTTCAAGTATTGCGGATTGTTGTCCAATTTCGATATTTCTACAAAAATATCAGCACTTAGTAAGTTGGCAATATATTTCGAAAAATTCATTTCTATTTGAACTAAATTATTGAATTCAACACAATCGGATATTTCAGATATTTCTTTTCGTATATTGTTGTCGAGTTTTAAAAATTGAGAATAAATATTTTGTAATTTATCAACTAAATCATTTAATTCTGAATTTAGATTTTTAATAACTTGATTAAGTCCTTCAATTTTATTTTTTCTTTCAGTAGCATTTTCCTCAATCTCATTCTTTTGCAACTTTGAATCCAAACAAAATGGACAGTTATCAAACTTCGTAATTAATTCTAATCCCATATTTAAAAAATGTAACTCGTTTACATTAATGCTATTGAACTGACGTGAAATAAAATTATTGTATTCATTTTTAAAATTGTGCAATGTACTTAATAATTGTGGATGGGAAAATATTAAAGTGAAGCTATTATTTTTTATTCTATTTATTATTTCAACCAACTTTTTGAAATGTTCCTCCTCAGGCTTAACTTTTTGTTCATTCTCTAAATCAAAAAGTTTTTTTTTACTTTCAGTTAAGGCTTTTTGTGTTGTATCTATAAGCTTTTGTTGTATATTTATATTTTCACTGGCTTTATTTATTCCCCTTGATTCGGTCGCACGGCGATATAAAATAAATGATTTCAGGTTTTTACTAAATTCTAGTAAATCTTCTAGCCCAATGCTTTTAGCAATAAGATTATGGAATGATTGGGAAACACTGTTTTCATAGTCCAACTGACCATTTTTATATATATCATATTCACTAATAAAGTGTGTATTCGGATTTATTCTTTTTCTTACAGTTTCAGGTATATTCTGTGAATTACTAATATCAAAAAGCTTGTCAACCGTTTGTATTGTGCAATAAGTATTTTGACTCCCATTATCATAATGCTCTAAATATTTTTTATACCTATCTTGGTTTTTAATATCATAATTTCTTAATTGTGCCTCTCCAATATCATTACAAAATATATATTCAATTGAATCATATATTGAAGATTTACCAATTGCATTTCCACCTAGAATTACCATATTCTGAACCACATCATTTTCATTTACAAGATCAATCCCAAAAGGTATTTCAGAATCTGGAAATCCCCTTATTGATTTCAATCTAATTTTTTTTATTCGCAGATCTAGTCCAGTCCACTTATCAACATCATCTTTAATTTCTTTAATAGAAGGAGGGTTTTTGGGTCTATCGTTTTTATATTTTTCGTAATGAAAAACTACATTGTCGAAATAATTGTTTTTCAAACTAATGTCTATATTAGGGTTAAAAGCAAAAACATAGGAAATGATATTGTCTTTTAATTCTGGATTTGATAGAAGCTCCTTAACAAATACTTCTTTATTTTTAATCATATTGCAAAACTCTTTCAATTTAAATAATATGTAATTATTAACTTAAAAAATATCTTTGTTTATTTACAACGATTTACAACATCTTATTTTTTTTAATGTAATTAATATATCTTAATCAAATGTTTCAATTTTCTCAACAAGCCATATTTTGTTTTCCGGCATTGCATGATGTGGTGCTATCTTTACTACAATTTTCATTTTATTTCTAAGTTTCAAGGTTCTAATAATTTTTTCTGGACAATAAAAAATGAAATCACTGATTAATCCATTTTCGTTAGCATGTGTTCTTAAAAATATTTCACTAAATTTTTCTTTTGTTAATAAACCAAGTAAATGAGCAGAAATAAAATTTTCTTCTAATTTATATTTTTTATAAAAATTAATGTTCTTATTTATGTTTGTAATTTCACCTGTCCCAACAAAATAATCATTATCTGGTTTAACATTTACTATTGTTGTTGTAGAGGTTACTCTTCTTATATAATTCTCAAGTAGTTCTATACGATCAATAGGTACAGGAATATCTCTATCCTCTGCTGAATTTAGTATTAATCTTCTAATGTATTCAATTGTTCTTGTCCCACTATGTTGACTAATAAAATCTTCAATAATATCCTTCATCTGATACAAAAAACAATTATGGATTTTCCAAGGATAATTAAGTTCATCAAAAAAAACACGCGATCCACAACTACAAAAAAAGAAATAAACTTCCTCTCCACATAGATAACAACGCGTTGGATAAGCATAGGTGTGACAATTACTGTGATGGGTAGGCACTGACATAATTTAGCTCCACTAAGTAAAGTTAAGTTATTCTTATAATTTGCTTTTCAATGACATTCTCAAACTTTTCTACAATCAATGGCACAAATGTTTCATATTTACTTTTTACTAAATTTCCCAATCTTGCTTCTATATCAACATGAATTGGTGTTTCATAAAAAACAGCTTTTTCTGGTCCGGTAAATTCTTTTAAAAGTACATTCTCCAAATATTCCTTTAAACCTTTGTTTTGTATTTGCAGCAATAATTCAATAAGTAATTTATTATCAAAGTCGAATGAGACTGCAAAATCTACTTCTTCAACTGTATAACCAACCATTGTTGAAAAGAGATTGTTACCAACATGAAGTATTTCTATTAGTGGGATTGAATAAAAATGGTGTGTAATTTCTTGACTATATCTCTCACTTAAAGCAAGACCCAAATCTGGTTTAAAGTTATCATTCCCCATCATCCAACTCCTTTCCCATTCTATACTTTATGTCGTAGTTTACTATAAAGTCTAATTCTTCTTCTGTGAAGCTATAATGTTTTGCAAGGACTTTATCAATTTCATCAATTATTGTTTTAGATTTCCCAACAAAGAAAGTTTGCAATTCAACTTTACCAGTTGTTTTTTGATCGCGGATTCTAATTTCAGAATTTTTTTCTAAATTCTTAACTAATATTTTTGAAAGTAATTTTAATTGTTTTTCTTCATTCTTTTGTATTTTCGAAATATCAACTGGAAATTTTTCTATATCTTTAAACCCACAATGAAAGCCATCACCATGTATACGCCAATAAAAATAAAATAAATTCGAATTTAGAATTGAAATTATGACAGCATTATGAACTGACGAAGTATATAACATCTTAAAATCATCAGAATGAGTAACAATACCATTTGATTTTTTAAAAATTGGCTCAAAATCAATCGCTTTGATAAAATTATTAATTATTCTATGAACATAAATAAGTTTTTCTTTAGGTTTATAAAGAAAATTGACAAGCCTTTTTTGTTTAAGTTTTTGGAGAACATCCCAACCAATATATTGATTTATTCTAGCTAACCAACCTACTTCATCAAAATCTAAATTGCGGTTATAAAAAACTAAATCAATTAAATTGTTTCTCTCATTTTCATACCATCTATAGTACTTTGTAACAAATTGTTGAAATAATTTTTCATTGTTTGTAAGAATTAAAATTGTTAGTCTTTGAGCAGCACCGGTAAAAAGTCTAGCAGGGAAAATATCATATGTCGCAATCCATCTGTTATAATTACTTCTAATAAAATTTTGGAAACTAGTTGTTCTATCAGTACATACTGCTGAAATTGGGATTATCCAGCCATGTTTTGATTTCTTGTGAACTATTGAATGACCACGCTCTAAAACTAATGTATAAATATTCCCCGCATCTATTGTAATTGATAATTTTGGTTTATAAATGTTGAAAACTTTAGAATTTTCTATATAGGGTGGATTACCTATTATAACATCAAAACCTCCATTTTGGTGAACAATTTCATAAAATTCAGCAAACCAATGAAATGGTTTATGAGTTTGAATCCATTCCGAATATTTCTTTTTATTTTTCTCTTTAACTATTCCATAATCTTTTGCTAAATAATCATTTAATTGTTCATTTAATTCTTTTAATCTAAGTTCAAGATTGTCTTTAGCTTTTTTGAATTGAATATAATCTAATTTACAAGACTCAAGCTGTACTTCTTTATAGCTCTTAAATGAACTTGCAGCAATTTCAATTTTTTCAAGTAATTCATTTTTTACTTTTTCTTTTTCTTTTTCATTAAATGCATCTAGTTCAGAACCAGAATCAATTTCGTTTTCAGTAGCATAACCAACAAGTGTGTTACCGGCTCTAATATTAAAATCAATATCCGGTAAGGGTTCTAATCCATAATTTTCTTTTCTTTCATCCGGTTCAACAACAGCAACAAGTTTTAAGAATAAACGGAGTTTAGCTATTTCTACAGCTTCGTTCATAATATCAACACCGTATAGGTTGTTAAGTATTATGCTTTTAAAAATGTAGTATTTTTCATTAGTATGAATTTCAATATCATTTAAAACTTTACGGAAGTTTTCATGTTTTTTTCCGTTTCCTTTTTCGTTATCAACTTCAACAAATTCTCGCATTCTGCTTATGCATGCTTCATAAAGAGGTTCAAGAATGTTAAGTGCTGCAAATAAAAATGCACCGGATCCGCAAGTTGGATCAAGAATTGTTATTTCAGTTATTGCTTTATAAAAAGCATTTACAAAATCAGAACCTTCATATTGTTCAACTGCATCTTGTGCAAATTGACGAATGTTAAGATTGTATGTTATAAAATCATTTATTTCTCTTATTTCATCATTTTCAATTTTAGCACGTAATTCCCAATATCTTTTTCTTCGTTCAATCGTCTCGCGCCAAATTTCGGTTGGTAAAGCTAATTCTTCATCCGTTTTTTCATTCCAGCGGTTTCTTCTCTCAAGTAAATTTGGTTTTGATGTATCGATACCGATAGAAATGAAATTTGGCAAGTCTTCGGTAACTTTATCATTAAAGTTATTTTTTATATTAAAATTTGTATTTATTCCTTTTTTAACTGAATCATAAATGTATCTATCCGGGTTTTCTTTAAGCATTTTCCAAAGTGAACTATCATAAGTAAAAGCATTTTTAACTTTTTCTTTTACTTTATCAAACAAGTATGGGATAACTGTGTTTTTGCTTATATATTCAGTAATATCTTCCTTAGTATAATACGCTCCCGTTGTAGCTCGGTCATTTATATATTTTTCAAAAATATAGCCAATTACATCGGGGTTAATATCCTTACCGGTTGTGTTTGGTTTAATATCAAGGTGCCAATTATATTCATCAAAAAATGCAAATAGTTTTTCAAAAGCTTTATCAGCAATGTCTAATTTATCATTATCTTTTTCCAATTTGTGAACGTCAAATAATCCACCGTTTAAGTATGGAATTTTACCAAGTTCTTTTTCAAAATCTGGAGTGTGGTTTGGTTTGCCAAGTCCTTGGTGAAAAAGAGTTAACAGAAATGTTTTATAGAATGTTTTATAAAATTTATCTTTACCTTGTTTGCTTTTAATAGTTCTAAGTTTATCACTCAAATAATTTGTATTGCTGTCAAGAAAACCTTTTTTTTGTATAAAATATACAAACATTAATCGGTTCAACATTAAGGATGTGTACCAATCAATATCCATTTGGTTCTCAAGACCTTGAATAAAGGATTGAAATACAGCATGATGCTTTTTGAATTCAGCATAAAATGCTTTGGTAACTTTTTCTGCATTTTGATTGAATTGTTCCGTTACTCTGCTTTTTACATCTACAAGTGCAATTTTGTCCTCATCATCTAAAGTGAAGAATAAATGATTTAACTTTTCAAAAAGCTGTTGAGGATCATTTTTTATATAATAATTAAATTCACGGTATTGAATTGGTTTATTTGGTTCTTGTACACTTAATTGCCAAAGCTGTTGAGTTTTGTTTTTATCGATATAAATTATAAGGTGTTCATAAAACAATTTGGTTACAGCCTTATCTATTTTTTTTCTTTCATCTTTGTTAGGAATTCTATTATCATGGTTCGAATTACAAACAAAAATTACAAAACTACGTTTCTGAGCAGCTGACTTAATTTCATAAGTTTCATCATTGGCTTTTATTTTCTGGGTTATTAAAACTTTATCCCATCCAAGTTCAATAAATAATTCTGAGAAGTTAAAATCTTTAATTAGCTGATTGAAAAGTTTTCGTTGAATTGCCATAATTACTCTTTATCTTTTAATCCAAGTGAACAAATAATTTTTGGTTCTTTATATTTATTAGTATCATCTTCTTCAATAATACTAAGCTTATTTTCTTCCCTTAAGGATGCTGCAAGATTTGCCAAATCGTAATCGGAAATTCCGGATTTCAATTGCCGGTTGAAAGTTTCTCTAGCAAATTCTCTTAGTGGATATTTATAAATATCTTCAATCGCTCTTTTTATTGCATCGTTTACAAAAAGAGAATCTTTATTATCTTCATAATAATCTGTTAATCGTTTATAAACTCGGTATCTTGCTCCGGTTTTCTTTCCTAATTGTCCGCCAATTTTACTATCTATTTCTTTAATATTTTCAATTCCTTTTTCAACTAATTTATGGTGATTATGAATTTTTTCAAGTGGCTTAACATTTTTATCACAAGCTGCAGCTTTTAAAATTCTGAATTGAGAATTAGTGATAAGATTTCCATCTTTATCAACTAAAGAAAGAATATCGTTGTCATCATAAGTTCGCGCATAAACTATAACTGATTCTTTTTCCTCAAGACTATCTATTTTTTTAGTTGCATAAACTACATCCGGTAAATCTGGTATTGTCTTTTTCAATTGTGGATCATCATCAATTGCATTTTGCCATATTTGATATGCATAAGAAGAAAGATCTACTTCTCCATCATCTTCATCATCAAGAATTCCCGATTTTTCATTGTATAAATCAGTAATATTAACTGGATCACCTTCAAAAAATGTTTCATCTGATCCAACTACTTCGGCATTTTCGCTTATTCGCTGACTTAACCTTCTTCTCAAATTAATAATTTGTTCTAATCCATCTTCTGGTAAAACAGAATAACAAAGTATTTCTTCTGCATTTTGACCTATTCTATCAACTCTACCAGCTCTCTGAATTAAACGGATAATAGCCCATGGCAAATCATAATTTATTACAATATGAGCATCTTGTAAATTTTGTCCTTCACTTAATACGTCTGTTGAAATAAGTACTCTTATTTCTTCTTTCGTATTCTTGTAACCCATTTTATTATTACTTATTGGACTAAATCTATATGCGTATTTTGTTGGCTCTTCGTTATCTCCGGTAACACATTCAGTATTTTCTGCATTTCTATGTTTAAATTCATCGGCAATATAATTTGCAGTATCAGCATACTGTGTAAATATTAATACTTTTTCTTCTTTATGTTTTTTGTAGCATAACTTATATAATGCATTTAATTGTCTGTCTTCTTTTGCATTCCAGTTTTTTCCTAATTTTAATATTTTGAATAATTTTTTACAATCGCTTTTTAATTCTTCCATTAGATCAACATTAAAAAGTTTCGATCTAATCCAATCAAATCTTATTTTGTATTTTTCAAGATATTGGTTATAAATTACTGAGGCATGTTCAAAAAATTGTTCTTCTGATAAGTAAAAATGATTGTTATCATTTTCTTTAAAAATATCTAAATCAAGCTCATCTAAATATTCATCTAATGCTCTAGCTTCATTTTGTCCGATGGGAATTTGAAGTTTATTTTGTAGTGCATATATGAAAATATAATTTCTAAAAATATGTCTATTTATAGATAATAAAAAAGAATACCCACTGCTTTCCAAACGCTTGAAAAGATTTGTTCTTGCAAAACCTATTAACCTTTTTCCAGCACGCGATAAATTGTCAATTATAATCTTTTCATTACTATCAGCCTTATTTATTGCATCATTAATTAAATAATTAGCTATTCCATATCTTGGTAAATTCAAATCATTTATAACATCTACAACTTTTTTAGAATATAATTTAGCGTATTGATCAGTTGGATCATTAGGATCAAACACATACTCAACTCTTTTTGGTATCCTATCTGGAAAATAGGAACGTCTGCCATCTGAAAAAGTAAGATATTTCCTTCCAATCGTTTCGTCAGTTTCTGCATAATTCTCTTTGATAAAACTTCTTGTTCTTCTTACTAAATACAAACGCATTAATTCTCGCCAATCGTCTGCAAAATCACTTCTTTCAAATGCACTTAACGTTCTTGGTTGAGTTTGATATCTTGCAGAAAATTCAACCTGTCCACCAACCGATTCAATAAATCTTTCTGGACCAATTCCAATATCAGTTTCATCATCAACAAATAATCTTAGTTGATTTGATAAATCTATATAAGTTTTATTATAAGGGGTTGCAGTTAATAATATTACTTTACTTTCATTTTCCTTGATATACTCATGAATTGCTCTGTATCTCTTACCTTGCCTATTTCTAAGGTTATGACTTTCATCAATCAAAACAATGTTGTACCTTTTCAATTCTTTTAATTCATTTTGAACAACAGAACTTGATAAAACTTTTGCCCTTAATTCATATTTATAAACATAGTCATCCCACATTTGTTTTAAGTTTTTTGGACAAATAATTAATATTCTAGCTGAATAATCATCTTCAAATATTTTTGAAAGGGCGCTTGCAATTATAGTTTTACCCAAACCTACTACATCTCCAACCAATACACCGTTTCTTTTATTTAAATGATGTGCTGCAATTAACACAGCTTTTTTCTGAAATTCTAATAATTCATTTTGGAATATTTTAGGAATTTTGAATTCATTAATACCAGTTCTTGCTTCTCTAGCTAAATGGTATGCCATCTTCAAATAAACGTGGAATGGACTATATAGTTTCTCTGAAGCCCAACTTGTATTTAATATTTCAATTAGTTCTTCCGAAATATCAATACACCAACGGTCTTCCCACCTGTCCACAAACCATTGTGCTAGTTTTTTAGCTGCATCTTGCTCAATAACATCAACATTTAATTCACCTTGTTTTAATAATCCGGCAAGTGTTAAGTTACTACTACCAAGATAACCAACTATTGGGCTTATTGGATCTTTTCTAAAAAGTAAATACAGTTTTGCATGTAAAGGATGTTTTAAAAATAATTTAACAACTACTTTTTTCTCACTAATTTGTTTTGCAAGTTTTCTAAGACCAATTTCATCTTCTTCTGTAGGGATTCCAATTGTTAGTTGATCTTTAAAATCTTGAGCAAGTCTCTTCTTAATTTTTATTGCTTCTTTATTATCAATTGAACTAATATCGGTTTGTGAAAAATATTCTTTTAAAGTTTCAACACCTAAGTTTTGCATCCCAACGAGTAACCTGCAGTTATTATTCTCACCACCGTTCCAGTTTTCTATTTCGTCAGCGACTTGTTTCCATCCTCTTAAATTAAAATATCCAACACAGAAATCTGAACGAAAAGATATTTCAAGAGTTTTTTTCAGTGCGCTATTTAAATGATTACTAATATTATCAAATATTTGGGGCATAAGCTTTTATAACCTTTTAAATATAATACTTGGATTTAAATGTATTTTAGATTTTGGTGTGTATAAAAATTGGTAAGTTCTTATTTTCTTTATTTCAAGTCTTGGTATGTATAGGAGCCGCATTTCACCACTCAATTGTTTTGTTTAATTGACTTGACCCCCACTCAAAAATAATAATTTTATTACAAATTTTTCAGTTTTTTTATTTATTTAAATATTATTTTTTATATAATAAAATATAAACATTCTAAACTCAAACTATGGAATATAAAACATTACTTACAATGCTTTACAAAGAAGAAAAACAAAAGCTAGCCCAACATCTTTTAAGAGCCAACCATATTCAAAGGCAAATAATATTCAATAATATATTAAATAATTTTAAGTCTATACTTAAGAAAAATCCAAATTATATTCTAAAGTATAACCTTTCTGAAAGATCTATGATTTATAAAAGTTCTATAAAGGTTGAATTAACTGTTTTCACTGAAGTAACAAAAATCGCAGAAAAATATAAAGTTGCAAAACCTTTCATCACAAGAGAAATGATATGCACCTACCTAGCCAACATAAAAAAATAAATTCTTAAATCTCCAGCGAACAGCTAAAAGCCATCCGCCAGATTTCATTACCCGTTTGAAAGGGGGGTTCCATCCGAGTAACTAAAAACATTATTATTTTTTTTCCAATTAAAATATATTTGGCAACAAAGACTTCAGAAATATTCAATTTGTCATTCATGTGATCCGTTAACTAACGGACGGGAATCCATGAATTCTCTAATTATTATATCTGAAACAAATACTCTTCCGTACTAAACAATCTGTTTATCTTTAACTGCAAAAAAGTTACAAAAGCCGCAATAAAAGTATTCCCAGCAGCTACTAATATTATTTTACTTTCCAAATCAACAAATGGTATTAGGCATATTAAAAATATTCCGAATGAAATCAACAATGTGTAAAGATTTGAATATCTGACTGAATATCCTTCTTCTCTGTAAACAGTTAATAATAAATTTGTAAACTTTATAGCAATAATTAGAGTAATCAGATTTGCCAAAACATAAATGAAAGGTAGTACAATTGTTACTTGAGTTGTACTTTGAGATGTATTAAATAAAAGTATTATCGTGTAAATCGAAATAAATCCAACATTCATTTCTACAAGAAATAATAAACTTTTAATCTTCGAATTATACTTCTGGTATTCAAAATTGAAATGCCTCAAATATTTTAATATCCAAATGAGGTAAAAGAGAAATGCAAAAAAATATGTTCCAAAAAAGGTAAGAATTGGATTTGTAATTTTCTTATCCATTTTTATTCCTATAAATCTTTTAAATAAATTAAATCATTAGAACTCCCCCTTCTCTGAATATCTTAATTTTATAACATTTAAACCAATATTAATATTTTTATAATAATATTCCAATGCAAATTTTTAGACATTATTACTTTGGGACTTACTGTCTTGTCAACTTAATCTGTATGTACTTTCCAGAATTCACTTCTGCATATCTTCTGTCAAATAATGTAATTATTTTTATAATTTGAATTATATTATTATATACAAATAAATATTTATTTATAAATTTATAATAATAAATTAAATATATAATCATGTCTAAAATAATTAAAACTAAATCGATCTCACTTATAGTTTATTCAAATGAATATGATAAATACAAAAAAGCATTAGGCTTTACTGGATTATTAAAAGAAGTATTTCATAGCAAGGTTATTAATACATCAATTAAAAAGATTAATAAACCAATTTATAAATTCAAGTATGATAATTTTGTCAGAATTCAAACGTATAAAGCTCAGCTAAAATTTGATTTAGAATCATATAATGCTGTAAAAGAATTATCGGACAAATTCAAGAAACCCAAAACCACAATCTTACGTGAAATTTTCTGTACATACCTCGAAAATTGAAAATTAATCCTCTTGGCTTATCTTTCATAAATATGGAGTTGACATGAAACCATTTCTTTATTTAATTATTTTTTCAATAATCGTTTCTTCTAACTATGCACAAGACAGCTGCACCGTAGAAAATCCCCACGGACTACAATTTCAAATCGGCAGTAATTTCCAACTAATTAATTTTGATGGTTACACTATTTCATACCGGTATTTTTGGGATAAAAATAATGGTTTAAGATTTGGATTTTTATTTAATACATATAACTCAGATGGCTCTGGTTCAGAAATCCAAGAATACGATTATTCTGATCATAATGAGGCATTAACCACAAAAGAAAATCATAGTCTTGGTTTTGGTCTATCAATTCAATATCATAAACTTGTATATAATAAAAAGAACGTTAATTTTTTGGTTGGTATTGGTCCATTTGTATATTTTAGTAAATTAGATGAAACCAATAAACGTAATTATACAAACCATACCTATAGAGAGACTATAATCAATAGGAATGATACACAGAGATTTGGTATAAATGGAATTGTTGGAGCTGAATATAAATTTTCGGAAGATTTTTCTCTCTCAGTGGAGGTAGGCTTATTGATGCAATATTTTATCAATGATAATAATTATTCATACAAAACAACAACTGTAACCGAATTTGCGACAACATCTTTTATAACAGAAAGAGAATCAGAGGACGATGGATTTGAAATAAAAGGGGCTCCCGTTAGAATGGGCTTAACACTTTTCTTTTAGATAAAAAAAAAGCCGGACATTCTAAGTCCGGCTAATTTCCTTTGCACCAATATAAATCTTTTAATTTTTCTCTTTTAATTCATAATTTCTTTTCTGTTTTCTAACTACTAGTTACTAAATTCTGTATTCTGCTTTTGCCATCTTGTAATCATGCAATTTTGAAATCTTTCAATTTTTCCATTCTTAATTATTAATTCCTAATTTTTTTTCTATCTTTTTAATTCACAATTCATAATTTCTCTTGTTTTTTATTCTTAATTATTAATTTTTACTTATTTTCTGTTTTCTGAATCCCGCCTTCCGACTACTAACTCCTAACTACTTGCTACTTCTGTTTGCCAACATACAAACACTACAGATAAGCAGTTTTATATTTTTCAAAATCAAGACTTTTAACAATATCAATTTCATCATTACTGAAGTGTTCAACATCGCCAAAATAATTATTCTCAACTGAGTCCTTCTGTATCATTGATAAAATTTCTCTATTCGAAAGTACTGTTAACTTTTCAACGACAAGATTATTTCCCATATTATAATCAACTCTGCCAAATAAAAGATATGGACCCATTGACATGGTCTGTTCTGCGCATTGACTGTAAACCTTCGGAAATATCACTGCTTCAAATGTTCCGGTTTCATCTTCAAGAGATAAGAATTTCATAATATCGCCTTTTTTGGTTCTTATTCTTTTGGAAGTCATAAACCATCCTATCATTTCAACTTTCTTGCTATTATATTTTTTCATATCAATTGCTTTCACGATATTCTTTTGTTTCGTAAAATCTCTGTAAAAATACAAAGGATGCTGTGTTACCATATAACCAAAAGTTTGATATTCGTACTTGCAAATTTTTTCAATGGAATATTGCTCGCTGGTAGTTACTTGATCTTCAATATTAAAATGATCGTAGCCAAATAGTGATTCTTCGTCATTATGCAGAAATTGCTTGTTGTAATTATACAAACCTAATAAGCGATTTAATGTCGGTCGTGTCTGATTAAAGCAGTCACATGCTCCACATATTATAAGTATTTCGCATTCGGAATATCCTATTTTTGTTCTTATGAAAAAATCTAATAACGATTCAAAGTTTCCGTTTTTAGTTCTTTCTGTAATTATCTTTAACATCGTTTTATTTGATAAGTCACCGATTGCCATTAGTCCAATCTGAATCTCCTTTCCCTTTCCTGTGTACTCATATTCACTTTTGTTGACCGAAGGCAAGTTGACCTTTAAACCTAATCTTTTACATTCCTGTATGTAAACAGCCGGGGCATAATATCCTCCTCGATTGCTTAAAACACCTGCCATAAATTCCGCCGGATAATGAGATTTTAAATATGCTACCTGATATGAGAGCAGAGCAAATGATCCGCTGTGTGCTTTACAGAATGCGTAACCTGCAAATGATTCAATTTGTCTCCATAACTCGTTTGATACTTCCTCGCTATGACCTTTTAATTTACATGATGAAAAGAAATTAATCTTTATTCTTTCCATCGCTGTATGAGATCTCATTTTTCCCGACATTGCCCTTCTTAATAAATCTGCTTCCTCTAGAGATAATCCTGCAATTTTATGTGCAACTTTTATTACGTCTTCTTGATAAATCATAACTCCATATGTTTCACCTAAAACTTCTTCCATTTCCGGAACTAAATACTTTCTCCTTGAGGGATCATGGTGTCTGTCTATAAATTCCTGCATCATACCGGATTCCGCAACTCCTGGCCTAATTACTGAACTAGCTGCAGTTAACATTTCAAAAGTATCACAGCTTAACCTCTTTAATAATGATCTCATTCCCGGACTTTCTATGTAGAAACATCCTATTGTACTTCCTGAACGTATCAAATCCATAGTTTTTTGATCATGAAATATCATATCAAAATCATAGATATCTACAACTTTAGATGGGATTCTGTCGTAAATTCTAAGTTTTACATCTTTTGCAGATGTTGGTAATGAATAATTTTTAAGATCTAAAAGATTTGTCTTGATAATATGTTTGGTATTAGTGTACATTTGTTCACTAATATATATTTTTTATACCAAATATCAAAATGCTGAGTTTACACATACATTCAAAATATTCTCTTCTCGAAGGAACAATAGAAATACCGGATTTAATAAAATACGCTAAACAGATAAGCAGCGAATATGTTTGTCTTACTGATACAAATAAAATGAGTGGTTTAATCCAATTAGCCAAATTAGCAAAGGAAGAAAATATCAAACCGATTTTAGGAGCCTTTCTTGATGATCCAAAGAACAAAAAGTTAAATACAATAATTCTTGCTAAGAATAGAAACGGTTATTCTGAATTATGTAAAATATTAACTACCAGAAACCTAAAAGAAGATTTTCAACTAAAAGATTTATTTGAAAAACCTTCCCCTAATTTATTCTTTATTTCTTCATCAATTGAGTTACTCACCTCTCTAAATTTTACTGATGAGCTTAAAAAGAATCTTTTTGTTGAGCTTATTATTACTGAAAAACACAAACCTATAACTCGTAAGTTGTATGATTTTGCTCGAAGTAAAGGTTTACAAATCATTGCTTCTCATCCGGCTTATTTTCTAATACAAGAGGATTTTTTATTACATAAAGTTCTTACTTCAATAAGATTGAATAAGACAATAGAAAATTTGGATAATGAAGATTTAGCTGATGAAGAATTCTTTTTAATAAGAAATGAAGATTTTCAAAAGAATTGGAAAGTGTTACCCGAAGCCCTCTGGAATATAAAGTACATAGTGCAAAACTGTAATGTAGAACTCGAGATTGGTAAGTATAAATTCCCAAGATATCCGCTTGATAAAGGTGAAACTGCATACTCATTTCTATGGAAAATTGCTTTTAATGGATTAGCTAAGAAATATCAGCCCATCACCGAAAAAGTTGTTACAAGGCTTCAGTATGAGCTGGAAGTAATAGAAGAAATGGGATATAGTGATTACTTTTTAGTTGTTTGGGATATTGTGAATGAAGCAAGAAAAAGAAATATGATGAATATCGGAAGAGGTTCTGCCGCAAATAGTCTTGTTGCTTTTTGCTTGGGATTTACACAGATGGATCCAATTCAATATAACCTTTACTTTGAAAGATTCTTAAACAAAGGAAGAAAATCTCCCCCGGATGTTGATCTGGATTTTTCATGGAAGGAACGAGATGGATTGGTTAAATATATTTATGAAAAATATAGCTATGAGAAAGTTGCATTCATTAGTACTCATGTAACTTTTAGAGCAAAATCAGCTTTTCGAAATACTGCCAAAGTTTTTGGTGTTAGCGATACGGATATCTCAAAATTCAGTAAATTTATTCCATGGACAAGTGCTGAAAATCTGCCGATTATTTCTGAGAAATTCCCGGAATCAAAAAATCTTAATCTCAAAGATAAATTTTGGTCAAATGTTGTAAACATAGCTTCAAAACTTGGCGGAATTCCAAGACATGCAAGTATTCATCCCGGTGGAATACTAATAACAGAAGAACCAATAACAAATTATGTAGCATTAGAATATGCAGCTAATAAAGGAGTTGGTTTAATTATTACTCAGCCTGATATGTATCCAATTGAAGATATGGGATTGGTTAAAATTGACTTGCTAAGTCAAAGATCACTCGGTGTTTTAAGAGATACCATGAAATTAGTGGATAAGAATTATGGATGATTTAAATCTCCGCAGCTTCCATTTTCATATTTTTTTCATCTTTGTATGGAACACATTTTTCAAAATTGCTTCCTACATCTCCGCTTAAAAATTCAACTGCATCTTTCATATTCAAAATTACCGGCATTCTATTGTGTATTTCTTTCATAAAATTATTCGGTTCGGTTGTAATTAAAGAAACCGACTTATTCCCTTCCTTATCCTTATTGTAAAGTCCCGGAACAAAAAACATCGCCTCATTTTTCAAAAATATTCTATACGGTACTTTCTTCGTTTTTTCCTTCTTCCATTCATAAAACGCACTCATAGGAACAATGCATCTGTTTCTGTCAAACAACATTTTCCAAAATTGCTTTTCGCTTATTGTTTCAATCCTCGAGTTAAATATCAATGGTGAAGTATCAGAAAACTTTATTCCCCATTTATTATCATCTCCGGATAAATCATCTTCATTCTTCATAATTGTTAATATTTTATTAGTGGGAGCAATATTTTCTTTTTTACGCAGCTTATCAACAGTTCTAAAAAACACATTCACATTAAACTCTGCAAACTTCTCCATCATCCAATCTTCTCGAATTCTATTTTCAAATCTCCCGCACATAATTTTCCCTTTCTTAAAGTCTTTAAGATAAATTTAAAAAATAAATTAGATTAAAAAAATGGTAAGTCTTTTACGGATTTTTAACGCAGTTGTATTCGGTTAGTTTTTTTGTAAAGAATTTTTATAAAACTTAAATAAATTTCTATATTTGCCAAAACCCAAACGAGTTTGCCCCAATTCAATGGGGATCGTGTTGCCTATCCATGGGATTTACATGTTGTAGGCATTCCTTATTTTATAATAAATGTTTTTGATTTACATTTTTCAACTAATATTTGACCGCTCCTTGTTTTGTCCTTTTCGTTTTTCCTATAAAATGCACCTGGATTATAATTTTCTTGGTGGTAATTGTATTCGTACGTCTGTGCTACTAAATCATAGAAACATTGAGTTTGACCTGGTTCCAATGTCATTTTAAAATGTTTAAATGGATATTCTGTGGAACTTATTTGCAAACTAATTTTAAGTACAGTACTATTTGTGAAACAATAATCACCAGTATTTTTGATCTCACATTCTTTATTCACTGTCTCCGGATTATTGTAATCTTCATTTGAATTCAGTGGACGATCATTGAATCCGCGATTGGAATTATTTTTTCCTGTATTAGTTTCTATATTAATTCCCAACAAGGATCCAGCATCAGAATCTAATATTAAGTCTTTCATTGTAGCAGCTATTACAAAACCACTATTTGCATCCAAAGCTTTTAAATTAAGTTTCATGGTATTGCTTAATACTGTGTAATTCCCAATGATAATTG
This sequence comes from Ignavibacteriota bacterium, assembly GCA_016708125.1. Lineage (NCBI taxonomy): Bacteria > Pseudomonadati > Ignavibacteriota > Ignavibacteriota bacterium. The sequence goes on along the minus strand of JADJGF010000001.1, from coordinate 3,544,142 downwards.
CTTCAACAGACAAGATTTTCCCTAATTCCTTTGCTGTATTAACATCAATATAACCTTCAGCAATTAACTTTTTTGCTTCTGTTATTCCAGATAGATTTTCTCTATCAAAAACTTCAAAACTACCTGTATTATTAACGAGGTTATATGAAACTACATCGGCAATATATTTCCCCGCTACTGTTTGCAATTTACTTAAATCTGTAATATATAAAACTACTGCCTTCTTTTTATTCTTTTGGATTAACTTGTTTGCAAGATCAGAAGTAGCTTCACTCACAGATTTATCAAATGCGGTCTGTGAATATGCAATTGTTGTAACAAATAAAAGACAAAATAATTGTATGTATTTTTTCATTTTAATCCTCTTATATCGCTGAATGTTCACTATAATAAACATCTATCAACTTTTGAATTGCATATTCTTTTGCTTGGGATTCTGTTACTCCATTCCCATTAACTGAAAAGGAGAAACTTTCTAACAGAGTTTTATCTATTGCCGATATTATTCTTATATCAATAGAAGCATTACAAATTATTGTTCCTCCAACTAATTCCCCTTTCCGCATTGAATAATTAATTTTACCAAGTGCCAAATAATCCGTATGTTTTATTAATTCTAATCGTGAAATTATAGCCGAGCCCCCTTCATACAATTCTTGAAACTCTTTTTTTTTAATAAATGAATTTCTCAATAATCCAGGATTGCTTTTTTTCCCTTTCTGCATATATATGTTAGCAATTGCACTTGAAACTGAAGATGAAATATTTCCATCCTCATCAATAATAGTTACACATACATCAGTGTTGCTATTAGAGTTTGTAATTGAAGAATTAATGTTAGATAGGAACTTCTCGCTTTCAATTTGCTGTCTAATTTTACTTTTATTTATTTCAGTTTCTAATCTCTTTTGAGTTGCTAGATTGTCTTCAAACTTTTGAATGCTATCCCTAACATATTGATTATGTGCGTTAATACGTGTTTCTTCTATTCGATATTTTTCGTTGTCGGATCGTGTCTTATAAATAATGAATAACAAACCAAATAAAAGTATAAAAACAATAAGTAAAAAAATATATTTATTTTTCATTTTTATCTCTTAAGAATATTTATTAAAGCATCTAAAGCTTTAGTTAGTTCTCCAATATTGAAATTGTAACTGTGTTCATTTAGGATAACATCATTTTTATAAACTTTAATAAAGTTCAAGGCTTCCTCATTTGAAAAACCTAGCACCCTGATACATTCAAGTACTTGGTTTTGATAAATCTTCATATCTTTTTTTATTAATTTTAGTTGTTTAAGTTGATATTTTAATTCTTTGTATTTTCTTTCATATTCTAAAGCAACAGGTTTAAATTGCTCATGATGATTTATTATTGGAAATACACCTATTATTTCTATACCAATTTTATTCCCTTCAAGTTTAAGAAAGTTGCTCATTACTTTTTCTGAAATTTCTATATCACTTAATAGTTCAATTGCTTTATTGCTTTTAATAAATTTAATTAGTTCAAAAGCAAGTTTTTTGCTTACTGAATTAGCTTGCGCTTTTTTATCATGTAATTTAGCATCTTTGAGTTGCCATGTATATGAAACCTGGAGATTTAAAAGAATATCATCTTTTGAAATAACTTCTTCTTTAATATCTTCAGTATAATTTAGTGTTTCAATATCTGGTTTCTGTTTAAATGATGCAAATGGGAAAATCCACCATTTACCTTCTCCATAATATTGATCAAAATCTCTTTTACCTAAAAAACACACAAACCCGATGTTGTTTTCCTCAATTTTTTTAAAACCACTAAGAAAAAATACCAAACATACTATACCTAATACTAGTAAGGTAATATAGCTATCAAATAAACTCTCATCAACCGCAAAACAAATCAGAAGTAAAATAATTGCCAGAATTCCCGAATACAATAATCCCGTGAGATAGCTTCCCCAAAGATCATCTTTATTATCTTTAATTTTCATAAATATCCTTTTACTCAAATTACATTTCTTAACTTAATTTGACACTTATTTAACATATAACGGCAACGCACTGCTATCCAAAGGCAACGGATAACCTGTTGTCAAAAACAGCAATGCCACTTAATAACAATTGTCGATGATTTAACAAACTGTGCTTAACTTTCCTTGTAAGCGCAGGTTGCAACAATATTGTTTAATAGAACATCCTTTATCAAGTTTGCCAGAACGTAACGACTAACTCTAAAATTTCTAAAATGTCGAATGCGAATACGTCGTCCTCTTGATTGGCTGTTTAGCTAGCCTTTTTATCTTTCTTAAATATTCCAGTTGCTTCAGATATTTTAAAAGCACTGGAAGTCAAATCATATATTGCATATAAACTAAGAATGAATAACTCTAATTTTATTGCAACGATTAATTGGATTTTTGATAAAAAGAAATTGGAAGTATTTATAAATGGAATGTCGACATTTTCAAACAAAGACAAAGCTGTTACAATTATAAAGAAATAGAATATTAAAAATATATCGTCTTTGATTTCAGAATAAAAAGAGAGGATATTTATTTGTGCAATGTTTTTTTGTTCTTTTGTTTTCGATTCGTCCTTTTCAATAGCATCTTTTATTTTATCTACCATAGAAACAATGAAAGTAAATATTGTTAATGCAAAACCAAGAAATATTCCCAAGTAAGTGAATAAAAAAGAATTATCAGAAATGGATTTTATGTTAATATTAGTATGCTTAACCAATGCACAAGAGATAAAGAATAGCCATATAAATAATAATATGATATACACAGGTGATAATTTATTTTTTTTCATCATTATGTTTATCTAAATCTTCAAAATCATTATTTAATTGCTCTTCAGATATTTTATCAACATCTCGATCATAGTGTTTCTTTAAAATATAGGAAAAACTACCAATCTTCTCTTTAATACCTTTCTTTGCAACCTCAGCAACAAACTTTCCAGCACCAGCAGCTGCTAATTTTATATAGTCTGAAATATTTTCTTTTAGAAGTTTCAGCTTTCCAAGAGTGTTTTTCAATTTTATATTGAATTCTGATGCATTGTAATTATCGTGGATATCTTTTGCTAATTCGCTCGCTCTATAACGTGCACCGAACAAATTTGGACCTGTAAGCATTATATCAAATGAAAATATTTCATCATAATGTTGTAATTGTTCCCAAAAAGTAATTTCGCTAGATATTTCTTGAATTTTTGTAACTAAACCGAATGTCCGGAAACGGTTAGAAAAGAATTTTTCAATCTTCGCTTTAGGAATATCAATATCTCTGAACATAGTCGATTTATGTTCAATTAAAATAATTTGACGAGTAATATCGATAAAAAGATAAATGAATGGATATCTTTTATCCTCGATAGTCTCAATTATTTTTTCTCCCTCGGCTAATTTTGTATATGTTTCTTCTTTAGCAAATTGAAGAATGAAATATTTGTCTGAATAATTTTTAACAAAACAAAAAAGGTATCGAATATTGTTATCAATGTATTCTACTTTCCCTTGTTGTTGAATTCGACTAATCAATTCAAATATTCTTTGACTTTTCGGAATAGAGTCAGTAAACAATTCTACTTGAGATGCATCAACCAAAAATATCCGATAAGCAAAATATTCATCCATAATTTATTCACTATTATGTGCAAGCTAACGGCATTGTTTTTAAGCCGCCGCTCAACACAGCATCGCAGCTTTGAAAACAAATGACAATAATTATTTATTAATTCATTTTGTTAACTACACTCAAAAAGCAACAAACATTTGCAACTAAGCATTATAACAATACAAATGCCGCTATGTTTAAAGTGGTTGGTTTGAAGAACATGATATACATCTTTAATCAAACATTTTACTAGAATATTTCTTTTTCATTTCATCTACAAAGTCCAGAAAAATTTGCTTTTCAAGAATCGAAGTATTCTCTAATAGTTTTTCACATGCAAACATTCCTTGGCGGATTTTTTCGTCAACTTTTTTCGCAGCTTTCTCTTTTCCAAGCAAGCGTAATCCAGAAATTGTTATATCTTTATAAGATTCTGGACTATAAAACGGCAAGAATATAGAAGCGATTGAATGAAGTATATTTCCCGTAGCTCTTTGTTTTTTCTCTTTAAGTCTTGTCGGCAACTCATGATCCAAAGCTTGAGAAAATTCAATAAATAAAGATTCTTCAAACTCATCTAATTCGTTTAAAAGTAAAACCAGTTTTTCTGGATCACTTATTAATAAGGCTTTCTTAGTTTTTAATTGGATCTCATTGTATTTATCAATGAAGTTCTTTGATAAAGCTATTTGACGTAATTCTATGGCATCGCTAATAGAAATAGCATCTAAAAAATCAATTGGAAATATTGTTGATGTTTTAGCTTTTACAATATCCAAGAATATTTTAAAGAATATTTCATTATCGGATAATTTAGTTTTTCGCCCCAATAATTCAGATAATGAAAAATCAATGAGATTTTCTTGGGGCAGAACACCCTCGGAATCAGTTGTCCTTGCGCCACTTAAATAATAAATAAAGTCAGAGTAATAACTCATAAAATCGATATATTCATTATTTTTTGTTTTTTTCAATACATCAATTACTTTTCCTCTTGAAAGACCTTCAATCAGAGATAATTCATTTGTTAAATGTTCATCATACAACAATCCCTTTTCTCTCATACTACTTCTAACTAAACTTTTTTCATTTCTCAAATCACCAACAAGTCTTTCTTTAAACCATATACTCATATCATCCAGAGCCCACCTAACTGCCTTACCTTGGGTATCTATAATTTTTGCAATTTCTTCAGTTTGGCTAAAATGATACGTATTGTTTTTGTTAGAAGCAGCTTCTTCACGTTTCCAAACTAAAAAATCACTCGCATCTTTATACTCTACTCTTAATGAAGGAATAATCGTTTCAGACTTTAATAAGTTTGGATTATTAAATATTATTTCATGGGCGATTGGTGATTCTAAAAGTTGGGAAGTGGCAATGACAATATGCGCTTTTGTTAAAATGTATAGTTTCAGTTTTCTTTCAATCTGAATAATCTGGATTAATTTGGAATCTGAATTCATAAATAAATCTGAATGTGTGATTCTATCAAATTCTGTAAAAAATACTCTATGTTTGAATAATTCTTCTGGTTTTACAGATTTCATATTTTCTCAGCCGTATAACATATATACTTAGGCGCCAAGCGCCGTTAATTAATTTTTCTGCTAACAGAAAACTTTTTTACAAAAATCTTTTCTGCCTTTTCAATTTTTAACGACTAATCATTTATTTCTCTTTTTAATCTTTTCCTACAGCTTCGCATCCTTACTCACACGTAATTTTTTTCAATTTAGTTTTATTCTTTTAAAATTTAATTCTCTAAACCTACTACGTACTATGAGTAGTATTTGTTTGTTCTTTTATTTCTCACCATTAAATAACTATTTTCATTTCTACTAATTTATTTTTAATAAGATTTTTCAAATAAAAGATTAATAATGGAATATCTTTTCTGATTAAGGATAAAATATTTGAATTATTTTTTAATCCTGTTGTGAAAACATTTATTTGTCTAAATACGAGTGTTAATCTTTGTAAAAGATATGTCGGTGAGTTTTTTTTAATTTGGTTTACAAGTCTTGGTATGTATAGGAGTCGCATTTCACCACTCAATTAATTAAATAATTGATTTGACCCCCTCTTAAAAATAATGAATTTATTACAATTTATTTATAAAAATATTTTTTTCTATAAAATTATGTATTTTTATTTCACGCAAAAAAAAGCCGGACTTTTCATATCCGGCTAAACCCTTTGCTCCACTATAATTTTTTATATTTTTTTCCTTTTAACTCATAATTCAAAATTTCATTTTGTTTTTCATTCTTAATTCTTAATTTTTTTTCTGCCTTCTGGTTACTGGATTCTGAATTCTCTTTGTAATCTTGCCATCTTGCCATCTTGTAATCTTGCCATCTTGTAATCTTGCCATCTTGTAATCTTTTTAACTTTTCACTTCCAAACTTTTTATCACTCCCTTCACAATCTCATCCAAAACCTTTACCGCCTTATCATCCCATGCCGCTTCGCTGTCCGTTGCAAGCTTGTTTAACTCATCAAAGGCAATTTCCCAAACATAATTCAATAACTTTGCCAATCCAATAATTGCAATAATGTTTTTTAATATTTGTTGCATTTTTTATTATCTCCCTTTTTATTGATGATGAATATTGTCACAATGTTCTTTTGTAACTAAAATTTTATTAAACTTTTCAAATTTGTCCTCAATCAACTTTGATATGGATTTCTCCATGTTCAAAATTATTATTTCAAGTTTGTTATAATTTATTATTTCATTCAGTTTTAGTTTATTTATTTTTTCCTCTTGCTTATTTTGTTTTTCTTCAATCTTTTCAAATCTTTTTTCAAAATCCTTAATTGTTTTTTTTAAGAAGTATGCTATTATCAAAACTCCAATTGTTCCAATTCCCGAAATCAATTCAGCAAGACTCATTATTTTTCTCCGGTATTTTCAATTTCAAAATCAGTTTCTTGAAGGTTATATCTCCTTACAAAATAATCTTTGTTAAACTTCACTCCCATTTCTTTTAATGTTTTATCCCTTTCTACTGTCGCATCAACAATTCCTTCTTTTTTCTCGAGTACTATTTTGGGATATTTTATTTTAGTTCCATAATTGAGAATTACATAAAACTCTATCAACTTATTTATTGCTCGTTCAACAATTTTCTTATCTTGAAGTCCAATCATTTCAAGCATATCTCTATGAATTTGAGCCGCTTTATAACTTCCGGTACTTCCTATTTCTGTTGTTAATGTTACCGTTAATATTGCTTTGGATATTTCTATGTTCAAAGTCTCTATCATATTCTTAAACAAATCTCCGGCATTGTATTTCTGACTTTCCTTAAATTCCAATCCTATTTCTTCGCTTAACATTCCAACATGATCATTTAATAAATCCGTTAAACTTTGCTCAATAATTGTTTTTTGTGTTTCCGTTGCATTACTTGGATGCCTTGCAACTATATATGGTACGCCGTGTTCGTTTAATAGTTTTTCCCAATTATCTGTTGCTGCTTTTTTAAAAGTAATCGGCCAGTAAACTTTGGAAAGTAATTTCTCACCGTAAGGATTTTGATACGTTGCTTTATGCTGAGATAAAATAAATTTGTATTCCGGCAATGATAAACCTTCTTCAAAAACGTAACTTCCTCCGGTTATTTTTCTTAACTTCAATTCATTTTCATTTGAGTAAATAAACCACTCGACCGGCTTCTGATTTAATTCAATGGGTGTAATTTTATTGTTAATAACATCATATCTAATTTCTTCGACATCAAAACCAAACAAGGTGCAATCTAAAATCTGATCAATTGCTTTATTGATTTGAATTCTTTCTAATACTTCAACAATTTCATTTGATAATTCTTCATTTTCATCATTAACTAAAGTCCAGCCCATTTGATTAACTTGCGCCTTTCTCTGCTGAATCGTGCTCCATAAATGCGGATCACTCAATAAATTTCTGTAAATCGAATAATCAAAACCATTATCTTGCAAAATTTTATCGGGATCTGGAATCGAATACTGTAACTTTTTCCACCATTCCACTTTTTCAGCAGTCGCAAAATCCTTTTTAATAATTATCTTCGGCAATTTCTTTTATTATCCTTTTTTCTTTTTTTTCTTAATCTTATTCTTAATCTTGATCTTACTCTTTATTTTTTCTTTCTTTTTTTTTAATGACAATTTTTGACTACTAATGACATTATTTTTTTAATTTTTTCTTTTTGCTCTTAACTTGCCAGCTGCAAGCTGGTCTTATTCTTACTCTTAATCTTTTTTTAATTTTTTCTTTTCTGTTGTCATTGCGAGTGCTTTTCAAAGCAATCTTTCCGTTCCTTTTTTCTTTTTCTTAATCTTACTCTTTTTTTATTTTTCTGCCTTCTGCATTCAGAATTCTGTCTTCTATTTTTTCATTCCTAATTCATAATTCTTAATTTATTCATACAATCATGCAATCTTGTAATTTCCTTGCCTTTTTCTCCTTACTTCTGAGTTCCGCTTTCTAATTTTTAATTTTTCATTTTTAATTTTTAATTGTCTTCCTCATCCTCTCACATTCCTAAAATTCCTCTTCGGCTTTTTATACTTAATTATTCTTGCAGTAATATCAGCATTCTCTTTTTGTTTATTCTTTATGTAATTCAAAAATTGAGTTATGGAATCTACTTGATCGTCAAACTGTCCGTTCGGAAATTCTTCGCATTCATCAATAAAATCTTTTTTCCATTTCGCATTTTCATCAATAAATATTTTCCCAATTTCTATAAGCGGAGTAACAGCGTTGGCGCGTGCAATTTTATCACCATCGACCTTTATCTCTTTTATTGGAAGTAATGATTCACTTTTTAATTCTTGAATTAAACTCGTTCCGCTTGCTTTATCTTCAATTAAAATTTCCTTCGGCTCATATTTCATAAAAAGTTGTACGGCAATTCTTTTTAATTCCGGGAATGTTAATCGCTCTCTGTAAACATCAATTAAGAATATTTTATTTTTTGTAACAGCCCAAGTACTGCAAACGGAAAAATCATTCTCCTCATTTTTCTTAAAAGCTGTGTCCCAGCTTTGATAAATTCCGGTGATGTTTTCAGATTTATAACTTTCATTTCGGAAATATTGCCACCATTCTTTTTTAATGATTGCATTTTCTGTTACATCAATAAACTTTCCGTAAATTTCTTGGTCCCTAATTGATGAAGCAATTTCCCTTTCCAGCTGCTTAATTTCATCGACATCAATAAGCGGATTATCATAAGTCGAGAATTGGAATAATTCCCAATCTTTTTCAATTTTGCATAATTCCGAAAGTTCAAAGAACAAATGCGGCTCACCTTTATGCTTCTTACCTTTTGGAGTACCGCCGATTATTACATCGGCTTTATAATCCATTACCATAGGACGAATAGATTCAATCCATAATTTTCTGTTTTTTAATATAATTCCGGCTTCGTTTAGGATTATTAAATTATATCCAAAACCTTCAATATTTTCCGGTCTATCTGCTGATCTGAAATCGCAGTACGATTCGCAAATTTCTAAAATGGATTCTTTCTTTCTCCACTTCCAATATTGCTTTGGTACATTTTTTAATATCGGAATAATATATCTTTCTACATATCTCTGAATATTTGAGTAAGTCGTATCAACCCACAAACATTTGAGCGTTTCATCAAACATTTTTTCAATAAGAAAATTCGCCATACCTTTAGTAAGCCCGAACCTTCTCCCTTTTGTAATTACCTTATACCTTTTCTTCGATTCAAAAAATATCTTGAGTTGATTCTTATGGTAATTAATTTCAATCTGACTAATACTTTCTTCTTCATTCATTTTTATTTTTATTGCTGATTTACAAACCTGCTTGCAGTAGGCAAGCGCTTCATAGCATACCAAAATAATCTTTATGTACTTATAATTGTATTTTTTGGAATGCTGAACATTCCGCAACAGTCAGCTTTTTATTTTTTCTCTTTCTGATTTCTGTTCCGTTAGCTAACGGACTGACTTCTGCATTCTTAATCTTAATCTTTTTTTTCTGTTTTCAACGTCTTTCCGTTCTCATTGTATTATTTAAATACTTCAATATGTACCGTTACTAAAAATTCATCTAAAACAACATTATTAATATCCTTAGCAGAAATTGCTATCATTTGATTACCCCTACCTATTTGGAATTTATAATCATAATCATCTTCTGTAAAAGCAAGTACACCATTAAATAAAATATTGGTATTTGCTATTTCAACTCTTTTATATGTATTATTCCAACTTACCGTTACTGTACCCAAATCATTTTCAAATAATATTATATCGTCAATTCCTTCTGCAACTCCTATTTGTGCAGTATATCTTTTTACTGCTTTCTTTTTAACCATTTGCATTACACCATTTTCAATTTTGCTCACATAAATTTGCCCTTCTTCAGTTGGTACATCTTCTATAAATTCTTTTCTTCTAACGCCAACCTGTCTAAACATTGATACTTTTACCATTTTTTTTCTCCTTTCTTCTAATGGATATATTTTAAATAATTCACTCCAATTTGAAATATTGCTTCCCCTAATTGCTCTATATTTTATAAATCTTTCTTCAGAATCAGTAAATTCAATTATTCTTTCTCTTTCACCTATGTAATTGTTTTCTTTTAATATTTGATATTCATATTCAATTGCATCTCTAACCAAATCACATTTTACTTTTACTTGGTAGTCTTGTAAATATTCAATTTCTATTTCTTTTGGCTCATCAATAAAAATTTCTGTTTGGTAATTTGTTGCGGAAGTAATATTTATTCCGCCATCAACATCTTTCGTTTTATTCGCCAAAAACCTTGCATCTTGTAAACTACAATTTCTTAATTCTGCTATTTTAAATAACTGTCCGCAGATATAACCATTACTAAATGAATCCTTGTTTTGCGTTGTTTCTTTAAATTCATATTCACCGCCTTGTAAATCTTGTAAACTTTCGGTTACGACTAACTGCTGTATTTGTTCTGCATAAATTGAATGAGTCGGCATGAATATCATTATGTCTGGATTATTTATCGCCAACTGTAAATAATTTGCTAATCCTTCATAACTGTAAATTATTGCATCATAATTATTATCTCTTTCATAATCTAAAACCGCTTGATTAAAATTTGTTATTAAATAAATATCTGCATCAATTCCACCGCCAGCAATAAACGCTGTTTTCACTGCTTGCGAATGAGCCGGTTCAAGTGCATTAGTATGATATATTATTAACGCCTTCAAATTCTGTTTCTTTTATTTTCTTAATTCTGATTTTGTTTTTTACTTTTTACTTTTAACTTTTCTCTTCTCCATCGAATCACCACTGAATAACTACGAATTACTTTTTCTTTTTTTCATTCTTAATTCTTCATTCAAAATTTCTTTTACTTTTTTAATTCATAATTCATAATTTTTTTAATTTTTTCATTCTTAATTCTTAATTCTTAATTATTTTCTGCCTATTGTCTTCTTAATTCATAATTCCTAATTTTTAATTATTCAATTTCTTTTTCACGTTTCAACGTTTCTCTTTACTACTGAATCACCACTGAATGACTATGAATTACATTTTTTTTCAATTCTTTCATTCTGTCTTCTGAATTCTGTCTTCTGTTTTATTTGATTTCTTTTTTAGTTATTTCTAATTTCTGTCTTACATTCTCTTCAATTTTATCACTCTGCTTAAGCCAATTCTTACCCAACCAGATTAACATAATATCACTTCCTTCCATCGCTCTTTCAAATTGCTTATCCAATAATTTCTTTTTTTTCTCATTTAGTGCTAAAATATTTTCATGCTCCCTTTTTTGTAAAAGTGCGTGAAATATCTTCCTAATTGTGAACTCACTTACATCAGTTAATTTTGCTATTTCTCTGCCTGAAAGCCCTATCCGTATGTATTCCTCGACTTTCTTATGATTTATATATTTCTTTTTCCTACCTCTCATATTACTGCGATAAAATAAATAGCTTTTTCGCTATTTATTTTCTTGCTTTATTCTAACTTATGAATTATTTTGGTCACATACAAACAATTGGCTAATATTAAACAGTTATCTGAGGATAAAATGAATAAAGGTATTATTAACATTTTTGATCATATTTCAAGTTTTGGCATTTCTTCTAAAACAATTCTTAACACGCTTGAAGATTTCAAATCAAAAAATATTTCTGAAATTGAAGTTCGTATTAATTCAGCCGGAGGTTCTCTTTTTGAGGGATTTTCAATCTTTAATCAGCTTCGAGATTTTGGAAACGTAACTACAATTATTGATGGAATCGCGGCTTCAATCGCTTCGGTTATCGCTCTAGCTGGAAATAAAATCCTTGCTTATAAAAATTCCTACATATTTATCCATAATCCGTGGAATATCGCAATCGGTGATACTAACGATTTTCAAGACCAATCAAACAATCTTGGAAAATTCCGCGATACGCTAATAGATATTTATAAAGCGAAAACTAATCTTGATGAAGAAAAACTTAAAGAAATGTGCAATAAATCTTCATTCATTTCTGCTGATGAAGCCCTTGCAATTGGTTTAATTGATGAAATAATTGATAACTACAGAACCGAAAAATTTGTCGCTTTTTCGACTGCAATCTTAGATGAAACCGGAAATCCTCTTCCGGAACAATCTAAGAATAATAATGCATCAAATGATAAATCCTCAGCAAATGATTTGTTATCGGTTGTTACAAATCTTAAAAATGATTTTACAAATTTGAAAGATGATCTAACCAAACAGCTTAATTATTCCGTTCAGTTAAAAATTGATATCTCAAAATTTGAATTTTCTCTTAACGATAAAATTAAATCCGGTTCGCTTACTCCCGCAATAAAATTATCAATTATGGATCTTCTCCAATTTATTACTTCGGAGCATGTTTCTAATTCAGAAAATCAAACCAAAACTTTATTATCGAAATTTGATGCCCTTTTAGATCAATTCCCAAATATGCTTTTATTGGATGATTTCGCAAAAAATCTCGGCAGTTCTAAATCTGAGTATGAATATGATAACTATGAGGTTGATCCTGAATCTTTCTCACTTCACAAAAAAGTATTGGCGTTATCCAAAGAACAGAAAATTTCTTATAAGGATGCGCTTCTAAGTTTAATGAATAATTAAAACATAATTAAATATGAGGTCCATATATGGATGGAACATTAAAACAAAAGAGAGTTAACGACCCCGTTCTTACTGAATTAGCTAGAGGTTATTCTAATGCTGAACATATCGGTACTAAAATTTTCCCAATTGTTGTAGTTTCAAAGGAAGGCGGAAAAGTGCCTTTATTCAACAAAGAAGCTTTTAAAATTTATAATACGGAAAGAGCCATCCGCGCTGCATCTAATCAGATTTCTCCCGAAGGTAGAAGTACTGTTGATTTTGTTTTAACGGAGCATGATCTTTCTTACCCAATTGATTACCGTGAACTTGATGAAGATGATATTCCTTTAAAAATGCATGCTACTAATGTGGTTTCAAATGGCATCAATTTAAGACTCGAAAAACAAATCGCAGATTTACTTCAAAATACTGCTAATTATCCGGCAACTAACAGAATTACTCTTACTACCGGAAGCGGCTTTAATCAGTCAGCTTCAAATCCAATACAGATTATTGACGATGCAAAAAATGCAGTTAGATCGCAAATTGCAAAATATCCTAATGTTGCAGTTTTGGGAGCAATTACTTACATGGCTCTTAAAAATCATCCGGCAATCGTTGACCGTATTAAATATACAATGAATGCAGTTGTTACCCCGGATTTGTTACGCCAATTATTAGGTTTTGATGAATTATTTATCGGCAATGCTGTTTATGCTAATGATGCAAATGTTAATGCCGATTTGTTCGGTGATTTTATGGGCTTGTATTACCTTCCAAAAGCACAGACAAATGAAAAGCGTTCTTATTACGAACCATCTTTTGGATACACTTTTAAGAAAAAAGCTTATCCTTCCGTTGATACTTTTGATCGTGATGGAAAAGTTTTATTTGTACGCTCGACTGATATATTCCAGCCTAAAATTGTTGGCCCCGATGCTGGTTATTTAATTAGTAATACGGTGATCTAATATGAAAGTATTAGAAAATTTCGTTCACGAAGGTACAATTTATAAAATCGGTATGGATTTCTTAGGGAATCCATCCGATGAATTATTGCCGTTTCTTGAAAATTCATCTCAAGAAATTCAAGTCGGGAAAGTTTCAAAAGATTTAAATAATAGTTCGGAAGAAATAGCTAATAATTCGGAACAATTAAGCATTAATTCAGAAGAAATAAATAATTCTGATGAACAGCAAAATCCGGGAAATTCAAGCTTGCATGTCGGTAGGCAAGGTAATCAAGGTAAATCAACTAGAAAAAAAAGAAATAAGTAATGCCAACAATTGCTCCACATATTAAAGAATATCCTAAAATCATTATTTCTTTTGATGCACCAAATGATATAAATGATCCCAATGATTATAAAAATATTTCTTACCAAAGAATTCATGATGCTATTTTAGCTGGATTTAATTCTAATGGCAATATAGATATTCTTCCCTCCGATAATATTATATATTTTTATTACGGATTGGAAGCCGCTTTAGAATTTGCATTAATCAATAAAATTGAAATCATTGTAACTGGTTATAGTTCTTTCAATCAGAATTATTTCGATATGTCTCGTCGCTATTATCCTTCAGTTAATATAATTCAAAATACTTATAATACTTCACAACATCATATTCTATTGACTTTACCTCAACATGTTATGTTTATTGGTTTTGGTAATTCATTGGCCGAAGGAAATATTCACGGCTATAATATTGATTTTTTTGTTAATCAAATTTCAAATTTTACTGAAACCCCCGCCGGTTACTTTGCCGGTAAAATTCTTTGGCTGATGTTTAAAACCGATCTAACTTTTTGGCAATGCAGAGATTTATTAATGCGCTGCGGTGATTATAATGTAATTGCAACAGAATCACCTTCGGATTACTTTATTCATTATTCCGAAATAAACGGTTGGGGTATGCCTAATCCAGTTGTCGCTGAATCATTAGCTCGCTTAAATTATCATGTTTTTTCACAAGATCCATTTTTATTATATAAATTAAGGACAAAAGAAATGCAGACAGAACAATCAACTTTAATCACTTCGGTTTTAATGACCGCAGATAGAACAAAAAATTTATTCATTGGTTTAGATGGTGCTTTATGCGGAAATGGTGCCAAAGCTCTTGGAGTTTTAAACGCAGATACTTCAATAAATGAATACGGTCCGGTTATGACATCCGGCATTGCATTAGTTGTTTCCGGTGCCGCTGTAACACTTGGTTCAAAAGTTCAATCAAATGCAAGTGGTCAAGCAATAACTTTCGCATCCGGTGAATCTAATGGTTTTGCATTAGACGCCGCAACTGGTGCAAGCCAGCTTATCAGAGTTTTATTATCTTAAACTGCAAAAGCAGTCAAGAATTTGCCATCTTAGTTAATTGCAGAAACTTGGTATCCGACATCTCGTCACTACCAAGTTTTTTTATACTTCGTCCTTTCGTTAAATCAAACAAACACTTCACAAATTTTATTAAGTAATATTAATCCATAGTGTTAATAAAAATTGTTCAGCTCAAAACTTAAAAATAATATTTCGCTCCTTACCTTCGGATTTCGTCCCTCAATACTATTTAACTTTCAACCTCACTTCGTTCGTGGAACTTTGTTTAGCTTTTATAATACATTATTCTTTCATTCAGTCGCTCAATCCTCGAACCTCGTCAATCGCTCCATCATTCATTCATAAAGTATTTTTTTTGTTTTTATTATTCCGGTCACTCGTTCCTCACGCCCAAGTATCAGTTATATAACTTCGTTAAATAACTTTTCTTTTATCATAATCATTTTACCAAAAAATAAAAAATGAAGAAAAAAACTGTGGCAAAATATGTTCCGTTGCTCAAAAAAGTCAAGGGTGTACATAGCGGGCAAATATCAGCCCGCCCTTGCTTTTTCTCCGCACTTCACAAAAGTCATTTTACAGTTTTTTTCTTTTTCATTTTTTCTTTTTTATTAGGTGGTGGTCGTGGTCATACAGCAAGTCAAAAAAAACAACATCCTTTATAGGCTTACTTTTTTTAAAGGTAGTTATCATATAAATATTTATTTGTCATCCGGTAAACATCATAGTTTTTCTTACAAAAATTTATCAACAGCACAAGAAAAATATTTTTCTCTTTTAGGCAAAAAACTAACAAAACAACCAAATCAGTTAAAATTATTTTAAGAGGTTCTTTAATGTACACCATAAATCAAATTTCATCTTTTGCTTTTAAATACAATTGTTCTTACATCGGCGGCAAACCTCTCAATAATGTATTAAATGGTTTTTTAGGGCAGCTTGTATTCTTTTTCAATCCGGAGCATTGTAATAATTTTTTCTTTCAATGGTTACGCATAAACCATAATTCAACAGAATATTTTCAAACAACACTTAATTATAAAGGCAAATCTTACGCAGTTATTTTTTTATCAATTCCGCAAAAAATAGAAAAGAAATTTCTTAAATCTTTTAAGCAATTCAGCAAAAAACAAATGCATTTTATCAATTATTTCTAAGGCAAACCAATGGAAGAAATTTTAAAACAACTTGACGAAATCCTAAAACTTATTCAAGACATCAACAATAAATTAAAAGAGGTTCAATAATGGAAACAACGGAAAAATTAACAAGAAAAGAAAAAACAAAAATTTTAGTTCAAAAATTAAATTCTCTTTCGGATGATGAAAAATTGGAGTTATCCTGCAGAATAATTTCATCAATTGAAGGAAGAGTTTATTCCGGTAGAAACCAAATGTTAATCGCTTTGCAATTTAGATTCCAAAATATAATTCCAACTATTTGCGGCGGCTTTCATCAATGGAAGGAGCACGGCAGACAAGTAAAAAAAGGTGAACACGGAGCAGTTATTTTATATCCGGTTGGAGTTGATAAAAAGAAAAATGAAGGTGAAGAAGCTGAAGAACCAAGCAATTTTTTTAGTGCAGTTGTTTTTGATATTTCTCAAACTGAGGAGATAAAAGAAAATGAAAACTAACATTTACCCAAGAAATTATTTTAATCCATTAGAAGATTTACTAACGCCGGAAGAAATTCCGGAAGAGATTCAAGCGGATGAAAAAGCAAACTTGATTTTAAGATCAATTCAAGCAGAAATTAAAAACGCATCAATTAAAAAATTTGGGAAATTAGATTTTACATTTCTATATAATTCTCTTTTTGCAGAATGTGAATTTAAAATCAGTGAATTGATTTTTGATGTTATGGAAGCAAATGAAAGAATCAATAATCAAAATAGAATAATAAATTACTTTGATAAAAATAGGAGTTAAAAAAATGGATGCTCAAAATATTAGCGCTGCTTTAACTGAAATTCAAAAACATTTTAGAGTAATTAAACTTTATGCGGAAGAATTAGAATTTTATTCTAATAACTTCTACTTAAATTCTAAATATAGACCAGCTTCAAAAATTGTCGAAATTGCAGAAAAAATATTGATGAAATTAATGTAAACTTAGTCAACTTAGAAAATAAAGGAGTATTGTAAAATGAACTTATCAGATTTTGCAAAACCGTTAATTAGTAAAGATCATTTCATTAAAGCAAGTTTTGGCGGCTTTCAAGGTTCTGGAAAAACCAGAACCGCTTTTGAATTTATAACCGGAACTTACAAACAAATGAAATTAACAAAACCAATTCTTATTTTGGATAATGAAAAGGGATCACGTTTTTTAATCAACTTATTTAAGAAAAATAAAATTGAAGCAATCGCAAAAGAAACAACATCTTTAAAAGATGTTCAAGAAGCTTTCAACTTTTTGCAGAAAAAAGAAATTGATTTTCTCTTTATCGATTCACTAACTAAAATTTATTACAGATATATTAAAGATTATCGCGTTAGAAATAAAAAAAATTTTATGACACTTCTAGACTGGGGTAAAATCCTTCCACTTTGGAACGAGGAATTCTCAGAAAAATTTGTTCAGTCAGAAGGTAATATCGTTTTTACCGGAAGAGGAGGATTTGAATATGAAAAAGAAGAAGATACAAAAGATGAAAACGGAGTTGTAACAGAAAAAGGTTCTTTTGTTAAATCCGGATTTAAAATGAAAATTGCCGGAGAAACTCCCTATGAAACTGATCTTAATGTCTGGATGAATTCAAACGATATTTATAATAAGGAAGGTAAACCTACAAAAGAAATTTTTGGATATGTTTTGAAAGATAGATCAGATTCAATAAATGGTAAAATATTTTCCTTCCCTACTTTCAAAGATTTCAAACCAATAATAAATTTTATTCAAGGATTGCCGACCGGAGAAGTTGCAGCAGAAACAAATAAAAATTCTATTCCTTCTGATCGTGAATATTATGAAAAAGATCTTAAAAGAAAAATTGAAATCGAAAAAATAGAAGCAGTTTTTGAATTGAATGGATTAGGAAGTCCAAGGAGTAAAGAAGATATTATGATTAAAACAAACATCATTAAAAAAATATTCGGTACAACTTCTAAAACTGAAATTGAAAAAATGCCATATAATGATTTATCTTTTAAACGTGAAGATTTAGAAAGTCTTTTCAAAGAATTAAAAGAAGTACAGCCGGAAAATATTATTGAATTTATAAATAATCATAATGAAATGATGTTTTTCAATAATTAAATTGCATATCAAAAAAGTACGTACTTAGTACGTACTTTATTTTTCTATGGAAGATCTCAATACTAAAAAACTCATAAAGTTTTACCGGAAAACTAACAGTAAGAAAGCCTTAGATGTTTTAGTTAAAAATCATCAACTTTTACTACACAAAGCAATTCAAGGAATTCCAAAAAATTTAATTGATTATGATTCTCAGATTTCAATAGCTAATACAGTTTTGTTAAACTGCATTAACGTTGATTTTGATGTTAATAATAAAATTAAATTTACAACTTATTTAATGAAGATAATAAGATTCAGAATACTTGATGAAATCAGAAAAATAAAAATCAATTTCGGATATGAACCGGAGCAATTGGAGCATAATGAAAAGGATAATTTTTTATTGAATATTGAGAACACTGAAATTATAAATCTTATGCTTGATCAATTTCCAAAACTTCCACGGACAGAGCAAATAATTTTAGGATGTAAACTTCAAGGAATGAATAATAATTTTATTGCTGAAAGCTGCGGTGTAACTGAAAGTTTAATTTCTCAACATTATAAATCTGCTATAAATAACCTTAAAATGTTGCTTGTTCGTACCGACATTCGCTCTGGCACAATTTATTAACTAACCAAAAATTCTACCATTGCTATGCATTTTCAAAATTATTATTGCAACAATTTTGCAACAATGAGTTTTATTTCTATTATTTATTTGGTTTTTAGTTAATAAACGCAATAAAATCAGTCTTACTACTTGAACCCCATTCAAGTACGCTACCGGGCTGCGCTACGTTCCGAGAATTATATCTTTGAACGTAAATCTACTAAAAAGTTCTTTAAATCTTCAAGGTCTCTTTTAATATCGCGTTGTTCTTGAAAATTTTGTTCTGGAGTTGCAACTTTTTGTATTGAAGTATTTCTATTTTCCGAACTTATTTTATTTAGTTCGTTTGGATCACTTAAAATTTTCTTTGCACCTTCAATTGTATATTTCTCTTCACGTAATAGATGCTTTATGAGTAAAATCATTTTTATATCTTTATTAGTATAAATTCGATTTCCAGCTCTATTTTTGGATGGTTTTAATTGTTCAAACTCTGTTTCCCAATATCGTAAAATATATTGCTCCAAATCGGTTAATTTACTTACTTCTGAGATTGAGTAATACAATTTTTTTAATCCAAAATCTTTCATACAATTCCTCGATTTATACTTTAGCTAAAATATATAAAGTGTTAAAAAATAGCAAGTTTAGAATTTATTCTAAACTTTTGCTTGAAACAATCGTTATATGTATAATTTAAATAGATTGCAAGAAAATCAAGCTAATGCTTAATTAGCATGAAATTGAATTAAAATATTTATGCAATTATATTCGAATAAATTCATAAATTTATTTAGCACCAAGAATATGTATAACGATACAATAATTCGTATCTGAAAGATTTTGCTTGCTAAATATGTGGGAGCATGGAGATGAAATTATTTTTCAGAATGAATTTTCTTTAAAAGATATATTCCGGCTAAATAACTTTTTTCTTTAAATCCAGAAATGTATCCATTTGTGCATGGAGTAGTTATCATTACTTTTCTAAAATCTTCTCTTGATGAAACATTTGAAAGGTGTACTTCAATTTTGGGAATTTTTACAATTTCAAGAGCATCTCTAATTGCAACTGAAGTATGAGTATATCCTCCGGGATTTATTAAAATTCCTTCAAAATTTTTTGAGGCATTTTGCAATTTATCAACAATTTCACCTTCTAAATTACTTTGAAAAAATTCGAATTCATCCTCTGGAAATTCTAATTTTATTATTTCTTCAATTTTTTCAAGAGTTAAATTTCCATATTGCGATTCATCCCTTTTTCCAAGTAAATTTAAATTAGGACCATTTATTATTATTATCTTCATTTCGTTTCATCCATTTCTTCGATAATTTCTCTTAATTTTGGAGGTAAATAAATATCATCAATACCTAATTCTTTTAATGCTGCAGAAAGTGTAATAACTTTTCTTTGAGTTGTCGAGAGTCTATTTAAAACAATAATTTTACTTTCTTTCACAATACAATATCCGCCTTTAAAGTCTCCTCTTTCAAATCTAACTTTTGCTCCCATTTGTGCAGCAACTGATTTTAAGTCTTCAAGCACTTCTTCAAATTCTTTTTCTTTAATTTTCATTTTTGAAGTTTTATATTTAGAGTGAAATTAAATTTATAATTTGAAAATAACAATTCTTTAACTCAATTAAAACTTGGAAATTATGAACATTGCAAGTATTGATATAGGATCAAATACAGTTTTATTACTAATAGCAAAAGTTGAAAATAATAATCTTTTTCCGCTGATAAATTTATACAATTCACCTCGATTGGGAAAAGGTTTGCTTCCGGGAAAAGAAATTCAACATGATAGAATAAATCATTTACTTGAAATATTAACTTTATATAAAAATAAAATTATTGAATACAGGTGCGAAAAAGTTTTGTTAAAAGCAACAAATGCTATGAGAATTGCTTCTAATTCTGATGAAATTTGTACTTTGGTAAAATCAAAACTTGATTTGGAAATTGAAATTATTGATGGAAATACTGAAGCTGAATTTTCATATTTGGGAGCATCATCATCAATGCCAAAAGCTGAAGAAAAAATGGTAATTGATATTGGCGGCGGAAGTACGGAAATAATTTATGGGAAATCAAACAATATAATTTTTAAGCATAGTTTTCAAACCGGAGTTGTAAGTTTAACAGAAAAATACTTCAAGAATAGACCTATTGAAGAAACTAATATAAAAGAAGCGGAATTATTTTTACATCAGTTATTTGAAAAAATATATTTTAATATTCCGCAAAAATTAACTACGATTGCTGTTGCCGGAACTCCAACAACTTTATCATGTATCAAACAAAATCTTAGAGATTATGATGAAAAAAAAGTAGAAAATTCGCATTTAAATTTTTCTGAAATATTAAAATTGAAAAATAAAATTATAAACATTCAGCCGAATGAAATGTTAACAAATTTTGGCAATGTTGTTAAAGGAAGAGAAGATGTTTTATTTGCCGGAATTTTAATTCTTGAATCAATAATGAAAATGAAAAACCTTGATATAATTTATGTTAGCGGAAGAGGTTTAAGATATGGAATTATAATTGATTATATAAATAAACTTAAAAAATAATATAAGGTATTTTCAAAATAATTGATATTAGAAAAATTAAAAAAAATATTATCATTGCGATACTAAAAAAGTTTGAATTCGATTGAAGTTTTATTCCCTTCCAAAAGATTATGACACTCCATATAATAAAAATTAATTCTACTAAAGTTAAAATGTAAGCCGGAATTTCTTTTATCAAAAATGGTGATGGATTAAATATAAACCAATGTTTACCAAAAATTCCGTATTCAATTGGGGTTAGGAAAAATAGAGTTAAGATAGTTGGAATAAATGAAAAAATTGTAACGGCAAATGTATTCTTAAATTTTGTTTTTGTGAATTTCTTTAATCCTACATTTAATAAAATTGAAAAAAATATAAAAAATGCAGTGTAAATAACAGCTTGAATGAGAATGTTGTAAATAAAGCTTTTTGAATTCATTACACTATCATCAACAAAAGATTGAACAAAAGCAGAAATGAGTAATAGCTTTATTGATAGAAAAAAAGTGAGAAATGTTATAAAGTTTTTATGTTCGGCATAAATTATATTTTTTAGCGCATCTTTTGGAGTTTCAAAAAGTCTCCAAATTGTGCTCCATAAATCAATATTTACTACAGCAGCTCTAAAATAATGATGACATTTTGTACATTTATTTAAATATAACGGATTTTTTTCTCCGCAATTTTGGCAAATGTTGAAATTATTATTCATTAAAAATTGAATTTAATTTTGAATTCCGGTTCTTTTGTAAAACTATTCATTCCAATATCAAAATCAAATAAATGCGCATCAACATAAGCATCAATAACGTTAAGAAAATATGTTAAACCCAAATAAATTGCAAATAAATCCCTATTATCTCTATAACCATCTCTTATATTTTTATATACTAATGTTAAATTATTAGACGGATCAAGTAAACTTTTGTTATATAAATCACTAAAGTAATTATAATTATCATTTTCACCTTGCCACCCATAAACAAACCAAGCTGCAGCTCCCCAAATAATCGGAATTTTCCAATATGATTCATTATAAAACTGTCCCCAACCTGGAATTATTGCACTTCTTAACATTGCTCCCGTTGGGGATTTCGTCATAATAAAAGTTGTATCGGCTTCACTATTTGTTAAAGTTGAATCTTGATTAATGTTCTGACTTTGAACATTAATTGATGTGAACAAAAATAAGATTAGTATTTTAAGAATTAGCTTTTTCAATGATATCAAAAAGATCAAATAATCTATCAAGTTCTTCGTTTGAGTAAAAATCAATTGTAATTTGCCCGGCTCCGTCTTTCTTTTGTTTGCAAATAACTTTAGTTCCAAAAATTATTCTAAGTTTATTTTCAATATCTCTTTGGGAAATTAATTCTTGATCATTAAAAGTAATATTTTCTTTATTTTCGGTTTTCTTTCCTTCAAGCAAAGTTTTAACAATCTGCTCAACTTTTCTAACCGGAAGATTATCTTTTTTTATTTTTTCAAGAATCTGAAGCTGCAAACGTTCGTCGTAAATATTAATTAAAGCTCTTGCATGTCCCGCAGAAATTTCATCTTTTATCAAACAATTTTGAATTTCCACCGGAAGTTTTAACAATCTAATCGTATTTGTAATTGTTGTTCTATCTTTTCCAACTTTTTCGGAAACTTCTTCTTGGGATAAATTACATTCATCAATTAATCTTTTATACGCATGAGCAATTTCTATGGGATTTAATTTTTCTCTTTGAATATTTTCGATCAAAGCCAATGCCAGCATTGCTTCTTTTGATTCAACAACAATTATATAAGCCGGAATTGTTTTGTATCCAATTTCTTTAACTGCGCGAAGTCTTCTTTCGCCGGAAATTAATTCATATTTATTTTCCGAAATTCTTCTAACCGTAATCGGCTGAATTAATCCATTTTGCAAAATAGATTTTTTTAATTCATTTAAAGCTTCGGCGTCAAATTCAATTCTTGGCTGAAATGGATTTGGAGAAATATTTTCAACATCAATTTTTGCCAAAATATCTTGAGAAGTTCCGTCATCATTTTTAATATTCTGATTTGATAAATCAATATTTTCATGATTTTCAATTTTGATAGAAGGATTTAATAAAGCTTCTAATCCTCTTCCGAGTGCCGGTTTATTTTTATCATTCATTTTTTAATTGCTCAATTGTTTATGATTACATCTACTGATAACTTCCGAAGCAAGCGAAATATAATTTTTAGCTCCGGATGAAATTGCATCATATAAAATTACTGGTTTTGCATGACTTGGCGCTTCGGATATTTTTACATTTCTATGAATTATTGTTGTAAAAACTTTTTCACCAAAATATTTTTTTACTTCTTCAACAACTTGATTTGATAAATTCAATCTTTGATCATACATTGTTAACAAAACGCCGTTAATTGCCAAACTTGGATTTAATTGTTTTTTAACAATATTGATTGTGTTTAACAATTGTCCCAAACCTTCTAAAGCAAAATACTCACATTGAACCGGAATTATAACAGAATCCGCTCCGGTTAATGCATTTAATGTTAGCAAACTTAAGGAAGGTGGACAATCAATAATTATATAATCATACTCAGAATTTATTTCTGCGAGCGATTTTTTTAATAGTTTTTCTCTATTTTCCATATTCACAATTTCAATTTCCGCACCAACCAAATCAATATGCGAAGGTAAAATATCAAGATTTGGCATATAAGAATTTACAACACAATTTTCTATCGGAACATTTCCAATAATTACATTATAAACGGAAGATTCATTATTATAAATTCCTAAACCGTGAGATGAATTTGCTTGCGGATCAATATCAATAAGCAATGTTTTAAATTCTGCCGCCGCAATTGATGCGGATAAATTTATTGCTGTTGATGTTTTTCCAACGCCCCCCTTTTGGTTGGCAATTGCTATAATATTTGCCATGAATTCCTAAAAATCAAATACTTAAAATACTTTTTTAAAATTAAAAACTAACGTTAAATTCCTAAAATTACAATTCAATCTCTTCACCAAATTTCATTAAAATACATTTTTTATTAATTGATTCTACACTTTTCTTAAATTCATTCGGATCAGCTTCAATTACCGGAAAAGTATTATAATGAATTGGAATTGCAAAATCTGGATTTACAAATTCTACAGCTTTTGTGGCATCTTTTATTCCCATAGTGAAATTATCTCCAATCGGGAGCAGCATATAATTTACTTTGTTCATTTCACCAATAAGTTTCATATCATAAAAAAGTGCAGTATCACCGGTATGGTAAATTGTTTTATTTTCAATAGTTATAAGAACTCCGGCTGGTTCTCCAGCATAAGTTCCATCCGGAGTTTGTGATCCGTGATGTGCAATTGTAAATTTAATTCGCCCGAATTCAAAATTATGTGCTCCGCCAATATGCATATTGTGAGCATTAAATCCTTTAGAAATACAATAATTTGCTAATTCATTTACGCAAATAAAAATTGGGTTTGTTCTTTTTGCAATTTTGAATGCATCACCGATATGATCGCCGTGTCCGTGAGTTAAAATAATATAATTTGCATCAACATCTTTTGATTTTACCGGTGAAGTTGGATTTTCATCTAAAAACGGATCAATTAAAATTGTGATTCCGGAATTTGTTTTAATCTGAAATGCCGAATGTGAAAAATATCTTAATCTCATTTTTTCACCTTTTATTTATTTACAAATTATTTTGATAAAAAGAAATTTACAACAATTATTAAAATAGATTTGAAGTTTTTGTCTGATTTTTTAATCAAATATTTACAACGGAATATTTGAATGTTTTTTCTTTGGATTTGTATCAACTTTTGTTTTTAGCAATTGAAATGCATTTACTAATTTTAGTTTGGTTTCACTTGGTTTAATAACATCATCAATATATCCACGCTCCGCTGCAATATACGGATTTGCAAATTTTTCAATATATTCTTCTAACATTTGATTTAATTTTTCTTCCGGTTTTTCAGAAGACTGAATTTCTTTTTTAAATATTATTTCTACTGCACCTTTGGGTCCCATTACTGCAATTTCCGCAGTTGGCCAAGCAAAATTAAAATCGCCGCGAATATGTTTGGAATTCATTACATCGTAAGCGCCGCCGTATGCTTTTCTGGTAATTACGGTAACTTTCGGAACTGTTGCTTCACTAAATGCAAAAAGTAATTTTGAACCATGTTTTATAATTCCACCCCATTCTTGTTCGGTTCCCGGAAGAAAGCCCGGGACATCTTCCAAAACTAAAAGCGGAATATTGAATGCATCACAAAATCTTACAAATCTTGCTCCTTTTACAGATGAATTAATATCCAAAACTCCGGCTAAAATTGCCGGCTGATTTGCAACTACACCAACCGAAATTCCGCCAATTCTTCCAAATCCCACAATAATATTTTCTGCAAAATTTTTATGAACTTCCAGAAATTCTTCGTCATCAACAATTTTGGAAATTATTTTATGCATATCGTAAGGTTTGGTGGAATTTTCCGGAATAATATCATCAAGCTCCGGAATTAATAAATCTGCATTAAAATCAAATTCTTTTTCAACAGATTTATCTTTCCAATTTAATGGAAGATAATCCACTAATTTTCTGATATTGTGCAACACTTCAATTTCGCTATCAAATGCAAAATGCGCAACGCCACTTTTTGATGTATGTGTTTCGGCTCCGCCTAATTGCTCAAACGAAACTTCTTCATGAGTTACGGTTTTTACAACATTTGGTCCCGTTACAAACATATGGCTTGTTTTTTTTGCCATGAAAATAAAATCAGTAATTGCAGGTGAATAAACAGCGCCGCCCGCACATGGTCCTAAAATTGCAGAAATTTGAGGAATAACTCCGGAGGCTAATGTGTTTCGTAAAAATATTTCTGCGTAACCGCCAAGACTTACAACTCCTTCTTGAATTCTTGCGCCGCCGGAATCATTTAATCCAATTACGGGAATGCCGATTTTCATTGCCATATCCATCAGCTTGCAAATTTTTTCAGCATGTGCTTCGGAAAGAGAACCACCGAAAACTGTAAAATCTTGACTAAATAATGCAATCGGTCTGTTATTTATTTTTGCAAATCCGGTTACAACTCCGTCACCTAAAAATTTTTGTTTGTCTAATCCAAAATCATTTGATCTGTGTTTAACAAACATATCAATTTCATCAAAACTTCCTTCATCAACTAAAAGTTCGATTCTTTCTCGCGCAGTTAATTTTCCTTTTTCATGCTGATTTTTAATACGTTCTTCACCGCCGCCAAGTTTAGCTTCATTTCTTAAGTTTTCTAAATAAATATTTTTTTCAGACATAAAAATTATTAAACGGAAAAATGATAAAGTTTACTTTCTAATTTCTTTTTGAAAATATCTTCAATTTGATTTCTTGAAGATTGAAATTGCTCAGACTCCAAGATTTCTAAATTACGTTTCGCTGATAATTCAACTTTTAACTTTTCTATAATTTCACCGGGATTTTTTTTCATCAAATAAATTTTATCCGATAAGAATAATGCCTCAGTTATATTTGTTGTTCCAAAAAGTATTGATATTTTTTTTTCGATAAAAACTTTTCTCAACAATAAATAAATTTCTTCACGAGTTTTATCATTTAGATTATTAAATGGTTCATCGATAATTATCAAATCCGGATTATTTGCTAAAGTTCTTCCAAGAGAAATTCGAAATCTAAAACCTTCACTTTTTGCATTTGGGAAATGATTTTCATAACCATGCAATCCAACTAAATTAATGATTTCTGCAATTTCTTTTTCATTCATTTTACTGTTGAATGAAATATTATCATAAACATTTAGCCAAGGAAATGAAGAAGGTTTTGAAGGAATAAATACAATATTTTTCTTCTCTTCAATAATTTTTCCAGAAGATGGATTTTCCAATCTCGCAATAATTTTTAACAATGAAGTTTTGCCAGAGCCCTTTGGCGCAAGCACCGAAACAAATTCACCTTTAAATACTGAAAATGAAATGTTTTCCAAAAGTTGAATTACATAACCAACTTTATCTTTATATTCTTTCGAAATATTTTCAACTTTTAAAATATTTTCATTCATCAAGTTTTTCCCAAAAGAAATATTTTAATTTTATCTTATTCATCAAAAATTCAAAAGTAAATAATGTAATCATCAACAAAATTATTGTTGCAACAATAACAACTAAATCAGCGTATTTTATTGATAAATAAAACTGTTTTCCTAATCCGTTTGTTTTATTTACAAATTCGTAAACTATTGAGTAAGTCCAAATTAAAAAATGATTTTTCTTGAACACATCAAATATTTGCGGCTGAAATGATTTCCAAATTACATTTTGAATTATTTTATTTTGAGGTAAACCTAAACTTTTTGCGGAAATTATATATTCGTCTTTAACTTTATGCGAGCTTAAAAATACTTCGCTTTTAAGTAATCCCATTGTCAAAATGAATATGAAAATAATTTCTCCCCAAATGGAATTGTTAAACCATATATTAAATAGAAAAACTAAAAATACCGGAAGAAAATAATTTGAAACTTGAAAAAGTTGAAGCAATTTAGGAAACTGATTTGAGGTAATAAAAATATACGGAAATACTAATTTTATTAAAAAATAAGAAACAAGAAATATTGAATAAATGATGGAAACCGTAAATAAAAAATTATTTATAAAACTATAATCTTTAAGTATTGATGGAATTGACTCTACTAAAATTGATGGTCGCGGTAATAATTGATTTACCGGAAGTATAAATTCAAATAATATTATGTAAATAAAAATAATTGCGGATAATAATGATAATATTAAACTATATTTTTTTTGAATTGTAAAATTATTTTCTAACATTATAAATTTATTTGAATGATGATGTAATTTATTTAATCAATTTGGGATAATCAACATAAGTTATTTTAAAAATGGATTGTTCAATTTTTCAAAACCAATTGTTGTTGAATCTCCATGACCGGGAAAAACTTTTGTAGCATTATCTAATGTAAATAATTTTGTTTCAATAGAATTAATTAAAGTTTTATAATCTCCACCCCATAAGTCTGTTCGCCCAATTCCTTCAAGAAATAAAACGTCACCGCTTATACAAATATTAGTTTCAAACAAAATACAATATTCACCGGGAGTATGTCCTGGAGTAAACAAAAACGAGAAAGTACTTTCGCCAATTTTTAGTACTAAATTTTCTGTTATAAAGTTATCTGGATGTGGAGATTTTTTTGCGGAAATTCCAAACATTTTTGCTTGATCACTTAATTTATTTAGTAAAGGTAAATCAAGTTCTGGGGCAAAAAATTCGCATTTATATTTTTCCTTAACAAATGCATTTCCTAAAATATGATCTATATGGCAATGAGTATTGATAAGATATTTTATTTGGAGATTATTTTCATCAATAAATTTGGATAAAGATTCTTCTTCTTTATTTGTATAACAACCCGGATCAACAATTATTGTTTCATTAGAAATTTTATCCCAAACTAAATAAGTATTTTCTTGAAATGGATTAAAAACAAATTTTTTTAATTCAATCATAAATTCTTATTTAAAATTTTTCTTAATATTTTGAAATAAATTTTTAGTATAATTTTTATAATTTATTTTAGTTTCTTCAAGAGAATCTCCGCCGAATTTTTCCAACATAAATTTAGCTAAAACCCAAGCCAATGCAGCTTCTCCAATAACACCGCAAGCCGGAACAGCAACAAAATCACTTCGTTCTCTTCTGGCTTTTACAGATTTCATCTCATTTAAATCAACAGTTTCTATCGGCTGCATAAGTGTAGCAATTGGTTTCATTGCGGCTCTAACAATAATCGGCAACCCAGTTGATATTCCTCCTTCAATCCCGCCGGCACGATTTGTCTTTCGTGAGAAATTATTATTTTCTAAAATTATCTCATCGTGAGATTTTGAACCGAACAAACCGGCTGAATAAAATCCAGAACCAATTTCAACTCCTTTTATTGCATTAATTGACATAAATTCGAATGCAATTGCCGCATCAAGTTTTCTATCAAAATGCATATATGAACCAAGCCCAACCGGAACGCCAGTTGCTACAACAATAATATTTCCGCCAAGTGTGTCTCCATTTTTCTTAGCTGATTTAATTTTGTTGATAATTTTTTTTTCTTGTTCACTTTCCAAAACTCTGACTTCACTTTTATCAGCTTCATCTGCTAAATTTTGAGCTGAAAAATTCTTCGGTAAATTATTATCAAATAAATTTTGAGCAAAATTATTTTTAGAATAAATATTACCTATGCTTTCTACAAAACTTCCAACATTTATTCCGAATTCTTCTAAAAATCTTTTGGCAATTGTTGAGCCGGCAACTCTTACCGCTGTTTCTCTAGCACTTGATCTTTCTATTGAATTTCTAATATCGTTAAAATTAAATTTGCTTATTCCGGTTAAATCTGCATGACCCGGACGAGGAATTGTAATTTTCTCAACTTTACTTTTAATTGGAGTATGACTCATTATTTCAGTCCAATTTTTCCAATCAGAATTTTCAATATTAAAAGAAATTGGTGAGCCTAAAGTTTTACCAAATCGTATTCCGGATAAAATTTCAACTTGATCGGTTTCAATTTTCATTCTCCCACCGCGACCATATCCCATTTGTCTTCTGCGAAGTTGATTATCAACAAATTCTTTTGTAATCGGAATATTTGATGGAAATCCTTCAACAATTACTGATAATGATTTCCCATGAGATTCGCCGGAAGTAAGAATTCTAATCATTTATTTTCCTTAATTATTTTGCATTTAAATATAAAAAAAACGCCTATGAGATATAGGCGTTTTCAAAAATAATATTTTGTGAAATTTATTTATTATCGGGGATTTCCAATCCGACAAATCTTGTGTTTCCTTGTTCATCATATAATTTTAACAATACAGCTTCGCCTTTTTTTGAATTGATAGCTTCTTCAAAATCTTCAGCTGAACTAATATTCTTTTTATCTACTTGCGTTATTACCAATCCGGGAAATAAACTTTGATCAGCGGCTTTACTGAATTGTTCAACATCTTTAATCAATATGCCATTTTTTACTTTATATTTTTTTAATCCGGAATCATTTAAATCTTGCACTGTTAATCCCAATTCCTTTAAGTTAATTTCTTGAATATTATTAGAATCTTTTTTCTTTTCTTTTTTTGAAGAAACTAATTCTGTTGTTTCCTCTTTATCTTTTTCTCTGGCTTTTAAAACTACATCTCTCGTTATTTTTTTCCCTTCTCTAAACAAGGTTAAATGAACTTCTGTTCCGGCTCTTTTTGTTGCAACATAACTTTGTAGTTGATTTGGTTTATTAATTTCTTTTCCATCAATTTCCAAAATTACATCACCGGCTAAAATATCTTCTGTTGCGGCTGAACCGTCTTCAACAACATTTTGAATCATTATGCCCATAGGCTTATCCAAACCAACTGCCTTTGCTGTTGCAGCATCAACTTCTGTAATACTAACGCCAATGTAGCCACGACTAACTTCACCATTTTCTATTAAATCTTGCGCAACAGATTTTGCAATATTAATTGGAATTGCAAATCCATATCCAATATATGTTGAAGAAAATCCATTTGTAGCAATTGCAGAATTTATTCCAACAACAGCTCCGGTTAAATCAACCAAAGCTCCGCCGCTATTACCCGGATTTATTGCAGCATCCGTTTGAATAAAATCTTCTATACCATAATTTTCTTTATCTTTGATTATTCCGATATTTCTGCCGGTTGCACTAACAATTCCAGCTGTTACTGTTGAAGTTAAATAACTTAACGGATTTCCAATTGCCATTACCCAAGAACCTACTTTTAATTGGTCTGAATCACCCATATAAGCTGCGGGCAAATTTTCTGCATCAACTTTTACAACTGCTAAATCTGTTAACGGATCTTTTCCAATTATTTTTGCATCAAGTTCTCGTTTATCAAATAAATGAATTTTTATTTGAGATGCATTTTCCACTACGTGATTATTTGTTAAAATATATCCGTCTTTTGAAATGATAACACCGCTTCCGCCGCCTTCTCGCTTAAAGTCTTGATTTTTATCTTTGAATTCCGGAAAGTTAAATGGAAAATTAAATAAATCTTTATGTGGATCTTCTTTTACTGTGCTTACAACATTTATACTTACAATTGATGGCGTAACTTTTTCTGCAACTTCGATAAATGCCGTATTAAAATTTGTTAAAGTTAAATTTTCAACCGGAGAATTTTCGCTCCCAATATTTATATGTTCTGCTTTGCTTATTTTTATTAAATCTGCACTTGAAACAAGTATTGCTCCAAATACAACTCCTATAATTATTAAAGAAATTTTGCCAAATAAATTTCTGGTTTTCATTTTTTAAACCTTCCCTTTATAATATTTGTAATGATTTGATTCCACTGAATTCTGAATTATGAAAAATGAGATACTTTTCTAAAATAAAAATTATATTTTCTAAATCGTTATTCTTATAAGAAATTGACTTATTTTTGTTGGTTAGACACATAAATAAATTAAAAAGTTCCTTAGAAAAAGTGAATGTAGTTATTTTATCCGAATTGCAATTTCCGCATATAATTCCATCGGAATAGCTGAATGCATTTTGATTATTTTCCAATAATTTATTTCCGCAAATTGAACAGTTATTAAATGAAAGTTCAAAACCAATTTCTTTTATAAAAAAAACTAAGAATTGAGTAAATAATAAAATTGGATCAGTTTGTGATTTATTCATCATAGTTAAAATTTTTGTAACACCTCTAAAAAGTTTAATGTTAATATCTTTTTCTAAAACCAATTTAACTATCAGCTCACAAATTGATGTTGCATATTTAATTCTATTTAAATCGGATTTTATTACAGCGAAATGTTCAATCAAATTTGTTTGAGTTACTAATTGAAGTTCTTTCTCTTCCTTGTTGTAGTAAACAATTTCCACCCAATTCAACAAATCAATTTTACTTCCGATTTTGGATTTTGAGCTTCTTGCACCTTTAATTAAGGCTGAAATTTTTCCATGTTCTTTAGTATAGAAATGAACAATCAAACTTGTATCGCTGAAGTTAATTTTCTTTAAAACGATAGCTTCATTTTTAACTATTTCAACCATTTTAAATTTCAGATTTTCGTAAAATCGTAAGGAGGTAAATGAAGTTTTTTTTCGGTAATAATTCCGGAAATTAATTCATTCGGAGTTACATCAAACGCCGGAGAAAAAACTTCGTATTCATCTTTGGTTATTTTCTCATTTCTTAAAGTGTTGATTTCTTTTTTATCTCTAAACTCAATTATGATTTTTTTTCCGGTATCGCAATTTTTATCTATTGTAGAAGTTGGAGCGGCAATGTAGAAAGGAATTTTATGATATTTACATAACACTGCTAAGTTATAAGTCCCAATTTTATTGGCAGAATCACCGTTAATTGCAATTCTATCAGCGCCGGTTATTACCAAATCAATTTTAGAATTTTGCAATAAGTAAGCAGCAGTTGAATCAGTGTTAATTGAAAATGGTATTCCGGATTTATGTAATTCAAATGCCGTTAATCTGCTTCCTTGAAATAACGGACGAGTTTCATCGGCATAAACAAATTTAACTTTACCTTTTTCAAATCCATATTTAATAACGTTAAATGCCGTTCCGCCGCCGCCGGTAGCGAGTTTCCCTGTATTGCAGTGAGTTAAAACTGTAGAAATTTTATCAAATATTTGCAATCCGTTTTGAGCAATTTTATCACACATTAAAATATCTTCTTCGTGAATTAATTTTGCTTCATTCAGCAAAACCTCAAAAATATCTTTAGAATTTTTATTTGATTCAAAAATATTTTTCATTCGTTGTAATGCCCAAAAAAGATTTACGGCGGTTGGTCTTGTTTTTAATAATCTTGAAAAAACTTTTTCGAAATGTACATTTTTACTTTCTAAAACATTTTTAAAACTTAGAGCTATTGCATATGCCGCAGAAATTCCAATTGCCGGAGCGCCTCTTACTTCAAGACGTTCGATAGCAATTGCAATTCTCTCATAATCATCAGTTTTAATATAGGTTTCTTCAAATGGCAATTTTGTTTGATCAATCAAAATTAATTGGTTATCAATCAAATCAATTGAGTTAAAATTAGATGTCATCAAATTTTGAAAGCTCTCATATTTTGTAACATAGTTAATTAAAATATCTTAACCTACAATCTCAGTTCATGTGAAACAAAATCTATACAAAGTCCTTATAAATAATTCTTTTTATACAATTACCGGAATATTGTTTGTAAAATTTTCTTGTATTGAATGAATATCTTCAGTAACTGAATTTAGAATTAGTTGTGCACCTTTTAAATGCGATTCTGCAATATTGGCATCGGTTTCATCTTCTTTTAAACTTGATGTTAAAGTCCAAACTTTTTCAAGTATTGTGTTTAAAACAATAAGTTTTTCATTGATGCTAAATGATTGTTGGATTGTGTTTTCCATTTTGGAGCTCCTTGTTTTTAGAATTATAGGAAAAGAGATCTTCTAATAGTCAAGGTGACTATGCCAAAATCTCACGATCAAGGCAATCTCTTTTCCTGAATAAAATTTCATTTGATTTTGATGCATTGAATAGAGCCTTGTTTTTAGAATGATATAAACTTAAAAAACAAATATTAAATAGTCAATACTTATTCAAAATATTTTTTTTAATTTTGAAAGTAATTTCTTTAACAAACTCTCACATGGAAATTGAATTGGAATTAGACTTATCCTCACTTAAACTTTTAAAAATATTTCATGAGTACTGTATAACTTCAAATCTTATAGAAGAAAATAAAATGTTTAATCTGAAAGTAAGAATATTTTATTTTGAAAAAATTCTTATAGGAATAAATCCAACGGAAGCAAAAAATGAAACTTCAAAAATTTTTTCAATT
The DNA here is from genome assembly GCA_016708125.1 of Ignavibacteriota bacterium. NCBI lineage: Bacteria > Pseudomonadati > Ignavibacteriota > Ignavibacteriota bacterium. The sequence goes on along the minus strand of JADJGF010000001.1, from coordinate 3,509,735 downwards.
ACTAAAAACAAAGTTCAAAGAATTATCAATTATACCAAATTTCTTTAGATCAAAAGTTTCTAAAATTTTTGGTTTCTTTAAAATGAAATATTTACCTTTTAAACCAATGTGGATTTTATATTTTTCCCTATTGCCGTTAATTCCTTTTACATTATATTTTTGTTTTTCTGAAGAAATCAAAGTTGAAGATATTTACCTAAACATTGCAACTGAATTACTTGGAATATGGATCTCAACAATTATCATTGGCATAATGTTTAATTATTATGAAGCAAGTAAATGGAAACCAATTGAAAATAAAATTCATAAAGAATTAAATTTCATATTTAACTTACATATTTATGAAATATTTGTAACATTAGACTTAAATAAAAAACTACAAATAAACGAAATGGATCTATTCAAAGAACCTGATATATTCATAAATACTTTTACTAATTACCTAAAATATGATATTTCAGAAAATGACATTTCTTTAGAATTCAAAGAACATGAAATAAATGGAATAATTAAGTATTGTAGTGAGGCTCAAAATCATCTTGATAAAATATTAAAAAGATTTAATTTAAGAATTAGCAATAATGCAAATATCTTGAATATGATTGATGATTTATATATAAATTTATCTGGTTTAAATTATTTTGCAGATGTTTATAATAGAAAATATTTAAATGAGGAAAATAATTTACAATTTTCTCAAAAGGAAATTTTTGCAATAATGCTTAGAACAAATCTAATAGATGTATTTAAAGCTTCAAGTAATATATCAGAAATATTAAGTAAGAATTAAATATTTGATTTATTTTTGTTTCACAAATTCTGTAACTCATTTAGAATAAAGCAAAAGAACAATCATTCTAAGAAAGTTCATTCATAGAACTTATTATAAATCCGTTGTTGGTTTTGTATTTGAACGATTATTTCTATTAGTTCTTCTTTGAATTACTTTACTAATAGTTTCATCTCCTATCTTCAAGTTTATTATTTGAGAATCGCTTAGACCTCCTCTAATAGCATTAGTTACGTTCAAATTCATTGCACCTATTCTGCCATAAATACCTGATAAAATATTTTCAATTGATTTAGTTGAAAGATTGTTGGTTTGATTTGCCGGAGTAACATTTAACCTTTCACCACTTTGAACACCAACTAAATAATTATCTCGGTTAAACCCGGGAGGAACAACAAAATTATTTACACCACTTGCAAATTTTTGATGAGGTTGGAACTGTATATTCCCGCCGCCGAAGTTTGAAACTGAACCGCCTTTTGCCATGCCGGGAATAAGTTTTGTTACAAGTCCAAATATTCCTGAAGCAATTCCAAGTCCACCTGAAAAGGGATCTTCTTTCATTGTATTTAATGCATCGGAAATTCTTAATGCTGTTTGAAGTATTGTATTGAAGTATGATACAAATGTTTTTCCATGTGAACCTAATCCCTCAAGTGCATTCCCAAATTCGCCTAGTGCATTCATTCTTAACTCATGAATTTCTTTTTCTCTTTCTAATCTTTCTTTCAAATCTTTTTTCTCATCTTCAGATAATTCATTCCTTGCATCAATATATAGCTGAAGATTTTCAAGTCTAATTTTTGCAGCTTCATTTTCATTTTTAATAAGTTCATCCATCCAGGCTTGATCTTCGCCAATTAAATCAAATTCACTAAAATCCAATTTAGTTTTTTTCTCTTTTGGTACTTTTACCTTTGTTTTTTTTGGGTTTATAATATTCTCTAATCTATCAATTTCTTTTCCGATATTTGAATATTGTGAATCGCTAATAGCATAATTTTTTTGAAGTGATTGAAGTGTTTTAATTTTTTCTTCTATATCGCCTAAGGATTTTTTATATGGCTCTAGTAATGGAGCTAAATCTTCATGTGCTTTTTTATAAACATTTAATTTTGCGTTTAATTGTTCTAACTTTGTTTTTTCCTCTTCAGTTGTTGCTTCACCAAAATTATTAATTTTTTCCTGAACAATTTTTATATAGTCTAATATTTGATTTTCACTTTTTCCAATGCTGTTTTCACTTGCTGTATTTTGTGCTGATTTTATTGATTCATTTAATTGTTTCTGTTTTGCTGTAAATTCTTTCATGACTTTTTCATAAGCTTCCTGCATTTCAGAATTCATGATATTTTGAGGTGAGGAATATTTTACAGTAAAATTAATTGCATCAAAAACAAAACCGCCAAATGCTTCTTTTATATTTTTGATTAGTGAATAGATTTGTTCTAATTTGTCTTTATTGGTTTCCGCTACAAATCCCATATTAGTAATACTTTTACTTACCATGTTAAAAGCGGCTTCACCATAATTACCAACATTCTTAATTTCAGCTTCCATTTCACTAACAGATACACCAAAATTTTCAAGTGCCGAAGTTGATTTATTTCCAATATCGTCAATTAATTTAATTGCTAAATAATCAAATGACATTCCGGTTTCACTTGCTTTGTTTTTTGCTAACTCTAAAATTGTTTCCAAATTATCAAACGAAATATTTTTATCTACAGCTCTCAATGAAATTTGCATCAATTCAGAATCAGCAATTGTGTTTCTAGTAACTTCTCTAAGTTTATCTAAAATATTTGGATTGTTTAATTTGTTGAAAGCATTTTGAACACCCTCAATTTCAATGTATGCCTTAGCGGCATCAACGGCAATCGTTCCAAGTGCTGTAACACCGGCAACTATTCCGGCTGTAGATAATTTGACACCCATTGCACCGGAAAATAAATCCCCAATATTAGCTGAAGATTTTTGCATTAACGAAGCTTCAGTTCTTAACTTATTTAATTTATCTGCTACAGCTCCAATTTGTGTTTTTGTCGTTTCAATGCTTCTTGAATCAACATTTAATTTTATTTTTTCTTCTAATCTTTTCTTCAGGTAAGTATGAAATTTTTCAAGTTCTTTAAATTGCATTGAAGCAATTCTTGTATCTAACTGTACTTTAACATTTTTTAAACTATCTTCTAAACTTTTTACTTCTTTTTTAGAATTTGATTTTATTTTTTCAAATCCCTCTTTGGTTTTGTCAATTACACCAAGCTCAATCGCTGCAGAACCAACTTTAATATTATCGTTTGCCATTTTATTTTATCCCTAATTTTTTTTCAATGAATCATTTATAAGATTTTCTTCTAAAGTTTTTTTTGTGATTAATTCCTCAATCAATAGTCTATCATTATGTGCATCTCTTAAAACTGTAAATGTTTCATTAAGTCCACCAAGATCCAAAGTTGTTAAGTAATCCAACAAATCTTTCACCAAGAAATTATTTTGATTTAGAAATTGAAATAATTCCTCTTTCGTTAAATTGTCGGTTATTTCAAAAAGTTTTGCCATTTTTAAAACCTATTTGTAATTTATTTTTCTCGTGAACTTTTTGCACCAATAGAATTTTTATCAATTTTACGAGCTGCAATTTGATCACGAGTTGCGCCGATTGAATACTTGCCTTTTTTAATTCCGGTAATTAGTGATGAGTTTTTACTTTTTTTCTTTGCCATTTTTTTATTTTTCCTTTATGATTCTAACAATTCTTTTAATCTTGAATTAAAAATTTCTATTTCTTCTTTTTCACCATTTGCAATTTTTTTTAACCGATATATTGGAAGTGTTTTTAAAAGCTCCATTTCTAATTTTTCTTTTTTTGTTAAAGAAAAATCTTTTAATGCATATTCATATTTTTTAAGCATGGTATCTAAAATTGATTCTAATTCAACGTTATCTTTTGTTGAAACAATTAATTCCAATTCGTACTCATCCATAAATTTAAACATTGCCATAATTTTAGATTCACGATCAAAATTTTCACTTAATAAAAACATCTTTGCTTCAAGTCTTGAAAGTCTCTTATCAAGATTTTTTATCATTTATTTTTTCCTCTAAAATTTTAAATCTTTTTTCAAGCTCTTCAATTGATAATAGATTTTCAGTTTTAAAAAGTTCACCATATTTAATAAGCATATATGCGATTGACTTCGCTTTTTCACTTGGAATAATTTCAAGCTGAAGATAATAAATCAAATCCGCCAATAATCTTCGAGCCGATTTAACATTTCTGATTTTTTTAGGTTTTGTTTTAGTAATATCATTTGACATGGATTTTTATAAACCTTATCATTTTAATAACTTATGGAAAATAATATTTCATTTTTATATACTTTTTGTTTCACAAAGTCCTTAACTCATTTCAAAATAATATGATTAAATAATCAAGTTTAGATTGTTCTCAATTGTTTTCAATTTTTTCTTTGTTCAATATCCGTAATTAGTGGATCCAATTTTAATAAGTCATCTCTCCATTGTTCGATTATTAACCTATTTTCAAAATCTTCTTTAAGATTCTTAAATATTTGATCCATATAATTTCCGAAGCCCTGAAGATAAAAAAGTAGCTCTTCTTTTTTTGATGCTTCATAGACATTTGTTATATGTTGCTCAAAAGACTGATTTGTTAATTGTATCAGTTGATTTAAAATTTTCTCATTTAGTTCGCTAAATGTTTTTTGTGAAGTTTTATTTTTTCTCATTTTATTAACCGTTCTAACATTGTAATTGTGGAAATTCCAAACTTATACTCATCGAAAGTCCATTTTCAAATAAACGAATAAATTTCTCTTTTTCTGCTTCAGAGAATTTATCATAATTCTTATCAAAATTTTCTTTTTGTTTTAACAATTGCTGTTTCTTAAAAATTTCATCGGCTTCATGGTTAATTTCTGTATATGTTAATCTCGCCTTTTCAGCTTCTTTTAAGAGTTTTTGTTTTTTGATATTTAATATTTCTTCATGCTTTTTTATTATTTCTTTAGAAATATTGTCTAAAAAAAACTCCATATTGATAGGTTTATCTTTACCATATTTTACAAAATATGATGTAATAACTTCATCAATTTGCTCAATTGTCATATCTTCAGGAATTTTTTTTCTTAACTCTAAAATAGGCTCAATGAAAGTTTTGTAATATGGATTAGAATGTATCGTATAAGTTTCAAATAATGCTTTTATCTTTTCAACTTCATTTTCCGGAAATAAATTAGGTTGGTTTTCCTTTTTCTTTTTCTTTTCTTCTTCCTCTTCCTTTGTGGTATTTCCGCCGGAATCTATTTGATTTCCGCAAACATTTATTTTATTTCCGCCGGAATCTATTAAATTATCATTCTCAGGCATAAATAATAAATAGTCAAGGTTTACAATAATAATTTCTTTTTTCTTTTTTGCCGATGAAAAATATATTTTTTGAATTGTCCTGGAACTAAGAATGTTGAATTTTTCGAATAGGTTTTTATCAAATATTTCTCTCTTAATACATGCCATTAAACAACTTCTGATTTCATCCAAACTTAAACCTATTCTCTTTTTTATCATTAACAACAAATCGTCATCAAACTTTTTGAAATATCCATCATTTGAATAAATAAGCTGCCAAGTTGTTATTAAGACGGCTAATCCGTTACTTTCTTTTTCAGTCAAATATAGATCAATATTGTCATCAAAACGACAATCTAAAGGGAAATAATCAACACCTTGTTTTGTGTTACGTGCCACAATTCCCCCCTAAAAATGCTCCGTAATCTTTTGGATCACGGGAGCATTTATTTGGCATGTACTTAAGAGAAACAAGAAAAAGAATTGTTTTTGTGTTGATTTTGTTTCATGATCTTTTTTAATAAATGTTTTCAGCATTATAAACCATTTTAATTTTATCAGTTAGATAATTAAATAAAATATGTGTGAGCTTTCTAATCATGATTATTTTACTGTTTTCAGCATGTTAATTATCTCACTTTTGAGAAAATAATTTTTTCTTCCATCTTCAAATTTTCTTGGGAGCAACTTATTTTTAAAAACTAATTGCCGAAGTGCTCCGGTACTAATTCCAAGATATTTTGCTGCATTTTCTGAAGTCATTAGATCTTCATTAGTTTTTACTAAAGTTTCAATTGTACCGGAAATCAAATGAATTTGATTTTTTAGAATTTGGATCTCATCCAATAGAATTTGAGTTGCTGTTTTATTCATGTTAAACTAATGTTGCCAATAATTTTCTTTTCAATGAAAATAAAGTTTTCCACTCTTCATTTAATTGTTTTCTATTTTCTTCAGCTTCAAACTCATTTTTAATTGCATTAAACCTTGATCTTTGATGTACTTGATCTGCAAACAAATCAGCTAAAGGGTAAATAATGCAGCTCACAAAATCAATTCTATTTAGAGCAACTGAATTTTCAATAATTGAAAGTGTGTTACTCAAATTTCTTGTAAATTGTGCCCTGTGAGTTGAAAGAATTGATTCAGCTGAAGTATTTGCTAATTCATGTCCGGAGAAATCGCCTTTAGCAAGTAAAGGATAAAATGCTTTTAAATATGTTGATCTTTTCTTTTCAATCAATTCATTGACTTCAGTTAATAATACTTCACCTTCTTTTTTATCAATATTTTCAACAACTTTATAAACACGTGCAATTAAATTATCCATTTAATTTTTTCTCCTCTTCAGAAATTTTAACTCTAATATTCTTTAATTCTGTAGCATTTCTTTGAAAAAGTCCAAGCTCGCATTGTGAAAGATTGGGTTTGTTCCAATATTCACGATGCAAATCAAACATACGCTTTTCTTCCAGTTTTAATTTCTCGATTTCACTTTTTTTTTCTTCCATTTTTTTTGCCTTATAATTTGGATTGTAATTATATTTTTCTAATTCTTTATCAAATTTTATTCTATCTGATTTCATTTCTTGAATTTGTTTATTTAAATCGTCTAACTGTTTTTCTTGATCTGAAGTCATTTAATATCCAAAAATGTTACTTCAAATAACGTTATTTAAATAAAGTTGTTCAAATCGTTTTAAGGTAAAATTTGAGGTAAAAAGTGAGGTTTGAGGTAAAAAGTGAGGTTTGAGGTAAAAAGTGAGGTTTGACGCTCACCCTTTTATTTATTTATCTTTTTCGCAAGTTCACTACTTAAAAATAACAATATTTTCCCTTTTTCATGATTGTTTTCAGCATTATGAATAAGGTTCGAAACCTGTTTTATGATGTCCTTTTCCAAATTTAATTTTAAGTTTTTCCCTATTGCCATTTTGATCAAATTTTTATCTGATTCAAAACTAAATTTTTGAACTGCAGCTTCATTACAAAGAAAAGCTTTTTGTTGCTTATTAATTTTTTTATTTCCAAATTCCACATTAAAAAAATTGACAATTTCACCATCCAAATGTAAAAAACAGTCTTCAATAAATTTTGAAATTTTCCTTTCTCTTGGATTTTCTTCAGGACCATTTATCAGGTCCGGTAATTCCTCTTTAATTTCTTCTTTCGTTTCTTTCTGAAGATTTAACTGAATTAATTTAGACAATTCCTCAATTTCATTTTTTAAATAATGTTCAGCATTCAGAATTGATAAAACCTTAGTTGTTTCATATTTCGAAACAATTTTATTATTTCCAATTGTTTTTCTTAGTATATCCGGTTTATAAATATTATTAATAAATTTTAGAACTTCATTATAGAAAATATATTTATCTTGATTAGTTTTTCTTAAAACAAATCCATGAGAAAAAATTCTATTTTTGTAAGCTAAAAAGTTTGAATCATTATCAAGTTCTTCACTATATCGTAAATTTAAAAGTTCAGATTCTTGAATTTCTGAATAATGCCTTTGATCTGTACTAACAATTTCTTTTTCAATTTCATCAACAATAATATTTATTAAAGTTTTATCCATTTAATTACCTTTAAGCAAATGATTCAAATAATGGAAGTTTTTTAAGTTCTTCTTTTCTTCTTTCATTAATAATTTTTGCATATACTTGAGTGGTTTTAATGTCAGTATGTCCTAATAATTGGCTCACTGTATAAAGATCAATACCTTGAGTAATTGCTAAAGTTGCATAAGTATGTCGTGCACTGTGAAAAGTTAGATGTGATTTTGAATCTTCAGTTTTTTTCCATCGGATTTCATCCAAGCAAGCCTTTTTAGCCCACTCCCTTAGTAAATCATTCCTTTTGTTACCAGGTAGCCTAAAAACTCTTCTATTTGGCATTGGTTTAATATTGTTTATTGTTTCTAATTGATACTTTTGATTTAATATCGCAATTGCTGTATCGCTTAGATCAAGATAAATAGGCTCTTTTGTTTTTTTCTGAATTATTTCAATACGATTATTTTTGATTTCGCTCCAGGTTAATTTTTTTATATCTGAATATCTTAATCCGGTAAAGCAACTAAATAAAAAACCTAATTTTAATTCTTTGTGTTTTATTGGGGTATCGATTAACTGTTTAATTTCACTTTCAATCAAATAAACTTTCTGTACAGATACTTTTTCCGGTTTCTTTATATGCAGCATAGGATTTGAAGAAATGAATTTATCTTTTACAGCTGAATTTAAAACCGCACTTAGTTTATTTGCATATGCGTTTTGAGTATTTTTTGACTTTACCTCAGCTCGTAAGAAATTAAAAAAACTTTCAATCCAATAAGAATCTATCATTCTAAAAGTTAGTTTACCTTTATGGAATTTATTTATCTTAACCGATACACCATGATAGGCTGTAAATGTAATTCCCTTATTTTTTTTATAAAGAACAAATTTTTCTAAATAGTCTTTAAAGTCCTTATTTAATGTGGTTTCAAGTTGTACGCTAAATTCATTCTGATAAAATATAGTTGCTCTTTCATTCCGAATTTTCTCAGCAATTTCTCTAATATTGGATTTTTCAATTTTACTCATTTCCGGTTCAATGAATAAATTAAGTGTTTCAAATTTTCTTTTTCCTTGGTGATAAAAATCAAGATATAAAGCAATTCTACCTTTTGGAAAAAGTTTAGTTGGATTTAATTTTTTTTCGAAAATTTTTACTTTCATTTTATTTCCTCTTAAGTTAAAAATGTTTTGTGAAACAAAATCGCAACAAAGAATCTTGTTTCTTGGAAAACGTTAAAGAACGTTGTTTGTATATAAAATAACTTAAGAGATTGTAGAGTAGTAATTTAACTAACATAAAGAAACGTTAAAAAATATAGTAAAACATTAAAGGTCATCAAATTTTGAAAGCTCCCTAAATTCAATAAATCTATCATGTATCTGAAGTTTATCTAAATCTTCCAAACCTTTTGTGCTGAATTGTTCCACGCAGAAAGAAGCCATTGCACTTCCGTAAATTACGGCACGTTTTACATTATCAAAATTTCTATCTATTGTACTATGCAAATAACCCGCGAAACCACCGAGAAAAGTATCGCCCGCTCCGGTTGGATCAAATATTGATTCTAAAGGATAAGCCGGTGCTGAGAAAACTGTATTATTGTGGAAAAGCAATGCACCATGTTCACCTTTTTTAATTATCAAATATTCCGGTCCCATTTCTCTAATTATTCTTGAAGCTTTAATTAAATTTGCTTCGTTGGAAAGCAATCTTGCTTCTGAATCATTTATAATCAATACGTTAGTTTTTGCCAATACTTTTTTCAGATCATTTAAAGTTGTGTTAATCCACAAATTCATTGTATCGCAAATAATAAAATTATTTCCCTTTAATTGTTCAATTACGGAAAGCTGTAATGATGGCTGAATATTTCCTAAAATTACAAAACTATTTTCTTTTGATTTTTCCGGAACAATTGGATTGAAATTCTCAAACACATTTAGATGTGTATATAAAGTATCTCTAACATTTAAATCATAATGATATTTTCCACCCCAACGAAATGTTTTGCCATTTTTAATTATTTCCAAATTTTCCAAATCAACCATATGATTTTCCAACATTTCAATATGTTCCTTTGGAAAATCTTCACCAACCACACCAACTAATTTTATTGGCTGAGTAAAATAACTTGCCGTTAAAGAAATATAAGTTGCTGCACCGCCTAAGGCATTTTCTATTTTTCCAAAAGGAGTTTCAACATAATCCAAACCTACAGAACCAACGACTAATAAATCCAATTTACCTCCAGATAAAAACAAAAATTATAAATGAAATATAAAAAATTGTTGACTCATTTTACTATTTGAACTTTTTTTAAAATTGAATTTGAATTGCAAATCCTATATTTGAAGAATTAATATTCGGCATAATTTTGTAACTAATTCCATTATTTCCTTTAACATTTTTTTCTTCTTCTAAATTTGAAAAAAACTTTCCGGCTGTAATTCCAATCGCAGCTCCAAGAAAAGTATCGGAAAGCCAATGATTGTTTGAATAAATTCTTTGGTAAGCTGTAAGAGAAGCTAATCCATATAAAGCAATGCTGGCATATATATTATCAATTCTTTCCGATAAAACCGTACTAATTGTGAAAGCCACTGTTGTATGTCCGCTTGGCAGCGAAACATTTATATTTTTTAATTCAAAATAATTGAAATCGAATTCGCCCATATTTTTTCGGGGTCGACTTCTACCAATAATAAATTTTAACGCAGTTGTTGTAATTCCGGCGGCAGCTAAAGATTCAATTAAAATTCTTCCGGTTGTTCTAAATTCATTATTATCAAAAATTAAACCGCTTCCATAAATAATAAAGGGTAAACCCAATAATGTGAATGACTCTCCATAATATTTTCCAATTTTAGTAAAGTCATTTTGAAAACTTGTTTGGTTTTTTCTAACTACAGTTTTAACTTCTTCATCAATTGTCATTAACAAACCGGTTGAAGCAACAACACCAGAAAATATCATCCAATCAGAAGCTTTAAAATTAGTTGGACGAATAAAATAATTCAGATTATCATTAAAGGATAATTCAATATCATTAATAATTTTATCGCCAATATTTAATGAATCAGACTTTTCAATATTTTCTTGTGCATATATGATTGTGAATTGAAACACTAATAAAAAAATTATTTTTGGGAATAGAAATTTTGTTTTCAATTATTTGACAATTTCAATTTTTATAAAATTCAATGATTTATATTTTCGTTCAAAAAAATCTGAGATTATTTTCGTGGAACCTTTTTGTCCGGGCCATGCTAATAGTTTTTTTACTTTTTTATATTCAACCCATTTATATTCTGTATGCTCTTTGCTTAACACTATCACTTCTTCATTTATTACAGTTGCAGCAAAAACCGGAATTTGCATAATTGTATCATCTACTTCATTGTAAAATGAATTAGTTTTGGGCACCACAAATAATTCATGGATTTCCAAATTTGTTTCTTCTTTTATTTCTCGAATTACTGTTTCGTAAGCTTTTTCATTTGGTTTTATTTTTCCAGTTACCATTTGCCAAATGTGTGGATATTTTTCATTCGGCGCTCGTTTTAATAATAAAAATTCCAACTGCTCATTTTTCATTCTAACAATATGAGCTTCAATTAAACCCGTTACAATTCTCATTGAATTCCTTATGATTTTCAAAAGTATGCTCTCGCTTCTGCTCTTAATGTGTTTATTACTTTTCCTTTTCCTTGCAATCTTCCGGAGTAATTAATATTTGTTTGCAAATTTCCGGTAAATCGATAATCAAAATTTGTTCTCCAAATATAGTTTTTACCAATTAAATTTCCGTTAGTAATTTCAAATGGAATAATATTTTGATTTGTGTTTACAAGAAGTTCTGTTCGCTCAAATTCAAATCTTAAACGTCCTTTTTCCAATAAGGATAAAGTTAAACGTAAATTTAATTTATTTTCATCAAGTATTGTAGGAGTTGATGGAAATTTATCTTCAAGTCTGCTGACTTTTATTAAGAACCCAAATTCCAAATTAGTATAAGGACGATATGAAAAATCAGTTTGCAATTCATTTGAATTCACAAGTCGAGATCGATTAGTATTTATCGGCGCTTGAACGTTTTCAATTTTATTTTTGAATTCAGTTTCATTATTAATTTCATCAACCATTCTAAATTTTATTCTGATCTCTTTTTCCTTTAAATATGATTTTTCTATTCCCGAACTAAACTGATTTAAATTTCTATTTTCCGTAAATCTTAATCTAAAAGATAAATCTCTTTGATTTTTTAAAATATGCAAATCTTGTTGAAAATAATTTGTTCCTCGAATTGTTGTTGAATCATTTAAGAAAGAATTAAAATTGAGCAAATATATTTTCTTCGTATCAATGATTTTGCTGTTTTCCTCAATTCTGAAAGTTGTTTCGCTGTACAATGAATTTAAAATTGTATTTATAAAAGTTGATTGATCAAATTGTTTAGCAAAATCAATTTGAAAACGTGAATTTATTTTTAAATCAATAACCGGAAATAATTCATCAGTGGGAAGCGTTGACTGAATATAATCTCCTTCATATGGATCAATTATATATTCATTTTCTTCAGCAATTCCATTATTATTTAAATCACCTTGGTAAGAATAAGTTCCGGTTCCTTCTATAACTCGAATAAAAACTTTTTCTAATTTTGCAGTTCTTTCTGATGCGGCGTTGTAATAAATATTTCCGTAAATAAATCGATCGAACAAATTTATATTTGATTGCGAACGCAAAAGAATTGTTTCATTATTGCTCAATCCCAATTGAGAAAAAGTTTCTGAGTATTTTTTATTTCTGAACGAAAAATCTAAAATTGTAGAAAACTCTTTAAATTCATTCCAACTTAATGAGTAAGTATGTGTATATGATTTTGATTCTTCAATTAGTTTACCTTTATTCGGCAAAGATTCTTTTGTGAAAGTATATTTTGCGGAAAGTATTAAATTATTTATTAAACTTAAATTTACAAACGGTGAATATTCGGTATAATTCAAACTGCTATTCAGCAACGAATCAATATTAATTTTATTTTCTTTTTTATTTTCGGATCGAAATGAAAATCCCGGCTGAAGATTTAACAATTGATAAGAAATCTCTCCATTTTGCTTAAACCAATTTGATTTAAGAATTGAATTTTCCGAATTCACAAAATCGTAATCATAATTTAAATTGATATTATTATAATTCTGCCAACTTGTTTTTGCTAAAATTCTTTCGGATGAAAAATTATTTCCTTTTTTAAGATTGCCGTATTGTCCAATAAAATCAATATTCTCAAGAGGATTATAATTAAATTGCAATTCTCGTAATTTTTCTTCATTTACGGAAGAATTTGATGTATTATAATTTCGCTCAAATTCAATTTCATTAATTCTATCAATATTTTTAAATCTTTCGTTTATAAATCTATCTCGATATGATCCATTAAAACTTCCAATATTATTTTCAAAAATATTTAAATCAATTGGAGCAATTTTAATTTTTAAATTTCTCGCAAATCCATTATTATCTTTATCATCAATATTTGAAAAAGTATTTTTATCATAACTGCTGCCGGCAATTTCTAAATTAAGATTTATTTTATCAATCGGTGAATAATCTATTACAAAATTTCCCAGCTGATTTTTTTCCGGCAATGGCAATAATTTAATTGGTAAATATGAGCCATTTTTAACTCCTACAAATTTAAACTTTCCTATACTTTCACGAATATAATCTCCGTTATTTTCACCAACAAAACTGAAGATAATATTAAACTTAGAATTTACGAATCCGGGTGAATACAAATAAATTTTGTAAGTTTCACCAGAAATCACTGTATCAACTACTGAATATAATCCTAACGAATCTCCTTCAAGCTCAATAATGCCGGGCTGCGAAGCAAGCAATTGATTATCTCCAGCAGCATTTAATATTTGTTCGCTTTCATTAGAAATTGTAAAATCAATCGGATTATTTTTATTGTCTCCTTCTTGATATGCATTTATTGAAAATTTTAATTTATTATTAAAATAATTCGTATTTGCATTTGCTGAAATTGTATTTCTATCATATTGACGGTTTGTATATTCAAAATCAATTGTAATTCTGCTTAATGAAGTTATTAAAATTTTTGGTGTAAAAGTAATTTCTCCAATTGAATATTCTATAGTATATTCGCTGTTTTCGCCTCTCTTTAATTGCTTTCCATCCATAAAAACTTTTTCACTTCCGGCAATTACAATAATATCATTTTCGCCGTTAGTTCCGGAAAGTCTATACGGACCTTGAACTCCGTCAATTCCGTTAAACTGCATTGAATTAAATTTCCCTCTCGATGAAGCAAACGAAACTGATCCGTTATAATTTTCAATATTGAAATTTCCTACGACTCCTTGAAGTTTTCGTTCAACTTTTCCAAATTCACCAATATTTTGTTTAAGATTATAATCACCGAAAACTGCATTTGCATTTTTATGCTTTATTTCAATAAAGACTTTATCAAGTTCTTCCAATCTTTCGGTGTTTCCTTCTGGCTGGATTGGAGTATTTTCATCGGTAAGTGCGGCAACAATTTCAATTTCATCAGAAATTTTCCCGGCAAGTTGAAGCCTTAAACCACTGTTTACTTCTAAATCTTTATTTGAACCAAACGTAAATCCGCGCAATAAAGTTCCGCTGCTTTTTAATTCTTTCCCGAAAATTCCTTTAGAAGAAAGATCGATTGATTCATTCTTTACTGTTCCAATATATTGATTGTAATTGCTATCAAAGTATTTTACTAAAGTTCTATTTTTATAATGTTTCTTTAATTTTAGATCAATTGAATTATACTCAATAAACAATGTATCAAAAATTGAATATGTTAAAGTATCCGAGAGTGAAATTGAATTGTTAAGAACGTTAAATGTGTATTGAGTTGGATTTAACAGTCTATTATTTATCTTAACTTTTTCTGAAAATGGAATTACATGAACTGAACTAAGCTCATAAATATTTTCAAAATTAATTTTGAAAGTATCAACTCTTGAAATTTGTGTGCTATCCATTTGTGCGTGCACAGTTGAAAGTAAAAATGTAAGTATGAAAAGAATATTTATTTTTTTAAGTGATTTCAAAAATGGACTTTATTTTGGTATCGCAATAATTTTATTAATTAAAACTAAAAGGTGTGATTAGTTTATGCAAGTCAATTAAATAAAAAATCCCACCGAATTGATGGGATTTGAATTTAATTATTTTGCCACGAATGCACGAATCTAAGTTTCACATTTTGCAATTAGATTTTTAATTTTTAATATTTCATCTATTCATATCTTAGTGCATCAATCGGATCAAGATTGGAAGCTTTGTAAGCCGGGTAGGTTCCAAATCCAACTCCAACAATTACGCAAAGTAAAACTCCAATTGCTACCCAATCCATAGGAATTGAGAATTCTCCGCCAATTGCAGAACCGGCAAGATTTCCAACTATTAATCCAATTATAATTCCTATAACTCCGCCAAATAAAGAAAGCACAACCGATTCAATTAAAAATTGTACTAATATATTACTCTTTTTTGCGCCGATTGCTTTGCGAATTCCAATTTCTTTTGTTCTTTCAGTAACTGATACAAGCATAATATTCATGATACCAATTCCTGCAGCAAGTAAAGCAATTAGTGCAATTACATAAGCTCCAATTTTAACTCCGGCAGTCATACTATTTATATCATTTAAAACAGACTCATTCGAAAAAATTGCAAAGTCATCCTCTTCACCAGGCGGAACTTTTCTAATAGTTCTAAAATATCCAACGGATTTTTCAATAACATCATCATAATCTTCTTTGCTGAATGAACTAACAGTTATATTTACGCTTTCGCTATATTTTCCATAAAAACTTTGGAAAGTTGTTAATGGAATTGCTGCAAAATTATCTTTATCATTTCCAAAAGAAGTTGCTTGTTTTTCTAAAACGCCTATTACTTTTAATTTTTTATTATCGACTTTAACTTCCATTCCAATAGGATCGGCTCCTTCAAAAAGTGTTTCGGCAAGAGTCTTTCCAAGAACAATGCATTTTTCATATCGATTAACATCTGTGTAATTAAAATTACGACCGAATTCAGCAATCCATTTATTATTTGGAAATGCTTCCGGAGTGCAGCCAACTAATTGTACATTAGGATTTGTTTCCTTGTTTTCATAAGTAAATAATTTACCAAAATCCCATTGTTCTGCTCCAACAGCTTCGGCTTCTCCTTGAAGTTTATCACGAAGTTCATAATATTCGTCAATTGTTAAATCTTTACGGTTTCTATATTTTGCCCGATCTCCACGATCCATCATCGCAGGATATTTTTGTATTTGGAAAGTAGTTTGTCCCAATTGAGAAACTCCTTCTTCAATACTGTTCTGAAGCATTGAAACTATTGTACTAATTGTAATAATAGAAAATATTCCTACAATAATTCCAAGAATTGTTAGAAGTGATCTTAACTTGTTCGCCTTAAGCGAATTTAATGCTACTAATAATATTTCCATTATTCATACCTCAATGCATCTACGGGATCCATTTTAGCAGCCGTCCATGCTGGTGCTAAGCCGGATAATACACCAGTTAACAAAGATATTCCAATTGCAATAACAACAGCATCAACTTGAACTGAAACCGGAAAATTATATTGTTCAATAATCTTTGCACCAAGTACAGCAATAAATAAACCAATCAATCCCCCAATTAAACATATAGCAGCTGATTCAGTTAAAAATTGTCCGAGAATTGTACGTTTTTTTGCGCCGATTGCTTTTCTAATTCCTATTTCTCTTGTTCTTTCTTTTACCGAAACAAACATAATATTCATAATTCCAATTGCTCCAACAAAAAGTGCCAGTCCGGTTATAAATAATCCGGCAATTTGAATTACACCAACTTGCTGATTAATCATATCAAGAAGAACGTCTTGCTGGTTGATAGAAAAATCATCTTGCTCATCATATTTTAATCCTCGAATTCTTCTCATTATACTAATTGCTTCTTCTTTAACTGCCGGAACCGAAAGATTATTTGGAGCTCGTACGCATATTGAAATTCCGCCGCCCCAACGTCTATTTTGAAAATCTTTAAACATTGCGCCAATGGGAATATAAATCATATTATCCGGATTAAAATCACCAAATAAAAAGCTTCCTTGTTTATCATTTATTCCAACAACTTGATATTTATTTCCGCCAATTTTAATTACTTGGTTAACTCCATTTCCTTGTGGAAATAATTTATCGGCAATTTCACCGCCTACAATGCAAACTCTTCTGCCGGCATTGCTTTCAATTTCAGAAAAAAATCTTCCTTCGGTAAATTTTAAATCTGTAGTTTTTACATAATCTTGATTTGTACCAACAATAAAACATCCATCAACAACAATATCCTTAAGTGTAGTTGTTTCTCTTCTTATTGATCTAGGAGAAACTGCTAATGGAAGAGTGGCTTGTTCTTTAAATTTTTCAAAATCATCCATGCCAATATCTCTTCTATTCCTCAATTCCCACCAAGGAACTGTGCCAAACCAAGCCCATTTATCAACAAAGATATTATCCGTACCCATAATACTTGTTGCGCTAGATTGAAACGATTCATCTATCCCTTTAATTGCGGTTGACATTAATACTACGGAAGCAACTCCAATTACAATTCCAAGAGTAGTTAAAATACTACGAATTTTATTTGCTCTAATTGCATTAAGTGCAATTATTAATCCTTCTTTAAGTTCAAATAAGAAGTGTGACATAAAAAACCTTTCTGTAAAATTTATTATTCGTAACGAAGTGCTTCAATTGGATCTAAATTTGAAGCCTTATAAGCCGGATATGTACCAAATCCAACACCAACAATTATACATAAAAATACACCAATTGCAACCCAATCCAGCGGAATTGTTGCTTTAGCATTTAACGCAGAACCGGCAATGTTTCCAACGATCAACCCAATTATTATTCCAATAATACCACCAAATAATGATAGTACAACCGATTCTATTAAAAATTGTACGAGAATATTTTTTTTCTTTGCACCGATTGCTTTTCTAATTCCAATTTCTTTTGTTCGTTCAGTAACCGAAACCAGCATAATATTCATAATTCCAACTCCGGCTGCCAAAAGCGCAATAAGTGCAATTACGTAAGCTCCAATTCTGATTCCTCTTGTCATATTGTCAATATCAGATAAAAGAGATTCTCCGGATATTATGGAAAAATCTTCTTCGTCTCCAGCATCAATTTTTCGTATTGTTCTAAAATAACCTTTAGCTTTTTCCACAACATTTTCATAGTCGGAATTACTAAAAAGATTTACTGCTATTGTAATACTTCTTGCTCTTTTGCCAAACATATTCTGAAAAGTTGTTAATGGAGTAACTGCAAAATTATCGCGACTTTGTCCAAACATATCACCTCTTTTTTCCAAAACTCCGATAACCGTAAGTTTATTTCCATCAACTGTTATTTCTTCACCAATAGGATTTTTTTCTTCAAATAAAAATTTTGCAAGTGCATCTCCAAGCACAATAACCTTACCATATCTTTGATAATCTTGATTATTAAAATTTCTTCCTTCTGCAGCGACTAATTGATTGTTGGGAAAAAATTCTATTGTGGCTCCAACAAATCCAATATCCGGATTAGTTTTTTTATTTCCGTATTTAAATATTTTTCCACCGGTAGATTGTTCTGCTCCAATATTTTGTACTTCGTTTTCAAATTTATCTTTTAATTTTTCATATTCATCAATTGTGATATCTTTTCTTTTTCTAACCTTATTCCATTCTTCTTCACCCATAATTGTTGCCGGCAATCTTGAAATTTTAAATATGTTTGAACTTAAACCAGAATTAACATTTGACTCAATTGTATTTTGGAGCATAGATAAAATTGTACTTATCGAAATAATTGAAAATATTCCTACAATAATTCCGAGAACAGTTAAAAATGATCTGAGTTTATTTGTTTTTAAAGATTGTAATGCAATTTTTAATACTTCCATTACTCATACCTCAAAGCATCAACCGGATCCATTTTTGCTGCAGTCCACGCTGGAGCCAATCCCGAAAGTATTCCAGTAAGTAAAGAAATTCCTATTGCAAGAATTATTGAATCAATTTGCATTTCAACTGGGAAATTAAATTGTTCAATAATTTTTCCTCCAATTACAGCTAATAAAAGTCCAATTAGTCCGCCAAGTAAACACAGTATTGCAGACTCAGCTAAAAATTGTCTTAAAATTACACTTCGTTTAGCACCAATTGCTTTTCTAATTCCTATTTCATGAGTTCGTTCTTTTACGGAAACAAACATAATATTCATAATTCCGATTGCACCAACAAAAAGTGCTAGACCGGTTATAAACAAACCGGCAATTTGAATAACACCAACACTTTGATTTATCATTTCTAAAAATGCATCTTGTTGATTTATTGAAAAATCATCAGGTTCGTCATATTTCAAACCTCTAATTCTTCTCATAACTTCTATAGCTTCTTCTCTAACAACTGGAACCATTTGATTACTGGGAGCACGCGATATTATTGTAATACCGCTTCCGCCAAATCTGCTATGAAAATCTTTAAATAATACGCTGATCGGAATAAAAGATTGATTATCTGGATCAAACGCTCCCATCAAGAAACTTCCTTGTTTCTTTAATATTCCAACAACTTTATATTTCTTTCCATTGAGTTGAATATTTTGATCAATAGCATTTCCAAATGGGAATAATCTATCTGCATATTCATAACCAAGAACAATTACACGTCTGGCTCCATTACTTTCTAATTCAGAAAAAAATCTTCCTTCTTCGAATTCTAAATTTGTTGTATAAATGTAATCTTGGTTTGTTCCGGAAACTCTAGCATCTGAAATCGAATTATTTTCCTTAATCATTGTTACTTCAGAAGCATCATGCATTGGTGCAACAGCAATCGGTAATTCAGCAAGTTCCTTATACCTTTCAAAATCTTTCATTTCAAGAGGCTTTCTTTTATTTAATTCCCACCAAGGAAGGTTACTGAACCAAGCCCATCTATCGATGAAAAGATTGTCGGTTCCCATAAAACTGGAAATTCCGTCTTGAAAGGATTTGTCAATTCCCTTTATTGCATTTGACATTAAAACAACAGAAGTAACTCCAATTACAATTCCTAAAGTTGTTAGAATAGACCTAATTTTATTCGCTCTAATTGCATTTAGAGAAATAAGTAAACCTTCTTTCAATTCGAAGAAAAAATTGGTCATTTTATTAAACTTCTAAATGTTGAGGTTGTGCAACTCTTCTATTTTTTAAAATTTCATCTTTTTCAACTAAACCGTCTCTAAGTCGAATTATTCTATTCGCATGTTCCGCAATATATTCTTCGTGAGTAACTAGAATAATTGTATTTCCAAGTTTGTAAAGATTTTCAAAAAGAGCCATTATATCTTCACCGGTTTTTGTATCCAAATTTCCGGTTGGTTCATCTGCTAAAATAATTGATGGATTTGTTACAAGCGCTCTTGCAACTGCAACTCTCTGTCTTTGTCCGCCGGAAAGTTCATTTGGTCTATGATCCATACGGTCTTCCAAACTAACTTTTAGCAATGCATCTTTAGCTCTTTCTCTTCTTTCTTCTTTTCCGATTCCGGCATAAATTAATGGAAGTTCAACATTATGTAATGCATTTGATCTTGCCAATAAGTTAAAGGTTTGAAATACAAATCCTATTTCTTTATTTCTTATTGAAGCCAATTCATTATCATTCATTTCACTTACATTTTTACCAGTAAAAGTATAAAGTCCTTTTGTTGGAGTATCCAAGCAGCCAAGAATATTCATTAATGTTGATTTTCCCGAACCAGAAGGACCCATTATTGCAACGTATTCATTTTTATCTATTCTTAAAGATACATCTCTTAAAGCATGAACTTCTTCCGTTCCAACTTGATAGATTTTTGCTATATGTTCAATATTAATTATGTTCATTATTAATCCGATTGGTTAATTACTTTCTTCTTCGTCTTCGGGTTTTTGTTCACCGCGTTTATTTGTAATTTTAACTTTTGTGCTATCGTTTAATTCTTTAGAAATTGCTTTATATGGACCGCTTATAATCATTTGCCCTTCTTTCAAGCCGCTTTTAATTTCCATATAAGTATCATCACTAATTCCGGTTTTTACTTCAACCATTTTGGCTAAATTGCCTTCTTCAACAAATACAACTTCTACTGGTTTTGCTTTCTCTTTGTTTTCTTCGGACTTTCCATTTTCTTCAGGTTTTGTTGTTTCCACTTTTTTTGCATTATTCTTTGGCATTCTTGCAGTTACACTTTGTATTGGGACTGAATGAACATTTTTCCTAGTTTCAGTTCTAATATCCGCATCGCAAGACATTCCAGGACGAATTTTTTCACTCGGACTTACCAACCTAATTTCCACATCAAAATTTACAACTTCATTTTGTGTTCCGGTTGCTGAAGTTTTTGCGCTATTTCCAATTTGAGTTACAACTCCGGTAAATTTCTCTTCGCCAAATGCATCAATTTCTATTGTTGCTGTATCGCCAATTGATATAAGTACAACATCATTTTCATCTACTTCAACAATTGCTTCCATTTGATTTAAATCCGCAACTGTCATCAAATGTGTACCTTGACTAAATGAGCTTCCTAAAACACGTTCGCTTTTTTCAACATTAAGAGCACTTACTGTTCCATCCAAAGGTGCATAAATTGCAGTTTTGTCAAGTTCAACAACAGCATCATTATAATTTTCTTGAGCTTGCTGAACAGAAGCTTTTTGAGCTTCAACTCTGGATCTTGCTCCAATATAAGCAGATTTTACAGCTTCCAAATCAGAATCACTAGATAATTTCTTCTCGTATAATTCTTTAGTTCTGTTATAATTTGCTTCAACTTCTGTTAATGTTGCTTCGCGTTCCCTTAATGAAGCTTCAGCTAAATTTAAACTTGCTTTTGCAACATTTCTTCGCGCAATATACTGATCAGGTTTAAGTCTAATTAATAATTGACCTTTTTTGACTCTATCACCTTCTTTTACCGGTAATTCTACTATTTCTCCAGTTACTTCAGGTCTTAACTCAACTTTCTCTACCGGATCGATTGTTCCATTTGCAGAAACTATTTGCGTAATATTTCGTTTTGTAACTTTTTCAGTTTGTACCGAAACTATAGTTTCTTTATCACCGCTAAACAAAACTAATAATACTACAACCAGTAATAAAAGTCCAAGTCCGCCAAAAATAAACAACTTTTTCTTTGACTTTTTTCTGTTAACTTTACCCATTGATAAATCTCCTTTTAACCAATTTTATAGATATTTTCCAATTTCTAATTTACCTAGTGCATTCATCAATTTATCTCTATATTGATAATATTGAAATTTAGCACTTATATTATCTTTTAATGCTTGTGTTAAATCTTTATCTGATTGAAGTACGTCTAAAATAGTTCCGGAACCCAAATTATATCTTTCATTATTTACGCGTCTATTTTCTTTTGCTGCAATAATATTTGTGTTAGTAACTTCTAATTGTTTTTTGGAAGCAACTAAATTTAGGTAACTCTCTTTTACTTCGATTTTTATTGTTCTTTCTAATGCTAACAAATCTTCTTGAAGATTTAATTTATTAACTTCTGCAATTTGCATACTTGCTTCTGTACTCCAATTTGAAAATATAGGAAGACTTAAAGTCAATCCCACATTGTAATTTTGTCGATCAAAAAGTGCATCCGGTTTTGTTGCGCTTGTTCCATATGAATAATTTCCGGAAAGTGAAGGTAACAATCCGGATTGTGCAATTGTTTCACCTTTTTCTGCAGCAGATAAAGAAAGTTTTGCACTTTTGTAATCTGCTCTGGATTCAATTGCTTCATTAACCATCGTTTCCATATTGTTAAAATCTTTAAGCAGAGATTCTTCTTCCGTTAAATTTGATGTTGAATAAGGATCGACCATTGAATAATTTTCAAAAATATCCAAAGCTAAATAATTAAGAAAATTATTTTTTGCGGTTTCATAATCATTTTGAGCTTGAATTAAAAGCAGTTGAGCATTTCCTACACTTACTTGTTGAGTGTAAACATCTGCAATTGGAATTGATCCAAGTTTATTTCTCTCTTGAATTTGCTCAAGTAATTTTTGATTGAACTTTACATTATCTTCTCTAACTTTTACTAATTCTTCATTACTTACAATTAAATAGTAAAGAGTTGTGGTTGTGTAAATTATGTCTTGTTTCAATTTTTCCAAACTGAATTCTGCTGATTCTAAATTATCTTGAGCTTGAGAAATTCTTGCATAATTTGCCAAACCATCAAAAAGTACAATATTTCCGCCAGCAGATAAACTATAATTTCTTGTATCAGTTTTCGATTCCGGAGTGTTAATGGAATTACCTAAATAATCAATTTGCATACCGCCCGCATCACTTACTCTTTGCCAACCCCAGCTTCCTCTTACTCCCAAGTCCGGCAATAAATCACCATAAGCATTTTTAATTGTTGACTTATCAATTTCTAATGCATTTTTACTTTTTATTAAGTTTGAATTTCTTTGAAGTGCAATTTTAACAGCTTCTTCTAATGTTAAAATTTTTTGACCAAATAGATTTGTGCTAATCAGAAAGATGAACACTAACCAAATCCTACTCATATTTAATCTCCAGTTTTAGTTAATTGAGCTTATAAATTTTAGTCATACGTTATTATGACGAAAGCATTACAGAAAAGTTACAAAATATTATTTTTTATTTTACAACTAATATTCTTACCAGTTGCATTATTTGAGAAAATTTTCTTTTATATTCATCAAATATTGAAATGCGGCGTTATATTCATTGGGAATTATTCCATCCAAAATGGCTTCTTCAATCGCAGTTTTAATTTCACCAACTTTCTTTGAAGGTTTAAGATTACAAATTTCCATTATTTCATTTCCAGTTACCGGAGACTGAAAAGCTCTAAGATTATCTTTCTCTTGAACATCTCTAACTTTCTTCATTACGTTTTCATAATTCTGCAAATATTTAGAAACTTTGTTTTGATCTTTACTTGTAATATCTGCACGACAAAGCGTTATTAAATCATCTAAATCTTCTCCGGCATTTGCGCTTAATCTTCTTACTGCTGAATCCGTGACTTCTTCAGATGCTAATGCAATTGGTCGTAAATGTAAACGCACAAGTTTTTCAACATAATTTAGTTTGTGTAAAGGAAGTTTTAATTGTTTGAAAATTGATTTCATCATTCGCGCACCAAGTTCCTCATGCCCGTGGAAAGTCCAACCGATTTCTTCAATAAATTTTTTGGTTTGAGGTTTTGCAATATCGTGAACCAAAGCCGCAAATCTTAACCAAACATCATTTGTATTTTTAGAAATATTATCTACAACTTGACAAGTATGAAGAAATACATCTTTGTGATGAAAATCTTTTCTCTGATCAACTCCGGCTAAATTTGCAATTTGAGGAAAAACTACGTGCATAACTTTTGTGTTTTGCATAAGTTTTAATCCTATTGAAGGTTTTTCGGATTCCAAAATTTTAAAAAATTCATCAGTAATTCTTTCTTGCGAAACAATTTTTAATCTTTCAGATAATTCTTCTGCGGCAATTAAAATTTTTTCATCGACTTCAAAATTTAGTTGAGCCGCAAAACGAAATGCGCGCATAATTCTTAAAGGATCATCATCAAACGTAATTTTTGGATCAATCGGAGTTTTGATAATTTTATTTTTAATATCTTCAATTCCGTTAAATTTATCAATCATTTCACCAAAATTTTCTTCATTTAGCGAAATTGCCAAAGTGTTTATTGTAAAATCTCTTCTATTAATATCATCTTCAAAAGTTCCAATTTCCACAAGCGGATTTCTGCTTTCTTTTTTATAAGATTCTTTACGTGCTCCTACAAATTCAAAATCAATATTTTGATATTTGAAATGTGCGGTTCCAAAATTTTTGAAAATATTTACATTTTTCTCACCAAGTTTTTCCGCTAATTTTTCAGCAAATAAAACTCCATCGCCAATAACGAGAAAATCAATTTCATGTTTTTCTCTATTTAAAATTAAATCTCTTACAAAACCGCCAACAATAAAAACTTTTACATTTTGATCTGAAGCCAGTTCGGAAATAATTTTGAAAAAATCCTTAGTATTTAAAAATTCTCTAAAATTCATAACTTTCTAAAATATAAATATTATTTTTCATCCAATTCATCTTATGTATAAATATTTCTAATATTTCCTTTTTTTCTTTTTTTGCATTTATTAAAGCCAAGTTAGAATATTCAATTGCTTTATGAAAGTTTAAATTTTTATAAAAATACTTTGATATTAGAAAATACAAATCGGAACTTGGTTTAAATCTTTTCAAAGATTTTTCAATTTCGCTCATTTCATTTTCTAATTCGGAATTATCCAAAGTATCAATATTTTCTAACAAATATCTATCAATATAATATTGATAAATTTTATCATCATTTTTACTTAAAAAACTTTTAATAATTTTCTTTCGCGAAAATTCTTCATCAAGAAATTTATTAAAAACTGAAGAATCATTTTTCGCAATTGTTTTATAAACTACTGAACTATTTGTATAAAATTCACTAACATTTTGTAAAATTAAACTATCATAATTTGCAATTGCAGAATTTATATTTTTTGTTTTTCCATATAAAAATGCCAATAAATACTCAATATTATAATAGTAAGATGATTTTTGAAAATTTGGTTTTTCATTTTCTAAAAGTTGAATTGCCGAAGCGAAGTTTTGAGATTTAATTTTGTTTTGTACAATTCCATTAAGCGCAGCATAAGAATCGGAGTAATTAAAAATTTCACGAAATAATTTTTCCGATTCTTCGAAATTATTTGAATGAAAATATTCCCAAGCATTTTGCAGATCTTTTTCCATTGCTCGCGCACAAAATTGTTTAACCAACGGAATTCTTCCGAAATATAAATTTGCTTTGTGAATATTCACATCAAAATTTAGATTTTCCAAATAATTAAAATATTCGTTTTCCAAAGTTTGAATATTTTTTTTGAATACAAATTCAAAATCCGGGTTTGCATAAAATTCTAAAACTTTTTCAGTCGAATATTTTTTCGATAAAAATTTTATAAATGATCCGGCATAAATATATGAAAGCGAAGAAACATTGCTGAAAAAGCTGAAATTTGTAAACAAATTTTCTAAAGAAATTTTATAATTATTATTATAACCTAAAAACGCAAAATAATCGATATCAAATTCATCAAAATTATTATCAAATGCAGTTGCAAAACCTTCAATTAAACCGGGATTATAATTAGTTGGAAGATTAAAAAATCCTTTACCAAATTTTTTAGAAAATACGTGAAGCAATTCATGGTTTAAACTATTTTTGTAATTATCAAAATTAATATAAAATTGATTTAGCCAAGGTTTTGTTACATCTGCGAATTGTGATCCGAAAAGTTTCTTTTTCTGTGCTCCCGATTTAAATATTATTGAAGTTACTTTTTCGTCAAAGTTAATTCCTAATAAACGATTATTTTTTTCTAAAAAATAAAAGTGTTCTGCAATTAGAATTTTTTTCTCTTTATCATTTATACTTTTTGGAAAAAAAATTAGAAGATTATCATTTTCGAATTTACCTTGTAATTCATTTTCAATTCTGCTTAAGTTTGTTGAAAATTTGAAAAAAGGTTTTGTAAAATCTGAAGTTAAATATAACAGCATAATTATAATTATTACATATAGTTGCGATTTATAATTAAAGTTATCTTTAAATTTCAAAACTATTAAAATTGTTAAAGAAACAATAATTGTGATTGATCGATACAAAATAAGTTTATCGGAAATCTGAATATTTTGATCGTAAATTACACCGGGATAATAACCAAAAATAGGATTAAAAAAATAAATTTGGGGATTGAAATATAATTCCGGAATAAATCCTAATAGCAAAATGATAGAAATTATTGCGAAAATGATAAACTTAAATTTGTTTGAGATATAAATTGCTAACTCTGCAATTGCTGCTCCAACAAGAATTGAGGGAATTGCCAAAATTAGATAGAAATAAATTCCATTAGAAATTGGACACTTTTGACATAAAATTGTTGAAATAATTAAAATTATTAATGGCAAAATGATTATGATTGGATAAAAATATTTTGGTTTAGAAATTTTTGGAATTGAAAAATTTGCAAAATTTATACTTAAATAGAATTGATAAATTCCAGAAATGAAATAGAAAATAATTCCGTTAACTGCGCTTGATTCGTAACCAAGCAAATTTAATAACGGAAACTTTGTAAAAATTAAATTGATTACAACAATTAAGAATATAGAACTTATTGGTATTATGGATTTGGTAATTTTGCTCAACTATTTATCAGAAATATTCATTGTTAAAATTCTTTAGTTTTAACTCTTTCTATTTGTGCTCCCAGTTTTTTTAACTTTTCTTCAATTCTTTGATAACCGCGATCCAAATGGTAAATTCTTAAAACTTCAGTTGTTCCTTCAGCTACTAATCCGGCTAAAACTAACGAAGCACTCGCTCTTAAATCAGTCGACATTACAGTTGCACCTTTTAATTTTTTCACACCATTAACAATTGCGCTGTTTCCTAAAATTTCAATATCTGCACCTAATCTGTTAAGTTCAGGAATATGTTTGAATCTATCCAAATAAATTGTATCTGTAATTTTGCAAGAACCATTTACAATGGCCATATAAGAAGTCCACTGAGCTTGCATATCTGTTGGAAATCCGGGATAAACTCCGGTCGTAACATCAATACTTTTTGTTTCAATATTACTTGCATCTAAAGTCATTAAATTATTATTATAAGATAATTTAACACCGGAATCTTCAAGTTTTTGTATAACTAAATTAAGATGTTTTGAGTTGGAATTTGTAAGTTCAATTTTTCCTTTCGTCATCGCAGCGGCAATTAACAAAGTTCCGGCTTCAATTCTATCTGGAATATTATAAACATTTGCCGGAGAAAGACTATTAACTCCTTCAATCTCCAAAATATTAGAACCAATTCCTTCTATTCTTGCGCCCATTGAAACAAGAAATTGTGCTAATTGAGTTATTTCCGGTTCTGCAGCAGCATTTGTAATTATCGTCTCCCCTTGCGCTAAAACCGCTGCCATAAGAGCATTTCCGGTTGCTCCCACTGAGGAAATATCAAAATTCAATCTTGCTCCAATAAGTTTTTTTGTTTTTGCAATAATATAACCTTCATCTAATTCAATTTCGGCTCCTAACTTTTTCATGGCTTCTAAATGTAAATTAATTGGTCTTGGACCCCAAGCACAGCCTCCAGGTAAAGAAACTTTAGCGTATCCGTATTTTGCTAAAAGCGGACCTAAAACATATACTGATGCACGCATTTTTTTGACATGTTCGTATGGTGCAGTTTGAGAAATTATATTCTTAGAATCTAATATTAATTCTTGATTATTAAATTCTGATTTTACTCCTAGTTGGTTTAGGAGTTTTGACATTGTGAAAATATCATTCACTTCCGGAACATTTGTAATCTTATTTACGCCATTGTTTAATAAAACAGCAGGCATTAAAGCTAAAGCTGAATTTTTTGCTCCGCTAACTTCAACCGATCCTTTTAATGGATTTCCGCCTTGAATTACAAACTTATCCATGAATAACCTTAATATTTATTTTGATGTGCTAAATATAGAAGTTCTATACAAAATAGAAAATAAATTACTTTTAGTATTGTAAATTTTGAAATCTATATATCTTCAAATTGAGAAGCACTTTTTAAAGATTTTATTTTGTGATTTTCTTCTAATTTACTTAAACTTTTAAAGAATTCTTGAACATCCACATTTTCTGCATTATCAACAAGTTTGGTATATAATTCGATCAAGCAGTTATCTAAATAAACAAAAAGGTCAATTAATTCATCAACAGAAATTTTTTCTTCGCTCACCAAAGTTGATAAAACCTCTAGCTTTGTTTTACACTGACTATGCGGAAACCATGAATTAAGTATGTTTGACGATGCCGAGTTTTCCAATTCTGAAATCGTTTTTTCAATTTGAGTTTCTCTTTCTTCAAGATAATTTAATAAAAGTTTTACTCTTTCCTTATCTTCACTTTGGTTTAGTTTTCTGTAATAATCGGCAATTATTTGATGAAATTTTTTGGAATGATCTAAAATATCTCGAGTAGTTTCAATGCGCATAACCACCTCCAAATTAGGAAATGAATTTATTCTAAAGAATAATTTTTGCTAACCGCACATTTTAAAATAACAAAACTTATATCGTAATATAATTCGATTTTGAATTACTAACAATGGCAAATAGTTTATAATTGTAAACTATTTTCTTTTTCTTGAATTAAGTTTTTTCTTACTTATTTTTTTAGGAAGTTCTTCCGGTTCTTCTGCAATTTCCTCGGTTGCTATAACATTAACCGAATCTTGAGCAAAATATTCTTTTCTAATTGAATCTTGAAACTCAATAATTTTTGCATAAGATTGAGTGGCTGTTTCCGGTGTGTAAAAATATATTGTTGTTGCAACTGTAAAAATAAAAACAATTGCAATAAATGGTTTTAATCCAATTTTAGTTGCTAACCAACCGCACATCCAAATTGGAGATTGAAGTATGAAAAAAGGCAAAAATAAAATGAAATATAAGGCCAAAGCAATTGCATAAGCAGTACTTTCAATTGGCTGCGAAAAACTCATTTTTTCGCCTAATCCTAAGATTAAATCCCAAAAAGTAGTACTTATTTGCGCAACAACTCCAACTGTAATATAAAATAATGATAATACAACTAAAATTATTGAACTTATAATTGCTTGAATTGTTTGAAGTATAAAAGGTGGTTTCCATTGAATTCCTTTCAATTCAGAATGGAATTTCTTGATTGGGTCTGAATATGGATTGGGGGCTAATTCAAACATATTTTTATTTTAAATTTTCCAAATAAATTTTAACAAGGGACGTATAACACTTGTTTTTATTGTCTCTATTAAATAATAGAAGAAATTTTTTATTGCAATAAAATTTTATTTATACTTTAATATTCGCAATAAAAACTAAAGAATTTAGTTAAATACTAAATCTATTTAATATGTATTAGATTTGTAAATCACTTAAAATTACTGTAAATTTACGCTTTATTTTTTGCGAGAGTGGCGGAATTGGCAGACGCGCTAGACTTAGGATCTAGTATCTCACGGTGTGGGGGTTCGAGTCCCCCCTCTCGTACCAATTTTCCTCCTTTTTAAACAATTATTTGAGGTATTTTTTGGAAGCAAAAGTTAATGTTTTAAACAATACTGAGCATGAGCTTGAAGTAAATTTAAATTATTCAGAAATTAAAGTTGAGTTGGAAGAAGCTTATAACAAAGAACGAAAAAGTATTGTAATGCCCGGTTTTAGAAAAGGTAAAGTTCCACTTTCAATGCTAAAAAAAGTTTACGGCGATGCAATAGAATACAAAGCCAGTGAAGAAATTGCCAACAAAAAATTCTGGGATATTGTAAAAGATCAAAATCTAAAACCGCTAAGTATGCCTCAAATGACATCGTTAAATTTTGAGATGAATGAGTATCTTAATTTCAAAGTTAAATACGAAGTTAAACCAACTTTGGATCTTAAAAATTATACCGGATTAGAAATTGAAAAACCAATATTTAAAGTTCGTGATGAAGATATTGAAGCAGAAGTAACTAATTTATTAAAATCTAAAGCAACTTATGAATTAGCCGAAGAAATTACAGATAACAATTATAAAATTACAGTTGATTTACAAAGAGTTGATTCTGAAGGAAAAGATATAGAAGGAAACAAAAGTGCAAATATTGTAATTGATTTAAGTGATAAAAAAGTTAATGAGAATATTTCAAAAAACGCACAAAATAAAAAAGCCGGTGAAGAATTTAGTTTTTCTTTTGTTGATGAACATATGCACGGCGACCATAAGCATATTGAAGAATTTAACTATACAGCCGTAATAAAAAAGATTGAAAAATTAGTTGCTCCGGAAATTACTGAAACACTAATTGAAGAATTATCCGGTAAGAATGCAAAAACTTTAGATGAATTGAAAGCTTTTACAAAATCGAATTATGAAAATTATTACAAAGATCAATCTGAAAGAATTTATGAAAATACTTTACTTGATCAAATTGTGAAAAATAATGATTTTGAACCTTCAAAAAATTATGTTGAAACAATTCTAAATAGATTGGTGGAAACTGAGAAACAAAATGCAAAACAATATAAATCACCAATTCCAAATGATCAAACATTAAAAACGAATTTGCAACCAAGAGCAGAATGGAATGCCAAGTGGCAAATTATTTTAGAAAATATTGCCGAAAAAGAAAAAATTGAAGTTACAGATGCCGAATTAGAAGAATTGGCAAAAGAAGAATCAGAGAAAATAAATATACCGGTAGAAAAATTATTGAAATATTATAAAGACTCTAACAGAAGTGAATCTTTAGTTGAAGAAAAAATTCTTAAGTTTATAAGAGAAAATAACAAAGCAAAAGAAGTTGATCCGGAAACTAAAGCAAAAGAAGCAAAGAGCAAGAAAGAAACAAAAACTAAAGAAAAAGAAAATCCAGACGAAGATAAGAAATAATTTTCATAACTAATTTCTGAAATATTGCTAAACTAAAATTTAGGAAATCAAATGTCAGATAAAATTTATAATACTTTAATTCCTTATGTTATTGAGCAATCAGGTCGTGGTGAACGCGGAATGGATATTTTTTCTCGTTTATTGCGCGAAAGAATAATTTTCTTAGGCGAAGCAATTGACGATCATATTGCAAGTGTTGTTATCGCTCAGTTACTTTTTCTTGAGGCTGAAGATCACGAAAAAGATATAAATTTATATATAAATTCTCCGGGCGGAAGTGTTTCTGCCGGCTTAGCAATTTATGATACAATGCAATTTATTAAACCGGATGTTTCAACGAATTGTGTTGGAATGGCAGCAAGTATGGGAGCTGTTTTACTTTCCGGAGGAGCAGCAAATAAAAGATTTGCACTTCCTCATTCAAAAATTATGATTCATCAACCGTGGATTGG
Organism: Ignavibacteriota bacterium; assembly: GCA_016708125.1. NCBI lineage: Bacteria > Pseudomonadati > Ignavibacteriota > Ignavibacteriota bacterium. The sequence continues at coordinate 3,477,905 of JADJGF010000001.1, read as the reverse complement.
AGGTTTACAAGGTCAAACTACAGATATTGAAATTCACGCTAAAGAAATGATTAAAACAAGAGATAAACTTTATAAAATTCTTGCAAATCATACCGGCAAAACAACGGACCAAATAATGAAAGATTGCGATAGAGATTATTATATGTCAGCTTCTGAAGCGGTTGATTATAAAATTATCGATAAAGTTCATGAACGCAGAAAAATGCCAGGAGAAACTGAGAAGAAATAATTTTTAATATTGTAGAAATAAAAAACTCCGAATTAATTGAGTCTGTAAAATAATTTGTGTAAATGGGATTTATCATGATTAAAATTCCTGAAATCTATCCTTAAAATAAACAGAAAAATTAGAAAGAATAAGCGCCCAATTATGATCCGTTAGCTAACGGAGGCATCGTCCATTTTTTAGATAAATCTCTGTAAGCCAAATATAACATTTTTTTAAGAGCATCATCGTTTGGGAAAAGAGCTCTGTTTTTAGTTACTTTTCTAAATTGACGATGCACAGATTCCACTGCATTCGTGGTATAAATGACCGTTCTAATTTCTTGGGGATATTTGAAAAATGTAGCAAGATTATTCCAATTATTTCTCCAAGATCTGATAGCAAGAGAATATTTATTTGTCCAGTTTTCTTCCAAAGAGTCAAGATTTAATAAAGCAGCTTCTTCAGTTGGAGCTTTATAAACTTCTTTTAGTTGATTCATAAATTTCTTTTGGTCTTTTGAAGCAACATATTTTAGGGTATTTCTAATTTGGTGAATAACACAAAGCTGGATTTCAGCTTTTGGGAAAACAGAATTTATTGCTTCGGGGAATCCTTTCAATCCATCAATTGATGCAATGAAAATATCTTCAACACCTCGATTCTTTAGTTCTGTTAAAACATTAAGCCAGAAGTTTGATCCTTCTGCTTCACCGACCCATAATCCAAGTAGATCTTTGTGTCCTTCTATATCAACCGCTAAACAGGTATATGCAGCCTTTGATACTACTTTCTTTGATTCATCTCTTACTTTGTAATGGATAGCGTCGAAGAAAACTATAGGATATATTTTCTCAAGAATTCTATTTTGCCATTGTTCGGCAAGTACAACTATTTTATCTGTAATATTCGAAACTAAAGTAGGGCTAATATCTATTCCGTAAAGTTCTGTAATATGTGTTTGTATGTCTCGAGTTGTCATTCCTTTTGCATACATGGATATGATTTTATTCTCTATTGGCCCAATTGTTTTTTCATACTTTTTACAATTATTGGATCAAATTCACCATTGCGGTCTCTGGGGACAGAAATCTCAATTTCACCGTCCGTTAGCTAACGGATCATTCTTGAGTGATTTATGTGTTTTCCCATTTCTATAATTACCATTGTTTTTGCCAACTGGTGAATATTTTCATATCCTAAGTGTTCGGTTAGTTCACTTTCTAACATTTGTTCTAAAGTTCCAGCTAATAGTTTTTTAATAGCTCCGTCTTTACCCATTAAATCATCGTATGTTTTTGCTTTGGTAAGATCGGCTTTTAGTTGCTCGATCATTTTTTCGGTGAGCTCCATTGTGTAATCTCCTTTCGGATTTGGTTAATAAGTTAGTGATTTTTTTGCATAATTAAATGCTGTTCCGCTACGCTTCACAGCATTTAATTAAACCTCTTTATTAACCATTTACACAAAACTTTTTACACTACCACTAATTTAGAATTTAAGTTATTATCATATTCAACAGGAGTAAAATAATCAATTGAAGAATGAATTCTCTGCCTGTTGTAATATATTTCTATATAATCAAATATTTTCATTTTTGCTTCTTCTCTGGTTTGAAAGTTCTCAAAACCAATCAACTCTGTTTTTAATGTATGAAAAAAACTTTCCATTACAGCATTATCATAACAATTTCCTTTTCTACTCATTGACTGAATTATTCCATTGGCAGCCAGTAAATCCCTTACCTCTTTTGATGCATATTGACTTCCTTGTTCCCAATGAAATATTATTCCGGGATTTTTTCCTCTTTGCACTAATGCATTTCTAATTGCCGTTGTTACTAATAAACTGTTCTGTCTTTGATCTATATGCCAGCCGACTATCATTCGTGAAAATAAATCAAGTATACATGCCAAATATAACCATCCTTCTTTAGTCCATATGTATGTTATATCTGAAACCCAAATCTTGTTTGATCCAGTGGTTCGGAAATCTTGTCCAATTAAATTTTTCGCTACCGGGTAACTGTGATTCGAATTTGTTGTTACTTTATACTTTTTCTTTGTTTTGGCTCTTATTCCGTTTGTTTGCATTATTCTTACTACTCTTTTTTTATTGATTTTTAGCCCTCGTCTTCGCAGATCTTGATATATTCTCGGACTTCCATACAATCCTCGAGAATTTCTGTGGATCTCTTTTATCTCCATGAGCAAGACACTATCTTCTTTTTCCCGTCGACCCAACCTTCGTTTTACATAATTATGATACCCACTCCTTGATACATTTAATACTTTACACATCTTCCCAAGTCTGTATTCTTTTCTGTTTTCCATAATAAATTTATATTTCATGACTCGCGTTTTGAGAAGATGCCTACAACTTTTTTTAATATGTCCCGCTCCTCTTTTACGTCTGTCAACTCTCTTCTTAATCGTCTTAATTCTTCATCTTCCGGTTTTAATCTCCCTATGAGTTCCCCGAATCTTCTTTAATCTTAAATTCTCTTGTTCCAATACTTTCATTTTTTTGCTTAATCTATTCGTATGCTTCCATATTCTTTCCGCCATCTGTAATATGTCTGTTCATATATTCCTAATTGTTTGCATATCAGATCTATACTCTTTCCTTCCGTATGCATTACTTCTGCTTCTCGCAGTTTGTTTATGATTTGTTCTGTTGTAAATTTAACCTTTCCCATATTTTTTCTCCTTTTGACCAACTGGATCTCTTTTGGGGAAGCATGTCAAAATTTCCAGTGCCAAATATGTGTAGTATGTTGAGTTAACTTCCACCATATTAAAGTAACGCGAATAATAAGTAAGCCAGCTAATATCTTTTGATTGATCGAAAGGATAAAAATTTGGAACCCAATCTTTATAAGACCAGCCGGCTGTACCAACATAGAGTTTTGGAGTTTGCATAAAGTAAATTTACTGTATAAAACACAGATGACACAGAATGTTATGATTAACCCAGATAAAAATATTACATCTCTCCATAAGGCATTTGAGGTTTTTTGCCTAATAATCTTGCATAAACTGCCAATGCTCCTCTGTGGTGTGCAGTGTGATCCCCAATTGCGCCAACAACAGCCATTTTAGGTGCACCGGTCATTATCGCTGCTGTAATCGGAGCCATTAATTCTGTCTCCGGAGCTAATTTTATTTTTTCGATTCCATTAGCTGTAGCATCTTTTAACTGCTGAATACATTTTTCAAACGAAATATATTTTTTCATTCTTTCTTCATAACCATCAAAGCTCATATTAAATCCTTTTTCACCAAATGCACCTTCCAAAAACCAATCAATTGTTTCTGCGGCATGACCAATATGCTGAGCAACGGTGTACATTTCTTCTTTTGGTTTAAAACTGGAGTCTGCTTCAGTTAAACAGCTTATTGTGTTCATAAAAAATGTTTCTTGAGTTTTAAGTTGTTCAATTAATCCTTCTTTCATGGTAAATCCTCCTTTAAAAGATTTTAAGTTGAGTTTAGTTATTTTACGGTGTAATTATAATGTGATTTATTGTGTTAAACTATTGCTATAAAATTTTAACAAAATGTTCCCCCTATGAGAGAAAATTAATTTACATGAAGTTTTGTAAATTGGGGTTCATTCAAAACGAATAATTTATACCAACACCAGCAGAAAATGCCCGAGTCAATCCATCAACATTTATTTCTCTTTTTAGGAATGGGAATGCAATTTCTGCTGTTATAATCATATCTTTATTAATTTCATAATCGGCATTTACAAGAAAGTTTATTTGAAGTTGATCGCTATCTTCTACTTCAATAAATTTTTCTTCAGCAACTGTTAAATCTAAAACACTTGATTTACCAATTCTCTTAATCAATAATAATTGCGGAGAAATATTAAATTTATCAACCTCAAAAATGTAACTTCCTCTTGCAATAAAATCATCACCGCGTTCTAAGCGTGTAACGGAATTATCATTTCTATTTCCGGCAACTTGATAGCCTACTCCCAACATAACATTTCTATTTGAGTAGTTTAATCCAAGTAACAAATCATTAGTACCTAATCCACTTTGATAAATCTGAGGTATTTTTTTTTGATTATCGTCACCGGTTGCAATTTTTCCGCCAAAGGTAAAAGAAGCTGATTGGATTCTATCACTAAAAATATTTTGGGTAAAACTTAAAATTAAATCGCCTATTCCACTTACATCACCTAATGGTCCGGATTGCATATTATAAGGTAGTATTACTGTTAATTTTGTATTGCGAAATGGTTGATAGAAAAAGTTTAACTTGGCGGAATGAAATTTTACATCATCATCTTTACCGCTTGATCCAAAAGAGTAAGATACTCCAACATTATAATTTTTATTAGATTCTTCATGCTCAAAACCAAGTTGACAAACTCCGGCATCTGAACATTGAGCAAAAGATTTGTTAACATTAGCAAATAAAAATACTGTGATAAAAATTGATAATATTTTTTTCATTTTATAAATACTTTCTTTTTTGAAGACAATTAAAATAAAAGTATCACAATTTTATAACAAAATCGATGGGAATTATTCTCCCATTAAAGTAATTACAATTTTTCTTGAGCCGCCGTAATCTCTGTGCTCACAAAGATAAATTCCTTGCCAAGTGCCCAGATTAAATTTCCCATCTTTTATTGGAATTGTAAGCGATGGTCCAAGCAATGAAGATTTTATATGAGCCGGCATATCATCTGTGCCTTCATAAGTATGTTCAAAATAAGAAATATTTTCCGAAACAATATTATTAAAATATTTTTCCATATCTCTGCGAACATCCGGCGATACATTTTCGTTTATTGTTAATGATGCGGATGTGTGCTGAATAAAAATATTTGCAAGCCCAGTTTTGATATTTTTCATTTCTGGAATTGCATTTTCTACTTCGCGAGTGATGATATGAAATCCGCGATTTTTAGGTTTAAGATTTATTTCTGTTTGGATATACATTTGATCTCAAATAAATGAATGAAAAGATAAACCACAAAGTACACAAAGATTATTCACAAAGAACACAAAGTTAATATTCTTTGTGAATCTTTTTCTTAGTGTTCTTTGTGGTTAAGTTTTTTAAAACATCTCCATTTGTTTTTCTTCGCCGGAAAATTCTTTTTCGTGATTAAGCAGCCATTTTTTTCTCCACAATCCGCCGGCATAACCGGTAAGACTTCCATCGCTACCAATTACTCTATGACACGGAACTATAATTGATATTTGATTTTTTCCGTTTGTTACGCCAACTGCTCTAATTGATTTTTTATCACCCAGAGATTCTGCAATAAAATTATATGATACAGTTTTTGCATAAGGGATTTTGAGTAATTCGTTCCAAACTTTTTGTTGGAATTCTGTTCCTTCTTGTTTTATTGGAATGGTAAATTCATTTCTTTTTCCAATAAAATATTCGGCAAGTTCTTTTTTGCATTGGGTTAAAACCGGATTTACATTTTCCGCTTCCATTTCTGTATCGTCAAAAACGAAAAGAATGGAAGTAATAAAATTTTCTTCAGCGGAAAGTTTTATTTGTCCAATTGGGGATTTAATATATGTAACAAATTTAGTTTTCATTTTACTCCTTTTAACCACAAAGAACACAAAGTTTTTTTTCACAAAGAACTCAAAGAATAACTCTTTTGATTCCATCTTTCAAATATTTTACATTGAAATTAATCAATAAACCAAGCTTGCATTCAGCTAATTTTAAATAAGTTAATATCTGAGCTAAATGCACATCATTCAATGCTTCAACTGATTTAATTTCTAAAATTAATTTTCTTTCAATCATTAAATCAATTCTATAACCACAATCCAATTTAACTTCTTCATAAATCAATGGCATTGGTTTTTGTTTTTCAACAAACAATCCATTTTTATTTAATTCATAAAACAAACATTCTTCATATGCCGATTCTAATAATCCGGGTCCTAAATTTTTATGAACATTTATTGCTAAACCTATTACAACATTCGATAATTGATCTTCATTCATTTTTCTTTCCTTTGTGACTTTTGTGCGCCTTTCTTTGTGTTCTTTGTGGTTAAGGCTTTTCTCTTTTCATCCCACCATTGTTTCCATGTTTCTGTAAATTCCCACAACAATTCCAACTAATTTAAAATTAACATAATTCTTTTTAATTATTATTGGCTGATATTTCGGATTTTCCGAATGCAGCTCAATTGAATTTGATTTCTTAAAAAACCTTTTTACTACTGCAGCATCATCTAAAATTGCAACAACAATTTTTCCGTTTACTGGTTCTAAATTCGGATTTACAATTATCACATCTCCGCTGAAAATGTACGCATCTTTTAAACTGTCTCCCTTTACACGAAGCAAAAATGAATCATTCGGCATATGCACAATTGTAGGAAGTTCAATTGTATCAATTGCATCGGGATAAATTGTTAACGGATTTCCCGCGGCAACTTCACCAAGAATTGGCTTGGGAATAAAAAATTTATCTTCCAGCAAAAGTTCAATACTTCTTGATAATTTTGAATTCCTTTTTATATAACCTTTTTTCTCAATTGCTTGCAAATGCTGCTGAACAGTTGAGCGATTGTTATATCCAAACTTTTTTGCAATTTCTGCAAGAGTAGGCATAAATCCTTTTAGTTTGGATTCCGTTAAAAATTCTAAAATTTTTTGCTGAGTTTTTGTTAATTCTTTTGGCATAAGCACACCTTCGGCTGGTTAGTCACAAAAATGAGTAAGATTAGGAGTAAGATTATGATTAAGAAATTAAGAAAGTGAAAAAAAATATTTTGAGAAACTTCCGAAAAACTAAAATTTTATATAAATATTAGAATCAATCTTACTCTTGCTCTTAATCTTATTCTTAATCTTTTTTGTATGCGAAATAAATACCATACAGTTGTATGGCATAATTTACTAACACAATAATAGATTGTCAAGAATAAAAATTTGAGCAACATTTTTATTTTTTTGCGGAATTTGAAAGAAAGTTTTCTAAATCTTTACGAAAGAATTTTTTCGAAAGAATTTAGCAGATTATCTCTTAACAATGGTTTTACAAAATAATCTGTAAATCCGAACATTAAGAATTTTTCTCTATCGCCTTCAAATGGATATGCGGTAAGTGCGGCAATTGGTGTGGTTTTAAAATCATTAAATTGACGAATAATTTTCAGCGCATCAAAACCATTAAACTTATGATTAAGATTTATATCAACCAAAATTATATCAAATGTGAATTTTTCTAAAAGCGGTAATGCATCAATTAAATTTGATGCCATACTCAAATGTTTTAAATCATGTAATTGTGATTTAAATAATAATTGCGAATCGATTGAATCATCAATAAACAGACAAGAAATATCAGAAATTTTAAATTTGTTAATTGGTTTCTCTTCATTTACAGTTTCAATTTCATTTTCTAAAATTTCTTCTTCGCTAAAATCTTCAATTATTCTTTCATCAATTTCATTTGCAATTTCGGGTTCTTCAAAAATAATTTTGGTTTCTTCATATTTCATTTCAGAATTTGCAGAATTATTTTTTTCATTTTCCAAAATAATTTCCGAGTCTTCAAGTTTTATTTCGTCATTTTCTTCATGAATAATTTCATCAGTAAATTCAGATAATTCATTTTCTTCATCAAACATATCATTTGAAAACTCATGCAATTCATTTTCTGCTTCTACAATTTCATCAATATCGTTATCTAATTTATCAATCGTAATTTCTTTCAAAGATTCAACTTCTTCATTTAAAATTGGGTTTACAAAATTTATTTCATGAAGAATATTTTTACTATTTTCAATATTGCTTGGAATTATTAACGCAGCAGTATTCTCTTTATCTGTTGTTAAATTTGTAACTTTTGCAAAAATTACATCATTCAATTTTTGTGAAAGCCGCAATGCAATTGATGATAATCCAAAATTATTATTCTCAAAACTTTTCGGCGAATTATAAAGTTCTAAAATATTATTCAGCAAATTATTAGAAATTCCGGAAAGTTTATCTTTTGCAGAAATTATCAAACTATCTTCAGTTGAATAAAATGAAATAAATATTTCTTTAGTTTCGGTTAGAGTTAAAATGAGTTTTAGAAAATAACTTATTGATGCTAAAAGTTTTTGTTTATCGTTTTTAATTAATAATTTTTCAAAGGAATGCGTAAAATTTAATTTCACATTTTGTTTATCTGCAATTCTCGAAACACTTTCTTCAATATCAACAATATAATTTTTGAGATCAAATTCTTCAACTTTAATTGGCAAAAGGTTTTCTTCTAATTTTGCATATTGAACTGCGGAATTCATTGTTTGAAGAAGAAGCTGCTGATTTTCTTTTATTATTTTTGCCGATTCTTCCTGCTCTTCCGAAAGATTATCCACGCTGTCAATAATTTCTTGCACAAATCCTAAAATTACATTTACGGGAGTCAGCAATTCGTGAAACAGAAATGATAAAAACGGCGATATTTCTTTTTTATCTTTTAAAATTTCTTTCTGCTCAATACTAAGTTTTGATTCTGAAAATTTCTCATCAACTTTTATTTCTTCAGAAATTTTATTTACTTCAGATGAAATTCCATTTGATATTTCTTCAATTTTTTCATCGATAATTTTATTTTCTAAAATTTCTTCGGGAATTTTTTCTTCTTCAATTTTTACTGTTTCAAAATTTTCAATATTCGAAATTGTTTCTTCTGAAATTACTTCATTAATTCCATTTCCAATAATATCTTTAACTACTTCATCCTTTTGTAATTCGGTAATTTTTTCATCCAAAATTACATTTGTATTTTTTTCTATAATTTGAATTGTTTCCAAAATTACATTTCTATTTGCCCAAACTACATTTTCTCTTTTTACATTTATGCGAATTTCATTTCCGTCTTTTTTGAGCTGTTTATATTCAATTTTATTTAAATCTACTTCCGGATTTAATAATTTCTGCATGTCTTCCGGAAGAAATAATTCAATTAAATTCATCGATTTCAATTCATCTAAATCATATCCGTAAATATCTGCGCACTGTTTATTTGTATCTAAAATTTCAAAATTATTCGGATCATAAATAATTGTCGGCAGCTCGCTAATAATTTGCTGATCTTCTTTTTTAAGATTTTCCGTTTTTGGTACTATTCCGAATTTTGCTTGCAAATCCAGCTTGCCAATTATAAGAGTTTCATTTTTTCGTATAAATGGAAATACCAAAATTTTGTTACTTTCTGCAATGTTTACCGAATTTGGAAAAGTATTTTCAATGATAAAATGATTTTGCGGATCAAAAATTTCTTTTTCGAGAGAATAAATTATAAGCAAAAGTTCGCTTGTTTTAATTCTAACATTAAGTGGAATTTCTTGGTTACTTTCTTCCGGAAGCATAAATGATTTAAAACTTTGGTTCATCAAAATAAAATTTGAAAAATCCTTTAATGCAATCGGTTCTTTCTCAATTTCAGTATAATATTTTAGATTATTTATAATTTGATTTTCCGGATCCGCTGTTTTTAACAAATTGAAAATGTATTCATATTTTTTATGATAGCTGAAATCATCAATTGTGGGATAAACAATAAAATCATTTTTATGATTTTCATCATAAATTAAAAAGTAGAAATATAAATTATTCTGAATTTTGAACGGTGAAATTACCAATTGAAAATATTTAATTTCTCCGGAAGCTAAATATTGAATTTCTCTTGTTTTAACTTTTAGAAAAGTTTTAGAATCAATCAAACTACTTTTAATCAAAAGCGAAGTATTTTTATCAAAAATATTATAAAAGCTTTTTCCAGTTTCTGCTTTGCCAAAATATTTTGACCAAACATCATTTTTTGCAACAACATCTGCAAATTGGTTAAGAACCAAAGCCGGAGCATTTTCATTTATTTCAAGAAGATTCAATATTTGTTCAGTTATGGTCATATTTTTAATCTAAATTAAACGTTTGAGTTAAAAATTCCTTTCGCTTTGTAATTAAAAATTCTATGCCAGGAATATGTTTAAACGAATCCGCAATATTTTTATCAAGATTTTTTAATAACTTTTCAACAACTTCAGCTTCATTATTCTGCGGTAAAATAAAAACCGTACTATTTTTATAACTTATTTTATCGCCGGTATTTAATGCTTTTTGAATAATTCTGCATAACTCAATTGCGCCAACAATCTCGTTCTTAATTTTATAAATAATAATATTTACTTGCGAATTTGTTTTTTGTGCGTAAGATTTTCTACTTTCCGTTAAAAGTTTGAATTCTTCAAAATCATAAATAATTGTGTAATCAAATTTTTGATTTTGAGATAAAATGTCATACTCAGAATTTACTTTGGAAAGTAATTTCAACAAATCATTTTCGTTATCAGCAAGAGTTACAAATCCTTTAATCGGTACAACTTTATAATTTGTTTCAAACTCGCCTTCAATATGACCAATATTGGGTTTAATTGTAATTTGTCCCGAATAAATTCTTTTTTCCGAACTTCTTTGAAGTTGGATTATTCCGGTAGAATATTGAATAATTTCTTTTATAAGATTTTTTGAATTTTCATCTTGAGGTAAAGAATTTATTGAAAAAATTGTGATGTTTTTTTCTTCCAACAATTCTATAACTTGAAGATATTTTTCAGCAGAACTGAAAAATGAATTTTGCAATAATTGATCAACAAAAATTACTGACGGATTTTTTTCATTTAAAAAACTTTTAAATGATTCCAACGATTTAAAAATTTCTTCATTTTTGTGGAATAATAATTTTCCGGTTTTAATTGGTTCTTCAATATTAAAATAAAGCGATGAAGCTTGAATTTCTAAATTTTTTATTCTTTGATTACTTATTAATACAGTGGTTAAATTTGTTGAAACGAAATTCTCAATCATTTTTAAAGCAAGCAAAGTTTTGCCGGCATTTTTAGATCCAATAATTAAATAATTTCCGCCGGGATAAATTCCGCCCCATTTTTGGTCTAAGAATGAAAAACCGGTTAATATTTTAGAAAATTTCTGCATAAGAATTTGTCAACAAATAACTTTAACATAATAATAAATTTATGAACACTAAGAAATGATAATAAATGCAGATTTTTTGTGTTACTAATCACAAAATTTTAATTAAAAATTTCATTTTGAGCTAATTACAATAATAACGGCAAATTTATATTAATTAAAATTAGTTTCTTTGTTTATTTGGAAAGGTTTTGTTGAAAAAACTCTAAAATAATTTATTTCTAAATTAATTTAACTAAGATAATTTTAAACCAATTCCGGGATTTTCATTCAAAGAAATTTTGCCATCAATAATTTTAATTCCTTCATAAGGATCATTTTTAATAAGAAGATTTCCATCCAAATCTGCCCAATCAACGTGCGGGGATAATTGTGCGGCAGCAGAAATTGCGCAAGAAGTTTCTGTCATACATCCGATCATAACTTGTAAATTTAATGATTTTGCCAAATTCAACATTTTATGTGCTTCTCTCATTCCGGTACATTTCATTAATTTTATGTTTATTCCGGAATAAACACCTTTTGCCGAGGCAACATCTTTTAATCTTTGAACTCCTTCATCTGCAAAAATTGGCAGCGGACTTTTTTCTGTTAACCAAGCAATATCATCAATTTTTTCTTTTGGCATCGGCTGTTCAATCATTTTAACGTTATTTTCATTCATCCAATAAATCATATCCAATGCAAATTCTTTATCGGTCCAACCTTGGTTTATATCTACAGCTAAAATTTTATTTGTTTCAGAACGAATTGCATTAATTATTCTTTTATCGTTTGATGTTCCCAATTTTACTTTTAGAAGTTTATATTCATTTGCTTCTTTAACTTTTTGCTTAATAATTTCATCGGTATCAATTCCAATTGTAAAAGTTGTAAAAGGAGTTGTTGATTTATTAAATCCCCAAATTTTATAAAAAGGTTTATTTAATAATTTTCCAATTAAATCATGCAGCGCAATATCCACAGAAGCTTTTGCGGCAGTATTTTTTTCTTCTAAATTATCAACATATGTTAAAATATCATCAGCTAAAAATGGATCTTTAAATTGTTCCAAATTTACTTTTGATAAAAATTTTAAAACTGTTTCATGCGATTCACCCAAATACGGCGGCATCGATGCTTCGCCAAATCCAATAATTCCTTCATATTCAATTTGTGTAAGCACAACCGGAGTTGTAGTTCTTGAATTTGTAGAAATAGTAAAAGTGTGCTTAAGTTCTAAAGTATAAGGTTTAAATGTAAGTTTCATTTTTAATGTATAAATTAGATTACGTAAAACTTAAATTTGTCATTTTGAATCTGTTTTTTTAGATGAGAAATCTCTTTATTAAATTATGAGATTCTTTCGTCGTCAATAAAAACGGACTCCTCAGAATGACAAATTATAAATTTTAAAAGCAAATTATATTAATCAAAATTTTATTTATAAAATAAATTATTCTTTACCAAATTTTCGTTGGAATCAAAATTCCCAAGAATTCTTTTTGCTCTGATAAAAGTATTAAACCGATATTCATTAAAATCTTCCGAATCTTTAAAAAGACTATTATATCTAACTCTTCCGGAAGCGTGAATATATTTTCCTTCCCCAATATATAATGCAACGTGAGTAATTTTTTCTTTTTCTGTTTGCGTTTCTTTTCTTCCAAAAAATAATAAATCTCCCGGAAGTAAATTTTCAAAATTGTTTTCTAAGCTTATCAATTTTCCAACATTTACTTGCTGAGAAGCATCTCTTGGTAAAATTATTCCGTTCATAAAATAAATTGTCTTTGTAAATCCACTGCAATCCAAACCTTTTGATGAAGTTCCACCCCACAAATATGGAATTCCAATAAAAGTTTTTGTTGAAGAAATTATTTTTTCACTTGTTGAAATTGTATCTTTTTTCCAAATTTCAAAATTTTGAATATCTTCAGTATTTATAAAACCTTGACGCAAATCCGGAAATTCAACTTTTACAAAATCTTTTTTCACTTCAACAGATTTTAGAATATTACCCAAAACTAAATCAGAAATCATTTCACTTTCTGAAGAAGGATTTTGATAAACTACGGAATAATTTTTATTAACAATAAATTTTTCACTTTTTTTCCAAATATCAACTTCGGTTTCATTTACTAAAAATATTCCATCTTCATCAATCCAAGAAATATATTTATCCGGAGTCTGAATTAAATGCCAATCATTTTCTTTTTTTAGAACATTTACAATAGTTCCCAACAAACTTTGGGTAGCTAATTCCGCTGAATGATTTGGATTTGTTCTAAGATTTGCAACAGATAAATTAATTATTCCAAATTTTTTATCACCGAGATTTTCATCCGGTAAAACATTTAAATCAATTTCTGCATCAAGTTCATTAATTTTTAGTTGATAAATTAGTTCATTCTTAGCTTCATCTTTATCTGTTTCACCGGTAATAAAAATTTTTCCATCTTTAAATTCCGATTGAATATTAAAAATTGCCGTTCTTTTATCAGGAGCATATGTATTTTTAATTGTATCCAAAATCGTTTCTAATTTTTCCATATTATTTTCTTTGCAATTAATAAAATTAAAAAGTGTGAAGATTATTATTACTGATATTGAAATTTTATTTTTCATAAATAACTAAAGTGTTATTGAATCAAATAAAATTAACTATTTTTTTATATTTTTTTGTGTAAATTTTGACTTACAAATTTATATTTCTGAAACTTTTTACGGAATTCTTCATCAAATTATATTGATTTTCTATAATTGACGGAGAAAAAATGAGTACAACTGCACAACCAAAAGTTATTATGTTCACAACGCCAACTTGTAGTTTTTGTGTTTCCGCAAAAAGATATTTTAGAGAAAAAAACATAAGATTTACAGAAATTGATGTTTCAAAAGATCAAAAAGCTGCGTTGGATATGCAAAGACGCGCTGGAACAACTGGTGTTCCGGTTATTTTGATAAACAATAAACCAATTGTTGGGTTTGATAAACCAAAAATTAATAATTTGTTAAACATAAAATAAATATAGGAGAAACCATGAAAGTTAAACCAATGGACGACAGAGTTCTTGTATCATTTGTAGAAGCTGAAACAAAAACTGCATCAGGTCTTATAATTCCGGATACAGCAAAAGAAAAACCAACTATGGGAAATGTTGAAGCAGTTGGAACTGACGAAGAATTACAAAAAGTTCTAAAAGTTGGCGATAAAGTATTATTTGGAAAATATGGCGGCGAAGAAATTTCTTTTGATGGAAAAGATTATAAAATTATTCAAAGAAGCGATATTTTAGCCATTATTGAAAACTAAGAATATTTATCAAATTTAATATTTGGAGTCCGGCAAAACCGGACTTTTTTATTTTTCGATTCTAAATTCTCTAACTTGATTAAATAACCAGAATTTAACTCACAAATTTAACACCATTTTTATAAAACCAATCTCTTTTTTTTATATATTTCACAAATCTAAAATGAATATTTATTCAAAATTTATTAAAAAGATGTTCAAGGATTATTTTCTTTTTCGCATAAAATGGATAAATAATTTATATTTACAAACGCAAATAAATCTTCTTAGAAATTTCATTAGCTGAAGAAATAAATTAACTAAAATTACCATGTGGAGAAATAATGAGTAATATTAACAAAATAAGAGGTACAATAGGAATTCTAACCGGTGGCGGTGATGTTCCGGGTTTAAATCCCGCAATTCGTGCCGTAACAATTCGAGCCTTAAGAGAAGGATATCGTGTAATCGGAATTCGTCGCGGTTGGGGCGGAATGATTGACATTGTACGTGACAAACAATATGATAACAGTGAAAACTTCATTGAATTATCAGAAAATATTGTAAATCGTGCAGGTAGAACTGGAGGTACATTTTTACACTCTTCTCGTACAAGAGCAAGTCATGTTCCAAACCCAAATGTTCCAGAACATCTTAAAGATAAGTACACAAATGAAATTAATGATTTAACCGCTGAAGTATTGCAGAATATTGATTTTATGGGATTAGATTATTTAATTCCAATTGGCGGAGATGATACATTAAGTTATGGAAAACATTTACATGATCAGGGAATGAAAGTTATTGCTATTCCGAAAACAATGGATAACGATGTTCCAGGAACAGATTATTGTATTGGTTTTAGTACCTGTGTAACTCGTACAATTGAAATAACACACGCGCTTAGAACGAGTGCCGGATCACACGAAAGATTTTTAATTATTGAAGTTTTTGGAAGATATGCAGGATTTTCTGCTTTGTTACCAACTATGGCTGGTGCAGCTAACAGATGTGTAATTCCTGAACATAAATTTAGCATTGATCGGTTAACTGAATTAATGGTTGAAGACCGAATGAAAAATCCAAGTAAATATTCTGTTTGTTTAGTTTCGGAAGGTGCAATGATTGGAGAAAGTACAGAAATGACTTTTGAAGATAACGAAACCGATATGTTTGGTCATAAAAAATTAGGCGGAATTGGTGACTTGGTTTCTAAAAAAATGAAAGATCTTTCACCAAAATTTAATAAAGGTCATAGAGTTAATGTAATTAACCAGCGATTAGGATATATGGTAAGAAGCGGTGATCCTGATGCAATCGATTCAATAGTTCCAATGGCTTACGGAAATTTAGCTTTAGATTTAGTTCTTGAAGGAACATCGGGTCGTTTAGTTACACTTAAAAATGGAAGATATGATAATGCTCCCATTGAAATTGTAACAAGTTTCAAAAAAGTTGTTGATGTTGATAAATATTACAATGTTGATAGATTAAGACCTCATTATAAGAGTTTCGAATCAAAACCATTATTTATTATGGCAAGTGATTAGAAGTTTTATTAAATCCAATTTAAAACACAAAAGCCCAACTTTATGTTGGGCTTTTCTTTTCAAGTAAATGAAAAATTTATGAAGCTAAATGAATATTTGCAAATTTTAACAAAAGTGTTTTGGTTCCCTTTTCTTCAAAAGCAATTGTTACCTTCGTCATATCACCGGCACCGGAAATTTTTAAAACTTTTCCATTTCCAAATAATTCATGTGTAATTCTGCTGCCAACTCTAAAAGATCTTCTTTCCTGATTGTAATCATCAAAATCTTCCTGATACATTTCGTCGTAGAATGCTTTTCTTCTTCTTCCGCCTTTTCTTGCTGCAGCTTTATTTTCTTCATCTAAAGTTTCAGGATCAAGTTCATCTAAAAATCTTGATTTACTCTGATAAGCTACTTCTCCAAATCTATATCTTGATCTTGCATATGAAATAAAAATTTTTGTTTTAGCTCTTGTTAACGCTACATAAAAAAGTCTTCGTTCTTCTTCAATTCTTGAGTCAGAATCAAATTTGGGATTTAAAGGAAAAATATCTTCTTCGCAGCCGGTTATGAAAACAACCGGAAATTCAAGTCCTTTAGAACTGTGTATTGTCATAAGTGTAATTGAATTATGTTCATCAGCATATTGATCAAGTCCTGTAATTAATGAAACTTCCGCGAGAAAATCATCAATTGTTGCATCCGGCTTTGATTTAGTAAATTCAGCAATTCCGCTTAGCAATTCTTGAATATTATCATATCTTTGCAAGGATTCTTGAGTATTTTCTTCCTTGTAAACTTTTAAAATTCCCAATTCATCAACCAAAGCTGAAGTAAGTTCCAGAAGAGAAAGTTGAGTTTTTAGTTTAATGTATTTATCTAAAAGTAATTTAAATTGTTTAACATTTTTCTGTATTCTTTCTTTAACTTCAATTACTTCAAAAACTCGGGACATTGTTGTAAAAAGTGAAATATTTAATTTTCGCGCAAAGTCAATCATTTTGCTTATTGAAGTATTTCCAATTCCTCTCTGCGGAAAATTCATAATTCGCAATAAACTTTCTTCATCTTCTTGATTTGCAAGAATTCTTAAATATCCGACTAAATCTTTAACTTCTTTTCTTCTGTAAAATTCAACGCCGCCAATTATTTTATACGGAACTTTTTCTCTTTTAAGCGCTTCTTCTAAAGCTCTTGATTGCGAATTTATTCGGTAAAGAATTGCAATATCATTTAGAGATATTTTACGAGAAGTTACTTCCTTTTTAATTTGTTTGGCAATTAAAAAAGCCTCATCTTTTTCATCTGTGCTGCGGATTATTGTTAAATCTTCGCCTTCATTATTTTTAGTCCAAAGTGTTTTTTTAATCTGATTCAAATTGTTTTTTATTATTGAATCTGCCGCTTTTAATATTTTTCCCGTTGATCTATAATTTTGTTCTAATCTAAAAGTTTTTGCTTTTACGAAATCCTTTTCAAAATTTAGCATATTATTTATATCTGCACCGCGCCATCCGTAAATACTTTGTGCATCATCGCCAACAACACAGATTTTAATTTTCGGAGTTGCCAAAAGTTTTAAAAGCTCATACTGGGCTTTGTTCGTATCTTGATATTCATCAACAAGAATATATTTAAATTGACTTCTATATTTTGCTAAAATTCTCTGATTTACATTAAATAATTCTATCGGTTTAATAAGCAAATCATCAAAATCCATTGAATTATTTAGCTTTAACCTTTTATTATATTCAAGATAAACTTCACCAATTTTTTTCTCAATTAAATTTGATGCAACATGTTTACTGTATTCTTCAGCAGTAACCATTTGGTTTTTTAAAAAACTAATTCTATGCTGAACAGAAGATGCGTTTAAACTATCCAAAGAAATATTTAATGATTGAAGACAATTACTTACAAGAGAAACAGAATCTTCTCTATCATAAATTGAAAAATTTGGTTCGTACCCAATTTTTGAAGCTTCCGTTCTTAATATTTTTGCAAATATAGAGTGAAAAGTTCCCATCCACATTTCATTTGCTTTAGAACCAATAAGGTGAACAATTCTTTCCTTCATTTCTTTTGCAGCTTTATTTGTAAAAGTTAACGCAAGAATTGATGAAGCATCATATCCATTTTCTAATATATAAGCAATTTTATAAGTTAATACCCTTGTTTTTCCTGAACCAGCTCCGGCAACAATCATATTGGGAGCATTATTAAATTCTACAGCTTCTCTTTGTTGTTGATTAAGTTCATTAAGAATTTTCACTATTACCTCATTTTTTCAAGACGGCAAATTTACTAATTTTTAGCACCAATTTCAAAGATTTGTGTTTGAAATGTGATTATTTTTGTGGACAATCGAATTGTTGTTTTTTGTGGCCAATAAAATAATATGCTTTATCTAATATTTCATTGATTTATATGATTTGTAATATCCCATTCGCCCCATCTTTTTATAATTTTTTCATTTTCAATCTCAATTATCTCAATTCCGGTTATTTCGGTGATTTTATTTGTGGGACCAATTCCAAGATATTTTAACTTATTTTTACCAACGGAATGCCATCTAGCAGCAATTTGAGATTTTAATTCATCAACTAAAATTGAATCAATTTCAGTTTTCAAATCCGGAAATGCTTCCAACAATTTTATAATACCTTGTCTAAAACCATTTTTATCTGATGGTCTTCCGGATGATGACAAATCAATAAAATTTTCAGAATGCAATTCTTCAAATGACTTTAAATTTATCGGAGAATTCCAAAGTGCAATCCAACTTTTTGCAATATTTTCAAGTTTAAGTCGTTTTGTTAACATGTTAAATTATAATCATTTATAGAATTTTAATTAAAATATTATTTTATTAATAATTTCCCATTTTGCATTATTAATTTTCCATCAAAATATACGGTTGGTTTTAAAATTACTCCATCCAGATGAATTGGGACATTAACATTTCCGCCCATAGATTTATTGTCTCCCAACGCTATATGAACTGTACCTAAAACTTTTTCATCTTCCAAAAGCATTCCACTTAATTTTGCTTTATCGTTTGTACCAATTCCAATTTCTGCAATATTTCTTCCCTTTTTACCAAATCTCGAAAGCATTTCAATTAAATTTTTTGCTTCAATACCACCGGAAATTTCCGTTGCTAAACCTTTTTCAACTTTTATCTTTATTGGAGTTTTCAATACACCAATTCCCGCAAATGAACCATCTGCAACAAAAATTCCTTCTGATTTTCCTTCTACGGGAGAAGCAAATGCTTCGCCGGTTGGCAAATTTCCGCTTTCACCTTTTTTGTGAAAAAGTCCTTTACTCGCAAAACCTTTTCTTCCATTTACATTCAAAGTAATATCAGTTCCATTTGGGGCTGTAACTTTTATAATTTCCGTTTTATCAATCAATTTTGCCAATTTAATTGTCAAAGTGGAAATTTTAATATAATCAGCACTTAATCCGCGAATCATAACTTCTTTGGTAATTCCCGGAAAAGTAGCAATGCGTTTTCCTAATGTCGAAGCTTCCCTTCTTGCATTTGTGTGAGTTAAAGATTTTGTAGTTGGACACAAAATTACATCTGCCATTTTCATTGCTTCAGCAATTAATTTTGGCGGTTCTTCACCATTATATTCAAGTGATTTCATTTCAATTATGAAAGCTTCGTAACCAAGTTTAATTGCATTTTGGTATAGGGAATAACCGATTTCTCTTTTATTTTCATCTGTAATTACAAGAACTTTTTCATTTTTTTTTGTACCCATACAATCTTTAATTGCAATTATTGATGCTTTATCAAGTTTACTTAATTCCATATTTCACCCTAAAATTATTTCCTTTGATACAATTTAATAATTTTGTTATTATTCATTTGGTTGATGAAAAGCTCAACTCTTTGATTTGCCGGTTCAATTTTTTCGGAGAAATGATTTTTAGCTTTTTCTACTATTTGATCAATAGTGTTTTTGCCATCACAAAGATGCCAAATAAAACTACCGACGTCGTCTAAATCAATTTTATGAGGCTTTTTTAATTGATTTCGAAAAAATATTTTCTCAATAAAACTTGGATGTTTGTTAAGATAAAAAACTGTTACCAAGTTATTTTCTTCAATAAATTCACATTCTCTAATTGGATAAATACTTTCATTTCCTAACATTTAAACTGTTCCGGCTTTTTCTAATCCATGACCATGTGCTCCGGTTTCAGATTTCCGCAAGAGAAATGCAAAAAGTAAACCTAAAAATCCTAATACAGAAAAAATCCACATTCCGTATTCGTAACCGGCTGGGTTTTCTGCACTTGCTTTTCCATAATCATTTGCTGCGCCAATCATCCAATTAAATCCGGCTAAGCCTATTTGTTGAATTAAAGTCATTAATGAATATGCAGTTCCAAGTCGGTTTTGTTCAACAATATATGCAACAGAGGGCCACATTACTGCTGGAATTAACGAAAATGCAATTCCCATCATGGAAATTGGAACATAAAGTGAAATATCTGAATAGACAAACATCAAATAAACCGGAAGCAGAAGAAATGAACCAAGCATCATAAAAAGTGCTCTGTTTCCAACTTTATCTACAAATAATCCAAACAACGGCGTTGCAATCATTGCGGAAATTGGGAGCAAGCTATTTAAGAATCCGGCAAACTCTCTGCTTTCTCCATGAAATTCCATAAAGAATTTAATTGCAAAACTTCTAAATGGAAAAATTGCCGAATAAAATGTTATACACAAAGCAACAATATACCAGAATGATTTACTGAATTTAAACATATCAGATAAAACGAATTTGTCTGTCTGCCCGGCTTGCCCAATTGAATATTTTTTTTCAGCGGAGTTTTCAAGGAGCCAATACGCAATTCCGCCAATTGCACATGAAATTGAAATTATTGCTGAAAGTACAAGTGGATCATGCCAATTTATATAATATGGATTTGCCCAAGTTGGTGAATTATCTGCGGCAACTGATCCGAGTCTGGCGATTGTTAAATTAATTCCGAAAGCAAAACTCAACTCCTTTCCCTTAAACCATTTTGCAAGAGCAGTGGTAATTGCAACAATTAATGGCTCAGCGCCGATTCCTAATAATAATCTCCCGGCAAGCATAATTGTTAAATCCGATGATAAAGTTGGAATTACCGCAGCAATAGTGCAAATTATTCCAAACACTAAAACTGAGATTTTTGTGCCGAATTTATCAATAAAAATTCCACCGGGAATTAGAATAAAAATTGCTGCAATACTATAAATAGAGTACATCTGCCCAATATTCTCATCGCTAAATCCTAAATCTTGTTTTAGCATATCTGCAATTGGTGCAATGCTATCATAAACATAGTAATTTCCGAACATTGCCAAGCTAATAATAACTAAAATCAGCCACCTAAATAAAGATGATGGCTGTTGTTTTAATTCTAAATTTTGATCAAAATTATTATTCATAAAAATCCTAATGCTTATTCTTTTGATGAAGCAAACTTAAAAAGTGTGAATGCAAGCGCAACAAAAATTATTATTGAAATTAAATCTCCGGCACTTCCAAAATTTTCGGCAATTCCGGTATTGAAATATTCGGCAATTGGTTTATTATTATAATTTGTTCCAATCATAACTGCAATTAAAATTCCGGTTAAAGCTCCACCGGCTATTAAACCAGAACTAAAAAGTGCTCCCGGTCCAATTTCAGATTCTTCTTTATCACTTTTCTTAATTTTATCGACAATCAATTTTATTAAACCACCCATAAAAATTGGTGATGTTGTAGATAATGGCAAATAAGCGCCAACAGCAAACGGTAATGATCTAACCCCGCTTAATTCCATAACTGCGGAAATTCCCATTCCAACAATTACTAAACCCCAAGGTAAATTTTGACTCAACAATCCTTTAATAACTGTTGCCATTAGTGTTGCTTGCGGTGCTGGTAACGGTGTTGGATGGTCTGGTGTAATTGCGCCAATTCCTAATGCATTATTAAGTAAAAGAACAGTTGCTCCAATTACAAATGATGATGCAACTACACCAATTATTAAACCTAATTGTTGTTTTATTGGTGTTGCGCCAACTATATATCCGGTTTTTAAATCTTGAGAAGTCGCTCCGGCATTTGCTGAAGCAATACAAACTATTGATCCAACAATTAATACTATTGGCTGATACATATCGCCAGTCCAACCAACTCCAACAAAAATAAGAGCTGTTGCCATCAAAGTTGCAATTGTCATTCCGGAAATTGGATTAGATGAAGAACCAATTAATCCAACAATTCTTGAGGAAACTGTAACAAAAAAGAATCCAAAAACTACGATCATTAATGATGATAAAAGATTTGTGGGAATGTTTGGAATTATTGCCATAAATATTACTAAAATAACGCTTCCGATTAAAACGTAAACTAATGGAATATCTTTTTCAGTTCTAGATATTTCAACATTATTATTGCTTTTTGATTCTTTTAAATTCTTAAATGAATCTTTAAACGCACTAATTATTGTTGGGAAAGTTCTAATCAATGTAATTATTCCGCCAAACGTTACTGCGCCGGCACCAATGTATCTAATATAATTATTCCAAATATCCCGCGGACTCATTTCCGAAATTAATTTTGAAGCCGGTGGAAATGCTTGAGTTAAATTGTCTCCCAACAAAGTAATTAATGGAATTAAAACCAACCAAGATAAAACACCGCCCGCAACCATGATTCCGGAAATTTTGGGACCGATAATGTATCCAACACCTAAAAGTTCTGGAGTAATTTCTGCCGTTACAGTACCATTTGGGAGTGAAGATTTTCTATTAAAAATATAAGTCGGAACATCTTTCCACAATCCTAAAATCGACATTAAAAATTTATATGCGAAGGCAATACCTAATCCATAAAATACTTTTTGTGCAAGTTTTCCGCCTTTTTCACCAGCAACTAAAACATCAGCACATGCTGTTCCTTCTGGGAAAGGTAATTTTCCATGTTCCTTAACAATTAATGATCTTCTTAAAGGTATCATAAAAAGTACGCCTAAAATTCCTCCAGCTAAAGCCAAAACAAAAATCTGAAAATATTGGAAATAATCTTGACCGCCGGGTAAAAAAAGCAAAGCCGGAATTGTAAAAACCACACCAGCCGCAACCGATTCCCCGGCAGATCCAATAGTCTGAACAATATTATTTTCCAAAATTGTTGATTTTCCAATATGCTTAAAAACCGAAATTGATAATACTGCAATTGGGATTGAAGCACTTACGGTTAATCCAACTTTTAAACCCAAATACACAGTTGCGGCACCAAAAATAATTCCAAAAATTGCGCCGAGAATAATAGCTTTTGGTGTAAATTCCGGAATAAAATCTTTTGCAGAAATATAAGGTTTGAATGAAGATAAATTATTTTCCATAAATCATCCTTTTAATAGATACGATTTACTAAAATAAAAATATATCAGCATTAAAAAAAATATGAATTGATAAATAATGATAGATATAGAATTTTATTGATTTCAAAAAATGATTGTGTTATTTTGCATACGCAATTTTTAGGGCCTGTAGCTCAGTTGGTTAGAGCATCTGACTCATAATCAGAGGGTCGGGGGTTCAAGTCCCTCCGGGCCCACAAACATAAGCCTTCTAAAACAATAACTTAGAAGGCTTTTTTGTTTAAAGGTAGTGTAAAAAGTTTTGTGTAAATGGTTAATAAAGAGGTTTAATTAAATGCTGTGAAGCGTAGCGGAACAGCATTTAATTATGCAAAAAAATCACTAACTTATTAACCAAATCCGAAAGGAGATTACACAATGGAGCTCACCGAAAAAATGATCGAGCAACTAAAAGCCGATCTTACCAAAGCAAAAACATACGATGATTTAATGGGTAAAGACGGAGCTATTAAAAAACTATTAGCTGGAACTTTAGAACAAATGTTAGAAAGTGAACTAACCGAACACTTAGGATATGAAAATATTCACCAGTTGGCAAAAACAATGGTAATTATAGAAATGGGAAAACACATAAATCACTCAAGAATGATCCGTTAGCTAACGGACGGTGAAATTGAGATTTCTGTCCCCAGAGACCGCAATGGTGAATTTGATCCAATAATTGTAAAAAAGTATGAAAAAACAATTGGGCCAATAGAGAATAAAATCATATCCATGTATGCAAAAGGAATGACAACTCGAGACATACAAACACATATTACAGAACTTTACGGAATAGATATTAGCCCTACTTTAGTTTCGAATATTACAGATAAAATAGTTGTACTTGCCGAACAATGGCAAAATAGAATTCTTGAGAAAATATATCCTATAGTTTTCTTCGACGCTATCCATTACAAAGTAAGAGATGAATCAAAGAAAGTAGTATCAAAGGCTGCATATACCTGTTTAGCGGTTGATATAGAAGGACACAAAGATCTACTTGGATTATGGGTCGGTGAAGCAGAAGGATCAAACTTCTGGCTTAATGTTTTAACAGAACTAAAGAATCGAGGTGTTGAAGATATTTTCATTGCATCAATTGATGGATTGAAAGGATTCCCCGAAGCAATAAATTCTGTTTTCCCAAAAGCTGAAATCCAGCTTTGTGTTATTCACCAAATTAGAAATACCCTAAAATATGTTGCTTCAAAAGACCAAAAGAAATTTATGAATCAACTAAAAGAAGTTTATAAAGCTCCAACTGAAGAAGCTGCTTTATTAAATCTTGACTCTTTGGAAGAAAACTGGACAAATAAATATTCTCTTGCTATCAGATCTTGGAGAAATAATTGGAATAATCTTGCTACATTTTTCAAATATCCCCAAGAAATTAGAACGGTCATTTATACCACGAATGCAGTGGAATCTGTGCATCGTCAATTTAGAAAAGTAACTAAAAACAGAGCTCTTTTCCCAAACGATGATGCTCTTAAAAAAATGTTATATTTGGCTTACAGAGATTTATCTAAAAATGGACGATGCCTCCGTTAGCTAACGGATCATAATTGGGCGCTTATTCTTTCTAATTTTTCTGTTTATTTTAAGGATAGATTTCAGGAATTTTAATCATGATAAATCCCATTTACACAAATTATTTTACAGACTCTTTTCTTTTTTTAAGGTTTGTGTATTAATATTTGTAATTTGTGTAAGAGGCAAAAGATTGCCGTTACTTGTGTGTTTATCAATAATAAGTTTTGTACTTTTTATTAGTTTTCCGTTGGAATAAAGACCAACTATGTAAAAACCATTTGCGTAATTGCTTAAATCTAAACCGGTTCTCCAAGTTCCGCTGCTAGTTAAGAAATTATTGGTAAAACATTCCTCACCCAAAACATTAAAAACCTTTAGTGTAACATTTGATTGTTTGGGAACACCAAATTCTACACTTGAAATACCCGAAGTAGGATTGGGATATGCTTCTGATATTGAATATTTGTCATATATTATTTTTTCATTTTTTATATCTGTAAGCGATGCATTTATTAAAAATCTTCCATTGTTATCTGTAATTCCGGTTTCAACTCTATGATCAGAATTATTATATGAAGTGTGGACGTTAACTGTAACATTGGATAATGGAGTTTGTATAGTTTCATCTACTACTCTTCCGGTAACTGAAACGGATTGGGAAAATACTTTGTTGGCAAAGAATAATGTGAAAAATGAAAAAGTAAAACGGAAGATGTTAGATGTGAGATTTGAGATAAAAGAATTTGCGAAAAAAGAATTAGAAATTACCGCAGAATTATTTACAGAATCCAATACCAGCATCCAAGGAGCAAATGTTTGCTTTTCTGAGAGAAACTTTTTCCAAAGTTCAATTTTTCTCTCTTTCTGAAAACTTAAAATTTGTCGTAATATTCTAGCATCTTCTCGTTTACCAATATATTTTAATAGTTCTACTAAATATTCTTGATATGTTATTGGTGTTAGTTTGTGTTCAATATTCTGTTTAGCGTAATTGCCAAGTTCGGTTTTTCTTCTGGGGTAAATGAATTTCATAAAATTCACTAATTTTTATAATTAAACTAATTAAATAAGTTTATGGTAATCAAGAAAGATTTTTAAGGTATGAAATTAAAGATTGAATGATTATTTATAAAATAACTTTTTATGTTAATACAATACGAAACCAACTTAAAGAGTTTCTTTAATTTTTTTACTTCTTCGCAATGAAACTCGTTTACTCTGTTTTTTTTGTCTGCTTTTATGAGGTTACTTATTATCAGTTTTTCTTTTTCCGTTAGTTGTTTTGATTCAATATATAAATCAACATTCAACGGTTCTTTAATTAAGTTCATTTTATTACCTAAAAATATTTGTTAATAAGTTTTAATGCTGATTCGTTATTAATTATCATTAAATTTCCTACTATATTTGAAGCGCCTAAAGTTGAAATATAATGTTTTATCAACTTTGTTTTTGCCGTAAATGCAACATAGCCATCGCATCCGCGTTGAAAAGAAAGCTTACAAGCAAACGCAACTAAATTTCCCGGAACACCCAAATATATTTTATCTTTTCCAATATTAAATGATGCACTTTCAAAAGGTGAATATATACATGATCTTCTTTAACTTCTATACTTATTAAGCCTTGAATTATGAATGGATTATTAGTTATTGTTAATTTATAAACATCTCTTTCCGTATAATTTATTTCTTTTTCCCAATCGAACAACCACTTAGTTTTTTTTGTTATTAAATTTAATTCAATCTTATTAACTAAAGAAACTTCCGTATTAAAGTTATCACCGGATTTTACATTTTCTATTGAGT
Source organism: Ignavibacteriota bacterium (assembly GCA_016708125.1). Lineage (NCBI taxonomy): Bacteria > Pseudomonadati > Ignavibacteriota > Ignavibacteriota bacterium. The sequence continues at coordinate 3,451,128 of JADJGF010000001.1, read as the reverse complement.
TTGTAAGTTTATCGATATAAAAATCTAACTTTTTCATAGTCTAATTTATAAAAATTAAAATAAAGTAGATACAGCTAATCTTGACTCTTTTGATATTTGCAAATAGATTAAGAGTATTTGGATTTGAAAATACATTTTAGAAAAATTTTAATAGTTACTTATATTTTTACAAAATTTGAAATAATATTTTCGCCAATTTCCGGATTAAGATCAAAATTCATTTCAACAGAAAAATAATTTTGATTTTCGCAAGTAAGTGTAAATATTTTTTCATCAAATAATATAGTTGATTTGCTAAATTCACAATCCTTCATTTTAGAATTTTGATCAAATTTAATTTCGTAATTGTTAAATTCCGTTTTCAATAATTGAGATTCTTCCTTAACTTGAATTTTACCGGTTACAAAATTTTCTGAATTTCCACCAAACGAACTTGAGTTTACATCAAGTTTAAAAAAACCTAAACCACATTTATATTTGTCTAAAATTTCATTACACATAAAACAAAAACCGTCATTTATTCCAAGAATTGGTTTTTTTATCAATCTTAAAAAACTGAATAAATTCATCATTTGCATTTTTTTGTATGCGGAATTGAAATTTTGAGGTTGAGGAATAATGATTTTTTCGGCTGAAGTAATTTGATTTTCAACCAAGGAATATTTGAAATCAATATTTTTTTGAGAAAGAATTTTATTTAGGAATTCGTTTTCCGAATTATTATAACCAAGAATTGTAACCATTTTTTTTTATAAAAGTAAATTTATTTATTTGCAAATTAGTAAATTTTCTAATAATTTAATATAAATTTATTTACAAACAAATTTGCCGGAGAACGAAAATGACAGATCAAAAACTTACAGCTACAGTTGGCGAATATAAAGGAAATGCTATTATCTCCTTACCAGTTGCCGGAAGTACAAAATATCCATTTACTTTTGGATTGAATAAAGCCAAAGCAATTCTTGAATTTTTAGATGATATCAAAAAATTTGTTGCGGATAATGAAAAGAAAGAAGAAACTGAGAATAATTAGTTTTCTATTTCTATCAAAGTTATTTTAAAAGTTAAATTTTTTCCGGCAAGCGGATGATTTCCGTCTAATTCTATTGTGTTTTCGGAAATATTTGTAACTCTAACAACCATTGATTCCCCATCTTCAATAGGAATTTTATAATGTTGATTTATTTTAATTTCTAACTTTTGGGGAAATTTTTCTTTTTCAACATTTACAATTAATTCTTTAACTCTTGGACCGTAAGCTTTATCACTATTTATGTTAATTGTTTTTTCTTGACCTAATTGCATTCCAATTACAGCTTCATCAAAACCTTGTATAACTTGTCCGGAACCAACTTTAAACGCAAGCGGTTTTCTATCAATTGATGAATCAAAAATCCTTCCGTCTTCTAAAGTTCCAGTAAAATGAACTTTTACTGAATCACCATTTTTAACAAATCTTTCCAAAATTTTCCTTTGCAATAATTTTGTTAAAAATAAACATTTTAAATGAAAGGCTCAATTAAAGTTTGATTCAAAATCTATTTTTAAAAAAATTGATTATTATTTTAGAATATATTAAGTTACCAATATCTTATTAAGAGGAGTCGAATGAAAAAGATAATATTTCTAATAATTGTACTTTATTTGGTTAGCAAACTTAATGCACAAGAAGATCATTCCGAACATATTGAAGGACCGTTTAATACGCCTCAAGAAGTTACAGCGAACTGCCTTGAATGCCATGAAGGCGTTGATACCGAAATTATGGAAACGAGACATTGGAATTGGCTTGGCAATGAATTTGAAAATAAACATGGTGAAAAAGTAAAGTTTGGTAAACAAAATATTATCAATAACTTTTGTATCGCAGTTCCTTCAAATTGGCCAAGATGCACAAGCTGCCATATCAGTTATAGTTGGAAAGATGAAACTTTTGATTTTACAAAAGGTGAAAATATTGATTGTTTAGTTTGTCATGATCAGTCTGGAACTTATACTAAAACTCCAACCGGAGCCGGAATGCCGGATGCAAAAGTTGATTTAGTTGCTGCTGCACAAAGTGTTGGAAAAACTACAAAGAAAAATTGCGGAACTTGCCATTTTAACGGCGGCGGCGGAACTGGTGTAAAACATGGTGATCTTGATGAAAGTTTATTAAATCCTTCGGCAGAACTTGATGTACATATGGGAGGAAATGGATTTGAATGTTCTGAATGTCATGCGGGAGAAAATCATAAAATACTTGGCGCAAGTCACGGCTCAATGATGGAAAATACAAATCACTTAAATTGTATTGATTGCCATAAAGGAACTCCTCACGATAAAAAAATATTAAATACTCATTCAGCTTCGGTTGCATGCGAAACTTGTCATATTCCAACTTTTGCAAGAGAAATGCCAACAAAAACTTGGTGGGATTGGTCAACTGCAGGAAAAGATAAACCCGCAGAAAAAGATGAATTCGGAATGTCTAAATATGAAAAAATGAAAGGCGATTTTGTTTGGCAGAAAAATGTTGTTCCGGAGTATGGCTGGCATAACGGACAAATAGATTATTATCAAATTGGTGATAAAATAAATCCTAATGAAGTTGTAAAATTAAATTCGTTAACCGGCAACATTAAAGACACAAAATCAAAAATTGCTCCATTCAAAGTAATGAGAGGGAAACAAATTTTTGATTCGGAAAATAATTATTTAGCAGTTCCAAAATTATTTGGCGAAGGCGGATATTGGAAAACTTTTAATTGGGATGGTGCAACAGAATTGGGAATGAAAAGCGTAAATTTAGCTTACTCCGGTAAATTTGATTTTATTGAAACCGAAATGTACTGGCCGATAAATCATATGGTAGTTAGCGGCGATAATGCTCTTTCGTGCACGGACTGCCATGGAACAAAAGGGACAAAAAGATTAGATTGGAAAAAATTAGGATATGACGGAGATCCGATGAAAAACGGAGGAAGATTTAATAAATAGTAGTGAATGCAAAAATCAGATGGAGTTTAATCTCCATCTGATTTAAGTTTATTTATTTTTTTATAAAATCTTATTACAAATAAAGTCGCTGCAGCAGTTAATCCAATTGAAAGTCCAATCCAAATTCCGATAATATCATAATTCAATATAAATGCAAAAAAATATCCGGCGGGTAATGCAATTAACCAATATGCAACTAATGTAATTATCATCGGAATTTTTACATCAGCTAAACCTTTTAATGCTCCCATTCCCACAGCTTGAATTCCATCAGAAAGTTGAAAAAGTGCAGCAATAATTATAAGTGACGAAGCAACTTTTATAACATTTTCATCATTTATGTAAAATGCCGGAAGTAAATTATTAAATAGAATAAATGTAATTCCCGCTAAACCCATAAAACACATTCCCAAAAATATTGCGGAAAATCCGGCGCGTTTTACATTTAATAAATCCTTTCTTCCCAAATAATTACCAACTCTAATTGTTGCGGCTGATGAAATTCCCAAAACAACCATGTAAGAAATTGAAGCAAGATTTAACGCAATTTGATGAGCAGCTAAAGCAACACTTCCCAGCCAGCCGATAATAATTGCCGCAAACGCAAAAGCTCCAACTTCAAATGCATACATTATTCCGCTTGGAAATCCGATATTAAAAATCTTCTTTATTATTTTAAAATCGATTATTCTGAAATTTAGTTTTACATCATACTCTTTATATTTTGTAGAATTCAGAACAAAAATCATCATAGTAGATGCCATAAAAATTCTAGTTAATAATGTTGATATTCCGGCACCGTTTAATCCTAATGCTGGAAATCCTAAATTCCCAAATATTAAAATCCAGTTTCCAAAATAATTTATAAAATTTGCAGCAATTGCTATATACATTGGTGGTTTTGTGTATGATAATCCTTCAACAAATTGGCGGAAAGTTTGGAAAATCATAAAAGGAAAAATAGAAATTGCTAAAATTGATAAATATGATTTTGTTAAATCCGCAACAATTTTTTCTTGATTTAAATAATCAATTAAATTTGCTGCAATTAAAACAAGAATTGTTAAAATTATGCTGAATGAAACATTAAGAATTAATGATTGACGTAAAATAATTCCGCAAAATTTATGATTATTTTCTCCTTTTGCAATTGCAACCAAAACAGTAATTGCGTGACTCATTCCAATTCCCAAAACCATAATTAGGAAAAATAATCCGTTTGCTAAAGCTGCAGCAGCAAGCGGTTCGGCTCCAATCCTTCCAACCATAAAACTATCAACAACGCCTAACATTATATGTCCGAGTTGCCCAATAGAAACCGGAACAGCAAGTTTTATAGTTTCAATTATGTGGGATTTTATATAATTCTTATCGGAAAAATTTTCCATAAATGTTTTTATTCTAAATAAATAAAGGGTAACTTATCGTTCAATTTTTTAAAATAAACGTAATAATTATAAGGATTAAAAATGAAAAAAATGTTGATATTTTCTTTAGTTGTCTTTTTCTCAATTACAGCTTGCAGCCAAACTGATAAAAATCCAAAAATGGAAACGATGAAAGATTCAGTTAGTTACAGTATTGGTTATGATATTGGTGCAAACTTAAAACAACAAGAAATTCAAATAGAACCAGAAGTTTTTCTTTCCGGAATAAAAGACGGACTTGCAGATACTTGTAATTTAACTACCGAAGAATTGCAAAATGTAATGCAAAAATTTCAAGCAGAAATGGTGTTAAAACAACAAAATAAACAAAAAGAATCCGGCGAAAAAAATAAAGTTGCTGCCGATGCGTTTTTTGCAGAAAACAAAAGTAAAGAAGGTGTAATTTCATTGCCAAGCGGTTTACAATATAAAGTTATGAAAAGCGGGACCGGAGAATCACCAAAATTAACAAGCAAAGTTCAAGCTCATTATGCAGGAAGATTATTAGACGGAACCGAATTTGATAATTCATACAAACGCGGGCAGCCTTTGGAAATTGGAGTATCCGGAGTTATAAAAGGATGGACAGAAATTTTACAACTTATGAAAGTCGGTGATAAATTTGAAGTTTATATTCCATCGGAATTAGGTTACGGAGAAAGAGGCAGCGGTCCAACAATTGGTCCAAATGCAGCTTTAATTTTTGAAATTGAATTAATGGGAATTGTACAATAATTTGAAAAAAATTCTAAAAATTATAAGTCCGGTTTTAATTATTGCCGGACTTTATTTTATTTTCAAAACTAACGAAATAAAACAACCCCCCGGAATTTTAGCACCAAATCCTCCCTATCAAGAAATTTTACCTAAACAAAAAATTTGGCTGCATAATGAATATACAATTACGGCAATTGCAAAATTCGAAAGCACATGCAAGGCATTACATCTAAAAACTTACAGCAATGATAAAATGAGCAATTTTGCTCCGCTCGATATTGCAGTCGGCTGGGGAAAAATGTCTGATCAAACAATTGTTGATAAATTTGAAATCAAACAGCAGCACAGATGGTATGTTTGGAGAACAAAACAATTCCCTATTCCAAGAAAAGAAGTGGAATTAAACGGCTCAAATATTCATATAATTCCCGCTAATGAAGAAGTAGAAAATCAATTAGATGAAATTAAAAATGGTAATATAATTTCACTAAAAGGATATCTTGTAAATGTTAAAGACAAAGATTCAAAATTTATATGGAAAACTTCACTAAAAAGAGATGATAACGGAAGCGGTGCTTGCGAAATTCTTTGGCTTGAAGAAGCCGAAGTTATAAAATAAATTTTTGTTGCAAATTATTTTTTTAATATATTCAAACTCAACTCAAACATATTTCACAAATTATAATTAAAAGGATTTCCATGAAAAGACATCTAAACTTATATTATTCAATTTGTGCTTTAATTTTTTCATCAACATTAATATTTCCTCAGTCCGATAAATTTATTAGAATCGATAGCATTTTAGTTCCGGAAATAGAAAATTGCGGATTTGGCGAAGTTATTGCCGGCGTTGATTTTGATAACGATGGGATTATTGAAATTTATGCTGTAAATAATATGAACGATATTGGCGGAAATGAATTAATTCCAAGAATTTATAAATACGAATTTGATGGAACAAAATGGAATTTAGTTTGGGATGAATACAGCCGTGATATTCTTCAACAAAATAGCTGGGCTCCAACAACTCACGGCGATTGGGATAAAGATGGAAAGCATGAAATAATTTGGGCGCCATCAAATTACTTTGGCGAAAATAATGAAAATCCGGTTAGAATTATGGTTTGGGAAGCAAACGGAAATGATAAATTGGGTAAATTAAATTTTGGATATGAAACTCCAAGTGCAAAGTGGACAATTACCGATCAAGATAATTTTGAAGTTCGTCCGTTTAGATTTTTCCTTTTTGATATTGACGATGACGGAAAAGACGAATTAATTTTTGCCGATAGAGAAGTTAATTACAGATTTGGAATAATTTCCGTTTCTACAATTCCGGATAACGGAAACGGAAGTGAAGTTTGGGAAATGGAATTTTCCGGTTTGGGAACAACTTTGGCAGAAAGTGCAATTTATGATATTGCAAGAATTGGAAAAACAATTTATTTATTTCACTCGGATGGAAGTGTAACTCCCGTAAAATATGATAACGGAAATTATACAATTCTAGAAAATGTAAAAAATATTATTCCCGGCGGTTCTTGGAAATCTTCAAATACAGTTGATTTAAATAATGATGGAAAAGAAGAAATTGTAATCGGCGGATGGCAGTTAGACAGCACAAATATTCAAAATAAAGTTTTGCTAATTCAAGAAAATGAATCAAAAGAATTAACAACAAATATAATTGCTAATTATGCAAATTTAATTACAAAAGATGGAAGAATTAACGGCGGACATGATGCGTTTGGCGATCTTGATAATGACGGAAATTTGGATTTTATTTTTGGAACAAGAGCATCAACTCCGGCAGTTTCTATTTTGCGAATGGAATATCAAGGAGGAGAAATTTCCGATTCAAATAATTATCAAATTTCGGTAATTGATTCACTTTATCCAACTGCAAATCCCGGAAGATATGATATTGTTTCTTTGGCAAATTTGGATTCTGATCCGGAATTAGAAATCCTTTACACAAACGGAAGTACTTGTGAAAGATTTCCAATTGTAATTTTAGATTTAGAAAAAGGCAGTGTTTCGGTTGATGAAAAAAATATTCCAAACGAATTTTATCTTGCACAGAATTATCCAAATCCGTTTAACCCTACGACGAAAATTTCATTTAATTTACCAAAGGAAAGTAATGTTGATTTAAGAATTTATAATTCTTTAGGCGAAGAAAGCGGTGTAATTTTGAACAAAATAAATTTAGGAAATGGTTTTCATTCATACAATTTTAATGCATCTAAATTATCAAGCGGAGTTTATCTTTACACATTAAAAACTGATTTTGGAAGTTTGTCAAAAAAAATGATGATCTTAAAATAATTTTGCAAAGAATTTGAATTTAAAATTTGGAATAAAATGTCAAATCAATTTGATTTAATTGTAATTGGAAGTGGTCCCGGCGGCGAAGGTGCGGCAATGAAAGCAACAAAGGAAGGGAAAAAAGTTGCAATTTGCGATAAGTTCTCAAACATTGGCGGAAGCTGCACTCACAAAGGAACAATACCCAGTAAGGCTTTGCGTCACGCAAGTCAAATTATTTCCGATACGGATTCCTTAAATGGAATTTCATATCAAACGATTTTAAAATCAACGGAAAAAGTTGTAAGTCAGCAATATCAATTAAGAAAAAGTTTTTACGAAAGAAACAAAGTTGAAATACTTGACGGAACCGCTGAATTTATTGATGAACATAATATTCAAGTTACTAATGAATCCGGAAGTAAGAAGAAATATTCGTCAGATTATTTTGTAATTGCAACTGGATCAAGACCATATCATCCGCCGGATATTGATTTTTCTCACCCACGAATTTTAGACAGCGATTCTATTTTGGATATTAAAGATAATCCGCGAAGTATTACAATTTACGGCGCCGGAGTTGTTGGCTGTGAGTATGCATCAATTTTTAGAGGATTGATGATAAAAGTAAATTTGATAAATACACGCAATCAATTATTAACTTTTTTGGATGATGAAATTATTGATGCGCTTGCATATCATTTAAGAGAAAACGGTGTTTTGGTTCGCCACAATGAAGAATATGAAAAAGTTGAAGCCGATGAAAACGGAGTTACATTATTTTTAAAATCTAATAAGCAAATTAGAACCGACTATTTACTTTGGGCGCAAGGAAGAACCGGAAATTCGGATTCAATGGGATTAGAAAATATTGGAATTAAAGGAAATGTTCGAGGTTCAATTGAAGTAAACGGAAATTTTCAAACAGCTCATCCTCACATTTATGCAGTTGGAGATGTAATAGGTTATCCAAGCTTGGCAAGCGCCGCTTATGATCAAGGAAGATTTTGCGCAACTCATTTAGTAAATGGATTTTGCGAGCACAAACTTGTTGAATTTATTCCAACCGGAATTTATACAATTCCGGAAATTAGCTCAGTCGGTTTAACCGAAAAAGATTTAACAGAGAAAAAAATTCCTTATGAAGTTGGTCATTCCCTTTTCAAACATTTGGCAAGAGCGCAAATTACCGGAAGAACAACGGGCATGTTAAAATTATTATTCCATAGAGAAACTTTGGAAATTCTTGGTGTTCATTGTTTTGGTTACGGTGCTGCGGAAATTATTCATATCGGGCAAGCAATTTTGGCTCAAGAAGGAAAAGCAAACACATTAATGTATTTTATCAATACGACTTTTAACTATCCCACAATGGCAGAAGCTTATAGAGTTGCGGCATTAAATGGTTTAAACAGAATTTCAAAATAATTTTAAATTTAATTTGATGGAAAAAGAAGAAAAATATTATTTAAAACTTAGATCCAATATTACAAAATGGTTGGATGAGAAAGCCTCTCTAAATCACAAATGGAGAGAGTTTATAATGCTTGCACCGGATATTTTTTATTTGTTGATAAAACTTGTGCAAGATTCCGAAGTTCCGCAAAGTAAAAAAGTAAAATTAGTTTCTGCAATTGCATATTTTATTTCGCCGATTGATTTATTGCCGGAAGTTTTTCTTGGTCCAATTGGTTATATGGATGATATTGCTATTGCCGCTTACATTTTAAACGAAATGATAAATTCAATTGATCCGCAAATTATAAAAAAATATTGGGCCGGCGATACGGATATTTTAATTGTGTTGAAAAAGATTTTAATTAACGTTGATAACTTAATTGGCAAAGGAATTTGGGATAAATTAAAAGGTAAATTTAACTGAAAGCTGGAATTTTAATTGTAAAAATTGTTCCTTTATTTAAAGTACTTTTTACCGATAAATCGCCGTTCATAATTTCTACAAATTTTTTGGAAACCGATAATCCCAAACCAATTCCTTGATAAAGTCTGTTCATTCCTTCACTTACTTGACGAAATGCTTCAAAAATTAATGATAATTTTTCTTTAGCAATTCCAATTCCCGTATCTTCAACTTCAACAATATAATTTTGTTTTTCGTCATCCAATTTTAGCGAAATTGAAATACTTCCCTTTTCGGTAAATTTTATTGCATTATTAAGCAAATTTGTCATCACTTTTGTAAACATTTTTTTATCAAGTTTACATTTTGCGTTTTCAACTTCACAATTAAAATTGATTTGTAAACCTTTATCTTCAACAACAGGTTTGTAAACATTTACCGTTTCTTTCAGAAAATCAAAAAGATTTTCTTCCTTAAGTTCAACTTTCAATCTTTCAGTTTCAACATCTGATTGATCTAAAAGTAAATTTAAAGCTTCAGTTAAGCGATTACTGCTTTTTAAGATAATTTCGGCCATTTCTTTCAAATCCGGATCTCTCAATTCTTCATAAAGTATTCCGGCATAACCCAAAATTACAGTAATCGGAGTTCGCAATTCGTGACTCATATTATCCAAAAAAATTGTTTTTAGTCGTTTTGCTTCTTCCAAAACAAGTAATTTATCTAAAGAGCCGTCATCTATTTTATTATTATTTGAATCCAAAATATTAACCATAAATTGTAAAAATCGAAATTATATTTTTTATTATCGGAAATTCAGAAAAACTATTAACACTATTTTTAACTTTGTTTATTAATATAATACAATTAAATTTAAACGCTAATAAACTTTTAAATTTATTAAAACAGAATATTTTTAAACATTTTTGGGATAATATGAAAAAAATTGGAATTTCAATATTATTTGCTTTTTTATTCGGCTGTTCACAAATTGTTTTAGAACCAGTCGATTTTGCCTGGCCAATAGAAAGTGTTTTAGACGTTTCGGATGACGGAACAGTGAGTGAATCAAGATTTTCATTTTCGGCAAATGTTAAAGGATTATTTTTAGCGGAATATGAAGATTCGACTTCTTATAAAAAAGAATCTGTTAGAATAATTAGAGATACAAAAGGTTATTATTTTATGGTTGCTACCGGATTTAAAAATGTTTACGTATTTAAAGCTGATAATGGAACTTTTTCATTAGAAAATAAAATAAATGTTTCGGAATTTGGCTTAGATCTTCCTGCTTTCAATCAACGTTTGCCTTATATAGAATTACTTGAAGGCGAAGACCATGTTGCATATTTAACTTCTGAAGGAATAAAAGGAGAATAAAATTGGCTAAATTTTTAGCTTTTTACTTAATTATATCATTTTTGACTACAAATATTTTTAGTCAATCTGATTTTAGAATTACTCAAGAATTCAAAAGTCGTCAGCGATCATTTGAAATTGCAATTGAATACGCAAAAACTCCGGATGAATTAGATAAAATTCATAAGGAAATTGAAGAATTTAAAAATGAGTTTAGGGGAAACAAAGAATTGCTTAATAGAGCTTTGTATCCAAGCAATTTTGAATCGACATTTACATCTCTTGATAAAAAAACTGAGTATTCAAGAAAAAAAATTGATGAGATTTCTAATTTAAATACTCAAGTTTCAACTCTGCGCGTAAATTACGAACAAATCTCTGATGAACTTGCAAAATTAACTTCCGAATTAAATACTTTAAGAAATACGAATATTAAATTAATGGCAGAATTAAGAGCTATTAGATCCGGGTTTGGTGCAACAAAGCACACAATTGATTCTTTAAATAAAGTAATTACCGAACTTCGACAAGGAATTTCGCAAAGAGATACATTAATTAAAGAAATTATGGATAATATTTTCATGTCGGCAGAACACAAATTAGAAACTTTAAATGATGCTGAACTGAAAGAAATTAGAACAAAATTAAAAAATACAAGTTTGATTGACAATATCAGCAATCTTGCTTCTGATAACATTGACTTTTTAAACGCGAGTTTATTAACCGCTGATGACTTAAATGTTCTGAGAAATGAGTATAATCAATTTGATGATAGATGGAAACATTTTGGTCCAAAATTATTTGATATTTATTCAACGGATACAGAAAATAAAGATAAATTGGTACAAATAGATTCTTTAATGGTTAATTGGGATAGAGCAATAGATAAATCTATATTCAGATCAATTCACGAAGAATTTAAATCTAATAATATTAATGTTCCGTTATTTCTTAATGCTAAAGAATTTGAATCAAACATAATTTCATTCATTGATGGGAAAATTGCTGGTTCTGATAAACTTGGCGTTCAAGATGATAGTGAATTTATTTTCTTTTCAGAAAATGTTTGGAGCTCAATTGTAAAAGAAAAATGGATTCCGGTTTTATTAAATAATAATCTCATCAAAAATGAACAAGTAGTAAATATTGATAAGAAAATTGATGAATGGAAAAAAATTATCGGCGGAACAAAATCTCAATTTATTTATGGAATAATTGCAATTCTTGCAGTTATTATTCTAGTAAGTATTTTCATCATTTATAAAAAGAATAAAAAAGTAAAAGAGCTGAATAAAATAATAACTGCTGAGCCGATTAAAGAAAATACCGAAAAGACAATTCCAGGTATTTATGATAGTTTGGATGATGAAGTTAATGATGATTTAGACAAGTCTTAAAATTTGTGGTCACATTAAAAAAGATGTGACCACATTCCCTATGTACAAACGCAAACTTTATGTTTGGTAAACAATTTTTCTAATAGTATCAAACTGTAAATATGGATATTCTTCACGCAAAGAATCTATAGCTTCGCTTGCTCTCACTTTTAGATCTCTCATATCCTTAAATCTTTTTTTAATTAAATAATCTCTAACGGATTTCTCATCTATCAATCCCCTGCTTTGTAACAAACCGTATATATCATCATTTACAAGTTCGGGTATTGGATTTTCTTTAGAATTATAATCAAACATATTTCCTCCTAATTGCAATAGATTTAGAAACTCTGTTTGATAAATAATAATTTGGACGTGGTCAATCAACCGCACATTTATGCGGTTTTTTATGGTAGGAATAAAAAATGTAAAAATTTATGCACTATTTATGCAGTTTATATTACTCCTTTTCTGATTGCTTTTGCAACTGCCTCCGATTGTGAATGAACATGAAGTTTTTTGTAAATATTTCTTATATGATGTCTCACCGTATCAACGCTTATAAAAAGTGAATCTGCAATTTGCTGATAATTATCTCCTTCAGAAAGCTTAAGTAAAACTTCCTTTTCACGATCCGAAAGTCCATAATCTTCTTGAGATTTTGTAACGGTATTTTCTTGTTGAAATACAGAAATAACTTGCCTGGCAATCATACTGCTCATTGGAGAACCGCCTTCAGAAACTTCCTTTATTGCATCCAATAATCTGCTTGGCGGAGTATTTTTTACTAAATAACCGCAAGCTCCGGCACACAAAGCTTCAAACACAACTTTACTTTCTTTGTAAATTGTAAGCATAAGAATATTTAAATCAGGTTTAATTTTTCTTGCTTTTTTAACTCCTTCAATTCCATTTATTCCCGGAAGTCCAATATCCATAAGTGTAACATCAATTTCTAATTTCGGCAGTTCGCAAAGAAAATTTTCGCAATTTCCAAAAGAGCCAACACATTTATAACCGCTTGTTCCGTTAATAAGTGCAGCCAATCCATCTCTAATAATTAAATTATCTTCTATTATTGCGACGTTTATCATCCTTTAAATTTTTCCTTCTAAAATTACTTTTGTGCCAATGCCAATTTCTGATTTAATTGAAATTTGCCAATCAATTTTATTTGAGCGATTCTTAATATTTGTTAATCCATTACCATGAGTTTGGGAATTAATATTAAACCCGTTTCCGTCATCAATAACTTTTATAGTCATATTTTTCCCAACATTAATAATTTCCAAAATAATGTTTTTACAACAGCTGTGTTTTATGCAATTATTTATTGATTCCTTTAAAATTAAATAAAGATTTTGTCTAATATCCATCGGCATTTTAATATTTTCTAATTTATCCAAATCTGAAGTTTGTAAAGTTATTCCTAATTCGCCTAAAAGTTCTGCATAAGAATCTTTCAATCTTACAATTAAATCATATAAAGAATCTCTATTTGGATTTACAACCCAAACAATATCACTCATTGATTCAACTAATTGTCGTGATAGCTCGCTTATTTTAATCAAATTCTTTGAAACATTTGATGAATCCGGAACTTCCGTTGCAGTAAGTTCACTTAATATGGAAATTTCTGTTAAACCAGCTCCAACATTATCATGCAAATCAGCAGAAAGATTTGATTTCAATTTATCCATTGCAATTAAATATCTAATTCTTTGATTTATTAAAAAAGTAATAATTCCACCAACAAACAATATCAGCAATGAAATAAACCACCACTGCATCCAGAAAGGAGAAAGAATTGTTATTTTAACTGATGAAAATTTTGAACTCCAAATTCCATCATTGTTTGTACCGGTAACAATAAATTTATATTCACCTGGTGCAAGATTTGTATAAAATACTTTTCTATTTTCAGCATTTGTGTAAGTCCAATTTTTATCTAAACCTTCTAAAATATATTTGTATTTATTTTTACCGGACTTTTTAAAGTCCAATGATGCAAATTCAAAGGAAAAATAATTTTGTTCTTTTTCAAATATTAATTCTTTTTTTTCACCTTTAATTTCTTTATCAAACAATTTTATTTTTGTAATTACAATCGGAGCTGCAAATTTATCAATCTGAATTTCCTTTGGATCAAAATAATTCAATCCATTTATTCCGCCAAAATATATTATACCGGATTTTGATTTGAAATAAGAACCACCATTAAATTCAAGACTTTGTAATCCATCTAATAATCCATAACGAACGAATGAACTTAAATCATAATCGAGTTTATAAATTCCGTTATTTGTGCTTAACCAATATCCGCTTACGTTATCGTCAATTATTCCGTAAACATCGTTGCAGTCAATTCCGGAAATTTTATTAATATTTGTAAATGATTTTGTCTCGGGATCAAATAAATTTAATCCGCCTCCAAAAGTTCCAATTAAAAATTTCTCTTCTTTAGTTTCAGAAATTTTCATAATTCGGTTATCATTCAACAAATTATTATCACTTTTATAATTTGTGAAAACTTTTGTTTTTTTATTAAATTGATTTATTCCTCCGCCGTGTGTGCCTAGCCACAATTCGTTTTTTTTATCAACATAAATACAATAAACTCTATCATCGCTAATGCTGAAAATATTCGATGGATTATGCTGATAAGACGTAAACTCGTGAATTTGTTTTTGATAAAAATCTTTTAGAGAAAGCTGACTCAAGCCACCGCCGAATGTACCAATATAAAGTATTGAATCTTGATCAATAAGCAGCGATTGAATTTGATTGGATTTTAAACTTTTGTTGTCTTCCCCAATTTTAAAATATTTAAATATATTTTTACTTCGATCAAAAAAAGTTAACCCATTTGAAAAAGTTCCAATCCATAAATTTCCATTGAAATCTTCAATAATTGAACGAATATGAAAATCGCCGATTTCATTTTCTCCAAAATATTTAAAATTATTTGTTTTAAAATCAATTTTGTTCAAGCCGCCGCGGTAAGTTCCAATCCACAAATTTTTATCGCTGTCTTCAAAAATTGACCAAATTATATTATCGTTTATTGATTTATTTTCAACAGACAAAACCGGAATAGTTTTAAAATTATTTTTATTTGATTCAATTTTATTTATGCCTTTCCCAAGCTGTGTACCAACCCAAACCGTTCCGGAATTATCAACATAAATTGATTGAATTTCATTTTCACTTAACGAGTTTTCATCTTTAGAAGCCAAAAATTGTTTTGTGGTTTTTAACTTTTCATTGTAAAGCAAAAGTCCGTTACCGTAAGTTCCAATCCATAAATTTTCATTTTCTTTGCAGACAGTCATAATATTAGGCGAATTATAATTTTGATTTAATTTCAAATCTAATTGAGAAATTTGCCAGCGATTTGGAGATAATTCTTTTGTTGTTGAATTAATTTTAAATATTCCATTATTATATTCTGCAACAATTATATTCTTTTCTGAGTCTTCAGAAACTGAAGTTATTTTTTCACCTATTTTAATAAAATTTATTGGATAAATATTTTTATTGAAAATTTTTAATTGAGAATTTGCGGTATTAATAATTTTATTCAAACCTCCGCCAAAAGTGCCGACCCAAATTATTCCTTTTGAATCCACAAAAACTTTTACAATATTGTTTGAACTTAAAGCATTAATTCGATTTGGAAAATGATATAAATATTTTTTCTGATTTGTTTTGGGATTAAATTTAATTAACCCTTTTCCCCAAGTTCCAATCCATAAATTTCCATCATTATCTTCATCAATTGTAGTTATAGTGCTGTTCTGATTTCTTGAAAGTGTTAGCGGATAATTATAAAATTTTTCTTCATCAATTAAATACCAATCGCTTGAGCTTGCAATATCATAATGTTTAAAAGTCTCCGTTTTAGGATTAAATTTATTTAAAATACCTTTTGCAGTTCCAATCCAAATGAATCCTTCTTTATCCTCATACATTGATGTAATTTCATTATCAGAAATAGATGAAGAATCTTCTGTAATATTATTGTAAACAACAAATTCGTAACCGTCAAATCTATTTAATCCGTTTGCTGTTCCAATCCATAAATAACCTCTTTTATCCTGCAAAATTGATAATATTGACGATTGCGATAAACCTTCTTCAACACCAATTTTTACAAAGCGAAAATCGCCCTGGTTAAGCATTTCATTTTGGCCTGAAACCTTATTTCCGGAAACTAAAAATCCAATTATAAAATGTAAAATTATTGTTTGGAATATTTTTATCATATTTATGGAAAGTTAAAATTTGTACGTTATAATTAAGCAAAAATAATATTAATTATTTCAACAAAATATTTATTAAGGATTTTAAAACAGTTAAATATTTTGAATCCTTTTAAAAAAGCAGACATCATATTTCATAAAAAAAAGGAGAAGTATGGCAGAGCACTTAACCAAACAAACTTTTTTAGAAAAAGTTTTTAATTACGAACAAAATAAAGAATGGAATTTTGCTGGTGAACTTCCATGTATTATAGATTTTTATGCTGATTGGTGCGGACCGTGTAAAATGGTTGCCCCAATTTTAGAAGAATTAAGCAAAGAATATGCTGGTAAAATAAATGTTTATAAAATTGATACCGAAGTTGAACAAGAGCTTGCAGCAGTTTTTGGAATTAGAAGTATTCCTTCATTATTGTTTTGCCCAAAAGATGAAAGACCTCAAATGGCGCAAGGTGCATTACCAAAGGCTTCTTTAATTGAAGCAATTAATAATGTTTTGTTAAAAACAGAAGTTCCATCTTAATTTGATTTTTAGTTAAATAAAGACCGTTGTAAATTACAGCGGTTTTTTATTTATTTAATTCAAAAACCTCATCAATTTTAGCTGCAAGAATAAAATCATTTTCGCTTAATCCACCGATTGAATGCGTGAAGAGTTCAATATCAACAATATTATATTTAATTGAAATATTTGGATGATGACCTTCAACTTCTGATATTTCAGCAATTTTATTAACAAATTTAATTGAATTAACAAAATCTAATAATCTGAAAGTTTTGATAATCTTATGTTCGTCTGATGAAATTAAATTCCAATTTTTAACCTTTTGTAAAAATTGTTTTTCACTAACTTCATCAAATGGTTTAACAAAGCCTTCATACGAAAGACATTTTTTATCTAAAAGTGACATTGATATCCTTTCTTAAAGATTGAATTAAAATAATTGAAAAGAAAGTGAAAACAAGAAATGAAAAACTATGCGGAAAGAGAGGGATTCGAACCCTCGGTCCACAATACTGCGGACAACGGTTTTCGAGACCGCCGCATTCAACCGCTCTGCCATCTTTCCAAATTTTGGTAAATAAATTTACAAAAGAATAATAAAATATTTTTGTAATAATTTTCTATTTATAATGAAGTATGATATATTTACACACTAAATCTTGGAGAGGTGCAGGAGTGGCTGATCTGGCTACCCTGGAAAGGTAGTGTACTCGTAAGGGTACCGTGGGTTCGAATCCCACCCTCTCCGCCAAGTTTTACATTCAGCGAAATTGAAAGATGTTGCCTCGGCGTAAAGCGCCTCGGCATGGTATTTTTCCGCAATTTTGAAGGCATTTTTGAAATCCAAAACCAAAGTGCGGTCGGCAATGCGGAAGTTCGAACCGATTATTGCTCTTTCGCCCAAAAGCAGAGATTTTTTCTTCCAAATCCTTTTTAGCGAGAATGAGCTTGTGCTTTTTAGTGGCATATTCCGTTTGCGATAAATTGCCGTCCAGTTGTAAATCAAGCAAGCGATCAAGTTTTGATTCTATCTCTACAAGCTCATCTCTCGCTTTTTGGGCGAAAGAGCTTTCCGCTTGGGCAATTTTCATTTTTTCGTTTTCGAAAAAATTTATTGAAGCGTTTGCCCAAGCGGAAGACAAAGAAACTTTTTTGATTTCTTCTTTTATTTGAGAAGTGATGATTTCCTCGCGAGTATATTTTTGCATGCAAGGATTTTTCCGTTTGGTACAGCGTAAATAGTTATGCCCTTTTTGCGTTTCGGTAGTTATGAAGCAACCGCACTCTCCGCAACGGAAAAATCCTCTATACACATAATGTTTTAATTTTGGCGATTTCGGTTTGCTTTTATTCATCATCACTTCTTGAACGGAATCAAAAAGTTTCTTTGTGATAATCGGTTCATGCTTTCCGTCATACATTTCGCCGTTATATTCAATCATGCCGTAATAGATTTTGTTTTTCAGCATATACTGATAATTTGAGACGGAAAGCATCTTGCCTTTCTTGCCAACCAAGCCCAAGGAATTGATAATCTTTCGGATTTGAGCGAGCGGGTATTCGCCAGTTGAGTACATTTCAAAAGCCCGCTTGATATACTTTGCCTTTTCTTTGTCCACGGCGATACAGCGGGCGTTTTTGTCGTTTATATAGCCAAGTGGCGCCCAAGCGGGCCATATTCCATTTCGCAATTTCTGGCGAATACCCCTCTTTATATTTTCCGAAAGATTATCCACATAGTATTTTGATTGCCCAAAAGCAATGGACAACATAAATTTTCCTTGCGGTGTCGGATCAAACCAAAAAGTTGGAAATTTTAGCGTGGTTATTTTTCCAGTATCTACAAGATAGATAATCTGTCCGCCGTCTATGGAATTGCGAGCCAACCTATCAGGGTGCCACGCTAAAATTCCCTCGGCTTCATTTTTCTCTATGCTTGCCACCATTTCATTAAAAATCTCTCGCCCCGGCTCTTTGGCGGTTTTGCTTTCCACAAATTCACGGACGATATTTAAACCCTCTTTCTTGGCATATTCTCGCAATTCAAACATTTGCGCCTCAATGGAAAGCACTTGTCGCTCTGGCTCGTCCGTGGATTTGCGGGCATAGAGAAAAATCTTTTTGGTTTGTAAATTTAGGTTGTCCATATTGTTTTTAGATTAGCTTTTGGGCAATCAAAGAAAAATACGCTCAACCTTTCGCTGAAAGCGAGAGAAAAAAGATTGGTTTGCAAAATTTCATTTTGCCAGAGCTTCGCTCTGTGAACTTCCGCATTGCCGACCGCACTTTGGTTTTGGATTTCAAAAATGCCTTCAAAATAGCGGAAAAATACCATGCCGAGGCGCTTTACGCCGAGGCAATATCTTTCAATTTCGCTGAATGTAAAACTTGGCGGTGTTTTTTGGACGAAGTTCGAACATTTTTTGAGCAAAACCCTGAAAACTAATTTGGACTCGGCGGGGCAAACTATTTTTCTGGGGGAATGGAATTTGCCCCGCCTCGGCTTTCTTCCCGCCCGCATGAGGGGTCTGGGGAGGAATGCGGGCGGGTTTTTGAACCTTTCCTTTTTCGCTTCCAAATTTCGTATTTTGCAAAGTAAAAATGTGCCACCGAAAGAGATGTTGCCCTTGACCCACCCAACCCATTCGCGAGCAACGCTAAGGAGCTCCCTAAAATTTTTGTTTGACTAAATGTTAAAAATTTCATATACTAACTATTGATAAGTGATGAAATAAAATATATGACACACATAATTGAAAATTTCAAACCATTTATCGGTCAGCGTTGCGAGACTACCGCAACTGGTTCGCTATTGAATGAAATCGGAATTGAGCTTTCTGAGCCGATGCTTTTTGGTTTGGGTGAAGGGTTGGGCTTCATATTTTGGAATATGAAAATAATGGATTTTCCATTTATCGGCGGGAGAATAAAACCCGATGTCCTAACTCAAAATATTGCACGAAATTTAAATTTAAAATTAGATGTTCAAGAGACATCATCAGTGAAAAAGGCTTGGGAAAATGTCAAAGACAATATTGATAAAAATATTGCCGTTGGACTAAAACTTGATAGTTATCATCTGGATTATTTTACCAGTAAAATACATTTTGCCGGTCATTATGTGGCGATGTATGGATATGATGATAGCTATGCGTATTTGGTTGATACAAAACAGCAAGGCAGCAAAGCGAAAACAATATTAAAAAACTTGGAATTGGCGAGAAACGAAAAGGGTCCGATGTCTTCAAAAAATTTAAGCTACACAATTCAAGATATGGGAAAAAATTATGATCTTAAAAAAGCTATTGTCATTGCCATAAAAAACAATGCAAAAGATTATCTCAATCCGCCAATAAAAAATATTGGATACAAAGGTGTTCTAAAGGCAAGTGAAGAAATTAAAAAATGGTTCAAAAACAGCAAAGACATTCAGGGTGATTTCAAAACTACTGCCATGCTAATGGAAAAGGCTGGAACGGGCGGAGCAATTTTTAGAAATATTTATAGGGACTTTTTGAAAGAAAGCTATGATTTGTTGAAAATAGAAAAACTAAATGAAGCTCACAAGATGTTTGTTGAAATAGCAATCTTGTGGACAAATGTTTCAGGCCTATTTGAAAAAACAGCCGAAACGAAAAATATTGAATACATAAATAAAGCCTCTGAAATTTTGGTGGATTTATCTAAAAAGGAAAAAATTGCGATGGAGTTATTATTGAAATTATAAGGAACTATAACAATATGTATATTGGTCATTATGCGATTTCTATTGCACTCAAGAATAAACATAGGCAAATTCCTTTGTGGTTGCTGTTCATTTCGGTTCAGTTTTTAGACTTGTTAGCTTTTGTTTTAATTATACTTGGAATAGAAAAAATACACTATACAGGAAATCAAAATCCATTTTACAGAACAGTTATCGAATACCTTCCTTATTCGCACTCTTTATTATTCGCCACGATATTTTCACTGGCTACTTTTTTAATCTTCTGGAAATTCAAAAATAATATATGGGGTGCAGTTCTTTCAATTGGGTTGTTATCACACTGGTTTATTGATTTTCTATTTCAAAAATCAAATCTTCCTCTTTATTTTAATGAGTATAAAGTCGGATTGGGCTTATGGGATTTTCCATTGTTTTCATATTTTACTGAAATAGTTCTTGTGGCGATTACTGGTTTTTATCTCTATAAAAACAAAAATACAAAAATCAATCGTCCTGCCTTGCTATTCTTAATTTTAATAATGTCTTCTTTCTTCACCTTTATTACATTTATGCCAGAACCATTGATTATGCAAACAAGTCCGAAATTGAAATCATTAATGATCTTTTTAGCTTATCTTGTTTTTACATTTATTGCATTTTTAATAGAAAGAAGAGATGATAATAACACGATCATGAAATAAAAAGATAATGAGTTTTTATTTAATCTCTTGTATAATTAAATTATGGAAAAAAGACCAGAATTAAACAAAAAAATAAACCTTAAAGATTTTCAAGATTTTTATTGGCTAAAAAGTGAATTGACAGCTTTTTGCAAAGAAATTGGCATTACCAACTTTGGCGGAAAAATAGAAATTACCCATAGAATTGCAGAATATCTAAGAACGGGTAGGATTGTAAAAGATAGTGGCTCAGAAAAAGTGAGACTTCATAAACCAACAAAGCCAAAAAATCCAATAAGTAGAGATACTATTATAGGAATAGAATACAGAACATACAAAGAAAAAAAAGAATTTTTACAGTCTAATATTGGTAAGCAGTTTCATTTTACTGTTCATTTGTTGGATTGGTTTAAAAAAAACACTGGTAAAAAAACTTATAAAGATTTTATTGATGAATGGAATAAGGAGCAAAGAAAGAAAAAAGATCCAAATTATAAAAGTGAAATTGCTCCACAATTTGAATATAATACTTATATTAGAGATTTTTTAAAGGACAATCCTGATAGAACAAAAAAAGATGCGATTACTTGTTGGAAAGTTAAAAAATCAATGAGAGGTAACAATATTTATAACAAGTCAGATTTAAACATCTTAGTTGAAGAATGACGAAAATTTGATTTTTAATTTATATAGAGGGGTTTCAAGGTGTTTTTCTGCTTCTTAGGTCGCAGAAAAAAACTAATTTAATTAATACAAAAAATTATGAGTACAAAAGAAAAGCTCTCAACATTATGGATGTTTTTGCTGTTTAACTACATTTATTGCGACCTTTTTGGAATATATGATCCTATAATGCTAAAATCGCTTGTGACGACAGGTGCATCAGGAGGCATGGAATTTACCCAGAGTTTTTTATTAGGATTTTCAATATTAATGGAGATTCCAGTTGCTATGTTTCTGTTGTCTCGTATACTAAAGTATGAAGTAAATCGCTGGTCAAACATCGTTGCAGGCGTAATAATGCTTCTGGTTCAACTGTCTTCTATTTTTGGTTCTCCGACAATCTATTACATATTTTTCAGCATTATAGAAATTGCCACCCTTCTTTGGATTATTCGGTTTGCATGGAAATGGAAAGATGACAAATAATGATATTTAAATACAAAATTAATAAGTAACAAAATATAAAACTATGCAAAAATATTGCGAGGCATGTGGAATGCCTATGAGTAAAAAAGAAGATTTTGCGGGAGGGGACGAAAATTCCCAGTTTTGTCTTTACTGTGTCAATGCTGACGGCAGTGTCAAAACCTGCGAGGAAATTTTTGAGGGCGGCGTTCAGTTTTTCATGGGACAGATCGGTAGCAATCGTCAAATGGCGGAAAAAGTAACCCGCAAGAATATGAATATGCAATCGTATTGGCAGGGTAAAGATTGCGCTATTTTGAAAGGCGAAATGGCGACAGATGAAGAGTTTGCCGAAATATTAAAAAAGTTGGGATAAATTAAATTTTAAGTGGCGCGCCAGTTTTCAACTGGCACGAAATTCGGAAGCGAAAAAGGAAAGGTTCAAAAACCCGCCCGCATTCCTCCCCAGACCCCTCCTGCGGGCGGGAAGAAAGCCGAGGCGGGGCAATTCCATTCCCCCAGAAAAATAGTTTGCCCCGCCGAGTCCAAATTAGTTTTCGGGGTTTTGCTCAAAAAATGTTCGAACTTCGTCCAAAAAACACCGCTCTATATTTGCAGTACTTTGAATTTACTTCAAAAGTGCGTTTTTAATTCAAAATCACATTATTCATCATTCCTCAGTTTACATATTTTCTCAGGAATTGTATAGTTTTTATAAGGCATTGTCACTAAATGTCACTTTTTAAGCACACAAACATTTTATTTCTCTCAATTACTTTTAAAATCAAATGAGTTCTTAATTGCTTTTCTTTGATCAATTTTTGCTCTTGTTGCTTCAATTGTTAATTTTTCTTTTTTAATAAAACGACAGTCAATTCTAAAACATAGTCTTTTTTACAAAGTTTGCAATAATTAGTTTTAAAGGCGGATTTTCAAATGTTGTTTTATATTTAGCTGTGTTCGAAATCCATTCAAGTTCTTCTGAAATTGATGTCCAAGTTTTATCAATATTCCCAGATATTTTTATAATATATTGTGCAATTATTTTAATACAAACGGAGAAAAATTTTCTCCGTTTTATTCTATAGATAAATTTATATTGAATCAATTATGGAATTTAAAATTTTACTTGGTCGCATTATATTATTTGCTAATTCTTCATCTGGAAAATAATAACCTCCAAGATCAACTTGTTTTCCTTGAACAGAAATTAATTCTTCAACAATTTTAGATTCATTATCAAACAAATTTTTCGAAACTTTTTCAAACTTTTGCTTCATTTCCAAATCTGAATTTTGTTGAGCAAGTGCTTCAGCCCAATACAATGTTAAATAAAATGAACTTCCTCTATTATCAATTTCGTTTACTTTTCTCGAAGGCATTTTTCCATTTTCTAAATATTTTCCAATTGCAATATCAAGTGTTTCTGCAAGCAATGCCACTTTTTTATTCCCGGATTTTTCTGCGATAAATTCCAAAGACGGAACCAACGCCGAATATTCGCCGAGTGAATCCCATCTTAAATGATTTTCTTTTATCAATTGTTGAACATGTTTTGGAGCAGAACCGCCAGCGCCGGTTTCAAATAATCCGCCTCCATTTAGTAATGGCACTATTGAAAGCATTCTTGCACTTGTTCCTAATTCTAAAATTGGAAAAAGATCAGTAAGATAATCTCTAAGAACGTTTCCCGTTACAGAAATTGTGTCTAAACCTTTACGCGTTCTCTCCAAAGTAAATTTCATTGCATCATCCGGAGGTAAAATTTGTATCGTCAATCCATCAGTATTATATTCATTTAAATATTTTTTTACTTTTTTTATAATTTCACTATCATGACTTCTTTTTTCATCCAACCAAAAAATTGCCGGAGAATTTGAAGCTTTTGCTCTGTTCACAGCTAATTTTACCCAATCTTTAATTGCTGCATCTTTTGTTTGGCACATTCTAAAAATGTCGCCTTTTTCAACTTTTTGCTGTAAAATAATTTTTCCATCAAAATCTGTAACATTTATAAATCCATTATCAGAAGATTTAAAAGTTTTATCATGTGATCCATATTCTTCAGCTTTTTGAGCCATTAAACCAACATTAGAAACTGCTCCCATTGTTGCTGGATTAAACTGTCCATTTATTTTTGCATCTTCAATAATTACATTGTACATTGTTGCATAAGATCTGTCCGGAATCATCGCAATACAATCTTGAAGTTCATCATTTTTATTCCACATTTTACCGCCGTCTCTAACAACGTTCGGCATTGAAGCATCAACAATTACATCATTTGGAATATGCAAATTTGTTTTACCAATTCTTGAATCTACAATTGCCAACTGCGGTTGTGTTTTATAAACTTCATTAATATCATTTTCAATTTCCGTTTTCTTTTCAAGTGGAAGTTTATGAAGTTTTTCTAAAACATCAGCCAAACCGTTATTAACATTTGCGCCAATTTCATTTAATGTTTCGGAATGTTTTTCCAAAGCATCCTTATAATAAACAGAAACCGCATGACCAAACATAATCGGATCTGAAACTTTCATCATTGTAGCTTTTAAGTGAAGTGAAAGTAAAACATTGTCTTTCTTTGCTTCTTCAATTTGTTGCGCATAAAATTTTCTTAAAGATGCTACATTCATAACTGCAGAATCAATAACTTCGCCATTTAATAAAGATAATTTTTCTTTTAGAATTTTTGTATTTCCATTTTCATCAATGAATTCAATTTTAACATTTGTAGATTTTTCCATTGTAGCAGATTTTTCAGTTCCAAAAAAATCATTTTCAGCCATATGCGCAACTCGTGTTTTTGATCCGGATTGCGGCCAAGGTTTCATCATTTTATGCGGAAATTTTTGAGCAAATTTTTTCACTGATGCTGAAGCTCTTCTATCAGAATTTCCTTCTCGCAAAACCGGATTTACAGCAGAACCCAAAACTTTAGCAAATCTTTTTTGCAATTCTTTTTCTCCATCAGATTTTGGTTCTTCCGGATAATTTGGAATGTTATAACTTTTTTTTTGCAATTCTTTTATTGCTGCCTGCAGCTGTGGAATTGAAGCACTTATATTTGGCAGTTTAATAATATTTGCTTCCGGAGTTTTTGCCAATTCACCAAGTTGAGTTAGATAATCCGGAATTTTTTGTTCTTCCGTTAAATTATCCGGAAAGTTTGCAATTATTCTGCCGGCTAATGAAATATCTTTTGTCTCAACATCAATTCCGGTTCCTTTAGTAAAAGCTTGAACTATCGGAAGTAAAAAATATGATGCTAATGCCGGCGCTTCGTCAATTTTTGTCCATATTATTTTATCATTCGCCATATCTAATCCTATAAAAATTTATGATTTTATTTATTATGAAAATTACTTTATATCATAAAGTTAAGCATCTTTTTTTTTAATTAAAAGTTTGATGAAATGTAAGTTGTTTCGATAATACTTAGTATAGATAATTGTAATTTTCAATTATAGAATCTCTTTTAATATAACTAATTGAATTACATTTTTTTTGTTTTCAAAATTAAGGTAGTTTTACAATTACAAATATTAATAAATACTTAACCAATTTATAATTATGATAATTTTCTCTATAACTTTTCATCGGTTACCAATTGTAATATTTCTAATAATAATTTCACTTTTAAATTCAGATTTTTTTGCTCAAGAAAATTTCACATCATCAAATCTTCCAATTTTTGTTATCAACACAAATGGGAAAGCAATTGTTGATGAAAATAGAATTACAGCCGAATTGGGAATTATTTTCAACGAATTAAATAACCGAAATTATTTAACGGAGGAATTCAATAATTACAACAGCGAAATAACAATAGAACTCCGTGGAAGCTCATCAATGGAATATCCCAAAAAGCAATATAGATTTGAAACTGTTGATTCTATTAACGAAAATCTAAATGTTTCACTTTGCGGATTGCCAAAAGAAAATGATTGGATTTTAAATGGCCCATATAACGATAAAACATTAATCCATAATTTTCTTGCCTACGGATTATCAAATAAATTGGGAAGATATGCAAGCAGAACAGTTTTTTGTGAACTGATTTTAAATAATGAATATCAAGGACTTTATATTTTATTGGAAACCGTTAAACGCGATAAAAATAGAATTAATATTTCCCAACTTACAAATATTGAAAACGAAGGCGATGAACTCACCGGCGGATATATTGTAAAGATAGATAAAATGGATGGCGAAAATATTGATTTTTGGTATTCTAAATACGGAACACCGTTTCAATATCATTATCCAAAACCCGATGAAATTACTCAATCTCAAAAAGATTATATCCAGAATTATTTGAATGATTTTGAAGAATTAATGTTTAATAATAATGATAATTACGATGATTTTATTGAGGTAGATTCATTTATTGATCATTTTATAATTAATGAATTTTGTAAAAATGTTGATGCATATAGGCTTAGTTCTTATTTGTATAAAGACAAAGATAGTAAAAATGCTAAGTTAGTTGCCGGTCCAATTTGGGATTTTAATTTAACTTTTGGCGATGCTTGGAATGAAGAAGATATGTTTAGAGCTGATGGATGGCAAGTTAACTACAGTTTAGTAAATCCATATGATGGATTTCGTGTTCCGTTTTGGTGGAATAAATTATTTGCCGATGAATTATTTCGTGAAAAACTTTCTAAAAGATGGTATGAGTTACGAGAAAATATTTTATCATATGATAGTCTTTTTAACATGATAGACAGCACAATTACATACATAAGCGAAGCAAGAATTAGAAATTTTGAAAGATGGAGCAGCGTGTTAAATCCATATCCATACGAAGAAGAAATTGTTATTCTAAAAGGTTGGATTGGAAGAAGAATAACTTGGATAGAAGAAAATTTACCGAGAGTTACAAAAATTGATAATAATAATATTGTAAAAAATGAATTTGAACTATTACAAAATTTTCCGAACCCGTTTAATCCAACAACTACAATAGAATATTCCGTTCCCTCTGTTGCGGTCATTTCGAACGAAGTGAGAAATCTCAGAGATTTCTCGTCGCAAGTTCCTCGAAATGACAATAATGTTTCATTAAAAATTTATGACATTCTAGGCAGAGAAATTTCAACTTTGGTAAATGAAAAACAAAATCCGGGAAACTATAAAATTCAATTTAACGGTGAAAATTTGCCAAGCGGAATTTACTTCTATACAATAAACTCCGGGAATTTTCACCAAACAAAAAAAATGATTCTACTAAAATAATTTAGACGAATTTATTTTAATTATTTACGATAGAATTTATTTGATTTAATTCATCTTCCGAAAAATTATTTTGATGAATTACATTTACAATTTCCGTAATCTGTTCCGGTTTGCTTGCTCCTATTAAAGCAGAAGTAACTGATTTATTATTCAAAACCCAGCTAATTGACATTTGTGCAAGTGATTGATTTCTATTTTTGGCAATTTCATTTAACATTTTTACTTTATTCATTTTGGTATCAGTTAAATGTTCTTTTCGTAAATATCCATATTTTTTTCCGGCTCTTGAATCACTTGGTACCGAATTCAAATATTTATCCGTTAAAATTCCTTGCGCCAAAGGAGAAAACGCAATACATCCAATTCCCTTTTCTTCAAAAACATTTGTTAAACCATTTTCAATCCATCTATCTAAAATATTATAATTTGGCTGATGAATTAAAAGAGTTGTTCCCATATCTTTCAAAATTTGGTAAGCTCTTTGCGTAAGCTCTGCATTATATTGTGAAACACCAACATAAAGTGCTCGACCACTTTTTACGATATAATCCAACGCGCTCATCGTTTCTTCAAGCGGTGTTTCCGGATCTGGTCGATGATGATAAAATATATCAACATAATCTAATCCCATTCTTTTCAAACTTTGGTCTAAACTTGCAATTAAATATTTTCTCGAACCAAAATTACCATAAGGACCGGGCCACATATCCCAGCCGGCTTTTGATGAAATAATTAATTCATCTCTTAAGTTTGAAAAATCTTTATTAAACATTTGTCCAAAATTTTCTTCAGCAGAACCATAAGGCGGACCATAATTATTTGCTAAATCAAAATGCGTAATTCCTAAATCAAAAGCGGTTCTCAACATTTCTCTGCCGTTTTCAAAGTTATCATATCCGCCCCAATTATGCCAAAGCCCTAATGAAATTGCCGGAAGTTTTAATCCGCTTTTTCCGCATCTGTTGTATTTCATTTTTTCATAACGATTTTCATTCGGAAAATATTGTTTCATTTTATTTACCTTTAGTTCTAAATACTTTTGATTGTTACCTAAGAATAATAAACAAATAATTTTAAATACTTATAAAAATAAATTATCTCTCAACTCTTCCTGAACCATCGCCTTTTATTAATTTTTCAACTTCATCAACGCTTACTAAATTAAAATCTCCGGGAATAGAATGTTTCAAACATGAAGCTCCAACTGCAAATTCTAATGCTTCTTTAGAATTTTTATAGTTTAATAAACCGTAAATTAGTCCGCTTGCAAAAGAATCTCCACCGCCAACTCTATCAACAATTTCAATATCATATTTTTTTGATCGATACGGATTCACACAATCTTTATCATCTAATAAAATTGCACTCCATCCATTTTTTGATGCCGAATAGCTTTCTCTTAACGTAATTGCAACAGCTTCAAAATTATACTTTTTCTTAAGTAATTCAGCAGTTTTGAAATATCCTTCTTCATCAATTGCGGCTTTTTCAATTTCAGTTTTGCCAAGTTTTTCACCTAAACTTTTTTCAGCATCTTCTTCATTGGCAATACAAACATCAACATATTCCATTAATGGAATCATAACTTTTTGGGCTTCTTCGGAAGTCCACATTTTTTTTCTAAAATTTAAATCACAGCTAACTTTAATATTTTTTGACTTTGCAATTTTAAGTGCCTCTACTAAAACTATTTGTGTCTGCTTCCCAATTGCCGGTGTAATCCCCGTCCAATGAAACCAATTGCAATTTTCAAAAATTTCATCCCAATTAAATTCTTCTATTTCAACATTAGCAATCGCAGAATTTGCTCGATCATAAATTACTTTTGAAGCTCTTTGACTCGCACCGGTTTCTAAAAAATAAATTCCGATTCTATCTCCGCCTCTTGAAATGTAATTTATATTTACTCCAAATCTTCTTAAATGATTAACAGCGGATTGACCAATTTCGTGTTTAGGTAATTTTGTTACAAAATAACTTTCTAATCCGTAATTGGAAAGAGCAACAGCTACATTAGCTTCGCCGCCGCCAAATGTAACATCAAATTTTTGTGATTGCACAAATCGTGAAAATCCTTCGGTTGATAATCTTAACATAATTTCACCAAATGTTACAACTTTGTTGCTCATTTATTTCTCCTAAACTTAATTTTCTCAACAATAAATTTACAAAACTAAAAATTGATTTAATTTATTTTTCCACTTGTTGTAAACTTCATCATATTTTTTTACCAATACTTGATTTGGTTCAACAATTTTCAATTTTTTAAATCCAACAAAGGCTTCATCAAATGATTTAAAAATTCCGGAACCAACTCCCGCACCGCGTGCAGCACCTTGTGCGCCATCTGTATTATATAATTCCACAACAGAATTTGTTGAATTTGCGACTGCTTCAGTAAAAATATCACTCAAAAACATATTAGCTTTTCCCGCACGCATTGTATTTACTGCAATTCCCATTTCCTTCATAATGTCAATTCCATATCTGAAAGTAAATGCAATTCCTTCTTGTGCCGCTCTAATTATATGATTTCGTGAATGATTATTAAAATTAATTCCGAAAATATTTGCGCCAATATTTTGATTTTTCAAAACACGTTCGGCTCCATTTCCAAAAGGAAGAACTAAAACTCCATCTGAACCAACATTAATTTCTGAAGCTAATTGATTTAAACTTTCGTATGATTCATTTGAGTGCATTGCTTCATTTCTAAGCCAGCTATACATTATTCCGGTTCCGTTAATGCAAAGCAAAACACCTTTTATAGGTTTTTCATTTGAGTAATTTACATGAGCAAAACTATTAACTCTTGAAAATTTATCGTAAGAATTATCTTCTACAATTCCATAAACCACTCCGGAAGTTCCGGCTGTTGCTGCAATTTCGCCGGGATTTAAAACATTAAGTGAAAATGCATTATTTGGTTGATCACCGGCTCTATATGAAATTGGAATTCCGGATTTTATTCCTAATTCTTCTGCTGATTCTTTATTTAATTTTCCTTGTACGGAAAATGTTGGAACAATATCCGGAATCATATTTTTTTCAATTCCGTAATATTCAAAAAGTTGATCGGCTAAGTTATTGTTTTTAAAATCCCAAAAAATTCCTTCGCTTAATCCGGAAATTGTTGTATTAATTTCGCCGGATAATTTATGAGCAATAAAATCACCGGGAAGCATAACTTTATAAATTTTAGAATAAATTTCCGGTTTGTTTACTTTCACCCATTTTAATTTTGATGCAGTAAAATTTCCCGGAGAATTTAAACAGTTACCAAGACAATAATCCGCACCAAGATTATTAAATGCATTATCACCAATTTCTACGGCACGACTATCGCACCAAATAATTGATGGATGAATTACAGTATGACTTTTATCAACCATAACCAAGCCATGCATTTGATACGAAATACCAATTCCGCTTATTTCATAATTATTTGTACTTAATTTTTGTAAAGCTTTTTTATTCGCAATTACTAAATTTTTCCACCAATCATTTGGATGCTGCTCTGCCCAACCAATTTCTGACGCATTTATTTTCATTTCAGTTTCCGGAGAAAATGCTGAACCAACAAGTTCGCCGGTTTCGCTATCAATAATAGAAACCTTAACCGATGAACTACCAATATCATATCCGAGTAAATAATTTTTTGTCATGTTTATCTCAATTAAATTTGAAAATTAAAACCTTTGTTTTTTAATTCGTTGTATGCTTTTGAATTGAATTTATATAAACGTGCTGCACGATGTGAAACACCTTTTTGAAAATCATTCAATTGTGAAAGCATTTTAAGTGACATTATTCTTTTTCTAAAATTACGTTTATCTAGACTTTCTCCTAAAATACATTCATATAAATTTTGCAATTGAGTTAGTGAAAATTTTTCTGGAAGAAGTTCAAACCCGATTGGTTTGTTTCTTACTTTTTGTCGAAGAAGATTTAAAGATTTTGTTAGAATTTCAAAGTGATCAAAAGGCAAATTTATATTTTCATTTATGTTAAACCATTGCACATCTGAAGTATCTGTGCCAGGTTTTAGGAAATGTTTTTCCGGATTTATTAAAGCAAAATATGCAACGCTTATAACTCTTCTTAATGGGAATCTATCAATTTTACTAAATGTATGAACTTGTTCTAAATAAATATTTTTTACGTTGCTTGTTTCTTCAAGAATTCTAACAGCAGCCTGATCCAAAGTTTCTGTCTTTAACACAAATCCTCCGGGCAAAGCCCAACTTCCCTTTTCCGGATTTATTTTTCTTTTTACAAGCAACACTTCAAGCTTACTTTTTTCAAATCCAAAAACAACACAATCAATAGATAAATTTTTAATAATTTCCGAAGAACTTGCAGTCAATTTTTATTTCTCCCTTAGTGTATTTTTAACACAAT
The DNA here is from genome assembly GCA_016708125.1 of Ignavibacteriota bacterium. Taxonomy (NCBI): domain Bacteria; kingdom Pseudomonadati; phylum Ignavibacteriota; species Ignavibacteriota bacterium. The sequence continues at coordinate 3,419,173 of JADJGF010000001.1, read as the reverse complement.
ACATATTGTATTTTTTACACTATTTAATTATATTTATTTTATCTGAATTTCACAATAAAAAAGAGAGCATAAAATGGGAAATAATTTATCAGTTGGTGAAAAAGAATTTTTCCAAGGAATTGGCAAAATTCATTATGAAGGAAAAGATTCAAAGAATCCAATGGCATTCAAATATTACGATGAAAATAAAGTAGTTGCCGGAAAAACTATGAAAGAATATTTCCGATTTGCAATTGCATATTGGCACTCATTTGGAGCAAACGGAGCAGATCCTTTTGGCAGCGATACAAAAAAATATCCTTGGTTAACAAATTCAGATCCAATTCAAAAAGCAAAAGAAAAAATGGATGCTGCATTTGAATTCATTACAAAAATTGGTGCCCCTTTTTATTGTTTTCACGATTTTGATATAGTTGAAGAAGGAAGTACAATTATTGAGAGTGAAGCAAGATTAAAAACCATTGTCGATTATGCTCAACAAAAACAAAAAGAATCCGGTGTTAAATTACTTTGGGGAACAGCAAATTTATTTTCAAATCCACGTTACATGAACGGAGCTTCTACAAATCCCGATTTTAATGTTTTAACTTATGCTGCAACACAAGTAAAAAATGCAATTGATGCAACTGTTACTCTTGGTGGTGAGAATTATGTTTTTTGGGGCGGACGTGAAGGTTACATGTCTTTGTTAAACACAAATATGAAAAAAGAAATTGAACATTTGGGAATGTTCTTAAATAAAGCTAAAGAATACGGACGCAAAAATGGTTTTACCGGAACTTTCTTAATTGAACCAAAACCGATGGAACCAATGAAACATCAGTATGATTTTGATGTTGCAACCGTAATTGCTTTCTTGCGCGAATATGATTTGATGAATGATTTCAAATTAAATATTGAAGTAAATCATGCAACTCTTGCAAGTCATACTTTCCAGCATGAATTACAAGTTGCGGCCAATGCCGGATTACTTGGTAGTATTGATGCAAATCGTGGAGATTACCAAAACGGTTGGGATACTGATCAATTCCCTATTAACTTATTTGAAATTACAGAAGCAATGTTGGTAATTCTTCAAGCTGGCGGATTTAAAACTGGCGGAATAAATTTTGATGCAAAAACTCGTAGAAATTCAACTGATCTTGAAGATTTATTTATTTCTCATATTTCCGGAATGGATGTATTTGCTCGATCATTATTAATTGCAGATAAAGTATTAACCAATTCAGATTATCTAAAATTATTAAATGAAAGATATGCGAGTTATAATAGTGGCAAAGGTAAAGAATTTGAAGAAGGTAAATTAGGATTAGAAGACTTACGAGAAATTGCTATCGCCACCGGAGAACCAAATAGAACAAGTGGTAAACAAGAATTGTATGAAATGATTATTAACGATAATATTTGATTTTCGTAAAATTTAATGCGATGATTTTCTCTTCAGAATTTCATCGCAGTTTGAAAGGAATAAATGGAATTCTTAAATAAATTATTCAATTTACAAGATAAAGTTGCATTGTTAACCGGTGGTGGCGGTGTTCTTGCCGGTGAAATGGCAAAAGGATTTTTACAAGCTGGTGTAAAAGTTGTTTTACTTGATATTAATGAATCTAATCTTAAAAAAAAGGTTGAACACCTTAAAATATTTGGAAGTGAAGTTAGCGGAATTCAATGTAACGTTTTAGAAGAAAAAAGTCTTGACGATGTAAAACAGCAAGTTTTAGAAAAATACGGAACTATTGATATTTTAGTTAATGCTGCTGGCGGAAATATTCCCGGTGCAACTATTGGACTTGATCAAACTATATTTGATTTAAAGATTGAAGAACTTCAAAAAGTTACAAATTTAAATTTCTATGGAACAGTTTTGCCAACACTTATTTTTGGTAAAACAATGTCAAATCAAAAAAGTGGATCAATAATCAATATTTCTTCAATGGCAACCTTCCGTACTATTACAAGGGTTGTAGGATATTCAGCGGCAAAAGCTTCTGTAGATAATTTTACAAAAGGGATGGCTGTTGAGTTGGCACAAAAATTTGGGAATGGAATTCGCGTTAATGCAATTGCCCCGGGATTTCTATTAACAGATCAAAACAGAACTTTATTGACTGAACAAGATGGAACTCTTACTCAAAGAGGGAATGATATTATTCATATGACTCCATTTAAAAGATTTGGAGAACCAGATGAATTAATAGGTTCTATTCTCTATCTCGCCAGCGATGCTTCAAAATTTGTTACCGGCACAATTATTCCTATTGATGGCGGCTTTAGTATATTTAGTGGTGTATAATCAAAATATTTAGAAAGTATTTTTATGGCATTTCAACAAACTTGGCGATGGTTTGGTCCAAATGATCCGTACTCACTTAAAGAAATTAAACAGACCAGTGCAACCGGAATTGTTTCTGCATTGCATCAAATTCCCGTAGGTGATATTTGGCAAGAAGATGATATTTTAAGGAGAAAAGGTCTAATTGAATTAGAAGGATTTACATGGTCGGTTGTTGAAAGTCTTCCGGTTCATGAAAATATAAAAAAAAGGAAAAATAATTATAAATCGTTAATTGAGAATTATAAAATATCAATTCAAAACATAGCAAAATGTGGAATCGATACCATCTGTTACAACTTTATGCCAATACTTGATTGGTCAAGAACGGATTTAAAAGTTGTAAATGAAGATGGTTCAATAACATCTAAATTTAATTCAGTAGCATTTAGAGCTTTTGACTTATTTATTCTAAAACGAAAAATTGCTGAAAATGAATATTCGCAAACTCAAATTGATGAAGCAAAAAAATATTTTCTTCAACTTGATAACTCAGCAATAGATAAATTAATTTCAACAATTCTTTATGGTTTGCCCGGCTCATTGGACGCATATTCACTTGATGATTTTAAAATTGCTTTAAGTGAATATGAAGAAATTGGAGATAAAGAGCTTAGAGAAAATTTATATTATTTTATTTCTGAAATTGCTCCAATAGCAGAAGAATATAAAGTTAACCTTGCAATTCATCCCGATGATCCGCCTTGGTCATTATTGGGTTTACCAAGAGTAGCTGGAAATGAAAAAGATATCAATCAAATCTTAAATGCTTACAATTCTAATTCAAATGGAATAACTTTTTGTTCTGGTTCACTTGGCGTAAGTGTGAATAATGATTTAGTTGAGATGGCTAAACAATTTTCAAATCGAGTTAATTTCATTCACCTAAGAAATGTTAAAAGAAATTCGCAAGGAGATTTTCAAGAAACATATCACCTTGAAGGTGAAATTGATTTATATAATATTGTTAAAGAATTTTTACTCGAACAAAAAAGAAGAATTGAAAATGGCAGAAAAGATTTTAGAATGCCAATGCGACCGGATCATGGTCATTTACTTTTTCCCGATAAAGATAGAACGGGAATTTATCCCGGTTATTCTTTAGTCGGCAGATTAAGAGGTTTAGCAGAATTGCGAGGTTTAGAACTAGGAATAATTCGATCAATATTTTAATTGTAAAATTTTACCAAGTTGGTTTTATTCCCGGTGCATAAGGGAATTTTAAATTTTGATAATATTCTAAAGTTTGATTTGGTTTTTCTAAATTGTTCGGAATTTCCATTTTAGAAAATGTTTGAAAGTAAAGTACACACGCATTTCTCCACCAAATTGCTTCATCTTTTTGAATATCCAATAACATTTTAACATGATTAAATCTTTCACTATCCACAACATTCTCAAACGAATTCCATTTTTCATTCATTTTATTAACAGAATTTACACCATCATAATATCTGTAACAAATTTCATCCCAAAGTTTGTTACCATTTTTTAATTTGTAATTCCACGAAACATGATGAAACCAAAGCAAATATTCTTCGGGACATTCCTCAATATCATTAAATATTTTCGATACTTCTTTATTGTATTGAGAAACTGCATCACTTCCCTTTTTAGTTCGATCAAAACCAATTCCTAAACTATCTGCTTTATGATAATATACCGAAGTCCAATCAGCGCGAGGTTTATCCTTAATCCATGGTGAAGGTCCATAATGATGATCCCATCCCATAATATGATGCAGTCCTAAAGGTGTCATATAATCAACAAGATTTTCTCTAGAATTTATCATCATTTCAGAAATTGAATTAACAAACATTTCATCATTTGAAAAAGTCATTTTAATCCAATCTTCTGATATTTCCTTTGAAGTCAAATTATAATTCCATGCTAATTTTCCAAATGCAAACCAATTTGCTTGACCAAATAAATGTCCGGTCCAATTTATATCATTTCCAATATTTGCAACACCGGCAATCCCACTTATTTTATTATTGTTCAGACTTCCATCAACAATATTTTTCACAAATGAATTTTTCCCTTTAGCATACGTATCGGAATCCAAACATTCTTTGAATAACGGTGCGAGATAAACTAAATGTGTTGCTTGTCCCAAATATTCTTGCGCGATTTGAAATTCCATCATCAAATTAGTATTTGACATAGTTCCAAAAAGTGGATGAAATGGTTCTCGAGGCTGAAAATCAATTGCACCATTTTTAGTTTGAATAAGAACATTTTCTCTAAATTTTCCATCAAACGGTTTAAACTCAATTACAGCTTGCTTTGCACGATCTTCCGGATTTTCATTACTGTAAACAAACGCACGCCATATTGCAACACCATTAAATGGCTTCAAAGCATCAGCTAATAAATTTGCACCATCAGCGTGGGTTCTATTATAATTTTGTGGTCCGGGTTGACCTTCGGAATTTGCTTTTACTAAAAATCCGCCAAAATCCGGAATGTATGAATAAATTTCTTGAACTTTTTCTTTCCACCAATTGATTACATTTTCATCAAATGGATCAGCAGTTTTTAATCCGCCAATTTCTATTGGCGCACTAAATCTTGCAGTTAAATATACTTTAATTCCATATGGACGGAATATATCAGCTAATGCTTTAACTTTTTGCAAATATTCTTTTGTTAAAACAATGGCATTGGCGTTAACATTTGTTAGAACTGTTCCGTTAATTCCTATGCTGGCATTGGCTCTGGCGTATTCAATATAGCGTTTATCAATAAATTTAGGAAGTTTATGCCAATCCCAAATTGAAAATCCGGCATAACCTCTTTCAACAGTTCTATCTAAATTATCCCAATGATTTAGTACACGTAATTTAATTTTGGGTGAATTTTTAATATCAAGATTTTCTATACTTTGCTGAGTTTGAAGTAAACTTAAAAAATGGAACGAACCATACAAAACTCCAATATCAGTTTTTGCACTAATTATTATGAATTTTTTATTCTCCTCATAAATTGACTTTATTAAAAATCCTTCATCATTTATTTGTGCAATTTCACTTTTGGAAATATTTTTTTTTATTATTTCTTCATTATAATTTCCAATAACAATTGTTCTATTTAGACTTTCTTGATTAAACGGAAGAACTTCAATACCCGTCAATCCCTTTATTCCATCGACTAATTCCATGGAAGAGATTTTTATTGTTTCAGAATTTCCAAGAGCTATAATTCCATTAATATCTTTTTTATAATTTTCTAAAACTTTTTGATCTTGTATCAAATCATATCTTAGCCATAATCTATAACCATTTTCAGCATTTATACTACTAAGAAAAAGAAATAATAATATTATTTGAAGAAATTTTAATCTCATAATTCACCAGAATTTCAAGCTAATTTATTTAACAGTTTTTATTACAAAATCAAAAGCTGGTTTAGGTAAATAATTTCTATCAAATAGCAATGGATAAGCTGTTCTACCTCTAATCGGCCAGCCGTTGTGCCATGAATGAGCATCCGTAACTCCCCAAAAAGTTACACGAGTAATTTTTTCTTTATACTTATTAAATAGGTTGAAAAAGTCTTCATAACGTTTACCCAATTTAACTTGCATTGAATCCGGGAATTCTTTTGGAAATGGATTATATTTTTGCTGAAGTTCAAAATTCTTTGAAATATCTGCTCCAATGTTTCCTTCGGGAAGTGGTAGAACTTGAACATCTAATTCTGTTATCATTAATTTTACATTTAGTTTTGAATATTCAGAAAATGCAAAATCAATTTCTTCATTACTTGGATAATCCAATCCCCAATGTCCTTGCAATCCAATTCCATCAATTTTAATATTTTTTGCTTGCAATGAATTTACTATTTCAATTACTTTTTTAACTTTACCTTTGTGCCACATATTATAATCATTATAGTATAATTCAACATTGGGATCAGCTTCACGAGCATATTCAAACGCTTTTTCCATATAATCTTCACCAATAATTTGATACCATTTAGATTTTCTCAAATCACCATTATCTTCAATAGCTTCATTTACAACATCCCAACCATGAATTCTTCCTTTGTATCTTCCTACGACTGTATGAATATGATTTTTTAATCTACTTAACAAATTATCGCGGGAAACTAATTTTCCTTCCTCATATTCAAAAACCCACTTTGGTGTTTGCGCATGCCATAACAAAGTATGACCAATAATAAACATCTTATTTTTTTCACCGAAAGCAACAAAACTATCAACCGGCTCAAAATTATACTGATTTGGTTTAGGATGAATATTTTCCCATTTCATCATATTTTCCGGAGTGATACTATTGAAATGCTGCTTTACTAATTCAATTGCTTTGGGATCTTTTCCTAAAATTTGCCAAGTATTTAATGCATTGCCAATTAAATAATGATCCTTAAAAACCTCTTTTAAAGTAACCTTATCTTCAATTACTTGCGCCTTAAAACTTATAAATGTTACAAAAGTTAAAAAGGCATTAAATAATAAAAATATTTTCTTATTCATTTTATCTCCCAACTATTTAATATTTTGAAATATAATTTTTCCCAACATTCATAAATGCCTCAATGTTTTCAATTGGTGTATCTAAAGGTAAATCGCATCCCGTACTTAAGATAAAATTTGGAACACTTTTCATTTCATTCAACAAAAATAATACTTCATTTTCAATTTCTTTAACTTTTCCATTTAGAATTTTTCCGGTCGGATTAATATTCCCAATTAGAATTATTTCTTCGGGAATTCTTTTTGCAATTTCAGTCAGATTAATTCCAACATCGCATGAATCTAAACTTAATGCATTAACACCCGAATCACACATTTTATTAATCAGATGATTTGAATTTCCGCAAACATGATATACAAAATCAATATTAGATTTATGGAATTTTGAAATAATTCTTTTGACATAATTTGATGAATATCTCTCAAACTGCTCCAGTGAAAGCATTACTGCGCTTGGTTCTAAGATACATATTAGTTTTGCACCGGCATCAATTAAAAGATTAATATATTTTGTAATAACAATTTCAGCTAAATCACAAATTTTAAACAGTTTTTCCGAGTTAGTTATAGTTGAAATTGCTGCTTCATCTGCTCCCAATAATAATCCTGCAATTGTATAAGGTCCGGTAACATAAGCACAATTAATTATTTCACTCGGAAATTCTTTAGTCATTAGTTTAAGTGTTTCAACATTGCTTTGTAATCTTGAATCATATTCAATATTAATTTTTTGTAGATTTTTTAATTGATCGAAATTAAACTCACTTTTCACAATTGTTGCTGAATCATTTTCGGGGAATAAAAATTCTTTACCTAATGCATTTACTTCGACCGATAAATCCATTAATGGGAAAATTGCATCTGGATTGAATTTCTCATAATTAGCTTTTACAACTTTAAAATGTTCATAGCTATTTTGTTGTGCTATTTTTATTGATGATTCGGCTAATTTAATTCCCGGAAAACCAACAAGCGGCGCTACTAATCTTTTTCCATTTTTGAAAGAATTATAAACAATATTTTTAAGATTTTGCACATGCATAAATTCTATTATTTTTTTACTGCACTAATAAATGAATTTATATTTTCTGAGCTAACATTCGGCGGCATTCCACCACCGCATGATAAAATTATTCTTGAACTATCATTTATTGAATTTATTAGCTCTTTCGTTTTTGTATAAACTTCATCTTTAGTTCCAGCCGCTAAAACATCTCTTGGTGGAAGATTTCCTAACAAAGTAATTTTATTATTTGTCAATTCTTTCAATTCATTAAGCGAAACATCAAATCCCATATTAAATAGATTGATGCCCATTTCATTCAATAATGGTGCCGATTCACGACAAGGTGCATCATTATGCAAAAATTTTACGGAAACATTTTGATTATAAATATCTTTAAAATATTGTAATCCAAAAATAGAGAAATCATCTGCACTCATAAATCCAATAATATCATCAAGCATAAAAATGCCGTCGATACTTGGGAAAGTATCCATCTGAAGCTTTATCCATGATTTTAGAAACTCAGTAATTTTCTGCATTAGCAAATGAATTTTTTCCGGATCCATCATCATTGTTATAAGTAATTCGGTTGTACCCATTAAATAACTTGCAATATTTAATGGACCACGGGCAACAGCAAATCTAATTTTGTGACCTTTCGCTTCAATTTTTGGCTGAGCCAATTTTAATCTATTTAAAACAAAAGGAAGCAATCCATCTGTTTCCGGATTTGGAATTACCAAATCATCAATTTCTTCGACAGAATTAATTACTCGATGTGCATGCGGAAATTCATTTATTGGAAAAGTTCCTTTTGAACCAAATGCAGAAGGCTCCGTACACATTCCATATTCACTCCAAAATCCCGGAAGAAACATTGCATCCGGAAATTTTTCAATAGCTTTCAAATTTGCGTTAAGCCATATTTCATCATTTGATAAATAATCAATTATATTAACTCCAAACCAATTTGGTAACCATGGACTATCAATTATAAATCCAATTGGCAACGGATTTATTTTTTCACCATTAATTACTCGTAATAAAATTTCCCAATTCTTATCAGTCATTTTTTTTTCGCATAATTTAAATTTTTGATTTCTTTTTCCTTTGCAGATATACTCTTTGTGTACAATCTTTAATTCCGCATCTTTCGCAAAAATATTCTCTGTACTTAACATTTTTACCTATGCCGATTATTCCGCTTATTGATTTTATTGGATTCATTAAGGATGAATCACTCAATTTAATATTGCAGAAATTTTTCGGAAGTAATGAAAATAAGTTTTGCTGTTCATTTACTTGCCAATTACAATAACCCGGACTATATCTATTTGTAATTTTCCAATCTTTTTCAATAAATGTTTTCCCAATAAAATCATGCAACAAATCAGCTACATTTTCTACAATTGTTGAAGCTGTAACATCTATTAAATAACCACGCAACAAATCTCCTTCTGCAGTATTTTTCTTCGACCATAATTCCATCTCATTTCCAATTGTACAAACAAATATTGCTGCATTATCAGCTTCAATAAATTGATTATATATAATTTTATTAACATTAAATTCAGTATCATTAAAGAAAATATTTTTATTAAATAATTTTAATTCACCAGTTTTATAACCAGCTTCAATATAAATTTTACCTTTTGATTCTAAAATAATTTGATTCAACAAATCATCAATATTTTCGGGTAGATTACCATTTACATAACCAATTTCATCTGCAATTTTTACTTTATCAATTTCAATTTCAGATTGATCAAATTTTAAAACAAATAAATTATTTTCTACTAATTCTTGATTAATAATTTTCATTAAATACTTTTAAGTTTCTGAGCAATAGCTCTAATATGTTTGGGCGTTGTTCCACAGCAACCGCCAATAATATTTGCACCGCAGTTTTTAAGTTCAACAACTAATGAAGCCATAAATTCCGGAGATTCCGGGAAAATAGTTTTATCATCTACCAGTATTGGCATTCCCGCATTTGCATGAATTAATATTGGAATATATTTTTCAACACTTCTAATTTCTTTTACAATTTCAATCATATTTTCAAAGCCATTACCACAATTTGCACCAATTACATCAACTCCGATTTCCATCAATTCTTTTACCATTTCTGTTGGTGAAGTTCCCATCATAGTTTTAAAACTTCCGTCAACCATTTTTTCAAAAGTGAAAGTACAGACAATTTCAGTATTACTAATTGATTTAACAGCTTTTATTGCTTGAATTGCTTCATCAAGTGCTGACATGGTTTCGATGCAAATTGCATTTGCTCCACCATCAATTAATCCTTTTACTTGAATTTTAAATCCTTCATAAAGTTCATCTTCAGTAACTTCCCCCATCATTAAAATAATTCCAGTAGGACCAATAGAACCTAAAACTAATTTATCATTTTCGGCAGCTTCTCTTGATATTTCGGCGGCAAGTTTATTTAGTTCGTAAGTTCTTTCTTGTAATTCATAATGTGAAAGTTTGAATGGACTTCCACCAAAACTATTTGTTAAAATTATATCAGCTCCGGAATCGACATAACTTTTTGCTACATTAAACACCTTTTCACGATTTGTAGCATTCCATAATTCCGGGCATTCTCCCGGCTGTAATCCTTGCTTATGAAGAAAAGTTCCCCAAGCTCCATCAGACACAAGTACTTTCTTCTGATTTAATAATTCTTTTATCGTTACCATTTTTAATTCCTTGAAATAATTTCATTTAAAAACGTTATAGCGCTTTGAGGATTTGAAGCATAACCATCTGCTCCCATTTTTTCAGCACTTTCTTTTGATAAAGGAGCTCCTCCAACAATTACAATATTATTTGGAAATTTTGATTTTATTTCTTTTACTGTGGCTGCCATATCTGCCATTGTTGTTGTTAATAAAGCACTCAATCCGATTATGCAGGTTGGGTTAGCTTCAATTGCGGAAATAAATTTATGAGTTTTTACATCTATGCCTAAATCAATTACTTCCCAGCCATTGCCTTCCACAACCATTGAAACTAAATTCTTGCCAATATCATGTAAATCTCCGGCAACTGTACCAATAATAAATTTACCTTTGGATTTTACTTCTCCGGTTTTAAAATATGGTTTTAAATGTGCCATTACTGCATGCATAGCTTTTGCTGCCATAAGTAATTCCGGAACAAAAACTTCATTTCGGCTATAACGATTTCCAATTCTCTGCATTGCATTGTTGCAAGCTGTAAGAATTTCTGAGGGTAAAATATTTTTTGATAACGCTTGAACCGTTATTTCATCGGCTCCATCTTGTCCAACTAAATCTTTAGGGTATGGAGATTTCGAATTTATTTTTCCTCTTTCTACACAAATGCTAATTCTTTCTAAAAGTTCACTCATAATTATTTCAATGAATATTAATTTGAATTATAAATTTTACTTTCTGCTGGTCCCAAATAACTTTCTTTTAATCCACCAAAATCTATAACAATTTTTTGCAGAACAATTCCGGGATCAATTAACCAAATCTTCAAAGTATGATTGCCATTTTCTTTTAAGAAATGTTTTGTTTGTTGAATATTAATATTTTCCGCAACCCATTTATTCCAAACTCTATCGTAATTTAAATCCGGTGGATTTGGATTTGATGTTATATTTACAATTTGTGGAATTTCATCATTCATAGAAATTGCATATCTAATTCCATTTGTATTATTAGTAAAATTTAGCGTCGGGGAAAAATATAATTTAATTTTTGCACTATCCTTTGAAAATGAAAATATATCATATTCTAAATGTGGTGAATCATTAGTAATTTTTTCTAATGTTTCAAAAACCGGTACCGATATTACACTTAAAGCAGTTCTCCCAAGATTTGGGATAATCTCAAATTCAATTTTATTATTTTTTATTTTCTTGTTAAAATTCTCTGCATCTATTGAAATAACTCCATTATTCTCAATAAATCTATTCGATATATTTTCAACCAAACTATTATTATTAATTTCTAAATTTATTTTATATTCCTTATCTAAAGATTTTACAGTTATAAATTCTTTATGAAATCCATCTGGAATATTTTCCCAATTAATTTCAACATAAATTCTTTCTTCATCTTTTATGCTTCCGAATACTTTTGAAAGTTTAATCCATTCAACACTTTTTAGAATATTGAAATCAAAAGATTTCTTCCCTTTATTATAAATCTCGAAATAATAATTTTGTTGATTTAGATTATCATATCTGGGGAAAATTAAAGTTTCTGAACTATTCTCATTTCCTTCAATGTATATTCCGCCTTCTGCATTTTCAGAATTATTAATTTCAACTATATTCGGCATTTTGTTGGAATCCGGTTGCTGCCAATTTGTATACCCAATATGGGTTTGATCCATCATATGATTCCATTTTCCATCAGCTAAAATATTGTTGTAATAATTTGTTATCGATTTATCCTTCTCAAATAATTCCTTTACTTTTTTTGCTAATTCATTTGTTAAAATTCTTCCTTGCTTTGCATAGAGTTTATTTTTTGCGGCGATATAATAAAGTTCATTTAAGTTTGCACAAGCTTCCACTGGATGCAAAACTAATTGGTAAAATGCATCTTTATTTTCATCTTGAATTTGATTGTATATAGTTTGTGCCTTGATAAGTAAAGTATTGTAATCTTTCACAATATTTTCAAACTCACGATAGTTCGTGAGACTATAAGTTTCCGGTGATAATAATTCCGGTTTTCTTCTCGAACTATATTTGGTATATAATTTTAAAACCTCTGCAATTTCATTTTGGAACTTTTCACCAAATTGCTCGTTTACCCAAGTAATATAAAATTCATCTAAATTTTTAGAATTTATTTTTGTGGGATTCCATGCAAAATCTAAAAAGAATGAAATTGGAAATTCCATTGGTTTTATATCACCCACATTTACAACCCATATTTTATCGGCACCATAATAATAAGCTAAATTCATCTGCTCATAAACGCGCTCAATTTGATTTGTGTTTAACCATTTATAGTTTCGCGGACCACCAACGTAATCGTAATGATAATAAATTCCGAATCCGCCTTTTCTTTTAGGTTCGTTAAGTTTGGGAAGTATTCTTAAGTTCCCCCAATTGTCATCGCAAAGTAAAATTGTAACGTCATCTGGAACTTTCATTCCTTTATCATAATATTCTTGAACTTCTTTATACAATGCCCATACTTGCGGAATTTCTTCCAACGGTTTTTGCATTTCATCATAAATAATTTCTCTTTGATCATGTACAATTTTTTCAAGTAAACTTACATTTGCATCTTCACTCATTGCTTCATCGCCATCACCGCGCATAGCGAGAGTTATAATTTTATCATAATTTTTAGTCTTATTTATTCCATCACGCCAAAACTTTTTCAACTCATTTTCATTCGTTGCATAATTCCATTTACCATTTCCATATCTTCGCCATTCATCGTGAGCACGCATCATTGGTTCATGATGCGAAGTTCCGATTACAACTCCCAATTCGTCTGCAATTTTTCCGTTCAAACTATCATCATCGTAAAAAGCTCTTCCCCACATTGCCGGCCAAAGAAAATTTCCTTTTAATCGTAAAATTAATTCAAAAACATTTTCATAAAATTTGTGATTAAATTTATCCGTACCGAATTTTTCATTTGCCCAACCGGAAAGTGCCGGCGCTTCATCGTTGATAAATATTCCTCTGTATTTTACTTTTGGTTCTCCATTTGTGTAAAATAATTTATTGAAATAAATATTTTCTTTCTTTTTTATTTGAACATCTGCCCACCAATACCAAGGTGAAACACCAATAATTTTAGATAGTTCAAGCATTCCATAAATTGTTCCGCGCTTATCACTACCGACTATTACCAAAGCTTTTTCAATATTTGGCAAAGGATTTTCAACAATTTGAATTACAAATTTTTCCCACTTATTTAATAATTCATTTTCGTCTATTTTTCTTGCTGAAATTAACTGATCAATAATTTTACTTTGATTGATTGTTCCGATAATAATTGCATTTCTGACATTTTTAAATTCATCAATCAAAATATCCGGTTTAACATTTGATACTTTTTCAATATCACTCTGAAGCCATGATGCAACTTTATGAACTCCTTGAAAATCAGAAGAACTAATAATTATTTGTGAGGCAATTTTATTTTCAACTATTGGAAACGAATTTGATAATTTTGTTTCTGAAACAATATCTTCACTTGCTGCAAAATTTATATTTATTATAATTAAGAGAAGGAAAATTATTTTATTTAATTTTTCCATTCATAACTCCTAAAATTTTCTTACAATAATTTATTGTTTTTATTAGTTGAAACTATTTTTGCAATATTATTTTACGCATGATAATATTTTGCTACAAAATAATAATTCTAATTTGTAATAAATGTTGTGATACTCTGTGGTTCCATATTATATTTAAAATTTCCATCAGTAACCGTAAGCTCAGTACCGCTTTCACAATTTTTTGATCCGGATGTTGTAATTGGAATAAGCAATGAAATTTCTCCTACTCCACGAATTCTAAAATTTTGCTCAGTTGCAGCCGTTGAATTATTGATTGCAACTATTACAATCTTATCACTTTCCGAATCTTTATATGCACTCACCATAATTGTACTATTCATCGGACTAGTACTACTTTCAACTCTAACAAATCCCGGACGAATATATTTTGCATACTGCGACATCACATAACCTTTTTTAGTTACTTCACCTTTTCTCAAATAAGTTCCATCGCAAATTGGTCCATAATACCTAACCAAATACCACCAAATGTATGTGTTCATATTTACTAGCATACAATCATTTATACTTTTCGCAGTTGCCATGGCTCCGGTTAAAGATGTATCCATATTTGCTCCGCTGCCGGGACTATTTATTAAATATTCTGTCATCCATACTTCTTTGCCTTTTTCAAATGCTAAAGGATATTTAGCAATTCCGCCGCCGTAAATATGTCCGCAAACTATATCAGTATTTGCGCATGCTGCAGAATCATTTAAAATTGGATTTAAATATGTCTCCTTAAACTGAAAAGATTCCGGTGCCATAACTCTTGTTCCAACAATTTTATCGGCATAATTTTTCATGAAATCAAAAATCTCGGCAGATGTCCAACTTGTCCATTGATCAGTAATATCGGGCTCATTTTGAATTGATATTCCATAAAGATCAATCCCGTTTGATGTCATAAATTTTATATAATTATTAAGATGTTCTGCATAATCAGCATACATATCATGTTTAACTCTACTTACACTATTTACTGTTTCAGTCATATTACTTGGTGTATGCCAAGGTGAAGCAATAATTAAAGCTCCCATATCTTGTGCCTTTTTAGCAGTTGATAAATACAATCCCCAACGATTGCTATCCGCTTCAACCATTAGTCTAAGAATATTAAACCCAAGCCGTCCATCACCGGTTCCGAACGCCGTTTCAATTTCTGCATTTGTCATATCCGGACGCCAAAGTAAAATATTTGATGCACCAAATCCTCTAATAATTTGATGTAAGCTATCCAAATTAACTATTGCAACCGGTCTTGACGTAACGGCAAAATTTATTAATGTATCTTTTCTTATAAAAACATTTTCTAATTTGCTTTCAACAATTAATGGCGTTGTATTATTTGTATTTTTCAAGAGAATTGTAAATGATGTTGTATCCGTAATTTTTATATTGTTTAATTTTGTTAAAGATTGATTTTCAGAAAATATATTTCCTCTTGGAATTACAAATGAGTTGCTGCCATTTTTATTGAAAATCATTTTTTTTATTTGTGATTCACCATTTACTAAAAACTGATAAAAATAAATTCCGTTTGAAACTAAATTTCCGGAATTATTTTTTCCATTCCAGAATAAATTATGACTTCCAACAGATTCCATTCCAATTTCAAATTTTCTTACAACTCTTCCAAGAATATCATAAATGTTAACATTTACATTTGATTCTTTATCCAGGGCATAAGGGATAGCGGTTGTTGAAGAAAACGGATTTGGATAACTTTGTCCAAGCTTAAAACTTGTCGGTATATTTTTTTCGTCTGATTCTATTGAGGTTATTATACTTGTTGAATAATAACCTTGCGAATTTGTAAACGCAGTATATTGTTTCGTCGTATCTGAATTATCAATAAAAGTTACCATAACTTCTGTTACCGGAGTTCTAGAGGCAGTTATTCTTCCATTAACAGAAACAGATTGCGCAAACGCAATTGTAAATGACAAAAATAAAAATATAGTGAAGTATTTTTTTACCATATAATTTTTGAATAACATAAATTTATCTCGAATAATTTTAATACTTATCTGTTCTGAAAGGTGATGCCGGCAAACCAGCACTATTATATAAATTTACTTTACTCGGGTTATCAGCCCAAGCATATCTAACAGCGACTGGATTTTTAATTTTTTCATTCCATACAATAACTTTATCATTTTCAATTTTTGCATTTGCCCAAATAAAATTTTTATCATTTCCGCAAATTGCAAATTCCTTAAGTTCTTCATCATTTTTTGAAATTAACCCTTCGCCAATATTATCAAATGATAGAATGATTTTGCCCCCTTCAATTTTCATCGATTTATAAATTGGTCCGGAATGAATTAGAGAATTATTTTTATATGCAATTTTTTCCGCAGAAAGAAACAATCTTTCACCAACATCTTTTTTATTTAATGGATGAATATCATTCCACTCACCTAAATCAATTGTAACAACTAAACCAATATTTGGTATTTTTAATGCATCAAGTTGAACTTCTCTAAAAGTTGCCCAACTGCTTTCAGATGGTTCATTTTTTTCTTCCATAAAATTTGGAAGTTGGATAACGATGAATGGCAAATTATTATTGCTCCATTTTGTCCGCCAATCAGAAATCATTGATGATAAAAGATTAGAATATTCAGAAGGATTCCAAGTATTTGATTCACCTTGATACCAAGCAAATCCTTTAATTTTATAATTATGCAAGGGTGAAATCATACTGTTATATAAACCCATCGGTTTCCATCTAATGAAAGTTTGACTTCCCAATTCCGGCATTATTGCACCAAGTTTATAATTCCACTCCCCTTCCAAACTAATTGAAGTATTATCAAAATCAATTTCATAATCTTTATCAAGCACAAAGCCACCCATACCAGCATTGCTTATAACGCGTATTGTAATATTATTTTCACCAACATTTAAAATATCTTTCGGGATTTCATATCTTCTTGGCGGATATTGATAACCAACAGTTCCAACAAATTTTCCGTTTACAAAAACCGAATCAGCGTCAACTATTCTCCCCAAAATTAATTTTGCAGATTTTCCAACTAATTCTGATGGCACATTAATATTTTTTCTAAACCAAACAACTCCGTTCACTTTATCTAATTCAGTATCAGCCCAATAACCCGGAACATTTATTTTTTTCCAGTCACTAATTTCCAAGTCCGAGTTGTACCAAATATTTTTTTGATCTTTATAACCTTCATCTTTTTGTCGTAACAAATTATACCAGGCATTGGAACGGGCAATATCAGAATCTTCAATTTTCTTAATTAGATTATCATCTCTAAACATCAAAGCTTCATTTAGATGATGTGGAAATTTTTGCAAAGCATCTTCACTCATCCAAGATTCAATGCGTGAACCGCCAAGGCCTGCATTTATTATCCCAACTGGAATTTTATATTTCTCGTAAATTTTCTTTGCAAAAAAATATGCAACTGCCGAAAAATTTGGTGTGTTTTCCGGGTTTGCACTTTTCCAACTTCCTTCTGTAAAATCATTTTCGGCAAATTTAAAATTATATTTTTGAGGAACTGCAAATTGTCGAATAAAATTATTTTCAGATTTTTCAATTTCACCCGGATAATTCCAACTCACACGTTTCATTGGAAATTCCATATTTGATTGACCCGAACAAACCCAAACATCTCCAAATAAAATATCTTTAATCACAATAAAATTTTTTGCAGATATTTTTAATTCGTAAGGTCCGCCAGCTCGCTGCTTAGCAATTACTATTTCCCAATTTCCATTTCCATCTGCAACTATTTTAAAATTATGGTCTAGAAATTTGATTTCAATTTTTTCATTTGCTGAAGCCCAGCCCCATATTTTAACTTCTGTTTCGCGTTGTAAAATCATTCCATCGCTAATTAACTTTGGTAATTTTACTTGAGGAAATATTAAATTCGTTAGACCAATAACGAATATTAAAATAATATTTTTAAGTTTTTTTGTTTTCATATTTTTAAATTTTTACTTTAATAAAATCATTTTTTTTGATTGAATATAATTCCCACATTTTAATGTGTAGAAATATATTCCGGATGAAAGATTTTCACCATTAAATTCAACTTTGTAATTTCCAGTATTTTGTTTTTCGTTCACTAAAACTTCTACTACTTTTCCCAAAATATCATATATAATTAAACTTACATTTGATATTTCTCTAATATCGCTTAGTGGAATTGAATATTCTATAATTGTTAATGGATTAAAAGGATTAGGATAATTTTGCATCAACAAAAATTGATTTGGTAAATTGGCTGAATTTTCATCATTAATAGAAACTAAAACTGAATTTACTTTTCCGGGTGTTCCATTTTTTCTTGATTCTTTCCAACTTTCACCAACTGAGTTATCAGTTTCTGCATCAACTAATTCTAATGTATTTCCATTTCCGTCAGCTTCAATCGGCCAAGGTAAATTATCATCATAAGTAAGCGAATCAATAATTTCTCCATTTTTATTTACCAATTTCATAAACTCACCGGAACCGTTAAAACCAAATCCTAATTCACCTAAATAATTTTCAACTTCGGGAAATTTACTCGTAAACAAACTGTCGCTTTCTACTAACACCAAAAAACTCTTTGGAGCAATTTTAGTCTCTGATGGAAAAATAAATTTGTGCGATGAATCGCTATCGGAGAAATACCAATTACTTAAATCAATTTCAAAATCTTTTCTATTGTACAATTCAATCCAGTCACCTGAATCAAATTCATCCGAAGAATTATAATTTATCTCATTAATTACAATTTCTTTCGCTGTTGAACTATCAACAGAAAAAGTTGCGGTTAAAAAAGTAGAACGCGCAACATTAAAAGTTATTGTAGTTTCTGTTGAAGAATTTTCCTCACTCCATCCAACAAATTTGTAACCTTTATCTGGAATAGCGACTGCTTCAATCGGAACATTAAAAAAATATTTTCCACTCCATGGATAATTATTCGGATCAAGAATTATAGAATTAATTTTAATTTTTCCACCTTGCGTTGAATTGATTGTAATTAGCCCATCTTCCCCCGCACCAAAGAAATTTCTAACAAATCCACGAAGATAATTTGGGCGTTCTTGTGCAAATTTAGTCATTCTCTGCACGTGATCATTAAATGTAAAATCGCTGATTCCCCATCTCGTTCTATGTTTTGGTCCTTCAATAGTTAAGTGATTTTTCAATTGATTTATAATACTTACTACACGATCACTTTTAAAGTTTGAGTTCAACAAATCAGAAATAAGATTAATAAATTTATTTTTGATTTTAGGATTTTCTAAAATTTTTCTAGGAAGTAAAGTTGACCAAGGCGGATTTGAACCCGGACGCGTTTCAATTCCCGATAACAAATATGTTAAATGATTTTCAGATTGTCCCGATGTTTCATAAAGATTAAAACCAAAATCCAAATCAAATAATATCCATTTCCATTTCCATTTTCCATTTTCTTTTCGTTCACGCCAAAATTTAACATTATTTGCTGGCCAATCTTGACTGTTATAATAAACTTCGGCAGCAAAATAAAGTAAGCAATTATCTATATCAATCTTTTTATCAATATATTTATATGCTTCATCGGTGGTCATATCATTATTGCTAATGTAATTTATAAGCTCAGCATAATGCAAAGAATCGCCATGAATTACTTCCATATTTCCTTCAAGCATATCAATGCTATCCGGATTTACTCCGTGACGATTTGCAATATAATGTTCACTTATTTTTTCACGAATATTATATATTCCCCAATACTCACCGTTAATGTAAGCAGCCGCGGGTCGATATTCCAAATAATCAATATCAAGATCTTTTACCAGAGATTGCATCATCGCATCTCTGAAATGAGTGAACTGAAAATCATTACCGGAATTCCTCAAAATAAAGGAATTAAAAGTTGTAATGTCAAATCCCGGAAATAATTCATACTCAAGTGCAGATGAATTATATGGCTCTTTAAATTTTACCGAAAAAGATTTTTGTGCGAATGATCTTGTGTAAGCACCGTAAATTTCAATTCCGCAATTTTCTGAAAATCCTAAATTTTTATCATCATCAAAAAATTGAACATGTGCGGGACGTTCCCAATCCATCCAAAAATTTGCGCCATGATGCGGCGGGTTTGGAGTCCAACCCGGACCATTTGCATAAATTCCAATACTATCACTAAATAAATTAACCGGATCGGTTATTAAAGAAATAATGGGCAAGTCCGTGTCAACACCAATAAAATAGCTATGATGGCTAATTAGCGAAGGTTTAAGATTTTGCTTATAACTTATCGCTTTCAAAATTGTAATATTTGAAATATCAATTGGATCTGTATATTTTGTTGAATTTGAATCGGGATCACTTCCATCAAGAGTAAAATAAATTTCACTATCTCCGGCGGACAACTCAACAGAAATTGCAGAAGAATAAACTCCACTTGGCAGTGATGCTACTACACTATCAGCAGATTGTATAATTTCGTTATTGTTATTTTCAAAGCCCGGTGTTGGATTTTGAATTTTCCAATTATTAAATTCATTAAATATTCTTCCATAAGAAAAATCAACCGTTAATGCCGGAACAATAACTTGATCAATAATTTGACTGGAATCACTTAGAAATATTTTTTCTCCGCTTGCACTAATTTTAAAGTTGGTATGATGATAATTCATAACTGTATCTTTATCGGAAGCAAAAATTAAAAGATATTCTCGTGGAGCTAAAATCATATTCTCAAACTGCCATTTTTTTAGATTTAATGAATCATCACTTAAGAAATAATTTTGAAGATTAATTTCATTTTCACTATTGTTATAAAGTTCAATCCAGTCCGATGGTTCACCGTCTTCATCCAATATCGTAATTTTATTTGATGCCATTACTTCATTAATTAAAATTGATTGAGCATTTGTATAAATTGTAAAAAGCAGAATGAATAGTATTATAAGTTTTTTCATTTTCGATAAATATTTAATTGGAATATTATTTTTATTTAACGACTATTTAATTAAAATCAACTTTTTTGTTTCTGCAAAAATTTTCAGATTTCAAATGATACAAATAAACTCCGCTTGATAAATAATTTCCATCAAAAGCAACATTATAACTTCCGGCAGTTTTTGTTTCATTTACTAAATTTGCAACTTCATTTCCCAAAACATCATAAACTTTTAATGTAACAAAAGTATTTGTCGGGACAGAATAATTAATTTTTGTAATTGGATTAAAAGGATTTGGATAATTTTGATATAACTTAAAACCAAAAGCTTTTTGTTTTGAATTAACTACATCTGTAGGTTCGCAAAGATTCTCAGCTTGTTCACCCAATCCACTTGGCGGATAAGTCGAGTTTGTGATACAAATTTTATCAAGCTTTGCTCCATCTTCTCGATAAGCAATTGTTAAAATATGTTCATCTGTAACAAAGTTAAAATCATATATTTTTTTCCATTCCCATCCACTAGTAACTAATCCATTTTGTATTTGAAAATCCGAATTATCAAAACTCAACCAGAAAGAATCATCATCATAAGTTGCGCAATTCATTCTGATATAAATTAAAAATGTTCCGGTCGAATCAATATGAAATGGAATTTCGATAATACTTATAATATCGCTCGGTGCAGAATTTAAACTTTGCAATCCGGTTTTTACTGTAACATATTTTTCATTTGAAGATTGGAAATCATTAACAACATTCCAGTTCAAACCAACTTTACCACATTCTATTTCATAATAATGTATTTCATTTTTATTTGAATAATTCAAGAAATCTTTCTTTAAAAATAAATTTAGGTCAACGGCTTCAGCAATCATTCTATGCCCATTTTCATTTGGATGAAGATGATCACCGGTATTCGATTCGGGCAATAAACTTAATGTGTCCAAAGGATTTCGTAATGCTAAATCAAGATCAATTACATCATCAAATAAACCGCCATAACGTATCCAACTATTTACCTTCTGCCTAATTGATTCATGAGATTCTGAATAATAAGAATGTCCTTTCATAGGAAGTATCGTTGCACCGTAAACATAAATTCCTTTTGCATGAGCAGCATTTATCATACCCTTGTATGCTTCAATTAAATTATCACCTACATCTGTATTCCACGCATTTCCGATATCATTTATTCCCTCAAAAATTATTGCCCATTTTATTCCGCTTTGATTTAAAATATCTCGTTCAAATCTGTTTATTGCCGATGGTCCCAAACAATTACCGAGTACACAATTTCCGCCGATTCCGGAATTAAGAACAGCAACTTGATTTGTACTTGAATTATTTTGCAATCTTTTTGCAAGTTCGTCCGGCCAGCGATTTTGTTTATTTGTTCCGGATCCGCGTCCATCAGTAATTGAATTTCCGAGAATTGCAACTGCATAAGTTGTATCCGAAGCTAAAACATCAATTGTATTTATTACATACCAGTGATCAGTTTTAACGGCTTCCGAAAAATCATTTTTATCTGTTTGATTTCCCGTAAGAATATATGTTGTTGTTCTTGAGCCAGGATGTCCGGTAATATCAGCCGAAGTATTACCGAAATAAATTGTTATTGCAACATCAGTTAATTGCGGTAATGAAAATTGAATTGGATCGGAAGTTACGTTTTCTCCGGCATTCATTGTAAATTCTTGATTGCCGTTGAAAAATAATTGCTTACTTGATAAAGAATCGATAATTCCGTTTCCTAACGAAAGAGCAATATGAACCTCTTTTAACGTTACCGGATTTGTGCTAAATTCATTTGATAGTTTCAATCGTAAACTATCACCGCCGATTGAAACGCGAACAATTTGTCGGATTGTATTATTTGTTAAACCGGGTGCTGGTGGATTGTTTCCGGTTTCGACCAATTGCAGAGCAGTGCTCCAAGTTCCAACCCATTTTTGAAAAGGTAATTTTAAATCATTTGCTAAAATTAACACGGATTGTAAACAGCAAAATAAAATTATTAAATATGCTTTCTTCATATAGTTCAGAATTTCTCATTGATATTATTTGTAATTATAAAGTTCAAATCTTTGAATAGAATAATCTTCCAAGAAAGCGCGTACATGTCTGCCTTGGTGAATCTGATCACCATTCATATGTCTTATAACCTTCCAAGTATTATCAACAAATTTTCCTTCATCAACTTTTAACAATCCCACAATTAAATTTGGGTCTTTAATATTTCTAAATGTAATTACAAATCCAGAACCGGCTACGTAAAATTCATTTTCTTTTGTATGAATAATTACAGCAGCACCAAATCCCCATTCATCATTTTTAGAATTCTTTTCGTATCCCAATGAATGGCTGTGTTTTATTGTAAGTTCATAATCACCAAATTGTAAGATACTTTCTTGATTTTCCTTACTGAGTAGAACACCATTAATTTTGCCCTTCCCTTGATTCTCAGTTATTATGGGGGTTAACTGATTTATTAAATTATATACTTTCCCAATTGGTTCGTCTTCCGGTTTATCTGTGGATTCAATTGAAAATGGAGAAAAGCCAATTGCTTCGTAATGTCCGAATGTAAATAAAACTTTAGCTGCAGCAGTCGTATCAAATTTATGTTCTGGTATAAACAACGGATTTTGCTGGCGCGTATATAGATCGCACCAATGTTTAAAATCCGGATTGTAAAAATCGGGTGATAAAAAATCAACTGCCGGCGAACCAGCTTTCCAAATATCCATTATGTGCGGTAAAGGTCCAGCACTTGGATATTCTCCCGGAAGCCTACCTGGTCTATTCAACGCAGCATTAACATACATTGGCAAAGGATAAATTGATTTTCCAGCTTCAGTTATTGCATTTGTAAATTTTGCAAAATACCAAGCCATAAAAATTTCATCTGTATAAACATTCTTTCCAAATATTTCCTCCCAATTTCCATTTTCTTTATAACCATTTTTTTTCCAAACTTCTTCAAATTCCGGAACGAGTTTATTTTTATTTTTTTTCAGATATTGAATTAATTCATTTGGCACTTTTTCATTAAATTTTTTATTTGCTTGCGGATGGTAATCCCTTGCTGTTGGTAACATACCAATTTCATTTTCCGGCTGAACCATTATAATTGTATTTTCTTTTTCATCTATTTCCTTAATATGTTTCATCAATGCTTTAAATGCTTTAATATCTGCATTTAAATTCTCATCAGAAAAAGGAGTTAAAATTTCGTGGCTTTTTCCTTTATCATCTTTCACGCGTGGAAATCTTTCTTGATTTGTTTTAACCCAAGCTGGGGCGTGACTTGACATACTATTCTTCCATGAACCGAACCACAAGAGAACAAGTTTAAAATTATATTTTCTTGATTCACTAATTAATTCGTCAAATAAAATAAAATCAAATTTATCTTCTGTTGGTTCGATCAGTTCCCAATAAACCGGAACGAGTATAGTATTTAAATTCATCAATTTTAATTTTGACCAAATGGGTTTCATGTATTCCAAACTTGTGAATGATGAATTCCCAAGTTCGCCGCCAAGAATTAGAAATGGCTTTTCATCAACGATTAACTGAGTTGTTTTACTTTGCGTTTTTAGATAAGGAATATTTTTAGATTGACTTTGTAAGTTTTGTGAAATTAAATTTTGATGAAAAGCGATAAATAAAATTACTAACAAAATATAAATTCGCTTCATTTGTTTTCCAGTTGAAATGATATTTAGTTAAAATTCCGTAAACTTAATTTACAAAGTGATGTTTAAACTTTTATAAATTCAAAAGTATTTTATAATAATATCTTTATATTAAAAGAGATGACCGCACCTATATCGGAGGCTCAATATAGGTATGCGGTCATCATAACATTAACCATCCAGTAAAATAAATTTTTGTGTCCCTAAATAATTAAGAACACAAAACAAAAATTACTTCATTAATACTAATTTTTTAGTACTTGTAAAATCACCAGCTTTAATTGAATAGAAATAAATACCGGAAGCAAAATTTACAGCATTAAAATTAACTTGATGATATCCGGCTTTTAAATCCCCTTTAATTAAATTGGCTACTTCTCTTCCCAAAATATCATACACTACTATTTTAACTTCACTATCTTTTGGTAATGCAAATTCAATTGTAGTTGTTGGGTTAAATGGATTTGGATAGTTTTGACCTAATGAATATGAAGTTGGAATACCCGAACTTGTAGCTTCTATATCTGTAACGATTACTTCATCAGTCATTGTAGCTTGAATATCAGTTAAGTGTAATGAAGTTGCAGTTGCACCTTGACCAATTCCAAGAATAAAACTATTAAATGATGTTACTGGAGCATTATCAATAGCATTTCCTTCCATATAATATGAACCATCATTTTTCTTCAATGTCCAAAGAATTTGGGAAGTACCGTCTGTTTTAGGAGCTACACATATTTCAAATTTATATGTTCCAGCTCCTCCTGCTGTTTGAATTGGACCTAAATCACCTAATGCAACACCGTTTTCATAAGAGTACCAAACACCATTTGCTATTTTACCAAATGTTCCACTGCCTGTTCCCCAAGCAACACTACTGTTTGTTCCTTCTTGTGGTAACATTAAATAACCATTATTCGATGCATCTGATCCAGTCCAAACATTACTTGAATCTAATGTTGAATCAACTGCAATATTTCCACCAACGCCATTAAACAAACCAAAACGTAAGCTTGCTGATCCCGTAAATCCGCCACCAGCAAGATTGATATTTCCTTTTAGTACAAATACATCTACACCTGGTTCTGGGTTAATCAATCCCAAATCACCTCTAACTGCTGCTAAACCTGTAGGAACTGCTGCACCATTGAAATCAACATTTCCTGTTAAATCACCTGGTCTTAGTGACCAACCACCGCTATTTCCACCATAAATTCCCCAAGTATCAACATAAAAATCCTGCCAAGGAGCTTTAGGTACTATGATTGGATCACCTTTATCTACTTTCATTCCTATTACTTTGAATTCAGTCCATGGTACTTCATTTACTCCAAATATAATACCGTTGAACTTTTTAGTTGTTGAAGTATCTATTATTGTTCCACCATACCAATATTTGTTATTCTTTTCTATCATGTACCATCTGATCTCATTAGTTGTTGCATCTATTGATTGTACCGATACTGCAAAATTATATGTACCAGCTACTATTTGTGCATTTCTTGGTGCTTGATTTACTGCTATTATCGGTTTTCCGCCATTACTCCATGTGCTTGCCCAGTTTCCATTATTTACTGTCCACACTGTGCCGCCACCGCCGGCTCCGTTTGCCATTGTGCCTGCTCCAGTTCTTGGTGTGAACTCATATCCGAAATGGTTGCCTTTATGTGACCATGTTGCTGAATCTGTTAATGCATATTGTAATGTTGTATTACTATCTTGATATGTTAATGCATATCTTATCGGTGTGTACGAATCTCCTGCATCGGCTCCTACAAATTCTATTTCTCCTTTCACTATTATTGCTTTTGTTGTGCTAATTTCTACGTCTTGTCCAAATCCGCCTTGTAATCCTTTCCATCCACTTACTGCTGCTCCACCTATTGATGCATCTCCTACTAATGTTGTGCTATCATTCAATATTGGCCACAATGTATTATATTCCTTCGATAATCCCCATTGATCTACATAATATGCCTGCCATGGAGCTTCCGGTACTGTGATTGGATCACCTTTATCTACTTTCATTCCAATTACTTTGAATTCAGTCCATGGTACTTCATTTACTCCAAATATAATACTGTTGAACTTTTTAGTTGTTGAAGTATCTATTATCGTTCCACCATACCAATATTTGTTATTCTTTTCTATCATGTACCATCTGATCTCATTAGTTGTTGCATCTATTGATTGTACCGATACTGCAAAATTATATGTACCAGCTACTATTTGTGCATTTCTTGGTGCTTGATTTACTGCTATTATCGGTTTTCCGCCATTACTCCATGTGCTTGCCCAGTTTCCATTATTTACTGTCCACACTGTGCCGCCACCGCCGGCTCCGTTTGCCATTGTGCCTGCTCCAGTTCTTGGTGTGAACTCATATCCGAAATGGTTGCCTTTATGTGACCATGTTGCTGAATCTGTTAATGCATATTGTAATGTTGTATTACTATCTTGATATGTTAATGCATATCTTATCGGTGTGTACGAATCTCCTGCATCGGCTCCTACAAATTCTATTTCTCCTTTCACTATTATTGCTTTTGTTGTGCTAATTTCTACGTCTTGTCCAAATCCGCCTTGTAATCCTTTCCATCCACTTACTGCTGCTCCACCTATTGATGCATCTCCTACTAATGTTGTGCTATCATTCAATATTGGCCACAATGTATTATATTCCTTCGATAATCCCCATTGATCTACATAATATGCCTGCCATGGAGCTTCCGGTACTGTGATTGGATCTGTTAATTCAACTCTCATTCCACTTACTTTGAATTCAGTCCATGGTACTTCATTTACTCCAAATATGATACTGTTGAATTTTTTTGTTGTTGAAGTGTCTATTATTGTTCCACCAAACCAGTACTTATTGCTTTTTTCAACCATATACCATTTAATCTCATTAGTTATGTCATCAATTGATTTTACAGAAACTGCAAAATCATAAACACCAGCTACTATTTGTGCATTTCTTGGTGCTTGATTTACTGCTGTTATCGGTTTTCCGCCATTACTCCATGTACTTGCCCAGTTTCCATTATTTACTGTCCACACTGTGCCGCCACCGCCGGCTCCGTTTGCCATTGTGCCTGCTCCAGTTCTTGGTGTGAACTCATATCCGAAATGGTTGCCTTTATGTGACCATGTTGCTGAATCTGTTAATGCATATTGTAATGTTGTATTACTATCTTGATATGTTAATGCATATCTTATCGGTGTGTACGAATCTCCTGCATCGGCTCCTACAAATTCCATCTGACCCTTTACAACTAAAGCTTTATCAGTAGTTATTGTAAGATCTTGTCCAAATCCGCCTTGTAATCCTTTCCATCCGCTTACTGCTGCTCCACCCATCGATGCATCTCCTGGTGCAGTTGCACTATTATTTAGGATTGGCCATAAGGTATTATATTCTTTCGATAATCCCCATTGTGAAATAAGAGTTGGATCTTCCATCTCTGTAACAACAACTGCATCTAACCAGATAGTTGTGTTATTGTTTCTTGCTGATCCAAACATAAATTTTGCAAAATTATCTGGAACATTTTCTGTGGCTGATACAGTAAAAGAATAAGTTTGAGGTGTTGTAGTTACTGTAACTGTATCATCAATACGTTTTGTGTAAGGATCTCCACCAATTTCAAACAAAAAATTGATGCCGGCATTGTCTTGATCTGCAACAGCCATAAAAGAAATTGTGTATTGATAACCTGCTTTTAGTGGAAGCGCAGAGATTCTTTGGACTCTCCACATTTCTACTCCGCCATTGGTTACTGCAATTTTGTAGGAGTTAGTACCTGAAAGTTTACCAGTATTATCAATCGATACAGCAACTGTTGTTGTTGATGCATCAATCCATCCGGTATTCCATTTGCTGTCTCCACTATCAAATTCATCAGACAGAACTACAGTTTGGGCTGATAAATTAGTTGATATGATAAACATAAATAAAATAATTAGTTTTTTGAACACTTTTTCCTCCTTCTATTGTGTAAAATATTATCTAAATGTCTTACAAAAATTTTAATAATTGTAAAAACATATAACCACTTTTCTTACTTTATGAATTTGAAAAATTGTTTTTCATTATTTAATAAGTACAAATTTTTTACTTAAAGTTATATTTTCTGACTGTAACTGATACATGTAAATTCCACTGGCTAAACCAGTTGCATCAAATGTAGCATTGTAATTTCCAGCTTTTTGATTTGAGAAAACTAATGTTGCAACTTCTTGTCCTAAACTATTAAATACCTTAAGCGAAACATGTCCTTCAACCGGAATTGAATATTCAATATTTGTAGTTGGGTTGAATGGGTTAGGATAATTTTGTTTAAGCTCATAATTGACTGGAATTAAACCAGATGTTTCTTCAATATCAGTAGCAGTTCCATTTTGTAGCCAATTATTTATAGTTGTCCATTCTGTTTCTTTTTGAGCTTCCCATGCAGATAGTTGATTCGGATACCAATTTAAATCTCCCAATGGAAAATTACCCATTGCTGCAGTTTGGTAAGCTGAATTATTGTATGCCAAATTTTCTGGCAAAGGCCATATTTGATTTAAACCAACGTCTGGACGATATGACCAGTCAACATCAGCTGCTGTACTCCACTTATATTCCACAAATAATAAGAATGTATCCTGATTAACTGGTTCAACAACAAAGCCCGGATCTTCTTCAAAAATTGTTGTCCAATCAACATTCATTGTTTTAAAGACTTTATTTCCCTGATCATCAACAGAATCAATAAAAGCAATTTCATTTTCGCCCAACATTGGCGGAGGATTATAAAGCTCTACATCTAATCTATTTCTATGCTGTTCTTGACACCAGCCGCAACCGGTATACCAATCTTTCATGTAGTCAGTAAATGCATAAACATTATTACCGATGTAAATTTTTCTGTCAAGATCAGTAAACGGAACTGTAAATCCGAATGAATCAACTTCAGTAATACCATTGATTAAACCACCACCTGGAGGATCACACAAACCAGCCTGGAAATCATCAAACGTTTGATTATCATCACACACATCAAGTGCTCTATAACCTAACATATTTGGATTTATAAAAATAGAATTTGTTATTGATGCATTTCTAATCCAACCAGCAGATTGGAAAACCCATTCTAAAGAATTGATCAATGTACAATGATTTATATGAACATTATCACTATACTCATTACCTTCCTGCATAACAATTCTTCCAAGATTTGAAAAAGTACAATTTTCAAAAAGTAGTTTATCATAATGCCAACCGGTACTTTCATATGGGAAAGATACTGCACGTCCATAATATCTGAAGTGATTATCAGAAAGATTTCTAAAATAACTATTTTGGAAGTTTCCGACAAAGTGGTCTGCTTTTACAGTTACTGCTCCGCCTGCTTCAGCTCCAATTCCGCAATAATCAAAAATACAACCTTCAAAATCACCTTGTTCCGGATCATCTGCGGTCTCTTGATTTTCAAATACAATTGAACAACTTACTTTACTTCCTAGAATATCTGCATATCTAATCCAAATGTTTTTAAGAATTACATCTCCATAGCTTTGTATAATATAAACTCTATCTATCGCTTCTTCAGTCCACACAATTTGTGGTGGAGCGGTTTCTTGAGTTGTTCCAGCTTTTGGAGCAACAATTTCTAAATTCTGATTATGATCTAAATATATACTTCTACTTAAAACATAAACTTCATATGGTGTAAGCTTAAATACTGTATTATTTATTGTGCCGTTTGTTATAGCATCTTCGATAGCAGTATTTAGAGTACCATATGTACCACCTGACTCATACAATCCAAGAACATGAACCGTATCCTTTTGAGCTAATGATACAATGTTTAGTAAAAGAAAAACTAAAATAATTTGTGATACTTTCTTCATATATTACTCCTTTTATGAGTTATAGAACTTTATTATTTAAAACACAACTCTAATTCCTAAGTTAGCAGTTAAACCATAATTTTGAATACCAAGATATCCTTCAATAGAACGTTGAATCCAGCTTGTATTTGAACCATTAAGATTGCTTACATCTAAAAATAATTCGCTATTCCATATGGGAAGTTTTTGACGAGCCGCAAAATCAATTCGGAAATATTCTGTTGTGTATGAATCTAACTCTGGGTTTCTACCGCCATTACCTCTCGCGGAATTATCTTGGAATAAAAATGAAAGTCTTGAGGAAAATCCCAAATAATCATAACCCAAATAAGCATTAAAAATATGCTTTGGCTGATCAATTAATCTTCCAGTTGAAGCGCTGTCAATAAAAACAGTAATTCGTTCGCGACCAATTATTTTTACTTCGACATCATACCATGGATACGTTGTTTCTGAGGAAATATTTGCGTAGTTCAAACCAATTACAAAATTATTAAACGGTGATGGTAAGTACCAGAAGTTATGTTGAAAATCTAATTCAAGACCTTTTACTGTTGCATCATAAGGATTATTCAATGGTCTAAAAACAGTTGCATCTGACTTTCCTGCTGTTAGTATTGGAGTAACAACCGGATCTCCGTCTCTATAAATTTGATATCGTGAAAGAGCATCAATACCAGCTTCTTCGGCAAGGTCCAAGCGATATGAAGCATTATATACAAAATTTTCAATTTTTTTATAAAATCCACCTATCGAAAAAAGTCCTATTTCATTTGAGTGAAATGTTATATTTAAATCTTGATTCATAGATGTAGCGGGTTTTAATTCAGGATTTCCTGTATAAATTTGGTTGCCTTGTGTTATTGAGAATTTTGGACTAAGTGCATGATAATCTGGTCTTGATAAAGTATGAGTATATGCAAATCTTAAATCCATCCATTTTAACGGAGAATATTTTAACTGTAACATCGGTAGCAAATAATCATTGGATTTTACAGATGTTGTATCATACATAACTTGGGATTGAGGATTCCGCTGATCTCTTGCGTTATATGCAAAATATTCAGTTTCAACTTTTTCATATCTAACACCACCGATAAACATAAAATCCCAAAAATTAAGTTTTGTCATTCCATAAGCGGCATAGTAATTCTCTTTATACTCATAATCGTTTATTAATTGTTGATAAGGTCCATCATACCAACCACCTTGAGCTCCAGAGCTGTATTGACTATTTGATGCATCAAATGCAGGATTTCCGACAATGTAATCCAAGATATTATTTAAAGTTCCTATTGATGATACATAAAAAATACTTCCATACTTGTTTTCTAAAAAAGGATCAAATAATTCATTATCACTAGTTAAAAATGTTGTACCAGTAAGTTTTCCATCTTCACTTACAGATATTCCAAATTCATTCATAATTGTTCTCATTAAATTTGCTTGAATATCATCATCATCACTTGTTGCATTTCCATTAAATGCTAAGTACGGAGCTTCTTGATCAGTTTCATTTGTTTGGTTGTACATTTGACCGCCAAATTTGATAAAGCCGCTTAATGAAGAACCTAGAAAAAACGGAAATTCCAAATCTGCTTTGTATGTTAATTTATCTTCCTGATAATCATTGCTATATAAATTTGCATTATTTAGAATTACGGCGCTATCTCCCTTAAAATTTGTGAGTAAATATGTTAAATCTTCAGGTATAACATTATCTCTGAAAACGCCACTTTGCACTGCATCAACTTGATTAAAATTATATTCCGGTGATTTATCC
The DNA here is from genome assembly GCA_016708125.1 of Ignavibacteriota bacterium. NCBI lineage: Bacteria > Pseudomonadati > Ignavibacteriota > Ignavibacteriota bacterium. The sequence continues at coordinate 3,386,732 of JADJGF010000001.1, read as the reverse complement.
AAAAAATTTCTTGAAGCTGTATAGCTAACAGACAAATCCACTGTTGCATAACCTAAATCATAATCAAACTTTAGTGAATGCATTTGTTGATCGGTTATATTTTCACCTTGTCTAAGTGTCCAGTTCATTCTTCCGGCATCATAATTAATTATTTGGCGATGATCGGTATAATCTGAATTTATACGAGCAATCATATTCACAAATTTTAATGAGCCATCGGGAATTTTATAATCCAGAATTAAGTTTCCGCCATATCTTTTTCTTGTTTCAAGATGTCTGTTAAATGTAACAGTATTAACTTCAACAGGTTTAAATCCTGTTGTTGGATCAATATAAATATCACCGCCCGGAATGTCATATGAGGCATCCAAATTATCAGAATTCCTATCATATGATTCAAGATTTACTAAAGCATAAATTCCAAATTTGTCATCTAAAAATCTATTACTTCCCGAAGCAACAGCTCTAAAATTTCCAAGAGTTGCACTCTTTGCAGTATAACCTTGTTGATACATCAAATTCCAATGGAATTCAGAAGGCGCTTCTCTTAATTCCATGTTAACTGTACCGCCAAGTGAATTCGCATTCATATCCGGAGTTAAAGATTTATAAACAGAAATCATTCTAATCATGTATGGAGAAATCATTGTAAGATCAACACTTCTATCATTAGAAATACTTCCTCCTGCACCGGGATTTGAAGAAAGCCCAATTTGTGAACTTCCTGTAGAAGATAGTTTAACTCCTTCAACTTCTATTGAATTATATTTTGGTGAAAGTCCGCGAATAACAACTTTGTTGTCTTCACCAGAACTTTGCGTTGTTGATATTCCTGGTAATCTACTTAATACTGAAGCAGCATTAAAATCCGGTAATTCTTGAATTCTTTCTTCTGAGACAACATTTGTTATTTGATCTGCTGTTAATTGTTGTTGAATTGCGGAAACTTGACCTTTAGCTTGAGCCGTTATTGTAACTGTTTCGCCTTCCAAAACTTGTGGTTCAAGTGTGAAATCCATTTCTAAAGTTCTATTTGCCGAAATTGTTATTTCTTTACTTACTTGGTTGTAACCAATATATGTTACAGTCAAAGTGTGATTTCCGGTGGGAATATTTCTTATTAGGAATTTTCCATCAAAATCAGTTGAAGCGCCAAGTGTTGTACCTTTAACAATAATGTTAGCACCAACAAGTGGATCATTTGTATCTCTCTCAAAAACTTTTCCTCTAAGTGAACCAGATTGTGCTAATGCAATTGAATTAAAAACAATGAACAATAAACTACAAAGTTTTAAAATTTTTCCTAATGACTTGTAAATTTCTGTAGCCATATATTTACCTCATATTAAGTTTCTTTAAATCCAAGACATGTTAAATTTTTATATTTTATTTTAATTATTAACTTCAATTCTTCTTGCCATTAATTCTTCTTCAATTTTAACCATCATTTTATTTGTAAGCGGATATAAAATCATCAAAGCTGAGCCGATAAACCCAAAAATAGCCGGGTAAATACTCATTAATAAAATTATTCCCTGAATTGATTCGGAAGTTTGAACTTCATTTGCAATAAAACCATAATAAGCTAAAATATATCCAACTAAAGCTCCACCTAAAGTAAGTCCCAATTTAAGAGCAAACAATGAGGCAGCCATTAAAAGTCCGGTAGCTCTTCTACCATTTTTCCATTCTGAATAATCTGCAGCGTCTGTGTACATTGCCCACTGCAATACTGAAACCGGACCCCACGCAAATGAAATAATTATATTTATAGCATATATAAGAATAACGCTGCTTGGAGCTACGAAATAAAAACTTAATCCGCCAATTGCACTTATAAATAAACAGCCGATATATGTATTTCTTTTATCAAACTTTTTGGATAGCCATTTTGTTAGAATAGCACCTAAAATGTTAAATACTGTTCCGGATAATAAAAATGTGGATGTAAAAGTTTCGTATGATAAATCAATAACATTTCCAAAAAGATTTAATTGTTGATCAAGCACATAGTATTTGAAATAATAAACTATTGATGAACTTCTCATAACGATAAATATTAGCTGGAATACCGTTGCACCTGCAATTAATAACCAAGCTTTATTTGAAAATAAATCTTTTAAATCTTTTTTAACTTCTAATTTTTGTCCAATTGGCGGATGCACTCTTTCTTTTGTTGTAACAAAAGTTATGAATAATAAAATCATTGCTAATCCACCGAGAATACCCATTGCCCATTGCCATCCAACAGCATCATTTCCATTTCCAAAATATTTCACTAAATATATTGTTGAGCCTTGAACTATAAGTCCGCCAACAAAAGCAGCAACAAATCTAAATGAACTTAATTCCGTTCTTTCTAAAGAATTGGGAGTTATTACAGCCATTAGTGAAGAATAAGGTACATTTACGATTGTGTACATTACCATTAAAAGATTATAAGTTATGTACGCATAAATTAGCTTGCCGGACATATCATAATCAGGAGTTGTAAAAGTGAGAACTCCCATTATTACCATTGGAATTGAAAAGAAAAAAACAAAAGGACGGAACTTGCCCCATCTGGTATTTACACGATCTGCAATTGCACCCATTATCGGATCATTAATTGCATCAAATATTCTTGTAAATAAAAACATTGTGCCAACAGCGGCGGCTGGTATCCCAAAAACATCCGTATAAAAATTAAGCATGAAGATTATAAAGGTTTGAAAATAGATGTTTGAAGCTGTATCTCCAACACTATAGCCAATTTTTTCTAGTAATGATAAATATGATTTCTGAAGAACAAGCCCAACTTTATTTTCAGTCATAAAATTTCGTCCGGAAAAGTTGTAAATTTATTTATCTATTTACTACACAACTTCAAGTGTTACTTTTAATAAATCTTTATCATCTGATGAATTTCCGACCATAATTTCAAATTCACCAGGTTCAACGGTATATTTCATATTTACATCTGTAAATGCAAGTTCTTTAAATGAAAGATTAAATGTTACGGTTTTTGTTTCGCCGGGATTAATTTCAACTTTCTTAAATCCCTTTAACTCTTTCACTGGTCTCGTTACGGAACTAACTAAATCTCGCACATACATTTGCAAAACCTCTTTACCGGTATAATTTCCAATATTTTTTACATCAATTGAAATTGAAGTAAAATCTTCTAAGGAAATTTTAGAATCTTTTAATTTAAGATTATTAAATTCAAATTTTGAATAACTCAATCCAAAGCCAAATGGATAAAGCGGAGTAATATCATCAAATAAATATCCTCTTCTTGAAGAAGGTTTGTGATTATAATGACAAGGAATATGTCCTACCGATCTTGGAATTGAAATTGGTAATTTTCCGCTTGGATTAATATCTCCAAATAAAACATCCGCTAAAGCATTGCCGGCTTCTTGTCCCAAATACCAGCATTCCAAAATAGATGGAACATTTTCTTTAATAAAGTTTATAGAATTTGGTCTGCCATTAAAAAGAATCACAATTACTGGTTTTCCGGTTTGTAAAATTTCTTTCACTAAATCATTTTGCATTCCAACTAAATCCAGACTTGTTCTATCGCCAAGATGATCTTTATTCCAAGCTTCTCTAGATGTCTGTTCGTTTCCGCCTAATACTAATAATACTACATCAGATTTTTTAACAACTTCAACAGCTTCTTTAATTTGATTCAAATCTTCATCATAATTTGAAGGAGTAACCAAATCTTCATTCCAAGAGCCATTTATTGTAATCTTGCATCCTTCGCTGTATATAACATTATATTTATCACCAACTTTATTTTTTATTCCCTTGTAAACTGTTGTGAATTCTTTGGGTTTTCCGCTATATCCGCCAAGCATAACTCTATCGGCATTTGGACCAATAACAGCAATTGTACTTTTCTCTCTTAAATTTAACGGCAACAAGTTATTATCATTTTTCAGCAATGTAATTGTTTCTTGTGCTGCTTCAAGAGCAATTTTTTTATCATTAAAAAGTTTTGTGTTGTTATTGGTAGAAGCTATATCAGTATATGGATTTTCAAATAATCCCAATTTAAATTTGGCTTTTAACATCGGTGATACAAGATCATCAATAATTGATTCTTTAAGCTTTCCACTTTGAACTAAATCAACTAAATTCGGATAACAATCAATTTCAGGTAATTCAATATTTACACCAGCTATTGCAGCAAGATATGCGGCATCAATTTTATCTTTTGCAACTGAATGACTAACCGTTTCATCTTTTTTATTAAGTTCGGTTATTGCGTAATAATCAGAAACAACATATCCTTCAAACTTCCATTCATCTCGTAGAATTTTTCTAAGCAGCCATTTATTTGCGTGAGATGGAATTCCGTCTATCTCATTATATGAAGCCATTACCGATAATGGTTTTGTGCTATCAATAACTTCTTTGAAAGGAGAAAGAAATGTATCTCTTAGTACTCGTTCTGAAATATTTGCTGGACCGCAATTTGAGCCAGATTCCGGTTGACCGTGTGCGGCAAAATGTTTTAATGTTGCAATTACTTTTTTACTATCTGAAAAGGAACCGTCTCCTTGAAAACCACGAATTACAGCTTTGCCCATTTCTGTAACTAAATACGGATCCTCTCCAAAAGTTTCCTCAACTCTTCCCCAACGTGGTTCTCTTGCTACATCCACAACAGGAGTTAAAGCTTGATGAGCACCGCGCATTCTTGTATCTTCTGCAATTGCGGTATAAATTTTTTCAATTAGTTCCGGATTAAATGTTGATGCTAAACCTATCGGCTGCGGATAACTTGTTGCTTCTTTTGCAGCTAAACCATGCAAACATTCTTCATGAAAAATAAGCGGTATCCCTAATCTTGTTTCTTCGACAAAATATTTTTGCAAATTATTTGACATTTCTGCCATTTCAACTGGTGATAATCCACCATTGGTATCACTTAATCTTCCTATTTGTCCTAATCCATTATTTAATTTGGATTTCATTTTTTCATAATCTACATTATTTTCTTCATCAAGAAAATAATCTTTCTTTTGTCCCCATACGCATAACATCTGTGCAACTTTTTCCTTAAGTGTCATTTTACTTAAAAGATCATGGACTCTTATCTCTATTGGAAGATTACTGTTTTTATAATCATGGATATCTTCTAATTTTTCTTTCTCTTTTGTTATCAATTTTTCATCCATTTTTTAATCGTATGAAACTGTATTATTTATTTGATTTGCTTGACTTTTCAAATTGATTTTTATTTTAAAATATTTCTTTTCATTAAAAAACCTTTTGTTTGACTATCAATTTTTACATAACTCATTTTAAGTCCGGAAGAAAATAAATTTTGTGAATTGATGATGAAATCGATAATTAAATTATCAACTAATTTTTTTGATCTGCTAATTGTTTGAAAGATATATATGAAACTTGTCGGAATGATTTTACTTAATAAAATCAATAACAAACTGATACTTAATTGCTCTTGAATTAAGTAGATTTTTTTAGTATGAAAATATTTTGATTTAAATAAACAGTATATTTTTTTTATCATGTTGCCCCTTAGTATTTATAACTAATACATGATAGAATCTATTAATTATGTAAAACTCTTTTTATGGTAAATTTTTTTTCAATCGGATATTCAACTCTTAAATTGTTTATTTATTTTATTTATGAACAATGGAATCTCAATATCATATTAAATTTACTAAACTATTGAACCGGTTTGATAGTTCGATTTTCATATTGAAGTTTAGTAATATTTTTTTTAAAAATCAATTATTTTATTTTTTGTTTAAGCCGAAAAGATCTTTTTCAAAAAAAATTAACTAATGAAAATGCTGTTAAATAAATTTTTCAGTTGTTTGTATTTTTATTAAAATTCATACGGTTTATTTGAGAGAAATTGTAATTTTAACTGAAGAAAAAGATGTAATTTACATAAACTTTGGAGTTATTTACAAAAAACGAATCAAAATATTTTTGTCATTTTTAAAATATCAAATTAAGAAAACGGTTAATAGATTTAATGAAATTTAAAGTTTTCTTGTAGATTCTCTTACAATAAATTCTGAATCTAGCAATACTTTCTCCATTGGTAAAATAGATGATGATTCAATATTTCTAATTAAAATTTCAGCTGATTTTATTCCAATCTCATGTTGAGGTGCACGAATTGTTGTTAATGGAATTGGATAAATATCTGCATAAGAAATATCATCATTTCCAACAATTGAAATATCAGCCGGAACTTTTATATTAAGTTGTTTTAAGACTGCCATTACTGCAAGAGCTTGTTGATCATTAAAACATACAATTGCCGTTGGCAAGTCCTTTTGTTTAATACTTTTAAAATATTCCATAGATTTTGTAAAACTTTCGTTATAAAATGAGCCAATCGGAATCACCATTTCTTTTTTAAAAATAAGAGCTCTTTCACTAAATGCTTCCTTGAATCCATCAATACGTTCCTGTGTATGGGATGAAAACGATCCACCTGCAAAATGTAAAATCTTTGTGTGACCATTATCAATTAAATATTTCACTGCTCTTCTAATCGCTCTATTATTATCTATCGCAACAACATTTGATTGAATCCCTCTTACCTCTCCAAGTAGAACAAAAGGATAATTATTCATTTTAAGTTTAAATAGATGCTCAATCTCCGATTCACCTTCAACAATTGGAGCAATTATTGCCCCTTTTATTCCTTTAAATGAAAACAACTGTAATAGTTTTTTTTCTGTTTCATGATCATTTTCAGAACTTACAATAAAGGTTGAATATCCTTTAGTATTTGCATATTCCATTGCTCCATACGCAATAGAAGTGAAAAAGGGATAACGAAGATCTTTAATTAGAATACCAATTGATTTATCAAGAACATGATTTTTCAAATTCCTTGCAATACCTGTTGGTCTAAAATTCAGTTCTTTCATTATATTTAAAATATGATCTCTTGTAACCTGTTTCACATTCTTTTTTGCATTTATTACTGCAGAGACAGTACTTTTTGATACACCTGCACGTTTAGCTACATCTGTAATAGTGATCTTTTTCATAGAGTTTCCAATTTTTAATCTAGTTTAAACTGAACCCAAACATTAATTAGAAAATATTTAAATTTTCTTTCCAAGAAAAAAATAATGTTATGAAGAAAAATATGTTTTGAAAATTATTTATCATATAAATATTTTTTTGTCAACTAATTTACATATTACTCAATAAATTTATTCTAATTGAGATAATAAATCGCAAACTATCTTTCACAAAATTAAATTAGAGATAGAATTTTCATAACATTTCAATAAATAGAAGTTGATTGAAAAATAAAATATTCGGTTTGTATTGAAATTATAATTAGGTTGGTCTGAAATGAAAAAATATTTATAACATATTTTTTCAAATTATTAGACTATTCAGAAATAGGCATCTATGTAATTATATTTTTGAAGGAATACAAAAAAGCTATTTTAGCAGTTTTGTAGAATTTCTAATAATAAATTCTGTATTCATTACCACTCTTTCAATAGGCATTATTTGTGATGATTCAATATTAGTAATTAGAATTTCTGCAGCCTTTCTTCCTATTTCTTGTAATGGAGCTCTGATTGTTGTTAACGGAACCGGATAAATTTGTGAATAAAAAATATCATCATTCCCAATAACTGAAATATCTTCCGGAATTTTTATTTTTAATTCTTTCAATGCAATCATAACTCCAAGCGCTTGCTGATCATTGAAGCATACAATTGCAGTTGGGTAATCTTCCTTTTTTTTATCTTTAAAATATGCTATCGTTTTTGTAAAACTTTCATCATAACCGGAACCAATATCAACAATCATATCTTTATGAAAAACAAGTGTGCTTTCACTAAACGCATGGCGAAATCCTTGAATTCTTTCTTGTGTATGTGAAGATTTGTGTGGTCCGGCAAAATGTACAATTTTTGAGTGTCCGCCATCTATTAAATACTTTACTGCTTTTTTAATTGCTTTCAAATTATCTATTGCAACTACATTGGCTTGAATTCCTCTAACATCTTCTAAAAGTACAAATGGATAATTCACCATTTTCAGCTTAAAAAGATGTTCAATTTCGGATGTTCCTTCCACAACCGGTGCAATTATTGTCCCTTTTATATCTTTGGTAGAAAAATGTGAGAAAATCTAATTTCACTTTCGTGATTATTTTCCGAACTTGTAATTATTACGGAATATCCTTTACTATTTGCGTATTCTTTTACTCCGGCAGCAATAGATGTATAAAACGGATAACCTAAATCTTTTATAATTAGTCCAATTGTGTTATCAACTTCTCCATTTTTTAACTTACGTGCAATTCCTTTGGGTCTGAAATTTAGTTCTTTCATTACTGCCAAAATTTCGTCTCTTGTTGATGGTTTTACGGAATTTTTACCATTAATTACTGCCGAAACTGTGCCTTTGGAAACTCCCGCACGTTGAGCAACATCAACAATTGTAATTTTTTTCATCAAATTCTCCTGATAACATTTAGTCTATCTATATAAAATTTTTCAAATTGAACCGATTTAATAATCTAAAAATAACAATTTTAAGTCTATTCCTCAAAAGTTTATAAACTAAAACCTTATGATTATGAATCTTTATTTCAAAGTAAATATTTTACCATTTTTGATGAACTTCCGGTTTTATAAATTTTTCATAAACAAATTTAATTTTATCTAAAGTTCTTTCATCTAAATTTTCTTTCTCTGATGTTAATAAATTTTCTCTAACTTGACCAACATTTTTACCGCCGGGAATTGCACAAGTAACAGCATCAAATTCAAGAATCCATTTTAATGCAAATTGAGAAAGTGAAAAATTATTCGGACAAATTTCTTTTATTTCTTCAACTGCTCGCAATGCTAAATCAAAATTTACTCCGGAAAAGGTTTCGCCTTTATCAAAAGCTTCGCCATTTCTATTATAATTTCTATGATCATTTTTTAGAAATTCAGTTTGCATATTTATTTTACCGGTTAATAATCCGGAAGCCAAAGGAACGCGTGCAAGGATTCCAACATTTTTCTTTTTTGCCTGATCGAAAAATAATTCTGAAGGTCTTTGTCTAAACATATTAAAAATTATTTGCACAGTTTGAACATTAGGATATTCGATTGCTTTTAGTGCTTCCTCAACTTTTTCTACACTTACTCCGTAAAATTTTAATTTACCTTGTTTAACAAAATCATCTAAATATTCAAAAACTTCCGGCATGTAATAAACATCAGTTGGCGGGCAATGAAGTTGGAGCAAATCGAGAGAATCCACTTCCAAATTTTTTAAACTTTGCTCAATAAAATCTTGAAGATTTTTTTTGTTGTTATAGCCTTCTGAATTATGTGGATTTAATTTTCTTCCAGCTTTCGTTGCAACAATAATTTTATCTTTGTACTGTTTTTTAATTTGAGAAATTAATTTCTCACTTTTCCCGGAACCGTACACATCGGCAGTATCAAAAAAATTAATTCCATTTTCAACTGCAAAATGTAAAGTTTGCAGCGATTCTTTATCATCAACATTTCCCCAATCACCGCCGATTGCCCAAGCACCAAAACTTATTTCCGATACTTCCCAGCCGGTTCTTCCAAGTTTTCTATATTTCATTGATTTTTCTCAAATTATTCTAAAATTTTTATTTTCTACTCAATCGGTTCAAACGCACCGACAAAATTATTTTTATGATTAAAATACTTACTTATTTCTTTTGGCAACTCTGAAGCGTTTTTTGCATATGGAAATTTTTCTATCAATTGATAATTTCCCAAAATAGAATTCTTAAAAAGTGGTCCATTATAATTTGTTAAATCAATTCCACTCTTTTCAAAATTAGGATTTTGTTTTTTGAAACTTTCCAAATTAGAATATGATGAAAAACATTTTTCGTTTTGTGATGGTCCCCACCAAATAATTGGATTTTTTTCATCTGAATTTTTGCGAACATAAACATTATTATCAAATTCTTTAAGTTGTGAATCACTTAATTTTCCGCAAAGTTTTTCAGATTGCCAAGCTAAGAAAAGCGGGCGATGAAAATTTTCATCGGCAGTTAAAAGATTATTTACAAAAACATGATTTATTCTTTCATCAACATCCGGTCCCGTACTTGGATGCCAGCCGAAATGATCTCCTTGTGCACTCCTTGCATCTCTACCCATAACCGCCATACTATTTACAAATGTGTTTTGATAAATTTTTACATCAGAACTATTAAGGACCAAAATCGCATGATCACAATTTACAAAAACATTTCCGGTGCAAATTGCTCTTTGCGATATTTCAAAAAAGAATCCGTTTTGACTCGGCCAGACTTGGTTTTCATTAACTTTGGTATTTACAAAACCAACATCTTGAATCCAATTATTTGTAAAAACTCCATCCACATTTCCAACATCATACCAAATTCCATTTGAGAATGGATGCTCAATCACCAAATTATCATTGCAAGTAACGCGGTAAGTTTGATTAAATATTTTTACAGCTGCCGGATAATAACCGGTAATTTGCTCAATATTATTTCTTCTGAAAATATTTTTCTCAAGCAGAACATTAGAAGAACTTAGGACATATAAACCTTCCGTACTTGTATCTGAAATCATGCAATTTTTTATTATTAAATTATCTCCGCGAATATATGCAGCAACTCTTGAGCAATAAGAAATAGTACAATTTTTAAAAGTGGTTCCAACAACATCTTTACCAAAATCTGCGGGATTTGCTAAACCTTCCGGCTCTGTTCCTTCTATCTCTATTGCTCTGTAAGCATATTGCGTAAAAGTTATTCCGTGAATTTCCGGACCTTTTTTATCAGAAATTTTTCCATTTACATTTTTTGTTGTACGAATTAAAGCTACATTAAACGCTGTAATTTCAATTAGTTTATTTGTCGGATCAATTCCGATATATACATTTTTATCTTCATAATCTATGAAAAAAGAATTTTCATCAACCTCACCTTCCCAGCCGGCAGATTGAAGAAATAATCCATCTACGAAAACCATATCATTATTAAACTTATGCTGAGCTGTAATTTTTCCTTCGCGATTTCTTCGCCACCAAGAATCCGGTTTTGATGGAAATAAATATTCCCATTTAGTTACCCACAAACCGTTTCCCAAATTTTCCCAATTTTCTGCAACAAATGTTCCTTTTAAAATTGGATGTTCATCTTTATACGGCTGCATAATTATTTTTTGATTGAAAATTAAATTGCCGGTTCTGTAAATTCCGCCGCGTAAAATAATTGCATCACCGGAATTTATTTTATCAATTGCAGATTTTAGAGTTGTTGGATTTTCTAAATTTTCACCGGAATTATTCTCATCTCCGTTTGGAGAAACAAAAATTATTTTCCCAGAAATTTTAGGAAGTTCATAATTTAATTGCGCTGGCCCGTATGGTCCGCCGGAAGGCTGCGCGTAAAGTATTGCGAAACTTAATAACAACAATAAGAAACTTATAAGTTGGGAAAAATTGGTTTTTAGTTTCATCTTTCACCTTCAAATTTCATTAGGTATTTTTTATATAATGAAAATTTATCTCAATAAGTGTTTTATAAAATTTAACTAATAAGTCTTCTTAATCGTTTTTTGAACTATTGAAACGGTTTTAAAAAATACATTTTAGTTTTAATTTTTGCAATAGTTAATTTTTATGCAATTTTTGATTTTAGAAAAGAAAAAAGATGAAATTATCCAATTACCTATTTTCAACAAAAAGTTGGTTTTTTAATAAATCATATTTTTCAGGATGCATTCCGCAAGAAAAAAATAATGCTCTTATTTCCGCTTCCTTTTTACAATTTGTAAATTTCAAAAATTCAATTAAATTCTTAAAATCATTTACATTATTTGTTTTAATAATTTCCTTAACTTTTCCGCAAATATTCAATTCTCACTCTTTGTTAATTTTTATAAAATTGCATTTTATCTTCAAAATTTATTTCCGGTTAATAAAAATATTGGATATTGACCTTGAGGTTTGTAGGCTATACTTGCAGAAATAATATTAAGATTTTTAAAACCGGCTTCCTTTGCTGAATTTAAAAATTCATTCCTTTCGAAACCTAAATGACAAACCCCAGTATCCTCTGTGTGAAAAGTACCGTCTTCAACATCCAAATCAGCAATTGCTAAAAATCCATTTTCATTCAGCATTTCGTAAAAATTTTTAAACATTAATTTTATGTCTTTTATATGATGCATTGTCATTGACGAAATAATTCCGTCAAACTTAATGTTTAATTTAGTTTGGGATAAATCCATTTCAACAATTTCAAGTTTACACAGTAGCTTATTTCTCTTCGATTCCAATTCCTTATTCATCGATTTGGAGATATCCACGGCTGTAATTTTTTCCACAAAAGGAGCAATTTTTTCCAACAATAATCCGGTACCGGAACCAAAATCCATTATACGCATTGATTTATCAAATACAATATTTTCTATAATTGAATTTGCAATATTGCCAACATTATCAACTGTACCGGCATTATTTTCATAATTTTTAGATTTGTTTTGAAAATAATCTTTATTCATATTTTTATCCTTTAAAATTCTATTAAAAAATATTGGTCGGCACGAAAATTATAAAAAGTATGTTTTAATCTATACAAAAAATTAAACTCGAGAACTAAACATAAAATTTTATCTCACTCACAATTTGATTTTTCGACTAATGAATATTTTAAATAGTCATCAATACAATTTAAAATGAACCATAAATACTAATTTATAAATACTCAGAGAAATTTAATGAAATGATTTGAATTTTATTTCAGTCCTAGTTCTTTACACATTCTATAAAAGTTGGATGGAGCCAATCCTAATTTATCTGCCGCACTCGAATCAGAATTGGAAATACTTTTTACGTAAGAAATATATTTTACTCTAAATTCTTTTTCAATTTCTTTTAAAGGAACAATTCTATCAAAATTAATGCTGTCTAAATTTTTATTCTCTTTAATAATTCTATGGTTTCTTAAAATCATGGGATTGCTTATATCTTTTGCCGTAATTATACCTTGCGTATTTAACACCAATCTTTGAACAACATTTCTTAATTCCCTAACATTTCCGGGCCATTTATAATTTAGTAAAATTTCTTCTGCTTCCGGATCAAGCTTGGGCATTGGGATTTCCAGATCATCAGTAAAATATTCGAGGAAGTGATAAAATAATTCCAGGATATCTTTTCCCCTATATTTCAAAGGCACAACATCAATTGGAATTACATTAAGACGATAATACAAATCTTCTCTAAATTTTCCTTCACTAACACAATTTATAATATCTTTATTCGTTGCCGCAATAATTCTAACATTTACCGAAATTTTATTTGTCCTTCCAATTTTTTCAATTTCACCCTCTTGAATTACGCGAAGCAATTTTACTTGTGCCGAAAGTGGAAGTTCGGCAACTTCATCTAAAAAAAGTGTACCGTGATCGGCAATTTCAAACAACCCTTGTTTATTGGCTGAAGCACCGGTGAATGAACCTTTTTGATATCCGAACAATTCGCTTTCTAATAATTCTCCGGGAATACTTCCGCAATTTATTGGAACAAAATTTTCATGTTTTCTTTTACTGTTAAGATGAATATTCCACGCAACTAACTCCTTTCCGGTTCCCGAGTCTCCGCTGATCATAATATTTGCATCACTCATTGCATATTTTTTTATCAGACTTCTAAGCTCAATCATTGCCGTTGATTCGCCAATAATTTTTTTTGTCTCAAGCATAGATTCAATATTTTTATTTAATCTTGTATCAGATTTACTTTTTTGTTTTTCTAATTTTTTCTTTTCGAATGCATTAAAAATGCTTAGAATAAAATCCGTTGGCTGATAAATATAATCTTCAATATTTCCAGGGAATTTTGTGCAATACCAAAATGCTCCCGATTTTATTAGGCTGTTTGCAAAATTATAATCGGTAATGTTAATCGTCATTTTCGTAATTACAATTATTTGAATGAATCTATCGCATTCTTTAATTTTTTGAATTAATTCTTCACCTTTCCATCCGCCGGAAATTTGATAATCAAGAATTACAACATCAAATCTATCCGGAAATTCTTTAATAAATTCAATTGCCGCTCTTCCGTTAGAAACCACTTTATCAACAAACAATCTATTTTCATAATAACGCAAAGTATTTTTAACCCGTTTAACATCAAATTCTTCATCCTCGACTAACAAAATATTTATCTTTGGTTTTTCCGACATTCATTCCTCAGTTTTTAATTTTAATTGTGAAAATACAACCGCCATCCTTTTTATTATCAACATCTAAATCCCAGCCGCATCTTTGCACAGCCATTTGATAAGCAATGTAGCAGCCATAACCCGAATTTATATTCTCCATTTTCTTTGTAGTTTTATTTTCAAGAAAAATATTTTTTATACCTTGTTCGCCAATTTGAAGTAATTCATTTTCAACGCCAACACCATCATCTTCAATAATTATTGTTGTAATATTTTTCTCAACATTATAATTTGTTGATACAATAATGTTAATAAATTTTTTGTTTCCGTGATCAATACTATTTTGAATAAGCGGCTCAATAATTTCCCAAACAATAAATTCATTTACATGTACTTTAGGAATTTTTTCATCTAAATTTACTTTAAATTCAAACATATAATTTTTACTGCTTAGTCTTAGAAAAATATTATCAATAATAAATTGAATTGCATGATTTATATCGGTTCGGAACATTGGATTGATAATTGTATTTATTGCTTGATCGTACCATTTCATATCGTATATTATTCGTGATATAAAATTAGAATACGTAATAATTTTTTTCTTTAATTCATGGATATTTTCGGAATTTGCACTTCTTACATCTTCTTTAATAAATCCAATTATTTTTTCTGCCTTATGATGAGTATGATAAATTCTTCTCGTAAATAATGATTCTTTTTCAGTTCTCACTTGGTTTTTAATATTCTCTTCGTGTTCTTCAAATAATTTTTGCCGAGCTTCATTTCTTTCCTTTACTGCTTGAGATGAAACCAAAAATATTGCGAGAAGTCCGATAAAAATTAATATAGAATAAATGATTGAAATATTATCAAAATTTTTAGCAACTTCGTTGGAAATAAAATTAAAATTCGGTGTAATCTTCATAAACATTACGCCTAAATATTCGCCATCGGGAACAAATGGCACAAGGATATTAAAAGTTTCGTTATTGTGAAGTTCGCTATAAATAATTTCATTTTTCTCCATTGATGTCTTGTGTCGCAAAAATAATCCAACTTCTTGGGCATATTTTTGCTGACCGACTTCAAACGGTTCTAATTTATTTTTAAGAAAATTATGAAGTTCAATTCCGGAATCTATGATATAAAGTTTATTTTCTTTTATGAGTATTAAGAAAATATCATTTACACTTTTTGTAATAACTGCTGTTTAACAATTACATTAAAAGATGAAATAATTTTTCTTTCTTCAAGATCGTTAATAAATTTTTGTTGAATAAGATTTTCAAAAAGAAGTTCCATACTTGTAGAAGTTATAATAGCTAATCTTTCGGCAGAATGTTTTTGATACCAATTTTGTGTTTCGTTTAGGTATTGGTTAAGAGATGATTTTTGAACAAATGCTAAAATGATTTGAAACAAAATAAGCACAATAAAGAATACCGTGATATGCTTTATTTCAAACCCATACTTTGAAAATTTATTTTTAAGTTTATTTTTTAACATTTAAGCAACACTTATTTAACAAGCATTTTATCATATAGAATTTCTTGAGATGCCATTGTTAAAGCTTGATCAACCGATATTTTATTTTTAATCGCAAGAGTAAAATAGTGAGCCATTATTTTAGAAAACTTTGTGTATTCCGGGAGTGCTGGTCTAAATATTCCGGTATCATATATTTTTTTCAGCTCAATAATTTCGGGGTATTTCTTCAAATAATTTTCATCCGTGTAAAACTTTTTAATTACCGGAGCAAATCCAGCTTGATCATAAATAACTTCCTGCGAACTTTCACTTAATAAAAATTTAATGAAATTTACGGTCTCTAATTTATTTTCCGAAAATTTTGGAATCATTAAATTCCATCCGCCAAATGTTGAAGTCTTTTTTCCGCCACTAAAACTTGGCACCGGCATGGTTTTTAATTTTTTTTCTTTATCCAGATCAATGGGCGATTCTTCAAAATCCTTTCTATATGTCTGCCAGCCTCTTATAAATAATCCATCGTTTTTTAAGTAATACGAAAAGCTAGGAACTTCCGTAAATTCGGTAACTTCCTTTGGCGATAAATTAAATTTATTAACAAAATCAACAAGAAGTGTAAGTGCCTTTTTTGCTGCTTCGGTATTTAAATTAAAAGAATATTTTCCAAAATATTCAGGTTCAATACTTGTGAGCAATTCCATAAAAACACAAATTAATCCTTCGTAATCCGCAGCGGGAAAAATGAAAAATGGATTTTGTAAATTTATTTGTTGCCCCAATTCAATAAATTTTTCCCAAGTTAAATTTCCAAGGGAAGACAAAATTTCATCTCCGTTTGGGAGACTTTTTAAAATATCTTCACGGTAATAAATAAGTGCAAGTGAAATATCCAACGGAACAGCAACCAAATCATTTTCGTAATAGCATGATTGCATTGTGAGATCAAGAAGTTTATCTTTTTCATTTTTAGAAAAATATTTATCTAAAGGTTCACACCATCTTGCAAACCTTTGAACCCAAATTATATCAACTGCCAAAAGGTCAATTCCATCTCCTCTACCGCGTAATGATCTTGCTAATAATTCTTTTCTGTCATTTGTGCTAAAATCAAAATTGGAAAAATCAATTGGAATAACTTTAACTTTGCCTTTATTAATTTCATTGTATCTATCTATTAAAATTTTGTGAGCTTTTGTAATTCTATCTGCAAAGTAAATTTCAGTTACACCTTTAGACGAAGAAGATATCCCTAATAAAAAAATTATTACGTAAATTAATGCGATAAAAAACAGAAAAGCGAAACCCCATTTTTGTTTTATTCTAATCATTTAATTTTGATTTAATTTTTGAATTAAGAATATTTATGCAATGTTTTAGATGATTATAATTTAACAAAAATAATCCTTTAAAAATAAACAAGGTGATCAACAATTATAAATTGCTAATCACCTTATTTTATAACCTAGTGGGAGGCACTATTTTAATAACATCATTTTTTTATAAAGTTTGAATTCACCTGCTTCTAACCCATAAAAATAAACACCTGAACTTAGATTGCTGGCATTAAAGTTAACAAGATGAGAACCAGCTTTTAATGGTTTATTTATCAATGTTGCAACTTTTTGTCCCAAAACATTATATACAATTAATTTAACATCTGCGGATTTACCAATTGAAAAATTAATTTGAGTACTTGGGTTAAAGGGATTAGGATAATTTTGAGATAATTCATATCCTTCAGGCAATAAATCATCATCAACACCTACAGCTACAGATTTTTTAATTAATTGAACCAAATCTAAACTAACGCCGCTTCCTGATAATCCAATTGCATGAGTACCAGCAGTTAAAGGGAAAGCTGAAGATAATCCTGATAATCCAACTGAATCTGGATCGGAATTAAAATCAAATGTTACCACAGTAGCACCGTCTACTAAAACATTTCCTGTAGATGCAGCACTATAATTCTGATAAAAAACTTGAACAACATAATCACCATCAGATGGAGCATCTAAATTCAATGTAGTGCTGCCACCATTTAAAGATACAGATTTAAACCATTGTGGTGCCCAAGGAGCTCCTTCTAATACTGGTGTTGCAACAGAATATGCTGTTACATCAGCTCCTTTAAGAGTTAAAACTACATCTGTTGTTCCTGCTTTTCTTAATTCAAATCCACCAAATTTATTATCACACCAAGAGGCTTTAATTTGAATTACATTTGTACCTGCATTTAAATAAAGTGGTGTTAATGCAGGATTATCAATTACTTCTTTTAATTCTTCTTGTTTTACTAACCACCATCCCCAATTATTAATATCAAAACCAGCATTAACTGTTGTATTTGCATCGTCATTTCCAAATACGTATTGTCCCCAACCTCTTGGGTCATGAACTTCAAATCCATTAACGAAGAAATTTACTCCGCTAGTTCCACGTCCTTTAAGATGTAAATATAAATTTATATCATATTGTCCAGCTTCTGCTACATCAAAAGTCCATTCAATAAAACCTGAGTTCATTTCATAGTAGGATAATCCTTGCGCTGTTACAACTTCAGATCCATTTGCAAGGGTTCCATCTTCAGCTTGTGCTTCATCAACTAATTCATAGTTTACTACATCACCAGCTAAACTTTCAATATATGCAACATATTCAGCATGATTTGCTTCCCAGACCGCTTTTGATTCTGGGAACCAGTTTAAATCTCCTAATGGTAAACCATTTGTACTTGCAGTTAGCAGATTAGTATTTGTGTATTTAAAATTTTCCGGTAAAGGCCAACTAACACATTCATAACACTCAACGCCTTCAAAAACTGGAAGATTCCAAAACCATTCATGAGCGGGTGAAACTCCCGCACGTAAATCTTGAATGTTTTGAATCATATTCGCATAGTTTTCAGTTGTATTTGTCGGCATTCCCGGATCAACCCAAAGTGTATCCATTACTTTCATATTTTCGTAAAGATCTATAAAATCTTCTTTAGCTGGATTTCCAATATACTTCGCAACTAATAATGAATCTGCATAATATGATATAAATTCCGGTACAGTATAAGCTGTTGTATTTGCAAGTAAAAATCTACGACCTTCTTCTGGACCATACATTGATGGGAGTGCTGAGATACCAAAATATCCTGGGAAAGTTCCTCTCGGATCACGACCTGCACTTGAGTAATCAATATAGCCTTCAGCATGCCAGAATCCGTTAACAATAACGTTATTTGCAATATAAGCGTCTCTCCACCAGCCTGATTGAGTTATAATTCTACCTATATTTACAAATGTATTGTGAACTATTCTAACATATTTTGCTGCACCGCTTTCAATTTGAATTGCAGTCATTCCAAGATTAAAAAAAGTACAGTTTTCTACAACAACACTTTTTTGATCTGCCCAAATTGAAATTCCTCTACCTTCCCATTGTTGTGTGCTTGGTCTTCCAATCAAATTTCTGAATTTACAATTTGTTATAGTTATATCATTTCCACTGTTTGTGAAAGCAATCATAGCAAAATTGCTTCTATCAAAAATACAATTATCAAACACAAAAGTACTATTTGTCGCATCCATTTGGAATGGTTGATAAGTTGTTTGTGTTCCGGTTCCAGCAAATGCTCCAGTCATCCAAATATTTTTTAAAGTAATATCACTATAACCTCTAATAATTCCATCTGTTGTTGAACCGTCAGTTCTTGCTATCATTTGAATTACAGCAGGATTTTTTAGTTCATCGGTCGGATCTGGTTCTTCCCCAATTATTCTTAAATGGAAACCGTTATTATCTATTCTTTCTGAATTCCAGTAATATCCGCCAGCGCGCAATACGTAAACACGATCCGCTGGTCTTAGTGTATCATTTGTAACTGCATCGTATAATGCATTTACTACTACATCACCATTTGCATCTGCCCATTCAACAACTAACTCTGATTGAGCTTTGATGTTAGAAAAAATGACTCCAAGAAACAAAGCCATTAAAATTATCTTGTACTTAATTCTCATTTATTCCTCCTGTTATTTGATATGTGATATTTTGTTAATATCGTTTTTTATAACTTAAATCTTACTCCAAAATCCACTGTTAAACCATAGTACTCAATATAAGTAGGGTTACTTAATGATGTTCCTCTAAAACTTTCATCAGGTCTTTCATTCAAATTTGTGAAATTGCAGAATAATTGTAAATTTTCCATTATAGTTTGCTGTAATGTGAAATCCCATCTTGAATATTCACCACTAAATTGATCCAATTCTTCATTCAGGTCAATATATGCAACTTTATCAGTTTGATATAAGAATGACAATCTTGCCGAAAATCCTTTATAATCATAACCTATAGTTATATTTGCAATATGTGATGGTTGATCGGGTAATCTGCTGCTTCTTACAGTATCAGCTAAATCCATATAATATCTTGGCGGTCCGCCTCCAGGTTTTCTTCTATCAGACTGAACTAAAGTAAATCTCTGTTTATCCATTTCAGAAAAAATTCTTGTGTAATTAATATTAAGTACTACACCTTCCATATAAGGAATAAACCAAAAATTCGTTTGCCAATCTATTTCAAATCCTCTATAATAAGCCGGATTTTCATTATTTATATAAGTATCTGCACCATACTGCACATTTTTAGTCCAATTTTCCGGAATTAAAAATCCTTCATTAAGTGGAATATCAGAATTAATAGGATAATTGTATTGGAAAATCAAATCTTTAATAGATTTATAAAACCCGGAAATTGTAAATAGTCCAATATGGTTTTCATAAATTGAAACAGCTATATCATAATTTGTTGAGACAGAAGGTTTTATTTTCGTATTGGCTGCTCGCATATAATTATTCTGAGAATTAATTCTTGTCACCGGAGCATACATATTAAAATCTGGTCTTGTTAAAGTTTGTGTATATGCCAACCTAATTTTCAACCAATCATTTGGTGTTGCAATTAAATGAATCATTGGAAGTAAAAAATCATTTTGTCGTATTGATGTAACAGTATCTAAATCTGCAGGCGGAGCTGGTGTATTATTTATTGTAACTTCCCTAAATACAAAAGCAGTATATTTTGAATAATCATTTTCATATCTGATTCCAGGAATAAATGTAAACAAATTACCAAAATTAAATTCTGCCATTGCATATGCAGCTTGATAGTGTTCAATTCCTTCGTAATCATCAGCTAAGCTGCCTATTGTAATTTCATCAAGTTGAGATTCACTGCTATCTGTAACCATATTCAAAGCATTGTACATTCTGTTAAGCATATTAAAATCTGCCTGAAATCCTAACGGAAATTTTTTATCAAGAAAATTATCTCTTGAATAATCTGATAAGAAATGAGAGATAGGAAGAACTCCATATTGATCAACTAATCCTTCAACATCCCATTCGGGAATTCTTTCACCAAGTACGGTTAAGAAATTATTCGGACCACTACCATTTCCGTAATACAGACCATTTCTACCGTACTGTTCTTGATCATTTTTTCTATCCAACCATCTAAATTTTGCGCCGGTTTTAACATGTCCAGTAATATCATTTGACAAATTTATTGGTATTTGTATATTAAATTGAACTGTTGATTGATTTTCGTTTCTATCAGTATCATATCTATAAACATCTTGAATACCAATTCTTGTTGAATCGTTTGTTGCAAGCTGCGAAATTTCTGTTGGGTGAGTATCCACAGTAATTGCGCCAACAAAAGAACCACCTTCTCTAACAAAATTAAATTCTCGTTCATTTGGGGCACTGGTTTCAGATCCGCTTAATGATAATCCAAAATCATATTTAAACCACTCAAAATCTTGTTCTGATCCAAATGCCGCAGTAAAAATATTTGTTTTTCCACCATTTTCTCTAAATA
Organism: Ignavibacteriota bacterium; assembly: GCA_016708125.1. Lineage (NCBI taxonomy): Bacteria > Pseudomonadati > Ignavibacteriota > Ignavibacteriota bacterium. The sequence continues at coordinate 3,365,161 of JADJGF010000001.1, read as the reverse complement.
AAATATAATGACGGTTATCAGTCAAATTATAAGTTTGTTCCCTTCTTTTTTGATCCCAACTTAGCTGATTAAAAAAACCGTTTAAGGACAGTCTGCCGTTAGGAATTCTATAGTCCAAAACTAAACTTGCACCTAATCTATCACGAATTGTATTTACGTCTCTTGTTATAACATTACTAATAATGTTTTCCGTAATACCATCGGGTGTATCCCTTCTAGTGTAACTTCCGGAATATTGGTCTGCACTTCTATTATATTGATCTGCATTAAATCCTAATATTACACCAAACATATCGTCCAAAAATCTATTACTCACATTTCCATTAATATTATAATTTCCCCAATCCTTAAGCATTTTATTGTATCCGCCTTGTGCGTTTATATTAGCCTTAAAGTTAGATGGAGCTTCTTTTAATCTCAAATCAATTGTACCGCCCAAAGCATCAGCATCCATATCAGCAGTATTAGCTTTTTTTACTTCAATGCCTGCAAGCATATTTGATGAAATAAGTGATAAATCGACACTTCTATCTTCACCGCTGTTTGAAGGTAAACGAACGCCATTAACAGTAACAGTATTGTACTTTGGTGAAAGTCCGCGAATAGATACTTTGTTTGCTTCTCCTCCGGATCTGCTAATTGAAACACCCGGAAGCCTTCCTATTGATTCTGCTGCATTAACATCAGGTAGTTCTTCAATTCGACTTTTTGAAACAACATTAGAAATTGTGTTTGATGATAATTGTTGATTAATTGCTTGTATTTGACCTTCAACTTGACCAGTTACAACAACAACTTCACCTTCAATTACTTTATAATCCAAGTTGAGATCATAACTAATTGTTCTGTTCTCAATAATATTTACTTCGGTTGATTTAGGGTTGTATCCAATATAAGAAATTTCTATTATTTGGGTTCCAACAGGAATATTTCTAATAATATAATTTCCATCCATATCAGCAGCAGAACCTAAAGATGTACCTTTAATAATTACATTTGCACCAAATAGTGCTTCCTTTGTGCTGCTATCAATAACTTTACCTTTTATTGAGCCGGTTTGCGAAAGTAAGTTTGAATAGGTGAATGTTAAAATTAAAAAGAAGTAAATAAATACAGTTTTTTTGATGATATGATTTAAAATCATTTTACCCTCGCGGTCTAATATACTGTAAATAGTCAATGTATATGAATAATAGTAATCTTCATAAATAATGCCAAAAAATAATCATATAACTATTAGTGAATTACGCATAAAGAATAGCCACTGCATTTATTAAATTGATAAAATTTATTATAAAGATAAAGGGGCTTTTCAGCCCCCGTAATATTTAGATTTATTCCCAACTATCAGTTCTAAATGAAGAAGCTGGCAATTCCTCAATATTAAATAATGTTGCTTCTGCATTGTTATGCCAAGCATATCTTACGGCAACAGGATTTTTTACTTTATCACACCAAACAATTAATTTATTATTTTCAATTTTAGATTTTGCATTTACAAATTTTTTATCTTCACCCGAAATTAAGAATTGATTTTTCTCATCTTTAATCACCAAACCGGTTCCAATATTATCAAATTCAATTTCAATTTTATTTTCACTAATTGTGAAAGATTTATATAACGGACCGGAATAAACTATATTTTTCTCATAGTCTTTTGCCAAAGCCCAAAGTGCCAATCTTTCACCTACATCCTTTTTATTTGCAGGATGAATATTTGTTGTATCACCAATATCTAAAGTAACAGCCATTCCCGTATTTTCTAACGATAGAGTTTTTCTTTGAGCATCTCTTAGGAATTCTGATTTTGTATTTTCGCCATAATTATATGGAGCAATTTGTGTAAAGTAAAAAGAAAAATTATTATTAAATGAATCTCTCCAATTTTTAATCATTGCTGGAAAAAGTCTTTCATATAATTCGGGATTTCCAGCGTTTGATTCTCCTTGATACCAAATTGCTCCTTTAATTTTATATGGAACAAGCGGTGCAATCATTGCGTTATAAAGCAGAGTTGGCGTATTTGAATTTAATTGTAATGGTAATTTTGGTCGACTATTTAAAGTTTCGAAATTTGATCCAAACACAGAATATTTCATTCCTTTAAATTCAGCAACCGGAAGAAATTTCCAATCACCGCTTAGTGAAATTGCAGAATTATTTTCCAAATTAACAATTTTTAATTCTTCCGAATTTCCATAAATTCCGCCGCCGCCTCTTGTATCATTTACTCTTACTGCTACAGATATTTTATCAAAATTATTTATACTCTTCGAAATTTTATAAATTCTTTTTGTCTGATAATTCCCATCTTTCTCAATTGCGCCAACAAATTCACCGTTAACATATGTAACATCAAAATCGTCAATTGGACCTAGCTCAATTTGCAATTCATTATTTTTCCAATCATCTGGAATTTCAACATTTTTTCTAAACCAAACCGCTCCATCAAAATCACCTAAATCCGTTTGTTCCCAAAGTGTTGGAAGTTTCATCAATTTCCACTTAGAATCATCAAAATTTATTTTGCTGCATTCCGAATCATTAAAATTTAAATTCGACCAAATATTATCCCCCTCTTTTTTGCTCATATCTAATATTTCAAATTTATCAAGCCAATTGTTTAACTCAATTGCAGCCGGAACACTTATATCAATCATTTTTAAAGTTTCTTTGAACTCCGGTATATCCGACAAATATTCATTATTCGTCCATGATTCAGCTGGAGTTCCTCCCCAACTTGAATGGATTAACCCAATTGGAATTCCCAATTCTTTATTAAGTTTTTTTCCAAAAAAATATGCTGTTGCGCTAAATGTTTTTGAAGTGTTCGGATTACTTTCAACCCATTCTCCAACGCATTCTTTTTTAGGTTTTACAGAAATATCTTTTGTAACAGTAAAAAATCTGATATTACTATTTTTTGAATTTGCAATTTCACTTTCGGAGTTTTGAATTATATCTCTCGGCGGCCAACCTTCCAAAGGCATCTCCATATTTGATTGACCCGAACACAACCAAACTTCACCAATTAAGACATTGGTTAATTCAACGTTACTTTTTCCTTCACTAATTTTTAACTCGTAAGGACCACCAGCTTTTGGAGTTTTAATATTTGTCAACCAAAGTGAGTCATCTCCAACTTTACAATTTACATTTTCACCCCAACTTGCATTAATTAAAATTTCAGAATTTGGAATTCCCTTTCCCCAAATTGCAGCTTCGCTATTTTGTTGCAATACCATATTACTTCCGAAAATTGAAGGCAAATCGATTTGTGCAAATAAACTGCAAGTTGATAATGCAATTACCAAAAGAAATAATTTTGTTTTCATTGTTTACCCGAATAAAATTTTAAAATGTTAGAATAAATTATAAGTTTTAACTTTTAGATAAAATATTTTCTGAATTGCAAACTATGTCAACAATCTAAAAATTATTACTAATATTAACAAAATCATAGAAACAATTAAAAAGAATTTGTTATTTACTCTTAAATGATATTTTTCTTTTGCTTGCATTAACATTATCTTTTTAGGATTTCCGAATAGTTAAAAAACTTAAAATAATTATGAAAAATAAATTCATCTTAAAATTTAAAGTTCAACAAAAGTGCCAAATAATCAGAATCAACTTAAACCAAAGTAGTTATTTTTTAATGAAGATTTAGGTAATCGAAATATTTACAATAAGTTTGCAAACTGATTTGGTTATCATTTTAATAAAAATCTATCAGTTTGATAATTTTAATTTCTGTAAAAAAGTATTTTTAACTTAAATTTTTCATTAATTATTAGCATAATTTTTGCAAAAAAGATTTCAATTAAATTTCTTTGTAATATGAATTACATGAATAAAATTCTTGATGAAATGAGTTTTCAGCTCAAAAATAATTTGTTGGATAAATGGTATCCTCGAGTTATTGATTTTGAAGCTGGTGGATTTTTTACAAATCTTTCATACAATTTTGAATTAACAAATTCTCAAGAAAAAATGATTGTAACTCAAGCAAGAAATATTTGGACACTTTCCAAAGCTGCTGATTTTTTTAGCGATAAAAAATATTTGGATTTTGCATTACACGGATTTCAATTTTTACACAATAAAATGTGGGATAAAACTAACGGCGGTTTTTTTCAAATTAAAAATCGCGAAGGTAATTATTCTGATATTGAAGGATGGCAAAATGAAAAAAGAACTTACGGAAATGCTTATGGATTATTTGCTTTAGCTTCACTTTACCAAACTTCACAAAATGAAAAAGTTCTGGATTTTGCAAAACAAGTTTTTTACTGGATTGATACTTTTGCACATGATAAAATACACAAAGGTTACTTTCAATTTTTGAATGAGGAATGTGAAATTTTTAATAGGGGAAGTAAATATAAATCAATAGCCACAGATAAAAATGAAGTTGGATATAAAGATCAAAATTCTTCAATACATCTTTTGGAAGCATTTACTGAATTCTACAATGTTTACAAATCTGATTTGCTTAAAGAAAGATTGACCGAAATGCTTTTTTTAACTCGAGATGTAATTACAACAGAGAAAGGATATTTACAATTATTTTTTGATGAAGAATGGAATTCGGTTTCTTTTAAGAATGAACCAAAAGAAATTCGTGAAAGTAATTATGGATTGGATCACATTTCATTTGGTCACGATTATGAAACAGCTTTTTTAATGCTGGAAGCTTCTCATTCATTAGGGATAAAAAATGATATTAAAACTTTGCATATTGCAAAAAAAATGGTTGATCATTCATTAGAAAATGGATGGGATAATATTAATGGCGGATTTTTTGATGGAGGATATTATTTTGAAAATTCAGATAAATGTGAAATTATTAAGAATACAAAAACTTGGTGGGCGCAAGCTGAAGCTCTAAATATTTTTTTAATTATGTCGCAAATTTTTCCAAATGAACAAAAGTACTTAGAAACATTTTTTAAAGAATGGGATTATGTAAAAAATTTTATAATCGATCACGAAAATGGTGACTGGTATTGGGGTGGAATTGATATTGAACCTTTTCAAAAATTTGAACCCAAAGGAAGAATTTGGAAAGGAACATATCACAATGGAAGAGCTTTAATGAATTGTGTTTCAATTTTGGCAGATGAAAATTTTAAATTATTTAAACACAGTGAAGGTTTTAGAAAGAAGAAAATTGTATCCGATAAATTTTTAAATCATTGGAAAAAAGTTGCGGAGAATTTATGAATTTTTTTTTATTGACTGAAGTTACGCAATTTGAGGTTTTTGTCATATTGAGCGAAGCGAAATATCTCAAAATAGAGTAAATTCGCAATATTGAGATTCTTCACTTCGTTCAGAATGACATTTTGCGTAACTACAGTTATTGAGAACGTAGATTTAACAGATTATTTATGATTTCCACGAATAAAAATTAATCTTTCTTCTTTCTACTCATTAATAATTTCAAATTTTTATTGATAAGTTTTTTTCTTTGCTGAACTGAAGCAAAACTTCTTAATTCATCTTTCGGAGTATTCAAAACGTAATCTAATAATTTATCAATTGTTGAAGTTGCAACGTGCATTCTTGTATCGGAAGAAGCATAATAAATAAACACTTCTCCGTTTTCTTTTGCAACCCAGCCATTACTAAAAACTACATTTGAAACATCGCCAATTCTTTCTTCATTTTCCGGAGCTAAAAAATATCCTCCAGGTGATGCAATAATTTTTTCGGGATTTTTAAGATCGCTTAAAAACAAATATAAGACATACCGCAATCCAGCAGCCGTATTTCTAACTCCATGCGCTAATTGAAGCCAGCCTTTTTTTGTTTTAATCGGTGCCGGACCCAATCCATTTTTCACTTCTTTAATTGTGTGATATTGTCTGTCATCAACAATAATTTCATTTTTAAGAATTGGGTTTTCAATATTTTCACATAATCCCCAGCCAATTCCGCCGCCGCTTCCTGCTTCAATAAATCCATCTTGTGGTCGTGTGTAAAATGCATATTTATTCTCTACAAATTCCGGATGCAAAACAACATTTCTTTGCTGCGGTGATTTTGTTTTAAGATCCGGAAGTCTTTCCCATTTTTTAAAATCCTTGGTTCGTGCAATTCCACAAAGTGCATAAGCGCTTGAAGTATCTGAAGATGATACATTTTTATCTTTTCTTTCGGTACAGAATAAACCATAAATCCATCCGTCTTCATGTTTAACCAAACGCATATCATAAACATTTATATCGGGATCTTTTGTTTCCGGTAATTCTATTGGGTAATCCCAAAATTTAAAATTATCAATTCCATTTTTTGATTCGGCAATTGCAAAAAAAGATTTTCTATCATTTCCTTCAACTCTCACGGATAAAAGAATTTTTTTATTGAATAATATTGCTCCGGAATTAAATGTTGCATTAACTCCAATTCGTTCCATTAGAAATGGATTTGTTTTAAAATCTAAATCATATTTCCAAAATGGAGGAATGTGTTGAGCTGTTAAAATAGGATTTTTGTAACGATCAAAAATTCCGTTACCTTTTTTAATTTTTGTATTTTTTTGATTTATTAAACTTTTATAATCTTTGAAAAGTAAGTCAACTTTTTTATCAAACTTCAATTTGTTCATTATTACCTTTACCAATTTTCGTAAAATATTTTTTGATAAATATTATGTGTTTTCACCGTAAGAACTTTCTAATTTATTCCACCAATTAAATTTCAAAATTGTTGAAGTTATAATTAAAAATACAACTGCAATAATTAGTGAAGAATATTCTCTTATTACAAGAAATATTGGAACTGCCATTAATGTTATTTGCCAAATTATTCCAACAATTACATTCGACATATCTCTTTTAAAATTTTTATTTGGTTTAAAATTTGGTTCAATTGCATTAACTTTTTTCAATACGGGATTCCAAAATCCCCAAGGTTTTACTTGTTTGTAAAACTTAATAAGTACTTCGTCGCTTTCCGGTTTAGTTTTAAGCGTTGCAATTATACATGCAAAAATTGAAACTATGAAAATTATCGGAAATGAATTCATACTTGGATTATTTTGTAGAGGAAAATTATCCAGCCAAGGAATTAAATTTAAATTTTCAAGCAAAGTTAAAATTAGCGAAGTAATAATTCCTGAAAACATTCCCCAGAAATACCCAAATCCATTAAATCGCCACCAATACCATTTTAAAATATTTGCTGCTGTATAACTTCCCCAAAGCGAAGCAACAATCCATAAAACTATTTGGTTTAATGATTCTACAAAAAATCCAATTGTAATTCCAACAATTACAACTGCCGCAGAAGATATATAACTCATTGTTACATACTTTTTTGGTTCTGCATTCGGATTTATATAACGTTTGTAAATATCATTAACAATATAAGCCGGAGCTGCATTAACGGTTGCGGCAAAGTTGCTCATAAAAGCAGCAATGAAGCCGGTCATAAGTAAACCAAGTAAACCAACCGGCACATATTTAGCTAAGACTTCTGGAAGAATTGCTTCAAAATCCGGAGTTGAAATTGAACTTTTGTAAAGTGCATCAAAATTTGTTAGTGCAAGAACTGTTAAACCGGTGACTAAAAAATATCTAACCGGATTTAAAACAACGCTTACAAGTGAATTCATTTTTGCAGCTTCAACGGGATTTCTTGTAGAAAGAATTCTTTGCATATCATAATTTGGTGCGGGACCGGCGGCAGCTACAAATATTCCTTTGAACAACATCATTCCAAAAAATAATCCAAACATTGAGTATCCATCTGTAATTATCCATTGATTGAAAGTCGAAACTTTTGTCGCAACCGAAGATGTAACTGTTGACCAATCAAGATTTAAATCTGCACCAAAAAATATATTCGTCCATCCATCCGGAACTACACTTCTTATCATTTCCGGAGAAACATTGTACATTGCAATAATTCCAATAGCGAGCGATGAAATTGTTAAAATTCCATATTGAATAACTTCAGTAAAAACTACGCTGAACATTCCACCTTTTACAACATATAATGTAGTTATTGCCATCAAAATAAGTGCATATAAATTGGTATTTATTTGCGGATATTGTTGAAGCAAACTTGGATCGCTAACAAGCGGAGGTAAAAATGCCGCAGCAAATTTCCCAACTCCTTTAAATCCGTACGATAAAAATCCTATTACGCTTATTAATGCAAAAATCACAACAATAATGTGAGAAAGAGTTGCACCTTTTCCATTTCCAAATCTTGTATTTATCCATTCGGCTCCGGTCATAACATTTGATTTTCTTAACCAAGGCGATAAATAAACCATCAAAAATATTTGATTAAAAACCGGCCACAACCAAGGAATCCAAATACTTTTTAAACCATACACGGAAAGCCAATAAACCAAAAGCATTGTTCCGGCAATATCAAACATTCCGGAAGCATCGGAAACTCCAAGGAACCACCATTTGATTGTGTTTCCCCCCAGAAAATAATTATTAATATTTTTTGATGCTTTTTTGGATAAATACATACCTAAGAAAATTGTTGAAATTAGGTACGCAATAATAATCGAAAGGTCAATAAAACTAAGCTGCATCGTAAATTCCATTTGAGGTTTTGAAGAGAAAATTCAAAAATGATGCCACTAATTAATTTAATAAAACTTGAGTTAAGAATAATTTTGTAACTTTTGAAAAATAATCAACTTATCATTTTGATAAAATCATATCAATATTGAATAAATCCGGAAGCTCATCTGCAAAAATTATTTTGGGATCATTTTTAAATTCAATAAAATTTTCTGCACTTGGATGATTCTTATGCGGTGCATAAAAATGATTTATATGTGCATTTCTCCAAACCATAACAAACGAAATATTTATACTATCACTTTTTATAACTTTTAATAATTTTTCTGTCCACCATTTATCATCTGGAATTTTTTCTAAACCGGTTTCTGTAAAAGCCGCAATTTTATTTTTATCTTTTGCAATTTTAGATACTAATTTTAATTTTTCCGTTACTGCATTTAAACCTTCGCCCAAGGGAGTAAAATCCCAATAATTATCCATTCCAATTAAATCAACATAATCATCGCCGGGATATTTTTCTAAAAAATCAATTTCGTTTGTGTATTTGCAATCTGGAGAAAATGCATAAAGTATATTTTTTACTTTTTGAATATCTCTTAAATATTTTACCGTAAACTGCCATAACTCAATAAATTCTTCGGGAGTACAAAAATGATCTCCCCACCAAAACCAGCTTCCGTCAAATTCGTGAAACGGTCTAAATATAATTGGAATTAATTTTCCATCTTTTCCAATCAAATGTTTTAAGAAGTAGGAAATTCTATCCAATTCACTTTTATAATTTTCATGATGACTTCCGCCGGGCAGAATATGTTTTACTACAATTGTTGTATCATAAAAACTTCCACCGGTGACTAAATTATCAAGATGCCATGCGAAAATATTGATTAGTCCATTATCATAAGCATCAATTACATATTTTTCCAGCCAATTCGGTTGTTCAACAGGATTAAAGTTAAGATCGGCAAAATCCCATCCTACAATACCCGGATGGCTTCCGGTTACGTCTTTTATATCCGATCTTCCAAAACCTCCCCGCCATCCAATTCCGTAAGCAGTTGAATGATGATGCCCAAAAATAATTTTTGATTCCGGATTTTTCTGAAGATTATAAAATAATGCAATAGTTCCAAAAGTTGCATTGGAATCAATCAGTTTTGCGCCTAATTTTTCCTGAACTAATTTACTTTCATTTTGATAAGTGCATGAAGAAAAAATCAATACTGTTAAAAGAATAAGATAAAGTTTCAATGCGATCCAAAAATAAATTTTACGTTTACATATTGTTTTTAATTAATAGAATAATAGCAAAATAATTTTATTGTTAAATTTTAAATATCTAACCAATAATTAAATTTTAGTAAATAAATATTATTTGGGTATAACTTACCCAAATTCTCAAAAGCATTATTCACCGATTGATTTCCGGAAAGTAAATAATTATTTCTTTCTTGCGACCAAACAAAATAAATTTGTGAACCAGCCCGATATTCCCATCGAAGTACCAAATTTGATCTGAATTCAATAAAGTTGAAATCCGGATTTTCAAAACTGTATTCAACTTGATTTGAGGAACTATTTATTACATCATAATGATTTTCATTAGAATTTGTAATTAAATTAGAAATTCTATCTTTATAATTTGATGCTTTTGAATTTGTCACAACTTTAAAGTCAGAATATTTTCCAATAGATACAAAAGGACTTCCATAATACTGAATTGATAATTCTGAAGTAATGTTATAATCAAATCTAAAAGTTGCACCAAAATTTTTCTGATTTATTTCGCCTAAAATATATTTAACATCTTCATTAATTTTTTTGTTTTCAATAAATTGCAATTCATCTCTATTTTTATAAAAATTCAAACTGAAAGATATTTTCAAAGTATTCATTGGCTGCAAAGTAATACCTGGCTGTAAATAATAATTTTCAAATCTATTTTCATTTGCTTTTGAATATTGAAAATTTAAATCAGCAAGAAATTTTATTGATGGATCTGTTCTGAAATAAATACTTCCACTCCATTCACTCGGTAAAATCATTGCATTACCGCCGCGTAAAATTCGCGTATCTAATTTTTGCGAAGTAAAACTTAAGGAAGTTAAAGTTGTCCATTTATTCAAGAACTCAAAATATAAACTCAAATCAGCGCCAGATGAAAGATGATTAAAACCAAAATCCCAATTATTAAATTGATTAAAATTTATTTTATAATTTCTGGAAATAGCATTTGGCTGTACTGAAAAGTATGAAATAGAATTTTTCTCTTTAATTAAATCAACAAGATTTATATAACCCATGTCGTTTAGTTCAAGCCCAGGCGAACGCCAAGACACATCAGCGGAATAACGCCAAAGATCACCGCTTCCTTTTCCAATTTTAAAATACCCGCCATGTCCAGATAAATATTCCGAATTCTCATCAAAATTTAAATGTGATGCATCTGGCCTTTGAAAATACCGAGCCGAAGATTTTTGCAAGTTATTAATAGATGCTTCACTTCCATCCAAATAACTCCCAATAAATTTTAGATCAACAAAATATTCCTTGTTATTCCAATACTTCAAAAAATCAATTCCGCCTGTGTAAGAATTTGTATGCAAAATTTTCAAATTATCACTTTTAATAAATCTATTTGTGGAAGTCGCAATTCCGCCCAAAACTGTATTTCCAGCGCTATAATCTTTCTGCAAACGAAGTAGTAGATAATTGGTTAGCGGTTCTACATCAACTTTTCTTTCATTTAAATTTTGAGATATTTCTGCTTCTTCTTTCGCCGTTAAACTTTGAAGAACTCCAATTGCTAAGCCATCTGCAGATTTTCCGCTTAATTTCAATGAACTTAATATTGAAGTATTTTTTGGATATTCAATATATTCATCATTTTGTAAATTTGGGAAATAAGATGGTTTGTGTCCAATTCTTCTGCTATAAAAAAGTGTGCTCCCATCAAAATTAAAATCGAAAATATTTTTACCTTCCAGAAAAAATGGTCTTTTTTCATCATAGAAAGTTTCGAAAGCAGTTAAATTAATTACTGATGGATCAGCTTCAACTTGTCCAAAATCCGGATTGATTGTTAAATCCAAAGTGTAATTATTTGATAAACCAATCTTTGCATCAAATCCGGCGTTGCCTAAAAATTCTCTTCCATTTTTTTTGAACGGATTATTTAAATCTTTTTTAAATGTATTAATTTCTCCCAATACATAAGGCATCAATTCAATTGGAGGTTTATTTGTTAAATTATATAAACCATGAAGCTCACCAAACTGATAAATAATTCCGGCACCTTTTGATGATTGCGGTTCCCAATCACTTTCTTCCTGAAATCGGTCAATCCATCTCCAGCAATGCATTCCCCAAATTTGCTCAGGCTCATCACTAAATCTTAATTGACTAAATGGAATTTCAAATTCTGCAGTCCATGCAGAATCTTCAAAACCAACTTCACCTTTCCATACGGCATTCCAGTTAACATCCCAATTTGATGGATTGTATAACAACAAATCAATTTTTTGCCCGCCGGCAGTTAAATCAAATTCAAAAGCTGTTCTATGATCATGATAACTATCAAAACTAATTCCTACAATATCTCCATGAAATTCATCTCTTCGGTCTGATCTTCTGCTGATTTTATTTGGTTCATTATCAAATGCTCTAATTGCAACATAAATACTTTTATCATCGTAAAGAATTTTAATTTGGGTTTCTTGTGAAGGTTTTGCACCTTCATTAGGAATCCACTGGACAAAATTACCAGCCCAATTTCCTCCTTGCCAGCATTCATCATCAAACTTACCATCAATATTGGGTTTATCTGTATTTAATCTTTCAGTAACATAGGTTCTTTTGTTATTTGTTGAATTAAATTTTACAGAATCTGAATTGGTAGAATCTTTTGATGAAAATGGAAAAAGCGAATTGAATAATATCCCGAAGTATATGAGAACTAATTTTGTTTTCAATAATTTACCGTAATTTTTAGGAGTGTTTAAATATTCTGTTGCTAAAAATATTACTTAAATAATTTAGAAAGTAAAAAATTGTAATTATTAATTATTCTTCAAATTTATTCTACAAATAATTTTATACCAAAATCTTTCAATCCTTTTGACTTTGCTAAAATTTTAATTTTCCCTTTTTTATCTTTTATGGATGTAAGAATCAACATAGCTTTTCCATAAAATAACTTAACTTTATTTGATTTGAATTGATTATAACTTTGAGGATTTCCGTTTCCAACTCCCGCTATTTCTGCGTTATCGGATATTTCAAAATTAATTTCATTTTCTGCAAGCGGAGTTAAATTTCCATTTTTATCCAATGCTTCAATTAAAATATATGATAAATCTTCTCCGCCAGAATTAAGATTTGTTCTATCCGGAGTTAACCGAATAGAATAAGACTCATCAGCGGTTTTTAATATTTTTTCTCCATAATATTTTTCATCTTTATATACTACAACTTTTAATTCACCGGATTCATATTTCACATCGTTCCACATTAATCTATATTTTTCAAAAATATTTTCTGATTGAGGAATTTTAAATTTCTTTCCTAATGATTTTCCATTTAAAAATAATTCGCCATAATCAGCATTTGTATGTACGTGAACCGGAATAATTTCACCTTCCTTTCCTTTCCAATTCCAATGCGGTAAAATGTGAATTGTTTTTTCATTAGGCAGCCAATGACTTCTGTAAATGTAATATCGATCCTTAGGAATTCCACACAAATCAATTATACCAAAATATGAACTCACTGCGGTTTTTTTTTTGCTAATTATTCCTTGTTCAGTTAAAAAATAATTATAAGGAGTTGGCTCACCTAAATAATCAAATCCGGTCCAGACAAATTCACCAGCAACAAATTTATCCTCTTCTTGCCAAGCAAAATCTTGCTCTGCCGGTTCTGCCCACCAAGGAGAATTCATATCATAAGAACTAATTTGTAAATCATTCAAATAAAAATCATCTTTTTTCTCTGGAAGCGGAAAAGTGTAATATCCACGTGTACTAACTGTTGATGCTGATTCAGTAATAATTACACATTTACTCGGATCAGCTTTTCTTGCGCTTTCATAACGTCTGCTGTAATTCCATGAATGAACATCTACAAGTTGATTAAAATGCCACTTTACACTTTCCACATCGGCATCGACCATTGTTATTGGTCGAGTTGGATCAAGCTTTCTATAATGGCTTATCATCTCAACTAATTTATTATAACTTCCGTGAGTGTTTGCACCAATTTCCCACATTTCATTTCCAATACTCCAAAGAATTATGGACGGATGATTTCTATCTCTTAAAATAAAATTTGTAATATTTCTTTCAGCCCATTCATTAAAATCTTTATCATCAAGCAAATCACCTTTTTTATCCCACTTATCAAATGCTTCATCAATAACAAGGAATCCCATTTCATCACAAAGATCCAATAATTCCGGAGCGGGTATATTGTGACTTGTTCTAATAGCGTTGCATCCCATATCTTTCAATATTTCAAGCTGTCTTTCCATCGCTCTTTTATTAAATGCAGAACCTAACGGTCCATGATCTTGATGAAGACAGACTCCTTGCAACCTTACTCTTTTTACATTCAGATGAAAACCATCATCTGCAGTAAATTTGATTGAACGAATTCCAAATCTTGAAGTTAATGTATCAACAATTCTATTATTTACAATAACAATTGATTTAAGAGAATATAAATTTGGATTTTCAACATCCCACAATTTTGGATTTGGAAATCTAAACCATTGCTCAAATTCATATTCACCTTTAAATTGTGAAGTATCAATTTCCTGAAAAATTTCATTTCCGTTTGGATCAATAACTAAAGATTTTAGAATAATTTTTTCTTCGGATTTATTGCTATTTGTAATTTTTGTAAAAGTTCTCACATCAGTATTTTCCATACTGGCTTTGGGTGTTGAGATATTTGTACCCCAAATATTAATGTGAATTGGATCGGAAATTATCATTTGAACTTTTCTATAAATTCCGGCTCCGGGATACCAGCGACTTTCATGATTTCTTGTATCAACATAAACCGCAATTAAATTTTCTTCACCGAATTTTATAAAATTTGTTGCATCAAAATGAAATGAGTTGTATCCGTAATCCCATTGATAAGCAAGTTTACCATTTATATAAATTTTTGGAAAGGCCATCACTCCATCAAAAATGAAGAATATTTTTTTGCCCTCTAAAGCTTTTTCCATTTTAAATATTTTTCTGTACCAGCCTTCACCTTTCCATGGAAGCTTTGCAGTTTCTGGATCGCCCATTTTATCTAAAGGTCCATAAATTGCCCAATCGTGAGGCACATTTACACTTTGCCAATCTGAATCATCAAAATAAATATTTTCTGCCTTGGGAAAATTTCCTTTTGAAAATTTCCAATCAAAATTAAAATTCTTATATTCTGAAGAAAATATTTGCACTGAAATAAAGCTAAAAAGTATTATGAGAATTATTTTTTTCATTTTTTCATCTTCAAATGTTCAAATAAAGATTTTTAACAGACGATTTTAATTTATCTCAAACTTTACTTTTCCGATATAAGGATCACTATCCAAAACAAATTTTCCATTAACTTTTTTGGCTGCAATTTTTTTTATTGATGGATCGTTTGGTAAATAAATTATTCCTTCTGCATTGTCAGATTTCTCAGAAAAAACTTTTAATTCTATTTTTGACCAATCCATTTGCGCTGTTGATTGAACTAATTCAATATGAGGAATAATTGTCCCGTCTTTTACAAGAACTACAATTGGAATTTCACCGGCTTCAATATTGTACCAACCGGAAGTATAAACTTTCTCAGTTTGATAATCAATCCAATTTCCTTGAGGAAGATAAACATTTCTACTTTTTACATTTTCAAACAAAGGAGCAACAAGCAAATCTGAACCAAACAAATATTGATCGTCAACTAACCATGTTCCGGGATCATCGGGGAATTCTACAAATAACGCTCGAAGCATTGGCAAACCTTTCTCTGTGCATTCTTTTGCTTGAGCATAAATATACGGCATTAATTTGTATCTCATATTATCAGCATTACGGAAGGCATTCATAAAATCATTACCGTATTCCCAAGGTTCTGTAGGAGGGTTTCCATGACTTCGTGTGTGTGATGTTAACATTCCAAAAGGTATCCATCTTCTGTAAAGATCTTCCGGTTTTTTATTTACAAATCCACCAATATCATGTGACCAAAAACTAAATCCGGAAAGACCAAGAGATAATCCACCTCTTAAAGTTGCAGCCATTGCAGAGTTTGTATTTTCCGCATCACCGCCCCAATGTAACGGGTAACGCTGACTTCCAGCCCAAGTACTTCTTGCCCAAATTATCGTTTCACCGGTTTTTTGTTTTGTAACCTCTGCAACCGTTTTATTATATCTTAGGGGATATAAATTATGTTCATAAAATCCGGATTTGCCAGAATGATAAATACCGTTAGCTGGCGCAGCTTCGCCAAAATCAACTTTAATTACTCCAACTCCTTGATCCAACAATCCGCCAATTTTTTCTTGATACCACTTTACAGTTTCCGGATTCGAAAAATCTAAAACAGCATCTTCGTAAGGAAGATTTCCTTTTTGATCTTTTACAAATAAACCCTTTGCAATTATTTCCGGAAATAAAGAATTCTTTGGAACAAAATAAGGAAGCTGCCATAAGCAAGTTTGAATTCCATCTTCTTTAAAATCTAAAATCATTTTTTTTGCATCTTTAAACCTTGATTTTGAAAATTGATAATCACATCTCCAATCAGTTTCGAACCAGCCGGTATCGAAGTGAAGAACATCTGTGGGAATTTTATTTTCACGTAATTTATTTACAACAGTTCTTCCGTCTACTTCAGAAAAATATGTAATTCTGCTCATCCAAAAACCAAATGACCACAAAGGCGGCATTGCCGGTTTTCCGGTTAAATTTGTGTATTCATTTAAAATGTCCTTTGGCTTTCCGAGAAAAATAAAAAGATCTGCAACATCATCACCAATCATTAAGGTAGTCGCTTCCTTATAATACTTTCCGAAATCACAAGTAATTGGCGAGGAAGTGTGCATAAATATTCCATACCCTCTGCTGCTCATAAAAAACGGAATTGGTTTATACATAGTTTCATTTTGAACGCCATTTGCATCGTCTGTCCACAAAACAACTTTTTGTCCGCGTTTATTAAATTCTGTAAATGATTCACCGCATCCGTAAATTCCTTCATTTGGAGAAAGTGAAAAAACAGCGGCAACACTTGTAGAATAATCTGAAGCTCGTCTTACAAATGAAAATGGAAGCAAAGGAATATAAGTTTTTGCATCATCCAATTTTGTTAAAGTGTTTATAAGTAATTTTCCATTCATATCAAATACTTTAATGTACCAAGGATGTTCAAAAATTTTAATCGTCCCAAATTCACTTTTGTATGAATGACCTCCGGCAATTTTATTATACTTCCAAGATTTTTTATCTATTGGCGCAAAACCATTTACCAGCATTAAAGATTCTTCATTTGGTTTAACTTGGAATCTTGAAATAATTTTTATTCTAATAGTTTTTGCCGAAACAAATTCTATTGAGAATGGAAGTTCCGGTGCAGATTCATATTCAATCGATGGAAATTCATTAGCAACCACCGGCTCCAAATTTGACATAATATTATTGAATGCAAATCTCGTAACATATTCGTGTCGTAAATATTTAATTTTACCATTTCCGGTTATTGGATCAAATTCCGATAAGCTATCTGCCACATAATAAGTATTCGAAAAATTTCTAAAGTCTCCGCTAATATCAATCGGTTCATTTAACAAAGATTGATTTTGATCCGGTGAATTATACGAAATTTGCGCATTCGATAAATTTGTAATAAAAATTAGAATAAAAATTGTTTGAATAAAATTTTTTTTAAAATTGTTGATTTTCATTTTGCACCTAAAATATTTCCAATTGTTTTAAAGAATTTCAGAATTATTTTTAATATAGTTTATTAATTCATCAACTTGAGTAAACGCAATTGCAGTATAAGTATCAGCAGCTCCGTAATAAATAGCAATTCTTCCGGTTTCTGCATCATACAAATTTGCACATGGAAAAACTACATTTGGAACAAAACCAGAAGTTTCATAATTTTTTTCCGGAGTTAACAAATAATCCCGCGTTCTGTAAAGTACTTTACTTGGATTTTCCAAATCAAGAATTACCGCACCAAAACTATAAACAAATCCATTGCAAGTTCCGGAAACTCCATGGTAAAAAAGTAACCAACCATCATTTGTTTCGATGGGAATTGGTCCGGCGCCAATTTTGGTTCCTTGCCACCAGCCTTGTCCTCCCTTTCCCATAACGTGTTTATGATTTCCCCAATAAATTAAATCCGGACTTTCACTAATGTAAATATCTCCAAATGGTGTATGACCGGTATCGCTCGGTCTGCTTAATAACATATATTTTTCATTAATTTTTCTTGGGAACAAAACTCCATTTCGGTTATACGGCATAAGCGGATTAGGCATTCGAATAAATGTTTTAAAATCTGTTGTTCTGCCTAATCCAATTGATGGACCTTTCATATCGTCGCACCAAACTACATAATAAGTTCCGTCAACATTTACAACTCTTGGATCATAAGCATAACTTGTAGGTTTCGGATTTCCATTTTCATCAATCCAATTTATTGGATCCAAATCCAAATTTATATTAATTCCGTCTTCACTTGTGCCAGCAAATAATGTTGCTCTACCATTTTTCTGATCAGCTCTAAAAACTCCGGCAAATTTTCCATTAAATGGAGCAATTGCACTATTATAAACTCTTGCCGCTTTGGGAATTGGATTCCAATCTAATATAGGATTTCCGCTGAATCTCCAAATAATATCATTACAGTTTTTAGGTTTTTCTTCCCAAGGAATATTTGGTAAACTTTTACCCACAATTGTTGAAGCCATTTTTAACCTTTTATAATACTTTAAAATTTAACTTTCTTCTAATTGCCTTCTTTGCTTTAATTCAGTTTCAATTTCATAAACTTTCTTTTCATCTAATGGATAAAATATTAAACTTATTATTGCCAAAACTCCAAACCCAGCTGGAATTAAACTGAATAATAAAACTAACCCATCTAAACTTTCTTGTGATTGAACCTGATTTGGTTCAAATCCTACTTGTGCCATTAAATTTAATGCAACGAAAGATCCAATTGCCCAACCAAATTTTTGAGACATTGTTGAAGCAGAAAAAACTAAACCGGTTGTTCTTCTTCCGCGTTTCCATTCATTATAATCAGCTGTATCTGCGTACATTGCCCAAACCAAAACACTTAATGGTCCGCCGGTTAAAGAACCAATTATTTGAAAAAAGAATATCAAACCTAATTGATCTGGTTTGCAAAAATAAAATCCGGCTGTACCAATTACAGCAACGACA
Organism: Ignavibacteriota bacterium; assembly: GCA_016708125.1. Classification (NCBI taxonomy): domain Bacteria; kingdom Pseudomonadati; phylum Ignavibacteriota; species Ignavibacteriota bacterium. The sequence continues at coordinate 3,346,158 of JADJGF010000001.1, read as the reverse complement.
AAGTAAAGAAAAAATGTTCTCTTCTTTCCCATTCTATTTGAAACAAAACTAACTAACAAGACACCAACAAAAGATGAAAATTGTCCAACTGTATTAAATGCTGACGTAATAGCATTAAAATCGTATGAAGCTTTATCCATAAATGGTAAGGTAATTTCTTGAGTTCCGACGAAATATTTGAAGTAGTGAACTGTAACACTGCTTCTTATCGCAACAAAAAGAATAAATAAAATTGTTGCAAGTAGTAATATTAACCAAGGACCATTTGTAACTAATTCATAAAAGTCTTGTTTGATAGAAGACTTTTGAGTTTTAGGTGGAAGTACTCTTTCTTTTGTTCCAAAAAAAGTTATTAGAAAAAATATAACTGCGGCAATTCCGTAAATTATAAAAGCAGATTGCCAACCTTTTGCATCATTACCATCACCTAAAATTTGAACCAACGGAAGCAATGTTGCTGAAACAATTATTCCGGCAGCAAATGCAAAAAGAAATTTAAATGAAGAAACTGAAGTCCGTTCATTTGAGTTGGGAGTAATTACACCTAACAAAGCAGTATAAGGAATATTGATTGCAGTATATAGCATCATAATTATAAAGAAAGTTGCGTATGCCCAAACTAATTTTCCGCCTTCATCTAAATCCGGAACTGTAAAAGTAAAAACGCCGGCAATTGCGAACGGAACGCACATCCATAATAAATATGGGCGGAAATGTCCCCACTTTGTATTTGTTCTATCGGAAAGTATTCCCATCATCGGATCGTTTATTCCATCCCAAATTCTACTTAATAAAAACATTGTTGCAACAGCAGCAGCCGGAATTAAAAAAACATCCGTATAAAAATAAGTTAGGTATAACATAAAAGTTTGCCAATAAAGGACTGAAGCTAAATCTCCAAATCCATATGCAAATTTTTCCTTAAAGCTCAATTTTCCGTTTTCGTTCATAATATTTCTGTCATTTAGTTTTTGGAATAATTATTGCAATTCTCATTTATCGGATCTGATTTTACTGGCAAACAAAATTTTTGTTAAATAATTATTCAAAATTTATACCACGTATTTTTGATTAAAACAATTGAATTTTGGTTTGTCACAAAAACAAAATCTTGATAGAAGAATTTTATAACTATAAAGATACTATTTCCTTTTATTCTTATGATATATAATTATCATTCTGATAAAACTATTTCTTAATAAAATTTAAAAAGGTTTGAAATGAAATTTGGATTTTTCGATGACACAAAAAAAGAATACGTAATTACAAATTACAAAACACCTTATCCATGGATAAATTATTTGGGAAGTGAAAATTTCTTCTCAATAATATCAAACACTGCCGGCGGTTACAGTTTTTACAAAGATGCTTTGCTTAGAAGAATTACGAGATTCAGATATAATAATGTTCCGATTGATAACGGAGGAAAATATTTTTATATAAATGATTCCGGTAATATTTGGAATCCGGGTTGGAAGCCAATTAAAGCTGATGTTGAAAACTATTCTTGCAGACACGGATTAGGTTATACAATTATAAATGGAACAAGAAATTTTATTCAAGCAGAAATTTTATTTTTCGTTCCATTGCAAAAAAATTGCGAAATTCAAAAAGTTAAAATTTCCAACTTGGGTGAAAAATCAAAATCTATAAAACTTTTTTCATTCGTAGAATTTGCTTTGTGGAATGCTCAAGACGATCAAACAAATTTTCAAAGAAATTTTTCAACCGGAGAAGTTGAAGTTAAAGATTCCGTAATTTATCACAAAACAGAATATAAGGAACGAAGAAATCATTTTTCTTTTTATTCGGTAAATTCTGAGTTAAATGGATTTGATACCGATTGCGATTCGTTTATCGGCTTGTATAACGGATTTGATAATCCAGATGTTGTAATTGAAGGAAAATCAAAAAACTCAATTGCACACGGCTGGTCGCCGATTGCTTCTCATCAAATAGAAATAACACTTTCGCCAAATGAAGAAAAAGAATTTATTTTCATACTTGGTTATGTTGAAAATGATGAAGAAAATAAATGGGAATCTAAAGGAATTATAAATAAAGAAAAAGCTGTAAAATTGATAAATGAATTTTCAACTTCGGAATCTGTAAATAATGCTTTTAACGATTTACAAAATTATTGGACTTCCCTTCTTTCAAATTTTCAAATAAAAAGTCACGATGAAAAACTTGATAGAATGGTAAACATTTGGAATCAATATCAATGTATGATAACTTTTAATATGTCGCGAAGTGCATCGTATTTTGAAAGCGGTATTGGTCGCGGAATGGGTTTTAGAGATTCTAATCAAGATTTAATTGGATTTGTTAATCAAATTCCGGAGAAAGCACGCGAAAGAATTTTGGATATTGCGGCAACTCAATTTGAAGACGGCGGAGCTTATCATCAGTATCAGCCGTTAACAAAAAAAGGCAACAATGCAATTGGCGGAAATTTTAATGATGATCCGCTTTGGCTAATTCTTTCAACAACAACTTACATAAAAGAAACCGGCGATTGGTCAATTCTTGATGAACAAGTTCCATTTGATAATGATGAAACGAAATCTCAATCTTTATTCGAACATTTGAAAAGATCATTTTATCATGTTGTAAATAATTTGGGACCTCACAAACTTCCCTTAATAGGCAGAGCCGATTGGAATGATTGTCTGAATTTAAATTGCTTTTCAAAAAATCCGGATGAATCATTTCAAACTACAGAAAATAAAAAAGGCGGAGTTGCCGAATCAATCTTCATTGCCGGAATGTTTGTTCTTTATGGAAATGAATTTGTTGATCTTTGCAAAAAGTTAGAAAAAATTGATGAAGCAAATAGTGCTTTATTTCATATTGAAGAAATGAAAATTGCGATTGATAAATATGGATGGGATGGAAATTGGTTTTTGCGCGCGTATGATTTTTATGGAGAAAAAATCGGAAGCAATGAAAACGACGAAGGTAAAATTTTTATTGAGTCTCAAGGAATTTGCACAATGGCAGAAATTGGCGTTGAAGATGGACGTGCAAAACTTGCTTTAGATTCCGTAAAAAAATATTTGGATTGCGAATACGGAATTGTTTTAAACAATCCGGCATTTACAAAATATCATATTAACATGGGGGAAATTTCTACATACCCGGCTGGTTACAAAGAAAATGCTGGAATATTTTGTCATAATAATCCTTGGATAATGATTGGAGAAACTATTTTGGGCAATGGCAATAGAGCGTTTGAATATTATAAAAAAATTGCGCCATCATATTTAGAAGAAATAAGTGATTTGCATAAAACTGAGCCTTATGTTTATTCTCAAATGATTGCCGGGAAAGATGCGTTTAAACCGGGCGAAGCAAAAAATTCTTGGTTAACCGGAACTGCTGCGTGGAATTATTACGCAGTTACACAATATATTTTGGGAATTCAGCCGCAATATGATGGATTAAAAATAGATCCATGTATCCCTAATAATTGGGATGGTTTTAAGATTGTAAGAAAATTTAGAAATGCGATTTACAATATTGAAATTGTAAATCCAAATCATGTTTCAAATGGTGTTAAACAAATTTCTCTGAATGGAAAAATGATTGAAGGAAATGTAATTCCATTTATGGAAAAAGGAAGTGAAAATTTTGTTGAAGTAACTTTAGGATAGTTTTCTCTGGATTCCCGCTTTAGCGGGAATGATAGATTCATATAAATGTTTATTCTAAAATTGTTTTAACAATTCCAGCATTTTTCTATCAAGTTTGTGACCTTTATATTCCTCATACTTTACATCTGATCTATTACTATTTATAATTCCAAAATCACCTTTTAAATTCCACATTGATTGTCCCCAATTTGCTTCTTTCCATAATAACAAAATATCTTCCATCCATTTAAGACAAATATCATGTGGAGTTTGATTAAAACATCCCCATTCGCCAACATGAACTTGAACTCCTTTATCTACAACGGGTTTCCAACTATTTATTAATTTTTCTCTAAGAGCATTTTTATTCCAAATTTTTCCATCATCTGCAGGCAAAGGCCAACTTGGTTTATTAAAAGTTTCAAATTCATGTTTTGGAACCCAAGTCGCTGTATAATGACTAACACTCATCGGATCATAACCGCGTGTACTTTGAACAATATTCAAATCTTCAATTCCCAAAAGAGGATAACGTCCAATATCTTTGCCGTCAACAACAATTAAACGATCCGAATCTTCTTCTTTTATTCCTTTAACTAAAGCACGAACAATTTCTTCGTATCGTTTAACATTTGTTTTTCCGGGAGGTTCATTAATCAGATCAAACGTAACTTGTTGATTTGGCAAACCTTTATACCTATTTGCAATAAACTTCCAATGGTGCACAACAGCATCCAATGCAGTTTGCATATTTTCTATAGTATCATCAAATAAATCCATTGGTTCTAAATTCCTTCCGTTTATGCAATAACCCGGAACTCTGTGCAAATTTAAATTTATATGAATTTTATATTGTTTCCCAAATTCAATTACTTCGTCAATATCGGTAAATATATCTTCATTAATTTCTAACCAATTTTCCGGTTTTGACCAATTCCAGTATGACATTGGAATTCTTGCAAAGTTAAATCCCAGCTCAGCCATAATTTCAAAATCCTCTTCTTCAAATTTTCTTCTTGGTCCACTACCGCCAGTTTTTTGAGTTAAATTAAATCCTTTATATTTTGAAAATTTCATATTCTCCTCTTTAGTTTGAGATTTTGATTCAAACGGTATTCCACTAAAAGCTGCAAAACCCAATACTGCACTGGTTTTAACAAATTCTCTTCTTTTCATATTTTATCTCTAAAATTATTTTTCCGAAATAAATTTTATCTGTCATCCATCATTTTAATGCAATTCATCAATGCTCTTGAATTATGATAATTAACTTTCCAATCATGTGCTTTAGGATAATTTATTGCGTCTGGAGAAATATCTAATCCTTCACTATACCAGCCACCATATTTGTGATCAATTAAATATTTATCAATATATTCCCACTGTTTTAAAAATAATTCATAATATTTTTTTTCATGAGAAAAAATTTTGTACATCAACAAAAGAGAATTTAATCCTTCTGCTTGCACCCACCACACTTTTGTGGGATTTGTAATTTTAGGTTTATTTTCATTTTTAAAATAATATCCTTCATAATAAAATCCACCGTTGTCATTATCCCACCCATATTTTATAGCATGATCAACCATTTTTTTTGCAACTGATAAAGTTTTTGATTTATCCAAATTTTCCAAAATTTCTTCTGCTTCTAACATTAGATAAGCAGTTTCAACATCATGCCCAAAGGAAACATGATCCAAATAGCTATTTGCATTTCTAACTTCATCAATTGAATCTCTAAATGAAATTGGATTCCAATTTTCATCAAAGTATAAATTTAAATATCCAGTTTGAGTAACTAATTTGTCTCTAATTAAAATAAGCATTTCTTTCAATCTTATTTTTAGAAGATCATTTTTCCAAATAGAATAAAGCTCTGTAAATGCTTCCAATAAATGAATTGAAGAATTTTGATCTTTCCAATTTGGTTTTACTAAATATTGCAAACCTCTCTTTTCTGTAATTAATTTTTGTTGTGAGCCATCTTGATTTAATAAATCAAAATATCCTTTGTTAATTGGATCATGAGCATATTTCTCAAGCCAATTAAAAGTTTTGATTGCTAAGTTAAGCGCGGAAGTATCTTTGGAAATTTTATAATACGCCGATAAACTATATATTGCAAACGTATTGCTGTATGTGGTTTTGTTATTTCCAATTTGCTGAATTTCATTTCCCTTCTGATCACGGTAAAAATAAAATCCTCCGTTAGATGAATCCCACATTTTATTTTTTAGAAAATCAAATCCATGTTTTGCAATTTGTAAATATTTTTCATCATTAAAAAATTCAGCGGCTTTTGATAAAGTCCACACATGCCGAGTTTGTGAAACCAGCATTTTATTTTGTCGACCTTCTGCTTTCCACTCAAAATTAAAATCGGTTAAAAATCCTCCGTGCAAAGTATCAATAGTTTTTGGATACCAAGTTTCGAAAATATTTTTTTTCAAAGATTGAAATAATTCATTTGATAATTTTTCATCTTGAGAAAAAATACTTGATGAAATAATTATAAATAATGAAAGAATATTAAATACTTTTTTCATTACGCAATTTCTATTTATTTAACTCAATCAATTTTTGTTTGAAAAATTTACCTTGCATTGTTGGTTCAAAATTCCAGCTTTCAATTAACTGCGGCGACCAAAAAGGATCAAAAACCCAAGCAACCCATGAGATTCCTTTTTTATTAAAATAGTTTACAATTGTTTCACCGTACTCTTCATCTTCAACAATTACAGGAATGTGCGCACCGGGACCATCAGCTTTCATAAAACCAAGTTCTGTTGCAATTATCGGATAATGATCGGCGACAAATCCCCAATCTTGTTCCCATTTTTCTTCCCAAGGTTTTTCTCTTTTCTGCGGATATGGATGAGTAACATATGCAACATTTGGATAAGCAATCGGTTCAAATTTTACATCGGTTAATTCATAAGCCCAATTAAATCCGGCAACTATTGGAATTTTATTTGTATCATGCGCATAAATTATTCCGATAATTTCTTCCATTAATTCTTTGTGTTGCTGCCAAGAAATTTTACCTAAAGTTCCGTTGTAAGTTGTAGGCTCGTTAAATAGTTCGTAAAAAGCTACCGTCGAATTTCCATTATATTTTGCAGCAATAGTTTTCCAAAATCTAAAAGTTTCCGTTTTAGTTGTGTTGTACATTGGATGCTGATAAAGTTCCGTTCGTAAATTTCCAATTGAATGCCAATCAATAATCACATAAATTCCTAATTCAGATGCCCATTTTATTCCGTCATCTAAAAGTTTTAAATAATTTTCTTCGCCTCGTTCGCGCCATGCAATTGGGTGAACCGGGAATCTAACTAAATTCACATTCCAATTTTTTAATTCTTCAAATAAATTTTTATTCCACTTTCCTTCTTTAATTAATTTATCCGGATCTGAAGTTGAAACTCCTCTGAAAATTATTGAGTTTCCAAGTACATCAACAAATTGGTTCGCTCTCACACTGATTTGTGGTAGTTCATTTTTCATTTGTCCAACCAAATTACAATTGATAATTAATAATGAAATTGAAACTAAAAAAGTCCAACGAAATAATTTCATTTTACACCTTTATTGAATTATAAAAAGTTTTTAAATCATTTTAATAAAATCATTTTTTTTCTTTGCGTAAAAGATTCCGATACCAAACCGTAAAAATAAATTCCGCTTGATAATCTGCTTCCATCAAACTGAATTTCGTAATTTCCGGGAGATTGAACTTTGTTAATAATAGTTTCAACTTCTCTTCCAAGAACATCATAAATTATTAATTTCACATGTGACATTTCACTTTTCATATTTGATGGAATGCAATATTCTATTGTTGTTGTTGGGTTAAAAGGATTTGGGTAATTTTGCGATAATTCAAAATTGTGAAATATTTTATTGTTTTCTTTTATATCAGTAACTAAATCAACCGGAACGGCTAGGTAATCAATATCCATCCATCCCCAAGATGGTTCAATTTCAATTGTATTTTCGCCCGAAACTAAATCAACAAATAAAGATTTCTCAAGCCATTTATTTACAACTCCATCAAACATAAGTTCAGTAATTCTGCTTCCGTTTACATTTACAAACTGACCTTTGGGAGAATCAAATGAAAGTCGATAACCAAATTTTATTTCATAATTTCCAGAAGATAATTGATTAGTTATATTCCAAATAATTTTACTTGTTGTTTGTCTTAATTCAGTATATGCGCCGCCGCTTGCTGTTAAATCACTTTTAATTGTAATTCCAGTTGTAGGAATTGTAAATTTTTCAGCTTCAAATCTTTGAAAAGGTGGTGTTCCGTATACTATTCTCACAATATTTGATTTTCGTTGGTGACCTTCATTATCCGTTGCGATTGCAAAAATTTTATAATTACTATTTTCTGCCGGAATCCAATTTAGAATAAACGGGTTTTCTAATAATTCGCCAATTTTTATAGAATCGTTTGCAAAAATTTCAATTAAAGAAATTGTTCCATCTAAATCATTTGCTTCAATTTCAATATTAACTGAAGCAGTATCTGAAAAAGGTGTATTATCACTTGGAGATAAAATTGAAATTGTTGGCCAATCACCGCCAATACCTAAAACGTCAACACTTTCTTTATAATTATCCCACAAATATTTCATCCCAATAAGCATATCGTTTGGTTGAGTGACCGCATTATCTGTCCACGACCAAGCTAGCGCTCCTGCATAACCGCTTTGAAATAAAATTTTATATAGATCAGTTTTTAAAATTCCCAAAGTATTTTTCATATGAAATTCGGCAACAACAAGTGGTTTATCTAATTGCCAAAAACTATTTACATTGTGAAATGGAGATAAAGAAGTTCCAGCCCAATCATAATAATGAACGGAATAAAAATCTAAAATTCCATCTTGATCACCGCCGGAAGCAATTAATCTTTCATCTGAATAATAATTATAATTTGGAGCTGCAGAAATTTTCTGTAATTGTTTTAATAAATTTTCTGAAGTTAAATTAAAATTATATTTAGTATTAATTTGATTTGTAAATTCTTCAATTTCAATTTCGGAAATTTTTCTTAAACTTGTGGTCGGAACGTCAGTCATAGCTTGAATACTCCAACATCCATTCGTAACTTTTGCTAAAGTATCCGTTCTGTGAATAGCTCCGGAAGTTAAATTAATAAATCTCTGAATATCCGACATTGGAACGTGTTCAATATCAGACCAGCCAAATTCATTGCTCATTCCTTCGGGTTCGTTAAAAATTTCCCAAGCAATAATTGCCGGATGATTTTTTAGTGAATCAACCATTGGAATTAGAGCATTTTTAATGTAAGAATTTGTGTAAGAAGTATCAGTTAACAAAAGAATATTTCTATTTAGCGCAGTTGGAATTAAATTTGATCTCAACATATCAAACGACCAAAGACAAAGTTTTATTCCAATTTCTCGTTCCCAAGCTAATTCTAAAATTTTATGAATATCTTGAATTGTATATTCGCCGGGACTAATAACTTTGTTGTTTAAATCAAATTCCGGAGAAACTGTTCCATTTGTATGAAGCCACCATCTTAGAGAATTTCCACCATTTTCATGAATTTGGAGTAAGATGTCTGCAAATTCTTCAACATTTGTTGTTCCCTTTCCAATATCATTTGCAAAACTTAACCAAGCTAAATTTGCGCCACTTAGAAATAAATCCTGATCATTATATTTAACGCTATTTTGCGCAATTATTGGTTGTAAATTGAAAAGTATAACAAATAAAATGATTATTTTTTTTTTCATTTTCCCCACAGTTTTATTGTAAATTAATCAGATAATGTGCCAATAAAAAGTGTTCAAGTTTACTTAAAGTATATTGTTTATAGCTTAATTTGGCAAAAGGAATCGTTTATAAGATATCATACTAATAATTATTTATTAAAATGATAAAGAGGTTAATAAATTATTGATTTTTTTTTGTACTAATAAGGTAGTAATAATGTGATGAATTTTAACAGAATTGAAAATTTGTACACCCGTAGGGAGTCGAACCCCAAACCTTCTGATCCGTAGTCAGACGCTCTATCCAATTGAGCTACGGGTGCAAATTTTGTTTTCAAATATACAAAATTATTTTTTTACTTATTTATGTCTCATAAACCAAATTTTATTTTGGAGTTTTTTCTAATATTCTCCAATATTCATCGGAGTAATTATAAAATATTTCTTCACCAATTTTTATGTTTTTAATTGCTACAATTCGTGCTTTCTTCCATCTTGTTGAAACTACCAATTCAGCATTTGGTTTATTTGAGTGATTAATAAAACTTACAAAATTTGATTCTTTCCCTTCACCGTATATAAAATGATCCTTGGTTACCTGAAGAATAAATAACGATGAAACAAAAGGTTCTCTTGTTATTTGTTTTGCATTTAAAATTTTTCCAGTGTAATATCCAATATGTTCGCCCTTCAATATTTTCCTTTTTGTAAAAACTCCACGACCCGCACCTTCTTTACTTGAAATTTTTATTTCAAAACTTTCATGCCACTTTATATCTTTAATTTTCATTTTTTCCTAAAATAAAGTTGGTAAATTTAAGAATTTTTTATCATCTAAATTCATAAAATATGAATTACGGCAATTTTGTATTTTTATAACATTGTCTTTTATATTCTTTTGTAAAATAATATATTTGTGTATAATTATTTTATGCGTCCGTAGCTCAACTGGATAGAGCATCTGACTTCGGATCAGAGGGTTGAGGGTTCAAATCCTTCCGGGCGTACAACAAAAATTAATGATATCGTTTTGCTGTTTCCCGAAACTGTATATAAATTTATGTATTCTGCACTTCAAGAAGCTGAACTTGCTTTTGATAAAGATGAAGTTCCGATTGGTGCTGTTGTAGTTTACAAAAACAAAATTATTGGTCGTGGTCATAATCAAACTCAACAATTAAATGATTCCACAGCCCACGCAGAAATGATTGCTATTACCGCCGCATCAAATTATCTTAATAATAAATTCCTAAATGATTGCGATTTATATATAACTCTTGAACCTTGCATTATGTGTTCAGGTGCAATTCTATTATCACGAATTAAAAATGTTTATTTTGGAGCATTTGAACCAAAATTGGGAGCAGCAGGATCATTATATAATCTTTTATCTAATAATAAATACAACCATGAAATCAATATATTTTCTGGAATTTATGCCGATGAAAGCAAGCATCTACTTCAATCATTTTTTTCAAAAAAAAGAACAATCAATTGAATAAATTCTAATTATATAAAATTTTAAAGGATTTTTCGGAGGAATAATTAAAAATGAAAATGCTAATATTTTTTGGAGCTCCGGGCGTTGGGAAAGGTACTCAGGCTAAAATAATTTCTTCAAAATTAAATATTCCTCATATTTCCACCGGAGATATTTTAAGAGAAGCAATTTGTAAGAAAAATAAATTGGGATTGGAAGCAAAAAAATTTACCGATAAAGGCGAACTTGTTCCGGATGAAATAATGGTTGAATTAGTTGAGAATGTTTTAAGAGACGAAAAATGTAAAGAAGGATTTATTTTAGATGGATTTCCTCGTACTGTTCACCAAGCAGAAATTTTACAGCCGATTGTTGAGAATATTTCAGATGAAAAAATTATTATTATAAGTTTAGAAGCAGACGATGAAATTATAATTGATAGATTAACTCAAAGAAGAACATGCAAGGAATGTAATGGAATTGTAAATCTGAATTTATTAGAAGATGATTCAATTTGCCCAATCTGCGGAAGTAAAAATAGTTTTATTAAACGAAAAGATGATGAGGTTGATGTAATTAAAAACCGTTTGCTTGTTTTCCATAAAGCTACAAGTCCGGTATTGGATTTTTTTGAAAAACATGATTTTGTTTTTAAAATTGACGGAACTTTAAGTGTTGAAGAAATTACAAATAAAATTATGGAAGTTATAAATTAATTTTCCGAGTTTGCTCTTAGTTTAACTTTTACTGCTTTACCATCTTCAATTTTATAAATTTTTGCGTCTGTTTTTTTTACCAAATCATAATTGTGTGTTGCAAATAAAATAGCCGTTCCTCTGTCATTAATATTTTTTAATATTGCCATAATTTCTTCAGATGTTTTAGGATCTAAATTTCCGGTGGGTTCATCAGCTAAAATTAATTTCGGTTCGTTTATTATTGCTCTTGCTATTGCAACTCTTTGTTGTTCCCCTCCGGATAATTGATTTGGCATATTTTTATATTTGTGTTCAAGTCCAACTGCTTTTAACGCATGCATAATTTTATCTTTTATAACTTTTCTTGGCGTTCCGGTAACATGAAGCACAAAAGCCAAATTATTGTAAACATTTCTATCATCTAATAGTTTAAAATCTTGAAAAACAATTCCCAATTTTTTTCTTAAACGCGGCAATTGTTTTGGTTTAATTGTATCAGAACTAAATTCACCAACTTGCACATAACCGGCTTGAGGTAAAATATCCATATAAACTAATTGCAATAATGTAGATTTACCAACTCCGCTTTTTCCAATCAGAAATGCAAAATCTTTTTCACTTAATTGCATATTCAAATTATTAAAAACAGATTGATTTGCATATTTAAATTCAACATTTGTAAATGTCAGCATTATTTTTTCCTTTTAACAATAAACTGAATTCTGTCCGATTCCGGTGATCCGTTAATAAAATCAAAAGCTTCTAAACATTCTGATACGTATAAATTATTTGATTCTACAACATCAAAATAATAATAAAAATCATAAATTTTTTGTTTATGTACTTCGGTAATTAATTTTCCATCATCAAATTGGAAATTAATTTTATTTTGATGAATCATCGATACCTCATCAAATGTGCTTATTTGCTCATATTTTATATTCTTGAAAATACCTTTTCTATTTAGTTTCTTTAAATGTTTCAGACTGTTTTTTTTCAAACTAACATCAAAAATAAAGCTGCCATTTTTAGATAAAAAATTTCTAATATTATGAAAAAATAAATTCATTTGTTCTTCATCGCAAAGATAATTTATTGAATCAAATGTTGAAAATATAAAATCAAATTTGTTTTTAAACGGCAGGTAAACCATATTACAGCAAACTTTATTTTTGCAGTTTGTATTTTGCTGAAGCATTTTTAGGGATAAATCACTTATAAAAAGTTTGTTAAACTGTAAATTAAGTTTTTGCGAAAGTTTACAATTTCCCGAAGCAAGTTCTAAAGCAATATCCTTTTTACTTCCGATTGTATTATGAATTTCCGAGATGTATTTTGCCCAAAATGAATAATCAACAGAATTCATTAAATATGCATATAGCTCCGAGAAATAAGTATAAGGTTTTGCATTCATTAGAGAAAAGTTTTTCTATTCCTTAAAATAAGTTCTGCAAATTTAAAGGATTCAATCATACTTTCAGAGCTTGCAATTCCCTTTCCGGCAATATCAAAAGCAGTTCCGTGATCCGGTGAAGTTCTTACAATCGGTAATCCGGCAGTAAAATTAACTCCTTTGTTAAAGTTCATCAATTTAAATGGAATTAAAATTTGATCATGATATAATCCGATTGTCAAATCATAATTTTTATAAAAATGATTTCCGAAAAAGGCATCGGGAACAAATGGCCCTTTTAAATTTTTATTTTTTTGGATAAATGGATTTAATAAATTTATTTCTTCAGTACCAATTTCTCCATTTTCACCGGCGTGAGGATTTAAACCCAATATTGCAATTTGCGGATTTTTAATTCTAAAATCCTTTTGCAGACTTTCAATAATTACGCTAATGGTTTTTTGTAATTTTGTTTTCGTTAATTCTTTTGAAATATTTTTTAGCGGAATGTGAATTGTTATAAGTCCGGCTTTCATTTTATTGCTTAAAAACATCATAGCAAATTTTGAAACACGAAAATAATCAGCTAATAATTCCGTATGTCCCGGAAAATTTATTTCTGCTTTATGAAATGCAAATTTAGAAATTGGTGCAGTAATAATTGCATGAACTTTTCTTTCATCAGCTAATTTGCACGCTGTTAATATTGAGTTATAACTAATTTTTCCGGAAGAAATTGTGGGTTTGCCGAAATTTATTTTTACATTTCCTAAATCATAAATTAAAACTTTATTTGTGTTCGCATCATCCAAAAATTTTTTGGAAATTATAAATTCAAATTTTGCCGGAACAATTTTAATCGTTTCGTTAAACACATTTTGGGGACAAATAAAAACAATTTTCGAATGCTTTTTTGAAGGTAATTTGTTAATAGTTTTGATTACTATTTCTGGACCAATTCCATTTACGTCGCCGCAAGTAAAAGCAAAATTTCTCATATTTATTGAATTAGAATAAATTTCCCGGTTCCGCTTGTATCTTTAAAAACGAAATTTCTTCCAAGTTTTTCATAATTCCAAATTTCCATAATTTCATTTTTTTCAGAATAATTTCTTTCAATTGAAGTTGGTTTTCCATAAGTAATATAAATTCTGCCCCGATCATTTTCTGCACCATCGAAGGAATTGAGCGATGAATAATGTTCAATTGCATAATCTGCTCTTATATAATATTCATTCATTGCATAATTAAATTTTATTCCGTTCGTCGGATATTTCGAATTCCAATATTCGTTTAAACCTTCATAATATTTTTCTTCACTTGTAAATAACAAATCTTTAACTGCTTCTTCATCATCAATATAACTTAATAATCTTATTGAATATTCCGGATTATTTAGAACATTCGGTTTATTTATCCAAACAACATTAACTGGAAATTTTTCTTTTTCATTTTTGTAAGAAATTTCAATTTCAGCTTTTCCTTCATTTAATAATTTAGAAAACTCTGAAATGACAAAAACATTTTGCAGTAAATTTTTTCCATCATTTGAAACGGAAATTTCATTTTCATCTTTTACAAAATTAATTCTACCCTTTTTATAATTAGTTGTAGAATCTTTAAAAATTTGTTTATCAAATTGAGTTAAAATATATTTTAATTCGGTTACGGAAGTATCTGAAACTCTGACAATCATTTCGTAATCATTAGAGGAAAGTGGAATTGAGTTTGAGAAATTTAATAAAAGTGTTTCATTAGAATTTACTTTGTTTTTTTCGACAAATATTGGTGAGTTGATTTTTTTATTTTTTAATGTATCAATTATTAATTCTATAGTAGGAATTTCAATTTGATGATCAATTCCTTCAACAAGCAGATTTGTTTTAAGATTGTATTTTCCGGGTGAAAGTGAAAACTCAATCATATCTTGAAAGAACACAGAATTTTTCTTTGTATTTTCGTAATCAGAAGTTGAGACTGTTGAAGTTTTTATTTCACGCAGAATAAATAAATTGCTATCAAAAATTTCCAATGAAAATGAAAATTTTGATTCGTAATGTTCGTTAATTTTTGTAAATAAAAGAACATTATTAGGAATTCTAAAACTTATTATTTCTTTCTGTGTTTCATCATTCAAAAGAGAATGATGTTCAAGAAATATTGGATTTGTTTTTTCTTGAGCAATTAAAAGTGAAGCTAAAATTAAAACTATTCCAACAACTTTTATTTTCAAAATTTCCCTAACATTTATGAATATTTTGTTTTACAGAAACAAAACTAAAAATGTTTCAATGAAAAATTAACTGTTCATACTTTGCAAAAATTCTTTGTTATTTTTTGTTCCGCGCATTTTGTCAATTAAAAAGTCC
This sequence comes from Ignavibacteriota bacterium, assembly GCA_016708125.1. NCBI lineage: Bacteria > Pseudomonadati > Ignavibacteriota > Ignavibacteriota bacterium. Next base: position 3,330,833 of record JADJGF010000001.1, on the reverse strand, counting down.
ATTGCTTCAATTGTGTCATAATTACTTAAAAGTTTTCTAAGTATCCAAACTTTATTTAATTCTTCTTCCGTCATTAACAATTCTTCTTTTCGTGTTCCGGATTTGTTCACATCAAATGCCGGGAAAATTCTTCTATCAGAAAGTGCACGATCTAAAACAATTTCTAAGTTTCCGGTGCCTTTAAATTCTTCGAAAATTACTTCATCCATTCTGCTGCCCGTATCAATAAGTGCAGTAGCAAGAATTGTTAAACTTCCGCCGTCTTCAATATTTCTTGCGGCTCCGAAAAATCTTTTTGGTTTATGCAAAGCATTTGAATCAACACCGCCGGATAAAATTCTTCCGCTATGCGGCTGAGTTGTGTTATGTGCTCTTGCTAAACGAGTAATACTATCTAACAAAATTACAACATCGTCACCGGCTTCAACCATTCTTTTGGCTTTTTCAATCACCATGTTTGCAACTTGAACGTGTCTTTCCGGCGGTTCATCAAAAGTTGAACTTATTACCTCAGCTTGAACCGATCTTTGCATATCCGTAACTTCTTCGGGACGTTCATCTATCAGAAGCATAATTAATTTTACTTCTGGATGATTTCTGGTTATCGAATTTGCAATTTTCTGAAGTAATACAGTTTTACCGGTTTTAGGAGGTGAAACAATTAAACCTCTTTGACCTTTTCCGATTGGAGCAAGTAAATCCATAATTCTCATGGAATATTCACCGGGCACAGATTCTAATTTTATTCTCTTTGTTGGATAAAGCGGAGTTAAATTATCGAAAAGTGTTCTTCCCCTAATTTCCTCGGGATCTTTTCCATTTACTGCTTCAACTCTAAGCAGTGCAAAAAACCTCTCGCCCTCTTTTGGCGGACGAACTTGACCGCTTACATGATCACCGGTTCTAAGACTAAATCTTTTTATTTGCGAAGGCGAAACATAAATATCATCCGGAGAAGGCAAATAGTTGTAATCCGAAGACCTCAAAAAACCATAACCATCGGCTAAAACTTCTAACACACCTTGCGAAAAAGATAACCCATCTTTCTTCGTTTGTGCTTCCAATATTTTAAAGATTAATTCTTGTTTTCTTAAATCGTTAACGCCGGCTAAATTATATTCTTTAGCAATTTGAAGTAAGTCAACAATTTTTTTTGATTTGAGTGTGGAAATATCCATTGGCATAGGAACCTACTAATTTTTAATTTACATGAATATGAATTTTTATTGACAAGATTTTTTTGGGGATTATTTATGATTTTTTGTATTAATTAAATTATGAATTAACTGAATGGACCAAGAGGTACATTCAAAACTAATTTTATTCGTGAATAAAGTCAAGTTATTTTTTCTGCAATTTTGATTTAATTTCACCTAATAAATAAATACTGCCTAGAACAACAAAACAATTTTGGTTTTTTTTTGCATTCTTAAATTTCGTAATAATATCTTCAGGTTTGTTAATAATCTTAGAACTAATGCCCAAATTTTTACAAATTGAATATAATTTATTTACATTTTCACTTCTCTCATTATTTACGGAAGTAATGTAAATTTTGTTGAAATATGGCTTAAGCGAAGATAACATTTGTTTATTATTCTTATCATTTAGCGCACCGTAAATCAATTTACAGTTTTCGAAATTCAAGAATTCTTTTTTAAACTGATTAACAAAAGACTTAACGCCTTCCAAATTATGTGCTGAATCAAATATGATTAGAGGATTTTGTGAAATTATCTCATATCTTCCTTGCAAACCACTATTAACAATTATATTATCGAGACCTAACTGAATTTTATTATAGTCCAAATTTGGAATAATATTTTCCAAAGATTTTATTGATAAACCAGCATTATAAAATTGATGCTTCCCCAGCAAGTTTTTGACTTCGAACTTTACAAAATCTTTTTTCAATTTTAATTTGAAATAATTTTTATAAACTTTTATTTCATTTTTTAGATCAATTAATTTTGATTTTTTTTCATCAGCAATTTGTGATATAACATTTTTTGCAGATTTAGAAATTTTCCCAATTACGATTGGAATTTTATTTTTAATTATTCCGGCTTTCTCAAAAGCAATTTGCGGAATTTTATTCCCCAAAATATTTGTGTGTTCTAAACTTATACTCGTTATAACAGAAATTAAAGGTGTAATCGTATTTGTGGCGTCAAGTCTTCCGCCAAGTCCGGTTTCAATAACGGCAAAATCAACTTTTTCTTTTGCGAAATATTGAAATGCTAAAGCCGTTGTAATTTCAAAAAATGTAGGCTGCTCTTTATCAACAAATTTTTTATTTGCGTTAAGGAATTTTAAAATTTCATTATCACTTATTTCATTTCCATTTATTCTAATTCTTTCGTTAAATCTTATAAAATGCGGCGAAGTATATAATCCAACTTTAAAACCATGTTCTTGTAAAATACTTGCAATAAATGAACATGTACTTCCCTTTCCGTTTGAACCAGCAACGTGAATAGATTTAAAACTATTTTGCGGATTTCCAATATGATTCAGCAATTGGATTATTTTTTCCAATCCCAATTTTACGTGAAATTGTTTAAGAGAATAAATTTTTTCTAAAGCTAAATCAATGTTCATTCAAGTATGCGCGAAGAAATTAAATCTGATATTTTATTTGTTGAAGTTTGTTTGCAGTAATTTATTAAACCATCCATTATTTCTATACCGGCTTTGGGATTTATAAAATTAACTGTTCCCAATTGAACAGCCGAAGCACCGACAATCATAAATTCTATAGCGTCTTTCCAATCCATAATTCCGCCAATTCCAATAATTGGAATATCTACATTTCTGCTGATCTCCAAAACTTTTGCTAAAGCCACCGGTTTAATTGCTGGTCCAGATAATCCGCCGGTAATATTTTTAATTTTTGGTTTTCTTGTATAAATATTAAATGATGTTCCCACCAAAGTGTTAATTGCGGATACAGCATCACCGCCTTCTTTTTTTACAACTTTTGCAAACTCAAAAATATTGGATGTATTTGGTGAAAGTTTTATAATTAACGGTTTTGAAGTTTTTGCTCTAACTTTTTCAGTAATTTTTCCAACATTATTAATATCATTCCCAAAAATTAATCCGCCTTCTCTAACATTTGGACATGAAACATTAATCTCAAAACCTTTTATACTTTCTTGCGAATTTAAAATTTCCACGCATTCAACATATTCTTCAATTGAGCTTGCCGCAATATTGCAAATTAATGTTGAGTTTAATTTTTCTAAAAACGGAATTTTTGTTTTTATAAATTCTTCAACTCCGACATTTGTTAATCCAATTGCATTCAACATTCCGGATGGAGTTTCTGTAATTCTCTGCGGCGGATTTCCCTTACGGGGCTTGAGTGAAATTGATTTTGTAATTATTGCGCCAACTTTACTCAAATCAATAAATTCTGATATTTCATTCCCATAGCCAACCGTACCGGAAGCAAGCATAATTGGATTTTTTAATTTTAACGGACCAACATTTACAGATAAATCAATTTCGTTCATATTACAATATCTCGAATATTAAAAATTGGACCATCTTTACAAATCAATTTATATGAATCAGAATTTTTATGTTCGGTTGGGCAACCTTGACAAATTCCAAAACCACATGCCATTGCTGATTCCATCGAAACTTCGCACAAAATATTTTTATCACTCAAATATTTTTGCAAAGCTCTAAACATGGCATTCGGTCCGCATGCAAAAATTTTGGTTTTTTCGAATTCCAAATTTTTTAATTCTTCATCGAGTAAATCAATCACATTTCCCTTTATTCCAATCTTCCCGTCTTCTGATGAATAAATTACATTTTTCAATCCAAAATTATGTGCTTCATTTTTTGATTTCACACCATACAAAACTTTTAAATTTTTATCGCAAATTTGTTTAATCATAAATGGAAAAGGAGCAATGCCAATTCCACCGCCGATTAAAATTAAATTCTCAAAATTATCTTGCAGATTAAAACTATTTCCAAGCGGACCAAGTAAATTTATTTTTTCACCAACTTTTTTTTTAGATAGAATTTGTGTTCCTTCACCAACAATTTTGTACATGAAGAAAATTTTATTTTCTTGAACATCGGAAATGCTGAAAGGTCTGCGCAAAAGTGGAAAATAATTTTCAGAAACTTGAATATTAAAAAACTGTCCGGGTTTTAAATCATCAACTTTTTGATTTGATTCAACTCCAATTACAAAAGTGTTTTCCGCAATTTTTATATTTGAATTAATTTTAAAATCTTCTATGAACACAAGTTTCTCAACTAAAAATTATTTTGAATATTTATTCTCAACATCTGTAATTTTATCTAATCTTTTTTGATGACGTTCGCCTAAAAAGTTGCTGTTTAACCAAACACTTAAAATTGATTTAATTGTTTCCTCGCCCAATGTTTTTGCACCTAAAACAAGAATGTTTGAATTGTTATGTTCTCTTGAACTTTTTGCGGAAAATTCATTGTAACAAGTTGCGGCTCTAATTCCGGGAATTTTATTTGCGGTAATGGAAGATGGAATTCCGGTTGCATCAATTAGAATTCCAAAATCAACATTTCCGTTTTTTATTTCTTCGGCAACTTTAATTGCAAAATCCGGATAATCGCAAGAGTTCTCATCATTTGTTCCGACATCAATAATTTCATATCCATCTTTGCTTAAAATTGAAATCAAAATCTGTTTAGTTTTAAATCCGGTATGATCACAGCCGATTGCTAATTTTACTTTGCAATCTTTTTTTTGTGAGGAATCAGCGATTGATTTACTAAAATCAATTTTAATTAATTCTATTGAATTTTCTTTTATTTTATCTTTTGCAGCGGGAGTAAAAATTTCATTACCAAAAATTTCTAATTTAAATTTCCCTTTCCGTAAAAGGTTTATAATATCAATTTCGGTAATTAATTTTTTATTCATTTTTACAAAAGATTATCTTTTTTATTCATCTTTAAATAATCAACAACATGTTTTACATCTTGAGCATTATCTCTATTACAAATCAGAAGTGCATCATCAGTTTCGATAACTATTATATTTTCTAATCCAACAATCGCAGTAAATTTTTTTGGATTAAAAACATAACTTCCAAAAGAATTTTCTGCATAAAAATCTCCCATTTTTGCATTTCCATTTTCATCTTTTTCAGAAAGCTGATAAACCTCTTCCCAGCTTCCAACATCGCTCCAATCAAAATTACCTTTTATCAAAAATACTTTATTGGATTTTTCCATTATTCCATAATCAATAGAAATACTTGCAAGCTGTCCGTAAACTTTTATTAACGTATCATTAAAATTTTCGCTGGAAATATTTTTTTCTAATTCCAACAAACCTTCATAAAGTTCGGGCAAATACAAACTAATTTCATTTAGAATTACTTCTGTTTTCCAGATGAACATTCCGGAATTCCATAAAAAATCTCCGGCTTCAACAAATCTTTTTGCAGTTGATAGATTTGGTTTTTCCGCAAAAGTTTGAACTCTAAAAATATCTTTCTCAATTTGTTTTTCAATAATTTGAATATATCCATAACCGGTTTCTGGTCGAGTTGGATTTATGCCGATTGTCACAAGTCCATCAGAATGATTTGCAAAATTTGCCGCATTTAATAATGTGGATTGAAATCCTTCTTTATCTTGAATTAAATGATCAGCCGGAAGAATAATTGTTACTGCATCTTTTGATTTATTATGAATTAAGATTGATGCAAGTCCAATACAAGCCGCAGTATTTTTCCCAAATGGTTCAGCAATAATATTCTGTTCGGGAACATTTTTGAGTTGGTTTATAATACTATTTTTTTGAATCTGATTTGTGATGATAAAAATATTTTCGTTTTTGATTAATCCTTCTAACCTACTAACCGTATCTTGAATCATTGTATTTTCGCCAAAAATTTGAATTAGCTGCTTTGGATTTTCTTGTCTGCTTCTTGGCCAAAATCTTGATCCTACGCCCCCAGCCATAATGACTGCAAATAATTCCATAAAATTATTTTTTCTCCTTTTTAAAGATTTACTTTAAGTTAGATTTTTGTTTTTCAAAAGATAAGTATTTTAAACTGATTATTGAATTTTTGCACGAATAAAATCGGCAAAAATTTAATATTATTCACTGATATAAACTCTTGGAATTCTTTTACTAATTGCGCAAGTAATTTCATATGGAATTGTATTTAAAATTTTTGACCAATCCCAAGCATTAATTTCTAATTTATTTTTTTTCCCAAGAATAATTACTTCATCATTTAATTTATTATTTTCATTTAAACTTATAGAAATTCTATCCATAGAAATTCTTCCTAATTGAGTTGCAAATTTATTATTACAAATTACTTTAATTTTATTGCTTAAAGCTCTGAATAATCCATCTGCATAACCAATTGGTATAGTTCCAATCCTCATTTTATTTTTTGCTTTGAATAATTGTCCGTAACCAACAGTTTCACCTTTTTGAATTTCCATAATATTAGAAATTTTGGATTTGATTGACATAACCGGTTTTAATTTAATTGATTCTGTGGTTTCCGATGAAGGATAATATCCGTAAAGAGAAATTCCAGGACGAACCATATCAAAATATGAATTCGGCAAATCTAAAATTGCACCGCTGTTTGCACAATGAGCAATTCCAAAATTTATTTTTTGAAGTTTTAACTCATCAACAATTTTAGTAAATCTATTTAATTGAAGGTTTGCAAAATCCTTATTCTTTTCATCCGAAGTTGCAAAATGTGTATAAATTCCATCAACAGTTACATTTTTAATTTTCGCTAATTTCAAAATATTTTCAATCGAATTTTCAAATCTAATTCCAAGTCTATTCATACCGGTATTGATATTTACGTGAACTTTAAGTTTAAAATTCAACTTAATATTTTTCAAATCTTCAATTTGATTTTCCGAAGTTATTGTAGAAATAATATTTTTATAAATATTTATTTCTTCAAAATTTATTGGAGCAAAACATAAAATTGGTTTCTCCGTAATTTTAGATTTCCTCAATTCAATGGCTTCTTGCAATAATGCAACTCCATAATATTCGGGAGCGAATTTTTCTTTTTCTAAAACTTTTACACATTCAATCATTCCATGACCGTAAGCATCTGCCTTAACAATTGCCATAACTTTTGTTTTAGTTTTTCGTCTAATTGAATTATAATTATAACTCAAACTTTTAATATTAATTTCTGCTATTGTAGAATTCATTATCATTTGAAATTGTTTGTAAATTATTTATAAATTTATTTATTATTTAACAAAACTGAGGTAAAAATGTTAGTTACAACAACAAATACAATTGAAGGTAAAAAAATAACAAAATATTTGGGATTAGTTTCGGGAGAAGCAATTCTTGGGGCAAATATTTTTAAAGATTTATTTGCGGGAATTAGAGATATAATCGGCGGAAGATCTGCTGCTTACGAAGCTGAATTGAAAAAAGCAAAACATATTGCAATTCAAGAAATGATGGAGCAAACAAAATCTTTAGGTGGAAATGCAATTATTGCAGTTGATTTGGATTTTGAAACAATTGCAGCAAACGGAAGTATGTTAATGGTTGCCGCTACCGGAACTGCTGTTTTAATTGAAGGATAGTTAATTATTACTCCGATCTGAATTTTCAAATCGGAGTAAATTTTTCTAAAGATTAGAATGCTAATTGCATAACTAATTGGAATACATCATTATCATGCTGAGGATCTTGAGCTTCTCCAGTCATAACATAAGCTGCAGTAATTTTACCAGCATTCCATTTTGTTGGAAATAAAGAATAAGTTGCACCGATTGTTAAAAAGTTTCTTTCATTATCATCCAAATCGGTATTAGCATCATAAATTTCATATCTTGCAATTGCTTCAACGCAATCCATAATTTTATAACCACCCATTAAATAATATCCCATTTGAGAAAAATCAACTGATCCAAAAGTATTTGTCCAGCCAATCAATTCTGCTTTTACTTTAAATTTGCCGGGTTCAAAATAAGCATAAGCATTATAGGCGTTGTATTCATTAATTTCTTTGTTTCCCATTCCATAATAACCGCCTACTTCCAAACCTTTTAATTGTTCCGGTTTGTATATCAACATTCCGCTAACGGCAAAACCGCCGTTCTGAATTTGGGTTCCCAATACTTTATTGGAAATATTAGCAGAACCATCTCCATTGTGTAAAGTAACATTAGCTTTTAATTCACCAATATTTGCAGTAAGATCCATTCCATAATCTCTAAAATCGGTTCCGATAGTTGAAGCTGCCCATTTATCGGTTGTGAATGCTCTTTCAGTTATATCGATATTTGCCGCACCGGTTAATCCAGCTCCTCTAACTCCGGCACCAATAAATCTTCCGGCGGTTAAAGAAAACATATTACTTAATGAATATTCAATTTTTGCATCCAAAAGTTTAAAACTTGTTAATTCAAGATGAACGGTACCTTTCATTTTTGAACCAAAATTTGATGTTGCTACAAGTCTTGCTCTTCTAACTCCCCATCCGATTGAATTTGTATCAGCTCCGTTAATTTGTCCGTAACTTGTCCATGCTTGAATTAACCCACCAACTTTAACGGTAAATTCCGGTGTTTCTTGTGCAAATAAATTAATTGATGTTAATAAAAAGATAATTATTAAAATTGTAGATTTTTTAATAATCTTCATTTCCCCTCCTCTGTTTTCTGTTGGTAATTATTTCCTTTCCCCTTGATAAAAATATTATAAATTATTTCTCAATCCACTGACTATTATTATTTATATGTTTTTATTTTTTATCATCGTAAATTTCTTTCAAATAATGAAATTGATTTTAATATTTAAAAATACTTCCACCAATAAATTCTCTTAGAACTGAATCTTTTGGAATTGGCGAATCATCACTTATTTCTAAAATTTCTTCCATAAAATTTGAAATTCTTTCAGCTCTTAAAAATGCATCTTCCTTTAACGGATTATTTGCAAATTTATTTTTCCATTCTTTAAATTGATTGAAAAGTTTTGTTTTATATAAAGATAATTCATATGGCATTGCACTATTAATAATAAAATCTGCCGAGTTTGCAAAAGGAATAATATTTCTTAATTCGCTCGATCTTACATAATGCCAATGTTCCAAAGTCTGCAATGGATCATAAGCGCGGTGGACGGAATCTCTCAGCATTCTTCTCATCAAACGAATATCTGTCCACTGAATATATTTATTATTTTTATCTTTCATTTGCATAAGCGGTTCCAAATACAATTTAAACTTAACTTCATTTGGTATTTCACTGCTGAATGCGGGAAAAAGTCCGTGCAAACTATCAATCAGAATAATTTCATTTTCCTTTAGTTTCATTGGCGTTTGATCTAAATATCTTTTACCTAATTTAAAATCATAAAATGGAATTTTTACTTCTTCGCCTTCTGATAGTTGAAGCAAATGTTCATTTATTAATTGAAGATCAAGAGCTTGCGGAGTTTCAAAATCATAATCACCAAATTCATCTTTAGGATGTTCTTCCAAATCAAAGAAATAATTATCAACATTTACAGTTGCGAATTTTAAACCATTCTTTTTTAATCGATCTTCAATTTTTATAGTTGTAGTTGTTTTGCCGGAAGAAGATGGTCCGCTAATGAAGACCATTTTTAATTTATCGCTTCTTTCGGAAATCATTTCTGCAGCCATATCTAAATCATCTTCATACGCAGCTTCAGATTCATGAACAATTTGTGGAAATTCATTGTTTGAAATTCTTGAATTATAATTTTCAATTGTATTCAATTTATGAGAAGTAGCCCAATCTAAAACTCTCCAAATTTTTGCCCAAGGAATATTTTCATCCGGCTTTGATGCAATCTTCGCATCAACCATTCTTTTTTTATTTCTTTCATCACGATATAAAATATATTCTTTTGCAACTTTTGCATGACCGTTTTCAATTAGAACTTTTTCAACCGCATCTTGAATTTCTTCAATATATGGAATATGATTTCCCGGAAATGTATATTCAAGAAGTTCAATAACTTTATCTGCTAAAATTTCTGCTCGATTTTTATCTCTTCCTCCTACAGAAATTGCAGAACGGTAAATTGCATTAACAATTCTAATTTTTGTAAACGGAACTATTGCACCGCTTCTCTTAATTACATTTTGAAATTTTGACATATCATACCTAAATAATTAATTATCTTGCGGAACTTTTTTTAATAATATTGTTGATGATCCAATTCTTGCAATTATATATTTTATATTTTCTTTATCAACATTTAATTTGTTTCCGGTTTTTGAATAATCTCTAAGAATTTCTTTTGTTAATTCCGTTTCGCTTTTATTTGATAAATTTTGCGAAATGTTTGTGTAATTTATCGGAAGTTCTAAAATAAATGTTTGTGAAGAATTTACCGGAATTATACTTTTTGAAATATAATCGGCTCTTTCACCTTTCCCAAGATTATATTCTTTTTCATTTGTAATCAAAATAAATTGATCAACAGTATAGTTTAGCGGAATTTCTTGGTTTGAATTATTTATAATTTTTAATACAATTTCATTTGATGTAATTTCTGACCAAGCATTTATTTTCGGATCCATACTAATGCTGTTCTGATAAGATATTCCATCAATTTCATTATACTTAACAATTTTGAAATTTTGTTCTTCATCAATATTCATGTGAATTCCAAAAAAATCATTAATTGGGTTTAATGAACCGCAGCCGGAGAAAAAATTTGTTAGCAAAATTAAACTATAAAAAATTTTAAAGAAATTTTTCATTATAACTCCGTACTAATCTTCATGCTTAACTTTAAAACCTTTTTGCATCCAATTTTTTGCAAGTAATAACCCAACCGGACTAACAATTGCAATACATCCATAAATAAACCACATTGTTTCTGTATTTAATTCGGAAATAGGAGTATTATCCGGGCAGTAATTCATAATAAACCAACCGGAATAAAGACTCGTAATTACTTTTGTTAAAAACCATGGAAATTGTCCAATTCCCATATAAATTCCGGTCATATTTTTTGGAGCAATTTCAGCAACCCATTGCAAAAATCTTGGCTGCCACATTGCTTCGCCAATTGTCATAATTACTAAATAAGCAATTAATGTATTAAAACTTGGTCCCAATGCTAAAATAAATGTTGGGAAAGCCATTACAAAAGTTCCAATTATCATCATTGTGTAAGTATCTTTTTTTGAAGTTAATGCTGTAACCATTGGCGTAAGAATGAATATTAAAATTGGATTTAGGTTTACAAAAAATTCAAAATTTTCTCCCACAAATCCTTCAAAAGCTCTGCTTGTATATAGTGGAATTGTAAGCCAATTATGTGCAAATAATGTTTGAACAAAAATTAGAATAAATACGAAATAAAGAAACCTTAAATCCCTTAGCGGAAAGTTTTTCAAATAATACATTAATTTTTCTTTTCCGGTTAAATCAGCCATCGGATCAATTTCATCTTTTTTATTTGCATTTCTATTTAAATCTGCAGTTGCTTTTTGCATTGCTTTTTTTGTTATAATAAAATAAACAACACCAATTCCAACTACAGTTAAAACAGCATAAACCCAAAACACACCGGTAATTCCAAAAGATTTTCTAATTGGCGGAGAAATAATTCCTGGTAAAAATCCGCCTAAATTCATAAGTGCATAAAGCATTGCATAACCCATTGCGGATGTTTTCTCATTTGTAAGTTGTTTAACACCGGCATAGCAAGCCGGCTGATAAATTCCATAACCTAAAACAACTCCGAAAATTCCTAACATTGCATAAATATGAGCAGAATCCCACAAACCCGGTAAACCCATATTTGGAGAAAGTGTTAATAAAATTCTTCCGCCCAACATTAATGAAAGTGAAATTATTAATGATTTTCGTAAACCAATCCAATCAACAGTTGCACCAAGAAATAACATTGCAATTGTAATCCCGGCGGTTAAAATTCCTACCATTCTTCCGGCATCAATATCATCTAATTTTATATAATCATTAAAAAATATTGCAAGCAAACCAACAACGCCAAAATAAGTTAATCCTTCTAGAACATATGACAAATTCAATCCAAACAAAGCTTGAGAAGTATGAGCTAAATCAACAAAAGGTTGAGTTAATTCCATTATTATATCATTAAAGAAAACAAATTTATCTTCAGATTTTTTTTCATCAGCTTTAGTAAATATTGCGTACACAAAAGTTAAAATGGGAATTGTTAAAGAAATAATTATTGCTTCAAAAATATTATCTTGATCCGCATAAAAATAAATTACGGCAATTGGTAAAATTGATGCAATAAGAGTTAATAAAATTGAGTTTAAGTTTTTTTGGATTGCTAATCTTGCAGTTGCAAGAACAAGAAAAATATAAAGAATAATTGAAAGCCCGACCAGAACAACAAATAAATCGCTCATACCCCACCTATGTTAAATTATATTTACTTCAAATTCAAGATTAATTCTAAATTGATTTTGAATTTTATTTTTAATTTCGTTTGCTAAATTTAATATTTCATTTCCGTTTGCATTTCCGTAATTTACAAGCACAAGTGCTTGCTTAATATGAACGCCAACATTATTATTTTTTACTCCTTTGAATCCACATTTTTCTATTAACCAGCCGGCGGGAATTTTATAATTATTTTCATCAATTTTATAAAATGCTAAATCTGAATTTTCTGAAAGTAATTTTTCGAAATGATTTTTTGATATTGTTGGATTTTTGAAGAAACTTCCGGCGTTACCAATTTCTTTTGGATCCGGCAATTTACTTGAGCGAATTTTTCTTACAATTTCACTTATTAATTTAACATCAAGATTTTGATAATTCACTTTTGAAATTTCATCTTGAATAGCTTTGTAAGTTGGATTTATTTTAGGATACAAATCAAGTTTTATTACAACCTTTGTGATCAGAAATTTATTTTTAAATTCTTTTTTGAAAATACTTTCACGGTATCCAAATTTACATTCACTTTTTATAAAAGATATTTTTTTATTTTGAAATAAATCAATTCCTTCTAAGCTTACAAAAACTTCTTCAAACTCAGAACCGTAAGCTCCTATGTTTTGAATCGGCGCAGCGCCAACAGTTCCGGGAATCATCGAAAGATTTTCTATTCCGCCGAAATTTTTATTAACGCAATAATTTACCAAATCATCCCAAATTTCACCGCTTCCAACTTCTAAAAAAATATTTTCTTGCGTTCGTTTTATTTCATTAATTCCTTTTATTTCCGATTTGAAAATTATTCCATCAATATTTTTTGTAAATAAAATATTACTTCCGCCGCCAAGAATAAAAATATTTTCATTATCAATATTATTCTGTGATAAATAATTGTGAATCTCATTTTCATTTGCAAATTTTATTAACTTTTTTGCGGAACATTCGATTCCGAATGTGTTTAAATTTTTTAAAGAAATATTTTCAGCAATTTCCATAGATTAAAAATTTCTCCAATCAATATTTTTTATTTCTTTTCCGTTTGATGATAAAATTATTGCCCCAACTTTATCTGTCCTTAAAATTTGAATTTTCCTTTCGCTTAATTTATTCAAAACTTCTTTTGTTGGATGTTTAAATTTATTCATTATTCCGGCACTTATAATTCCAATTTTAGGATTTACAATTTCTAAAAATTCATCGTTTGAAGAATGTTTACTTCCGTGATGTCCAATTTTTAAAACGTCCGATTTCAATTTATCAGAATAATTTTCAACAAGAAATTTTTCCATTTCCAATTCTGCATCGCCGACAAACAAAAATGAATTTTTCCCATAATCAATTTTCACAATTCCGCTATTATCATTGCTGCTAAAATTCATTGAATTTAATTTGGTCGTATCATTAAAAAAAGTAACACTTGTTTCGCCAATTTTAAAAGTTGTATCAGAATAAAAAAAGTATTGCACATTATTTGAATCTAAAAATTTCTCAAAAATTTTATCTTTAATACTTTCTTCTTTTTTTGGTTTAAAAAGATTTTCAATCAAATTATTTTGAATCAAAAAAATACTTCCGCCAAAATGATCGGAATCCAAATGTGAAATAAATGCGTAATCAATTTTTTCAATTTCCAATCTTTGCAGCAACGGATAAATTATAAATTCACCACAATCAAAAAATTCGGTGGAATTTCCAGCATCAATTAATGCAATTTTATTATTAGGAAATTTAACTAAAAAAGAATCGCCTTGCCCAACATCAATTGTAAAAATTGTTAATTCATTTTCCGGCAATAAAGATTTGTTATCAATTTTAAAAAGTAAAAATGTGCTAAAAACTATAATAGTTAAAGTTAGAATTAGTTTAAATCCGTTAATAGTTTTAGTAGAATAAATTATTAGAACTAATGAAATGTAAAAAACTGCTCCATCATAAATTGAGAAATTAAAAATATTGATAAATGAAAAATCTAAATTGGAAAGTACTTTTATAAAATAAAATATTAAGGAAATTAAAAATGTATTCGCCACAGCAAATATTGATGCAAACGATATTGAAATTATACTGACCAAAATTGAAAGCACGGCAACAGCTACAATAATTCCAATCATCGGAATGACAATCATATTTGCAAATAATGATATAATTGAAATTTTATTAAAATAGTAAATTGTGAATGGTAAAGTTCCTATTTGTGCTGCCATTGAAACTGAAAAAAACAATAAAATATTTTTTACAATTTTATTTATACTAAATGTTTTTAATTTTTCTGAAAAAATTGGAAAAATAATTAGGATTGATAAAACTGCAGAAAACGAAAGTAAAAAACCCGGATTGAAAAGTTCACTTGGATTTAAAACCAAAATTATAAATGCCGCAATAGCAATTGAATTAAATCCGTTTGTACTTCTTCCGGATAATTTTGAAATGAAAAATAAAATAGCCATAATTGAAGCTCTAAAAACAGATGGCAAACTACCAGTTAGAATTAAGAATATAATTATTCCAACAATTGATGTGTAATATTTGTATTTAATATTAATTCTGCCGGAAAGTAAAAAAATAATAACTGCAATAAATCCAACATGCAGCCCGGAAACGGCAAGAACGTGAATTACTCCGGTATTTGTAAATGCAGTTTTAGTTCCTGTATCAATATCGGATCTATCGGCAAGTAAAATTCCCTTGAGAAAATATGAATATTTTTCAGAATATAATTCTTTAATTCTATTATCGATTAATTTTCTTACTTCAAAAATTAAATTATTTAAAACGAATTTTCTTTCATCAACAATTTTAAAATCATCATATTCGTAACAGCTAATTACTCCGGAAATCCCAATATTATTTAAGTATTCTTCATAATTAAACTCACCCGGATTTCTTTGATTTTTCGCTTGAACAATTGTACCGATGAATTTTATTTTATTCCCAATTTTAATATTATTATAAATTTTTTCAACATTTGTTAAAGTATCTTTCCAGAAATTACAAAAGAAAATTTGATTGGATATTTTTTGGTTATTTATTTCTGATAAACTTAATTCAAAAGTGAGTTTCTTTTTTTTAATCAATTCAATGTCATCAATTACTCCAACAATTTCTGCATTTGTAATTTTAGGAGTTTCGAAAGGATATGTTGCAATTGTTAAATTTTGAGTATAAAGCGAAAATATTCCAAGACAAATTGAAAGAAATAAAATTATAAAAACATTCCAAGTTTGATTTTTATTATTAGAAAATATTATAAAAGTAATATGTAAAATTGAGATGAAAATAATTGTTGAGAGGATTACAATAAAATTAAAATTAAAAATTTCTTGAAGTGTGATTCCTAAACAAAAAGCAATTACGATTTTTATTATAGGAAATTTTTCCACTAATAAAGCTCCAGAATTGCATCCCTTATATGCGATAAATTTGTAATTCTGTTTGATAATCTTTCAGCATATTTTCCCACTGAAATTGTTAGTGCCGGATTGGTAGTATGCGATTTTATTGAGATGTCTTCCAAATTTCCGTGATCGGAACAAATAAGAATTGTAAAATTCTCCGGAACATTTTTAATTACACAATACAAAAATTGATCTAAAACATTTAATCTTTCTTCAAGGGTTTCAATATTTCTGCCATGACCAAGATGATCAGTGAGAAAATGTTCAAATAATGTAAAATGATTTTCCGCAGCAATTTTGAATAATCTTTTTGCGGCAGTTTCTGGTTTAATTATCGGCAGAGAATATCCAAGCTTGTTAACCCAGCCGTCGTTATCAATTTCCGCACTTAAAGCTTCACCTTTTCTTAATTCCGTTACGCCATTTAATGGAACGTTACTTAACATACAACTAAGACTTGTTACACTTAATCTTTTTTTACCGGATTCTATATATTCAAAAAATACTTTTGGATATGCATTTACAAAAGTTACTTTCTTTTTTATCTTTTTAAATTTTTGAAATATATTTTGAATTTTAATTATTGGAACTAAACTTGAATGTGGAAAAGGTCCAAAATGATGCCCGACAATTCTTGCAGCATTAACACCACAGAAGATTGATGTTTGGCCGGTACCGCTTTGTGGTAAATCCGGTATTTCCATTACTGCATCTGTTGGGAAAATAAATCTGCCGTCTTTTGAAATTTTTTGTTTTTCTAAAGATGGAGTTTCGCCGAAAAGTTCTGTAAATGTTTTGAAAGGATATTTGAAAAAAGGATTGATTGACGGATCGGATTTTCCAATTCCAACTCCATCAAGAAATATTAAAATTGTTGAATGCAAATTTTAATCTTCTATATAAATTTAATAGTTTAAATTACAAATATAGTTACTTAGATTCAACAAGTACTGTTACCGGACCATCATTAATTATTTTTACTTCCATCATTGCACCAAAAATTCCTTCTTTTATTTTTGAACTACTCAGATGTTTTTTCATTTCTGCAACAAATTTATTATAAAGATTTTCTGCCAATTCCGGTTTTGCAGCTTTGTTAAAACTTGGCCTGTTTCCTTTTCTAGTATCGCCGTATAATGTAAACTGAGAAATTATCAAAACTTCTCCATCAATATCTTTAATTGATAAATTCATTTTTTGATTTTCGTCTTCAAAAATTCTAAGATTTGCACATTTTTCAGAAACAAATAAAACTTCACTTTCGGAATCGTCTTCGCTTATTCCTAATAAAATTACCATTCCTTTATTAATTTTTTCTAAATAAGGATTTTCTTTAACATAAACATGTCCTTCGGAAACCCTTTGAACTAAAGCTCTCAATTTAATTCTCCAAATACAACTCTATCAATTCCTAAATAATCTTTTCTGATATTAATTTTACCAAAATTATTTTGTTCAAATATTTTTTTTACTTGCTCAGATTGGTAAATTCCAACTTCATAAAATACTATTCCGTTTTTCTTCAATAATAAATTTGCTTTTTGCGAAATTAAGTTATAAAAACTTAATCCATCGTTAAAATCAGTCAATGAAATTTTAGGTTCAAATTCTAGTAATTCTTTTTCAAGTAAATTGTATTCTTTCAAATTTATATAAGGTGGATTTGAAACAATAATATCATACTGATTTTCAATATTATTAAAATTCTTAAAATCATTTACAATAAAATTAATTTTATCATCAACCGAATTTATTTTTGCATTTTGTTTTGCAATCTCAATTGCCTCTTTACTTATATCGATTGAATCAATTTCAGCATCACTTAAATTTTTTGCTAGTGCAATTGCAATATTTCCACTTCCAGTTCCAATATCAAGAATTTTAATTTCACTTTGCGATTTAACATATTCAAGAATTGTATCTATTAAAATTTCTGTTTCTTGTCGTGGAATTAACACATTTTTATTTACAATAAAATTCAATCCGTAAAATTCAACTTTACCAATTATATATTGAAGTGGTTCGCGTTTTCCTCTTCTGGAAATATATTCTCGGTATTTTGAAATTTCCAAATCTTTTAGCGGCTGATCATATTTAAGATATAATTGCATTCTATTACAATCTAAAATATTAGCAAGCAATAATTCGGCATTTAATCTTGGCGATTCAACACCTTTTGAATTTAAGTAATCTGCAGAACGTTCAATTAGTTGAAGAATAGAATACATGAATAATTTTATAATAGTGTTATTTTAAACTGTAAAATTTTTTCCAAAAAAAGAAATTAAATACCACTATTTTTTATTTTCTTTATACATCTTTACAATATAATCCGCAATGGCTTCAGCTTCTTTTGGTTTTAATCCTTGATTTGGCATTGCAGTAAATTCCGGATTAACTTTTCTCGGATTTAAAATAAAATCAATCAACTCTACTCTTTTTCCATCATACTTTGGAAGTACATCATTATAAGCCGGTCCAACTAATTTCGTATCAAAACGATGGCACGCAATACATTTTGCATTATAAATATCTTCACCTTTTATTTCAACAATTTCTGTAATTCCGGCTTCTTCTTTAACTTTTACGGAGAATATTTTGTATGCTTTTTCTTGCTCAAATAAATTTTTGACATTTTTTGTTTCGAAAGCTAAATGATCTTTGTAAATCAAAGTTGCTGTAAGAATTAAAAATACTAAAACTGCAGAACCTCCCAAATGAGTTTTGGAATCTTTATGCATTAAATAAAACAAAATACTTATAACCAGCATAAGCAATAAAGTCAACGTTCCGGTAATAAAGATTGAAAATGATAAAGAATTTTCCGGTGAAGTAATAAAAGATATTACAAATAAAAATGGCTGAATGAACGTGAAAATAAGTCCGGTTTTTAAAGTGAATATTTTAATGAAATTCAGATAATCACTTTTATATTTTTTTGCATCACTTTTGAAATACTTAAAAATAATAGCAGCGCAAGTTATTGAAATCGAAAATGCTAAATAAAATAGAAAATATAAAATTGTATCCGTTGAAATGAGAATTGTTAAGAAATCAATTTCAGAAATTTGCAAGCTTACAATTTTTATAACTCCGATTAAAATGTAAACCGAAATCAATAATAAAATTAATCCAATTATTCCGGATTTAGAAAGCAGCTTGGAATTACTTTTTCTAAGCGCTTTAAATTCTTCAGCAGAATTTTGATTTGAAATATCTTTAACATTCACAAGATTGAAAGCATTTTTCAAACTGAAACTATATTTATAAATATATATGTAGAAAAGTGAACTCACTAGAAGTAAAAGTGCAAAAATTAAATCCGGCGTAAAGTTTGTTTTTGTTCCGTAAAGAAGCTGTGCTAAAATAAATATTAAACTCAAAAACGGAACTATTCCCAATGCAATTGCCATTGATTTATTAACAGTAAAAAGGTCAATCAATTCTTTTGCAAAAATTAATGAATTACGATTTTCAAATTTTTTGCCTTGATGAAAATGCATTACCGAAAATAAAGTTGTTCCAATCAACACACTTAAATACGGAAGAAGTAAAAGCAATGTTAAAAAGAATAAATATTTTAATAATAAAATATGCGTCGGTGATTGTGGAAAAACTATATCTTGAAGTATATCCATTAAAAATTTTCCTAAATTTTAAAATAAACTTTCAGTTGTGATTAGTAAAAGAATACTTAAAACATAAAGATTAATTATCATAAACTTGTTTCTGAAATTTTCTTTTGTGTGATTTTGTTTACTCATCACTGTTGCAAAAAAAGTTAAGATTCCAAAAACAATAAATAAAATATTTGATAAAATACTTAATGATAAATTTGCGATTGGAAATGTGAAACTTGCCAAAACTAAAATTACAATCCAAAAATATGTTATGTTTTTAATTTGTAAAAATGTGAAAATATTAGAAAGAGTTGGAATTCCGGCTTTTTTATATTGATCATCGTACATAAGGATAAGCAGCCAAAAATGCGGAATTTGCCAAATAAACAAAAATCCGGCTAATGATAAAATTTTTATATCAAATATTTCTCCACCGGCTGCAGCCCAGCCAATCATTGGCGGAAGTGCACCAACTAAAGATCCCGGAATAATTGCAAATGGTGAAATTAACTTAAGTGGAGTATAAACTGCATTGTACCATAACAAAGTAAAAATTCCCAAAAGTAAACTATTCATTCCACTGAAAAATAAAACTACTGTTCCAAATAGAATTAAAATTATTGATGAAATAATTGCATAATTTGAACTAATTCTTCCGGATGGTATTGGACGGGAATTTGTTCGTTCCATCTTTCCATCAATATTTCTTTCTTGATATTCATTAAAAGCCGAAGCACCAGAAGCTAAAAATAAAACTCCGACTGTAACGATCAGTAATTCAAAATTAATTTTTCCATCAAAAAGAATAAATCCAACTGTAGTTGTAACCGAAACAAAAAATGTAATTTTAAATTTGGTTAACTCCATTAAAATATTTTTATGTTTTACAAATGTTTGAAAAAAACTTTTTACAGTTTCAATATTTCCGTTTTCAATTTGATTTGTTGTTACATTAACTGACATTTAATTTACTTTTTCATTAGTTGCTAATTTTGGATTATTTGCTTCATACCATTTATTGTATTTACTTTCTTCAAGCACAACCAATTTTGTGTACATTGCAGAATGGTCAACTCCGCAATATTCTGCGCATGCAATATTATAGCTTCCAACTTTTTCAGAATTGAAAACAATGTAATGTTGTTTTCCGCCAATAACATCTTGCTTAATTCTAAACGCCGGAATATAAAATGAATGATTTACATCGTTTGAAATCAAATTTAATTTTACGGTTTTATTTTGCGGAACGTATAACGTATCTAAATTTAATCCGTTCTCATAAATAAAATCCCAATTCCACATTCTTGCAGTAACATTTATTTCTAAAGCATTTTTGGGAATTTCTTTAAATTTTTTAAATCCTATAAAACCGTAATAAAACATTGCCATAACTAAAATTGTTGGAACAACAAACCAAACCGTTTCAAGCAAAATACTTCCGTGAATATCAACCGGTTTGTGTCCTTTTTTTCTATTGTATTTAAATACAAAATAAATCATCGTAATTGTTATACCAATTAGAAATATCAGACAAACTGCTACAACAAATATCATTGTTGAATCAACATAATTAGCATATGAAGTTGGGTTCGAATTCATAAAATCTCTTACCTATAGAAATAATCAAAAAATGTTAAAGTAAATATTACAATTAATGTGAAGCCGCTAATTGATAAGAAAACTTTGAAAATCGGATCTTCAAATTTTATGTGCATAAAAATATTTATTACCAATGCAGATTTTATTGCAGCAATTGTTAGAGCAATTGCCAATGTGTAATCGCCTAAATCAATTCCGGCAATTGTAACAGTTATTGACGTAAACGCAATTAAACTTACCCAAACAAGTAAATATTTACTGTAACTGATATTATGATTTTCATGCGAATGTTTTTCTTGCACAATTATCTCCTACTGAATTAAATAAAATAGTGGGAAAAGGAAAATCCAAATTAAATCTACTAAATGCCAATACAGTCCGGCGTTTTCAAGTTTTACATAATTATCTTTATTTACTGATCCGGTAATAATAAATGCTAAAACTGTAGTAAGAAAAACCAAACCAATAATAACATGCAAACCATGAAGTCCGGTCATTATATAATATAAACCGTAAAATAAAATCTGTCCATTTGGAAGATTTAATAAATGTTCACTTCCGGGATAAATTCCATGATGAATTTTTGATGACCACTCGAAATATTTATTTATCATAAAAGCAAAAGCTAAAATATTTGTCATAATCAGTAATAATATTGAAAGCATTCTATTGCCTTTTTGCAAAGCTGCAATTGATAATGCTACAGTTAAACTGCTTGTCAATAAAATTATTGTATTAAGTGCGCCGATTGTTGTATTCAATTCCATTGCGGCAACTCTGAATTGAGCAATGTATTCATGGCGATAAACCGCATAGATTAAAAACAAACCTCCGAATAACAAAAGCTCTGTAAACAGAAATAACCACATTCCCATTCTTGCACCAATATCATCTCTATGTTTATGTGCAATATTTACAGCATGATTACTCATAAGATTCTCCCTTGGGAATATATTTCATAGTTTTTAATTGACTAAAATCATAAGGTTCGTGAGTAACTGTTGGAATTTCATCGAAATTTTCTAAAGGCGGCGGAGAAGGAATATGCCATTCTAATGTAACTCCTCCCCAAGGATTTGCTTCAGCTTTTTTTCCATTAATCATTGCTGAAACAAAATTGTAAAAAATTAAAATTATTGTTAATAACATTATCCAAGAACCAATTGTAGAAATTAATTGTAAGTCAGCAAATTCCGGAAGATAATCATAATATCTTCTTGGCATTCCCATATAACCTAAAATAAACTTTGGAAAATACAAAGTGTTGAATGCAATAAAAAATAATGCAGCATTAATTTTAGCGAGTTTTAAGTTATACATTTTCCCGGACATTTTAGGAAACCAATAATAAAGTGCCGCAAAAAATATTGTTCCGGTTCCGCCAAACATTACATAATGAAAATGTGCAACAACAAAATATGTATCGTGAACATGGATATTTGTTACAAGAGTTCCAAGAACCAATCCGGTTAATCCGCCAATTGTAAAAAGAAATATAAAATTCATTACCCATAAAAACGGAGGCTGCGGATCAATTGATCCTTTGTAAAGAGTTGCAACCCAATTAAAAACTTTTATTGCGCTTGGCAATGCAACGAGAAATGTTAAAAATGAAAATATAATAGCAGCGGTATCACTCATTCCGCTTGTAAACATGTGATGTGCCCAAACTAAATATCCAATAAATGCGATTGCCAAACTCGACATTGCAATTGCTCTGTAACCAAAAATTGTACGTCTTGCAAAAGTTGGAATTATTTCCGAAACAACTCCCATTGCGGGCAAAATCATAATGTAAACTGCCGGATGTGAATAAATCCAAAACATGTGCTGAAATAAAATTGGATCTCCGCCTAAAGCCGGATCAAATATTCCAACTCCAAAATATCTTTCTAACATTACTAACAAAATTGTAATTCCTATAACCGGAGTAGCAATAATTTGAATCCATGCAGTTGCATAAGTTGACCAAACAAAAAGCGGCATTTTAAAAAATGTCATTCCCGGAGCGCGTAATCTGTGCACAGTTGTAACAAAATTTAATCCGGTTAAAATTGAAGAAAATCCTAAAACAAATGCGGCAAAAATTGCAAGTGAAACATTTGTTGTTGTTCTAACACTATATGGCATATAGAAAGTCCAGCCCGTATCAATCGGTCCGCCTTTTACAAAAAGCGAAATTAAAACCAAAATTGCCCCAACTAAATAAATCCAAAATGATAATAAATTTAATCTTGGGAATGCAACATCCTTTGCACCAAGTTGAAGCGGTAAAAAAAAGTTTCCAAAAACTGCCGGAATGCCCGGAACAATAAATAGGAAAATCATAATTACACCGTGAAGTGTAAAAATTGTATTGTAAGTTTGCGCATCCATAATAGTTCTTCCGGGAGCAATTAATTCAAGCCGCATTAAAACGCCAAGAATTGCTCCGGTGAAAAAGAAAATTGCAATTGCAAATAAGTACATTATTCCAATTCGTTTGTGATCTGTACTTAACAACCACGATAAAATTCCACTCGCTTGTTTTGTTGTCCCTTCTTCAAAAAATGATTTTTCAGAAATAGCAATTGTTCCGTTTGCCATCAAATCTCCTATAAAATTCAAACACTTATTTGTGATTTTTTATTAACGTTTTTCTTTTTTAAAATTGTTAAATACAAAAAGAAAATTCCAACACCCAATAACATTAACGTTCCAATAATTCTTGTAATATTTAAAGTATAATTTCTTCCATCGGGATTATAGCTAAAACAAAACTGTAAAAGTTTTGCGACAGTTGGATTTGTCTTTCCGGCTTTTGCATCAAGCAAAGCCATTTTTACATCAAACTGATTAAACTGTGAACCAAAAATATATCTTGAAATTTTTCTTTCCGGAGAAACTGCAATTAATCCGCCGGGATGTCTATATTCATCGCCGACTTTTTGAAAATAAAATCCGGCTTGAGACGTAATTTTCGAAATTGTAATAGAATCCGAGGATAAAAATGTCCATGCAGATTTAGGAAATTTTCTTTCCAAAGTTGAAATAAAATCTGATTTTGATTGCGCGGAAACTTCAGAAGTTTCTGTATGATCAATACTAATTGTTACAACTTGAAATTCATTTTCCGGCTCTAAATCTACTCTATCAATAACCCAAGCTAATTCCGTTAAAGTGCTGTTGCAAATTCCGGGACATTCATAATAAACAAAAGCCAGCAAGGTTGGTTTGGTTATTACTTCAGATAATTTTACTTTCTTTCCATCAGAATTTGTAAATACAAAATTTCCATCAAAAACATTTCCTAATTTTTCATCAATTCCAATTTCAACATGATTTTCTTCAGCAAAAATTTGGAAGGAAAAAATCACATTCAAAATAATAATGTAGAGTATTTGTCCTATTTTATTTGTCAAAATTTTCTCAAAATTGGATATAAAGTATAATTTAAATGAATCAGAAATTATTTAATTTTTTCAAATTTTGCAATAAAAAGAAAATTTAAATTTGTACTGCGAACAGTTATAGTGAAGTTGTTAATCTAAATTAGGAAAATAAATTAATCAGCATTCCAGATTTTATATCATTTTTCTGATTTAGTTTTTCGCTGTTTAATTGACCATGATAAATTAACATTACAAGCAAAAACAAAATTGTTAAAACAATTTTATTACTTTTGATATTATTGCCTCTGTACCACAAATAAAATTGAACGCTAGAAATAAGCATTAAACTCATTACAAGAATTGTTGAAATAAAATATGAAAACGAAAATGCCTGAACTGAAATTGAGAAGATTATTAAAACAAAAAGTAGAGGTTGAATGATTGAAAATAAAATTCCCGATTTAACTGAAAAATCTTTTCCATATTCAGAAAAACTCATTTTTACTTTTTGATGATTTAATTTTACAACAATTATTGCGGCAGTTATTGCAAACGAAATTGAAAGAAAAAGAAAATAATTAATTATGCTAAAATTGTTAAGCAAAATTGAAAAAGAATCCACAGCAGAAGTTTTACTAATTGCAAAATTTATGTAACTAAAAATTATATAGGATGATTTAAGCAATAATAAAAATCCCAGCCAGCCGCCTAAATTTAACCATGAAATATTTTTCTTTTTTGCAGAAATATTTCCATTTGTTATTTCATTGTTTTCAGATTTGAAAATTGAAAAACTTCCTTTATAAGTTAGTGCAAGAATAATTCCGGCAATATGAATTAACAAAGCAAAAGATAAATCTTCCGTATTTACATTTTTATAAATTTGACTAAACGTAAATGCTACGCCTAAAACCGGAATAATTCCAATTAAAAAAACAATCCAAATTTTTGCTAAAATAATTTCAATTATAAATTTTGCAAATGAAAGATGAGAATCAGATTTTAACAATTTCCCTTTTCTAAAATTAATTAAAGAAAACAGTAATGAACCCAGCAAAATACTTACAAAAGGAATGTAAAAAAGTAATGAAACAAAAAGTCCATATTTTAGAATAAATAAATCCGTAAGATTTTCAACAGTTAACAAATTGCTAAAAAGGTTCAATTTAATTTTCCTAAAAATTTATTAAAATTTTAACTAATTGCATTTGCAAGTACATTAAATAATTTTACTAATTCGTCTTTCGGCAAATCAATAATACTTGGCTTAAAACCGTTTGCCGTTGGGGATGTTATCAATTTGTTGATGAATAAATCTACATCTTTGTTTTGTGCAAAATCTCTATTAAAAATTGAAATTACTTTTTGTTTATCCAACACATAATTATTAAAAATATTTGCAATTTGCTGATCAGAATTCGAATTAACTTTTTCAATTATTGAATTCAAATTTGATTCAACTAAATGTGATTCTTCGGCGATTTTTTTTGTAGCAGTTTCAAGACTAACATTATTTGGTGAAATAACTCCCTTTGATAGAGAATATGTTTGATCCAATTCCGCAATCTCAGTATTTGCAACTTCTGGGAAATCCGTCATTTTTCTAATAAATTGAATAATTGCAATTCGATCTGCAACTGGAATAAATTCGTAAGCAATCATTCCGGTATTTGGAACGCCTTTTTGAAGCGTATTAAAAATGTTAGAAAAATTTCTTCCGTTTGTCCAACCATCTTTTTGATGAAAATTTCTAGGTTTTGGATTTAACGCAGCCGCAGCAATGCCATCTCCGTTACCTTCTGCTCCGTGACAAGATGCGCAATTTGTCTGATATAAAGTGTTCCCCTTTTCAATCATTTCATTTGTAGGATTTGAAATTAAACCCAAATCAACTGCCGGAAGAATTCCCCCTTTTTTTACTGCAACATCAACATTTATTTCTAAAGAATCCGTATAAATTGCCGGAACATTATTAAACGAAGTTGTATCCATATTTTTAACAAAATAAATTCCAACGATTAAAAATAAAATCGCATAATATGGGAATATCCATCCAAATAATCTTGAAGGAGATTTTGGCAAATCTTTAAAGTTTATTTCTGGTTCAAAACTATTTTTTTCATCCATAATTCAGCTCTTGATTAAAGTCTAAAATCAATTCCTCTTTTTAATTTTGGATCACCAATTGGGATTAAGTTTACACTTTTTGATTTTATTGAAAAAACTAAAAATACAATTCCGAATGCAAGTAAGAAAAATCCTAATTCAATCCATCCTAAAGAAACTCCGTTTGGACTAAAAGTTGGAATTACTAAAAAATACAAATCCATAAAATGAGCAACTAAAAGCCAAATTGTCATAAATTTCAATCGCTTTCCATTTGTCTTTGCCGGTTGTGAAACAAGTGCGAAAAACGGAATAACAAAATGAATAAAAATAAAAACAACTGTAAAAGTCAGCCAACTGCCTTCCCATCTATTGATAAACCAAATAGTTTCTTCGGGAAGATTTGCATACCAAATTAACATAAATTGACTGAATGCAATATAAGCCCAAAAATTTACAAATCCATAAATTAGCGCACCGAAACTATAATAATGATCTGTAACAATTCCATTTACAAACATTCCTTTTTCATGCAAGTAAACAACTAAAAAAGTAATTAAAGATAATGATGAAAGAAAAGTTCCGGCAAAATAATAAACTCCATAAATTGTAGAAAACCAATGCGGTTCTAAGCTCATCATCCAATCAATAGCCGAAAACGTAATTGTAATTGCAAAAAACGGGATAAAAATTGCTGATAATTTTACATTCTTTTTAGTTAAAGTTTGATCTTTACTTACATCTTGTTTTTTTGAATTTCTGGAAATCAGAAAATAAAATAATATCCAAATAACAAAATATCCTACAATTCTAATTGTGAAAAATGCTTCATTCAAATACGGACTTTTTTGTGATAATATTTTATCATTTGCAACAACATCTAAATGTGTCCAATGGTAAACATCATGCAAATTAAAATAAATTGGAATTGCTAAAATTGGAACTACCAATAATAATGAAGAAAGAATTTCTGCAATTCTTCTAAAAGGTGTGCTCCAAACTGCACCGCTGATATATTCAATTGCAACTAAAAAAAGTGAGCCTAATCCAATACTTGTAACAAACATTAATAAAATAATATTGTTGAACGCACTTCGTGTTGGATCGGTTAAATAAGAAAAAATTACAAGAATAAGTCCAACAGCAGTTAGCCCAATTGCCAAATTATTAAAAAAAGGAGGCAAAGCTTTTTTTGTATATTCAATTTCATTGTGTGGTACAGAACTCATTATAAGTCAGACTCCTTAGCATTTAATGATCTTTGGAGAACACGAATATAATTTATAACAGCCCATCTTTCTTCTCTTGAAAGCTGTGATGTATAAGAAGGCATTACATTTTGTCCTTCAACTAATACATGATAAATTCTACCATCAGACCAATTTCTTACTTTTTCCGAGTGTAGACTTGGAGGATTTGGAAACTGTCCTCTTAATCTGCTATCACCTTCGGCTAAATATCCGTGACATGGACTGCAATATATATTAAATTTATTTTTACCAATCGCTAAGTTTTCTTTATTTGGAATTATTGGGTTTACTAAAAGTCTGCCGGCTTCATCCGGTTTATCTTTGAAAGCATAAGGAATAAATCCTCTTGCAACAGAACCCTCAACCGGTTTTAACATTCCGGAACCATTTTCATTTAATTCCGAAGTTGATTGTGCGATAACTTTTTCTTGTTTATCCATCCAAGAAAAAGGAACGATGTACAACAATTTATTCAAATGAAGATATGCAGACACAGAAACAAAAATTGCTACTCCAACTAGAAATGCAACAAACTTTGGTTCTGCAATTACCGGTTTAAATTTGACTTCTTCTTTTTCAAAATAAATTGGTTCAATTACAAATGCATGAAGATTTTTAAACAATTCCTTAACTTCACTTTCATTAAAAATTGGATCAACAGCTTCAACACAAATTCCATATTTATCTGATGATACATTTTTCATATAATTTGTATCGTGCAAAGGATGTCTATTATTCGGCAATTTGAAAAAGAAAAATAATAATGCTGCAACAGTTGTTAAAGTTGCAAGTAATACAGTTATTTCAAATGTAATTGGAATAAAAGCCGGTAAAGGGAAAAATGGTTTTCCGCCAATAACAATTGGATAATCAATTCCCATCATCCAACCCATCATTAACAAAGCTAAAACAATTCCGCCTAATCCGGCAAAGAGAGTTACAAATCCAAGTTTTGATGGCGGCAATTTCATTGCATCATCCATTCCATGCACGGGATATGGAGTATTTACATCAAATTTAGTATAACCTTTTTCAACAACAACTTTTGCTGCATGAATAATTTCATCTGGCGTATTAAATAATGCAGTGTACGAATATAATTTTTCACTCATTTTTAATGATCTCCGTGCGATGGTTGTGATCCATCAACTACAGCTTTAACTTCCGAAATTGAAACAACCGGTAATGATTTTGTAAATAATAAAACTAATGTAAAGAATAAGCCAAAGCTTCCAATCAATAACGAAGCATCGGTAAGTGTTGGTTTGAAATATCCCCAGCTTGACGGTAAATAATCTCTTGATAAAGAAGTAACAGTTATTACAAATCTTTCAAACCACATTCCAACATTTACAAAAACTGCAATTACAAACATAACCGGGATTGATCTTCTAATTTTCTTAAACCAAAATAATTGTGGAATAAAAACATTACAAGTAAACATTATCCAATATGCCCAAGAGTAATCACCAAAAGCTCTGTTTACAAAAGTAAAATATTCTGCTTGAACTCCTCCATACCATGCAATAAAAAATTCCATTGAATATGCGTAACCAACTAACATTCCGGTAAGAAGCATAATTTTATTCATTTTTTCTAAAGTGTCAAGAGTAATAATATGTTCGTAATTAAAAATTTTACGAATAAAAATCAGCACATTTTGAACCATTGCAAATCCAGAAAATACTGCACCAGCAACAAAGTAAGGAGGGAAAATTGTTGTGTGCCATCCGGGTAAAACAGAAACGGCAAAGTCAAAACTTACAATTGTATGCACAGATAATACAAGCGGAGTTGCAAAACCGGCAAGAATTAAATAAGTTAATTCATAATTTTGCCAATGACGATTTGAATGTCTCCATCCCAGACTTGTGATTGAATAAATAATTTTCTTAATTTTATTTGAAGTACGATCTCTTAAAGTTGCAAAATCCGGAATTAATCCAATGTACCAAAATACAAACGAAACTGTAAAATAAGTCGAAACGGCAAAAACATCCCAAAGTAAAGGCGAAGTAAAATTAACCCACAATGAATGCTGGTTTGGATATGGCAATAAATATACTGCGGCAATCCAAGGTCTACCGGTATGCAAAATTGGAAATATCATGGCTGTTGTAACTGCAAAAATTGTCATTCCTTCCGCAAATCTTGCAATTCCGGTTCTCCATTTTTGTCTAAATAAAAATAAGATAGCTGAAATCAAAGTTCCGGCATGACCAATACCGATCCAAAACACAAAATTTACAATTGGAAATCCCCAGCCAACTGGGTTATTATTTCCCCACAAGCCGGTTCCATAATACAAAGACAATAAAACTCCAATAGCTCCAATTGTTAACATTGTTAAAGTAACAGATAGTGCTAAATAAAATTTTATATCCGGTTTGGAATCTAGTGGTTTAGAAATAATTTCATCTAGTGATCTTAAAGGCGGTCTGCCTTCTACCACAGAAAATTCTTTTGTATAATCAATACTACTCACTAAACATCCTCCGAATGAGTATTTCTAATTTTTGCAATGTAAGTTACATTTGGAACTATATTTAATTCTTCCAAAACATGATAACTTAATTCATGTTCTCTAAATTTATTAACAAACGATTCTTTATTATTTGTATCGCCAAATTCAATTGCATTTGCCGGACATGCAGTTTGGCAAGCTGTTTTAACTTCATTTGGATTAATTGCTCTATTTTCTCTAATTGCATTTTCTCGAACAAGCATAATATTTTGAACGCAGAATGAACATTTCTCAATTACGCCGCGTGATCTTACCGTAACTTCCGGATTATTAACCAAATAAGTAAGTTCGTTATCATAATGAGCGTCTGCAAAATTATCTCTAAAATTATAGAAATTAAATCTTCTTACTTTATACGGACAGTTATTTGCGCAATATCTTGTTCCAACACATCTATTATATGCCATTTGATTTAATCCATCCGGGCTATGATTTGTTGCATTTACCGGACAAACATTTTCGCATGGCGCATTATCGCAATGCTGGCAAAGCATTGGCTGATTACTTACAATTGGTTCTTCCGGAGTTCCGCTGTAATATCGATCAATTCTAATCCAATGCATTTCTCTTCCGCGCGAAACTTGATCTTTTCCAACAACCGGAACATTGTTTTCAACATTACAAGAGCTAACACATTCTGAACATCCCAAACATTTGTTTAGGTCAATGCTCATAGCCCATTTTTCATTTTTATATTCATGAGATTTTGTAATACTGAAAATTTCATGTTTGTGTTCTTTAAGAAAATTAGGATTCTTTTTATATTCTTCTAAAGTTCCTTCTTGAATTATATTTCTAATTTTATGAAAATCTTTTACAGATTCATCATTTAACGAATGATGTTCTTGAGTAGATGCAAGTTTATACGTTTCTCCGGTTTTAGAAATTTGCGCACCGCTAAAAATATAATTTGAAAGATTTTCTACTGATAAAAATTCATACACATTTACGCCAACTTCATTTGCAACTTCACCACTGAATTTGCGCCCGTAACCAAGCTCAATAACGGCAATATCGTCAGCCATTCCGGGCTGAATAAAAGCCGGTAAATTTATTTTTTTACTATTTAAATTTATTTCTATTACATCATCATAAGTTACATTTAATTTTTCTGCAGTTGCCGGAGAAATTGCCGCAAAATTATCCCAAGTAACTTTTGTAACGGGATGAGGAAGTTCTTGAAGCCAGCCATTATTTGAATATTTTCCGGTTCCAATGCTATAATTATTCTGAAGTAAAATTGTAATTTGATCAGTTTTAATATTTGATTCTTTATAAAAACTTTGATCAATTTTTTTATACGATTCAGAAATATTTGAGACTTTCAAAATTCCATCATGCAAAGCAGTAAGCCAATAAGTATTAAAATCAGCGGCAGAATTACTAACTGCATAAACATTTGTGTTAATTTCATTCATCAAATATTGATGATAATTTGGATTTTCATTTCCAAGTAAAGTAAGTAAAATTTCTTCTTTTTGTTTTGTATCAAATAGTGGAGAAATCACCGGCTGCTGAAAAGTTAAATGTCCGTTTCTTGTTTTATGATCGCCCCAAGATTCTAAATAATTATTTATGGGAAGAACATATTTGGAAATTTCTGAAGTTTCATTTGGAACTTCTGAAATGCAAATTGTTGTTTTCGAATTATTAAAAATTTCTTGAACTCCAAAAGATTTTGGTAATTCATAAATTGGATTTGCATCAAACGAAATTATTGCTCCAATATTTCCTTTCTTACCATTATCAATAAAATTCTTTAATTCTGCTGAAGTTGTTAATTCAGAATCTACAAGAAATCCGTTTTCAAAATCATATAAATTTTGATTTCCTAAAAGCTCATTTATTAAATTAACTAAAAAATGAACTTCAGAATTTAATACATCTCCGGCAAACAAAATTGAATTGGATTTATTTTCTTTTAAATCGCTTACAAGTAATTTTAATTTTTGTAAACTTAATCCGCTTTTCTCAGCAAACTTTTGAAGTGAGAAATTATTTACTGATGATAAAATGCTGCTCGAAATTTCATCAGAATTAACTGCGCCAACTTTTATCAATTCATTAATCAAACTGAGTAAAAAATCAAATTGCATTATTGGGTTTAATCTAAATCTTACATCGGCATTCATTCCGGTTAAAGACATTGCACCTTCAACCGAATAAAGTTTATTCAATTCTTTTGTTTTAACAATATCTCTTGCATCGGAATATTTAATTCTATTTTCAACAGTATTTCCTTCTTTGCCTAAAAAGTCAGATTCGAGAGCAACAATTATTTTTGCTTTATCCCATTTTATTGATGGAATAATATTTTGTCCATAACTTTTTTTCCATGCAGAAATTTTGTTATTATTATTTGCAAGTTGAGTTGTATAAATTTTTGTAGTTGGAAATTTTATTTTAAAATCATTTAAAACTTTTTGTGTTGTTGGTGACGTAATCGGATTTGCGAAAATTGCAATTTCCTTATTTGCGGAATTTGTATCATTTAAAATTTTGATCAAATCTTCACTAATATTTTTCCATGTAGTTTTAACTTTTGCTTTTGTAGGAAATTGTAATCTATCCGGATCATAAAGATTTAAAATACTTGCATGAACTTTTGATGGAATTTTTCCCTTGTTTATTGGATCATCGGGATTTCCTTCAATTTTAATTGGTCTGCCTTCTCTTGTTTTTACTAAAATTCCGTAACTCAAACCATCCTCAGAAAAAGTTGAAGCATAATAAGTTGGTTTACCGGGCAAAATTTCTTCGGGTCGTTTTACATAAGGAACAATTTCACCTTTATCTCTATAATTAGTGCAAGCAGTTGTAACATAAGCCGTTGAAGCAGCTAGGACAGCCAAAAATTTTCTTCGTGAAAATGTTGACATATTTTCCGGATCAAAATCATCTGTTACTCCGGATTTGAACTCATGCAACTTATCTTCCAGAATTTTAGGATCGTTTTCAAATTCTTTAATACTTTTCCAGATATTATTCGTTCCGATTTTATTCGACATTTTACAAAATCCTATTTATTTCTCTTTACTGAATCTGGGTGAATTTTAACTTTTATGTTTTTAAAACTTTTTTTCTTTTCTGTGCCAAAAATGTTTAACGGAAACGAACTTAAAAATAAAGTTCCGATTGCACTTAATGATATTTTATTAAAAAATTTTCTTCTATTTATTGATGACATTTTCTTAATCCTTTATCTATGACAAGCCGCGCAATTTGTTGGACCTTGTTTTACATTTTCTAAATATGGTAATTGTTTTTCGGGATTTCTATGGCAATCAATACAAGCCGTCATTGTCCAACCTTTCATTTGACTTACAACTTCCATATCGGCAATATTGCCGTGGCAAGTTTCGCATTTCATTCCTTTATTAACATGAACCGAATGATTGAAGTAAGCGTATTCCGGAACTTTGTGAATTCTCTTCCAAGGAATTGGAGTATTTTCATTATAATATTTTGCAAGTTTAATAATTTCCGGTTGTTTATTTCTTGCTAAAGTATGGCAGTTCATACAAATATTAGCCGATGGAACTAATGCATGTCTTCCTTTTGTAACTCCGGTGTGGCAATATTGACAATCAATTTTCATTTGACCGGCATGCAGTTTATGTGAATATGCAATTGGTTGTGTTGGCTGATAACCAATCCCATCTCTTTCTGGTCTTGAAACATAAAATGTGATTAAAAAGGAAACCAATGCAACAAATAAGGTAAGCGGTAATCTAACCTTAAGAGTATAATCAAGAAAAGATTTTTTCATTTATTACCTAAATGTTTAACTATATCTAAAATCAGAAGCAACTTAAAGATCGATGGAACAAACAAACTATAATATTTTAGAAAAAATACTTTTTTAAGATAAAAAATCTGATATAAATTACCAAAAAAAATAATAAACTTTTATACTATAAAATTATTTTTTTCTTTCAAGTACAAAATCTAAAAGTAATTCTAAAGATTTTTTACTTTCAGATTCGTCAAATACTTTTAAAGATTCTTTTGCTTCGGAAATAAATGATTTTGCAATATTGTAGGAATATTCAATTCCTTTATACTTATTAACAAAATCCAGTATTTCATTTATATTATTTTTGGTTTTTACATTTTTGATAAGTTTAATAACTGCGGATGATTCACTTTTTGATGCAGTTCTAAGTGAATGAATTAATGGAAGTGTAATTTTTTTGTCTCGAATATCAGCTCCAAGTGGTTTTCCGATTATAGAAGAAGTTCCGATATAGTCTAAAATATCGTCAACAATTTGAAATGCTTTTCCTAAATTTTCGCCGTAGTTTCTCAAAGCAGAAATGTATAAATCATTATTTGTTGAGCTTGCAGCGCCAATTTCACAGCATGTTGAAAGCAGCGATGCAGTTTTATCTGAAATTATTCTAAAGTAAGTTTCTTCATCAATATCAAGTTTATGTGTTTTTCTTATTTGAAGTAATTCACCTTCCGACATTCTCTTTACAGCTTTTGTAATTATTTTAAGCAAATCAAAATCATCACTATCTAAAGAAATTAATAAACCTCTTGAAAGCAAATAATCGCCCATTAAAACTGCAACTTTGTTTTTCCAAACTGCATTTATTGATGGAAGTCCGCGTCTTTTTTCTGCTCCGTCAACAACATCATCATGAACTAAAGTTGCCGTATGTAAAAGTTCAACAAGAATTGCGCCTCTTAAACTTTTTTGATTTACATCTCCAATTACTTTGGCAGAAAGCAAAACAAGTATTGGTCGAATTTTTTTACCTTTTTGCTTCAGAATATATTTGGTAACTAAATCAACAATTCCAACTTCAGATTTTAGAGATTTTTTAAAGAGTAGATTAAAGTCTTCTAATTCATTTAGAATTGGTTTGCTTATTTCGGAAAGATTAGGTTTCAATATTATTTTTCATTGAAAATTTTGAAACGAATATACTTATTTCATATAATAAAAACAAAGGGATTGCTAAAAGTATTTGTGCAACCGGATCTGTTCCGGGAGTTAAAATTGCGGCAACAATTAAAATTCCTACAACCGAATGTTTTCTATATTTTCGCATAAACTTTGGAGTTAGAATTCCTAATTTAGTTAGGAAAAATGATAACATTGGTAATTCAAAAATAACGCCGGAAGCTAACATAACGCTAATTATTATTGAAAAATATTCATCGATTGCAAAATTATTTTCTATTGATGTTGTTCCAAATTGACCGGCAAAAGTTAAAGTTAAAGGAAGCATTACAAAATACGCAAAAGTAATTCCCGCTAAAAAACAAAGTGAAGAAAAAATTACAATTAGCGAAACATATTTACGTTCATTTTTTTTTAGTGCGGGAGAAATAAATTTCCAAAGTTGATAAAAAACATTTGGAACACTTAGAATAAATCCACCAATAACTGCAACTTGAAAATAAATAAATAATTGTCCGAAAGGCTTTAAATTTTGAAGATTTAAATTGGCTTTTTTGGCGGGAATGAGTAAAACGCTATCAATTAAAAAATCGATAAAAATCCATGATAAAATTGTACCTAAAGTTACGCCAATTAAAAGATAAAGAATTCGCCACCTTAATTCCTCAAGGTGTTCAAGAAAGGACATTTCTCCTTCTTCTTCAATAATTTCGTCAGCTGGAGTTTCTATACTTTTCACAAAGAATTATTAATTTCTAAATTCTGAATAAAGCGGAAATTTTGAACATAATTTTTTTACTTCCGGTTTTAGATCAACAAGTTTTTCTTCATTCTCAAAATTTGTAATTGCTCTATCAATTATATCAGCGATAATTTTCATTTCCGATTCTTTCATTCCGCGTGTAGTTGCTGCCGGAGTTCCGATTCTAATTCCACTTGTTACAAACGGACTTTTTGTATCAAACGGGACCATATTTTTATTTACAGTAATTCCGGCTTTCTCTAAAGCAATTTCAGCTTTTTTGCCGGAAACATTTTTATTAGATAAATCAACAAGCATTAAGTGATTTGAAGTTCCGCCGGAAACAATTTTATATCCTTTCTGAACTAAACTATCAGCTAAAACTTTTGCATTTTTTATAACTTGTTCAGCATAAGTTTGAAATGAATCTTGAAGAATCTCCCCGAATGCAACAGCTTTTGCCATTATTATATGCATTAATGGTCCGCCTTGAATTCCCGGCATAACTGTGCTGTCAAATAATTCAGACATTAATTTTAATCGATCATCCTTAAGAGTTTTGATTCCCAATTTATTTTCAGAATCTTTTCCGATTAAAATAATTCCGCCTCTTGGACCTCGTAAAGTTTTGTGTGTAGTAGAAGTAACAACATCACAATAAGGTAACGGATTGTTTAATAAATTTTTTGCAATCAGTCCAGCCGGATGAGCCATATCGCACATTAAAAATGCGCCAACTTTATCCGCAATTTCTCTAAACTTTGCATAATCCCATTCTCGCGAATATGCACTTGCTCCGGTTATAATTAATTTTGGTTTTTCTTTCATCGCCAAATTTTCAATAACATTATAATCTAATTCTTCAGTCTCTTTATTTAGTGAATATCCAATCGCTTTATAAATTTTTCCGGAAAAGTTAACTGGAGAACCGTGAGTTAAATGTCCGCCATGAGCCAAATCCAAACCAAGAAAAGTATCGCCGGGTTTGAGTAAAGTCATAAATACAGCCATATTTGCTTGGGATCCGCTGTGCGGCTGTACATTTGCATATTCCGCATTGAATATTTTTTTTATTCTATTGATAGCAATTTCTTCGGCCATATCAACATATTCACAACCGCCGTAATATCTTCTGCCCGGATAACCTTCTGCATATTTATTTGTTAAAATAGAACCAGCCGCAGATAAGACGGCTGGACTCACAAAATTTTCGGATGCGATAAGTTCAAGATAATCTGATTGACGTGAAATTTCTAATTTTAAAACATCGGCAATTTCTTTATCATTCGCTAAATATTGATACATAAATTTTCCTTAGAAAGAAACGGTTATT
Organism: Ignavibacteriota bacterium; assembly: GCA_016708125.1. Lineage (NCBI taxonomy): Bacteria > Pseudomonadati > Ignavibacteriota > Ignavibacteriota bacterium. Next base: position 3,293,531 of record JADJGF010000001.1, on the reverse strand, counting down.
GATTTTCCTATCCAATCGTAGCATCTGCCTTCAATTTTAATTACATCACCATTTTGTTTTTTTCTAAAGAAATAATCTTCTTTTTGCGGAATTGAATTTTGAAGCGCACTAACTCTTTCTGCCGCTGCAGAAGCATGTTCTCCGCCCATTCTAACAACTTGACGATATGTATCTGCGGCTAATTGGTAAACGCATTTATCTTCAAATTCAAAACCGCAGCTTCTTGCAGCTTGTTCATATAACCCAGCTTCTATATAAGTTGGATAATCCCATCCAGGACTTGCTTTTGAAGCTTTAACTAAATAGCTTCTTGAAACTGATAATTGATCCATATCTTTATAAAGCAATGCTAAGTTAAAATAGCTATCTCTATTTTCAGGTTGTAGATCAATTAATTTTTTATATGAATTAATTGCCATATCAACTTGATCATTTTTTTGATATGCTCTTGCAATTTCGTTCCAATAATTGATTACTTCTGGATTTTTTTCAATTAAGAATTTTAAAGGTTCTAATGAAGCTTCATAATCATCATTCTTCTTGCATATCATTGCATATTTCCAAGCTTTTTCGGAATTCTCTTTGTCCTGATACCAAGCTTTCTTCATAAATTCTTGGAGTTGAGTCTGATCTTCTGCCAATCTTGTAATTTTACTATTCCAAACTGCATTGTCCGGTTCCAAATCAGCAAGTTTCATATAAATATCTAAAGCCTTCATTTTATAATCATTGCTATCATTCATATTATTTACATATAAATTTCCAAGTTGATCTGCATAATAAATTTCATCTGTATTATAAACTGTATCGATAGCAAATCCTTGTTCATACGCTGCAATGGAAATTTCCGGATCCGATTTTTTCCATTGATCTAAAACATAAGCTTTTTTCAGCAGATAGTATCCGGCATCTTCTTTATCATATTGAGCAGCTTTATCATATAAATATATTACAGTATCAGCAAGTAATGTTTTTGTTTCTTCAGTAGTAATGCTGTCTGCATAAACTTCAAAAATTACTTTATCCATTTTTTTATAAATTTTATATTGAGGCATAAAATCTGGTTTAATATTTATTACATTAAATCCTTTTTCTATTGTCCACATTTCATATTGCTTAATTTTGTATGCTTCAAAAAAGAGACTTGCTTCAACCATTACATTGATACTATCACCGCTATCAGAAATATTTTTTGCTGATAAATTTGTGTTAAGAAGAGAAATAGTAGCAATTATTGTTAATGTAATTGTTTTAAGTAATTTCAATTTAATTCTCCTTTAGTTATTATCTATCTTGTCTAACAAACCAAAGCTCACCAAAGTTAACAGAAAATGTTGCTTGTAAAATATTTTCTTTTAGTAAATTTTGATTAGTTGTACCTCTAATTCCGTACATTAAACCTAAATCTATTGAATTTTCAAATCCTAACGGAAATGATATTCCAGTATGTATTCCAAATTGATTTATGTCTTCACCTTTAAAAGTATATTGTGTTTGTTCATAACTTAAACCAAATCTATATTTTACTAGTTCCCAAAATGTGGCAAATTTTTTGACCTGCTTATCATACTCAATTCCCAAACTATATCTATTAAGGTCTTTTAAATTAGTAAAAATTTTATCGTTTTGTTTGAATTTTGACCAAGGTTGATTTACGTAATCTATAATTAAATTATATTTATCGATCGAGAAATTTAAACCGATTGATAATTTTGATGGAATTTCTGTTTTAAACGATTTACTTTGTAATACCTTTTTACCCAAGGTGGTTGTAGCGTAAGAAGAACTATCTGTATTTATTTTGCTTCCAACTTCGTAACTTAAGCCAAATCTTAAACTTTTGATATTTTCACTTCCAAAAATTGATGAAATATTTGGAGTTAAAAATCCTATTGTTGTTCCCAATCCTTTATGTTTTAATTCGGATGTAAAATATGAATCGGAAAAATCAGATGTGTCATTATAAATTATTTGTGTTTCATATTTACTGTTTCCGGTATAATATTCAAAAGTTGCTCCAACGGAAAAATCCAATGGAAGAAGAGTTGAAAATCCAAAAAATACTTTTGATAATCCTCCGGTACCGATAAAATCTTCGGTATAACTATTTTCTTCGCCTTCTAAATATTTATTTGTAATATCATAGTTAATTGTTGAATATGGAGTTAATCCAAATACGAATCCAATTCCTAAATCTCTTTCAACAGGAAATGCTAAATGAAATCCGGTAAATCTAACTTCAGAAAAATTTGCGTCGGAATTTCCATCACCAATTTGAGAAATGTTTGCGAGAATATTTAAACCTAACTTTGTACTATTAATTGAATTCCAAGTTGAGGGATTATTCAAATTTATTAAATTCTCATTTACTAATGCAGTTCCAATTCCACCGAGTGATAATTTTCCCGCAGAGTTATAATGGAATAAGTCGCCAACGCCATATCGCGTGTAAATTGTGCCACCGGAAGCAAATGTAATTTGTGAAATTAATATTAGTAAAACTATAATTGACTTATTTTTCATTATTCGTATTTATTTGTGTAGTAAATTGTTAATCTTGGTTTAAGTGAATCTACTGAAGATGTACTATTAAAAATTCCAACTCGGGAAACAGATCTAAGTTCATCAGAGAGCTGAATAAGTAATCCTTTATTTTCTTCGCCATCCATCCATTTTTGAACAAATAATCTAATATCGCCGGAATATTTATCGCCGCTTTTTAATATTGGATATTTCCCAATTTCTGTACTTAAAGTTGACTTCTCAAAATCTGTTAAAAATCCTATCGCAATTGTATCAGCATCAATTGTTCCAAATTCTGTATTGTTATTATCAATAAACAAATCTAAAGTAGCTTTATTTATTACTATATTCTCCGGAACTAATGATAAATCAAAAAGTAATTTTCCTCTTACGGCAAGTGAGCTTTGTAAAATTATATTATCATTTGTATTCGAATAAATTTCACCTTTGGGCACATGTAAATCTGCACTTGGAATTGCAATTATTGTATCAAAAACTCCTTCTTGCTCAAAAACCATATACAAATAAGGATAATCTTCATCATTATAAGTAGTTAAAGCTTGAAAGCCAACTATTCCGGAATTTGAAATTGGTCGCATTAAAATTCCGTAATCCGGAGCATAACTTGAATCATAAGTTCTTCTAATCCAGCCATCGACTAATTCCGTATTAAGATCAAATTTCATTACAGTATCTGCAAAACTGTAAGTTGATTGGTCTAATAAGTTTGGACCTAATGTATTATAAATTTCATTAATTGTATCTTGACTTATTGAACTTGGATTCCAGCTTGAATTTATTCTGTGGATAGAAAATTGAAAACTGTTGCTGTCTCCAATCCAATAAGTTGGTTGAATTTCTACCCAGCATTTTATTAATTTAGATGAATCTGCCTTATAAGGATCCATAATAGAATCAGCCGGATTTATATAAAAACCTATTAAAACTTCACTTGTTATATTTTTATAATTCCCCAATAATACTGTTGATGATGAACCAAATCTTAGAGAATCATATTTATAGGAAGTTAATTCTTGGTTAAAATTACTTGTGTAACTATCAATAACAACAAAGTTTAATTTATCGCTATTGGGAACTAAATCCGTTCCTAAAGAATTCGGATCATTTGTGCAAGACGAAAAATATACAACTAAAATTGCAAGGGAAAAATATTTAATTAGTTTGTTCAACAATTTCTCCATTTAAAAATCGTTCAATAAAATCAACAGCATTTTGAAAATTTGAAGCAACAAAGTTGGGCGAATTTTTAGAATTTTTCAACTTATTAATTTCTTCACTGCTTAAAGTATTTTGAATTAGAATTGAAGTTACACCGGAATTGTGCGCACATTCAATATCAACTTCTCTATCGCCAATAAAAAAAGATTTTGATAAATCAATTTCATTTTCATTTGCTGCGTTAAAAACCATTTCCGGTGAAGGTTTTCTGCATTTTGTTAATTCTTGTGAATCAAAATCCGGATGGAATGGACAAAAATAAAATTTATCAACTTTTGTATTTTGTTCTAATAAAATTTGATTAATTCTTTCGTTCACTTTTTCAACATCGGAATAAGAAATTATGCCTCTTGTAATTCCCGATTGGTTTGAAATAACAAAAATCCTAAATGAAAAATTATTTTTAAGTTTTTTTATTCCTTCCGCAACACCGGGATACAACTTAATTAAATTTGGATTTCCAATATACCCCGAATCATAATTAATTGTTCCATCTCGGTCTAAAAAAACTGCTTTATTTTTCATCAACTATAAAATCTTTTTGTAGAGATCAATATATTCTTTAGAAGATGCAAGCCAAGTAAAATTACTTTTCATTCCGTTCTTCTGTAATTTTAACCAAGATTTTTTATCTTCCGAAAATAAATTAATTGCCTTACTTACAATATTTACTAATTCTTGCTCATTATTTTCTATAAAAACAAAGCCATTTCCGGTTCCGGAGTTTTCATCATAATTTTCAACCGTATCAGCCAATCCGCCGGTTTTTCTAACAATTGGAATTGTTCCATACATTAAACTGTACATTTGGTTTAATCCGCAAGGTTCAATTTTGGATGGCATTAAATACATATCTGATCCGGCTTCAATAAGATGCGCAAGGTTATCGTCAAATCCTAAGTAACTTGCAAATTTTTCCGGATATTTTGCAGCGGCTTTTTCAAAAAATGTATGATATTTTTTTTCACCGTTTCCAAGTAAAATAAATTGTGCATTTAAATTCATTAAATCTTTAAATGCTTTTTGAACAAGATCAAAACCTTTTGCTTCATCCAATCTGGAAATCATTCCGATTACCGGTTTGTTTTCATCATAAACCAATCCGAATTTTTCTACAAGTAATTTTTTATTTTCTTGTTTCGCTTCAATATTTTTTATGGAATATTTTTTTGGAATTTGTTTATCTTTTTCGGGATTCCAAACATTCAAATCAATTCCGTTTAAAATTCCATCAATTGAATCTTCACGAGATTTTAAAACACTAAATAATCCGTCGCTCAATTCTTTATTTGAGCAAATTTCATTAGCATAAGTTTTAGAAACCGTTGTAATAGAATCTGCAAATTGAATTCCACATTTAAGAAAACTGAATTTATCGTTATGCAGCAATTCTTTTTCTTTGAAATATTCTGTAAGTCCGGTTTTTTGAAGTGAAGTTACCGGAAATTCTCCCTTAAAACCTAAATTGTGAATTGTAAAAACACTTCTTACATTATCAAAAATTGGATCCTTTTTGAAAAGTGTTTTTAAGTAAATTGGTATAAGTCCGCCTTGCCAATCATTGCAATGAATAATATCGGGAATCCAGCCAAGTTTTGTAATTAAATCAAATATGGATTTTGCAAGAAGAATAAATCTTTCGTCATTATCTTTATAATCTTTTCCGGAAATTGGATCTGCGTATAAACTTCTTCTGCTGCCAAAATATTCATCATTATCCAAAAAGTAAAGTTGCACGCGAACTTTTGACCCAACCAAAAATGAAGATCGGAGTGAATAAGTAACTTGTTTTCCCCCAATATCCGTAACTAAATCTTTAAGTCGTACAACTTCGTGAATCTTAAATTTTCGTTCATCAATTGCGCCATATTTGGGCACTAAAATTCTGACTTGATGTCCTAATTCTTGTAATTGCTGAGTTAAAGAACTCGAAACATCGGCTAATCCGCCGGTTTTTACAAATGGTACAACTTCGGATGTTACAAAAAGTATTTTATATTTTCTACTTGGGGGCATTGCAAATCCTTAAATTTTTAATCGGTAAAGTTACAAAATTATTGACTTATTGACAAAAATATTTAATATTGCATGTTTTATTGCAAAATCTAATTCATACCTTAAACTCTTATGAAAACTTTATTTTATAATCCGGCGCAAATTATTACCGTTAATACAAACGGAAAAAATTACAAAAGAGGTAATGAATTAAACGATATTTCAGTTTTGGAAAATTTTTCTATCGTTGTTGAAAATGAAAAAATTTCCGAAATAATTCCTACCAAAAAAATTTCTGAATTTAAGTTTGATGAAAAAATTGATTTAACAAATAAAATAATTTTACCCGGATTAGTTGAAGCTCACACACATTTAGTTTTTGCCGGATTAAGAGCCGATGAATTTGGAATGCGATTATCCGGAAAAAGTTATGAAGAAATTGCAAACTCCGGCGGCGGAATAAATTCAACTGTTAAAGCTGTACGAGAATCAAGTTTTGAAGAATTACTTAATATAGCTAAACCAAAAGTCCAGAATTTTATTGAGCAAGGTGTTACAACTTTAGAAATAAAAAGCGGCTACGGATTAAGTTTTTACGATGAAATAAAAATTCTACAAGTTATAAAAGAATTAAACTCAATATCCCCAATTGATATAAAAGCAACTTTTTTGGGAGCTCACACTTTTCCGCCGGAATATAAAAATGATCAAAATCAGTATATAAAAATTTTAACCAAAGAAATTATTCCGTTTATCTCAAAAAACAATCTTGCAAATTCTTGTGATGCATTTTGTGAAAAAACCGCTTTTTCGCCAACTCAAGTTGAAGAAATTTTTTCTGCTGCAAAAGAGAATAATTTAGATGTAAAATTGCATACAGATCAATTTAATTCAATTGGCGGAATTGAAATCGGTCTAAAATTTAATGCTCAAAGTTTAGATCATCTTGAAGTAATTGATGAATTTGGAATTGAAAAAATTTCGCAAAGTAATTCGGTTGCGGTTTTGCTTCCGGGAGTTTCATTTTCGTTAAATTATCAATTTGCGTCGGCAAGAAAATTAATTGAGAAAAATGCAATTGTTTCGCTAGCTACTGATTTTAATCCCGGTTCATCTCACATAAATAACATTAGCTTAATTTGGGGATTAGCCGCTTTAAAGATGAAAATGAAAATTGAAGAAATAATTTCTGCGTACACAATAAATTCCGCAAAAGCACTTTCTCTATCAGATAAAATTGGAAGTATTGAAATTGGCAAAAGTGCAGATTTTGCAGTTTTCGAAACATCAAATTATAATGATTTAATTTATTTCCTCGGACAAAATTTGTGCTCTATGGTTATTAAAAATGGCAAAGTTATTTATGAAAAAAAATCTTAATCTATTTTTTATAATTAATTTTCTTACAATTTTAATTTTGAGTTGTTCTACGGAAATTCCTCAAAAAGAAGAAGTTTCCATTCCGGGAAAAAACATAAAAAAAGATTCCGTAAATCATATTTCCGAAAAAGTTGAAAATGAATTTTTGTTAGGAATTAATGTTCTAAAAGAAAATAATTTTGAAATTCTTCAAAATAAAAAAGTTGGATTAATTACAAATCAAACCGGAGTTGATAAAAATTTAAAATCTACAATTGATATTTTATATGAAGCAAAAAATGTAAATCTTGTTGCATTATTTTCACCGGAACACGGAGTTCGCGGAAATATTGAAGGCGGAGAAAATATTGAAACCATTATAGATAAAAAAACTAAACTTCCCGTTTATTCTTTGTATGGAAAAACTCAAAAACCAACAAAAAAAATGCTTTCTGGAATTGATGTTTTAGTTTATGATATTCAAGATATTGGAGTTAGATCTTACACATTTATTTCTACATTAGGTTTGGCAATTGAAGCCGCTTCTGAAAATAATATTGAATTTTTAGTTTTGGATAGACCAAATCCTTTAGGCGGATTAAAAGTTGAAGGAAATATTTTAGAAAGTGAATACAAATCATTTATCAGCCAATACCCTATTCCTTACATTTATGGTTTAACTTGCGGAGAACTTGCAAGCTTACTTGTTGCAGAAAAAATGATTTCAACAAAATCTAATTATAATGTAAAAGTTGTTAAAATGGAAAATTGGAAAAGAAGCATGACATTTTCCGATACAAAATTAAATTGGGTTCCAACTTCTCCACACATTCCAAATTTTGAAACAACTTATTTTTATCCAATGACGGGAATTTTGGGCGAATTAAGAAATGCAATTTCAATCGGAGTTGGTTACACTTTGCCATTTCAAATTATTGGAGCGGAATGGATTGATGCAAATTTATTTTCTGATAAATTAAATAGTTTGAAAATTCCGGGTTTATATTTTAGACCAATTTCGTACAAACCATTTTACGGTTTTGGAAAAGGTAAAAATTTAAACGGAGTTCAAATTCATATTACGGATTTTGATTCCGTTAATTTAGTTTCTACTCAATTCTATATTATTAATGTTTTACAAAAATTATATCCCAAAAAAGATTTGTTTCAACTTTCTGATGTAAGCGAAATTAAAATGTTTAATAAAGCAATTGGTACTGATAAAATTTTGAAAATGATTCAAAAAAAATCAGAAATGAGCGAAATTTTTAATTTTCTAAATAGAGATATAAAAGATTTCAAGAAACATTCTTCCAAATATTACCTTTATAATTAAATTCTTTTTGCAAAAACTAACTTCATACTACTTATTTGTTTTGTATCACATTTTAAGGTTAAAAGTCCTACTTATTTGTATCAAAAATTCATTCAATCTAAGAGGATAACAAAAAAAATGAAAAAACTAACAACTTTAATTTTAAGCTTACTATTTGTAAGTATGAATTTTGCACAATCAAATTCCATATCGTATAAATTTTCTGTTGAAGGTTGTGGAGAAATTCCAGAATTAGAAATTTTTAGAGGAATTATGTTCGAGGGCGATAATATTGTTTTTGAACCTTACACATTTCCTCAAGGAAATCCGGAATCACAATTTTTCTATGATTTAATGGTTGGCGGTAGTTTAGGATTTCCGGTCAACAGTTTAAATGAAAATATCAACATTCATATAATTTTAAATGGATTGTGCGATCTTGATTTAAATAATTTGCCTTCAGATGAAGACATTTTAAAACTGCTTTATTTAGATATTATTGTAACTGGTGAAAATACAGGAGCTTATGATCCAAATGAATATTATTTTTTAGCGAACAATCAAGAAGCTTATTTAAAATTGCCAGCAGATAAAATTATTCCTTTCTTAAATTTCTTAGGATATTCTGTTGAAGATTTTACACCTTTTTATTTAAATGCTCAATCTCAAGTTGATCTAAACGGAATTAGCAAAATTGTAGAGCCAAGTTTTATATCAATTTATTTGCAGCATTTTTCTACAATTGGCGTTGGCTTTAAAGTTGAAACTGTAGTTGATCCAGATACAACTGACAATTCAGATTCTACAACAACTGCAATTGCTGAGAATAGTTCCAATATTCCAACAGAATATAATTTATCACAAAATTATCCAAATCCATTTAATCCAACTACAACAATTAGTTATACAATTCCAGAAGCTGGATTTACAAAACTTTCAATCTATAATTCTTTAGGTGAAGTTGTTCAATCTTTGGTTAATGAAAATCAATCTGCAGGAAGATATAATGTAAACTTTAACGCAAATAATCTTTCATCAGGATTGTACTTCTATACAATTTCAAGCGGAAATTTTGCTCAGACAAATAAAATGATTTTGATGAAATAATTGTTTGAAATAAATAAAAAATTTAAAAGCTGTTCCGAAAGAATGTTATCCTTTCGGAATGGCTTTTTTAATTTCTGCTTGCCAATTTGTTATTTACGCGAGGATAAATTATTAATTTTTGCCCAACTTTTATTACACTGCTTTTTAATCCATTCCAACTTCTAATTTCACTTGCTTTTACTTTATAGCTTTCGGCAATGTGTCCTAAAGTTTCTCCTCTTTTAACTTTATGAACGATTTTCTCATCAATATTATTATTTGTTTCATTATTTACAACAGATGATTGTCCAATACTTAATTTTTGTCCAACATTAATTTTATCGTTTTTAAGATTATTCCAGCTCTTTAAATCTGCAATGCTCACTTTATTTCTTATAGCAATTTTACCAATTGTATCACCTTTTTTAACAGTATAAACTTTTGATTGAACAATTGGAGTATCTTCAATAATTTCATCATTTTTTGTGTGAATTTTTAAAGTTACACCGGCATTTAATCTATTTGAACTAAGTTTATTCCATTTTCTTAAACTAATTGTACTAACTCTAAATTTTTCAGCAATTTCACTTAATGTATCGCCCTTTTTAACTTTATAACGAATTAAATTTGATTTTATTGGTGAAGTTACATTATTATTTTCAGCAACTAAAGTTGTATTGCTTCCGGTAAATATTTTTAATTTTCTTCCTTTATATATTCTATTACTTCTTAAATTATTCCACTTTTTAATTTTTGAAGGAGTAGTTCCGTATCTTAGTGAAATTGAGCCAAGTGTTTCACCGCTTCTAATACGGTGTTCAATCCATTCTTGTCCAGTGGAAGTTGTTAACTGTCTTTGCTTTTCAGTTTTAGTTAAACTATTAATTTTTGATAATTCAGCAAATCTTTCTTTTGCAACATAGAATTTTAATGATTGTCCAACATGAATTGTTGTTGTGTAAGGTAAATTGTTCCAGTTTCTAATATCGGAAACTCTAACTTCAAAAAGATCTCCTAAATCAATTAGATTATCTCCACTTTTTACGGTATAATCAATTAATTCACTATCTTCCGGAATTACTATTGAAACTGAATCATAACTTGTTTCTTGGTACAATTTTGCTAATTTATCTTCTTCGGTATTTCCATTATGAACCATTTTATATGGAGCTTGACCATTATTTGGATTTTCTTCAACAACGTTTTCTTCAACAGCATATGCAATATCTGTATTAGAAATTACATCAGTATTAGTATATTTCGTAACCGGAATTTTAAGTTTTACATTTGGATAAATTCTGGAGTTTGAAGAAATTTTATTAAATCTTGCAAGCTGACTTAAACCAATACCATATTTTATTGCAATTTTTGAAAGAGTTTCGCCACGCTTTACATTATGAACAACATATTGAAGCTTTGCATCTTTAGGAATTGATTCTAAATTTTGCACAAATAAATCATAATTTTTTGTTGGGATTTTTAAAGCATATCCGCCAGGAAAATTTGGAGGAGTATTATGCTGAATAAGTTCGGGATTAAGTCTTTTTATTTCTTCCAAAGAAATTCCGGCACATTTTGCAAGTACTGATAAATCTAATGCCCCATTTATTTTATGTGTAACATATTCAATAGGAGTTTCATAAACTATATCGGTAAAACCATATTTTTCTGGCTGACTTGCAATTAAAGTAACGGCAATATATTGAGGTACATAATTTTTTGTCTCTTTGGGTAAATATTTTTTCACTTCCCAAAAATTTTGTGAACCAGCTTTTTTAGTTGCGTTTCTAACTCTTCCTTCGCCGCTGTTGTAAGCTGCAATTGCCAAATACCAATCATTTAAGGAAAAATAAAGATCACGTAAATGTCTTGCCGCAGCTCTTGTAGATTTTTCCGGATCTCGTCTTTCATCAATATAAAAATCAACATTCAAATCATAAAGTCTGCCGGTTCCTTTAACAAACTGCCAAAGACCGACCGCTTTTGCCCAAGATTTAGCATCAGGTTTTAATCCGCTTTCCATTAAACTTAAAAATATAAGTTGAGTAGGAACTTTTTCCTCGGCAAAAATTTTAGCCATCATTGGGAAATAAAATCCCGTTCTCTGAAGCCAATAATTCATGTGCTTTCTGCCTTTTCCCGTAAAATATTCTATGTATTGTTCAACGCTGCTATTAACTTCAAGCGGAAAATCACCAATTACAATTACTGTTTCATTTTTTAATTCTTCTTCATTTTCCGAAATATTTAATTCAGGCAAATTATTATTCAGCCATTCTTCAACAGCATAAGTCGGAGAAATATCGGGAAGTTTTTCAAAACTAACTATATACGAATTGTAATCATCAAGAATTGCTTTTTCCAATTCAGAATAAGCTTCATTTTCTTCAATATTTGAGAAATAGCTAAGTTCATTAATAATCGTCATTGCAGAATCAAATGAAAATAATGCTTTGGATTCTAATCCGAGAGTTTTTTCACTTAAAGCATCCATATATTTTTGGCGAGCATTTTCAAGATTTTCGTTAACAATCACATCTGTTCTTACCGTAGCCGAAAGGCTATCTTGTAAAGTTTGATCATTATTTGTTTTTTTATCGGAATTTAATGTTGAGCAAGAATAAAAAAGTACAAGTAAAATTATTATAGCGGGAGTTAATTTTCTAATCACGTTTATCCTATAATTAATTGTTGCAAGTTATAAGATTATAGAGTTTTTTTCAAGTCGAATATAAAATAAAATTCTTAAACCGTTATATAACATATACTTTTACAAAATTTTATCTTTATATTTCATATTGAATTCTTTGTTATTTATATAACTTTATTTATCGGAATGAACTTAAAATACTTTACCTCTATTTTTATTTTTTTCTTTATAATTAAAAGTACAGAAATAATTTCGCAAGAAAATAATTTTGAATTTTTGCCGCAAGGTTTACACTTTTTACCAATTAAAGCAAATTATGAAGAAGCAAAAATTGGAATTTTATATTACCCTAAAAATGGAAATTTAAAAGTTGATATAGGAAATAATATTGATCTTTTAGCATTTAATTTCACAAATTTAAATTCAAAATTAACTTTTTCAATTGAGTTTATGGCTTATGCTCTTTCTACAAATTATGCTGAAAAAAGATTGCAGATAGATGCTTTAGACGGATTTTTTGGAGGTAATGCTGCATTTTCAAAAAAATATATCAGTGGTAAACTTATTTCTCGTTTCAGAATAATTCATAATAGCGCCCATCTTGTTGATGGACATTTTGATTCGGAAAGAAATCAATGGATGAATAATGATAAACCAATTCCCTTTACTAAAGATTTTGGTGAATTATTACTTGGATATCAATTCCTTGAAAATTATGGGACTTTAAGAACATATTCCGCCATTTCTTATTCAACACTAATTAGACCTAAAATATTGGAAAAGTGGAATTCTTATTTCGGATTTGAAATTTCATCGAATAAAATAATTGATAATGAAACCAACATTTTTATTGCGAGTAATTTTAGTTTGGAAGGAAATCCCAAATATCAATTTAATTATAATAATTTACTTGGAATGAAATTCGGTAAAATGGAGAAAAAAGGAATTGTGATTTATCTATCTTATTTTTATGGTTCAAATCCATTTAGCGAATATTATATGAAAAGAGTTAGCCAGTTTGGAATTGGTTTTTTTGTTGATTTTTTTTAATTTTTTTTTCAAGATGCCAACTTCTGAAAAGATGTCATGTTTTTAATTTCGTTACTAATCTGTAAGAAACTTATAAATTAAATATCCAAAATTAATTTGAAGTGCGCCAAGAGCTACACCGCTGTAAATATCTAAAATATTTGTTTTGTTAAGATAATTTACATCGCCGGTAATTTTATACTTTTCATAATTTTTATCGGATTCATTTTTCAAATATGCTGCAGTTGCTCCAAATGCTACTGCTGATCCAACAACAATATAAAACAAATCAGATTCGACAAAACTCTCTTTCTGCATTTTTAATTTTAACGGTAAATTCATTATTTCTAAATTTTGATTTTTATTTCCAATATTTAAATTCCAAATTCTAAGCGGAAGAATTTTTATTAACGGATTTTTATCAATATGAATTTTGTTTTTTTCGTTTAATAAATTTTGAGATGCATTATTTAAATTTACGTTTGAGGAATCTTGCGAAAAAATATTTATTGAATTTAGAACGAATACGAAAATTATTATTCTTAACATTTTAATTTTCCTTTACCGAAAAACAAAAAACATCATCTTTATCAATTCCAAAAATAATTTTATCTTTCACAAAAAATGGTGAAGTTCGGCATCTTCCTTCAAATTGAATTTTATCAATAATTTCTCCAGTCGTTTTATCAATAAAATCAACATCCATATTCATATTCGGCTGAATTAAAATATTTTCAAAAACAAGCGAAGTTGAATTTATTAATCCGTTTGTTTCAAGTTTCCAATTTTGATTTCCATTTATCAGATTTAGAGAAAATAAATCGCCATTTAAATTTCCGATGTAAACAGAATTATTATCAATTGTCGGAGCAGTTTTAATTTTGAAATTTGTTTTAAACTCCCAAATAATTTTTGCAGATTTTTTATCAATTGAAAATACATTTCCATTTTCATCACCAAAAAATATTGAAGATTCATTCATAGTAATTCCACTTTGAACTTCCTCGCAAATTTTAATTTTGTAATTTACTTTTCCATCATTTAGTTGGATAGAAAATAAATTTCCGAAAATTGAACACGCATATAAATTTTCTTCATCAGCTGCCGGATCTGAATAAAATTTTTCCTTTAAATTTATATCCCATTCTTTAATTCCCATTCGCGAAAACTTATAAAGTTTACCGAAATTAGTAAGTATGAAAATTTTTTCATTTTGAAAAATTAATTCATTCGTAACTTTGCCTTCGAGTTTAACTTTATAAAATTCTTTTGCTTTTAACAAATCATAAACAACCAGCGATGAATAATTTTCCTTTTCTTCATTTACAACAAATATCATAATTGATTTATCAATAATTGGTGTTTGCTCAATTCCGCCTTTGTATTTAATCTCACCAAGTTTTTTTCCACTAACTAAATTTAGGGCTGTAATTCTCCCGCCTAAATCTGATACGAACAAAACCGTATCATACGCTGAAAAAGGATAATTCGAGTAACTCCCGTAAGTGCTTTTTTCCCAAATTGGATTTTTTAATATTTCAATTTTTTTATTTATATAAAAATTTCGATTTGGTGAACTTCCATATTGAGAAATAATTTCGGAATTCTCATTATACTTATTAAATTGAATTGCTCTGGCACAACCAATTAAAAAAATTATTATAAATATTATTGATAAATATTTTCTCAAAAATCCCATCCAAAAAAGAATTGATAAAACAAACTATTTTGAAAAGACGAAAAGTTATTTTCAATTTTTTTTCCAACATCATAACGAAAAGTTATTGCGCCGAGAAAGTTAAATCTTAAACCAATTCCAACACTTCCGATTGTGTTTTCATATTTATCATCCCAAGCACTTCCCGCATCAATAAATGCAGCGCCTTTAATTCCGGCAAAACCTAATCCTACAAAAGGTAATTTTAAATAAAATTGATCTATCAACGGATATCTTAATTCGACCGAAGACAACCACATTTTTTCGCCGCGAATTCTAAATCTTGGCCAACCTCTTAAATCCCAGCTCCCGCCGGCAATATATCTTCTGGCATCTTTTCCTTCGTTATAGAAAATTGATGCGCGCGTTGCCAATGTAATTCTATTATGAAGTCTAAAATAATTTCTATAATCTGCAATTAAGGAATAAAAATTTGAATTGCTGTATTTTATATCTGAAGTATAACCTAATAAAAGTCTAAGCCGTGAGCCGTCAACCGGACCTGTATTTCCCCAAAGTGTGTTATCATGAATAAATGAAATTGTGTTTGATAGTAAAAGTGCTTTTCTTGGCAACAGATCTATTGAAATTTCTCTATCGGAATTTGAAATTGTTGTGCTTGTTTCAATTCTTTGAAATGAAGATAATGGATATAAAAGTGAAATGTATCCACCGAAACTTCTTTCATAAAAATAGCTGTCACTTTCTCTAATATCATATCGTCTTCCGGTATGATGAAATATTCCATAACCGAAATTGGTTCTTCCGCCGGTGTTTACGCGGCTAATTGCTACATTAATATTTTTGAAAAAGTCACTTTGGATTTCTGCTGAATTATAAATCATAAAATAATATCTGTCATCGCCAAGTAAATCGCTTAAGGAAAATATTGCGCCGCCACGAGTTCCGTAAATTGGATCAGTAGAAATTTGACTAAAAGCATAGTCCAATGAATATTGGTTTTCATAATGCAATTTATCAGTCTCAGAATTTATTACAATTTTTTCCGGCTGCCATGGAATTTTAATTTCATCGTATGTGAAATTTTTAGTTAATAAAATTGTGTCGGGAATTTCATCAAGATTAAGTGAAAAAAACTGAAATGAAAATTTTTCAAAAGTTGAAGTTATCAATTCATTTGAATCAACAAATTCATACTCAAAAATACTTGTTAAAAATCTTGTCTTTTGAGTCATATTTAATGGTTCATTATTTTTATCAAAATTAATTTGCCAAAGATTTTTCACACCGTCATTATCTGCAAGGCAATAAAGTGAAGAATAATCCGGAGAATATTTAGGGCTTGTTAAATCTGCATTTGAATATGTAAGATATTTAACTTCACCGGTATTAATATCAATCTCAAACAAATTATTTTTCTGCTGATAAATTCCGCTTGTTCTATCTGACGAAAAAATAATTTTAGAATTGTCTTTATTAAATATTGGATCTCTATCGGAATAAAAATCATTTGTAAATCTTTTTATCTCACCGGAATTAATTTCTATTTGATAAATATCAATGTAACCTTTTCTATCAGTTGCATGAAAAAGAATTTTAATTCCGGATGAATCAAAACTTGGCGATTCAATTGTTAACAATTCATTAAATTTAAAGTGTTTTAGAATTTCATTATTTTTTGTATCAAAAAGATGGATTGCATCTGTAGCTCCGGCTTTTGTTACAAATGCTAAAATTCCTTTTGAAGAAATAGTCATTGATGGTTTTAGCAAATGAAAAGTTTCAAAGATAACTTCTTTTTCTCCCTCTAAAATTTGCTCCGGCTCAGCAAAATCAATTGAATCCGGGTTATAATCCATTTTATAAATTGACGAATAACCATTTCTATTTCCAACAAAAAATATTTTATTTCCATTTTCGCTTTCAAAATAATTCGGAGAAAAATTGTAACCTTCGTAAGTAATTTTTTTTGATTCAATAAAATGCGAAGTTTTATTTTCGTAAAGTGGATAATATTTCTGTTTTAAATAATATTGCCAATCTTCATCAATTTTTTCAAAGCGTTCTCCGATTGTAAATTCAATTACATCTTCAAAATTTTTAAATCGCCAAAAATTTTCTAAGAATTGTAAAATTTTATCTTCGCCATATTTTTTACTTACAAACTCTAAAAAATTTTGTCCTTCTTTGTACATTAAAAAACTTCCGTAAATTCTGTAAATATCTTTTAACGGAGCGAAGAAATTATTCAGAACAGCATCTCGCATAATCATTTCGGCTTGTGTATCCCAATGGTATGACCAATATTCGGCAATACCTTCAACAAACCAAAGCGGTGGATAATTATCACCAATTACTCTATGATCTTTAACAACATTTAAAACTTTACTTGTCATAAAAACATGAACTAATTCGTGACGTATTACATGACGAAACTGTTCTAACGAAGTTAGATAAGGAATTACAACTCGTCCTTTCATAAATTCAAAAAAACCTCCAACGCCTTCGGGAATAAAATTTGGGATTGTATTTGTCTGCTGAAAATGATTATGAGTGTTATAAAAAATTAGCGGAATTTTTTTAATCATTATATGATTAAATTTTATCTTCAAATCATCAAAAGCTTCTTCGGCATAAGCGGCGCCAATTTCTGCCATTTCTTCAAAATCATCATAGTAATAAATATCAAAATGTTCTGTTTTAATTACTTTCCATTCAAAATTTTCATAGTGAACTTTATTTCTTCCGAAAAAATATAGCTGTGCATTTAGAATTGTTGTTGTAAAGAAAAAAATGATAAATGAATATTTTAGAAAATAAGTTTTTAAGATTTGCATTCCAGATTCGAGATTAATATTTAGTGTTTTGAATTTTAATTTTATAAAAATATTTATTACTCGAAGTGCAATAAATTGTCGCCAAAATTAATTAGAATACATTTTCTAATTCGTCTGTAAAATGAAATTTAAAATAATCTTGAAGTTTTGTACTAATTTCTTTTTCAGTTTTTAATGTTAAACATTCTTCTGCCAATTGTTTTGCATCTGAAAAATTTATGGATCTAATAATTTTTTTTATATGTGGAATTGTTGAAGCCGAAACACTTAAAGAGTCTAATCCCATACCAACTAATAAAGGAGTTGCTAAAATATCCGCAGCCATTTCACCGCACATGCTAACTTTTGCAGATTTTAATTTGCTTGCGTGAATTATTTTATAAAGTACACGAACTACAGCCGGATGAAATTCTTGATATAACGAAGATACTATTTCGTTTCCTCTATCAACAGCCAATAAATATTGAATTAAATCATTTGTGCCAATACTTATAAAATCAACTTCAGCGGCAAATTCTTCAGCCATAACTGCAGCTGATGGAACTTCGATCATAATTCCAATTTTAATTTTTTTATCAAATTCTTTTCCTTCGGATTTCAATTCACTTTTGCAGATTTCTAAAATTTCTTTTGTCCTTCTAATTTCTTGAATTGATGAAACCATAGGAATCATAAATTTAATATTCTTGTGAATGCTTGCTCTGAGCAATGCGCGTATTTGTATTTTAAGCAGATTTTCATTATCAAGTAAAAATCTAATTCCCCGCCAGCCTAAAAACGGATTTGGTTCTTTTACATCAACGGGAAAAACTTTATCGCCGCCAATATCAAAAGTTCTGATAATTACAATATTGGGATAAATTTTTTCTGCCAAATCTTTATAAACTTTATACTGTTTATTTTCATCGGGAAATTCATCAGCCAAATTAAAAATTTGTTCTGTTCTAACTAATCCAACGCCTTCTGCACCATTTCTAAAAATATATTCAAGTTCTTCAACAATATCTAAATTTGCACGAAGAATTATTTTTCTTCCGTCTTTTGTAATTGCGGGTTTATCAGCCAATTTTGCCAACCCGGAATCAAACTCTGCCAACCGTTTGCTTTTTTCTTCATAATAATTTAATTGCTCAGCAGTTGGATTTATAATTACTTCGCCGTGAACGCCGTCAATAATAATTTTATCACCATTTTTAATTATTGTAGTGGAATCATGAATTCCCAAAACAGCCGGAATGTTTAAGCTTCTGGCAACAATTGCAGCGTGGCTTGTTAATCCGCCAAAATTTGTAATGTAACCTTTTACGTTTTCTCTGGAAAATAAAACTGTGTCCGCCGGAGTAATACTATTTGTTACAACAATTACATCCTTTTCAATTCTTGAAATCCATTTTTTCTTTTTAATATTTCTGATAATTCTATTTTTTATATCTTCAATATCTTGCGATCTTTCCTTCATGTAAGATTCTTCGGAAAGAGCAAGTATTTTTTGATATTTGGAAAACTCCGCATCAACAATATATATTGGCGAACGTTTTTCTTTTTTAATTCTATCTTTAATATTTTGAATTAAAACCGGATCATCAAGAATCATCATTTGAGCTTCAAAAATTCCGGCTCTTTTTTCGCCCATTTTATCGACAGCAAGAGTAAATATTTTATGTAATTCTTTTTTGGATTTGCTAAGTGATTTATCGAAATTCTCTATTGCTTCATCAATATTTGTAATTATTTCATCATCAATAGATTCAATTTCCTTTTTGTAAATAAAAGCTGTGGCTATTGAAATCCCCGGAGCTGCAGCAATTCCTTTAAGAATATTTTCACTCATAATTCATCAAAGCCTCTATTAAAGTAATCTATTATTGCCACACATGCTTCTTGTTCGTCTTCTCCTTCAAAAGTTAGAACAAGATTTGAGCCTTTCTCAGCAGCTAAAGTCATAACGCCAATAATACTTTTTCCGTTTATATTCATTCCATCTTTGTTGATGAAAAACTCACTTTTAAATTTAGCCGCAATTTTTACAATTGTTGCCGCTGGTCTTGTATGAAGTCCGGCATTATTTATAATTTCAACTGTTTTTTCAATCATTATTTTTTTCTATCTGTAAGTGAATTTGCTAACCATTGCAATGTAATTTTTGCTTTTTCGTTTTTAACATTTTTTAATTGATTAAGGGCAAGCGAAGTATATTTCTTAACTTCATTCGATGCGTCTTCTATAATTCCTAAATCTTCGTAAAGTTTTTTATATTCTGGAACTTTTTCAAACTTAATTCCTTTTTCATCAATTACTTTTTGAATTAATTGCAAATTTTTCCCTTTTGCTTTTTCTAACGCTTTAAGAAGTAAATAAGTTTTTTTGCCTTCAACTAAATCGCCGCCAATTTTTTTACCAAATTCAGATTCATCCGCGGTAATATCTAATAAATCATCTTGAATTTGAAATGCTAAACCTAAATATTTACCAAATTTTTTAAGTGAATTAATTTCCTTAATATTTCCGCCGCCAAGTTTAGCTCCAATTGAGCAGCATGTTTCAGCGAGTGCGGCAGTTTTTTTACTAATCATTACTAGATATTCTTCAATAGAAACTTTTCTTCTTATTTCAAAATCCTTGTCCAAACTTTGTCCTTCGCAAACTTCAATTAAACCATTTGTAAAATCTTCAACAGCGCTTATTCCATTTTTTTTACAATCTTTTAAAAGTGATTTGTAAGCAATTGCCATTAAATTATCGCCGGCAAGAATTGCAGTATTAACATCATACTTAATATGTAAAGTTTGTCGTCCCCTTCTTTTATCTGCATTATCCATAATATCATCATGCACCAAAGTAAAATTGTGAAACAATTCAACTGCAACCGCGGCATTCAAAACTGAAGATGATTTTGCATTAACTGCATTTGCGGATAAAATAACTAAAAAAGGTCGTAATCTTTTTCCGCCGCTTTTTATTATATAATCACAAGGTTCATAAAGTGATTTTGGAAATTTACCTTCGGCAGTAGTAAAATATTTTTTTTCAAATTTCTGAATTTCTTTTTGGTAAAATTCTGCGGGATTAAATTTCATTAATTAATATTACCTTATTAGTTATCTGTTTAATAAATATATAAATATTTATTATAAATTCCTTTATAGCCAACAGCAAATTTTTAACTTTATTTTCACTTTTTGGATTTTTGACAAAAAATTTAATTTAAAAATTCAGCTTCATAATTTTTTTGATATTTAATTTTAGTTAATTTAATCAAAAGAAAATAAAAATCAGTAGGTGTAACTTGAAAAAACCGCAATTAAGCTTCTGGCAAATTTGGAATATGAGTTTTGGATTTTTAGGAATTCAATTTGGCTTCGCTTTGCAAAATGCAAATGTGAGCAGAATTTTTGAAACGCTTGGTGCAAACATTGATGAAATCCCGATATTATGGATTGCAGCTCCGGTTACCGGATTAATTATTCAGCCAATTATAGGTCACATGAGTGATAACACTTGGGGCAAACTTGGGAGACGACGACCATATTTTTTAGTCGGAGCAATTTTAGCTTCATTAGCTTTGTTCATTATGCCAAATTCTCCTTTACTTTGGTTTGCTGCCGGAATGCTTTGGATAATGGATGCATCTATAAATGTATCCATGGAACCTTTCAGAGCTTTTGTGGGAGATATGCTTCCTTCAGAACAGCGTACAACCGGATTTTCCATGCAAAGTTTTTTTATTGGAACTGGGGCAATTGTTGCATCAGCACTTCCGTATATAATGACAAATTGGCTTGGGATTTCAAACACGGCACCAACCGGTGAAATTCCGGACTCAGTTAAATTTTCATTTTATATCGGCGGAACAGTTTTTTTTCTCGCTGTACTGTGGACAGTCTTAAAATCAAAAGAATATTCTCCGGAAGAATTAAAATTATATTCTGAAGAAACTTCTGTAAAATTCGGAAAGAAAAATCTTGAAAAATCTTTAAATGTTAATTCAACATTCTTATATAAAAATGGAATTGCTTGGACCGTTGCCGGAGTAATTTTACTTCTCATTTTTGCAAATTTCATTTACATTGATTTAGGATTGTACGTTCTTTTCGGTGGAGTTTCTGCATTTGGATTATTACAAATTTTAGCCGGAAGTTTTGCAAAGAACAAATCTAAATCCGGACTGCTTTCTATTATAAATGATTTGTACAATATGCCGAAAACAATGAAACAACTTTCATACGTACAATTTTTTTCATGGTTTGCACTTTTTGCAATGTGGATTTACACAACGCCAGCAGTAACAAGACACATATACGGAGCAGTTGATACTTCATCAGAATTGTATAATGAAGGCGCAGATTGGGTTGGAATTTTAATGGCTGTCTATAATGGATTTGCTGCAATTATGGCATTTGCAATTATGTGGATGGCTAAAAAAACTTCGCGAAAAACTGTTCATCTTATTAGCTTAATTATTGGCGGATTAAGTTTGGCTTCGTTCTACCTAATTAAAGATCCAAATTTATTGCTTATTTCCGAACTTGGAATTGGATTAGCTTGGGCTTCAATTTTGGCAATGCCTTACGCTATTTTAACCGGTTCTTTACCGGCAGAAAAAATGGGAGTTTACATGGGAATTTTTAATTTCTTTATTGTAATTCCTCAAATTACAGCTGCCGCAATTTTAGGATTTTTTGTAAAAAATCTTTTTGATAATCATGCAATTTTTGCTTTAATTCTTGGTGGAATTTCAATGGTAATAGCCGGATTATTAGTTCTGTTTGTTGATGATGTTGATTAAAATATTCGTGAATTCGTGGCAACATAAGGAATAATATTTATGTCGGATTCTTTCAATCGAAGAGAGTTTATAAAAAAAATTTCTGTTACGAGTGCTTCATTAGCTTTTATTAATCCGCTCAACTCAACCTTTTTTAGCAGTGAAAATCCGCAAATTAGTAATGATTTTTTCTCAATATACTTTGATGAAAAAGCCGGAAGATTTAATATTCATCAAATGAATGGGGATTTTTTAGTTTTAAATGCAACAGTTAGAGCAAATTTAAATTTTGGTAAAATTTCAATTTCGCAGAAAAATTATTCTCACATTTTATCTACAAAAAACATTGATGATAAACTTGGCAAAGGAAAAAAGTTAGAAGTTTATTCCAAAGATTTAAATGGTGATTTAGATTTTCATACTTCCTTTTCACTTTATGAAAATTGGAATAACATAATTATTGAAGCTAAGTGCAAAAATGTTTCTTCCAAAAATTTCAATATAAAAAGTATTGAGCCAATATGTGCAATTGAAGAAATTGGAAGTTCACTTTCTTGGATTAATACAAGCAAAGTTTTAACAAACGGTGCAATGTATTACGATGTAGGAATGATTCATGAATTTGGAAAACCTTACAAAGAGCCAACGCCGTATGGTCCAACTAAAGGTGGAAATATTTCTCCGGAATTTAATTACCCCGCGGAAAATCGGATTAGAAGTTGGTGGAATATTGGATTTTTTCGTGGATATGATAAAGAGGGGTTAGTCTGCGGATTTGTAGATAACCAAAACGGACTTGGAGAAATTGTTGTTTCAAAAAATTCACAAAATAATATTTCAATATACACGGAATCAGTTTTTGCACCGGGAACAATTTTAAAATCCGGTAAAGATATTTCTTCAAATCGATTCATGATAAATATTTCTCAAACTCCATATAATGCTTTGGAAGATTTTGCAAGAGTAACGGGAGTTTTAAATTCTGCAAGAACAAATTCCACAATTAACGGCTGGTGCAATTGGTTCTATACATATGAACATATCACTGAAGATGAGGTTGTTCGCAACGCAGAATTTGTTTCTAAAAATTTGAAGCAATACGGTTTAGAATATATTCAGATTGATGAAGGCTATCAGCGTTATCATGGCGATTGGGAAGGGAATACAAAATTTCCTCATGGAATGAAATGGCTTGCAGAAAAGATAAAATATTATGGATTAAAACCCGGGCTTTGGATTGCTCCTTATTTGGTTTCGGAACCAGTGGAAATTTTTCAGAAAAATCCAGATTGGTTTTTGAAAGATAAAAATGGAAATTTTCTTCGAGTTGGACCTTGGCCAAGTTTAGATACGGATTGGGCAAAGAATGAAAACCAAAAACGTTATTGTTTGGATATTACACATCCGGAGGCGGAAAAATGGTTTTATAATTTATTTGATAAAATTGGAAATGTTTGGGGTTATGAAATGATTAAAATTGATTTTGTTGCATGGTCAATTTTCTCTGCACATCATTTCAATGATTTAACGGCAACACCAGCGCAAGTTTACAGAAAAGGTTTTGAAATTATTAGAAATGCAATTGGAAATGAAAAACATATAAATGATTGCGGTCCGGGAAATGTTTCTGTCGGGTTTATTGATAGTATGCGCATCGAACTTGATCAAAATTACGGTTATTCAAAAGCTGCTTGGCAGCAATATTTTTTGGATTCTGCAAGCAGTGCACCGGCTGCTGCAAAGAGATATTATTTTCATAAAAACACTTGGGTAAATGATGCTGATCATATTTGTATAAATCATTTGTCAATTCCACAAGCGCAAGCAGCCGCAACAATAATTGGATTAAGCGGCGGAAATATAATTTCCGGTGATCGACTTTCAGATTTGGATTTTTCTCGTTTAGAAATTTTAAAAAAAATTCTACCGCAATTTGGTGAAGCCGCAAAACCGGTTGATTTATTTGATAATGATAAACAAAATATTTTTATCACTAAAATTAAAAAATCATTTGCAGAGTGGAATGTAGTTGGAATTTTTAATCCAAGTGAAGATTTAGTTGTAAAAGAAATTTCTTTTGAAAGACTATGGTTAAATCCCAAAACAATTTATTTGGGTTATGATTTTTGGATGGAAAAGTTTGTTGGTGAAATTTCAAATTCATTAAAAATTAAATTGCTTCCGCAAAGTGTAACTTTATTATCACTTCATGAAAAAACCGGAAATCCACAATTCATTTCTACTGATCGACATATTTTGCAAGGTGCTCACGAAGTTGAAAATATATTTTGGAACTCTGAAAAAAATACAATTTCCGGAAGTTCTTTAGGAATTTTAAATACATCTCATAATGTTGCAGTTTATATTCCGGGCGGACAAAATTGGGTACAAGGAAGAAATTCAATTCATCATGATTTTGAAAACTATTCACTCAAATTTATGGATGATAATATTGTTCGCGTTCATGTAAAATTTGAGAAAAGTGAAAATGTAAATTGGGAAATTAATTTTAACGAGAGTTTTAAATAAAAATATTTCACTGTAACTATTTATATTCAAATAAAAGCTCAGTTTAAAAACCAAGCTTTTATTCTTCAATATGATTTTTTATTTATTAATTCCTACGGCTAATTCCCAATCAAAATAGGATTCCAAATATTCATAAATTGCGGCAAAATAATTAAGCTGGGCTTGATCATAACCAACACTTGCATCTTTTAATTCCAACTGAGTTGCCAATCCATTTTCCGAACTTATTTTTGCAATATCAAAAGCTTTTTTTGCAATTTTGAAAGTTGTTTCCGCAGATACTATTCTCTTTTCTGCTTCTTTTAATTTTAAATCCAAATTTTTTATTTGAATAAATATTTCATTTTCAGTTTTTGATAATTTTATTTCAGATTGCTCAGCTTCAATTCTTGCTTTCTGAACTTTTGCACTTGTATTCCATCCGGTAAATATTGGAATGTTCAAAGTTAATCCGGCAATTAAATAATTATTTACTCTATCAAATTGAAAATAATCAGATTGCGAAGAAAATTGATATGCAAAACTTGCATACAGCGAAGGCAAATGTCCCGAATATTCAACATCAACATTTGTCTCACGCAAATTCTTTTCCCAAAGCAAAGCATTATAATCCGGGCGATTTGTTAAAACATCTTGAAGTTCCAACATTTGCGGTTTATCTTCAACTTTATTTAGCTCGCCAATTATTTCAAAATTTTCTTCGGGTTTTAATCCGGCTAATAATTTCAAACTATTTACAGCCAAATTATAATTTCTTTCCGATTGTGTAACCAAAGGAATATTATTTTGCCAGCGAACTTCTGCTTGAAGCATTTCAAATTCCGAAGCAAGTCCGGTATCATATTTCTTTTTCATAATTAAATAATTTTCTTCTGCATTTTTTGCAGCTTCTTTATTTACTTCATGAACTTTCTTTAACAATAAAGTTTGATAAAAAGCTTTTTTGCTTCCATTTAAAATCCCTTGCAAAGTTGCATCAAAAACATAATCAGTTAATTTCTGATATTGCTCTGCTGCTTTAATTGCATTGAAAACAGAAAAATTAAATACTTGCTGAGATACAACAGCTTGCGCACTAAATTCATTTTTATAATTAATTTTGAATTTTGACGGAGCGCCGGTTGATTCACCCATTAAGGAACCAAAATCAACAAATAAAAATGCATCTTTTAAATTTCTATTATAACCAGCTTTGGCAGAAATTTGAGGATAAGCATTAGCTCGGGCTTGCGCATCTTGAGTTTCTGCAATTTCCAAATCTTTCAATGCAATCTGAATATCTTTATTATTTATTTTCACTAAATCCAAAAAAGAATTTATATCATAAGTTTGCGCATTAAATTGTGCAGCAAAAATAAATGTGAATAAAATCAAAAATTTATTTTTCATTTTTTACCTCAACAACTTTTTTTTCTCTGTGAACTAATTCCAAAACCGCTGGTATTATGTACATTGTTAAAATTCCGGAAACTATTAATCCGCCAATACTTACAACGCCGATTGGCTGTCTAAATTCTTTTCCGGCAGAACCAATTCCCAAAGCCATAGGAGCCATACCAAGTACAATTGCAATTGTTGACATTAATATTGGTTTTAATTTTGTTGGAGCTGCTTCAAGCAAAGCTTCTTTAACAGACATTCCTTTTTTGATAAAAACATTTGTATAATCTAAAATTAAAATTGCATTATTTACTACAATTCCAATTAACATAACAATTGAAAGCATTGCCATAACGCTTAAATTCAATCCGGAAATATACATTGCTAAAAACACTCCAATTAAAGCAAGTGGAATTGTTCCTAAAATCATTAACGGTTGTGTAATACTTTCCAAAATTGCAGCTAAAAGCATGAATGTTAAAATAAATGCAATCATGAATGCAAAGCCCATATCCATAATTGCTTGTCCCATCATTTCGGCTGCACCAGACCATTTAACTGAATATCCATTAGGTAAATTTGTTTTTTCAATTTCATTTTCTATTGAATTTGTAATATCACCGAGAGCATAACCGGTTGCAACATCTCCGGTAAATTGTATTGTTTTTGCTTTATCACGATGTAAGATTCTGCTGTATCCATCTGTAAAATTAATTTCTGCAAGTTGATTCATTTTAAATTTTCCAACTCGCGAAACAATTGTTAGGTTTCCAATTTTTTCCGGTGAATCAACTGATTCATCAGCAAGTGTTACACGAATATCATATTCCTCACCATTTTCAGAATATTTAGTTGTGGTTAATCCTTCCATACTTGCGCGTAATGTCATAGCTAAATCGTAAACTGTTAATCCAGCACTTGCCAATTTTATTCTATCGGGAATTAAAGTTATTTCCGGTTTTCCCGAACGAGAACTTGTATTTAAATTTGTTAATCCCGGAATATTTTTCATTCGTGAAAACAAATCTTGTTTAATTTCTTCCAACTTAGAATTTTCAACACCTTTTAAGAAAAAAGTAATAGGCGGCTCTCCGCTGCTTCCGGCACTCTGCACAGAAGATATTCTAAACATTGCATTTGGAATTGTTGATAATTCCCACATATAGTTGCTAACCATATCTTTGGTAGAAATTGATCTTTGTTCTGCTGGAACTAATTCAATTTTCATCAATGCAATATTTGTTCCTTGATCAAGATCGCTAATTTTTCCCATTTGAGTAAGAACATGTTTAACTTCTTTGTGTGATGTAATTCTTTTTTCGGTTTCATTCAATAAATTTGCGGTTTCTTCCAAATTATATCCTTGCGGAAGTTCAACTTGAATATTTATCATTCCTTCATCCAGCGACGGCATAAACTCAAAACTTAATTTTGATGCAACAAACAAACTGAAAAAGAAAAACACAATGGATATTGCAATTGTGATTGCACTATTTACTCTATTTTTAATTACAACAGCTAACATTTTTTTATAAGTAACTTCCCAACTTTTAAACATTTTTTCTAACATTTCACCAATTTTATGTTTTTTTGTATCGCGTTCGGGCAATATCAATGCTGCTAACATTGGTGTTAATGTAAAAGAAACAACAATTGAAAATATTGTTGCAAAAGTTACAGTTAACGCAAATTCTCTAAAAAATTGTCCAATTAAACTTGACATATTTGCAATCGGTACAAATACTACAATGTTTGTCATTGTTGATGCAATAACAGCAACAAATACTTCCGAAGTTCCTTTTGCGGCGGCTTCTTTTCTATTATGCCCCATATCTTTATGACGGAAAATATTTTCCAAAACAACAATTGAGTTTGCAACAAGAGTTCCAATTGATGTTGATAATCCCATTAAAGACATTACGTTGAGAGAGAATCCGGATAAATCCATTAGTAAAAACGTTGAGATTATTGAGAACGGCATTGATAAAGCAACTATTATTGTAGATCTTAAATCATGTAAGAAAAATAAAAGTACTAATGCAGTAAGAATAATTCCCATACCAATGTTGCCAAGTGTATCTTCAACGGATGCACTAATAAATTCTGATTTATCTGTTATTACTTCCAAATTAATTCCCTTTGGAAGTTCTTCTTTTAATTGAGGTAAAAGTTCATAAACTGATTTTGCAAGTTCAACAGTATTTCCATCGGCAGCTTTAATTAAGGATAAGAATACAACATTTTCATCTTTGGTTTTTGCAAGATTATTTAAATAAGTACTTCTTATTCTAATTTCCTTTCCATCATCTTTTACATTTGCCAATTTGCCTAATTCTTTTGGTCCAAATAAAGTCTGAATTTGGAGTTTTTTCATTTCATCAATTGAAGAAAATTTTCCTTTTACACGTGAAGAATATTCTTGTGATTCTCTTTGAATTTGCCCGCCGGGAATATCCATATTTTCAGCACTTAGCAATTGATTTAATTGAGGAAGTGAAAGCACATTTTGATATACAATTCTATTATCAAGCTCAACACGAATTTCTCTCTGCTGACCTCCGAGAATATTTACATTACCAACTCCATCAATTTGAGAAAATCTATCTTTTAATTTTTTCTCAGCAATTTCGTAAAGTTCAACTGGAGATTTATCACCAGAAAGAACCAAATCCACAACAGGCTGAGCACCAAAATCAATTTTCTTAATTACCGGAGTTTTTATATCAGTTGGTAAATTGCTGATTATTCCATCAACGTTATCTTTCACTTCTTGATTTGCAATATCAATATCTTTATCAAGTTCAAACTCTACAACAACAATTGAAACTCCTTCTAAAGAATAAGAAGTTAAAGATTTTATTTGACTAACTGACGAAACGGCATCTTCTATTTTTTTCGAAACTTGAGTTTCAATTTCTTGCGGTCCAGCACCGGGATAAACTGTTTGAATTGTTACATAAGGTATATCAACATCGGGCATTAAATCCAACTTTAGAGAAAAGTAAGAAATTGTTCCGAACAGCACCAGAACCAATAAAAACATGCTCATCATTATTGGTCTATTTATAGATAAATCAGAAATTTTCATTACGTTCTCCTAATTAATAATCTTAACTTTTGAGTTGTTATCTAAAAATGTCTGACCTTCTGTTATAACTTTTTCGCCCTCATTTATTCCCGATAATATTTCAACATTAATACCGCTTGATTTACCAACTTCAACTTTTTTCATTACAGATTTTCCATCTTGAAAAACATAAACATAAAAATCATTTCCTTTTTTAATTAAATCTTTTCGTTCAAGTGTAATAGATTCGGCACCTTTTTTTTCATTCACAATTGTAATATCTGCGGTAATTCCCGCTTTAATTTGAGCATTAGGATTTTCAAAAATTATATCAGCATTAAATGATTGTGTCATCGGATCCATTGCCATATCAACTTGAGAAATTATTCCCGGAATTTTCAAACCTTGCCATTCTGCATAAGCTTTTCCACCTTTTCTAACATCATTTATTTCTTCTTCAGAAACTTGAATGCTTGCTTTAAGTTTGCGTAAATCAGCAACGGTTGCAAGCACGGTTTCTTTTCTAACATCTTCTGATTCGACAACTGAAACTTTTGTTACATAGCCGGTTATTGGCGCAAGAACATTTACAACTTTTCGAACAGTTTCCCAATTTGCTCTATTAACTTCAAATTGAGTTTTTATATTATCTAAATTTTGAGCAGAAACTCCGCCAACTTCATGCAAAGTTTTGTACCTTTCATAAGTACTTTTTGCATTTTCATATGCGGATTGAGCTTGAAAATATTGAGTACCCGGAGCATCAGCCGGGAATGTAAAAAGCACTTGATCTTTTTTTACAAAATCGCCGACTTTAGTTAAAACTTTTTCAATTCTTCCTCCCATGCTTGCGCTTGCAGAAGATTCTTCAATTCCGGAAAGAATGGAATTGTAAGTAAGCTCTTTCGTAAAATTTGATTTTACAGCTTCTTTAACTCTAACCGGAATTCCTTCTTCCTTATAAATTTGTTCCATATTTTTTGCTTCTTTTTTTTCTGTTGTGCAACCGGAAAAGAAACTAATTCCGGAAAGTATTACTGAAAACAATAAAATAATTTTTTTCATTAATTCCTCTATTTATATTATTTGTTAATTGCAATTCCATTTAATAAAACTTCAATTTGATTTTTTGCCATTTCAGTAATTGGAAAATCCATAATTCGCTTAAACCAAACCATTGATAATCCTAAGTGAAATGTCATAATTATTATTGCAAGATTTTCTGCATTAATATCTTTTCTAATTTTTTTTTCTTTTTGACCTTTTTTAATTATCTCAAAAATTCTGTCTTTGTGATTTTTCAAATCATTGTGAAAACAATCTCTAATTATTTCATCATGATGAATTATTGATGCAAATTCAATTTTGAAAAACAATTCTTCCACATCTTTAAAATCTTCATCATTTTCAAAATGTTCATAAACTTGCAAAAAACCTTTTCTAATAATTTCAATCGGATCTTTTTCTTTATAAACAAGTTCATCAATAATTTTCTGAATTCTTTCTCTATTATTTTGATGAATTGCCAGAAGAATATCACGTTTATTTTTGAAGTAATGATAAATAGCTCCGCGTGTTACATTTGCTTCAGACGCAATATCCTCCAAACGAGTTGCACTGTAACCGTTTTTTATAAAAACTTTTATTGCAACTTTTTGAATTTGGAGTTTTGTTAATTCAGCTTCTTCTTTTGTTTTTTTCATTTTAATAATAAATTTTTGGGTGTAAATTTACATACATTCATGTATGTTTGTCAATAATTATTTTTCAATTAATGATTTACATCATTTTTATTCGATAATATTTTATTTTTTAAGTCATATTTTCTGCTTATTGCAAAAAAGAAAAAGGATTTTTGTGAAATTTTTAATTGGATTATTTGCGTTTATAATTTTTAATAGTTTTCAAATTGCACAATCAAATGATTCTACAAAATTTATAAATGGAATTATTCTTGATTCGCAAACAAACGAACCACTTCCCTTTGCAAATATTGGAATTAATAATTTTTCACTGGGTACAAGTTCTGATGTGGATGGAAAATTTTCTATGAAAATAAATTCAAAATCAGCAGAATTAATTTTCAGCTACGTTGGTTACAAAACTTCAACAATAAAATTGGAAAATCTAAAAAGTGACGAAGTGAATTTTATTTTCCTTAATCCGATTAGTATAAATCTTCAAGAAGTTACTGTTTTTTCTAACTCGTCAAATCCAAGTGAATTAACTCAACTTAGTAATTTATCATTGCAATCCGAAAGAATAAGAGAAATTTCTTCTGCAATGCCGGATATTTTAAGATCGGTTCAAGCTCTTCCGGGAGTTGTTGTAAATAATGAATTCAAAGCTGATTTTAATGTGCGCGGCGGAAATCAAGATGAAAATTTAGTTTTAGTTAACGGAACACAAGTTTACGAACCTTACCACATTAAAGAAGCCGCAAACGCAAGTGTTGGAATTTTTAACGTAGATTTAATGAAAAAAGTCGAAATAATTACCGGAGGATTTTCTGCAAAATACGGCGATAAAATGAGCTCGGTTTTAAATATTGAATATCGTGAAGGAAATAAAGAAAAATATTCCGGAGCCGCATCTTTAAGTTTAGCTTTTTTAGACGGATATATCGAAGGACCAATTTCAGAAAAAAGTTCTTTTATTTTTGGTGTGCGAAAAAGTTATATGGAGTATGTTCTTTCTCTAATTGATTACGAAGATATTAAATCTGTAAAACCATCATTTTATGATTTGCAAGGTGTAGTTTCATATTCACTTACGCTAAAAAATAAATTACTGTTTGAGTTTATTCATGCCGGAGATGATTTTTCTTACAAACCGGAAAGAATTTATTCAACCAAAATTGAAAATGAAATTAATACTGCAAATTATTTCAGCACTTTGTTGGATGTAAAAAGTAAAAATATTTTGTCCTCAAAAACTTTACTGAATTTTGAAATTTCTTATTATGATCAGATTGATGAAGAGAATAGATTGTTTAACAGATTTGAAAAAATTAATTATAATGATTATGACAGTCTTCAAACAATTAGATTAACTTATGATAGTTTGCGAATTAAGACTCTCGAGTTCAAATCAGAATTGAATTATCAGTTAAATTCATTTTATGAAATTCAAAACGGATTCAGTTTTCAAAATATTAATTATCTACAAAACGCAAATGATTTTTGGACTTACATCGGAAATCGCAATAATACAAATCCCGTAATAAAAGATACTTTAACAAGAATTGGTTCTTATGGAAATGAAAAACCAATCGATGTTAGCTCATATAAATTTGCTGCATATTTGGAAAATATTTTAAGTTTAACAAATTCATTAACTGTAAATTTCGGCGGAAGAATTGACTATTTTGATATTAACAAAGATTTAACTTTTTCGCCAAGAATAAATACAGCTTACAAATTTGAAGACGGTACTTTGCTCAAAGCTGCATGGGGATATTTTTATCAATCACCGATTTATGCTCAACTTTCTTCTTCAGTTTCATCGGATACAAATACGCAATCGCAAAAATCAATTCATTACATTTTAGGTTTAGAAAAGCAATTTAATTTTGCTGATAATTATTTTTTAAAACTTAAACTTGAAACTTACTACAAAGATTACAGCAATTTAATTTCATCGCAATTTGGAGTTTTTGAAAGATTAACTTATTCAAGAAAAAATGATGCAATTGGAAATTCTAAAGGAATAGATTTATATGCAATTTTAAATTATGATTTTTTTTATGGCTGGCTTAGTTACGGATATATGCAAGCAAATGAAAATAAGTTAAATGATAATTATGGAGAATATCCGAGATATACAAATCAAACTCATACAATTTCTATTGTAACAAATTTTGCTTTTGGAAATAATTGGAATTTAAGTTTAAAAGCTTATTATGGAAGCGGTTTTCCTTATACACCAAAAACTGCTGTTAAAGATGAGCAAACCGGAATTTGGGATTGGAAATCCGGAGAAATTCATTCTGCAGATTTACCGGCTTACAAAAGAGTTGATTTAAGAATTAGTAAAATTTTTGTTTTTGATAAATTCAGACTTAATTCATTTTTAGATGTTAGCAATGTTTTTAATTTTAAAAATGTTCAGAGATATGAATTTGATAATCCCGGTTTAAGCAAACCAAGTTCCGAAGAAATTTTATTGTGGCCAATAATTCCATCATTTGGAATTAGATTTGAATTTTGAGTTTTAATTAAGGTTGAATTAAAACTTTTTTAGAACTCATAATCGGCAAATGATTTCTGTGTTCAACAACAACATAATAACTTCCTTCATCTACAACAAATGCTAAAGGACTTTCTCCATCAACGTCTACAATTGTTCCATTTTCTTTAATGAATCCGGCACGCTGTGCTTTGGTTGATGATTTTGTTTCATCTGAACGTAATGAAATTAAAACCCAATCAATTACATTTTCTGGAATTTGTTCTACATGTTCAGTGCCTTCAAAATACCATGGGAATTGATTAAAAGGTTGATCATGAGGAATTGTAGCAAAAAAATTATTATTACTTTGCATATTTGATAATCCGGAATAAGCTCCTTCAAGAAAAACTTTTACGCTTAGTTTAGGCAAAATATTAATAATTCCATCAAACCAAACTTTTGCCATTTTAGAATATCCTTTATCATTTGGATGAAGTTCATCATTCATATCTCCATTTTTTCCATTCCCTATTGTTCCCATGATATCTATATTATAAATAATTTTTGCACTATCTTCCATATCAACTAAATGTACTAGGTCGGGATATGCATCATTTAATGGATTATAAAATCTATCCAATATCATATTTTCAACATTATTATTAAATGTATTAACAAAATTTTTATTTGGAGAACGATCAATAATTCTCGAAAAAATTACATTGATAGGTTTTGCAAGTTTATTTTCAACTCTTGCAATTTCATCGAGAATTTCTTCTTCATCATCTGAAAATATTCCATCTAATTGTTCGTTACCATTTGTACCAATGTGTAATAAAATTATATCAGGTAAATAAGTTTCTAAATATGGACCAACTGTCAAAGTATCATAAATTCCATACTGATTCATATTTAGAATTCCAGTTTGGAGTAAATTTGTTAACTGTGAATCCCGAATCCCTGGAAATCCAGAATTTTCTTCAAAACCAATTGGTAAGAAATTACTTCCTGCATGTTCACTTCCGATAAAATCAAATTTAATACCACTATTAATTAAAAGATTATATAATGGTAATCTATAACCCGTTCTATCTTCCGGAATTCTGAAATCTGTTTGTCTTGATCTTTTATCAAAAGTAATTGAATTACCAAGTGGTAATATCTTTAATTTTTTACTATTTAATACAGATTTTTGAAACTTAATTGATTTTAAGTTATTTTGAATAAAAATATTATTTCTAATACCTAATATTTTACCTGTTTGAGAATCTTTAATTCTTAATGAAATTGATTTTTGAGATAAATAATTTGGAACTTTCCACCCTATGTAGCCAATATCTGAATTAATTTCCTTAAATATTAATGTCCATTTAATCAAATTTTCAGAATACTCAATTTCTAGCAGACTAGTTTTAGAGCTAAACCACAAAATACTTTCACGTTTCTCAGAAGAAAATACTTGATTATCAATTGGTGAAATTATTTTAAAATTATCAGATTCATATGAATTCTGTGAAAAATATTCAGCTGATATAAATAATATCAGTATTATAGCTTTATTCATTACTTAATAAATTTTTATTAAGATAATTTATCGTATTTTTAATATAGTTAAAATGATAAAAATCACAAATGAAAATACAATTTATTGGAAAGCCTAAAATTTCTTCCGGCTTCCGGCAGAATTGATTTTACTCTTGAAAGATGATTTCTATATTCTTTATTAAAAATATTCTCCAAATTAAACGAAATATTGCTGATAAACTTATTCATTGTAAAAGAATATTGAACAAATAAATTGTTAATAAAATAACCGTAAGTTGGCTCTTCAAATTCATCAACATTTTTCTGCGCCAAAGCCCATTCGTTTGTAATTCCAAAATTCAGATAATCACTTTTGTACATAATTTCCAGCAAACCTTTTAGCGGCGGAATTTGCGGTAAATATCCGTTCGTTTTAAACTTCCCTTCTGTGTAACTAACCGTATTCGAAATTTTCAAACAATTGCAAATATTCCAATCAATTCTATTTTCAAATCCTTGTAAAATTGCTTCAACTCCGCTGGTTTGATAAATTTGTAAAAATGTTGCATAATTTATTTCGCCGGTATTTCTCGGAATAATATAATTTGATAAATCATTTCTAAAAAAAGTTAAGTTGAAATATAAATTTTCAAAATTGTGATAAATAAAAACTTCCGTCCCAAATCCACTTTCATCTTTCAAATCCGGATTTCCAACTTCATAAGAATAAGCGGCTAAATGCGGACCTTGCGAAAATAATTCTTCAATTGTTGGAGTTCTGGAAGATTTGCTTAAATTTGTTCCAACGTAAACAATGTTTGATAATTCATATAAAACTGATGCTGATAACGAAAAAGTATTAAAAGTTCGTTTTTTAATATTTCCGATTTTTGAATCCGGGTTTTCTTTTTTAGGAGTAATTTGATCAAAATTATATCTTCCGCTAACTTCAAATTTAAACTTTTCAAAATCAATATTTTCAAATAAATATGTTGCAAAATTTATGTGTGTTGATGGCGGCGTAAACACATATCCGCCAATATTAAAATCTTCATACTCGGCATTAATTCCAAATATTCCATTTCTAAAAATTCCAATTTTGTTATGATTCAAATCAAATTTTCCGATGTAGTTTGTGATTGCAAATTCTGATCCGATTGCTCCGTTTGATTCAA
Organism: Ignavibacteriota bacterium; assembly: GCA_016708125.1. NCBI lineage: Bacteria > Pseudomonadati > Ignavibacteriota > Ignavibacteriota bacterium. The sequence goes on along the minus strand of JADJGF010000001.1, from coordinate 3,257,210 downwards.
ATTCTTTATGGCGATAATAAACTCTGCTTAAAGCAATTTCAATATTTTCAAATTTTTCATTTTCAATTTTTATATCATTTACAATATTAAATTGATTTTTATTTATTTCTATCTCAACTCCTTTGGGATGAGCACCAACAAATCCGCCGGGAACTCCGTAATCCAATTCAAAATTTCTAAATGAAATTCCTACAACACCAAATTTGGGGAAGTAACTTCCGGCAAGACTTAAATTTAAATTTTCCGAATCGGAATTTTTTAAAATTCCCGAAGGCGTATTTAAATCATCAGTTTTTCTTTTACTTATTTCAGTGCGAAAAGCAAAATTAGAAATTGGAAATTCAAACATAGCTGAACCCAAATATCCCATATTTACACTTTCTGCGTAAGTTCCAATAGATCCTATTAAATCATCATGCTGCACTTTTGGAATTTCATTTCTGATTGTGTTAACAATTCCTCCAATTGTGGTTGATGTTTGAGTAAGAACTTTTGGTCCGCGTAAAACTTCAATTCGCTCAATTGAAAATGGATCAATTGTAACCGCATGATCTGGAGATGTTGCGGATAAATCAACTGTTTTAATTCCATCTTCACTAATTACAACTCTGTTTGAACCTAAACCACGAATAACAGGTCGAGAAGGAGCTGGTCCCATTGAACGCATTGAGAGACCAGCTTCATTTTTCAAAGTTGCAGCAAGTGTAAGCCCTAATTGTTTTTCAAGGTTTTTGCCTTTAAGAACACTTGAAAGTTCCGCTAAATCATCAAAAGTTGAGTATGATTTATAATCAGAAATAACAACCGGATCAAGCTGAATTGTTTTTGGAATAAGATAGAAAACTATTTTTTTATTTACATTATCGTCAATTGTAATACTTGAAACATTTTCTTCATAACTGATATGATGAATTGCAAAAGTATAAATTCCATATTCAATATTTTGGATTCTAAGTTCGCCTTCATTGCTGCAAGTATATGAATTATTAAGCTCAATTATTTTTACAACTGCGTTTGGAATAATTTTATTATTCTCAGAATCCAAAACAATTATTTGGATATTTGAATTTTTACTAAAAATTGAATTTTGTAAAAACAAAAAAAATATCAGCAAAAATAAAATCTTATTTATTTTACTCATTTTATTTTACAACCAATGGAATGAGTCCCGATCTATAATCATTATGTCCTTCGTGCACAATAAATAATTCAAATGTTGTAACACCGGACTTTAATCCATTAAAATGAAATTCATATCCACCTTCCTCACCTTCATGCTGCCACCAGTTTGCGGTAGTTGTATCAGAAATTTCGTAACCAAGTTTTACATTTTCATCGCTCGGGGGATTGATTATATTTTCATTTTCATCATAAAATTTTACAGAAAAATGATCTGATAATTCTCCGTTAGAAATTTTTAAAGTATCATCAGTAACGCCTCTTAAAATTGATACAACAGTCGCTCCGGTTGCATCATAAATTACTGTTCCTATTGCTTCAAAATGTTCTTCTTGGTTTGAGACTGGATCATCTTGGCAAGAAATTAAAAAAGTAAAAAGTGAAAAAATAAATACACTTTTGAAAAAATGATTTTTCATGTTTTCTCCTTTATCAAAATAAATTAGTTATTTAAAAGTGGCTAATTTATAATATAGGAGGCGCTCTTAACTGATTTGTTATTAGTAAAAATGAATTGTAATGAAATGATTGATATTCAAAAATTGACAATGTTGGAAATGAATAAATATTTTCAATGGGCTGAATAATATTTTGAAATTCAATTGAATTATTGAAACTTTGAATTGTACAATTAAGCGAAGAATCTAAAAACAGATCTTTATCAGAATTTGTGTTTTCTGTTTGAATTGTTGCTAGAGCATTTAAGGAAAAATTGAAATTATGAGTATGACTAAATGATAATATAAGAAAGGATGTAAAAATCGCTAAAAATAAAACTTCAGATTTTTCTTTTATTTTAAATGGAGTAAATATCATATTAAAATTTAATTGTTTTTGATAAATAAAACAATGCAGTTATATTTATTATAATTGCTCTAATTAGATAATTATTTTCTTAGAAAGATTCAGAAAGGAAAAATATGAAAGCTTTTCAAGATTATTATTCGGAAGATTTCAGTTATTGTTTCGGCTGCGGAACAAAAAATGAATTTGGTCACCATCTAAAAACTTTTTGGGATGGTGAAGAAACTGTAAGTCGTTTTTCTCCTAAACCTGAGCATACTTCACTTCCCGGATTTGTTTACGGCGGATTAATTGCTTCCTTGATTGATTGTCACTCAACCGGAAGCGGATCGGCTGCATTATATAAAAATCAGAACGAAGAAAGAGACAATTATCCAAGATGCGTAACCGCTTCATTAAAAGTTGATTATTTAAAACCAACACCAATTGATTGTATTTTGGAACTTCGTGGAAAAATCAAAGAAATAAAAGGAAGAAAAGTTATTGTAGAAACGATACTTTTTGCAAATAATGAAATTTGTGCAAAAGGAGAAGTAATTGTTGTTCAAGTTCCAGATGATTGGAAAGTTAAATAGAAAGTGTAAAATTTATTTAAACTCCAGAACTATTTCTAAAGAGTCTTTAAGTTCAAAACTTGCATCGTTAAAACTTGGCGGACCAAAATTCCCTTCCGCATAATTTGAAAAAACATAATCTTCTGTAGGCCATCCGAAAATACTTCTATCTAATTTTTCATTTGAGTTTTCATCATGATAAATTGCCAAAGCATAGTTACCTTTTTCCAAATTTGAAAAAGTGTGCTCAACAAAAGATTTTTTAATTGGAATATTTACACCAAATTTTCCAGATTCCTTTTTGGGAAATCCATCCGGATTATTGAATAATCCGATTGAAATATTCCCGATTCGATTTTCTAAATTAATTACTTTTACTTTAACCACACTTTTTTGAGAAAATAACAGTGAACTGCAAAATAGAAAGAATATAAAATAAAATTTTTTCATTCTGAATTGTCTAATATTTTTTTGCATTAATAAATTACTAAAATTTCACATTTCAATTCACTATCAAATTTGAAGACAACTCACTCAAATTTATGGATGATAATATTGTTCGAGTTCATGTAAAATTTGAAAAAAGTGAAAAAGTAAATTGGGAAATTAATTTTAACGAGAGTTTCAAATAAAATTTAAAACAAAAATGCAAAATTAAATGTGATGTAATTATTGTAAAGTTTTTATTTCTTCAATTTTTCTTCTAATCCATTTATAACTTTAATTGCTTCATCCGAAAAAGAAGGATATCTTCCATTACTTTTTATTGCTGCAAGATTATAAAGTTTTATAAATCCAAAAGGATTTCCAACACATTTAACTAATTCATTTTTCCCAATTTTTTCTAAAATCAAACTTGCCATAAAATATCCGGTTGTGTGTCCTTGTTGCGGCAAACTTTGTAAAACTCGTTTTCCAATTTGTTTAGAATTAATTTTACTCTTGCTTAATTCCAAAAGTAATGCGTCTATTTTTTTAATAATGTAAGGAGTTTTTCCAACATCATCAATATATTGTCTTGCATAACTTGAAATTGCATTACTTGATTTTGTGAACCACTCTTTTTTATCAACCATATCTGCAATTCCTTCCGCTTCAATTTTTGCTAAAGCATTTATTAAGTCTTCATCGTTTTCATCAATTTTGTAAATATCATATTGCAATTGTCTATTTCTGTACCAATGATGAAATTCGTGTGAAAGAAAATTCAATAAATCCCATTCCATTGAAGCTGCAAGATCAACTACAATTGGAGATGATCCCCTTCCATTACTTTCGAAAATTACAAAAGAAACCGGTGGATATTGATCAACATTACTCTGCGGTAAAAATTGCAAAGTTTTTTTTACAGCTTCATTACTGATATTATTACGTTTTAATTTCGTCAGCTGTTCATCAATCAATTTTTTGTTATCTTTAACTTTTATGTAATGATTAAGATGATTTAAATTTCTTCCGGATTTTAATGCCTCATTTAACTGTGATTTTTTTGACGGCATAAATACAAGTTTAAAATTTTCTATAAAAAATTGTTTAGAAAATTCGCCGCTTGTTAAAATTTTATAACCCGGAGTTTTAAATAAATCATTCCATTCAGAATTGCTTGGTTCTTTGTTTGATTCGAGTGTAGCAATAATTTTCCAAAATTCAGTAATTCCGGAAAATTCAAAATTTGAATTGTTGTTTTGCGGAATGATGAAGTTTGCAAAAAGAAAAATAAATATTAATAATCTGTACATTATTTTTAAGTTAATATTAAAGTATTATCGAACTAATAGGAAAATAAATGATGTGTCAATTTATTTAATAGAAGAATTTTAGAATACTTTTTCTCTATTTAGAAAAATATAAATAATTAATATTATTTAACTAAAATCAAAATTTCTGATTTACTAAATTGAATTGAAATACTTAATAAATATCAATACCAAATTTTTAAAAATTAATGTCCACCTTTAATTGGTGAAGTAATTTCTGCCGTTGATCTTGGTTCTTTAATAAATAACCAAAATACAACTGAGAAAACTATAAAAACTCCGCAAAGAATATAAAGCAATTGATAATTCTGCGTTTCGGAAATAATGTTTGCAACACCTTGGCTCATCATTTGTGGAAGTACAACTGCAAGATTGAAAATTCCCATAAACAAACCCATTTTATTTTGGTTTATTCTTTCGGTCACAATTGAAAAAACAATTGAAATTACAGCCGACCAACCGATTCCGGTTAAAAACATACCCAAATAAAAATTGCCTTCATATTTTCCTAAAAATGCAATATAGAAATATCCTATTGCACTAAAAGCTAAAGCAATTGTGTAAGTTCTAACTCTTCCAATTTTTTTGGAAATTGCCGATAAAATCATTGGGAATATTGCACCAACTGCATTCAATATTAAAAATCCCAGCGAAACAATATTGCCGGTTGTTGTATCTTTTGTCTGCATAACACCGGTTAAAAATTCTGCAAATTTATTTGCAAAAACATTTGTAAGATCAATATTTGGAATTATTTGTTTATCAATAAAAAATCCGGACATCACAAACATACTTTGAAAAGCAATCCACGTAAATGTGTGAGCAAGCATAATTTTTTGAAATTCATTTTTATCTGATTCTGCACTTTTTCCCTTTATGATTATCCAAGCACCAATAATAACTGTGTAAACCAAACTAAGAATCAACAAAGGATTATGCATAAATCGTAATTCTGTTTGATAGAAATGAAATATTAAACTGAATACACCAAAAACTAAAAATCCGTATAATGGAAAAATTGATTTAACAATATCCAAAACTGAATGAGAATCTTTATTTGTCTCAACTAATCCGGGTAATTCTCTTGGTTCTTCAATCAACAAAATTGGAAATATTGAACAAGCAAAAACAAAAATTGCGGCAATCAATAGTAAAGTTTCATTTCCGTAAACCATTGATAGAAAATATGCCAACACGCCGAAAGTACCCGAAATTACTTGCATCCAAACATATCCGGAAGTTCGTTTTTTCCCTTCCGGAGTTAAATCTGCAATTATAGATCTTGCTGGATTGAATGTTACGTTTACGGATAAATCAAGAAGTAACGCAATAATTGATGCAATAAAAATTATGCTTGTAATTCCCGTAGCTTTGGAGATTACACCAATTTGAGGTAAAGCCAAAAACATTAATGATCCGACAATTCCGCCAATCATTATAAATGGTCTTCGTCTTCCTTTTAGAAACCAAACATTGTCACTGATCATTCCAACAATAACTTGTCCAAAAATACCGGCAAGTGGTCCGGCAAGCCAAACAAACGCAACTTCATGAATATTCAAACCATATTTTTTATTTAGTATCCAACTCAATGCGGCGATTTGTGTTGATAGTGCAAAGCCAACAGCTGTAGCGGGCAAAGCTAAAATACTATAAAATGTGTTTGTTAATTTTTTCTGGATTTCTAACATTTAATCCTCAACATAATTTTAGCGGAAATGTTTCCTAATTTTTGTGTTTAAATTCCCAAATGGATATTGAATTATTTGGTAATATAAATTTTTCATCAAATTTTATTTCGGGTAAATTTTCATTTAGCAAATTTTTTGTTTCAATATTTTCAAAATTATTGGTTGATAAATATCTTGATAAATCAATTTGATATTCTTGATTTCCATCATTTAAAAATATAAGTATTTCAATATTATCTAAAACCTTTTTATACACATAAACATTATCTTTCGGAAAATATTGTATAAACTTCCCTTTTATTAATACTTCATTATTTTTTCTGAGATTTAAAAGTTTTTTAGTGAAATTAAAAATTTCATTTTGGTTGGAATTTCTTCCATCTTCCTCAAAAGTATTTAATGAATCTTTTGGAAAACCTCCGGGAAATTCTGCTCTAATTTTTCCATGATGTCCGCCGCCATCTAATCCAATTTCCGTTCCATAAAATATTTGCGGAATTCCGCGTGTTGTTAAAACAATTGTTAGAGCTTTTTTGAATTTTTCCAAATTCCATTTTGCGGCAAACATTCCGCGATCTGTATCATGATTATCAAAAAATGTAAGAAGATTATCGGGATTTGAATAAACGAAATCTTGCCCGAAAGTTTCATAAATTTTCAGCAACCCGGATTTTCCATCCAAATAATCATAAAGTGCATCACGAATTGCAAAATCTGTAACTACCGGAAGATTTGTATCAAATTCATTTGGGAAATAATTATTGGTTTGAAACTTTGCTAAAACTGCCGGATCGCCTTTCCAGACTTCACCAACAATATTAAGTTTTGGATAATGTGTTAAAATTTCTTTAGCCCAAATTGACATAAATTCCGGATCAGAATAAGGATAAGTATCTTCACGAATTCCATCAAGTCCGGAAAATTCAATCCACCAAATTGTATTTTGAATAATATATTTTGCAAGCAAAGAATCAGTTTGATTCAAATCCGGCATAGTATTAACAAACCATCCTTTATTTGCAAATTCAATATTTCGTTTATCTGCATGAATATCAACATAAACAACTTTATCATGCTCTGCCGGTAAATGATTTTGCGTAGTTCCGTTTATCCATGTGGGAGTTGGAGGTTTCGAAATCCATTCATGATTGCTTCCGATATGATTTGCAACGTGATCTAAGATTATTTTAATTCCTCTTTTATGAGCTTCATCAACCAAATTTTTGTAAAGTGCATTACTTCCAAATCGGGGATCAATTCTGTAGAAATCAGTTGCCGCATAACCGTGATAACTCATGTACATATTATTTTCAACAAGCGGAGTGCTCCAAATTGCAGTAATTCCCAAATCTTGAAGATAATCCAACTTATTAATTATTCCTTGAATATCACCTCCGTGTCTTCCATTCAAATCTTTAAATTCGAACTCTTCTTTTTCATTGAAAAGAAAATCATTTGAAGAATCTCCGTTTACAAATCTATCCGGGAAAATCAAATAAACTACATCTTCTGTTGAAAATCCTTGATGAATATTTTCGGAATTATTTTTTTCTAAAAGCTGATATTGTAAAGTATCAACTCCAAATTTATTGGAGATTAAAAAATTATAAATCTTTGGTTGTGCAGAATTTTGAATTTCTATTTCCGCAAATAAATAATTTTCATTCTTATGCGGAATGGAAGAAATTTTAATCATTTCATCTAACGATGTTAAATTTGCATGAGATAAATTTTCGCCGTAAATCATTAATTGAATTTTATTAAAAGTGTGATTGCTCCACCAATTTGGAGGTTCTACTTTATTAATTTTTGGCTGCTGTGCGATAAGTAAAATATTTGCTAAAAAGATAAGATTAAAATAAATTTTTCTAAATTTCATAATTCCCGACGCAATTTTATTATTTATATAATCTTTTCAAACCTTGCATTTAACAACCATTAAAAATAACTTTATTTTTCTTAAAAAAAAGATATGAAAGAAGAATCAAAAAATATTACGCATAACAGAAAAGCTCGGCACGATTATGCAATTCTTCAAACTTTGGAAGCGGGAATTGTTTTAGTTGGTACCGAAGTTAAATCTTGCAGAGAACATAAAGCAAATTTAGTAGATAGTTATGCGAAAATTGATTCTAACGGCGAAGTTTGGTTAATTGGCGCACACATTAACGAATATACACAAGGAAATAGATTTAATCACATTCCAAATAGAGATAGGAAACTTCTTTTAAATTCGAAAGAAATTAGAAAATTAGACCGACAAATAATGGAAAAAGGAAATACTTTAATTCCCTTAAGTTTATATTTCAAAAAAGGAAAAGTGAAAGTTGAGTTAGCAGTTGCAAAAGGTAAAAAATCTTATGATAAACGTGAAGCAATTGCTAAAAAAGATTTGCAGCGCGAGGCTGAAAGAAAAATAAAATTGTGATTAAATTTTGTCAAACTGTTCGTTGGCTAACAAATAATTCAACATCAAATTAATTCGTAGATTCCGGATCAAGTCCGGAATGACAAAATAAAGGATGTCATTTCGAATCAACGATTTTTGTGGACGAGAAATCTTTAGTAAATGAAAGATATCTCAGTTATAAAAAACATTCCTTCGATATGACAACATCAAATAAATTTGAAAATAAAAAAGAGATAAAATGTTTTTACCAGTAAAAGAACAATTAGAAATTATTAAACGCGGAACTTCAGAAATTATTCCCGAAGAAGAATTAGTTAAAAAACTTGAAAAATCTAAAAGTGAAAATAAACCATTAAATATAAAATTGGGATGCGATCCAACTCGACCAGATTTGCATTTGGGTCATTCTGTAGTTTTGAGAAAACTTGCACAATTTCAAAAATTGGGACATCAAGCAATTTTAATAATTGGTGATTTTACTGCAATGATCGGCGATCCATCCGGAAGAAATGCAACCCGTCCCCCGTTAACTTTTGAAGAAGCACAAGAAAATGCAAAAAGCTATTGGCTTCAAGCAAAGAAAATTCTCGATCCGGAAAAAACCAAAATCGTTAATAATTCAGATTGGCTTGGAAAAATGAGTTTTCAAGATGTAATAAAATTAGCATCAAAATATACAGTTGCACGAATGCTGGAAAGAGATGATTTTACAAAACGATTTCATGGAAGTATTCCAATTAGCATGCACGAACTGCTTTATCCGCTTGCTCAAGCTATGGATTCCGTTGCAATTAAAAGTGATGTTGAACTTGGCGGAACTGATCAAAAATTTAATCTTCTTGTTGGCAGAGATATTCAAAGAGAATATGGGGTTGAAGCTCAAGTAATTTTAACAATGCCGTTATTAGTCGGTACTGATGGAAAAGAAAAAATGAGCAAATCCTACGGAAATTATATTGGGATTGATGATTCTCCAAAAGATATTTATGGAAAATCTTTGTCAATTCCGGATGAATTAATTTACGCATATTTTGAACTTGGAACAGATATTCCGGCAAATGAATTGGCTGAAATAAAAAATGAACTTTCCGATTCAAATACAAATCCGAGAGATATTAAAAGAACATTAGCTCGCAAATTTGTTGAGATGTATCATTCAAAAGAAGCTTCACTAAATGCCGAAGCCGAGTTTGATAAAATTTTTATTAATAAAGGAATTCCCGATAATGTTCCAGAATTAAAATTGAATATAAGTGAAATTGATATTATTGATTTAATTATGAAAGCGGAATTTGCACCATCGCGTGGAGAAGCAAGAAGACTTGTAACTCAAGGCGGAGTTTCAATTGACGGAATTAAAATTGACGATCTAAAAACACCAATTAAAATTGCAGATGGAAATGTTTTAAAAGTTGGAAAGCGAAATTTTATAAAATTAATTATTGCATAAATTAACTTAAGCAATTGCGATTTACGAAGAATTGAGCATTTAAGAATAGTACAACAATCGAATAATCAATCCAATTTGTCTAAACCAAATTTAATCGCTCCGATCTTGATTTAACTAACTTTTTATATTCTAATTTTTTTGATTCACTTAAAAATGAAATATCAATAAAATCAATTGCTTTTTTTAAATTTTTCCTAAACTTTGCAAATACATTTTCAATTTGTTTTTCGTTCAAATTTAAAGAATTTCCAAATTTTAGAATATCCTTTTCACTTATTTTTTTCTTTTTTCCACAAATTGATAATGCAAATTCCTCACTATCAATACTTTCTGAAATGACTAATCTCGTAGAAAGTAAATCATAAAATGGAGCAAATTTTATTTGATCTTCTTCAATTAGTGAATAATTTTTTAAATGCATATCGGCATTTCCGGTTATAAAAGAAAATATAATTGATTCAAAAAAATGAAGAGAATCTAACAATGGATTCGCAGAATATTTTTTTATAATCTTATCAATTTGTTCCAATGATCCTTTATATTTATCTTCTGTTAACCTTTCAGTTAATTGACACATATCTTCCATATGGATTTTCTTTTCGTTTACTCGGTCAATTCTCTTTGTAATATAAGCTAAACTATTATCATTTAATTTTATCAAAGAATGTTCAACAACATTTAACTTAAAAATTTTTGCCAAATGCATTGTCAGGTCTTCATTTTCCGGAAGCTCTTTATAATCATTCGATTGAGGCTTTAGGATGTAATTTCCCCATAATCCAACAACGGTTAATTTTGGGATATTATTTACTCCCTTTTTTAAATCAAGCGAAAGTTTTGTTTGTACTCCCGGAATTGTAATATTTCTTTCAACAATAATTTTACCAAGCTTGTAAATATCTTTTAATGAATATTCAATTTTTGGTGGAATTTTTAATCCGAAAAATTTTTTGCTGCATTTTTCATGAAAACTTTCTTCTTCCTTTAATTCTTCGTAACAGTATAAACATCTATTCATGCTTTTCCTCAATAGGGATAATACTTACTGCTCCAATACAATCCATGCAAGTTGCTAACAGTAAACCCATTCTATCCTTTGAATTTAATTTCCAATTCTCAACTGCGATATTTAATAACCAACCTTCGGGAATTAATCCATCAAAAAATGGGAACATATATTTACTTATAAATTCTTTTTTACTTTTTGGTAAAGTTAAACTTATAGAAAAATTTTCTTCATTTTCTAAATATTGAATGTTATAAGAAAAAGAATAACCTTCCTCCGTTTCACTTAGAATTCCAGCAAACTTATCATTATAAAAAACTTTCCCTTTTCTATTCATCCAACGAATTCCTTTCCATTTTTATCGGAGCCATTTTATGTCCAAATAATTTTAATACCTGGTTTATTTTATCTAATCTTAATGTCTGTTTTCCCTGTTCCATATCTCTAATAAATCTCAAACCTACACCGGATTTTTCCGCTAAATCAATTTGACTTAAACCAAGTTCTTTTCTTTTTTTCTTTATAAATTTAATTAGTTCCATTTCTTTCCACATTTTGAATTTCAATATATACCTTATCGGGTATATTGTCAAGTAATTTATTCGATATTATACCTTGACGGGTATATTTTGTAAATATTTTTAATCTTTATACCCTTTCTGGTATAAAATTAAATTAGACTTTTATTCACAACAAATTTTCTTTCATTATTACTTTTTAATATATTCAAAATAAAAGTTTGAGGTAATTTGTAATGACAAAAATTGGCTCACCGAAGGACTTACTTAAACACTTTTCTAAACATGAAGATTATTATAAAACTCTTTATCAAAAACTTTATTTAATTCGTAAAGAAATTGAACTTGGCGGTGGATTAAAGTCAATTGAAAGCCAACATAAAAAAGGAAAACTAACTGCGCGTGAAAGAATTTCTCTCCTTATTGATAAAGATTCGGATTTTTACGAATTAAATACCTTCTGCGCATACGATATGTATAAAGAATTTGGCGGAGCAGCAAGCAGTGGAACAATTTTCGGAATAGGTAAAATTAATAATCATAATTTCTTAATTGTTGCAAATGATGCTACAGTAAAAGCCGGCGCTTGGTTTCCAATTACCACAAAAAAAAATCTTCGCGCACAAGAAATAGCTATTGAAAATAATTTGCCAATAATTTATTTGGTTGATAGTGCCGGAGTTTTTCTTCCCTTGCAAGAAGATATTTTTCCGGATAAAGAACATTTTGGTAGAATTTTTAGAAATAATGCAAAAATTTCATCAATGGGAATTCCACAAATAGCTGCAATTATGGGTCCATGCGTTGCCGGCGGAGCTTATCTTCCAATTATGAGTGATGAAACTTTAATAGTAAAAGGAACCGGCTCTGTATTTCTTGCCGGTTCTCATTTAGTTAAAGCTGCAATAGGCGAAGTTATTGATAATGAAAATTTGGGCGGTGCAATTGTTCAATCCAATATTTCCGGAGTAACGGATTATATTGTTGAAAATGATAAAGAATGTTTAGAAAAAATTAGAAGTATTACAAATAAATTTTCTGAAACTCCAAAGGCAAATTTCAATAGAATTGAATCACAAAATCCTCTGTTTGATGAAAAAGATATTTACGGAATTTTGCCGGAAGATCCGCTTGATCAATATGATATGTATGATTTGATTTCAAGAATTGTTGATAATTCTGAAATTGATGAATACAAAGCCGGATATGGCAAAACTATAATCACGGCTTATGCAAGAATTGATGGATGGGCTGTTGGTATTGTTGCAAATCAAAGAAAAATTGTGAAAACCGAAAATGGTGAAATGCAGATTGGCGGAGTAATATATTCCGATTCTGCAGATAAAGCTACGCGATTTATAATGAATTGTAATCAGAAAAAAATCCCATTACTTTTTCTTCAAGATGTTACCGGATTTATGGTTGGAAGTAAAGCTGAACATGGCGGAATTATTAAAGACGGTGCAAAAATGGTAAATGTTGTCGCAAATTCCGTTGTTCCAAAAATTACAATAATTGTGGGGAATAGTTACGGAGCCGGTAATTACGCAATGTGCGGAAAAGCGTACGATCCCCGATTTATTTTTGCTTATCCGAATGCTAAAATTTCTGTTATGGGCGGAACTCAAGCCAGTAATGTTTTGTTGGATATTAAAATTCGACAAATGGAAAACGAAGGTAAACCTTTTTCTGAAGCAGACAAAAAAAAATTGTTGAATGAAATTCAAAATTCGTATAACGAAAAAAGTTCAGCTCTTTACGCTGCTGCCAGACTTTGGGTAGATGAAATTATTGATCCTGCCAAAACACGGGAATATATTTCCAAATCAATAGAAATTGCAAATAACAATCCGAAAATAGAAAAGTTCAATGTAGGAGTTATTCAGACGTGAATTTAACAGAATGTGTAGATTTAACGTACAAGTTTGAATGACTTTGCAACAAAAAATAATCAGCTTTTCAGACTGAGGAAATTTATTAAGATTGGTTCAGTCTCGAAACCTGAGCGACAGATTATTACCAAAATTATTTGAATATCAACATTTTTTTAACTGAATTATAATTATCAGTAATTAATTGGTAATAATAGATTCCACTTGAGAGTTTTTCTGCTTTAAATTGTATTGCGTAATAGCCGGATTTTTGTGCTTCGTTTATTAATGCTTCGATTTTATTTCCTAAAATATCATAAACTGTTAAACTTACATTTGTGTTCGCAGACTGAAAGTTTGCGTTACTGGGAATTGAATAGCTAATTTTAGTTGTTGGATTAAACGGATTTGGGTAATTCTGGAATAAAGCAAATTCCAGAGGTAATGTTTCTTTGTTATTTATATCTGTTACAATATAAACTTTTACATCTTGATATAGAAATGTTGTATCATTCCCAAAAACATCAGCAACTTTGGCTTGTGCTTTAAAGTTTTTTTCTGTTGAATTTTCGGATATAAGATTATAACTAATTGCAGTATCTCCTACTGCAACATTGTCTGTTATTTTTGGATATCCGGTAACACTTGGATGTAGAGAATCTTTATCCGTAATTGTTATTGCTTCTAAATTTTCTACAAACGGATTCTCCAAATCCTTTACAATTATTTTGTGTTGCATTGTATCAGCAATTCCATCTGAATTTAATTTTGCAATAAATAATCTTGTAAATTCTCTATCTGCCCAAGGAAATAATGAAGAATGATAAATTGTATCCTTATCAAAATATGTTAAAGTATAATCTGATGTGGAATTACTGATTGTGACTTTTGGTTCTGAATTATATCCTTTTTCTTTTAAACCTTGCGGACTTAAATCTTGATTCTTTTCTGCATTAATAAGTAAATCTGTTAAACTCTGAATACTTATTTGAGAATAAAGAACTGTAATTTTTTGTGAAGAATATGTTTTTACATTACCGAATACATCTGTTAAAGTAAATATTGAATTATAGATTTTTTCTTCTTCGGTTGCACTTTTTAACTGATATGCAACATTAATATTTACCGGAAGATTAGAATTATCTTTAACATTTGTAATTTCACCAGTTATTGAAGTTGATAATCCACCATTTGAAACAACTTGCTCATTTGTTAAATTTATATCAATTGGAACATTTCCGGTTGGTGATTCATTGTCTTTTACATAAATTCTTTGTACTTCTGAATCTCTTTTTGTGACTAAACTTGATGAAGTGGCTTCACCAGTCCAAGTTCTATCAAAATAATATTCAATATTTGGATAATTTGTATTTGTAGGAACATTAGAACCGTCTGAATAAGTTAAAATTGCTTCAAGTCCATTTGAAACATTTACCTCTGGGTAACCTGTAACGTTTGGTGTGGTATTTAAATTAACTTGGTAATTTAATGTTTTATCAATAGGATCAACTACATCAATTGTGAAATTACTCGGGTCTTCTAGTAATAACCAATCTTTAGCATAATCTTTCAAACTTCCAATATTATTTTTTATATCAAAATTAAGAAAATTTGAAACAGCATCAAAAAAATATGTCCCAGGAGCATAATCTGGTTCTATATAAGCAACTTTAGACATCTTAGCATATTGGTCTCCATCCATAGAAAGATCTCCAGGATAAATTCTTCTATAATCACTAAAATCAGAACCGACAAAATACCAATGATCAAATTCCAACGGATTTGGATTTTCTCCAGGTTTTCCAACTAAAAGACCCATTACAGCATGAGGAACGCCATTACTATAAGTAGAAAAACCTTGCATAGGTCCATTATATAAAGCATTATCTGTTTTATCATAAGTAATTTCTCCTGAAGCTTTTTGTTCTTGAATAAATTGATCTATATTAGAAAGCCCATAAGTATCTATTTCCCCTTGAATAACATAATTTCTACACTCCCACCCAGGACCAGCATGCTTACGTATGTCCATTTTCTTCACTACATTTTCCCACCAATAAACTTTTTCCTCGTAAGTGTTTAAACTATTAAAGTGACCTGGAAGATAATTTCTTAAACCGGAAAGATATTCTTGAAGTATTTGTTTATCTTCTATTGTTGATGCTTCTCCTTTTAAATCTAAATTAGATCGATAATTTTTAACACTATTATTAATTGCAATTAAATCATTATTATCAATAACTTCATCATTATTAACATCTCCACTTCCATACCAATCATAAAAATTTCTTCCCAATTGTAAATGAACATTAGGTTGAGAAAAAGTATTTCCAATTGTTTCCCAAGAAGTTGGACCATTGAGTTCTTGCGCGTATAAAGTTGAGTGTAAAAATAGAAATGCAGAAAATATAGAAATATAAGTTTTCATAGAATCCTACTTTTAAGGATCAATATCACTAAAATAGTAAAAGTATTTAATGATTTAAATCAAATAGATTGGTGATTATTTATAGTGATTTATAGTCCAAAAGTGGTTGTTTTTTACTAAAAAAAAACAGATTTTATTTTTAGTTCTTACAGATTGTAAACAATCTGTTTTACATTTAAAGATTTTGAACAATCAAACTTTTGTAACTCAGATTGCTTGTCAATCTGAGTAAGAAAATTGTAAAAGTAACAAATATAATTTTTATCTACAGACGTGAAATATGAAAAGTGAAAAAAATCTCTTTCTTAAATTCATCAATTAAAGCTTAATTTCTGTAAAACTTTAAAAATCTTTCGAATATACCTCAAAGAACTTTATAAAATTTATCAAAAATAATTTTTATGTCTGCAACAGGAACAACAATAAAAAATGTTCTTCAAAAAGTTGAACTTTATGTAAAACCTCTTGAAGAAGAATTAAATGAAAAAATTCCAGCTTTTCTTCCTGGAAGTAAAATTTATCTTACAAGAATTGATGCATCTCTTGAAAAATTAAATATTATAAAAAAATCTACTCCACTCTTCAGATATAAAATTGAAGAATCTGAAAATTCCGAAAATAATATTGAGAAACTTAAATTTGTCAGAGATATAAATCCGGAATTCCATGATGAGAATTCGAATATTGAACAATTTGGTAAGGATTATGTTGCCATTGTAGATGGACTTTTTATAATTGAAAATAATAAACCAAAAATAATTCCTATAAATTTTGATGGCTCCGGCGATGTAAAAATTTCCGATGATTCTATGAAAGTTTGTGTTGATATTTATCCTTCTGTTGGCGATCATCCAATACCTACTTTAGAAGATATTGAAACTAAAATCGTGAGCTTGGGAATAACTTCTGACATCAATAAGGAAATTTTATCAAAAGAAATAAATGATGTAAAATTATCAAAACAAAAAATTACTGATATCTGTGTTTCCGAAGGCAAACTTCCAATAAACGGAATTGACGGAAAATTAGAAAACTGCACAGCAAATAAAGAAAAATTAGAAAATTTTAGTTGCGATGAATTTCATAAAATAAATCCGGTAATCTCTGTAAAAGACGGCGAAACTATTGCAATTATTCATCTGCCGACAAATGGCGAATACGGTACAAATGTTTTTGGAAAACAAGTAAATCCAATTCCCGGCAAAGAAATTAAAATTAAATTGGGACCAAACACAAAATTTTCCGAGGAAAATCCTAATCACATTATTGCAAAGTTAGATGGATTTCTTGATCTTAAAGAAGCATCTATTTCAATTACAGATACTTTTACTGTAAATGGAGATATAGATTTTAAATCAGGAAATATTATCAGCAAAGGTTCGTTAAAAGTTAAAGGAAATGTTAATAATGATTTTTCTTTAAATCTATCCAAAGATATTGAAATTGATGGGTATGTCGGCGATGCAATAATTGAATCCGGAAGAAATATTTTTATTCACGGAGGATTTTTAGGAAAGGGAAAAGGAATTTTAAAATCGGAAGGTGATATTGCAGTTAAATTTGTAGAAAACCAAAAAATATTTTCTCGCGGATCAGTTACAATTATTAAAGAACTTTTAAATGCTCAAGTTTTCGCAAAATCAAAAATTACTTGTAGCGGGAATAAAGCCGTAATCGTCGGCGGACATACAATTGCCGGAGATGTAATTGAAATTTATTCTTTAGGAAACTCAAGTGAATCCGAGACAATTGTAGAAGTTGGTTTTGATTATTTGAAAAGAAATTCTATTAATGATAATAAACAAAGACAAACCGATTTAAGAAAGAAACTTGAAGAAGTAGATAAAGTTTTATTTGAATTTGCTCAGATGAAAAGACTGAATGATCAATGTAAAGAAAAAGTAAAAGTTTTGGTTGGAGAGCACAAAATTTTATTGGCAGAAATTGAGAAAATAAAAGAACAAAATTTAAAATTGACAAATGAAATTTATGTACCTACATCATCTAAAATTTCTGTTAATGGAACAATTTTTCCTGGAGTAAAAATTGGAATAAACGGAAGATTTTTTATAGTTAAAGAGCCTTTAAGAGCTAAAACTTTTTTACTTTCTGCGGAAAATGAAGTAATTGCAATTTAATTTTATTAAATAAATTTATTTAAATTTCTAACTTTTTATACAATTCAACATTCATAAAAGTTACTGTAAATGTTGAACCAATTCCCTTTTCACTTTTTACGGTAATTAAAGCATTATTAAATTCACAATATTTTTTTACTAAAGCCAAACCTAAACCATTTCCTTCAAACTTTCTTGTATAACCCATATCTTCTTGCGTAAATTCATTAAATATTTTATGTAAATATTCATCCGAAATTCCAACACCAGAATCAGTTATACTAATTTTCAGAAATTTATTCTCATCTTTATTTACATCAATTTTAATCGAACCTTCATTTGTATATTTAACAGCGTTATCAATTAGATTTGAAAATATCTGTTCAACAGAATAAATATCAGCAATTAATTCCGTATTCTGAGTAAAATTATTAAATATTATTTTTAGTTTTTTTTCGCTTATTTGATCTTTATAATCATCTAATATTTTCTTAATAATAAATGAAATATCAAATTTGCTTGGAAGATATTCGTGCGTTCCGGCTTGAACATCGGACATATTTAATATTAAATCAATTGTTCTAATAAGTCTTCTGCTTGCTCTATTGATTCCGCTGAAACCATATTTTAGTTCTTCACTTACTTTATCAATTAATTTTTCTTTTATCAAATTAGAAAAACTAAGAATTGTGTTTATAGGAGTTCTAATTTCATGAGACATTTGTGCGAGAAAATTTGATTTAATTTTTTCTGATTTTTCGGCTTTATCGATTGCAGAAATTAATTGTTTTTCAATATGCTTCCTATATTTCAAATCGTCTTCAAGTGATTTGTTTAAGCTTTTTAATTCTTCTGTTCTCTCTTCAACTGTTTTAACTAAATCATTTTTGTACTCTTCTTCTTTCTGCTTTAACAATTTAGCATTTTTACTTTCCGAAGAAAAATACAAGTAACCAAGAATTGAAATAAATAAAAGTGTTGATATAAAAATTGCTGCAAGTTTTGTGATGAATCCTCTATTAACTTCAAGTATATCAGAAACATTTAAAACCGCTCCAACAATCCAATAAGTATTACCAAGATTAACTTTACTATAAACAATTTGTTTTTCAATATCATTATTTTCTGATGAAGAAAAAGATTTGTTTAATTTGTTAATATTTCCACTTAGTAACTTTGGTAAATTATTTTCTAAAAATTTTTTATTTAGGTTTACTGATTCATTTTCGGTGAAATTATTTTTTTCAGTAAAATAAATTTCCTTTCCTTCTTCGCTTAAAATTATTCCGGTAAAATCTTTTAATCCAACAATTGGATTAATAAAATTGCTTACCATTTTATCAAATTTTAAAAGTAGTGAAATTGAACCTTTGTAATTATCATCCTTAAAAATCGGGTACGCAACAGCTATTGTTTTATATCCTTGAACTGAAGTGAAAATTTCGCTGATTACTAATTTATGTGTTTTAATAATTTCTTTATTGTGAGGCTGAACGGAAATGTCGGAATTAATAACTGATTCTACAAAGGGATAAGTATATAATAATTTTCCATCTTCAGAAACCCGAGTGATTGCATTTAATTCATTTAGATGTGCTTCATAAAAATATTTAAACTCAATTTTCGTTTCATCATTAATTACGATAATATTTTCTTTTTTAGAAAAATAATCCAAAGATTTAAATAACTCACTAAAATAATTTTCTATTGAAACTGATAATTGAGTTAGAAATATTTTCTGCTGTTTTTCGTGATTTGCTAAAGTTTGTTTTTCAACTTCTTGATATAAAATATAAGTCAAAAAAATGCTCAGCACTATTGTTGTAATAATTAACAAAATTACAAATACATTTTTCACAAATGTGCCTGAAGTTTTTTATTGACCCGATTTTGAAAAGATAATTTTAAATTTCAAAAAATTATTATACGAATATAAACTAAATATAAAATTAGAAATCAACAACCAATATATCTTGAAATTATTAATCTCTGAATTTCCGAAGTTCCTTCACCAATTTGAAGCAATCGCTGATCACGATAAAATCTTTCAATATCATATTCTTTCATTAATCCATATCCGCCATGGATTTGAACTGCTTCATCGGCAACTTCTTTTGCAATTTCCGAACAATATAATTTTGCCATTGCAGCTTCTTTTGCAAATGATTTCTTTGAATCTTTTAGCCAGCATGCTTTATATAATAAATTTCTTCCAAGTTCAATTTTTAACGCCATATCGGCAAGTTTGAAAGCAATTATCTGAAATTTAGAAATTGTTCTGCCGAACTGTTTTCTCTCATTAGAATATTTTAAAGCCATTTCATAAGCGCCTTGCGCTAAGCCTAATCCCATTGCTGCAATTGATAATCTACCGTTATCTAAAGTGCTTAACATTATATGCGATCCTTCACCAACTGCACCTAATAAATTTTCTTCCGGAACGTTGCAGTCCTCAAAAAATAATTCAGATGTATTGGAAGCTCTCCACATCATTTTACCTTTCATTGGGAATGAGGAAAATCCTTTCGTTCCGTTTTCAATAATTATTGTTGAAAATATTTTTCTATCTTCAATTTCGCCGGTTATTGCTTGAACTGTTGAGCCAATTGTTATTTCAGTTGAACCATTTGTAATAAATATTTTCGAACCATTTATTATCCAATTTCCACTAACTAACTTTGCTGTGGTTTTTGTTCCTCTTGAATCAGAACCCGCATCCGGTTCAGTTAAACCAAATGACCAAAGTGCTTTTCCGGTGCATAATTTTGGAAGATAATTTTCTTTTTGCTTTTCTGATCCATAATAAAATATTGGTCCAATTCCCAATGAATTATGAGCCGCCAAAGTTGCAGCTTGTGAGCCATCAATTCGAGCCAATTCTTCTACGGCAATTATGTACGATAACGTATCCATTCCGCTTCCGCCATATTTTTCCGGAAGGTACATTCCAAATAAACCAAGCTCACCCATTCGCTCGGTAAGTTTTATGGAAAATTTTTCGTTTTCATCCAATTCTTTTGCAACTGGCTGAATTTCTTGTTCGGCAAATTCACGAACAGATTTTCTTATTAAATTTTGTTCTTCGCTTAAATTAAAATCCATATGCTTTCTTACATTCTTTGCAAGTATTTACAAAATAATGTATTAATACAGATAATTCAACAAATAATAAATTCAATTAGTTATAAAATTCTACAATTATATGTGCCGGCAAATTTTTAATTTTATTAAATATTTGATCGACAAATTTCCAGAGTGAAAAAGGTAGGTATTTTAGAATAACATAAGTTCTAAGAAAAATTAATAATTTATTTCCAAACGTAAACCAAGTTGTGTGTTTTAGCTTTTTAGAATTACAAAGTTGAGTTAATTTTTTTTCATCAAATGAATGAATGTGAGCGTGAACCGGAGTTTTTTTATTGCAATGAATACACAAATAATATCTTAGTTTTTCTTTATATGGAGTTGTAATAATTAATTTCCCGTTTTGTTTTACAACTCTAAAAAGTTCATTTACAAATTCTACCGGATTGAGAACATGTTCAATAATTTCAGATGCAATAACTATATTAAAACTATTTTCCATAAACGGAAGATGAAACGAATCAGCAATTATCTGTGAATGTTTTTGTGAAGGAAAATTATTTTTTGCTTTACTTACATTTTCTAAACTTAAATCCAAAGAAACAACATTTACATTTTTGTTAAAATAATTTTCTGCAACCCAAGCCGAACCGCAGCCAACATCCAAAACGTTCTGAATATTATTAGGAATTTTACTAAGTATATATTCATGAACTCTTCGTTCATCATGTTCAGTTGCGCCGGTTCTTTCTTCAAAATAATCAAATTCTTTTGCATCAATTTTATAGTGATTTATATAATCAAAGTTTTGACTCATATTTTTTTTCGATATTTTAAGTTTTGTGAATTTGTCAATAAATATAAGAATCTAAATTAATACTTTGTTAAGAAAATTAAATATATCGTTTTACAATATTTCAATCTTTTTCATATTATTTGTTTTTGCATCAAAAATAAATTTGGGTCAATCAAAATCTTTTGAAGATGGCGTAATTTATTTATCAAAATATATTGCTTCCCAAGAATTTGAATTGAAAAATGAAAAAGATTATTACTTAGTTGATTCACTTTTTATAAAAGCTGTAAATTTTTATGATGGAGATATTTCTGAAGCATTGCTGGCTTTAACTTTTGCAACTTTACCTTTTAATAAAATGCCGGTTACAATTCCAATAATAAATTTAAAATTGGATTTGAAACTTCCCTCTGTAAATGAAAAATTGTTTGAAATAAAAAAAAATAATCTTCCGGGAATAATTTATTTTGATTCAAATTTAAATGGAAATCAAGATAAAGATAAGGTTGCACACTTTTTTGGAAATGCATTTTTAAAGTTCAATACAACTTTTTTCAATCTATCAAAATTCTTTGGAATGTTTGTAGAAATATTTGAATCAACATTTAAAGTTAGCGGCGGAATTGATTTTAGAGATTTGCAGACAAATTACCTTGGAGAATTTTTCGGATATTCATTACATAATAATAAGGATTTAGTTCCATCTGATTTTTTTAAGTTGTATTCTTTATTCTACTTTTCTTATAATTAAGCATATTATAAATAAACTTTCTTTTTACATGAAATCAATTTTGATTATTGACGATGAAAAACAAATCTGCGAAAGCATAAGCATGATTTTGGAATATGAAAATTATTCCGTTGATTCAACGACTGATGCGAAAGCCGGATTAAAAAAATTGGAATACAATAATTATGATGCATTGTTGTTGGATATACAAATGCCGGAAATTACCGGATTTGAAGTTTTAAATTGGATTAAAGAAAATGAAATTGAAATCAGTATAATTATGATTTCTGCTCACAGCAATTTAGAAAATGCAATAAAAGCTACAAAACTCGGTGCTTTTGATTTTATTGAAAAACCGATTGAGCGAGACAAACTTTTAATCAGCATTAGAAATGCGGTTGGAAAAACAAATCTGCTAAAAGAGAATAAAAAATTACGAGAAAATTTAACGCAAGAAGAAATTATTGTAGGCGAAAGTTCTCAAATAAAATCTGTAATTTCCTTAATCGATAGAGTTGCGAAAACTGAATCGAGAGTTTTAATTACCGGAGAAAACGGAACCGGAAAAGAATTGGTTGCGAAAGCAATTCATAATAAAAGTGAAAGAGGAAATAAAGAATTAGTAGAAGTAAACTGCGCGGCAATTCCCAATGAACTTATTGAGTCTGAATTATTTGGACACGAAAAAGGTTCTTTTACCGGAGCTGCTCAAAAAAGAATTGGGAAATTTGAGTTAGCTGACGGTGGAACACTTTTTCTCGATGAAATTGGCGATATGAGCTTGCAAGCACAAGCAAAAGTTTTGCGTGCAATTGAAGAAGGCGTAATTGAAAGAGTCGGCGGAAATAATAAAATAAATGTTGATGTAAGAATAATTTCCGCAACAAATAAAGATTTGAAAAATGAAATTAAAGACGGAAACTTTAGAGAAGATTTATATCACCGTTTAAATGTAATTCCAATAAAAGTTCCCGCATTACGTGAACGAAAGGAAGATATTCCACTTTTGATAAATCACTTTTCCCAAAAAATTTGCAAACAAAATAAATTTCCAAATAAGAATTTTACAGAAGACGCAATTGAGGTTTTAAAAAATTATGAATGGTCCGGAAATGTTCGTGAATTAAGAAATATTATTGAACGAATAATTATTATGATTTCATCAAACTCAATTACCAAACAAGATGTGATTTCGTTACTTCCAAATGTTGAAACAAAAACTGATGATATAATTGATATTTCAAATTCGTTTCAAGAGTTTAAGGAAAAAGCAGAAAAAGTTTTTATACAAAAACAGTTGGAAATAAATAATTGGAATATTAGTAAAACCGCAGAAATTTTGGATATTCAGCGAAGTCATCTTTACAATAAAATGAAAAAGTACGGAATTAATAAAGATTAAATTCTGGAGCAAGTAATGAACACAATTTTCACAAAAATAATAAATAGAGAAATTCCAGCAAATATTGTTTACGAAACAGAAAATGTATTAGCATTTAGAGACATAAATCCGCAAGCTCCGGTGCATATTTTAATTATTCCAAAAATCGAAATCCTAAAAGTTACAGATATTAAAAGTATGGAGCATGCTTCTCTTTTAGGAGAAATGATTGATGCCGCAAATATTATTGCAAAAAATGAAGGAATTGCAGAAGATGGTTTTAGATTAGTTTTTAATTGCGGAAATAACGGTGGTCAAGAAGTTTACCATTTACATCTGCATTTATTAGGCGGAAGAAAAATGAATTGGCCTCCGGGATAGATTTTTGATTTATTGCAATTTAGATGATGAAAGAAAATCACTTCACTATCCGGAGTAATATGTTACTAAATTTGTAACTCAGATTGCTTGTCAATCTTACAACAAATGTAAATGTAACTCAGATTGCTTGCCAATCTGAGATTGAAAACATAAATGCAGATTTTAACACACTATGTACTAAATTATTTTAGAACCACCATTTTTTTAGTAACGATAAAATTTCCGCAAATTAACTTATAGAAATAAACTCCAGCACATAATTTAGAAGCATCAACTTCAATATTGTAATTTCCACTTTTTTGATATTTATCAACTAACCTAATAATTTCATTTCCTAATATATCAAATATTACAAGTTTTACATGATTTGAATTTTTAATTGAGTAATTTATTGTTGTTGTTGGATTAAACGGATTTGGGTAATTCTGTGAAAGTTTATATTCTGTTGGTAAATTATTATTTTCTGCAACATCGGTAACTATTGTAACTGTAACTATTTGATAAGTATATGTTGTAACATTACCAAATACATCTGTTACTGTTGCTACTGCATTATAATTTCTTTCAGTGGAATTTTCAGAAACTAGATTATATGTAATTATTGTATCTTGAACAGCTACATTATCAGTTATTTTTGGATATCCGGTAACACTTGGATGTAGAGAATCTTTATCCGTAATTGTTATTGCTTCTAAATTTTCTACAAACGGATTCTCCAAATCCTTTACAATTATTTTGTGTTGCATTGTATCAGCAATTCCATCTGAATTTAATTGTGCAATAAATATTCTTGTAAATTCTCTTTCTGCCCAAGGAAATAATGAAGAATGATAAATTGTATCTTTATCAAAATATGTTAAAGTATAATCTGATGTGGAATTACTGATTGTGACTTTTGGTTCTGAATTATATCCTTTTTCTTTTAAACCTTGCGGACTTAAATCTTGATTCTTTTCTGCATTTACTAGTAAATCTGTTAAACTCTGAATACTTATTTGAGAATAAAGAACTGTAATTTTTTGTGTAGAATATGTTTTTACATTACCGAAAACATCTGTTAAAGTAAATATTGAATTATAGATTCTTTCTTCATCTGTTTCACTTTTTAACTGATAATCAACATTTACATTTACCGGAAGATTAGAATTATCTTTTACATTTATAATTTCACCAGTTAATGAAGCTGATAATCCTCCATTTGAAACAACTTGCTCATTTATTAAATTTATATCAACTGGAATATTTCCGGTTGGTGATTCATTGTCTTTTACATAAATTCTTTGTACTTCTGAGTCTCTTTTTGTAACTAAACTTGATGAAGTGGCTTCACCAGTCCAAGTTCTATCAAAATAATATTCAATATTTGGATATGTTGCATTTGTAGGAACATTAGAACCATCTGAATAAGTTAAAATTGCTTCAAATCCATTTGAAACATTTACCTCAGGATAACCTGTAACATTTGAGGTTGTATTTAAATTAACTTGATAATTTAATGTTTTATCAATAGGGTCAAGTACATCAATTGTAAAATTACTTGGGTCTGTAAGAAGTAATCCATTAACATCGTAATAATCCATAATAGCTTCACCATCTGTTAAATTAAAACTAAGAAAGTTATTAATAAAAGTAAAAAATCTATTATGAAAAATGTCATCTTCGATATAAGCGCTTTTGCCCATATATGCAAAACCATCTTCATCTAAGGCATAATCTCCAGGAAATACTCTATTATCATTTTCATATCCAACAAAATACCAATCATTAAAATCTAAAGGATTATTTCCAACAAGAGTTCCAGAAATAGCATGATCAACACCTGAAGTACTTTTAGTTGAAAAATATTGTAAAGGAATATTAAATTTAGCATTATCCTCTTTATTATATTCAACCTCCCCTAAATCTTTTTTATACTCAATATACCCCTCAATATTTGAAATTCCATAAAAATCAATTTCCATTTGATTTATATAATTTCTACAAAACCATCCAGTACCACCATAATTAATTGCATCATTTATCTTAATAATTTTCTCTAACCAAGAAGTTTTTTCTTCCTTATTTAAATAATTCCAATGACTGGGTAAATAATCAATATTTTTATTAAGATAATTTTGTAAAACTAATTTATCATTACTTGCAGAAGAAATTCCATCTCCATCAACATCACTTCTATCATTTTTAACACCATTATTAATTGCAATTAAATCATTATTATCAATAACTTCATCATTATTAACATCTCCACTTCCATACCAATCATAAAAATTTCTTCCCAATTGTAAATGAACATTAGGTTGAGAAAAAGTATTTCCAATTGTTTCCCAAGAAGTTGGACCATTGAGTCCTTGAGAATATAAAGTTGTGAAGATTAGCAAGAACGCAGAAAATATGGAAATGTAAGTTTTCATAGAATCCTACTTTTAAGGATCAATATCACTAAAATAGTAAAAGTATTTAATGATTTAAATCAAATAGATTGGTGATTATTTATAGTGATTTATAGTCCAAAAGTGGTTGTTTTTACAAAAAAAAAGAAATACAGATTTTTTTTTTTAGTTCTTACAGATTGTAAACAATCTGTTTTACATTTAAAGATTTTGAACAATTTGTGCTACATTTAAACTTTTGTAACTCAGATTGCTTGTCAATCTTACAACAAATGTAACTCAGATTGTTTGCAATCTGAGGATAACCATAATTTTATAAAAATTAAAATTTCATTTTACGAATTCTTGTCTTTCTTTGCAAAATCGCTGATTTGCACATTTTGCGAGCAAAATGTGTTACTTTTATAAATAATTATTTAAATTTCTATTTATGAATTCTTTAACATTTCATAGAAGAAACCTTCCTCACTTTTATCGTCCAAATTCGACATACTTTGTTACTTTCAGAGTCAAAAATTCAATTCCTTTAGATGTTTTATTGCAGCTGAATACCAAATTTAATGAAGTAAAATTAAACGCTGCAGCAAATAATATTTATGAAATCAATAATGAATACTTCTTTGAATATGATAATCTGATTCACAAATATGAACTTGGTTATTACTTAAATAATTTTGATTTAGCAAATGTTGTGAAATTTGAGATTCATAAATTTGATAAGAAAGAATTTAAACTAATTTGTTATTCAATTATGCCGAATCATGTACATCTTATTTTTCATTTGCTTGAAAATGCAAGAAATGTTGGGAAAATAATGCAGACTTTAAAAAGAATTGCTGCGTTTAGAATGAATTGTATTCTTAACAAAACGGGAAGTTTTTGGCAATCGGAAAGTTATGATCATATTGTCCGTAATCCAGATGAACTTGAGAAATTAATAGAATATGTTTTGATGAATCCGGTAAAAGCCGGAATTGTTGAGGATTGGAGAGATTTCGAATACAATTTTTTAGCTGAAAAATTATAACATGTTAATATATTCACAGTTTCCAAGGAAACTGTGATACAAAAAAAATGTAACTCAGATTGCTTGCCAATCTGAGTGAAAAATATGTTTTAATTCCAAATTTGTTATTTAATTTTATTCGAATTATAAAAATACTGATGTGAAAATTTACACTTTAAATGTTGGGATTGTATTTTCTATTTGCGAATAATCTAACTATTGTTTTTCAATTTATTGCTTTAAACCCAATGTCTTTTCTAAAGTACATTTTATCAAATTTAACTTTATCTAATACTTCATAAGCTTTTGTTATACAATATTTTAAATCATTTTGCTTAATTGAGGAAACAATATTTAATACTCTCCCACCGGATGTTAACATTTTACCATTTTGTAGTTTTGTTCCGGCATGAATAATCTTAATATTATCATCAAATTTTTCTTTTAACCCAAAAATTTCAAATCCTTTTTCATAATTATCCGGATATCCACCAGAAGCAACAACAACACAAATTGCACTTCCTCCGTTATATTTTACAGATTCTTTAATAATTTTTCCTTTTGCTGCAGAATTTAATAATGATAAAAAGTCACCATCGATAAGTTGCAAAACTGCTTGAGTTTCCGGATCACCGAATCTGCAATTAAATTCTATTACTTTTATTCCATCACTTGTATTTATTAATCCGCAATAAAGACATCCGTTAAATTGTGAATTACAATTTTCTAAGCCATTTAAAGTTGGAATAATTACTTTAGATTTTATTTCTTCAATTAAAATATCATCAACAAATGAAATTGGAGAATATGCTCCCATTCCGCCGGTATTTTTCCCGGTATCACCTTCGCCAATTCTTTTATGGTCTTGTGCTGGCGGAAGTATAATAAAATTCTTTCCATCAGTAACAACAAAAACGGAAAGTTCTTCACCTTCTAAAAATTCTTCAATAACTACTTTTTCTCCAGCTTCTCCAAATATAGAATTTTTCATAATGTCATAAATAGCTGTTTCGGCTTCTGAAAAATTATTTGCAATTATTACACCTTTCCCAGCCGCTAAACCTGAAGCTTTAATAACAATTGGAAATTTTCCTTCTCTCAAATATTTTACTGCATTTTCAATTTCTGAACTATTAAATGTTTTATGAATCGCAGTCGGGACATTATATTTATTCATTAAACTTTTTGCGAATGATTTATCACCTTCAATTCTTGCTGCATTTTTACTTGGGCCAAAAACGTTAATTCCTTCATTTCTTAGATCATCTGCTATTCCATCTACCAAAGGTTGTTCGGGTCCGACAATTACCAATTCAATTTCTTTTTGTGAACAAAAATTTATTACAGTTTGATGATCTAGCAAATCCAAATTTACATTTTCACCAATTTGCCAAGTGCCTCCATTTCCGGGAGCAAAGTAAATTTTTGCATTTTTGTTTTGTTCAAAAATTTTAATTCCAATCGCATGTTCTCTACCACCGGAACCTATTATAAGTATTTTCATTATTCAGTCTTCAAATAAAATTGAAAAATTTTTACTAATTGTTCAGTTAATTTTGATCTGTCAAATCTATTTATAAATTCATCATCTGGAATTGGAAGTTTATTCTCTATATATAAATCATGAGATTTTATTAGTGTGTTTTTAATTTCCTCCAAATTTTCTGATTCAGAAACAAATGAAGCCTTATATTCAGTAATTGTACTTTTAGCAACTCCTTCAGGTAAATTTGCAAAGATTGGTTTTCCAGAAGCAAAATATTCAAATATTTTTCCCGGTGTGACATTATACATTCGTGCACTTTTTG
Source organism: Ignavibacteriota bacterium (assembly GCA_016708125.1). Lineage (NCBI taxonomy): Bacteria > Pseudomonadati > Ignavibacteriota > Ignavibacteriota bacterium. The sequence continues at coordinate 3,227,849 of JADJGF010000001.1, read as the reverse complement.
GTAACATCAGCCATAAAATATCACTTGAAATAATTCTTCTAAGTGTATCTAAATGTGTAAGATAGCCAATTTCTTTTACAAATTTTTCCAATTTCAAATTTTGTACAATTTTGAGATTTTCTCTTTTAAATTGTCCAACAAAATGTAATTCAATATTTGATGCAACATCTGGTCTTTCAATTGTTAATAGTTTAAAAGCCTTAAGCAAATATTTTGGAGTTATTCCTTCATAAAAAGATCCGGCGTATAAAATTACCATTTTATTATTCTCTTTCGGATATGGATTCAAATTTTCAAAATCTTCCGGATCATAACCATGGGGAATAATATCAATATCCCTAAATTTTAGAAATTGGTAATTTGTTAAAAGTTCTTCTTTAATATTCCTATTAACAACAATAACTCTATCTGTTTTTCTTAAAACATTGTATTCTAACTTTTTATGCAAATATCTGTGAATTGGCGTTGGATAAAAACGAAATTGATTAGTTAACCAAGCATCACGGTAATCAACAAAAATGGGAATATCAAACTTTGCTTTTAATTTTGTAAAAGCCACTGCAGAAGAAAATGGAGGAATGGTGATAAAAATTGCGTCAAATTTTTCACTCTTTAAAAGTTTTGAAGCAATCTTTGAAGCTTTTTTTGCCCAAAATATTTTGTTATCCGGAATAAAAAAAGTCTTACTTATCCTAGTAAATAATCCTTGAATAAAAGAAGAAGGCATTTTGATTGTGCTTTTCCTGAAGAATAACGAACCGGGAGCAATTGCTTCAGTTCTTATTATTCTAACATTGGAATTTTCAGCTTCTTTCAACATTTGCTCATCATGAGCAAAATAGCTTATTTTACCGGTTGTAATTACGGTTGGCTGCCAATTATATTGAGAAAGGTATTTCGTAAATTTCAACGTACGTTGAACACCACTTAATCCTAATGGAGGATAATAATATGCAATAACAAGAACCTTAAACATATTTTATCTATGAATGATAATTTGGAGATTCTTTTGTAATAATTACATCATGCGGATGACTTTCTCTCAATCCTGATGTTGAAATCTTTACAAATTTTGCATTCTTTTTGAAATCATCTATTGTTAGTGCTCCGCAGTATCCCATTGCTGCTCTTAATCCACCGACAAATTGATAAATTGTATCAGCAAGTGATCCTTTGAATGGAACTCTACCTTCAACTCCTTCGGGAACAAGTTTTTTAATATCGTCTTCCATATCTTGAAAATATCTGTCTTTACTTCCGTGTTTCATTGCACCGATTGAACCCATTCCTCTGTACATTTTAAAACTTCTTCCCTCAAATAAAATTTTCTCTCCGGGGGTTTCATCAACTCCGGCAAACATTCCTCCCATCATAACTGTATCCGCTCCGGCAGCAATTACTTTTGCAACATCACCGGTTTGCTTAACTCCTCCATCAGCAATTATTGGAACTCCGGTTCCTTTAAGAGCTTTTGCAACTTCAAAAACTGCGCTGACTTGAGGAACTCCAACACCGGCAATAATTCTTGTTGTACAAATTGATCCGGCACCAATTCCAACTTTTACTGCATCAACTCCAATTTCGACTAATTCCCAAGCGGCTTCTTTCGTTACAATATTTCCCGCAATTAATTGAATTTCCGGATAAGTATTTTTTATTTTTTTTACAGTTTTTAAAACTCCTTCCGAATGACCGTGCGCAGTATCAACAACAATTACATCAACGTGTGCTTTTACTAATGCGTCAACTCTTTGCATTGTATCAGAAGAAACACTAACGGCAGCTCCGACTCTTAATCTTCCTAATTCATCTTTACACGCATTTGGATGATGTTTCTTTTTTGAAATATCCTTAAACGTTATTAAACCTTTAACAATTCCATTTTCATCAACGACGGGAAGTTTTTCAACTTTATATTTTTGAAGTAATTTTTCAGCTTGATCAAGAGTAGTTCCTAATGGCGCTGTTCGTAAATTATTTTTTGTCATTATATCAAAAATTTTAAGATTTAAATTTGGCTCAAATCTTAAATCTCTATTTGTTAAAATTCCAATTAATTTATTGTTATCATCAACAATTGGAATTCCGCTTATATGATATTTTTCCATCAATGCTGTTGCATCACCAACGGTTTTATCAGCTAGTAAAGTTATCGGATTCGTAATCATTCCGCTTTCTGATCTTTTAACTTTATCAACTTCCTCAGCTTGCTTTTCAATACTCATATTTTTATGAATAATTCCAATTCCGCCTTGAGCCGCCATTGCAATTGCCATTTTAGATTCTGTTACTGTATCCATTGCAGCAGAAAGAAATGGTAGATTCAATTTAATCTTTCTTGTTAGCATTGATTCTAAATTTGTTTCTCTTGGTAATACATTTGATTTTGCCGGAATTAATAAAAGATCGTCAAATGTTAATCCTTCAAATAATATTTTATCGATGTGCATAAGTTTCTCTGAAAAATAAGTACTTAAAGTTCATTAAGTACTAAAGTTAAAAAGTTATTTAAATTATAATTTTAATTTAGAATTAATAGATGTAAAAATTGCTAAAAGTTCTGATGATTCTTTAATTTCAAATTTTATTTCTTCTGTTTTCAACAACTTTAAATCATTAATAATTTCAAGCCAATATTGAGTTTCGCTAGCTTCACTTTCACAAATTTTTATTTTATTCAAAAAATCTGCTTTACTTCTTGATCTGTTTGCTTCTCTATAATTTGCACCAATTGAAGTTCCGGATTTATTAATTTGATTTCGAATGATTTTTGTTTCAATTGTATTTGGTAATTTTGATGATAAATTTATTATTTTTATTGCAAATTCTTTTGTTCTTTTTTCTAATTCTTGTGCAAAAACTTTGTTATTCATTTTATTTAATTTTCGTACTTTAAGTATTTAAGGCATTTTAGGCATTTTCTTTACTCAAACGCAGAAATTCCCGTAATATCTTCTCCAATAATTAATGTGTGCATTTCATGTGTGCCTTCATAAGTTTTTACACTTTCTAAATTTGCCGAATGTCGCATAATTGGATATTCATCTAAAATTCCATTTGCTCCAAAAATTTCTCTCGCAATTCTCGCTGCATTTAACGAAACTTCACAATTATTTCTTTTTGCCATAGAAATTTGCGTATGTTTTACTTTTCCTTCGTCTTTTAGTTTTGCCAATCTATAATTTAATAATTGAGCTTTAGTAATTTCAGTAAGAATATCTGTTAATTTTTTTTGAGTTAATTGATAGCCGGCAATTGGTTTTGAAAACTGAATTCTTGATTTTGCATAATTTAATGCCGATTCATAAACGGCCATCATTGCACCAACAACTCCCCAAGCAATTCCAAATCTTGCTTGATTCAAGCACATAAGCGGAGATTTCAATCCATTAGAATTTGGAAGCAAATTTTCTTCCGGAACAAAAACATCTTGAAAAATTAATTCTGAAGTTATAGAAGCCCGAAGTGAATGTTTGCCTTTCATTTCGGGAGCAGAAAATCCCTTAAAATTTTTCTCGACTAAAAATCCTTTTACAATACCATCCAATTTTGCCCAAACAACTGCAACATCTGCTAAAGTTCCGTTTGTAATCCACATTTTAGCACCATTTAATAAATATCCGCCATCAACTTTTTTTGCGTTTGTAATCATTCCACCGGGATTTGAACCAAAATCCGGTTCGGTCAATCCGAAACATCCAATTTTTACTCCGGTAGATAATTTAGGAAGCCATTTATTTTTCTGTTCTTCGCTTCCAAAAGTATAAATCGGATACATAACCAAACTACTTTGCACAGATGCAAAACTACGTAAACCGCTATCACCTCTTTCAAGTTCTTGCATTGCTAAACCAGAAGAAATATTATTTAGATTTGCGCATCCAAATTCTTCGGGAAGTGTAATTCCGAAAACTCCCAATTCACCAAGCTGCGGAATTAATTCCATTGGAAAAGTTGAATTTTGATAATGTTTTTCAATAATCGAAATTACCTTTTCATCAACAAATTCTCGAACAGAATTTTGAACTAATTTCTCTTCTTCTGTTAATAAATCTTGAATATTATAATAATCAACTCCAACAAATTTATTCATAATCTTCTTTCATAATTTTTGAAATTGCTTTTCCGATTAAATCAGTTGTAAATCCTTTATTAACTAAATGTGCAAATAATTTCTGCTTAATCTGAATATTTGAATTATTTTTCTGTTTAAGCGAATTAAACTTTTTTATCCCAATTTCATAGACTGTAGATTCATTAGAAAAATCTTCATCAAAATTTTTTCCAACTTCAGAAATAATTTCTCTATTAATTCCTTTTTTAATTAACTCTGATTGAATTTTTAATTTCCCTTTTTTCTTTCTAATCTGAAACTGAAAATAATTCTCTGCAAAAATTTTATCGTTTAGAAAACCCGAATTTGTTAATTCAATAATAACATTTTCTATAAGATTTTTATCAAAACCTTTTTTTAAAAGTTTGATTTTCAATTCATTGTTGCTGTGATTTCGTAATCCTAAATATCTAAAAGAACTTTGCCTAATTTGATAAATATTTGTTTGATGTTTTAATTTAAAAAATTCATCTTCAGAAATTTCATCATCAACGTAAAGATTATTTTTTACAAATAATTCATATGGAATTTTAAATAATTCATTATTATCAAAAAGAATGTTAACCCAATTTCCCTTTTTAGAAATTTCTGAAACAATCATTATTTTTTAGATTTTTCTTCTACAACTTCTTTTTGTTCTTGAGGCAGCATTCCTAATTTAACTTTTACTTCTTTTTCCAAATTTGCCATTAAAGTTAGGTTTTCTTTAAGTTGAAGTCTAAACTGCTCCCTACCTTGAAATCTATCTTCGCCAAAAGTAAACCATGCTCCGCCTTTTTTAATAATTCCGTGCTCCACACCTAAATCTATTAATTCGCCGGTTTTACTAATTCCTTCATCATACATAATATCAAATTCAACTTGTTTAAACGGAGGTGCAATTTTACTTTTTACAACTTTTACTTTTGTTCTACTTCCGATTACATCTTCACCATTTTTCAAACCAGCAATTCTTCTAATATCTAATCTTAATGAAGCGTAGAACTTAAGTGCGTTTCCGCCGGTTGTAGTTTCCGGACTTCCAAACATTACGCCAATTTTACTTCTCAATTGATTTGTAAATATAACGCAAGTTTTTGATCTGCTTACAGCTCCGGTAATTTTTCTCAAAGCTTGTGACATTAACCTTGCTTGGACACCCATTTGTGCATCGCCCATTTCTCCTTCAATTTCTGAGCGAGGTACAAGTGCGGCAACAGAATCAATTACAATAATATCAAGTGCGTTACTTCTAACTAAAGTATCAACAATTTCTAGAGCTTGCTCCCCATAATCTGGTTGAGATATTAATAAATTTTTAATATCAACGCCAAGTTTTTGAGCATAATTAACATCCAAAGCATGCTCCGCATCAATGAATGCGGCAATTCCGCCAAGCTTTTGTGCTTCGGCAATTGTATGTAAACACACTGTAGTTTTACCAGATGATTCCGGTCCATAAATTTCTACAATTCTTCCTCTTGGCACACCGCCAATTCCAAGTGCGTAATCCAAACTTACCGAACCTGTAGAAATTGATTCTATTTTATTTACAACTCCATCCCCCAATTTCATTATGGCACCTTTGCCATAAGTTTTTTCGATGCTGAACATTGTATCTTCAAGAATTTTTAATCTTGGATCTTTTTCTGCAGCCATTTGCCCTCCGTTATTTCATTTTAAAACTTTTTAGAATTGTATATTCCGAACCAGATGGTTTTAATTCACTTTTAACTAACGAAACCGAATTTATTATAAAACTATGTTCAATTTCAAAATTTGCAAATTTATATAATTTTTCTAAATCTTCATTTCCTTTAATTCTCAAAATTGTTAAATGTGGTTTGAAATTTCTAATTTCTTTTTCAAAACCAAGCAATCCGCATTCATTTTCAATTATATTTTGATTTTTCGATAATTCATCATTTTGCTTAATTCCGGCATAAAGAATTTTCATTTCCCCATTTTTTTTGAAGTAATTAAATTGAGAAAATTCACATTTTACTGAATGTAATTCCAAATTTTCAAATCTATCAATAATTAATTCAGTTAAATAATCTCCAACATCACCTAAAAATTTTGATGTGATGTGTAATTTTTCATCTGGTTCCCAATTTACCGAATTTGGTAAACTATAAAGTTCATCTCTTTTATTTGTAATAAATTCTAATGTTTCATTTGGTAAATCATATGCAACAAATAATCTATTGGTCATAAGAAATTCCTAACAAATTTCTTCTCAACATTTCCAACGCAGCTTGAGAGGTTCTATCTTTATTCAGTAATCTATCATCTCCAAATCTAAATTCTTTTGCTGTACAAACTTTATCATCACAAATGCCAACAAATACTAACCCGACCGGTTTATTTTCAGTTGCTCCGGTTGGTCCCATAATTCCGGTTACAGCTAAACCAATATCGGTTCCGCTTACGGCTTTAATTCCTTCCGCCATTAAGCGAGCAACTTCCAAACTTACTGAACCATATTTCATAATTAAATCTTCATCAATTCCCAATAATTCTACTTTTGCACCATTGCTGTAGGTAATCATGGATCTTTCAAAATATTTACTGCTTCCGTTTACATTTGTAATTCTACTGCTAATTAATCCGCCGGTACAAGATTCGGCAACTGCAATTGTTAGACCTCGTTCTTTCAACAATTTTCCAACAACTTCTTCTAAGGATTGATTATCTTTTCCGTAAATATATCTTCCAACTTTTGATCTTATTTGCTGCTCAACTTCAAATATTCTTTCATTTACTACCGATTCAACTTTATCAATTGCGGTAATTCTAATTTTTACTCCAAATTGACTTGGCAAAAAAGCTAAATTTTCCTTTTCAATTATTCCCTCTATAGTTTTAATTTCTTCGTATAGATAAGATTCCGGAATTCCAGTCGTTAAAAGAGTTGTTTGTTTTTTTATAAACTGACTTGGCAATAATTCTTGAATTTTGGGAAGTACAAAATCTACCATCATTGCTTTCATTTCAAGTGGAACGCCGGGCATTGCGACAAATATTTTTTTATCTTTTTGAATCCATATTCCCGGTGCAGTTCCATTTGTATTTCTAATTGGTTTTGCAATTTTTGGAACTAAAGCTTGCTGTCGATTTATATCGGTTAATTTTCTTTTCCTTTTTTCAAAAAATAATTTTATGTCATTTAGAATATCTTCATTTTCTATCAATTCAGTTTTAAATACTTCGGAAATTGCATGTAAAGTTACGTCATCGTTTGTTGGACCTAATCCGCCGGTACATAAAATAATATCACTAATTTTTAAAACTCTATTTATTTCTTCAACAATTTCATTTGTTCTATCACCAACAACTGAAGTGCTTGAAATAGTGTAATTGTTATTGTTTAACAATTCTCCGATAAATGCTGCATTTGTGTTTAGAGTTTGACCAATTAATATTTCATCACCAATTGTTAGAATGTGAATTTTCATATTCTGCTCATTTTGTCAAAAAAATATGGTTATAAATATATGTATAATTATTAAGGAATACATTCCAGAAATTATATCGTCAAGTATAATTCCCAATCCGCCGGAAATGTTTTCTGCAATATTTGCAGGATAAGGTTTTAGAATATCAAGAATTCTCCAAATTATGAAAGTCGGAATTATGAAATAATAAATTTTGGGAATGAAAAGTAAGGAAATCCAAGTTCCGATAAATTCATCAAGAGTAAAAATTTGCGGATCTTTGCCAAAAGTTTTCTCAAAATAATTTCCAATCGGAATTCCAATTATAACTGAAAAAATAATTGTTGAAATTAGAAATATTGGATTTTCAAAACCCGGAATTAAATAAAAAAAAAGTGCAGCAAAACTTCCAAATGTTCCGGGAGCTTTTGGTAAGAATCCGGTATAAAAACCGGATCCAATAATTTTTTTTATTTGATTCATTTTCTAAATAGAATTCTGCTAATCAAAATTCTGTTTTGATAAATATAAATTACGCCGGTTATAAAAGTATAAACAGTAATTGCGAACATTGAAAAATATATTAGGTTTTGATTTATTAAATATTCGATAAGATTTGAAAAATTTTCTTTTAAAAATTGATTTTCTTTTAAAGTGAAAACTATGAGCAAATAGAAAATAAATGTCATTTGAACAAAAGTTTTAATTTTAGCAAGATAATTTGTGGTAAAAGTTTTTTTCTTCCACTCGGCAAAAAGCCTTAAACTGGTTACAAATAAATCTCTGAACACAACAATAATTACCATCCACAAAGGTAAAATTCCGATTATTACAAATCCGAAAAAAGCTGCAGAAGTTAGAATTTTATCTGCAAGCGGATCCATAAATTTTCCCCAAGTTGTAATATAATTAAACTTTCTTGCAAGCCAGCCATCGTACCAATCCGTAATTGCAGCAACAATATAAACCGCTAACGAGATTTGTTTTAAAATTGGATTTTCAGATAAAAATAAAAACAGAAATATTGGAGTTAAAATAATTCTTAATGTGGTTAATTGATTTGGTAATACCATAATTATTTAACTACAGAAAATTGCTCAAAAATTTCATACAAATATTCGTAATCATATAAACCGGTATTGTGTCTGTCTGCCCATTCAATACCAATTGCGTAAGTTCCAACAATATTAATTTTCTTTATTTTTAATTGCTCTAAAGTGAAAAGCGGAATATATGTTTTGCTCCATTCATCTTTCTCTGCATTGCATAAAGCACACGGACATGCATTTCTAAGATTACTTAATTTAATACTTTTAAGTTGTCCGTTATCCCAAGTAACATCTAAATATTGATTTTCTCTAACTTTAATTTTAGTTGGTTTCAAAATTATGCTCTTTTTCCAGTTAATAATTCCAACGCTTCAAGATATTTTTTTGTCGTATTATTTATTACTTCTTCCGGAAGATTTGGAGCCGGAGGTTGTTTATTAAAGTTTATTGAAATTAAAAAATCACGAACATATTGTTTATCAAAACTATCTTGACCTCTTCCTTTTTGATATAAATCTTTTGGCCAAAATCTTGATGAATCGGGAGTTAATAATTCATCAATTAAAATTATTTCATCACCATAAAACCCAAATTCCATTTTTGTATCAGCTAAAATTATTCCTTTTTCAAAAGCAAAATCTGCAGCAGTCTTATAAATTTCTAATGATTTAGTTTTTAATACATTATATACTTTTTCACCAACAATTTCTTTCGCTTTTTCTTCGGAAATATTTTCATCGTGATCTCCAATATCTGCTTTGGTTGAAGGTGTAAAAATCGGTTCGGGTAATTTTTCAGATTCAACCAAATTCTTTGGTAATTCAATTCCGCAAACTGTTCCGTTTTTTTTGTATTCATTCCATCCCGAGCCGGAAATGTAACCTCTCACAATACATTCCAAAGGAATTAACTCGGCTTTTTTAACAAACATTGATCTTCCTTCAAGAATTGAAGAATATTTTTGAAGTATTTCCGGAAAATCCGAAATCTTTGTTGAAACCAAATGATTAGGAATTATATTTTTTGAAAAGTCAAACCAGAATTCCGAAATTTGAGTTAAAATTTTACCTTTTTGCGGAATGCCCTCTTGCATAATTACATCAAATGCTGATAAACGATCTGTAGAAACAATTAAATAATTTTCTCCAAGATTATAAACATCTCTAACTTTTCCACGTTTAAATAATTCTACATCGCTAAATTCCGTTTGATTAACAACCATTTATATTCCTTCTAATTTTTTTTTAAGATTAAAATATAGTTAGACTTCATTCATATTTCAACAAATAGAAAGCTCATTTTTATAAGCAAAGAAAATATGAAGAATTATTTTGGAAAATAATTTTTTCAGAAATGATGAAATAAAAAATGTTAAGCCAGATAATTACAATCTGGCTTTTGCTCCAAAATGATTTACATAATTATTCTGATGTTCACCATAACTTTCAATCATTGAATCAACAAGTTTATAAGTGCAATGCTCGCCGGCAATTTCTGAAAAAATAATTTCGTAAACTTTTTGTGATTCATCCATCATAAACATTTTCGCCAAGTTATCATCAAATTCAATTGCTTTTAAGTTTGCGTGACACATCGGACAAAATATTTCCAAATGTTCACCTTCTTTTAATTGAAAACTTGGATGTGTTGTAACTTGGTAATTTCCTAATTTAGAGCTTAGTAAAATCAATCCGCGTTTTTGAGCTTCTGTTCTAACTGCTAAAACAATATTGGATTTTACGTTTAATTGTCCTTTGCAATAAGGACATAAGTAATTGTTTTTCATCTTAAAACCAAAAATTATTTGTAAGTAAAAATATGATTTATTTATTTGAGTTGAAATATAAAAAGGCAGAGATTTTTGGTGACTAACTTTAGCCGGTTGGATTTTATTAGACTAATTTTTATAACTATTTATTTTGATAATTGAATACTTTCTTCAAAATCATCATAATTTCTTTCGAATTCTAATTCAGCGAAATCCTCAAATTCCTCACCATTTTCACCAACAGAATCCTCAATAAAATAACTTGAAATGTACAATTTTAATAATTCTTGATAATTTTTATCTAAATATTCTTTTTCAATTATTCTTTTACACTTTCTAAAGATCTTTTTATCCAAACCATTTTTACAGCATTTTCCAGGTAAAATACGGATTCTAAGATCTTTCATAACTTCTTGCAGAAGAATACTTGCGGTTAACGGTGCATCATAAAAAGCTTCCATTTTAACTCCAAAGTTTTTTGGCTTATTATGATATTCGCAAATTTTACGCCAATATTTTAGTGATGAATTCACTTTTTTTTATTCAGAACAAAAGAATTTTATTTCAAATTAAAATAATTTGTATAAAGTGTATCAATTTGAGCAAAGTAATAAAAATGTCAAACAAAGTTTACTTCCCTTAAAAAATTTTATTAAACATTCAATGATTAAAATCACTAAACAAAATTTCTTATTTCCCGATTATAGAATGCCACTTTATATAATTTTAAATTAACCGGAGAATTTATGAAAAAAAAATTTTTAGTTATTTCAGTTCTATTATTAATTGCATTTGGATGTCAAGAAAGTAATTCAGTTCTAGAACCAACAAATCAAGAAAATGCTTCAGCATTAAGCAAAATTTCTTCAACTTATACTTCAAATACTTATGTAATTGATGGAAGTAACGGTGGAACTATTAAAGTTGCTCATAGTTGGAAAAATGAAAATGGAAAAAACTCTAAATTAAAAGCTGTATTAAATATTCCTAAAAATGCTTTTGAGGGAACAAAAGAATTTAGTATGGTTTTCAATCTTGATAAAAATTCTGTTAGTTTATATCCGTCACCTACAACTTTTGACAAACCATTATTATTCAGTTTAAAATTAAAAAATGTAAACGTTTTATATGATGATTTAGATTTTAAATATTTAGATGGAAATGAAGAAGTTGCTTATGAAGAAAATATTGTTGATACTAAGTTAGGAAATTTAGAAGTTAAAAAAGCACAAATTCCCCACTTCTCTGATTGGGGCTGGAGTAGATAAAATATTATTAAGCACTTTGCTTTATAAAAATTTGATTTTTTAAAAATTTAATTTCAAATGTTGAACCAAAACCGACAGCGGTTTTAACTGTAATTTCACCATTTAAAATTTTAATATATTTTTTCGCAATTGATAAACCTAAGCCTGTCCCCGGATAGGCTTTGTTTGTTCCTTCACTAATTTGCTTAAATTCTTTAAAGATTGTCGGAATATTTTTCTTATTCATTCCAATTCCTGTATCTCTTACTCTTAGCAAAAATTCATCGCTGCCATTAATTTCAATACTTTCAGTTTCAACCACAACGCTTCCGGTATCGGTAAATTTAATTGCATTATTAATCAAATTTTCAATAATAACTCTTAACATTGAAACATCGATGTATAAAATTTCAACTTCGCGCTGTAATTTTAATTCATAATCTAAACCTTTTATAGCGGCAGTTCCTTTAAATGAATTAAAAATCTCAATAATTTCCGGTATAATATTTATTTCACGATAATTTACTTCAAATCTATCAGATTCAACTCTTGCAAAATCTAAAATCATGCTTAAAGTATTTAAAAGTCTTGATCCTGTTCTGTAAATTCCTTCTGCCATTGATCTTTTCTCAAAATCATTTATTTCTTTGGATAGAATTTCGGAATATCCTAAAATACCAAAAAGTGGAGTTCTTAATTCATGACTCATATTAGCTAAAAATGTACTTTTCGCTTTGCTTGCAGTTTCAGATCGTTCTACGGCTAATATTAAATCTTCTTCTGTTCTTTTTCTTTCCATAATTTCTTCTTCCAGCTTTTTAGTTCTGTGAGAAACTAATTCTTCTAACTGTTCTTGATGTTTTTTTAACTCTTTTTCATTTTTTAAAAGCAACGATTCTGTTTCTTTTCTAATTCTAATATTTCTTTCCAACTCAATATTTTGCTTTCTTTTCTTGATAAACATTATTATGAAAAGCAGACTTACCAAAAAGAATATTATTGCAAAACTTATAATTGTTAATTTTACAAAGTCTTGATGCTGCTTAGCTTGAGTTAAAAGTTCAATTTCTTTGTTTTTTAATTTAATCTGTTGTTGAACCTCCAACTCTGCAATTGCCTTTCTATTTTTAATTGAAAAAATTGAATCTTGAATAATAGTTGCTCGTTTGTAGCATTTTAACGAATTTACTATATCATTATTTAATTCATATGTTTTTGATAAAAGGAAAAAATTGTTCTTAATTTCTTCTTTATTACCTAATCTTAAAAAATTCTCTAGTGAGCTGCTTAAGTAATCTTCAGATTCTTGAAGTAATTGTTTTTTAGTAAATGAATCTGTGTTTAAAATTGGATCCTCGGCCATTTTCAATTTTAATTCGCCTAAATGTCTTTTGTAAAAACCAATTCTATATTCATTTTTTATTGACTCGGCATAATTCAATGAACTTCTTAAATTAAAATAAGCTTGATTATAATCTCCTAATTTCAAATATGCCAACCCTGCATTTGCACTAAAAATTGAATGATTATAGTCGTCATTAATTTCTCGAAAAGAGGAAATTGCTTTTTTATAATAGTATAATGCTTTTACAAAATCTTTCATTTCGTAATAGGTAAGTCCTATATTTCCAAGTTGAACTGCGACTTCTTTCTCATCATCCATTTTCTCCGATAATTTTAATGCCTTGTTAAAATATTCAATACCATCTGAATAATTACCAAGTGTGGTTTTTAAAATTCCCATGAAATTATAGCAATTTCTTATTCCATGCTGATCATTCAAATTTTCAAAAATTTTACCGGCAATATTAAAATTTTCAAACGCTTTGGGATAATCTGAAATATGAAAATAAGCTACGCCTAATTTACTATGCGAATCTGCGATTCCCTTTTTATAGTTTGCCGATTTGCTAATTTTTAACGCTTCTTTATGTTTTGCAATTGATTCTTTTATATTTCCCTTAAATCTGTTTGCTTCCCCAATTAAGTTTAAATTATCCGCAATTCCTTTACCCCAGCCAATTTTTTCTGAAATCTTTAAGGCAGAGTCTGAATATAAAAGACATTTTTCAAAATTTGACGGCGCTAATTCCCAAGCAATTTTATATAACTTATTTGCTGCTGTTGTATCCGAATCGAAATTTGCTGTAATTAAATTATTAGGAAGTATAAGAAAAGCTACAATTAGTCCTAAAATAGAAAGATTGATACTTTTTTTATTCATTTCTCAAACCAAAATAAAGGAATAAGTCAATTATAATAATAAAAATTGATTTATAACAATTTTTATAAAAAAAATTATTTAAAAGATTTATAAATATCCAATATTATGTAAATGAAAAAATATAAAAAATTTTCTTTGTAAAATTTCAGAATATCCTTAACTTTGTGCTCAAAATTTTTGGGCAGATAGCTCAGTTGGTAGAGCAAAGGACTGAAAATCCTTGTGTCGGCGGTTCAATTCCGTCTCTGCCCACTTCCAGTAAGCCAAGTAACCAAGCTTGGCTTTTTTGTTTTAAAGGCGAGTCATTTTATTTTTTAGAGATTTCTCCTCAGATAAAAATCATCGGAATTGAAATGACAAGTTATGTCATGTCGAATCACTTTTTGATGAGACATCTCAGTTTAGAGATTTCTCACGTTGCAAAATACGCAAGGTTTCGAAATGACAAGAAAAAGATTATTGGCGTGTTTTTGTGAAGTAATATTTTTAGATTCCAGTATGCTTCGATAATCTCAGCTACCGGAATGACAAATTATTTTTTGACTTTTTATTTTCATTTGTCATGTCGAATCGCTTTTTGATGAGACATCTCTTTTTTGAGATTTCTCAACTTGCGAAAAACGCAAGTAATCGAAATGACAATTTTTTATTTTTCGATCGCCTACTTGTAGAAAAGTTTGACTTTTTCGTCGTTCTTTTATCATTTCTTCGTTTTTATACTGACTTCTAACTTCTGTATACTGAATTCTGCTTTTCCATTTCTTTAACAACTTTTACAGTTTCCACACTTACGGTTGTTACTTTTTTAATTAGCTCAATAACGATTTCTTTATAATCTGCAAATTTGTAAGTGTTAAACTTTTCCGCGATTGTCGGGTCTTTTGGTTTCTTTTCTTTGTACTGATCCAAAATCCATTCTATTGCTGAGCGGTTGCCGAGTTTATATTCCCAAGCTTCTTTGGGAATATTTTTTATTGTGGTATTTTCATCAATTTCAATTGTTCCGTTTTCTTTATCGGCTTTTAGTTTTACTTTTATTTTGGGTTTGTACTCAAATAAAACTTTGGGTTCTTCAACTATTTGAAAAATTTCTTTTTGCTCTTTTACAAACTCTTTATTTTCTTTATTCACAACTTTTAAATTATACGGTTTTGCATTTTCATAATTGATGTGCAATTCCATTAAAGTTTTTCCCCAATTGCTCCATTGCCAAAAATCTTTATAAAATGGAATTCGCGGAAATTCTCTCTTTAAATTTAATTCGTATTTTTTTCTGTATGCCGAATTATGCAATACTGCGTAAACGTAATTGAATATATCTTCTTTTGTGATTTTAGATTGCTTCTCCGTCGACTGACGGATCGCAATGACGGATGAATATTGTTTTTGAAATTGTTCCAATCCCCAATCAGTTATGTTTTCTGTTTTGTTTCCTTTTTCATCAAATATGTAAAGCGGAAAACATTGAGAATCACCATTAAAATGCAAATCAACTAAATATTTACTTCCTAAAATATTAAAAGCTTTTGTTGATAAATTTATAGCAAATAAAATGTTTTCTGATTTTCTGTTCGGAAATATTAAAGGAGTTTGATAACGCATTTCATTTAATTCTTTTGCATAATAAAATTCTTTTTTTACAAAAGCTCTATAAAGACAATTTCTAAATTCACTTTTTTCAAGTTCAATTTTTTGATCATTTAAAAGTGATTTTTTTAAATCACGTGTATACTTTATTCCAGAATTAAATGAAAAAATTTGTTTGGATTTTTTTGCCTTTTTTTGTTTTTCAATATCTTTTAAATAAATTTTTATAAAATATTCTATTTTAGCTTTTAAATCATTTTGATCAAATGAATAAACCCATTCATCACGATTACTAACTGTTCCTAATGTGAATAATTTAAAAACTGCTTTTTCATCACTTTTCTTTTTTGAAAGTTTTGTTTCTTTTGTTGCTAACGGAATCAATTCTTCAAAATCATTATCTGCAAGATTTATCCAATTATTATTTTTATCGGGAGTAATTTTTTCAAAAGAAATATTTTGCAATTTATTTGTTCTAAGCCAATCTAACTTTTCTTCCTTTCTCCAATTATCTTCCATTACAGAATATTTAATTTCACATTTTCCAATTTCATTTTCTTTTTTAACAAGAAACATAATTGCAACGCCGGTTTGAATTCCAAAAACATTGTGTGTTGTTCCGGCAATTTTTGGGTTTGCTCTAACATCACTTTTTGTATCAATAATATAACACGCAGAAAAATCATCAAAAATATTTTTTCTAAATCCGTCAAAAGTTCTGCTATCAATAAAACTTCTATTTGTAATAAAAGCCAAAATTCCGTTTTTCTCTAAACGATCACTTGCCCAACGATAAAAGCGCGCATACATATCATAAACTTTTGTTTTTTGTGCAGTGCTGTGTTTTATGTAAGTTTCTTTAATCCGCTTATCAAGAATCGGATATTCTCTGTTTTTGTTATTTTCATTTTCGTTAAGCTGGTTTGCATTGTACGGCGGATTTCCAATAATTACGGAAATTTTCTTGCTGTTTTGGCGTTTAATTCTTTCGCTGTTTTCAGAACTTAATCCAAAAATATTTTCTTGTTTTCCGGCATAATTTAAAGCAGTTGTATTATCCAAAGTATCAACAAAACAAAGGTTTTTAAATTCTTCGTAAAAACCCATTTTTTGTTTAAAGGTAAATTCCACATTTAAGTTTGCAATGTAATAAGGCAAAATTGCAACTTCGTTTGCGTGAATTTCATTTTTGTATTTGTACAGCAAATCGTGGTTTGGAATGTGATCAATTATGGAAGTTATAAAAGTTCCGGTTCCCGTTGCGGGATCCAAAATTTCAACATTTTTATCTGCAAGCGTTTTGCCAAAATGTTTATGAAGCAGAAAATCGGTGCTTTCAATCATAAATTTTACAATTTCGTTTGGAGTGTAAACAACGCCAAGTCTATCCGCAGCTTTAGGATTATAAACTTTGTAGAAATTTTCGTACAAAACTTTTAGAAATTTTTGCTTTTCGTGATGATCCGTAATTGCGGCGGCTGTGCTGTTTATTGCATCATAATAATGTTCAATATTTGCCATTAAATTTTTGCGTTCGCCGTAAGTGAAAAGAATTTCTATAAGTTTTTCCAATTCGCGCGCAATGTTATTATGTCGGTGAAATTCCGGATCATCAAAAATTTTGTTGAAAATATCGCTTGTTAAAATATGCTGAATCATCATTTCGCGAATGTCGGCTTCGGTTATATCGGGATTTATTTCAACTTTGCATAATTCAAGAAAAGTTTCGCTAACGGAAATAAAATTTTTATTTTTAATTCTTGTTTGATCAATTTTAGTTCTAAGCGTTTCTACAATTGCGGGAATATCGGATTTGAATTTTTCCAGCGCATCTTCAAATTTGTAAATTATATCACTTTTGAAAGAAATAAATTTTGTGATAATGTTGTGAAGTTCATCGGGATTGCGAACCGAACCGCGCAAAATTTCTTCTCCCCGCTGAAACAAAACGGCAGTTTGAGAATCTTCAAAAAGTATATTTGTAAACGGATAACCTTTTTTTTGTTTGGAATTTATTTCATCATCAATTGTATCTTTTTCATCTTTACTTTCCCAAAGACCAATATCAAGTCCGAAAGAATTTTTAATAATTCCATCGGGGCGAACTTTTGCGCCTTTTGTACCTTGGCAAGTAACTTCTGTAACGACTTCATAATTTTGTTTATGCGCATATTCATTAAGTAAATTCCAAAAATAATTGCGGATGCTTTGCTCATTTTTAGATTTGCCGAATTGCACTGCGCGATCGAGATTTGTGTAATATTGATTGATGAGAATTCTTGACATGTGTTTTAGTTTTTTATTAGAAATTTACAATTTAAATTATAAAATTTATTGGAATGGAGTTGGGATAATTTCATCAAACCTTCGAGGTTTTAAAAACCTCGAAGGTTTGATAATTTTAGTCATTGCGAGTGTTTTTACGAAGCAATCTTTCTATAGATTACCATGAAAAATAAAATACATTTTTTTCGTATTGACGATGCATATTTTGCCATTTGAGGAATTTTCAACCAATAAATCATCATTTAACTTTACTGCATTAACTTATTAATTATTAAAACGGTAATCGTATAATAAGTTTTCCTCAGATTAATAATTATAATTTTTGTTCTTTATTTAATATTTCATAATTTGGTTACACCTTAAATCAACTTTTACCCCATTCATAAAAGGAGAGCCTATGAAAAAAATTTTCTTATCTATTTCTAAAATAACTTTTTTGTTCTCGTTTCTTGTTTTACTTACAAGCAACAATTTAGCTCAAGGAGTTACCACAGCCGCCATCAATGGATTTGTTTCCGATAATGAAGGAAGTGCTTTACCCGGCGCAAATGTTATGGCAACTCATGAACCAAGCGGAACAAAATACGGTGCCGTATCAAGAGAAAACGGAGTTTTTAATTTGCCAAATTTGAAAATTGGCGGTCCATATTCAATCTCAGTTTCTTATGTTGGATTTAATACAAAAAATGAAAGCAATATTTATTTAAATATTGGTCAAACTTTAAAATTAGATATTGAACTAACTCCGGAATCAGTTGAACTTGGTGAATTGGTTGTTCACGGAATGACTGATAATATTCTGAACAGCAGCAGAACCGGCGCAGAAACTTTTATTAATCCCGATGAAGTTAGAGCTTTGCCGACAATTAAAAGAAGTACAAGAGATTTAACAAGATTAGATCCGAGAAGCGACGGTAACTTTAGCTTCGGTGGAAAAAACTGGCTCTTCAATAATATTTCTGTCGATGGATCTTATTTTAACAATCCGTTTGGATTAGATGATCCGGCTCCCGGCGGTCAAACAAATGCAGAACCACTTCCGTATGATGCTATCGAACAAGTTCAAGTTTCATTAGCTCCATTTGATGTTAGAGAAGGCGGATTTACAGGTGCAGGAATTAACACAGTTACCAAAAGCGGAACCAATGATCTTAAGGCTTCAGTTTATACATTCTTTAGAAATGAAAGTATGCAGGGCGGAAAAATTGGAGACGTTGAATTAAATGTTCCCGATTTATCTTATAATCAGTACGGCTTAACTTTAAGCGGACCGATTATAAAAAATAAGTTATTCTTTTTTATAAATGGTGAAATAGAAAGAAGAAAAGATCCGGGCACTAATTTTACAGCTGATACCGACGGAAATGTAACATCAGCAGAATCCAGAGTTAACGCTGCGACAATGGATTTGATTAGACAAAGAATGATTGATGTTTACGGATACGATCCCGGTCCATACCAGGGTTATGACTTAAATACAGAAAATGAAAAACTTCTTGCTAAGTTGGATTGGAACATTAATGATAATAATAACTTGGTATTCCGTTATAATTATCTTAATGCCCGCCAGCAGAAACCACCGCATCCATTTGCAGTAAGTTATAATAATACCGGAAGAGGACCAAATCAAAATACACTTCCATTTAAAAATTCCGGTTATGAAATGAACAATCAATTAAGTTCATTCGCATTAGAATTGAACAGTCGTTATCAAAGTTTTTCGAATAAATTTTTCGTAAGCTATAATAGATTCAGAGATTTTCGTGATCCTTTCAGCGAACCTTATCCAACAATTGAAATTGGTGAAGGCGGCATAACCTATACTACGCTTGGTCATGAACCATTTTCAATTCATAATATTTTAGATCAAGATGTTTTGCAGATAACAAATAATTTCAGTTATTATTTGGGAAGTCATGTTTTAACGGTTGGCGCTTCATTTGAATATTTTGATTTCTTTAATTCATTCAATTTATTCAGATATGGTTTATTAGGTTTCAATACTTGGCCCGGTGGAACAGCATTCAATTCAGTTGCAGATTTCTTAGCTGCTACAGATCCGGCTAATCCGCAAAACTTTATGACAAATGTTCCATCCGAAGATATTCCATTTAAGGGTGAATTTATTGAAGTTGGGCAGCTTGCTTTTTATGCTCAAGATGAATATCTAATGACCGATGCGTTTTCATTAACTTATGGAGTTAGAGTTGATATTCCAACTTATTTTACAGAACCGGTTGATAATCCATGGTCAAGAAGTTTAACGCTTTTAGATGAAAATGATAAGCCGGAAACTGTTGATCAAAGTAAAATGCCAGATGCAACTCCTTTATTTTCTCCAAGAGTAGGATTTAATTGGGATATTCATGGGGATAGATCTGCTCAATTACGCGGCGGAACCGGAATATTTACCGGAAGAATTCCTTTTGTATGGATTGGTAATAATATTTCAAATCCCGGTCTAAACCCAAATTTACCTGCAGAAGGTGTAAAAATTGAAGATGTTCCGGATGGTGTTGATGTGGTTGAAACCCAAGATAATTCGATACTTAAACAATCTTATTACTTGAATGCTATGGCTGAAGATTTTACATGGCCTCAAGTTTGGACGACAAATTTAGCTTTTGATTACAAATTACCTTATGAAATTTTAGGAACCTTGGAAGCAATTTACTCGAAAGATATAAATTCAGTTTATGTAAGAAATGCAAATCTTGGTTTACCTTTGCGCAATTTAGCTGATGGCAGACCTTATTTTGGCGGTGCTGTAGCTGATTCAGATCAAAGCCTTGACGGCGGTGCTTACGTAATTGATAACAGTGATGAAGGATATAATTTTAGCATAACTGCACAATTGAGAAAACAGTTTGAAGTTGGTCTCACAACAAGTTTAGCTTATACTTATTTGGATTCTAAAAATATTATGACCACAACGGAAATTGCAGCTACTCTTCACCAAAGCAATCCAATTCAAGGTGATCCAAATAATCCTGAATTGAGCAATTCCCAGTTTGGTCAAAGACATAGAATTATAAGCGGTGCAACCTATAAACATAATTGGAGTGAAAATTTAGCAACCACTATTGGAATGTTTTTAGAAGCTGCCGAAGGTAATATGTTTACAACTTCAGGTGGAAATCGATATTCATTTGTTTATGCCGGCGATGTAAATGGTGATGGCGCTGGTGGAAATGATTTAATTTATATACCTGAAAATTCAAGCGATATCAATCTTGCTGATCCTACACAATGGACTGCTTTAAATGCTTTCATCGAACAAGATGAATATTTAAGCACTCACAGAGGTGAAATTGCAGAAAGAAATGGATTAGTAAATCCTTGGTATTTTAATATTGATTTAAGAATCTTGCAGGATTTTACACTTCCGGCTTTTGGTAAAAACAATACATTCCAACTAAGTTTGGATATTTTGAACTTTGCAAATTTCCTCAATTCAAGCTGGGGTGTAAGACAAGTAGCTTCCGCAGCTGCAACTTCACCTTTAGTTGCGGTATTTGATGAAACAGGCAAATTAGTAATTGACGAAAATGGAAGACCAGAATTCAACTTTACAGGTGTTGATAAAACTTTTGTAGATGATCCAAGTTTATTCAGCAGATGGCAAATGCAAATTGGTTTAAGATATATTTTAGATTAAGAAGAAAAATAAAAGCCCTCAATCGAGGGCTTTTTTGTTATAAGGAAATTCTTGTTCCACAACCTGGAATTGATAAACTATCAGTGTCGGTAATTATACTTTCGTTATTTGTCGAAACACAAAAATTTATTGCTGCCTTAATTTTAGGCTCCATACTTCCTGATCCAAATTCATTATTTTCTAGATGTTTTTGAATTTCGCTAACTTTTATGTTTCCTAATTCTGTTTGATTTTTTTTGTTGAAATTAAGATAAACTTTAGGAACATCCGTTACGATATAAAATTTATCTGCTTTAATTTCTCTTGCCAAAACTGATGAAGCCAAATCTTTATCAATGACTGCTTCAATTGCTTCTAAATATCCGTTTTCATGTTTATATACCGGAACTCCTCCTCCGCCAACTGCAATTACAATTGTCCCTTTATTTGCAATTGATTTTATTACTTCTTGATTCATAATTTTTAAAGGAATTGGAGAAGCAACTACTTTTCTCCAACCTCGGTTTCGAGAATCTTTTTTAAAGAACCAATTATTTTTCTTTGCGAGTAAATCTGCTTCTTCCTTTAGGTAAAATGGTCCAACCGGTTTTGTAGGATTTTCAAATGCCGGATCTTTTTTATCCACCAAAACTTGCGTTACAAGTGTAACAACATTTTTTTTAATTTTTTCTTCAGTCAATACATTTCGCATCATTCGTTCTATCATGTAACCAATTCCGCCTTGAGAATCTGCTACGCAAATATCCATTGGCATTTGGGGAATTTTATATTTATCGAAACCGGCTTCATTTCTAAGTAAAATATTTCCAACTTGCGGTCCATTTCCATGTGTAATTATTATGTTGAAATCTTTTTTAATAAGGTCAACCAACTGTTTACAAGTATCAAAAGTATTTTTTTCTTGTTCGTCAATTGTTCCAATTTCATTGCCTCTTAAAAGAGCATTTCCGCCAAGCGCAATTACCGCAAGCTTTTTTTTCATATAATTCCCTTTTCATGCAAAACTGTTTGAAGTGTAACTGAACCAATTTCTTGAAGCTCGTACATAACTCGTGTTGATGGTTTATTTATTTTTAAAATTCTTCCAAGATCAATTGGAGTTCCAATAACGACAGAATCGCAATCAACATTATTTATTGTTTCTTCAAGGTCTTTCATTTGTTCATCACCATATCCCATTGCCGGTAACAAAATTCCGATATTTGGATATTTTTTAAATGTTTTTGAAATTGAGTTCACAGTAAATGGTCTTGGATCAACAATTTCTTTTGCTCCAAGTTTTTGTGCTGCAACAGTTCCTGCTCCAAATTTCATTTCGCCGTGTGTTAAAGTTGGACCATCTTCAACAACTAAAACTCGCTTATTTCTAATTAATTCCGGCTTATCAACAATTAATGGCGAAGCGCTTTCAATAATTATTGCATTTGGATTTACGGATCTTGAATTATTAATAACCGTTAAAATATCTTCCGGTTTTGCCGAATCTATTTTATTTACAATTACAGCATCAGCCAAACGAAGTGAAGTATTTCCGGGATAATAAGAAAGTTCGTGTCCCGGGCGAAGCGGATCAACAACCGTAAATGTAACATCCGGCTTATAAAAAGCCATATCATTATTTCCGCCATCCCATAAAATTACATCAGCTTCTTTTTCGGCTTCGCGCAGAATTGCTTCATAATCAACGCCGGCATAAATAATTCCGCCAAGTGCAATGTGCGGTTCATATTCTTCGATTTCTTCAATAGTGCAATTATGATTTTTCAAATCTTCCAAAGCTGCAAATCTCTGAACTTTTTGTTTTACCAAATCTCCATAAGGCATTGGATGACGAACGGCAACAACTTTTTTTCCGGCATCTCTTAATATTTTTACAATCTTCCTTGAAGTTTGAGATTTTCCGCATCCGGTTCTTGTTGCTAAAACTGCAATTACCGGTTTTGTACTAATTAACATTGTTTCTTCACTTCCCAACAAACAAAATGAAATTCCGGCAGCGTTAACAATTGAGGCTTTTGTCATAACATAATTAAACGGAACATCCGAATATGAAAATACAACTTCGTGAACATTAAATTCTTTTATCAAATTAACTAATTCAGTTTCATCATAAATTTTAATTCCGTTTGGATATAATTTTCCGGCTAATTCTGCGGGATATAATCTTCCATCTATATTTGGAATTTGTGTTGCTGTAAATGCAACAACATTGTAATCCTCATTATTTCTAAAGAAAACGTTAAAATTGTGAAAATCTCTTCCAGCTGCACCCATAATTAGAATATTTTTTTTCGACATAAAAAACTCCGTTTTGTATATTATTTCAATTTTTAGTATTTATTTTCATTTTCAACAAATTATTTTTAATTTCCTTAAATATTAATTTGCTTTTATTATCGTAAATTAGTAAAAATTTTTCGTATTTGGGAAGAGATTAATTCGTGAGAAAAAAGTTTTTTTTCGAAAAAATTTTTGGGAAAGAAAAATGGAGTAGAAAAATCTACTCCACTGTTACACTTTTTGCAAGATTTCTTGGCTGGTCAACATTTAATCCCTTTTTAACTGCAATATGATATGACAATAATTGCAAAGGAATTACATTTAAAATTGGCATTAACATTCTAATTGTTTCTGGAATTTTAATTGTAAAATCAACTAAAGAATCTATTTCATGATCATTTTCTGAAGCGATTGCAATAATTTTTCCTTTACGAGCTTTCACTTCTTCAATATTGCTGATAATTTTATCATAAACCGAATCTTTTGGTGCTAGGAAAATTGCGGGCATATTTTCATCAATTAATGCAATTGGTCCATGTTTCATTTCCGCAGCTGGATAACCTTCTGCGTGAATGTATGAAATTTCTTTAAGTTTAAGTGCGCCTTCTAAAGCAACAGGAAAATTATATCCTCTTCCCAAATATAGGAAGTTTTTAGCGTTAACAAATTTTTCAGCAATTTTTTCAATTTCATCATTTAACTGAAGAATTTTTTCAACTTTTTCCGGAATAAGCGTTAATTCATTTAGAATATTTTTTCCGTCAATTTCACTCATGTGTTTTTTGCGCGCAATTAAAATTGTAATTAATGCGAAAACTACTAGTTGTGATGTAAAAGCTTTTGTTGATGCAACTCCAATTTCTGGTCCGGCATGAATGTAAACTCCCGCATCACTTTCGCGGGCAATTGAACTTCCTACAACGTTACAAACACCAAGCACTAAAGCCCCGCGTCTTTTTGCTTCTTTCATTGCGGCTAAAGTATCAGCAGTTTCGCCGCTTTGTGAAATAAAAATCATAATATCATCTTTTTGCACAATTGGATTTCTATATCTAAATTCGGAAGCATATTCAACTTCTACGGGAATTTCTGCAAATTGTTCAATCATATATTCCGCAACTAATCCCGCATGCCAAGAAGTTCCGCACGCACAAATAATAATTCTTTTTGCACTTGCTAATTTATCTTGAACGGTTAACAATCCGCCTAATTTTACGGAACCTTCATTTAATAAAATTCTTCCGCGCATTGAATTAGTGATGGATTCCGGCTGTTCCATAATTTCTTTCATCATGAAATGCTTAAATCCGCCTTTGCTTATTTCATCAAGCGAAATTGTAATTTCTTCGATCTCTTTTTTAATTTCCCGATCAGCAATTGAAAATGCTTGAAATCCATCTTTTGTAACTTCAGCAATTTCGCTGTCATCCAAATAAACAACCTGACTTGTATGAGCTACAAGTGCGCTTACATCAGAAGCAACAAAATTTTCTCCGTTTCCAACTCCAATTACTAATGGAGAACCTTTTCTTGCAACAATAATTTTATCAGGTTCTTCTGAAGAAATTACGCAAATTCCATAAGCTCCTTCAACTTCTGCTAAAGCTTTTCTCACCGATTTGAAAAGAGTATTCCCTTTTTTAAAAAATCTATCAACTAAATGAACAATAACTTCCGTATCTGTTTCGCTTATAAATTCAAAACCTTCTGAAATTAATTCTTTTTTAAGTACTGAATAATTTTCAATTATTCCATTGTGAATTAAACAAATTGTTTTATCACTATTAAAATGAGGATGAGCATTTATTTCCGAAGGACCGCCGTGAGTTGCCCATCTTGTATGTCCAATTCCAATTGCGGCTGAAATTCCAGAACTTTTTAGTGCATCGTCTAAAAATGAAACTTTACCAACTTTTTTCTCAACGTAACAATTATTACCCTGAATTATACCAATCCCGGCAGAATCATATCCTCTATATTCCAACATTTTTAGACCGTTTGTAATTATTGGAACGCAATTTTTATTTCCAATATATCCAACTATTCCGCACATTTATAACTCCTTTCAAAGTATTTTAATTTTGCAATAAATTGCTAAAATATTTTATTGCTCTGTTTTAAATCACATTTGGGGCTATGTTTTAAAATAAGCCATTCGCAAAACATCGTGTTCAATTCCATCTAAAACAATATCTTTTTTGAATAAACCTTCTATTTCAAATCCCAATTGCCGGTTTAGAGAAATGTTATTGATGTTTGTTTCAATTGTGTTAATATAAATTTTCCGCAACTCAAGAGAATTTGTACAATAATCGATCCATCTTATTGAAGCTTCTTTTGCAAAACCTTTACCTCGATAATTCAAATCGCCGATAAGTTTTCGCATTTCACCTTTTTTATTTTTGTGATCAATATTTAAAATTGCAAGCAAACCGATTGGCAAATCATTTTTTAATGTGATTGTTGCAAAAATATTTTTATTATCGGATGAAATAAAATCAATGTTTAAATTTTGAAGTGAAGTTGTAGAAAGTAAAAATAATCGGCTTGTTTCGTCTTCAAACCATTTTTCAATAATTTTCTTATCTTTTTTTTCCGAGTATTCTCTGATTTTTAAATTTTGTGTTTTTAATGGAAATCTATCATCATCTTCAACAATTTTAATTTCTTCAGGAATTTCTTTAATAACTTTTTTATCAATTGTCATTCCTAAAATTTCATTTGTAAGCTTGATGTAATCATTGGAGTTAAATCCCATCATTGTTGATTCTTGGTAAATACTTTTTGCAAGCGCTTTTAAGTTCACTTCCGAAATTACGGGGTTTTCAATTTTTTTCATATTTATTCACACAATTTCTTTGTCGGTTCAAATTATAAAAACAGAAATACATTTTTTTTAATTTTTAAATAATTGTATTTTTAATAAAACAAATTTTAAATTAAATTAAACTTTATAATAATAATAAAAAAACTATGAAGACCTCAATCCGTACAATATTAGAAGAAAATTACATACAGCAAATAAATAAAATTATTTTAGATAAAAAACTAACAAAAAATGATTTTTTTGAAATTGCTTTAAATGAATTTATAAAGAAAAATGATAAACAAACTTACACTTTAAAATTTAACAATTTTGAAAGAATAAGCACAAGAAATTTTATAATCGCTGTTTTTAATCCGCTTTCAATTAAGTTTAGAAACTTGGCTGAAAAATTAAATCTTACGCAAACACAACTTTTTAGGGAAATTATAATTTACTATTTAGAAAAAAAATCCAAATGATATTGATTTAGGATAAGAAGTATTTTTACTTTTATTTTCTAAGTAAATTTTCTATTTTAAGGTATAAGTGACGATTAAATATGCAAAACATAACCGAAAAAGATCTTTTTAAATATATTTTCTATCCGGAAAATCTTTCTAAAAATATATACGATTTTATTAGTGATAATAAACCAAATTTCAAAAATGAATTGGAGTTTTTGCAAAATTTATATGATGAAATGCAAACTCAAATTCCGGATTCCATTGTTGAAAAACTTAATAAAAGAATTGCATCGCTGAATAATTTTAAAAGTATAATTTTGGAAAAAGATAAAAATGAATATAGATCGGGACACGATGAATACTGCTTAGCGGCAGCTTCGGAAAGTACGGAACAATTAAAATGCACTACTTTTAGAGATAAAGAAAGTAATTATCTTCTAAAATTATTTTTTGGTAAGACTTCAAATAAATTATACATTTTTGCAAAAGATAAAATTGAAAATAAAAAAGTTGAAATCACCTTTTTACCATCCAACAGTAAATTTACGTTTTCTACAAACGAGTTACCGTTTTCATTCGATGAAAATGAAATTATCGATCAGATAGTTTTAAATTTTTATAATTAAAAAATCGATTTTTATTTTATACTGGCTTTCTAATTTTTTCAATAATTACTGAACTGGATTTAAAATTGCTGCAAATCCTCCGCCCTTTGCCAAATGAATTTTTAAAGTATCTCCATTTTTTACATTTGTATTTTCAAATTTAATATCACTCGCATAACGGTTTGCATTAATTCCATCTTTTGCAATTTCTATGTTATAATTTTTATTATCAATAAAATCTAATTTTATTTCAAAATCTCTTTCCGTCCAATCTGTAATTCCGCTAATATACCAAACATTATTTTTCTTCCGGGCAATTACAACATAATCACCAACTTTTCCATCAAGCGAAATTGTCTCATCCCAAGTTGTTGGAATTTTAGAAATAAATTCTGTAGAAGATTCATTTGCATAATAGTTTGATGGATTATCAGCGAGCATTTGCAGCGGGCTTTCAAAAATTACATACAGCGCAATTTGATGTGCTCGTGTTCCTTGACTCATTGGTTTATCAAAAATTATTCTAAAGTTTTTTTCTTCGGAATTTAACATTGCGCCGGGAGTATAATCCATTGGTCCCGCTAACATTCTTGTAAACGGCAAAGTGCAATCGTAATCTGGAGTAATTTCTTCGCTCCATTTACAATTTTCCAAACCTTTTACACCTTCATTAGAAATGTAATTCGGATATTTTCTTACTAAACCGGCTGGCTTAAATGCGCCATGAAAATCAACAAGTAAATGTCTTTTTGAAGCTTCAATTAAAACTCTTTCATAAAAATTTACCATCCATTGATCGGCTCTCTGCATAAAATCTACTTTAATTCCCTTAGCTCCCCATTCTTTATATTTATCAAGAACTTCTTCAAGATTTTCATTTAATGGTTTCCACAAAACCCAAAGAATAATTCCAACATTTTTTTGTTTACCATAATTTATTAATTCTTCAATATTAATTTCTTCATTCGGTTCAAGAATATTTGTCAAAGTATTCGACCAGCCTTCATCAAGAATTATATAATTAAGACTGAATTTATTTGCAAAATCTATATAATACTTGTACGTCTCAGTGTTAATTCCGGATTTGAAATCAACGCCATAAATATTATTTGCGTTCCACCAATCCCATGCAACCTTTCCGGGTTTAATCCAGCTTGTTTCTTTAATTTTTGAGTCATCAGATAAAATATAAACAAGCTGATTTTCTAAAAGATCCTTATCATTTTCGCAAATCATAAAAATTCGCCAAGGCAAATCTTTACTTCCTTCAATCTCTGCAATATAGTTAGCTTCTTTTGTAATTATTTCATTTCTATCAGAATCTTTTGCTTGCTCTGCTTCAATTACATATTTGGGAAATATTCCAGCCAAACTATTTGAAGAATTTCCCTTAAGGAAAAGGTTCGGATAATTTGAAAGTCCCGATTCTGTAATTCCAATTTTAATATTATTATCACATTCAACTAAAGCCGGTAATGAACAAAATTGTTTTTCAGTTATTTCATTAATTTTCAGATACTTATAATTTCTCTCGAAATGAGAAATAAAACTATCTTCTTCCGGAAAATAAATTGAATTATTCTTTGCAAATTTTATGTTTACATTTTCGTTAAATATTTTTACTGGATTTGACAAATCTGTAATAATTCTGTAAGCAAATCCATTATCATAAGCACGAAAAACAACCCAAATATTTTCTCTAAAAATTAAAATCAGCTCATTGCAATTATTTTTAATTTGAAGAGATTTTGTTGGAACAGTTGAATTAATAATTTCATCAATCAGAGTATTTTTAAAATTTACAACAGTTGAATTTAGCAATGGATATACTTTTTCATCAATGTTTATTGATATTTCAGCCTCTTCTATTAGATTCTGATTATTGAATGATAATGAATATTTGAGTCCTTGATTATTTACAATTTTTACAACCAATTTTTTATTAGGTGATTTCAATTCATAATTTTGCGAATAATATGATTGAACCATTGCTGATAAAATTAACACAAAATAAATTACTTTTGATTTCATATTTATCTCTTTTTTAATAAAATTTCTAAATAATGTTTTTCAATTATCGTGAACGTCAAGTTCAAATTTATTTCTATCGTAACCGTTTTCTTCAAATATTTTAAAACATTTTTCCAAATCATTTTCATTCATCTTTTTAGTTCTGCTCAATATCCATCCGTATTTTCTTGATGGAGTTCCAATTACGGCAAATTTATAATTTCCATCCAAACCTAAAATCCAATAATCGCCCCAAAATAAATTCCACCCTAAAATACTTACAAAACTAACTTCTAATTTTGAATTAGTTTTTTTATCAACAATTCGCGCAACTCCTTCCGCACCATCAATTTCACCTTCATCATCAACGCACTGATTTAAAACTTCAATATCTCCGTCTTCATTTATTTTGTAACTTGCCGTTGTATTTTTTATACAATGATCTTGAAATGAGTTTGGAATTTTTGCAATTTCGTACCAAGTGCCAACATATTTTTTCAAATCAACAAAATCAACAGTTGCAATATTTTTAGAAGAATTTTGTTGAGCAAATATTGTAATTGAAAATAATGTTAAAGCTGCAAGAATTGTTTTCATGAAATTCCTAAAATATTTTTATAATCTTTTGTTGTATCGATATCAGTCAGTATTTCCGGGAAATCACATTCAAAAAAATATTTATTTATTTCTGAATCAAAAGATAATTCTTTCAAATTAGAATTATAATTTTTCTCCAATATTTTTGAAATAACTTTTCTACCAAATATTATCGGATGTCCTTTTCGTCCTTTATTCATAGGCTGAATCCAATCATACTTTATATCAATTTGCTTAATAAATTCCGAATAGAAATTATATGGAATATTTGGTTGATCTACAAAATGATAAATTACCCAATCTGAATGAATATTTCTTATTCCGCTTTGTAACGATGAAAACATTCCCATTTCATAATTTTCGTTATGAATAATTTCAATTTTACTTTTGAGTTTTACATTAAATATTGAAATAAGATTGAGAATTTCATTTTCATTAAATCCGGTAACAACAATAATTTTTTCGCAAATCAAATCTAATTTTTCAATTATATTTTGCAAAAAAGATTTATCATTAAAAATTAGCAACGGTTTAAATTTACCCATTCTGCTTGAGAATCCGGCAGTTATTATTATTCCATCCATATTTATTAATAAGTTATCAACGCATATTTAACAAAAATATTTATTCCAATTGAAGCTGATTCGAGTTTAGACAAATAATAAGTTTTAAGTTCCGTTCCAAAATTCAATTTTTCAGAAAAAGGAAAAAGATAATTAATTCCCAACTGGTAACCGGTACTCCATCCGGTGCTAATTATTTTATTATCGAAAGCATCAACATTTGTTAAAATTAAATATCCGCCAATTCCACCGTTTAATTCAATATTTTCATAAATCTTCATTGAGAAGGCTAAAAATAAAGGTATTGCAGACATATTTACTTTCACATTTGTGGTTCCAAATTCTTCATCTACAAAATCATCCTTTTCTAAAGTGTAAAGAAGAAAATAACCGGATTCAATTCCAACACTTAAAAGATGCTCTGGCTGCCACATAATTTTAATTGCTGCATTGGGCTGAAATCTATTTAGTTTTTTACTGCTAATTGTACTTGCAAAATAGGAATATCCAAAACTTAAATTTGTATATATATTATAACTTGCATTGTTATTTTGACCAATTAATATAATTGGAAAACTTAAGAACATAATTACTATTGAAATATTTAATTTATTCTTGAGCATAAAAATAGTACGCTACTAATGTTGGATAATTTGTTAATATCCCATCAAAGGAACCATTTGCTATAAACTCATTTATAAATTGCGATTGATCTAAAGTCCATGTAAAAACTAACTTATTTGCATTGTGCAATTGATCTATTTCAGAGTTTTGCAAACCTAATGTCCATCGCGGAGCCCATACATTTGATGAAGCTTTTTGAACATAATCTATTGATAATTCACAGAGTGATAAAGTATTTTCGTAATCAGAATATTGAACGAAATTATTATACATCGTTTCATCCGGAAGTCCTATAAATATTTGAATCTGCTTCCCAAGTTCGTTAGCTATTTTAAGATATTTTTGTTGAATCGGGACTACATACGGAACCGAGTTTTTTTCGGATTTCATATCGAGCCAAACAACTTTTAAATTTGTTTCGTGTACAATAAAATTCAATGCTTCATCCAATGAAGGAATTTTCTCACCATTTTTTAATTTTATAAAAGAGCTCAGTTGACTAAATGAAAAATCTTCAACTGGTCCCCAAATTGGGCTATCGGTAGATGTTCGCAAATTTAAACTTACATCATGATATAAAAATGGAATATTATCTTCGCTTAATTTTACATCAATCTCAATTCCGTTTGCACCAAGATTTTCTGACTTACCAATAATCTCGATTGAATTTTCTGAAGCGCCAAGATTATCGGAATTTCTTCCTCCTCCTCTATGTGCTAAAATGTAAAAGTTTTTATCATATATTTTACCGGAAAATTTTCTAGAAAATTCTAACTCAATGACATTATCCAAATTATCATCGCCTTCAGAAAACTTACCCGTCAATTTGATATTTGAAATTGTCGTATCACTTAAAATTGAGGAAGAACCATTTGCTTCTGTTAAGGTTAATCTTACTAAACCGACTTCTGTACTTTGTGCATATCTCCAACTTCCTTCAAAAAATAATTCTCCATCTTTTGATCCGCAATTTAAAATAAAGTAGGTCCCGAGTTTTACTCCGAATATTGAAAGTGAATTTCCACTTGATTTTAAAACTAAAGATCCGCCAAACTTTTCTTTACCGCTTACTAAATTGTAAACACCTTCAATTTTATTTTTTTGAATTTCGGTTAATGGAATAGTTCCTTCTAAAATACTTGAATCAGCAAATTTTGGTTCAACAATAGTT